>JAZLGW010000041.1:0-2524 GCA_045616465.1 Lachnospiraceae bacterium | reverse complement strand
CCTCCTGCATTTGTTACTACATGATGCGCAACATCAAATACTGCCATCGTAAAGTCAAAGGTGTGGGTGATAAGTTCAACCGCTATAACAGTCTTAAATATCCATTTCCAAATGAACCAGGTTTCAAAGTTTGCTAAGTTGTTATGGCTGATAACCAGCTGAATCAATTCATAGCAAGCTATAAAGGTAAGGATAATTCCTGCAATCGGCATGATTACATTTTCTGACAAGTTTCTGACCATGTTAAAAACTGCCGGCATGAAGCTTGCTGGTGTCTGGCCTACATCTGCTGCAATCTGCCCTACCTGATCATTAACTGATGCAAAGGTATCTGTCAGGTTATCCATTATTCCTGATACAAGCATTTCTTTCAGCCAGTCTGTTATTTGCTGAAGTATGCTGTCCAATTGTTACCTCCTTATATATGGGACAGGCGATTGCCCGTCCCGAACTTCTTTCGCCTCTTAGAAGAGACCTGAAAGTAATGGAATAAGTGTTGTTCCGATAAGAGCTACACCGCCACCAGCCATAAGCTGCTTCATTCCCTGTGACTTTGCTCCTGGATTATCATTACCATAACCTTCCATGAGGTTGATTACTCCCCATACTCCAAGACCTGCACCAAGTGCTACTACTAATGTCTGTAATGTGCCTACTGCACTCTGAAAAAATGCCATTTGATTATTCCTCCATAAATTAAAAATAGTTATTAATGGCCGCCAACAGATTCCTTACTGTTTGACGGCCGGTTTTAGTTATTATTCAGTTGTCTCTTCTTAGAACAATCCAGAAAGAAGAGGGATAAGAGTAGTACCGATAAGTGCTACACCGCCACCAGCCATAAGCTGCTTCATTCCCTGTGACTTTGCTCCTGGATTATCATTACCGTAACCTTCCATAAGGTTGATTACTCCCCATACTCCAAGACCTGCACCAAGTGCTACAACAAGTGTCTGTAATGTTCCTACTGCGCTCTGAAAAAATGCCATTTTATATTTCCTCCAAATTTGATATCCTTCGGCAATATTTAGATTTTTTGCCGAAATATATGATTGTTTTTTTGTTACAGTCCGGAGTCCGTCGACTGACTCTGGAAAATACGGCCGTATAAGAAAAGGCCCTTCCACCGGTCTTTATCACCGGAAGAAAAGCCTACTCTTCATTCATTGTGATGACTTCATATTCGTCATCTGCTTTCAGTATTAACTTGTGTTTCAGGAACTTCTCTATATCAAACCAGTTCCTCTTATCTGCATCCGATGTAAGCGAATACTTTGGATGCTGTGTCAGATCATATTTGTCTGAAAAAAATGGTCTTACACCACGAATCTGGACAATACATTTTGATCCATCCATGACTGCCAGTTCATCAATGCTCATCAAATCATGACCAAGCTTCTGATAATTCATGTTGTAGCTCGGTGACTGTCCTCTTGTCTCGCCTGTGTTATACATATCAATTGTCTCTTTACCAAGAGTAGCGTTCAGGTCTTTAAGAGTCGTCTGCTCAGAACCACCAAGAAATATCTGGGAATCACAGTTACCAATAATAGTATCTGCATTATCCTTATAAATCGCCTTTAGCTGCGACTTCGCCTGTAGCACCAGACATGCCGATATCTCACGACTTCGTATGGTTGCCATCAGTTTCTCCAGATTTGGAATCTGTCCGATATTAGCCATCTCATCAATCAGGCATCGTACATGTACCGGAAGTCTTCCACCATACACATCATCTGCTTTCTCACATAAAAGATTAAAAAGCTGTGTATAAACCATAGAAATCAAAAAATTAAAAGTTGCATCCGTATCCGACATAATCAGGAACAAAGCTGTCTTATTGTCTCCAAGTGTATCAAGTTCAAGTTCATCATATGCCGTTATCTCTCGAAGCTCCTTTATATCAAATGGTGCAAGTCTCGCACCACAGCTCACGAGTATGGATTTCGCAGTTTTGCCAGCACTCAATTTATATTTTTTATATTGCCTAACCGCAAAATGATCCGGCTCTCTTTCTTCCAACTCATCAAACATCAGGTCAACTGGATTCTTAAACTCTTCATCATCCTCCCTGACTTCCATCGCATTAATCATCTCAAGCAGTGTAGAGAAATTCTGTTCTTCTTCCGGAGCTTCATAATGGATATAACCAATCAACGCTGAATACAGCAATTTCTCCGCTTTTTCCCAGAACTCATCTCCCCCTTTTCCTTCACCTTTTGTATTGGCAATCAGGGTTGTAACCAGCTTTAAGATATCTTTTTCGTCATGCACATAAGCGAATGGATTATAATGCATCGACTTATGAAAATTGATGGTATTGAAGATTTTCATCCTGTAACCGTTCTTCAAAAGTGCATTCCCTACTTCGTTTACTACCGTACCCTTCGGGTCAGTAACAACATATGAAGAATGCATCTGCAACAGATTTGGTTTAATGAAAAATCTCGTCTTACCTGAACCAGAACCACCTACCACAAGTACATTTTTATTTCTTGCGTGTTTCGGTTGCTTTGGTCGACCA
>JAZLGW010000040.1:0-4764 GCA_045616465.1 Lachnospiraceae bacterium | reverse complement strand
AAACATAGCCGCATAAATCGATAGATAAACACGTTTATGGGGGTAAGGGGGAGCTATCCCCTTTTTTAATGAAATCTGATTAAAAAACACCCAAAAGAAAAAGCCGTGTGAGAAAACTTTCATTTTTTCACACGGCCTTTTTCATTTCTAAATATTTTCAAAAGGGAAAGAAAGTACCTGTTCTACATAGGATAGACGACGATCGCATAATTCCATCTGGTATAGGACTTCCTGTTTTTGCTTTCTGGTCGGTATGATGTTATGCTCCTGTGCATAATACTTTACTTTATGAAAGGCATGTTCAACCCGATATTTCATACTTTTTTCTTTATGTTTTACAAAAAAGAAATAGATAAAAAAGCTAAAAAGTATGATAAATGAAACGGCTATCACAATGGTTGCCCACATGGGTCCACCAAATACACATTGAAATAAGATAAGAACCAACACACCTAAAACATAATAGGTATATTCCTCCTTACTCTTTTGATAATCCATATCAATCTGCATACGGGTTGCTTCAATGTCTTTAATGGTCTTTTGTAATTCTTTCTTGCGAAGTAAGATTTTCTCTTTCTCCTCTTCATAAAGTCCATTCTTTAATTTAATAATCACCGTAGCTTTGTCTTCTGCATAATGACCTAAGGCATAACAGAAGAACTCTTCCTGGTTCATTTCCGATGGGTCTTTTTCTTCTGGCTCCATAAAAACCTGGTCCAGTTGTCTTTCCTCATAACTCTTTTTTTCCAGTTCTTCTTTTAATTTTCTCCGAAGAGATGCTATATTTTCCTGTAAGGCTATAATATGTCCCCGAAGGATTTCTTCTTCTTGCTTAAAATTCACATATCCGTAAGTTCTGACATTCTGGGTTTTTCCATATAGCTGCTTTAGGTCTTTGGACATCATAACAGAAAAAACAATGACAATACCCAACAATATATAACAAAGCACACAAAGAAACGCAAACATTAGTTTTTGGGACGGATCTGTGTCATAATTCTTCCACTGGCGTATGGTATAAAAAAGACTTACACAAAATAGGGAAAAAAAGGGAATCAAAATAAGAATCTTCATACGAAGCTTGGACTTCGTGAAAGCAACTCTTTTCGGAATCGAATCATAGCGGTACTGCTCCTCCACCAGTTCATATTCCTTCTTCGTTAATTCAGATTTTGTCTCCATAATGGCTGATGCCATATTTGCTCCTTATCTGGATACGCATTTTACAATGAGTACTTCTACCGCCATTCGCATATCCATGCGACCTGTTTTTATAGCGGTCTCTGTATCCACACAATCTATCAAAACATTTTCTAATTCTTTTAAGGTAAAATATCGACAAAGCTTTGCATTATTTTCTGCAGCATAAGGATTCATTTTCAACTTTCCCGCAGCTTCTCCGGCAGTCATACCTCGTTCTAGTAAATCCTTCAAATGATATAAGGTCTCTATCTGCCAGCGAACACTACCTAATATCACAAGCGGCTCTTTTTGAAGCGCAAGAAGTTCATAATACCGGTCAAAGGCTTCCTTGCGGTCCTTTCTGGCAATGGCAGCTGTCATCACAAAGGCCTGTTCCTCTATACGCTCCGTAACCATCTCTTCCACATCTTTTTCTGTAATGGTTTTTGTATCTGCACAATAACAAATGAGCTTTTCCAGTTCAGAGGAAATGGTCAGCATATCGTTTCCTGTTTTTTGTTTCTTATCCCGATCAACGCCTGTGCGGTCATCACCAACCTTCTGCCAAAAGAGATGAAAGGCTGGTCCATCCATAATATACCCTTCTTTATGTAAGGTATTTTTAATCCAGGCTTTTAATGCCGGCGCTTCCTGCCTTAGAAACTCTACATCATCCCCGCATTTTTTGATGGCCTTATAGGTCTTTGTAACACGATTGATCTTCTGTTCTACAAAAATCAGATAGGTCGTCTCTGGCAATTCCTCCAAAAGACTTACAAGTAAAGAGGCATCATCGGAGGCACTGCTATTCTCCTCCTCTTCTCCCTCTTCTGCTTTTTTTCGGCTATCAAACAATCCGCTGTTTTCTACCAAAATGGTTCTGTGCTCTGCAAAAAAGGGCATGGTCTTTGCAAGTCCAACCAGTTCGGACATCACAAAATTCTTTCCCTCATAAGAGGCAAAGTTCATCGTATCGGCTGGATCTGCAAGGGCGTTTAAAAGCTCTCTTTTCTTCTGATTTTTTAGGAAATCTTCTTCCCCATACAGCAGATATGCATTTTTAAAAGTATGATTTTTTATATCATTACTAAGTGTGGTAAAATCACCCATACATTTTTCCTTATATAGGTTAAATAAGCATCTGCTCTTATTATAGCATGGTGCTATCTTCTTTCATGGCACGATAGTATTTCTTTTTATACTTTCCTGGACTCATTTTATACTTTTCCCGGAATAACTCTGTAAAATAACTCTGATCAGAAAAGGCAAAAATCGCCGCAATCTCTCCAATCGAATAGGTGGAATATAACAGCATATTTCTGGCCGTTTCCAACTTTCTATTCTTAATATAGGAAGCCAATGTCTCCCCCATTTCCTTATGAAACTCCCGGCTTAAATGGGAGGTACTGATTCTCTCCCTGGTTGCTAATTCCTGAACCGATATCTTCTGATGCAAATGTTCATCTATATAATCAATAACCCTCGCAACATGGATGGATACCACGGTTTTCTTACGCAGTTCTTTCATCTTCCTTGTATACGCTAGGGACATTTCCAGATGCAGCCTGCCAAGCTCTTTGTTTGTAGAGGCCTCGTCACATTTCAGAATATAATAATCACTTAAATTATAAGCAGAACTTACTTCCAGTCCTCCTTCGATACAGAATCTTGCAAGCATGGCCGCTGTAATACAGAAATGATATTTTAGGTTTTGCAGTTTATTTCTGGATAAGGTTCCCCAACCGGAAAGCGAACTTTCAAAGGAATTCTTATAAGATGCTTTTACCTTCTTTTCATTACCAGATTTTACAAGGGAATAAAATTCCAGTTCTGGCTGGTATTCGCTTCGTATAAACTCTTCTTCTCGATTTAGGTATTCTTTATAGATGATTTCTTTTTTCATAGGCTTTCTGTACGTCTCGGGAAATAGTATGTTCTTATGTTTTTCGAAATAACCCTAGTACTCTATTATATATCAAAAATGTTATAAAAATAGCAGAAATACCATATTTTAATGAATCGAAAGGGGTTATTCTATATTTATACAGGAAACAGGTCCTGCAATTTTATTAAAACGGGAGTATACGATATGAAAAGATTTGAGGGTTACATGAGAGGATATAACTTAGGCGGCTGGCTTTCTCAGAATGAGCTTACCGAAGAACATATGAATACCTTCATTACCAAAAAAGATATTGAAATCATTAAGGGAAAGGGCGCTGATCACGTACGTCTTCCTATTGATTATTCTATCATCGAAGAAGAAGATGGAACTGATATTGAAGCCGGTTATAAACATATTGATGACTGCCTTGATTGGTGCAAGGAATATGGATTAAATCTCGTTTTGGACTTACACAAAACGTATGGTTATATTTTCGACGATTCTGACAAATGCAGAGAATTTTTCTTCGATGAAGAAAAGCAGGCTAGATTTTTAAATATTTGGGATAAATTAGCTTCTCGCTATGGAAAGTATGCGGACCGTATGGCATTTGAGCCCTTAAATGAGGTGGTTGATACCGATGTTAAGGATATCTGGAATGAATTAGCCGACAAGGCAATCAAAGTGATTCGTAAATATGCACCCAAGGCATATGTTCTCGTTGGTGGTACCAGAAACAATGCGATTGTTTCTGTAAAAGAATTAAAAGCGCCTCTTGATGAGTATGTCGTATATAATTTCCACTGCTATGAGCCCCTCATCTTTACCCACCAGGCTGCTTACTGGGTTCCTGGTATGCCTTCTGATTTTAGAATCAGTTATCCTAAGACGCTTGGTGAATATGCAAGAGTAACACAGGAAGTAATCGGCGGTGAAAGAAACCTTTTAGAGGGTGACGAAAACATGATGTGTAGTAAGCAGTTCTTCCTAGACTATTTCAAGGAAGCTGTTGCTTATGCAGAGAAAAATAATACCACCTTATACTGCGGTGAATATGGTGTCATTGACCAAGCAAGCGATGAGGATGCAAATCGCTGGTTTGACGATATTCATGCAGCACTTGAAGAATGCGGAATTGGACGCGCTCTTTGGAATTACAAAGAGAAAGATTTCGGCAGAAACTAATTCTTCTAGCAATTACATATAACACCTTGGGTCCGATTCTATTACTTTTAACATCGTTATTCACTAAAAAAGGACAGATGTATGCTACCCACATCTGTCCTCCCATCCAGGAGAATCTGTTTCCTTTGTTTTTTCTCGTAGCTATTTCTCGCAACAAGCCGAAATAGCATTATGTATGGTACTTGTCTTACTGTTCTTTCTTGTTTAGCAGATCAAGATAAGTTTCCCATTCGGCTTCAGGTACATTCATGAGTTGTAGCGCTTTTTCCGCACTGCAATTCATATTGTCCATTAATCCAATTAAGCCAGAAAGTATTCCATGTTCCATTCCCTCTGCGCGGCCTTTTGCACGTTCTTCCTGCATCAGTATTTCGAATTTCATAAATTCTTTCTTCCTTTCCTTGGATACCTTCTGCTTCGCTACCGCCTCGTCTAGCCTTCTGGTAAAATCGTCATTGGGAATTCCACCACTGATGAAATTTAGAAATTCTTTCATCTTTGGTGATACGTCA
>JAZLGW010000039.1:0-170307 GCA_045616465.1 Lachnospiraceae bacterium | reverse complement strand
TGGGGGTAATTAACGATTGAAGTATAAATTAAAGTATTCTCCGGATGCCAGTGATAAGCTCAGAGAGCTGAATAAACAGATTACAGCTAATTATGGCAAACCGGTTGCTACTAAAATCGTATCCAAAATTATGGGAGAAATTCGAGATTTGCAGAATAATCCGGAAAAAGGACCTTCTGTTGAAGCTATGCTCGGAATATCTACTCCGTATAGATTTCTGCATGTAGAACAAAACTATGCATTTTACAGAATTGAGAATGGTACGATATATGTAACAGATATCTATAATGAGCGTGAAGATTTTATGCGGAGAATGTTTCGTGTAAATCTCAGAACTCAAGATAGTATAGATTTTTGGGGTGAGTGAGCTCGGTGTGATAACACCCCGGTGATAACAATTTGATAACAGTTTTTTTATCAGCCCATAGGATAGGGACAGTCTGAAACCAAATGGAATCAAATCGTAACAGATATCCTTAACAAAAAAAGTTTAAGATAACAATCTTGTTAGGGAATTTGAATAGACTACTTTGTTTTAGGGCAAAGTGATTTAGCCTGGGAAGGGCAAACATCTTTAGCCTTTGACAAATGAATAAAATAATACAAAAACCTTGATATGTAGGTTATATGCTTTCCATAGAAAGTCTTATTTCAGAAATGGAATGGGACTTTTTCTATTTGGTGTTGTACGAAGTCTTCTTGGTATAATGTTATAATAAAATGGATGAAACAATAAGATGATAGGAGAGTTAGGATGAAAAAGGTAAGGAGTTTGGCAATTTGTTTTTGCCTTATGATGCTTGTGCTTACAGGCTGTCAAAAGAACGTAGGCGCCTCAGATGTCAAAACAGTAGATGATTTGCCAGGTAAAAAAATAGGCGTTCAGCTTAACACCACGGGAGATATGTATGTATCGGATTATGAGGGGGATGAAGCGGGAACTGTAGTTGAGAGATACAATAAGGGTAACGATGCTATATCATCTCTTAAAAACGGCAAGCTGGATTGCGTGGTTATAGACAGTGAGCCTGCCAAAGCATATGTTAAAGCAAATTCTGATTTAAGTATTTTGGAAGAAGAATTTGCAGTCGAGGAATATGCAATTTGTATATCAAAGGAAAATCAGGTGCTTCGTGATGATATTAACAAAGCCTTAGCGGAGCTTACACAGGATGGCACAATTCAAAAAATCGTAGATTATTATATTGAAGAGAATAGCGAAGCCTACAGATATGAGAGTCCTGCAGATGTGACTCATGAAAATGGAACACTCATAATGGCTACCAATGCAGCATTTCCACCGTATGAGTATTATGCAGATAATAAAATCGTTGGAATTGATGCTGATATTGCCCAGGCGATTGCAGACAAACTGCATTATGAGCTGAAAATAGAGGATATGGAATTTGATACAATTATTAATTCTGTCCAGGGAGGAAAAGCCGACATAGGAATGGCGGGTATGACTATAACAGAGGACAGACTTAAAAATATAGATTTCACATCTCCATATACCACATCTACTCAGGTTATTGTTGTTCGAAGTGGAGGAACCGCCTCCATTAAATCTATAAAAGACAGTATTTATCAGAACTTTGTAGAGGATTCAAGATATATGTATATCCTTGTAGGTCTGAAAAATACGGTTATAATTGCACTCTTTGCAACGCTGCTTGGATTAGTTATTGGTTTTTTTGTGGCTGTAATTCGTGCGACACATGACAAAAATGGCAATTTGAAACTTTTGAATGCGATATGTCACATTTACCTGACTATAATTCGTGGAACACCAGCCATGATTCAGCTTCTTGTCATCTACTATGTTATTTTTGCAAGTTCGAATATAAGCAAAACAGTGGTGGCAGTTATTGCCTTTGGTATAAATTCTGGTGCTTACGTTGCGGAAATTATTCGTGGCGGAATTATGTCTTTAGACGGGGGACAGTTTGAAGGTGCGAGAAGTCTTGGACTTAATCATATGCAGACAATGATGTATGTTGTTCTTCCTCAAACCTTCAAAAATACACTTCCTGCATTGGCAAATGAATTTATTGTACTTGTAAAGGAAACTTCAATCAGTGGATATATTGGGTTGCAGGACCTAACAATGGGAGGAAATATTATTAGAGGTATTACCTATCAGGCCTTTTTCCCGCTTATATCGGTAGCAGCTATATACCTTGTTATAATTGTGATTCTTTCAGCAGGTGTTAGCAGACTTGAAAGGAGGTTGAAGAAGAATGAGCGATAGTATTATTCGAGTTGAAAATATTACCAAGAGTTTTGGCGAAAATGTTGTTTTAGAAAATGTAAGTACAACTGTGAACAAGGGGGATATTATTGCAATTATCGGATCATCTGGATGCGGTAAATCCACCTTTATAAGGATGCTAAATCTGTTGGAGAAACCTACGGAAGGAAAAATTTTTGTAGGTAATACAGATTTGACAGACAAGAAAATTAATATAAATGAAGTGCGTAAAAAGGTTGGCATGGTTTTTCAGCATTTTAATTTGTTTCCCAATATGACAATTATGGAAAATATAACCCTGGCGCCTGTAAAGACGAAACTTATGTCAAAGCAGGAGGCTGCGGAGATGGCAGGGAAACTGTTAGAACGAGTGGGACTGGCCGATAAGGCAAATGCATATCCTGATACATTATCGGGCGGTCAGAAACAGAGAATTGCTATTGTTAGAGCCTTGGCAATGCAACCAGAGGTTATATTATTTGATGAACCAACATCTGCTCTGGATCCTGAAATGGTAGGTGAAGTTTTAAGCCTTATGAAAGAGCTCGCGTTGGAAGGTATGACTATGGTTGTAGTAACGCATGAGATGGGATTTGCAAGAGAGGTTGCAAATCGCGTTATGTTCTTTGACGAAAAAGGAATAAAAGAAGAGGGAACGCCCGAGGAAATTTTTGAAAATCCAAAGAGTCCTAGATTAAAAAGTTTCCTAGCAAGAATTAATCGATAGGAATAGATTTGGGGATATAGAAGTATGCCCTCTGATATAATAGAAGCCTTAGAGTCAGTGTTTATGCTGGCTCTAAGGCTTTCTTTATGCAAAATGGCAATAAAAGACAATATAAGCTGAAAATATACATCCTCTACAATATACATACGCGAAATATAGTTTTCAATAAATACGAAGTACATTACCATACAAGCCATCAGCCTTCGGAAATCTGCAGGTATCCGCATCAAAGACTGCAGTAGGTAGGGGAATGCCGGATAAATATGATATAATTTGAAATAATAATACGGAGGCAAGCAATGAATAAATTAATCAGCAAAAATAATATAAAAAATGTATGTAAGGAGATCTTGCAGTATCTTGTGCTGTTTCTGGTTTATGTGATTGTTTTCAAAATTGCAAGCATTCCTGATTTTTATATTGGGGATGCGGAAAGTATCCTTTCCTTTACAAGTTACCATTTGTTTGAACTTTTGTTGATGCTAGCTGCGATGATTATTATTGCAACAAAACCAACGCCGATTACGGTTGTATTTTTTGGATATTTTATATTTCAGGTGTTTGGAAATCAGGATCACGTGCTTTTTATGATGCTATTTCCATTGATATATTTTATGGCCAAAAAAAGCCGTAATAAATCATCTAAGAACAGAGTGCTTGCAGTAATAATTGGTGTTTGTTTTCTACTTGCGGATTTTGCAATAGCATGGCATCAGGGTGGGGTGGAAACGGCCACCTATTTGAATGATATACTGATGTATTTACTTGCATTGATTGTTGCTTGCGTTTATGATGCACACAAACCGAAATTGATAAAAAAGTTTTTTGATGTGGCAGAAGAACACAAGGAGAGCAGAGTATTATCCTTAACTACAAGAATCATAATTGTATTCAGTGTTGCGGTTTTGGGAGTCTTTGCTGTGGTCATATATACTATGAGCAACGCATTGGGGAACATTAGTAGAAAATCTGCAATGGAGGATGGCGCCGAATTAAGGCCAGAAGTCACTGCATTTTTTCAGAATAATGCAATCGAGCAGTCAACATTGAAAGACTTTTTAAAAGAAAAATGCGGAGACTATGAAGGGATTTGGGTTAAGGAAACAAGTGCTGGTACTTGGTATGTTGAATATCAGGATGACGCTAAAACAAAAGTAGAGAATACGCTGATACAAGACGCATTTACTAAAGAATATGACACTATGTTGTGGATGGGAGGTTCTCTTAATATCTCGAAAGAAGTGATTGTTGATGGCCATCACCTGTTATTCTTTGGGTACTATATTCCTGAAATAAACGATGAAGACTGGAAATATGGAGATGAGACTTTGTATGATGTATATCTGATTAAAGGATTTGACCAGGAATGCTTGGATCAGAGAAATGTCATAAAAGAATGTTTTATACTCTTTTTCGTAGTATTTTGTCTAGGTATTCCAACGGTTTCCTGGTTTATCGAGTTAATCATTACGAGACCAATTAATTTAATGACAGGACTTGTATCAAAGTATGTGTTTGAAAATGAAGGTCATCGGAAAGAACTTGAAGAAGCGTTCACAAAACTTGCGATTAAGACAGGAGACGAAATCGAGAATTTGTATAACGCTTTTGGAAAAACTATTCTTGATATGAATAGTTACATTAATAATTTGAATCTTAAAAATGAGCAGATTCAGAAGATGCAGCTTAGTATGATTATGACCATGGCAAATGTTGTGGAAAACAGAGATAGCAACACAGGCATGCACATCAAGCGTACAGCAGAATATGTTAATATTATTGCAAGAAAAATGCAGGATGATGACAGGTTTAAGGACGTTTTAACCGAAGAATATGTGAATGGTTTGAAGATTGCTGCGCCACTTCATGATATGGGAAAAATACATGTATCGGATGCGATATTAAATAAGCCAGACAAACTTAATGAAGATGAGTATGCAATTATGAAGACGCATACTATAGAAGGTAAAAAAATGTTAAAACAAGCGATACGGGATTTTGGTGAATTCGATTATCTTTTGATGGCGGTTGATATGGCAGGTTCTCATCACGAAAGATATGATGGATGTGGCTATCCGGAAGGCCTAAAAGGAGAAGAAATCCCATTGTGCGCCAGAATTATGGCGGTTGCGGATGTGTTTGACGCATTGGTATCCCGAAGAAGTTATAAAGAAGGAATGCCACTTGCGACAGTTTATGGCATTATAGAAGAAGGCCGTGGCAAGCAATTTGATCCAGACGTTGTAGATGCATTTTTGGCATCGAAGGTTGAGATTGAAAATTATTATAACGCAACGATTTAGAAGAACTAATGACCAATGAGCAGATATATTTGACTTGTCCATGGGTGGATATGTTATAAGATTATGTGAGAAACGCTTTATGCGCATCTCAATAATACTTTGAAGAGGGAGAACAGATTATGAAAAAGAAGTTGCTAAGTTGTTTTCTGGCGGGAACTATGGTTTTGTCCTTATGTGCCTGCGGAAAAGCAAAAGAGGGTGCCGAGAGTATCTCTGTGAATGAAACGGAGACCGAAGCGGAGGCAAAAACAGAGGTAGAAACCACCGATGGTGAAAGGAAAACGAATGGCTGGATTGAATCTGATATCGAGGAGAATGTAAGAAATAACCGAGATGTCGACTTAAAGGATGATTATGCACTTGCAATGAATGCAGAATGGTGTCTTGCAAATCCGCTCAAAGATGGCAGGATGAGAAATACATTTCTTGGCTCTTTTGAAGAGGAATTAACAGCTCGCCTTACTGCGATTGTTACGGACGATTCCTATGAAAATAATCATGACGCAGAATTGGTAACGAAGTATTACAATGCATTTCTTGATTGGGAGACAAGAGATGCCGCTGGCGTAGAACCGCTTATGCCCTACCTGGAAGATATTACCAGTATTAATTCAATGGAAGATTTTTGGGCGTATTCTACGAAGACAGAGATAACATTTGCTGATGCATACTCCTGGGGAATTAGTACTAATCCGGATGATTCAACACAAAAAAACATATACGTTAGTGCACCCATTCCATTCTTGCTTGATTATGCGGATTATCAGCATCTTGATGAACTTGATGATTATTCTCAACTTTATTATGATTGCGAGAAACAAATGGTTTCTGCTGTACTCACAAAATGCGGGTATACAGAAGACGAAATAGATGAAATATTCGCTGGCGCTATTGCGTTTGAGGCTCTTTATGCGCAGTACTGCTATACGAATGATGATTTATATCTCACGGAAACAACAGACATCTTAAATCAGCAGATATATACTTATGATGAATTTAGTCAGCTGGAAGGTGTGGATACGTATCTTCAGAGTTGGGCTAACTGGGGTATAACGGATATTCCGCAGATCCAAATTTTTGAGAAGATGGATTATATTGCGCACTTAAATGATATTTACAGCGAGGAAAACCTTGAAATTATTAAGGATTATCTTATCGCGCATACTGCGGCTGATACGATTTCTGCTCTAGATAAGGAACTTTTCTATTTCTCGCTTGACATCCTTAATGAGTTGAATGGTTCTTCTGGATACGAGGCAGAAGAAAAGTATGCGATGGATTCAGTTTCCAGTTCACTAGGATGGCCGTTGTCCAAGTTGTACTGTGAAAAGTATGTAACGCCAGAGGATAAGGAAAACGTGTATAATGTCATAAACGATATTATCGAGGAGTATAAGCTTATGATTTCTGAGGAAGACTTCCTGTCAGAAGAAACCAAGGAAAATGCGATTCGTAAGCTTGAAGGTATGGTTATCAATTGTATGTATCCAGATACCTGGTACGATTATAGTGAACTTGAACTGGATGGTAACCTCTTAGATATGGAGCTTGCTATTAATCAATTTGCAACAGAAAAATCCTTCCGTGAATTCAAGGATCCTGTTGACAGAGAACAGTGGGATTTCACGCCAATCACGATAAATGCATTCTATTATTCACGGAATAACTCTATTAATATTCTTCCTGGACTGATTGGAGATGTTCTCTACAATGATGATATGGAGAAAGAAGAAGTATATGCTATGCTTGGTAGCGTTGTCGGACACGAAATATCTCATGGCTTTGATCCAAATGGTGCAATGTATGATGTAGAAGGAAATTATACTGATTGGTGGACTGCAGAAGATCATGAGGCATTTGAAGCACTGACTGCGAAACTTGTTAATTACTACAACAACATTGTTGTTTGGGATGGGTTTAATTGTAATGGAGAACTTGTAAAGGGTGAGGCTTGTGCCGATATGGCCGGTGTTGCATGTGTACTTAGAATTGCCGCAAAGGATCCTACTTTCGATTATGATCTTTTCTTCCGCTCTTATGCACAGTTGTGGGCAACGAATAGTGCCGAAAACTATGAGCACTATCTCGGTCAGTATGATTCCCATCCTCTTGCTTATCTGAGAATTAATGTGGTTGTTGCTCAGTTCGAAGAGTTTTATGAAACCTACGGTATTAAAGAAGGCGATGGTATGTATATTGCGCCGGAAGAAAGAGTTGCTATTTGGTAACAAGTAGGAACAATCGAGATTTGTTATAAACGATAAAACCTCTTACCAGAGGGTAACGCACCTGGGCTTACATCTTTGGTAAGAGGTTGTTTTATAGATTACGTTCTATTGGCAAGACATATTCATAGCAATAATCATCTTCGGATATATGCATTCCGGTATAAGGAGCAACTAAGAGATTTATTCTTAATGGACCAATTGGCCTTAGCTTTCTTCTAGTTACCTCTTCTAAAAACTGTTTCACAATTTCTGGTGGTGTAGAAGTATTTCCGTAGCTGATTAATGAGCAAGCATAGCAGGCAGGGAGAACTGTTATACGCGGATCAGAAGCTTGTTGATTCATCACGGGGATGCAAAGTGTAATATCTGTACTGGAATCATCAAGATTAAAAGTAGCCAGCGTATCGTTTGCAATACATGCAAAAAGTGGTTCTTTGCCGTTTATCCTGAATCCTTCTTGGAATGTCTTTTGATACATATCATACATAATGGTTTTTAGATTTTCGACGGAGTTCATCGGTATTGTTTGGCAAATACATGTGATTTCCGGTAACTCTATAAAAGAAAAACGAAGCTCGTTCTTCTTTGTGTAACGAAGTTCAAGTTCATTTAGGGCTCTTTGCAGTCGATGAATCTTCTGACGCTGTTCATCTATAAAGGGCGCAATGTCGATGCGTCGCAAATATAAATCAGTAATCTCTTTTCGGGAGAGACCTAGTTCTTGGAGCAGCTGATACTGACCAATCTGTGCAATATTATTTGCGTCATAATAACGGTAGCCAGTATTTTCGTCAACCTTGCAGGGCGTTAGGAAACCGCTCTCTTCCATACGGAGTAGTGTTGCTCTGCTAACACCGCAGGCTTTTGAAATATCTTTAATAGTAAATAAAAAACGATTCTTTGGATAATTCATAGCTAAATACACCTTTTTGATTCTTGCATCATAATTATAGAACAGAACGGGATAGTGATGTGAAAAATAAAATAATCCAAAATGTTACTTGTTTATTCTGAAAATATGTGATAATATAAATGGTTTCCAAAAACCAAAAGCATAAATAGTATGGTATAATAAATCCAGTTCTGGACTAATGAGGGTGGGAAAGAATATGGGAGAAACAAAGAAAGCAAGCGTTAATAAGAAGAAAAAGATGATGATTGCGGCCATAGCAGTAGCAGCGATAGCTGCTGTTGTTGTGGCCGTTATTTTAATTGTTTCGAAGAATAAAGAGGCTGCATACAGAATAATCAAGGTATATGAAGTGCAGGGTGAAGCAGTTGTGACCAATTCTACAAAGGGCGATATCGAAGCTTATGAAAATATGGTCCTAGAATCCGGAGACAGGGTTACCGTAGGAAATGGCAAACTCACCCTTAAACTGGATGAAGATAAATATGTATATGCGGAAGCGAATACAACGTTTGAATTACTTGCAAGTGGAACCCCTAAGAACAGTAAGACAACAATCAATCTGATTGATGGACAGATTGCAAACGAGATTCAGAATAAACTTAGCGATGATTCCTATTATGAAATCAACACACCAAACTCAACCATGTCTGTACGAGGAACAATTTACTATGTTCAAACTTATGTGGGAGACGATGGAAAGCGTTATACCAAGGTCAGTGTATTTGATGGTAGTGTAGAGACGAATCGATTATCGACAGAAGGAATTAACTATGGCGATAATGTAATGGTTCAGAAGGGTAATGAAATCATTATTTATGATGACGGAGAAGAAACAGAATTCTTAGATGATGGTGTTCGAGAGATTGATTTTGAAGAACTATCACTTAGTGTCATTGATATACTGGATACCATTAACCGAGAGCATGGTGAAAGAATTGTAATTCCAGAAGAGATAAAAGAAAAACTGGAAGAAGCAAGGGAAAATGGCACTTTATTAGAATATGAAGAGGGAAAGGGACCATTTACAGTAACGTTTATGTTTGGGGATGTGGAGTTTGCCAGCCAGACAGTAGAGTATGGAAAACTTGTAACAAAGCCAAGCCTTCAACCCGCACCTACCGGATATTGGGATTATGATTTTAGTGAGCCGGTTAGGGCAGATACCATTATCAAATGGGAGAATTAAGAAGGGAGGATACACATGAAGAAGAATAGCATTACAAAAAGACTTTTTAAAATAATAGCGAACATACTGCTGACAATTATAATTGTCGAAAGTGTCCCTTTTGTTCAAAATGGAAGTGAGAAGGTATATGCGGCAGATATGACTGTAGATATAACAAATGCCGATATGGGAACAGATAAAACTATAGATCTTGGAGAGATACCATATAAGGAAAATGGAAAATATGTTCTGGACATTAACTTAAATAGAGAGTCTATTACTTATGGACCATATATTAAGATTTTCGCTATGGGAGAGCCAGGGATTGTATCTCAATTTGAAGGTTCAGAAAATGCTTATGATACCATACACGTGGAATTACAACTAAATTATTTGAAAAGTTATATTGGAAGCGGAGAACAAAGTACTAAATACAATTTAGAATATTACCCAACTATTGAGTGTGATACTTCTATACCCCCTGATGATCTTATAGGTGTCAAGGTTACTTACAAAATCGTCAAAGGAACAAACGAATTAGAAATTGGAGCACCAAGTACCATGATTTATGGAAATGGTGCGTCAGGCTTTTCTTATACAAGCAAATATGATGATGCGGCGCCCATAAAGTTTTATAATGGTGCAACGGCATATAGCACATTTGACGAGTATTTTGCGAATCTGAAACCGGGAACACAGTCTTTTCGCATAGCAACAGAAGCGAATGAACTATATAATGCCTCCACAAGTGAAACAAAAACGTTTGTTGTATCAAAAAAAGTTCCTGTTTTAAAGTTGGCTGGATATAACCGGGATGAAATGTTTGCTGCCACGGTTGAATCCGAGGAATTTGGAATCACAAAAATACTTAGTTCTACAACATATGAAATCCGATACAAAAAGGATGGAGCGGCTGATTCGGAATATACCACCATTAGGCCAGATAAGGGAGGAGACTATGTAGCGAAGGCATTTATAACGGATACCGATTATCAAAGCCTTTATGAGAACACAGCAGAGGTACCCTTTACGGTTGCCAGAATAGATGGTGCAGCCAGCTTATCCATTGCAGATATCGAATACGGTGGAACCATTACGCCTGTTATTACCAGCACAAACTATGAGGCGAGTACAGCTGTTATTAGCTATAAAAAGACCAGTGAAAGTGAGTATTATTCGACAGTTCCAACAGAACCAGGAGAATATAATGCCATAGCATATTTCCCGCAGAATGATAATTATAATGAATTCACTACAGCGCCGTGTACTTTTAACATCGGAAAGAAAACCAATACAGTAACAATATCTGCACCGGCAACGGGGCGCTATCATGAATTTATTGATATCACTGCGACTATGACGGATGTGGCAGGTGGACTTGTATTTTATGTTAATGATGTAGAGACGCCTTCATCCGGTAATTCTATTGGGATATATTTTGGAAATATGGAGCCAGGAACATATTCTGTATACGCCCTATGCAAAGCAAATGCAGAATATAAGGAAGCGAAGAGCGCCACGGTGACAGTTGTAGTTGAAAAAGGCAAAACAACCTTAACAATATCGGGCATTCAGACCGGTGCGCCTCTGAAAGCAAAGGTTATAGGTGATGAAGTATTCTTTTCTTCTGAGTATACGCTTAAATTTAAGAAAAAAGGGCAGCCAGACAGCGCATATACAACAGTAGTGCCAGATGAAGCGGGCGATTATGTTGCGATAGCGGAACTGATTCCGGCTTATGCATCAACGTGGGAAAATCCAACGACGGAGTTCACAATTCTAAGAAAAGAAGGAGAAGTGAAGTTCAGCATTGCAGATATTAATTATAAGGAGAAACTTAATCCAGTTATAAAGACAGAAAGCTACAATCTGGACACAGCGAAGATTACATATAAGAGGATCGACAAAGCGGGTACTTCTTATACTTCAGTGGAACCGACGATGCCGGGTAAGTATACTGCGAAATTGTATTTCCCCAAGAATGCAAAGTATGAGGAATATGAAACCACCTGTAACTTTGAAATCAAAAAGATTGAAGGTGCAGCTAAGGTTGTCATTCCTAATTATACGTATGGCGAAGGAAAACTCGTACTTAATATAACAACGACTGATTACGATGAGGAAAAAGCGGTTGTTGTTTATAGGGATGCAAAAAGTACCAGCAGTAGTTATACTTCGAGAGTTCCGAGTAAGCCAGGTAAGTATATTGCTATGGTCACTTTTGCAGAAAATGACTGTTATCTTGAACATGTAGAAGAATGTGCATTTGAAATATTAAAAGCACCTGGAAGTGGAAAGGTATTCCTTGATGACTACTATGTTGGAATGACGCCTAAAATTACTGCCACGTCCAGTAAGAACGGCATAGATGCGGTTATATATGAGTATAAGTTGTCCTCTGAAAAAGATAGCGCGTATACAAACGTTATTCCGGATAAGCCGGGTGTGTATACCATAAGAGCTACCTTCCCCACGACAGAGTTCTATCTTGAGGCCATTGCAGAGGACACCTTTGAAGTAACATACCTTCCAAGTCCAGGATTTAAGATCGAAGGTGAGCAGGGCAGGAATGAATTTTACACTTCTGACGTAACCATTAAAGTGCCAGAAGGATATCAGATTTCAACATCCTTTGGTACAGGCTATGTGGATTTCCTTAAATATAGCGTATCTTCTAAAAATAGATATCTATACTTTAAAGAAATCGCAACAGGTGCATTGTCAGACAAGGTTGAAATGCCCCGCTTTAAGATTGACAGCACAAAGCCAGAATTTGAAGAAGATATAAAGGATAACGACGTCTTATTCTCAGATGAGAGCCTATTCAATATTAATGATGATAATCTTGAATCTGTCACAGTAAATGGGGAAACAGTTGTGATCAAAGATGGGAAGGCATCCATAAGTCTGGTTTCAGACGGTGGAATGGAGACCTATGTTATCGTGGCTGTGGATAAGGCTGGCAATGAAATAAGCTATACCATCACTGTAAAAAGTGAATGGATGGAAAAGGGTGTTATTCCAGAAGGACAAGAAATTAAGTTATATTCTGGAACGGGTTACGAGTTAGAAGATGGTGAGTGGACCGTATCAGGGGATACAACGGTATACAATGGTGGATTGAAGGTGTACGTCGCGGATGATACGAAACTTCTGTTCTCTAAATAAGCTCCATAATAATCGATGAAACCATTGCTGTAATTGAAGGAAATGAAGGATGAGTGAAGCGAAGAAAATCAAAAATGAATCTCCCAAGAAAAAGGTTAGCCTGGTAAGAGAACTCTTTGAAGCCGTTATAGTGTTTGCGTTAATTATGCTTCTGACGGTATCTAATCTTTTATCTCCGCTGGACTACATCATAAAAGATAAGTTATATCAGATTCCAAGAGGCGTTAATAGTGATATTAAGATTATTGCAATTGATGATAAAACGTTAGAAGAACTGGGACCGATAGGGACCTGGTCACGAAGCACATATGCGGACCTTATTAACGTACTGAACACGAATGAAGAAGCGAAGCCCGCAGTAATCGCATTCGATATACTGTTCTCGGGACACGTGGATGAGGGAGATACTGCATTTGCGGAAGCGGCGAAGAAGAGCGGCAACGTGGTGGTAGATTCCCATTTTCTGTATGAAACCAAGCCGGAATATGATGCGAATGGACTGGTCATTTATCCGATTGAGAGTATTGCAAATCCATTTGATGAACTGAACGAAGTTGCAAGGGTAGGCTTTTCCAACATTTCACAGGATTCAGACAAAACAGTTAGAAGAATAAAGGCAAAGGAAACATATAATGGGGAAGAATATGAGATGTTTCCTAAGGTGCTGTATGATGTGTACTGTGAGAAAGTGGGGCAGCCTACAATTGAAATTCCAACCGATAAATACGGCAGGACGCTGATTAATTACTCTGGTAAGCCAGGGGATTATGAAGCCATATCAATGATTGATGTTCTTAATGGAAAGATTGATTCCAGAGCATTTAAGGACAGTATTATTCTTGTGGGCGCGTATGCCAAGGGAATGCAGGACCAGTTCAATGTTCCCAATGGTAATGCTTCACAGATGTATGGTGTGGAAATTCATGCGAACATTGTGCAGTCATTTATGCAGGGGAGATTTTCGATTCCTGGTAACCCTTACCTATTTGGAATTATTCTTGGTGTGATTGGCGCTGCACTTCATATATTCTTTAAGAGGACAAAAGTAGTTGTTGCAGCCATCGGCCTGGTTATTTTTACCGGTTTAGAATTGTATGCTGGAACACTTCTTAACAACAAGGGAACAAATATCAGCCTCATTAATTTCCCGGTAGTTATGGTGCTGTCTTTTGTATATTGCCTTGCTGTCGGATACATTTTGGAACAGCGCAGAAAACGACAGGTACTAAGTGCATTCAAAAAATACGTGGCACCACAGGTTGTTGATGAAATTTCAAAGTCTGGTAAATTCAAGGTTGAACTTGTTGGTGAGGAAAGAGATATAGCAGCATTATTTGTGGATATTAGAGGATTTACAACAATGTCAGAAGCGCTTTCGCCGAAGGAAGTTGTTGCAATTCTTAATGAATATCTTGCCCTGACAACAAAAGCAGTATTTGATAACAGTGGTACGCTTGATAAGTTTGTGGGTGACTGTACTATGGCAGTCTGGAATTCGCCATTTGATCAAAGCGACTATGAATATAAAGCAGTATGCGCCGCACTTGATATCGTAAATGGTGGTAAACTTTTGGCTGAAAAGCTGGAAGAGAAATACGGTAGAAGTGTTGGATTTGGTGTCGGCGTGCATTGTGGAAAGGCCGTTGTTGGTAATATAGGCTGTGATTTCAGAATGGACTTTACGGCAATTGGTGATACGGTGAATACGGCGGCAAGACTTGAAGCGAATGCGAAGGCTGGACAGGTGCTTATCAGCGAGGATTTATATGAAAGGCTGAAGGACAGAATAGAGGTTACGATTCTTGAAAATCCGCCGAAGTTAAAAGGAAAGAGTAATACCTTTAATATTTATCAGGTAGATGGCCTGGCTAAATAACAAGTAGAAAAGGGCAAAGATCTTGCCCTTTTTATTTTTTTAACATTGGTGCCGGGTACAAAGTTAACATTTTAACATTGGTGCCGGGTACAAAGGTTAAAATGTTGGGATGAAATATAGTGCTGAAATCAGGGAAAATAATGTTAGATTTTAGCAGTTTCTCAAAATATAATCATACATAGATAAGATTTGGTTAGGAGGCAACTATGGCAGATATTTTGGCAGATGGATCAGAAATTTTTCATTATGATATTCCGGATTTTCCTGTATCCATTAAGAAGAATCAGATTCCTGCAAATGCTTGCATTAATGACCTTTCCATTCACTGGCATGAAGAAATTGAAATAACGTATGTGGTATCGGGAAGCGTAAAGCATATATTAAATGGAAAGGAATTAAAAATAGAGGCAGGAGAAGCGATTTATATAAATTCCAAACAGCTACATCTGATTGAGGCAGATCACGTGGACTGTGTTCTGTATTGCCTGATTTTTCATCCGATGTTGTTAGGCGCTTCTAACTTTGTCGCAAAAAAATATGTGATGCCCATTATAGAAAATGAGCAGCTTGATTATTTTATGCTAAGGGAGTCAGAAGAGAAACAAAAGAGGGTGCTAGATGCAATCGTAAGAATTGCATCTTTGCAGGAAGATGCAGATTACGAAATGAAGACAATGCAGATTCTGTATCAGCTTTGGTTAGATTTATATGTAGTATTGCCGAAGGCTGAAGGGAATGAGGCAATCATCAATGAAGACTTGCACTGTGTGCATAAGATGCTCACATTCATTCACCAGAATTATGCGGAGAATATTGGGCTGGGAGAAATATGCGCATCTGGTCAGGTTGGAAAGACGAAAGGAACAAGCGTGTTCCGGGAATATCTCAATATGCCCCCGGTGGAATACCTGATTAATTACAGACTGGAAATCGCAGCAGGACTACTAACGAAGACAAAGGATTCTGTCTTAGAGATTGCGGTTGCAACAGGATTTTCGGATAGCAGTTATTTTGCGAGAATTTTCAGAAAACGAGTGGGGGTTTCGCCACTAGAATACAGAGAACAGTATCGCGAATGAACAAAGGAAAGAACGTAGGAAATGAGTAAGAAAAGTAAAAGCGCATATTTATACGTCTATAAAATACAAATATTAAAAAGCCTGGCATATAAATTTGATGTGTATGGAAATATTATTATGCAAACAATCATTATGATTGCCACCGCTTTTTTCTGGAAAGCACTGTTTCAGAATGCGGAGCAAATGGGCGGTGTTACAGTAGATACGATGCTGACCTATACGGTGGTGTCCTCGATGGTGTCTGTGCTGCTTACCACAAATGTGGAGTGGCGCATTACGGAGAGCGTTAAAAAAGGAAATATAGCCGTTGATATGATGCGCCCTGTTAATATTTTCAGAGTATTCTTTGCTGAAAATCTGGGATCCGTGACAGCGCTTATTTTTCAGAATCTATTGCCGATTTTACTAATTGGAAGTCTGCTAATTAAGGTGCCCGTACCCGGCAGCTTGCAGGATGGTCTGTTGTTTGTATTAAGTCTAGCTATGGCATTTTTTATCAACTGGTATCTGGCCGTTATCTTTGGAATGTGGGCGTTTAAGGTGATTGAGATGAGCGCCTTAATTCAGGTTAAGAAGCACTTACTGCGTTTGTTATCAGGGAGTATTATTCCAATCTGGTTTTTCCCAGAGTGGTTAAGGAATGTGCTCACCTATCTGCCATTTGTATATATTTACCAGATGCCAATCAGTATCTATGTGGGGCAGTACACAAAAGAATCGCTAGAAAAGGGACTCATAATACAGGCAATTTGGCTTGTGGTACTATGCCTGCTAAAAACGATTTTAGAAAAACGAGTTACAAAGTCTGTAATGATACAGGGAGGATGAGCAAATGCGTGTATTAAAAACAATAAAGCATTATCTGCGTGTGACGCTTGCCTGTATTCGTATGGCATTCCTGACAATTGTGGAATATCCGTCCAGTATTATAGGGTGGCTGATTTCCAATCCTATTCAGTTCTTGGTTGGATTTGCGACGATTCGATTTGTGGTACAGGAATTTGGACAAATCAACGGATGGGATTATGGGCAGTTAGCCGTGCTCTATGGCTTGTCTGTGATTTCTCACGCCCTGTCGATGATATTTTTTGTGCAGGGCTGGTTTATGGGGCATTATGTCATCGAGGGCGAATTCGACAGATTTTTGACGAGACCCATGAGTGTACTCTACCAATTCTTTTTTACGCAGATTAATATTTTTGGAATCACGGACTTGATTCCTGGCATAGTGGTGTTTATTTATGGATGCTGCAAAATCCACTTTGCATGGAGTGTAGCAAAAGTATTGCTGGTATTAGGAATGCTTGCTGGGGCGACGCTGATTCGAGGCGGAATTTATATCCTGCTAGGGACCAGTTCTTTCTTTACCCGTAGTGCAAACGATTTTGGACAGTACACACAGGAAATATTTGATAAGACGACAATGTACCCCATTTCCATGTATCCGGAGAGTTTGCAGTTTATCTTAACATACTGCATTCCCATTGGCTGGGTTAGCTTTTATCCTGTGTCTTCCATGCTAGGGATTGGAGAGAAAACAACTGGGTTTGCAGGAACGGTTGGATTAACACTGGTAGTAGGACTTGTTGTTATGCTGGTGGCTGGATTGTTCTTTAAATTTGGACTAAAAAAATACGAGAGTGCCGGGAACTAACGCGATATAGAGGATAATATATTATGAAAATGATAGAGATAAAAGATCTTTGCAAAGAATATAACGTAGTAAAAAAAGAGGAAGGTGTTAAGGGCGCACTAAAAGGGTTATTCAAAAGGGAAAGCAAAAAAATCCCCGCCGTGCAGAACTTAAATTTGGAGATAGAAGCAGGAGAAATTGTGGGATTTATTGGACCCAACGGTGCTGGGAAGAGTACGACCATTAAGATGATGTCTGGTATACTGACCCCGACGAGTGGAAATGTGTGGATTGATGGAAAAGACATTACCAAACATCGTAAGGAAGTGGTAGGCAATATCGGAGTTGTCTTTGGACAGCGCACGCAGTTAAATTGGGATTTGCGTCTGGGTGAGAGTTTTGCGTTATTACGTCATATTTACCAGGTGGACAAGGAAAGTTATAGCCAGGTCCTGGATACAATGGATGAAATTCTGGGAATTAAGGAACTGTTAGATAAGCCCGTACGACAGATGTCCCTAGGACAGCGTGTAAAAGGCGATTTGGTAGCTGCAATGCTGCATTCCCCGAAGGTCCTATTCTTAGATGAGCCAACCATAGGACTGGATGTCGGTTCCAAGTATGCACTTCGTAAATTTGTGAAAGAGATTAACGAGAAAGCTGGCACAACCATTATATTAACGACGCATGACTTAGGAGATATACAGCAGCTCTGTGACCGTATCGTAATAATCAACCATGGACAACTGGTGGAAGACGGGAACCTTGAAGATATTGTGAATCGAATTGCTCCCTATAAGACTTTGATTGTGGAGTATTTTGATGAAAAGATTCCAACATCTATGCAAGGGGAACTGATAGAAGTGGATGGTAATGTTGCTAAGTATCAATTCATGAAAAGGGAGACGACAGCCGCGAAACTAATGGAAGAGCTTAGCAGCAAAGCCATGATACGGGATATCTCTGTTGAAGAGACCGGTATCGAGGAAATTATTAGAATTGCCTATAATGCATAGAAGTAATTCGGACAGGCTGGTAGCGAATACTAAATTATATGTTATACTGTATTTATATTTGCTACGGCATAAGGAGTCTGTATGAGAAATATCAACTTTAACGTTTCCTCTTTATTTGGAAATGCGGGAACGAATAACAATACATTTGATTATGGCAGTTTTGCAATGAGAAAGAACGGCACTTATAGAAAGTTGCTGAAGTCTTATTATGCAGAACAGAAGAATTATGCGAACGAAAAGAAAGAACTGGAAAAACAGATAGATAATGAAAAGAGTAAAGCACCGACTACCAAAGAAGTCGTTGTTGATAAGTCTTTATCAGTCATGAAGAAGGAAGCGGATGGATTAAAGACAGCGGCTGAGGATCTTTCTAAGGATGATCTCTGGAAGCAGGTGGATGGAAAGTACGATACGGATAAGATTTCGAACGCCGTAAAGAACTTTGCAAAAGAATATAACGATGTTGTTTCCCAGAGCGCAAAGGTTTCTTCCAAAGAGGTATCGCAGAGCGCAAAGTATATGTCTGATTTGACGAATGTTATGTCCAAGACGTTAAAGAAGATTGGCGTTACCGTAGGTACGGATGGAAAGATGAATGTGGACGAGGATGCATTAAAGCAGGCCGATATGAAGGATGTGAAGGCACTGTTTCATGGCGCAACATCTTACGGAAAGCAGACCGCGGAAAAGGCTGGGGAGATTGCAAGGGCAACGGTTATGAGTGGAAGCCTGTATTCTGGCAACGGCGCATTTACGGGAGCGTCTTCTAATATTTTCAACCAGTGGATTTAATCGAAAGTATAGTAGAATCGAAAGGCCTTGGAATGAGGCCTTTTTTATTTGACGGTTCCGAGGGATCGCTAGCAAAATAGGGAATTGACAGGAGATAAGTGTGTGGTATATATTAAAAGCAGCATACCCCTAGGGGGTATATATAAAAGGAGTGAGAAACAACAGGATGAGTACAGATAATATGTGTCCGAACTGCTCAGGGAAAACGAAACACAGGAGTAGTCAGGAAAAGAAAGACTTAATGAACCGATTGAAGCGTATAGAAGGACAGGTTCGTGGCGTGGAGAACATGCTGGAAAATGATATCTATTGCCCGGATATTCTTGTGCAGGTGTCAGCAATTAGTGCTGCGCTTAATAGTTTCAACAAGAGACTGCTTGCTTCTCACATAAAAAGTTGCGTGGCAGATGATATAAGACAGGGCAAGGACGATGTAATCGAGGAGTTGGTTGACACGCTTGGAAAATTGATGAAGTAAAGCATCACGAACGAGTTAAGTGGATGGGAGACTTTGATGAAACAATTTCATGTGACAGGTATGAGCTGTGCTGCCTGCCAGGCAAGAGTAGAAAAAGCGGTCAGTGCTGTCCCTGGGGTGGACAGTTGTAGTGTTAGTTTATTAACAAACTCTATGGGTGTGGAAGGAACGGCAGCAGATACAGATATCATACAGGCGGTTACAAAGGCTGGATATGGTGCAAGGTTAAAAGGTAGCATGCAAAGGGAGGAGAATGATGAAACTCCTGTTCTAGTACGAAGATTAGTTACCTCAGTCATTTTGCTACTGCCGCTTATGTATGTTTCTATGGGACATATGATGTGGGGTTGGCCGCTTCCAGGTTTTTTGCAGGGCAACCACATTGCGATGGGATTATATGAACTTCTACTTACCGCTATGATTATGATAATCAATCAGAAGTTCTTTATAAGCGGATTTAAAGGGTTAGTTCACAGATCACCCAATATGGATACGCTTGTAGCAATGGGGGCTACGGCTTCTTTTGTATACAGCGTATATGCATTATTTGCGATGACGAAGGCGGAAATCGCTGGGGATGCTGAACTTGTTAACGCCTATATGGACGCTTTTTACTTTGAATCCGCAGCTACAATACTTACGCTAATAACGGTTGGCAAGGCGCTTGAAGCCAGATCCAAAGGGAAAACAACCGATGCCCTAAAAGCACTTATGAAGTTAGCTCCTCAAACCGCGATTCTATATAAGGACGGCATAGAGACACTTGTTTCCATTGCAGAGATTAAAGTGGGGGACCAATTTGCTGTGAAACCGGGAGCGAGCATTCCGGTAGATGGAATCATTATTTCTGGAAACAGTGCGATTGATGAGTCATCGCTTACCGGAGAAAGTGTACCTGTTGATAAAAAAGCGGGCGATATGGTGTCAGCAGCTACGATGAATCAGTCGGGCTATATTATTTGCGAAGCTACGCGCGTTGGAGAAGATACGACCCTTTCAAAAATCATTCAAATGGTTAGCTATGCGGCAGCCACGAAGGCACCCATTGCAAAGATCGCAGACCGGGTATCTGGTGTATTTGTTCCGGTTGTAATCGCGATAGCCGTTGTAACATTTATTGTATGGAAGCTATGTGGCTATTCCTTTGGTTTTTCACTTTCCAGAGCCATATCGGTCCTGGTAATCAGTTGTCCATGCGCACTGGGATTAGCAACACCGGTTGCGATTATGGTCGGAAATGGAAAGGGCGCCAGAAATGGCATTATGTTTAAAACGGCAGTATCTCTTGAAGAGACGGGGAAGGTCAGCATAGTCGCGCTTGATAAGACGGGTACGATTACGATGGGACAGCCTGTGGTAACGGATATGATTGCTGTGGGTAGCGATGAGGCGCAGCTATTAGATGTGGCATATGCCCTCGAATTAAAGAGTGAGCATCCGCTTGCAAAAGCGATTATAAGAAAGGCGGAGGAGCTTTCTATAAAGGCCCATCCTGTGGATGATTTTAAAATTGTTGCAGGAAGCGGACTTACCGCAACATTAGGCAGGAAAGAACTGGCAGGAGGGAATGCGCAGTTTATTAGGAATAACCTAAAAAATCCGGGAGAATTAGAGTCCGTTGCATCCCAAATCGAAAAGCTGGAAAATGCCGGAAAAACGCCTTTATATTTTGCAGAAGAAGGACAGCTGCTTGGCGTGATCGCTGTTGCGGATACCATTAAGGAAGACAGCTGTAAGGCGATAACGCAGTTACGGGGGATGGGCATTCACGTTGTGATGTTAACGGGCGACAATGAAAGAACGGCAAAGGCAATTGGTAAGGTAGCTGGTGTTCATGAGATTGTGGCAGGTGTATTACCAGATGGTAAGGCAAGGATTGTGCAAAAGCTGCGAGAACATGGAAAAGTTGCTATGGTTGGTGATGGTATCAATGATGCCCCGGCATTAACGATTGCAGATGTCGGCATTGCCATTGGAGCAGGGGCTGATGTTGCCATCGATGCAGCAAATATTGTGCTTATGAAGAATAGTCTCCTGGATGCAGTTGCTGCGATAAGGCTTAGCCGTAAAACATTAGCCAACATTCATCAGAATCTTTTTTGGGCATTTATCTATAATATTATTGGGATTCCGCTGGCAGCAGGCGTGTGGATATCGCTGTTTGGCTGGTCGTTAAATCCTATGTTTGGAGCGGCAGCTATGAGCTTATCAAGCTTTTGTGTGGTAAGCAATGCTTTGCGGTTAAATGCAGTGAAACTGTATGGTGACCAGAAGGATAGGAGGGCAAAAAATTCCCTTGGAACAACATCCTTACTTGGAGAGTCTATAAAGAAAGAAGATATTATAAATAATAAGGAGGAAATACAAATGGAAATTATTGTAAAGGGAATGATGTGTATGCACTGTGAGAAGGCAGTAAAAGAAGCGCTTGAAGCAATTGACGGAATCACAGAAGCGGTTGCGGACCACAACACAGATAGTGTGAAACTTACGATGAGCAAAGAGGTAGCGGAAGAACTGATTAAGGAAACGGTTGTAGGAAAGGGTTATGAGTATGGTGGTATTAAGTAAGCTCTGCAAATGCGTATGAAACCAACTTGTTACCAACTAGAAGAAATTGTTGATATTGAACAACGCATATGATATAAATTTATGCATAAGAACAACGGGGTTCACCATTTTATTTGGTGAACCCCGTATGCATATGATAGAAGAACAAAGGTGTTCGGCGTGATTGCTAAACACCTTTTTTATATTTAAAGACTCATGCCGCTGAAAGGAGAATTGCAATGAAACATCTAGAACTATTAGAACACACAGATACGGTCAATGAGCTGCTGGCCAGATACGGCGTGAAATTTGGCATTTATAAAAATAATGTATTTAAAGAGCAGTTGTTTCCCTTTGACGCGATTCCCCGCATTATTGAAAAAGAAGAGTTTAGCTATTTGGAAAAAGGACTGAAACAGCGTGTCGTGGCCTTAAATCTGTTTTTGAAGGATATTTATTCAAAAAAACAGATTGTAAAGGACGGGGTAGTGCCAGAAGATTTTATTTTTGCCTCCAGTGGATACATGGCTGAATGTGAAGGTACTGCCCCTATTAAAGATATCTATTCTCATATATCGGGCATAGACTTGGTAAAGGGAAAAAATGATACCTGGTATATCTTAGAGGATAATCTGCGCGTTCCTTCGGGAGCATCCTACCCCATGATTGCAAGAGGTCTTTGCAGAAGATCATCTCCTGACACCTTTGAGGACTTGAAGATAGAAGATAACCGAAATTATGCAGATCTTCTTCGGAGAACCATGGATAACGTGAATGTAGGTGGACACACAGTCATACTGACACCGGGAAGATATAATGCCGCTTATTTTGAACATAGTTATCTGGCCGAACAAACAGGCGCACACCTGGTAAACGGCTCTGAACTTACGGTAAAAGACGACAAGCTTTATTTCATAACGGCGGACGGTAAGTATGAAAGAGTTGGTGCTGTGTACAGACGTATTTCAGATGAGTATCTGGATCCTATGAATTTTAATCCGGAGTCTCTGATTGGAATCCCGCATATCTATGACGTGTTCAAAAAAGGTAATGTTGCTTTATTAAATGCGCCAGGCAATGGTGTAGCGGATGATAAAGGTATTTATTACTTTGTTCCTAAAATGATTAAATACTATCTTGGCGAGGAGCCTATATTAAACAATGCACCAACGTATCTGCCGTTCTATGAAGAAGATATGACTTATGTACTGGAACACTTTGATGATCTGGTACTCAAGGATGTAGCAGAAGCGGGCGGATATGGCGTGGTATTTGGCAACACGATGACGAAACAGCAGAAGGAAGATTTTATCGCATTGTTAAAGAATGAGCCAAGAAGATTTATTGCACAGGAAGTTATTGATTTTCAGGATTTAGACATTTTGGAAAATGGGGAGAGAATTCCTCGAAAAGCAGACCTTCGTGCATTTGTCCTAATGGCGGACGAGCCGCTTGTATGGAAGAGCGGACTAACACGATTTTCAAGAAACCCGGATTCATTCATTGTTAATTCATCGCAAGGAGGAGGTTTTAAAGACACATGGGTATTATCTCACTAGAACAGGCAGACAGATTATATTGGTTAGGTCGTTACACAGAGCGTGTATACACAACACTAAATATTTTTGAGAAAAGCTTTGACGAACTCATTGATGGAATTGCAGACAGCTATGGTGAATTCTGTAAAAGCATCGATATTCCCAATATTTACGAAAGCAAGGCAGATTTCGTAAAGCGCTATCCCTTTGATCCATCGAATACAGATTCCATTATCAGCAATCTGAATCGTGCTTATGATAATGCAATTGTGTTAAGAGAAAGCATTGGTTCAGAGGCGCTATCCTTTATTCAGTTGGCTTTATACGAGATGAATAAGGCAGCTAATAGTAAAGCACCGGTTATTGAACTGCAAAAGGTGAACGATAATCTCCTTGCCTTTTATGGAATTGTAGATGACCAGATTGATAGTGAAAATATTCGAAATATCATCAAGGCCGGAAAGCGTATTGAAAGAATTGATATCTATGCAAGATTAGGCTCTGAAAAGAAGGAATTAAAGCGAGAAATTAATCGTATGATTCCCCGCGTTGAGAGAAGTGGTCTGAAATACGATATGAACAAATTAAATGAAATCAAGGAACTGATTACAGCCGAAACCATAGATTACTACAAAATTGTGGATGAAGTGGAGGCAATATTCTAAGACTAGAGGAAACATAAGGGGGATTGCTATGAAGAATCTATTCTTTGATTATTACATGCAGCTGGACTACTCCATCGTGGTATCCAAATGCAATTACACAATCAAGTGCATTCCCGAAAGCAATGCCAGACAGAAAATTGAGAATATCAAGATTGATATGTTTCCAGAAACGGCATATGCCTATGGAAGAGATGGTCTTGGAAACTGTCAATTATATGGAAGCAATGAGGTAGATCATACGACTTTTTACTATCGTATTACCGGGAATGCAACAACGGGGCTTCGTGTATATGAAGAAGCGGAAGATGATAGCAAGTCTATGATTTTTAGGCACCCTCATGGATTAAATATGGCTGGTGAGAAGATACGAGCCTATTTCGAACAGATTCGTGGTGAATTAAAACCGCACGAGGATGTGTATTTAAATAGCCTGATATTGATGAACCGATTATTTTGTGATTTTTCATATAAGCAGTTTGTCACAGATACGGAGACATCCGCAGAGAAGGCGTTTTCGCTGGGGCAGGGGGTTTGTCAGGATTATGCACACATCTTTATTGCACTTTTACATCTGGCAGGGATTCCTGCCAGATATGTTGTGGGACTGATTATGGGAGAAGGTGCCAGTCATGCCTGGGTAGAAATCTTATATAAAGGGTTTTGGTATGGCTTAGATCCCACAAATAATACGCCAGTTACTTCTGATCACATAAAGATTGGCGTCGGAAGGGATGCCAAGGACTGCATGATTAATCGAGGAATCATGCATGGCGGTGGATTACACACACAGAAAATAGTCGTAAATGTGAAGGAGATAGAAACATGATTAAAACGATTGCGTCCGTAGGTTTACCAGTGGATGAAACCCTGGCTATTAAAAAGAGACGTTTGCAGCCAGAAGGAAAGACCAAAGGATTAAAAAGAATCAGTATTGTTACCGGAATTCACGGTGATGAGCTGGAAGGCCAGTATGTGTGTTTTGAAGTGGCAAGGCGAATAGAAGAACATAAGGAACAGCTAAAAGGAATCGTGGATATCTATCCTGCGATGAATCCGTTAGGCATTGATTCTATTACGAGAGGAATCCCTGCGTTTGATTTGGATATGAATCGTTTGTTCCCCGGCAATATTGATGGAAATATGACGGAGTATCTTGCAGCGGAGATTATGAAGGATGTATCAGGATCCGATTTGGTTGTAGATATTCATGCCAGCAATATTTATCTGACAGAAATCCCACAGATACGAATTAACGAATTGCATGAAAAGACATTGGTACCTTTTGCAGAAGCTTCCAATGTGGATTTTGTTTGGGTACATGGTGCAAGCACTGTTTTGGAATCAACCTTTGCATATAGTTTAAATGATACAGGAACGCCATGCCTTGTTGTAGAAATGGGTGTGGGTATGCGAATTACCAAGGAATATGGGGAACAGCTTACGAATGGAATTTTCAACCTTATGAAGAAACTGGGGATTTGGGAAGGTAAGACACCCAGAGTTAGAAAGCCTATTGTTTCAAGAGATCCGGATGACGTGAGCTATTTGAATGCGAGTGTTGGAGGATTGTTCATACAAAAAGTTCATCACTGGGAAAAATTAAAAAAAGGAGAACTGATTGGAAAGATTATTGATCCACTGAGTGGAAAAATTCTGGACGAGGTTCTTTCCCCGGTAGATGGAATATTATTCACGATTCGAGAATATCCCATTGTTGATGAGGGCTCTCTGGTTGGAAGATTACTTCGCAAGGAGGCGTATGAAGGATGAAGAAAAAAGTAATATACGAAATAAAGGGTTTGTATAGAGATAACTTTCGTGTTACCGGATATGAATTTGGTAAAGGGAAGAAAAGCGTGTGTATTGTGGGAACCATGCGTGGTAACGAAATTCAGCAGCTATATTGTTGTTCACAGTTAATCAAGAAGTTCAAACAATTGGAGGCGGAAGGGAGAATTACAGCAGGACACAAAATTCTCATTATTCCAAGCTGTAATCCGTACTCTATCAATATCCAGAAGAGATTTTGGCCGATTGATAACACGGATATCAATAGAATGTTCCCAGGCTATGATTTAGGCGAAACGACGCAGAGAATAGCCGATGGCGTATTTCAGGAAATTATGGATTACAAATATGGAATTCAATTCACTTCCTTTTACATGCCAGGTGAGTTTGTGCCACACATCAGAATGATGGATGAAGGATACAGCAGCGTAGAAACAGCCCTGAAATTTGAACTTCCCTATGTTGTGAAAAGAAGTGTAAGACCTTATGATACGGCAACTTTAAATTACAACTGGCAGGTATGGGAAACACAGGCATTTAGTTTCTATACGACAACCACAACCAGAATTGACAGAGGAGCTGCCGGTCAGTCTGTGCTTAGCATTATGAAGTTTTTATCTTCCCTTGGAATTGTTAAATACCAGCATAGTGTTAGTAAGAGAGAGTCCATCGTTCTTAGCGATACAGAAATGACGTCGGTTCGTACCGCAAAGTCTGGATTGTTTGAGTCCCTGGTACAGGTGGGAGAAGATGTGAAAGAGGGAACGCCTCTTGCAAATATTGTGCATCCCTATGAAGGTGAGATTATGGAGACATTATATGCGCCGTTAGATGCAAAGGTATTCTTTATGCATACAGATCCTCTCACATATGCCAATACAGCCGTCTTTAAACTGGTATAACGCCCGAGGTATCAGGGAATGAACAGAAAGAAAAAACTTCCGCTGCCGGGAATGCGTATTATCAAATCTGCGGTGGGAGTACTCCTGTGTTTCATTGTGGATATGTTTCGAAATGGCCACGGATATGTTTTTTACTCACAGCTGGCTGTACTTTGGTGCATGCAGGAGTATAAGAAGGATACCATTGCCAAAGCAAAACAGCGTATTTTGGGAACAATCATCGGGGCGGTATATGGCCTAGTGGTACTGCTACTGGCCAGTGAGATAAAGCCAAATCGAAATCATCTGACGACGCTTCTATGGGCAGCAGGGATTGCGTTCTTTATTGTAATTATTCTATACAACACAGTAATTATTAAGAAAAAAGAGGCTTCTTACTTTTCGTGCGTTGTCTTTTTGAGTATTGTGATTAATCACCTTTCTGACACGAATCCATATCTGTTTGTCTGGAACAGAGTATTAGATACTGTAATTGGAATTGTGATTGGCGTGTTCGTAAATGCCTGTTCTCTTCCAAGGGAGAAGAACCGGGATATTCTATTTGTTTCTGGCGTGGATGAAACCCTGCTATCAGAAGATGATAATCTTTCTGCGTATAGCCGTGTTGAACTAAATCGTATGATTGAAACGGGTGCTCATTTTACGGTATCCACCATGCGCACACCGGCGTCGCTGATGGAACCGCTTAGAAATATCAGTTTGAATCTGCCCGTGATTGTAATGGACGGTGCGGCGCTCTTTGATATACAAAAGAAATGCTATTTATATAAGTATGTGATTTCGGTGAGCTGCAGTAATCAAATAGCAAAATTCTTTGATGAAATTGGCTGCCCATATTTTGCGAATGTTATCATAGAGGATTTGCTGGTTATCTATTATCAGGATGTAGAAGATGGAATCTACCATGATCTGGTGGAAAAACTGCGCTCGTCACCGTATAGAAACTATGTGAAACGCCATTTGCCAGGGGATGAGAGCGTTGTCTATTTTATGGCAATTGGAAAGACAGAAAAATTAAAAGAAGTATATGAAGCATTCTTAAAACAGGATTATGCAAGCGGGTTAAAGGTGCTCTTTTATCCATCCAAGGACTATCCTGATTATTCCTATATAAAAATTTACAATCATAATGCGACGAAGGAGAATATGCTTTTGTATTTACAGAAATATGTAAAGGTGTCAAAAGTTATTTCCTTTGGAACGATACCAGGAAGATATACCCATGTGATTGCACCTGGGGATTCCAACCAGGTTGTGAAACTAATACGAAAAGAGTACGAGCCTGTTAAGAAACTCTGGAAAAGAGGTAAACGAGATGACAACTGAAGAAAGTAAAGAGCGTTTTTCATTCTTTTATAATGAGCTATTAAAGAATCATAGAATTGATCGGGAACTCTACACAAAATATGATGTTAAAAGAGGTCTTCGTGATGCCTCCGGAAAGGGTGTGCTGACAGGTCTTACGGAGATTTCGGATGTCGTTGCCTACGATGAGATTGGCGGAGAAAAAGTTCCAGCGGATGGAAGACTGTATTACCAGGGCTGTAACGTACAGAAAATCATTGATGGTTTAGGAACATCTGGCTTTGGATTTGAGGAAGTAGCTTATCTTTTGATGTTCGGGAAACTGGCGAACCGGGAAGAGATGAAGCTGTTTCTGGAAGCCAATGAGGATATGCAGTGTCTGGATAACCGATTCATCAGAGATGTCGTTATGAAGGCTTCTAATCCGAATATCATGAATGCCTTACAAAGGTGCATATTAACCTTGTACTCTTATGATGAGAATGCAGACGACATTTCCCCGGAGAATGTGCTAAGGCAATCCTTGGAAATTATCAATAAACTTCCCCTAATTGCAGTATATTCCTATAATGCATATCGCCATTTCAAGATGGATGAAACGCTGCTAATCCGTAATCCGCAAAAAGGAAAATCTCTGGCAGAAAATATTCTTTATATGCTTCGCCCGGATGGCGTATATTCCGAATTAGAAGCAAAGGTGTTAGATATTGCACTCATTTTGCACGCGGAGCATGGTGGTGGAAATAATTCAACATTTACGACCCATGTGGTGACATCCTCTGGTACAGATACTTATTCTTCTATATCCGCTTCCATTGGTTCCCTAAAAGGACCAAGACACGGTGGTGCCAATTTAAAAGTGCAGATGATGTTCCGGAATATTAAAGAAAATATAGCCGATTGGGAAGATGAGGAAGCACTTACGGAATATCTAACGAAAATATTAGATAAAGAGGCATTTGACAAAACGGGTCTAATCTATGGAATGGGACATGCTGTTTATACTTTATCAGATCCAAGAGAAGTCATCCTAAAAGAGTTTGCAGAAAAGCTTGCAAGAGAAAAGGATATGCTTGCAGAATTTAAACTCTATGATCGTGTGGAACAGATTGCCAAAAAACTGATACCGGAAAAGCACAAGGTACAGAAAAATGTGTGTGCCAATGTGGACTTTTATAGCGGGTTTGTGTATGCAATTCTGGGAATTCCAGAAGAATTATTTACTCCAATTTTTGCCATTGCCCGCATTCCGGGATGGTGTGCGCACAGATTGGAAGAACTCCTAAATGGTAATAAGATTATACGTCCTGCCTATAAATATGTTGGCGAGCATGTGCAGTATGTCGCAGTAGGCGAGAGAGCCTAAAAAATGGATGGTTTGTTTAGTAAGCCGTAGCAAGGTGCTGCGGCTTTTTTATGTTAATTTTTTATGTAAATCCGCATAATACTGTCCGAAAGAATGATATAATAATATTTTGTGGGAGGAGAAACAATTTCTTGTAAAAAATGTGGAGAATATATATTATGGAAATAGATAATGTTTTTGGAAAAATAACGAGCGAATTTGCAGATATTTCAGAAATTCGCGATATTGTTGCCTCTGCCAATATGGGCATTTGGAGAATTGAACTTGTAGAAGGCGAAGAGCCTCGTATGTTTGTTGATGAAACGATGAAGAAGTTGCTGGGAACCGCAGGACAGGAGCGTACACCAGAAAAAACATATGAGGATTGGTTTTCGAATATTACACCCGAGGCGGTACCTTCTGTACTGCAAAGTGTAGAGCGTATGGAACAGGGGTGGTTTGATGAGAATACATACCTCTGGAATCATCCAACCAAAGGGGTTCGCTATGTTCGATGCGGCGGAACCTCGCAGAAGATTGAAGGGGGATATTCTCTTAGGGGGTATCACTACGATGTGGATGAAGTGGTTCGGAAAGAACAGGAGCAGACGGCGAAGCTAAAAGCTGCACTGGATGATAAGCAGGAATACTATGCGACACTTGGAACCCTGGGAGGTATTTTCTATAGTCTGCACGTGATTGATTTGGTGGAAGATACGGTTGTTGAGTTTAATGCAAAAAGCACAGTAAGGGAATATGTGAATCAAAAACAGGGCGCAGCTGGCATGATGGTCCGCGTTATGAGCGCCCTAACTGCGGAGGAATTCAAGGAGGAAGCACTTGCATTTACCGATTTAACAACTCTCGCTGATCGTATGAAGGGTAAAAAGATTATTTCGAAACAGCTCATAGGAAATAACACAGGCTGGTTTCTTGCAAGCTTCATTGCGATGGAGCAGGATGAGAATAGAAGACCTACAAAAGTGATTTATACGACGCGTGTTATTGATGATGAAAAGAGACAGGAAGAGCAGCTGATTCGGAAGACACAGACGGATGAACTTACGGGACTATATAATCGACGCGCTTACGAAGAAGATATCTACGAGCATGATGACACACCCGAAGAAGATTTCTTTATCTATGTATCCCTTGACGTGAATGGTCTTAAAGTTATTAATGATTCTTTGGGACACACAGCAGGCGATGAACTGATTATTGGAGCTTGTCAGTGTATGCGAAAGAGTTTGGGACCTCACGGAAAACTATATAGAATTGGTGGCGATGAGTTTGTTGCGATATTGTTCTGCCCAGATGAACAGGTGAAAGACATTCTTGCTGACTTTGATAATACAATTGCAAATTGGTCAGGAAAACTGGTGGATCACTTAACGATTTCTTATGGATGGATTAGTAAAACCGAGTCGCCAGACTATTCTGTCAGACAGCTTGGCTCTGTTGCAGAGCAGAGAATGTACGAGTCAAAGGATGCTTACTATAAAAAGATGGGATTAGACCGTCGAGGACAGAAGGACGCACATAAAGCACTTTACGAACTGTATACTAAAATCTTGAAGATTAATGTGACGGATGACACCTATCAGATTGTTAATATGGATGATGCAGAGCAGACCGATGCGAAAGGGTTTGCAGGAGATAGTATTTCTAAGTGGTTAACCACCTTTGGAACAAGTGGTCAGGTGCACCCGGAGGATTTGGATGACTATCTAAAATATACAGATTTGCAGTATATACGGGAGTATTTTCGGGGAGATAAGACTTCTCTTCATATTTTTTATAGAAGAAAGTATGGCGAGGAATTCAAACAGGTTATGATGGAGATTATTCCTGCTAATGATTATAGTAGCGATAATCAAAGTCTATTCTTATATGTTAAAAATATAGATAAATAATGAGCGAGAGCATACGATGAAGAAAATATCGAAAGACTTTGTTAAGCGATTTCTGTTAATGTGTGTCGCAAATATCATTCTCGCTTTGGGAATCGCAGGACTTCGCCTATCAAATTTTGGAACAGATCCCTTTAACTGTATGAATCTTGGGGTGAGCAGTCATATTCCGCTAAGCTATGGAACGTACCAGCTTCTGGTAAATCTGGTTTTGTTCATTCCGTTAGTGATTATAAAACCCAAGATTCTTGGCCCAGGTGCCATTGTAAATATGTTCCTTCTGGCATATATTGTGGAATTTTTTACCTGGCTCTTTGGCGTCTTTGGTCTGACCGCAGAGGGCATTATCGGAATTCTTGCCGTTCGAATTTTATGTTTGGTTCTCGGTATTTTATGCGTATGCTATGGCGTGGCGCTCTACATGGAGTGCAATATGGGGACAGCTGCCTATGATGCACTGGGCACAATTATTGAAGAAAAGTCCAAAGGAAAATTGCAGTATAGATGGATTCGTGTCACAACGGATGTGATTTGTGTGGCCATTGGTTTTATAACAGGATCGGTAGTGGGTGTTGGAACCCTAATCAGTGCGTTCTTTACAGGACCCCTCGTTAGTTTGTTTAGAAAAGGATGTAGAAAGCTGATATAACATGTTGATTAGTATTGCGTTAATCTTATTTTCCGGATTCTTCCTAGGATTTCTCTGTAAGAAGATAAAGTTTCCAAGCTTATTTGGCATGATTATTGCCGGAATCGTCATTGGACCGCATGTTTTAAATATCATTGATGGAAGTATTCTTTCTATTTCCACAGAGATTCGAAAGATTGCACTCATTATCATTTTGATTCGTGCGGGATTAAAACTTGATTTTGGAGATCTCAAAAAAGTTGGTCGACCTGCCATACTGATGTGTTTTGTTCCGGCAGCAGTGGAAGTGTTGGGTATGGTTTTCCTGGCACCTCTGTTTCTTGGAATATCCAGATTGGAGGCTGCTATTTTAGGGGCCGTCATTGGTGCAGTGTCTCCTGCTGTTATTGTGCCTAGAATGATTAAACTGATTGATGAAAAGTATGGAACGGACAAAGGAATTCCGCAGATGATTTTAGCGGGTGCGTCGGTGGATGATGTGTTTGTTATCGTTCTATTTACAACCTTTACATCATTGGCAACAGGCGGCGAAGTCAGTATAAAAAGCTTTGTAGCAGTTCCTATTTCCATTATTGTGGGAATACTGGTAGGTCTTTTGGTAGGACTGTTACTGGCTTTTTACTTTCGGAAAATACATATCAGAGACAGCGTAAAGGTTATGATTGTTCTGGGCGTATCTTTTGCACTGACCTTTGTAGAAGATAAGTGGGGAAGCATTATTCCGTTTGCCTCTCTTTTGGCAATTATGGCGTTAGGAACGATGATCAGAAAGAAAAGACAGGAAGTAGCGGTTCGCTTATCTAGCAAGTTTGATAAGCTTTGGGTGACGGCAGAAGTATTTCTCTTTGTTTTGGTCGGTGCTTCTGTGGAAATCAGTAGCTTAAAAACGGCGGGAGTCAGTGCGGTGCTCCTTCTTCTCTGTGTATTGGTTTGCAGAATGCTGGGCGTATTTTTGTGTCTTATTGCAACCAGACTGAGTGGAAAAGAAAGGCTGTTTTGTATGCTGGCATATACGCCGAAGGCAACGGTACAGGCAGCAATCGGCGGGCTTCCTCTTGCTATGGGGCTTGCCTGTGGAAATGTTGTATTAACGGTTTCAGTCATTGCCATTATGCTGACAGCACCATTAGGGGCGTTTGCCATAGATTTAACGTATAAAAAAATATTGCATAAAGAATAAATGTATTTTTGCCCCAGCATTATAGTTATCTTATAATAGGTATAGTTATTATAATCAGGTAGGATATTGCGGATATGACATTACAACAGTTAATTTATAGCGTAAAAATTGCAGAAACAAAATCTATGAATAAGGCCGCTGCGGAACTTTATATTTCCCAGCCAGCTTTATCCAGCGCGATTCACGAACTAGAAGAAGAACTGAAAATCGAAATCTTTATACGAAACCAAAGGGGTATCATAGTAACCGCTGAGGGTGAGAATTTTCTTCGCTATGCAAGGCAGATTGTGGAAGTTAGCAATATGCTAAAAGACCGCTACACATCTGACGAAATGAAAACCAATAAGTTCAGTGTATCTATGCAGCATTATTCCTTTGCTGTTGAAGCCTTTATGAAACTGGCAGAGGAATTTAAACTGCATGATTATGAATTAGCGGTTCACGAAACAAAGACCTCTGAAGTAATTGAAAATGTTGAGAAATTCCGAAGTGAACTGGGTATTATATACCAGAGCGAATTCAATCAGAAAGCGATTGATAAGATTTTGGCAGATAAAAATCTGGAATTTGTTCGTCTTTTCGACTGTGCCATCTATGTATATATGAGTGCAGACCATCCATTGGCACGGAAGAGAAAGGTATCCTTTGAAGAACTCTTTGATTATCCGTGTCTATCCTTTGAGCAGGGTGACAATAATTCCTTCTACTACGCAGAAGAAATGTTCCCGACCCATAAATATAATCGTATTATTAAGGCAGACGATCGAGCAACGATGTTAAACCTTATGACAGGTATGCAGGGCTTCACCCTGTGCTCCGGAATTATCTGCGAAAAATTAAATGGGGACGGTTATACTGCCATTCCCTTAAAATCCGAAGAAAGAATGGTAATTGGTTATATTAAACGAAAGAATATCCCCCTTAGTAAGCTGGGAGAAAGATATATTTCCATTCTGAAAAAATATAAGCCGAAGTAAAAAGGAATTCGTTGATGTAATATGCGAGCCGTATCGAAGGATACGGCTTTTCTTATGCTATAAAAAGAATTTATAACACAGGATAAATAATATGTATTTCCGAAATAAAAAATGGAATAGTAAACTAATATTACCTACTAAAATAATAGGCAATAAATGGATTCGGAGAAAAATCATGGGACTTGAATTTGCAACGAGATGTATCTACGGAAATCATGATACTTTTGAAAAAGACGGAACAGGAAGTATTGTTTTTCCAATTTACCAGACGGCGACCTATGCACACCCGGAGGTGGGAAGAAGCACAGGATTTGATTATAGTAGACTGCAAAATCCTACCAGAGAGCAGCTTGAAAAGGTTGTTGCGAGTCTGGAAAAGGGTGTTGATGCGTTAGCATTTAGCAGCGGCATGGCTGCAATTACAGCGTTCATGGAAATTTTCAGACCCGGAGATCACATTATTACCGATGCAGATCTTTATGGTGGAAGCATTCGTCTGTTTAATAATATCAGTGAAAAGAATGGAATTACATTTTCACATATAGATTGCACAACCGCAGATGTAGCCTCCTATATTAAAGAAAATACACGTGCTATTTTTATTGAGACACCGACCAATCCCATGATGAATGTTGTGGACATAAGAAAGATGGCACAGATAGCAAAAGCGCACAAGTTGTTACTTATTGTTGATAATACGTTCTTATCTCCTTATTTCCAGAACCCATTAGAATTAGGCGCAGATGTGGTTATTCACAGCGGTACCAAATATCTTGGCGGCCATAATGATACACTAGCTGGATTTGTTGTAACAAATAGCAAAGAGATTTCGGAGAAACTGCGATTCATCATCAAGACGGTTGGCTCTGGACTTCCTCCATTTGATAGCTGGCTGATCCTTCGAGGAATTAAAACACTGCCAATCCGTATGGAGAAATCACAGGAAAATGCCAAGGCGATTGTAGACTACTTACTTTCTGAACCCAAAGTTAAGAATGTATATTATCCAGGAATTGAAGGCAGTAAGGGCTATGAAATCTGTAAAAGCCAGGCGCGTGGGTTCGGCGCAATGCTAACTTTCGAAGTGGAGAGTAGTGAACTTGCAAAACATATTTTAAAGCATACAAAGCTGATTCCTTTCGCAGAAAGTCTTGGCGGCGTGGAGACACTTCTTACCTATCCCTGCACCCAGACCCACGCAGATGTTCCGGAAGAAGTGCGTATCGCAAATGGAATAACGGAGAGTGTACTAAGACTTTCCGCAGGAATTGAAGATAGTAAGGACCTAATTGCAGATCTTAAAAATGCAATAGACTCATACAAAGCAAATACGTAATGATTTTGGAGAGACTCCCATGGCAGAGAATAGACAGGAAAAAAATATAAATTTTGATGAAAAAGTGGAACGAGTTGGAACGGACTGTTTAAAGTTTGATTTTGCAGTTAGAAGAGGAAAGCCAGCGGATGTGCTGCCTCTATGGGTTGCTGATATGGACTTTAAGACTTCCAGTCTCGTATTAGAGGAAATTCAGAAAAGAGCGCTGCATGGAATCTTTGGTTATACGGAAACTGGCGACAGGTATTTTGAAGCAGTTTCCGGCTGGTTAGAGAGACACCATAATTTAGCAATCAAACAAAACTGGATCGTGAAAACCCCTGGTGTTGTATTTGCAATCGCAATGGCAGTAAAAGCCTATACAAAGGAAGGCGATGCCGTACTGATCCAGCAGCCATTATATTATCCATTCACCGAAGTAATTCGCGATAATGGGAGAAAGACAGTAAGCAGTGATTTGGTCCTGGGAGAGGACGGAAAATACCATATTGATTTTGAGGATTTAGAGAACAAAATTAGTGAGAATCACATCAAATTGTTTATGCTTTGCAGTCCACATAATCCGGTCGGCAGAGTATGGACGAGAGAAGAACTGAGACGAATTGTGGATATCTGTTTGAAATATGAGGTTGTCATTTTTAGCGACGAGATCCATGAGGATTTTGTCTATGACGGATATGTTCATACGCCTCTACTAAATGCAGATGAAAGAATCAAGGAGTTTTGTATTACAGCAACCTCGCCAGCAAAGACTTTCAATTTAGCAGGATTACAGATTTCCAATATTATCATTCCCAGTTTGAAATTACGTTCTGCATTCAAAAAGGAAGTAGCGGCCGCCGGATACAGCCAGTTAAATACGATGGGAATTGTAGCATGCGAAGCAGCCTATCATTACGGTGAAATCTGGTATGAAGAATTAAAAAAATATCTTAAAGGAAATTTGGAGTTTGTAAGAGAATATTTGAAAACAAAATTGCCAAAGATTAAGTTAATCGAACCAGAAGGAACCTATTTGATTTGGCTGGATTTTAGAGAACTTGGATTATGCGAAGAGGTTCGTGAGGATTTGATTGTTAACAAAGCAAAACTGTGGCTTGATAGCGGTGCTATCTTTGGACCTGTTGGTGAAGGCTTTGAGAGAATTAACATTGCAACCAGCCGAAGCGTATTAGAAGAAGCCTTAGAGAGAATACGAAATGCTGTCAATCAGTTATAAACAGAACTTATAACTGATTACAAGTAGAAACGATTATACAAGCAGAAGAAAAAAGGTTATTATATTTACATATCTAAAACCTACCAATTAAATAGGTAGATAAAAGAAGCAGAAAACGAAGGAAAGGAGAGATGGTGATTAACCACAGTACGCAGATATGAAGTTAAGTGAAATCAACAAAATAGAAACCAATAGAATCAGAATACTGGAAGAGTTTAAGCATCTTGTTTCCTTTGATTCGGAATCCTTCCATGAAGAAAAAATAGCCGAGTATTTAAAAGAAAAGTTAAAGGGACTGGGTCTCAAAGTATATGAGGATGAAGCAGGAAAAATTCTTAAAGAAAAGAATCCATCCAGAAAGCATACAGCTTCGAATCTATACGCTTATCTGAAAGGCAATAAAGAAGGCGATCCGATTTTGTTTTCAGCACATATGGATACGGTGAAGCCCGGTGTAGGAAAGAAAGTAGTACTTCATCAGGATGGAACGATAACTTCTGATGGAAATACGGTTCTTGGAGCAGATGATGTGAGTGGTCTTGTATCCATTTTAGAGGCGCTTACTCTTATAAAAGAAAAGCAGATAGGGCATCCCGATATAGAGGTTCTCATTACCGTAGCAGAAGAACCGTACTGTGAGGGAAGTAAATACATCGAGTACGACAGACTAAAAGCAAAACACGGATATGTATTAGATTTGACAGGCCCAATTGGTCGTATTGCACTGGCAGCGCCCTCTATCCTTTCTACTGAGATTCGAATTAAAGGAAAAGCGGCTCATGCAGGGTTTGCACCGGAGCAGGGCGTCAATGCATTAAATATCGCAGCAAATGCTCTAAGTAAGATTCAGACAGGACATACGAATGACAATACAACCGTAAATTTCGGAACCATTCTTGGCGGGCAGGGAAGAAATATCGTTCCAGAGGAGATTTATATAGAAGGAGAGATACGAAGCCTGGAACCGAGAAATGCCAGAGAGGAAGTTGTAAAGATCGAAGAAACGTTCCGCAAAGAAGCCAGTAAGTTAGGCGGTGAGGTAGAAATCTCTATTACGGAACATATCAAAGCATATTCCATAAAGGAAAGTGAATATGTAGTTCGCAGATTTGCGAAAGCGATATTAGAAGATGATCGATGTCGAATGCCGGAATGTATCGTCACATATGGCGGAAGTGATGCAAACCGGCTGAATGAAAACGGTATATCTACTGTGGTTATGGCATGCGGCATGGAGAATTGTCATAGTAAAGAGGAATATACCAGCATTGAACGATTGGAACAATCAGCAAAATTAACATTATGTCTAATGACAATGGAGGAAATATAACATGAAAAGAAATATAAGAAATATAGCACAAATAGTACTGGCAACATCGCTGGTTGCAGGAAGTCTTAGTGGCTGTGGTGTGCAGGGAAGTGTTGCAGAGAATGAAGAACAGAATGGAAACACAGTAGAAAGTACAGAGACTACCACAGAAAATACCACTACTGGTACTACGGAAGAAACTGCCGGAAATACAGAAGAAGTTAAGGATTACGGAACACTTCGTGTATCTTATCCTTATGGCAATATCCGTGCAACGGTATCCATTTTGGCATTACAGAAAGGTTATTTTGAAGAAGAGGGCGTAACCATCGAGCCTATTGCAATTGCAGGTAATGATGCATTAACGGCAATCAATGAGGAAGATGGACAACTGGATATTTTAAATGTAGGTTTTGTACCTGATATTCAGGCAATTGGTGCAGGATATGACCTGGTATTCTTTGGCGGTACCGCAGTAGAAGGTGGAGCGGTTATTGCCAAGAAGGGTGAAGCAGATAAGTACAAGGATGCTGACCACTTCCTGAATTTTGAAGCAGTTACTACGGCAACACTAGGCTTTGTTCGAAATGAATCCGCTTGGGTTATCACAAGACAGTATCTCTTAGACAATGGCGTCGAAGAGAGTGTTATCGAAGCAATCGAAGATGAACAGTCAGGAAGTATCTTGTACTACGGCGAAAATATTGAGACCGCGCAGGCCGTACAAAAGGGAGCCATTGATATCGGTTTCCTTCCTATGGAATTCGCACTTCTCTATGCGGATGCTTACGATCTTGAGATAATTGCAGCTGCCGGAGATCTTGCTCCTGATTATGTATGCTGCCGAGAGGTAACCTCTAACAAAAGATATGCAGAGAAGTATGATGCATTTGTCGCTTATGAAAGAGCTAGAATCAGAGCTTTTGAATACTACAAGTTAGGGGAGACCGATGAAGCCATTCGTGCAGATGTTGTAAAAATCGTTTCTGAATATTCTGGTAAGGAACTCGATTATGTTGAGACCTATCTGTATGGCGGTGTTACAAAGCTTGCGGTTGATCCGAACGCAAAAGGAATCGCGGACTATGTAGTTGCAGCAAATAACTCTGGTGTATTTACCGGAAATGCAGTAGATTTTGGAACCTATGATATTAGTGCAAATATTGATACATCTGCTTATAAGGATGCACTGGATTCACTCATTGCAGAAAATCCTGATAGCACTTTCCTTGCAGACTTGTTAGCTGAGTATAACAAAGCAAACTAATCATGGAGTTTATAAAGGAGGAACAGACCATGGCAGGATGCGGAGATTTTAATAATAATGTAGTAGCGGGAGGATGCGGCGTCTCATTTGCGCAAGTTCTCTATACCGATGAAGAGGCAGAAAAATATGCGAAGGAAGTGGGCGTAAATCCACGTCCCAAGGAAACCTTAAAGGAAATTGATGAGAGGGGCGCTTTCATTCGGCAGCCAAACGCTTTCATCAAACCTTTTGGAGATGGCGCAGAGGATTTAAAGGCTGAAGATAATCGGTACGCAATCTACTGGGCGCATGGCTGCCATTGGTCTAATCGTCCTGTAATTGTAAGAGACATTCTTGGGTTAGAGAATGTGATTAAGGATGCACATACGACCCATAGTGGAGAAACCAATAAGTTTGGACATGGATTCGCTGATCAGCCTGGACACAAGGATCCCTTAGCAGGCGCTTACTTCCTGAGTGAGTTTTATAAAAATGCAGACCCGGAATTTCAGGGCAGAGCAACGACCCCGACATTTGTTGATTTAAAAGAGAAGAAGGCAGTCAATAACGATTACCACAGATTAAGCAACTATATTGAAGTACAGTTCAGAAAATTTCAGCCAGTGGATGCACCAGACTTATATCCGGTGAAATATAGAAAAGAGATTGATGAATTCAATGACTGGCTGTTCCCGCATGTGAATAATGGACACTATCGTATGGCATTTTGCCAGTCCTGGGAAGCATACGAGGAAGCTTATGAAGATTTCTTTGACTCTATTGAGAAACTGGACAAGAGGCTGGAAAGCAATCGTTTTCTTTTTGGAGATTTTATTACGGATGCAGATGTAAGACTTTACGTGACGCTTGTAAGATGGGAAACCTCTTATTATCGAAATGTTGGTCCTATGAAAAAGCGTATTACAGAATATCCCAACATTTGGGGGTACGTGAAAGATTTATACAGTCTTCCGGTATTTAAGAAGTATACGTTCTTTGAATTTCCTAAGGCTTCGGCAGCGGGTATCTTCCAAAGCTATGCAGAAAGAATCGCATCGCAGGTTCCCTATGAAGTGTTATGGAAGACAGACGGTGCAAGACGAGCACTTAGCAATACACCCGATGAAGTGTATCTGCGTCATCCAAAGGGTGAAAGTGTAGAGGATTATCAGGGCGTTATTACAAAAGCAATCTGGAATTCGCCCAAGTGGAGTGATCGAAATCCGAAAAACGGTGTTTTGACGGAAGACGCATCCATCAATCCAATTGTGTCAAAGCTACGAGAAGAGTAAGGAGTGGCAGAAGATGAAGGTAATTGAGAAAATATCAGATCTTATAGGAAAAACTCCATTATTACGTTTAAATGGGTACACAGAGAAACATCGCTTAAATGCAGATATCCTGGCAAAACTAGAATATTTTAACCCTGCTGGCAGCGTGAAAGACCGTGTGGCATTCTATATGATCAAGGAGGCGGAAGAAAAAGGTTTGTTAAAGAAGGGCTCCGTAATCATCGAACCAACGAGTGGAAATACGGGTATTGGCCTTGCAGCCGTTGCCACTTCTAAGGGGTATAGAACCATTATCGTTATGCCCGACACAATGAGTATTGAACGAAGAAATATATTAAAGGCGTATGGTGCAGAAATTGTTCTTACCGAGGGAAAAGGCGGTATGAAGGCAGCGATTGCAAAGGCGAAAGAACTAGCAGAAGAGTTGCCACATAGTTTCATTCCTGGTCAGTTTACCAATGATGCAAACCCCAAAGCACATTATGAGACCACAGGACCGGAAATCTGGAAGGATTCTGGTGCGAAAGTGGATATTCTGATTTCGGGTGTTGGTACAGGTGGAACGGTTTCGGGCGTTGGAAAATATCTCAAAGAAGTAAATCCTGATGTTAAAGTCATAGCGGTAGAGCCAAAGGATTCTCCGATGATTTCTGAGGGACGAGCTGGCTCTCATAAGATTCAGGGTATTGGTGCAGGTTTTATTCCGTATACCCTTAACATGGATATTTTCGATGAAGTTATTACGGTAAGTACAGAAGAGGCATATAGTGCATCCAGAGAAGTCGGAAAGAGTGACGCTGTATTAATTGGAATCTCATCAGGTGCTGCTTTACATGCAGCAAGGGTATTAGCAGAACGACCTGAAAATAAAGGAAAGACCATTGTCGCTATTTTCCCTGATAGCGGTGAACGATATCTTTCAACAGAACTCTACGAATAAAACTTTATAGAGTTATGTGCAGGAGAAGAAACATGAGTGGAACAGGAATTAAGGATTTATCATCAAACCCATTAAAAATTGAAATCAAAGATGTATTCTTTGAGTATGTTGATAAGAAAAGCAGATTTGAAGCACTTTCGAATATCAACTTGAATATTCGCGCAGGAGAATTTGTGTGTATTCTTGGTTCCTCTGGTTGTGGAAAGTCTACCCTGCTAAGTTTATTAAATGGATTAAAGAAAGCAAATAAAGGACAAATTCTAGTCGACGGAAAAGAGATAAAAGGACCTGGAATTGACAGGGCGGTTGTATTTCAGCAGTATTCTTTATTCCCTTGGCTGACCGTAAAAGGAAATGTTCTTTTTGGTATTAAGCAAAGTGGAAAGTCTTATAGCAGAAAAGAAAGAAATGCTTTGGCTGAAAAGTATATTGAAAGCGTTGGACTAACCAGTGCAAAGGATCGCTATCCAAATCAGCTTTCTGGTGGTATGAAGCAGCGTGTTGCAGTGGCAAGAGCATTGGCGCTCGAATCGGATATTTTACTTCTGGATGAGCCTTTTGGTGCGATTGATCCAAAGCTTCGATTAGAATTGCAGGAACTGGTTTCTAAATTAAGCATTGATCATAAGAAGACCGTTGTATTTATAACCCATGATATTGATGAAGCGATATTGCTAGCCGACAGAGTGGTTGTAATGGAACCAGGGAAGATCCGAAGCATATTAAGTGTGAAGTTACCTCATCCACGTGTCCGTGATGAGCTCGTTCGCACAGACGAGTATGAAAAATTACACAGACAATTGATATCTTCTTTCTACGATCAGATTGAGGATAGTATCGACGCGGGGGTAGCCCTATGAAAAACTTTTTTAAACTGGAAAAAGGAATGGTGGTGGAATTTATTATTGCCACGCTTTTCATGATAGCAAACATCGTGTTAACACTCACCTTTCCCTACTTTACCGTACATAAGGTATATTATGATAGCTTGCCCTATATTGTTGTACTACTTCTTTCTTACTTAATTTATGTGATTTACCTACTATCTAGTAAGAAGAAAAGTGCATCGGATATTGCAATCATTCTGTTTGGTTTCTTTATGCTTTGGGAGCTGGCATTCAAGCTTGGCTGGGTACACAATGACCTGCTAATCCCATCCGTGGAGGGACTCTTCCATGTGTATGTTGAAAAGCCAACCGAGATACTAACGGATGTGTGGGGTTCTATTCAGCTTCTGTTTTGGGGATTTTTGCTGGCGATTGTCTTAGGTACACTGTTAGGGCTGTTAGCAGGATGGGTGCCCAGAGTGCGAGAAGTGTTGTTGCCAATTTCTAATGTGGTAACGCTGATTCCTCCGCTTATGTTTTCTGCGTATTTAATTATGATGCTGTCGACTTTTAGACAGGCAGCGATTGCAATTATATTCTTTGCCGTTTTTTGGCCAACATTTCAAGGAACGGTTGCGCGTGTAGGAAGTATTGATCATCAGATTATTGAAGCCGCAAAGACGATGGGCGTTGGAAACATCGGAATGCTTTGGAAGGTAATTCTTCCTTACTGCTTGCCTGGAATTATTACGAGCGTATCAAAGAGTCTTCGTGGGGCTTTCATGTGCCTTGCGGGTGCTGAAATGTTAGGTGTGAATCTGGGTATTGGCTTCTTTATTGAGAAATATAAGAGCTATGCAGATTATCGCTGCGTTCTTGCTGGTATTGTTACAGTAGGTGTCATTACGACGGTGATTGATATTTTGGTAAATAAATTAGAAAAAACACTCATTAAGTGGGAATATTAGAGGAGAGAATATGAAGGCGATTAGAGCCACGGATACTTGGGCACGGGCTGGCGTTTATTACGTGCGATGCGAAGCAATGGTGTTTGGATTTGATGTGAGTCTGGAAGGAGAATTCGACACAGATGCACCAGACTCCGAATATATCCTGGTGTTAGATGAGAAGGATAAACCGATTAGCACTTGTCGCATTCATCTTCTTCCAGAAGAAGGATATGCCAAAATCGAAAGAGTGGCAACGGTTTCGACAGCACGTAAATGTGGTGCTGGCAGGCTGGCAATTGAAGAAGCTGAGAAGTGGATTTTGGAAAGAGGGATTCATAAGATTGTGATTACCAGCCGGGACGAGGCAGTTGGATTTTATGAGAAACTTGGCTATACACCGGATTATTCTAAGGATTTAAACCGGCCAGGGTCAATCTTTCAAATCGTTTACACAGAGAAAAATATATAAAAGCAGGATCGACAGATACTAGTAAGGCGCCCAAAACACGGGGCGCTTTTTAAGCTTTTTTATATTATAAGGAAAATTTATAACAGATACTAATAAATCTGTATTACACAAAAAAGAGAAACGGTTGTAATATAACAAATACAAAACCTATTAAAAAAGTAGGATATGAAAGGCGGTAGGACAAAATGATATCAACTTCAGAAAAAACAAGTGAAATATCTGAAACGGGTGCATTTGTTAGACAGAAAAACAGATTTGTAACCCCTTTTGGAAATGGCGCAGAGGAACTGCCAGTAGAAGCTGGTAGATACAGATTGATTTGGACGCCGCTTTGTCCCTGGGCAACTAGACAAATCATAGCATTTAAGTTGCTGGGACTAGAAGATGTAATCAGTGTTGGAAAAGTAGCGCCGATTCGAACCGCAGAAGGCTGGGAGTTCTCTCTTGACGAAGGCGGCGTGGATCCCGTACTTGGAATTCGTTACCTTCCGGAAATCTATGCAAAGACAGACCCAAACTATACAGGAAGAGCAACTGTTCCAACGGTAGTAGATGTTAAGACGGGTAAGGTAGTAAACAATGATTATCATAAATTAACCAATTACTGGGAGACGGTTTGGAAACCATTTCATAAGGAGGGAGCGCCGGATCTCTATCCAGAAGATATTCGTGAAGAGATTGATGCGCTGAATGATGTGATTTTCCATGAAGTAAATAACGGTGTCTACAAAGCTGGATTTGCAGAGTCACAGGAAGAATATGAGAAGAACTACAATCTGGTATTTAATAGACTCGATATTTTGGAAGAACACCTGTCAAAGAATCGTTTCCTCTTTGGAGATCGTCTCACCGATGCAGATATTCGATTATATGTGACACTTGCCAGATTTGATGTCGCTTACTATTTTGAGTTTCGACTGAATAAGAAACGGATTCGCGACTATGAAAATCTTTGGAATTATGCGAAGGAGCTTTATAGTATTCCTGCATTCCGAGAAGCTACGGATTTTGATGCGATAAAGAAGGGCTATCTTCTTGGCAGCCATGCAACAAATCCCTATCAGATTTTGCCAGTAGGACCAGATAATGCGGTGTGGACGGAACCACATAACAGAACAGAGAAGTTTGGTGAACTGAAATATCACTATGAATAGTTATGTATATTACATATAAGACGACAAAAGAAAATATCAACTGGGAAGAGGTGGCTGGCGTTTTAAAAAGATCCCAGCTTGCGGACAGAACCCCCAAAGAACAGGAAATCATTTTTGGGAATAGTTATGCCGTTGTCTTTGTCTATGATGACAACCGAATTATAGGAGTCGCAAGGGCACTTTCTGATGGACTCAGTCAGGCTGCTATTTACAACGTGGCTTTGGATGAGGAATATCAGGGCGGCGGAATTGGAAGAATGATGCTTGAAAAACTGATGGAGCAGTTAAAGGGGCAGAATATTATTTTGTATACGCATCCGCAAACGGTTGAACTGTACGAGCACTTTGGATTTCGGAGAGCTGCGACAGCAATGGAATATTTCCAGATGGATGAGGAACATTTGAAGTGGATGGATGAGGTGGGATTTTTCCTGCCAGAGGGATATCGACATCCAGGAGAAGACTTAGAACAATATCGCGTAAGGAGAGGTGAATAAAAGTGGCAGAAGATAAAATATTGGTAGACAGAGTTATCCAAAAAGAGGTCGATAAGAAAGGGCATTTTGTGAGACAGCGCAATCATTTTACGACGCCATTTTGGAACGGAAAGGGAGAGGCGCCGGCAGAGGTTACGCTTCCTGTTGAAGCGAATCGTTATCGTATTTTATGGGCACCGGTATGTCCCTGGGCACACAGAAGCATTATCGTCCGAAAACTTTTAGGACTGGATAAAGTCATTAGCGTTGGCACCTTAGATCCAATTAGACCAGATCTTCCATATAGTGACTGGGCATTTACACTAGACGAGGGGAATGTAGATCCCGTTCTTGGGATTCACTATCTAAGCGACGCATATAAGAAGGCAGACCCGGAATACAACGGCAGATATACAGTTCCTTCCGTTGTAGATTTGCAAACGGGAGCGGTTGTAAATAATGATTATTTCAATCTTACTAGATACTGGGAAACGGAGTGGACAGAATTTCATAAGGAAGGTGCGCCGGACTTATATCCGGAAGAACTTCGAAGTGAGATCGATGCCCTAAATGATGTTTTATTCCATGAAGTAAATAATGGTGTTTATAAGGCTGGTTTTGCAAGAAGTCAGGCTGCCTATGAAGAAGCATGCGAACTGGTTTTCAATCGGCTAGATGCACTGGAAGAAAGACTGGCACATTCCAGATATCTCTTTGGCGATAGAATAACCGAATCCGATGTAAGACTTTATGTGACCTTAGCCAGATTTGACTGTGCTTACTTTAATGGATTTCGCGTGAATAAAAAGATGCTGAAAGATTATCCGAACCTATGGGGCTATGCAAGAGATTTATATCAAAGTCCGGGATTTGGAGAAACGACGAATTTTGAAGCAATCAAGAAGCATTATCATCTATGCTGCCTAACGACCAATCCGCACAAGTTATTACCGGTTGGACCGGAGCTGGAACTTTGGAACACACCGCATGGCAGAGCATAGTAAAGAAAGGAAATAGAGATTATGGGAAAGATTTATAGTAGCATTTTAGAACTTGTGGGACATACGCCCCTTGTAGAATTAAATCGTTATCAAAAGAAGAATGACGTAAATGCACATATTTTAGCAAAGCTGGAAAGTTATAATCCAACAGGAAGTGTTAAGGACAGAGCAGCCTACAATATGATTCTTGGAAAAGAAGAAAGCGGTGAGTTAAAGCCAGGCGGAACCATCATTGAAGGAACGAGTGGTAACACGGGAATTGGCTTAGCGGCGATTGGGGCAGCAAGAGGATATAAGGTTAAGATTGCAATGCCAGATAATGTGTCCCTTGAAAGAAGAACGCTTTTAAAATCCTATGGTGCCGAGATTTATCTTACACCGGGTGCGCAGAGTATGGGTGGAGCAGGTGCCAAGGCAGCAGAACTACTTGCCGAGACAGAAGGCGCGATCATTATTGGACAGGGTGGCAATCCCAATAATCCCGGAGCACATTATAAGTCAACTGGCCCTGAGATTTGGGAAGATACAGATGGAAAAGTAGATATTTTTGTGGCCGCAGCAGGAACCGGTGGAACGATTAGCGGAACGGGAAAGTTTTTAAAGGAGAAGAATCCCAATATTAAGATTGTTGCCGTTGAGCCCACTGGAAGTGCATTATTAAATGGTGGAACCCACGGCCCCCATAAGATTCAGGGAATTGGTGGTGGTGCAATCCCTCCTGTAACCGATGCGAGTTTATTTGATGAAGTAATTGATGTAACCGATGAAGATGCTTATGCAGCAGCAAGAGAGATTCCAAAGGTGGAAGGTTTCTCTATCGGTATATCAGCAGGTGCAGCGTTGTGGGCAGCAACGGAGGTTGCGAAGAGACCTGAAAACCAGGGCAAGAATATTGTGGTCATCTTTCCTGATAGCGGTGACCATTATCTTTCCAGTGATTTGTATGATTAAAGAAGTAGTGAAAAAGAGCAGGTTACCCTGCTCTTTTTTAACGCTTGCTTTTCGTCTTCTTTTTGGTGCTTGGAAAGGCCAAATCCTGTATGGTGATTCCAGAAAAATATTCTTTGACGAGTTTGTCGTAGCCCTTCCACATAGAAATGGTCTGGCAGGCATTTTCTCGTGGACACTTGTCTGCGTGATCCATGAGGCATGCGACACTGGACATGGAATCTTCCGTTAAATGCAGAACCTCCCAGATGGTATATTCGGAGGGCGCTTTGGTAAGTGCATAGCCACCGCCTTTTCCGCTGGTTGCATGAACAAGCTTGCCAGCAACGAGTATTTTTACAATGGCTTCCAGATACTTTTTAGAGATGCCCTGTCTTTCGGCAATGGTTACCAGAGGGACAGGGGCATCCGATTTCTGACTTGCCAAATCAATGAGTAAGCGTATAGCATATCTTCCTTTTGTTGAAATCATAAATAGAACCTCACTTATAAACCTATTGACATAGTAGGTTAATGGGTATAACTTATAAATGGAATATAACAAATAATATAAATTTTGTAAATATGATTGGAGAGGAAAAAATGAAAAACCTAATCTATTTGGATAATGCAGCGACAACGGCGACTTCAAAAGAAGTGCTGGACGCTATGCGACCTTACTTTGATGAGTTGTACGGAAATGCTTCCAGTATTTATCAGTTCGCTGGAAAGGCTACCAAGGCGGTGAACGAATCCAGAGATACAATCGCGAAGCTTATTGGCGCAAATGCAAGAGAAATCTACTTTACCGCAGGCGGAAGTGAATCTGATAACTGGTCAATTAAGGCAACAGCCTTCGCGAAACGGGAGAAGGGAAAGCATATTATAACGTCTAAAATCGAACATCATGCTGTCCTTCATACTTGTGAGTATCTGGAAAAACTTGGCTTTGAGGTCACTTATCTGGATGTTGATGAAAATGGTGTTGTTAAACTGGATGAACTAAAAAAGGCGATACGAGAAGATACAATCCTTATCTCCATTATGTTTGCAAACAATGAAATTGGAACCATAGAGCCTATTGCTGAAATCGGTGCAATCGCTAAGGAGCATGGCATTATCTTTCATACCGATGCGGTACAGGCATTTGGCCATGTCCCCATTGATGTGAATGCTATGAACATTGATATCCTGAGCGCAAGCGGTCATAAGTTTCACGGCCCCAAAGGGGTTGGCATTATGTATTTGCGAGATACCGTAAAGATTGGTTCTTTTATTCATGGAGGCGGACAGGAACGAGGCAGAAGAGCGGGAACCCATAATACGCCCGGCATCGTCGGCTTTGCAAAAGCAACGGAGCTGGCCGCACAGAATCTGGAAAAGAACGCGGCCTACGAAAAGGAATTGCAGGCGTATCTTATAAAACGTGTGCTAACAGAAATTCCTTATACAAGGCTGAATGGACATCCAGAGAACCGACTGACCAATAATGTGAATTTTAGTTTTCGATTTGTGGAAGGAGAATCCCTTCTCATTATGCTAGACCAGGCGGGAATATGTGGTTCGAGTGGTTCCGCATGTACATCGGGCTCCTTAGATCCTTCGCATGTATTGCTAGCGATTGGGCTTCCTCATGAGATAGCACATGGCTCTTTGCGGTTAACCTTATCAGCGGAGAATACCAAGGAAGAAATGGATTATGTTGTAGAGGAATTAAAGAGCATCGTTTCCAGATTGCGAAATATGTCACCACTTTACGAAGATTTTATGAAGAAGCAGGGAGGTAAATAAATATGAGTCAGGTAATTGAATATAGCGAAAAGGTAATGGACCATTTTACAAATCCTAGAAATGTTGGCGAGATAGAGAATGCCGCAGGGGTTGGTACCGTAGGAAATGCCAAGTGCGGCGATATTATGAGAATGTATTTAGACATTCAGGATAATATTGTGAAGGATGCAAAGTTCAAAACTTTTGGATGTGGTGCAGCGGTTGCAACCAGCAGCATGGCAACGGAATTAGTGATTGGTAAAACCGTGGAAGAAGCCTTAAAGGTTACGAATAAGGCAGTAATGGAAGCGTTAGATGGTTTACCGCCAGTGAAGGTACACTGTTCGCTACTTGCTGAGGAAGCAATCCACGCAGCACTTTGGGATTATGCGACTAAGAATCATTTAGAGATTGAGGGATTAAAGCCGCCCGTAGAGGACATTGACGAAACAGAAGAATTCTACAAGATGGAAGAACAGTAGAAGGAAGAAATGCGATTATAAATAAAATTTATAACAAGCCATAAAATATTAGAATATATAAACCTATTGACGTAGTAGGTTGATAGGTTTATGATGACATCATCAAAAACAAAACTGATGAAAAGAGGAAAAAATTATGAAAAAAAGAATTGCATCGTTTTTATTAGCAGGTGTCCTGGCGCTCTCATCCCTTACCGGATGCGGAACCAAGAAGGCAGAGGAAACAACTTTAAAAATCGCAGCCAGCGCTACACCCCATGCTGAGATTTTAGAGCAGGCAAAGCCCATCTTAGCAGAGCAGGGAATCAACCTGGAAATTACCATCTTTGATGATTATGTACTTCCGATGACGGTTGTAGAAAGTGGTGAGCTTGACGCAAACTACGCAGTACACGTACCTTACCTGAATTCCTTCAATGAGGAACAGGGAACCCACCTTGCAAATGCTGGCGGAATCCACTACGAACCCTTCGGCATTTATCCAGGAACCAAGGACAGCTTAGAGGATATTGCAGAAGGTGATACCATTGCCGTTCCTAACGATACCACCAACGAAGCAAGAGCATTACTTCTCCTTCAGGATAACGGCTTAATTACCTTAAAGGATGGTGTTGGTCTTACGGCTACTGTAAATGACATTGTCGATAATCCTAAGGGAATCGTCTTTGTAGAACTAGAAGCAGCACAGGTAGCAAGAGTAAGAGAGGAAGTTGCCTTCGTAGTATTAAATGGTAACTACGCACTGGAAGCTGGTTTATCCGTTGGACAGGATTCCATCGCTTATGAATCCAGCAGTTCTACCGCAGCACAGACCTATGTAAACATCATTGCCGTTAAAGAAGGAAATGAGAACAATGAAGCAATTAAAGCCCTTGTAGAGGTTCTTAAATCTGAAGAAATTCAGAAGTATATCAACGATACTTATGATGGAGCAGTTGTTCCTTTCAACTAATAAGTAATCAGATAATCTCGGAGGGTGATAAGCTTTCCGAGATTATTTTTTTGAAAGAGGTGTTCGTATGTCACAGATTGAGATAAAGCATGTTACAAAAGTATTTGGTCGAAAAGAGGAAGAAGTTGTCGCTTTAAAGGACATCAATATTTCCATCGAGAAAGCCGATATCTTTGGAATCATTGGTATGAGCGGTGCAGGAAAAAGTACTCTCGTAAGATGCCTTAACTATCTGGAAAAGCCAACAGAGGGCGACGTTATTGTAGATGATAAAAATTTGGGCCTGCTTAGCGAGAAGCAGTTACGAGGCGTTCGTAGTGAGATCGCGATGATTTTTCAGCATTTCAATCTGCTCATGCAGAAAAATGTATTAGACAATGTATGCTTCCCATTAAAACTTCGAAAGGTTTCCAGAAAGGAAGCCCGAAAAAAAGCGATGGAGCTATTATCGGTTGTTGGTTTAGAGGCAAAAGCAAAGGCATATCCCAGTCAGTTATCCGGCGGACAGAAACAGCGTGTGGCAATTGCAAGAGCCTTAGCCTCTTCGCCGAAAATTTTGCTCTGTGATGAAGCAACCAGCGCGCTGGATCCCCAGACGACAGAATCCATTTTAAATCTACTGCATGAAATCAATGAAAAGCTCGGGATTACGGTTGTGATTATCACGCACCAGATGGACGTCGTACAGAAAATCTGTAATAAGGTTGCCATTATTGAAAATGGTAGCGTGGCAGAAATGGGGGAAGTTACAGACGTATTTGCAAATCCGAAATCAGCAGCAGCCAAAAAACTTATCTATGGTGAAGAAGAGTTTGAACAACCAGAAAAAGCTGGCGAAACGGATATGAGCATTGGAAAGAAAGTTAGAATTGTATTTTCTACGAATTCCGCATTTGAACCTGTGATTGCAAATATGATTATGCATTTCCAGTCTCCTATCAATATTCTGAAAGCAGATACAAAGAACGTAGCAGGAATAGCAGTAGGAGAGATGATTTTAGGCTTACCCGAAGATAAACATTTACAGATTGAGATGGAGAATTATCTGCGGGAGCGGGGCCTTGCTTTACAGGAGGTGAAATAATATGTTCGATAAACAGGTTATAGGTATGCTGATTGCAGGTATTGGAGAGACCGTATATATGACACTTGGTTCTACCTTGTTTGGATATCTGATTGGCCTTCCAATGGGTGTCGTACTTGCAGTGACAGATAAGGATGGCATCAAGCCCAACCGTATTATATATAGAATTCTGGATGTAATATCGAATGTAATCAGAAGTATTCCCTTTATCATCCTGTTAATTCTGTTAATTCCTTTTACCAGGTTTGTGGTAGGAAAGAGTTATGGTTCTACGGCAACGATTATTCCATTAGTTGTTACGGCTGCACCTTATATCGCAAGAATGGTAGAATCTGCCATAAAAGAAGTGGATAAAGGCGTAATTGAAGCAGCGAGATCGATGGGAGCATCCAATACAGCAATTATTTTCAAGGTTCTACTGGTAGAAGCGAGAACAGCAATTGTAACGGGTGCAACCATAGCCTTAGGAACCATCCTGGGATATTCTGCAATGGCAGGAACCGTTGGCGGCGGCGGACTTGGTGATATAGCAGTGCGCTATGGTTATCACAGATGGAATACAGAAATCATGCTCACGACGGTAGCATTAATTATTATCTTATTCCAGTTATTCCAGACAATAGGAATGATTATTTCCAAGAAAGTGGATCATAGAAATTAAAGGTAGGAAGTGAAACGATGAAACAGATATTATGCTTTGGTGATTCTAATACCTGGGGACTGGTTCCTGGTAAAAAAGAGCGATTTGGCTGGGGCGTAAGATGGACCAGTCTTTTGCAAGAGAAATTAGACGAAAAAGAATATCATATTATAGAAGAAGGCTTGTGCGGCAGAACGACCATTTTTGATGATGTGTATCGGGATAATCGGAATGGCTTAAAGACACTTCCTCTTATTCTAGAAGCGCATAGCCCCATCGATTATGTGATTCTTATGCTAGGAACCAATGATTGCAAATCCCACTATAAAACCAACGCTTATAAGATTGGAAAGGGATTGGAACAGTGCCTGGATAAGATTGCAGAATATGTTCCCAGAGAGAAGATTCTTATTGTATCGCCAATTCATTTGGGAGATGCTGTATGGAAGGCAGAGTATGATCCTGAGTTTGATCAGAATTCTGTCGAAGTATCCAAAACACTGGCAGCGGAGTATAAAAAAATAGCAACGGAAAGAAAAGTGCATTTTTTGGATGCGGCAAGGTACGTTACACCAAGTAAGACCGATCAGGAACATTTAGATGCTGCAAGCCATAAGGTATTTGCGGAGACAGTATACAATAAAATACAGGAATTACAAATTGCGTAGAATGCATGATGCCATCAGGAAGATTTCTGGTGGCATTTTTTATGAGTCTGGTGTAGAAGAAGTTATGTGTATTTACCTTTTGACAGGAACATCATACTATATAAGATGTGGCATTAACCTTTTGGATATACGTAAATAAGAGAGGAGAAAGATTAATGGAATTTCGCGTTGCAATTTTGGGTGCAGGACATATTGCAGAGGCAATGGCGACGGCTTTAAAGGGACTTGGAAAAGAGGTCAGCATGTACGCCGTTGCTTCAAGAACACTTGAAAAGGCAGAGACTTTTCGAAAACAGTGGGGATTTCAAAAAGCATATGGTTCCTACGAAGAATTAGCGAGGGATGAAACCGTTGATCTTATTTATATCGCAACGCCGCACTCGGAACATTATAAGAATGCAAAACTATGTATAGAGCATAAAAAGAATTGTCTGGTGGAAAAGGCGTTCTGTGCAAATAGAAAACAGGCGGAAGAACTAATCGCCCTGGCAAGGGAAAAGAAGGTTCTTCTTGCAGAAGCTATGTGGACCAGATACCAGCCATCCAAAGAAGTAATCCGTGACTGTATTAGCGAGATAGGGAAGATACAGACGGTGGAAGCAGATTTTTCTGTACCGATTATAGGCGTTGATAGATTATTGAATCCCGCTCTTGCAGGTGGGGCGCTATTAGATCTAGGCGTGTATTCTTTAACCATGCCCGCGATGTATTTGGAAAACAAAATGCAGAAGGTGCAAGTGGAAACCGTAAAAACAGAAACGGGTGTAGACGCTACGGATGTTATAACGATAACGTATCAGGATGGAACAACCGTGAAGGCGAAATGCTCCTGCGTTGATGCAAGGTCTAACTATGCAAAATTTATTGGGGATCGTGGAATGGTAACCTTTGGTCCTATCAACGCTCCGGAAAGTGTAAGCATATTCGATACAGAGGGAAAACTGGTAAAAACCATCAATACTCCCTACCGTGTGAATGGATATGAATATGAAGTGCTTGCCTGCAAGGAGGCACTGCAAAAAGGAAGCTTGGAAGTGGCAGATATGCCCCATAGTGAAATCCTACGTCTTATGGGCTGGATGGACTCCATTCGCAGTCATATAGGACTGGTGTATCCTTTTGAGAAGCCAGAGGATATAAAGCATGAAGATATAGAGGTATGGGGTGCAGAGAATGTTTTTGATTAATGATTATGCTGTTGCACAATCGAAATAAAATACTCAAAAATTCTAGTATCCGTATCTAGCTCCGGGTGAAATGCCAGGGCGATCTGGTTTTGATAACGGACAGCAACCGTTCTTCCCTGAACGGTTGCTAGTATTTCTACATCTTCCAAGTGGGATTCCACATAAGGCGCTCTAATAAAGGTCATGGGAACGTCGCCCAAATTCTTAAAAGGCGATGTGATATGAAAACTGCCGAGTTGTCTGCCATAAGCATTGCGTCGTACTGTAATGGGCATGGTTTCAAAGTAACGATTTGTGTCGTTACTAAGGTTTTTTGCAAGAAGAATCATTCCGGCGCAGGTTGCGAGTACCGGAAGACCTTCTTTTATCTGCCTTTTTATTTCATCAAATAAGTCGAGCTCTCGAAGTAATTTCCCCTGCACGGTACTTTCTCCGCCGGGAAGAATTAGTCCATCAATGGGGGTGTTCAAATCAGCCTTTTGACGGATTTCGAGATAGTTAATGCCAAGCATATCCAGCATTTTTTCGTGTTCAATAAATGCGCCCTGTACGGCTAATATTCCAATGGTCATTATTTTCCTCTTTCTGCCATAAGCAGTTCAATTTCCTGTTCATTGATACCAACCATTGCCTCGCCAAGGTCTTCTGAAAGAGATGCAATGCATGCAGCGTCTTTATAATTTGTTACTGCTTTTACAATGGCATTTGCACGTTTCTCAGGATTTCCAGACTTAAATATACCAGAACCTACGAAGACACCCTCTGCTCCTAGTTGCATCATAAGCGCAGCATCAGCGGGGGTAGCGACACCACCTGCGGCAAAGTTTACAACGGGAAGCTTGCTATGTGCATGCACATACTGAACCAAATCAAGTGGTACCTGCAAATCTTTTGCGGCCTGGAAGAGTTCATCTTCACGCATAGAATGGATGCGCGCGATTTCGCTATTCATCATACGCATATGTCGAACAGCCTGAACGATGTCTCCGGTACCAGGTTCACCTTTGGTACGAATCATAGATGCTCCTTCGCTAATTCTTCTGAGGGCTTCTCCAAGATCTTTTGCACCACAGACAAATGGCACTTTGAATTCTGTTTTGTTGATGTGATATTTGTCGTCGGCGGGGGAGAGAACTTCACTTTCATCGATGTAGTCGATTTCAATGGCTTCCAGTATCTGGGCTTCTGCGAAGTGTCCAATACGACACTTGGCCATGACAGGGATGGATACGGCTTCCTGGATGCCTTTAATCATTTTGGGATCACTCATACGTGAAACGCCACCTGCGGCTCGAATGTCTGCCGGGATTCGTTCTAATGCCATAACTGCACAGGCACCAGCTGCTTCCGCAATTTTTGCCTGTTCAGGGGTGGTTACATCCATGATGACACCACCTTTTAACATCTGGGCTAAATTTTTGTTTAGTTCGTAACGATCAGTTGCCATAGCTGCTTCCTCTTTTCTTTGTAATTTCTGCCCCATAAGTGTGGACAATGATTTTCGTAGAGCATATAATAAAACTGACCTTGTTAAAATGTTCAGTTTGAATATAGTCAGAATAATCAGATGGAGGAAGTGAAGCGTTTATGCTTACCTATTCCTTTGCGGATTTAGGGTCAGATTCCCTATATGAACACCTCTACAAATGCATAAAAAACGACATTATATCCCGTAAACTAAAGCCCGGTGAGAAATTGCCGTCGAAGAGAAGTTTTGCAAAAAATCTGGGTATAAGTGTTATTACAGTAGAAAATGCCTATGAGCAGCTGATGAGTGAGGGATATATTTATTCTATTGCCAAAAAGGGATTTTACGTGGCGGATCTGCATAGTATAACCGGGATAAAACCGATTGTGCTCGGAACGGAAAATGTATCTATGTCATCAGACGAGGAACGGTATCTGGCAGATTTTTCCAGTAATCGCATTAATCTAGACCAGTTCCCGTTCACGGTTTGGGCAAAACTTATGCGGGAGTGTTTACTGGATTATCAGGAAGAACTGCTTGTAAAATTGCCGAGTGGCGGTGCACTTGCTTTACGCCGGGCAATCGCAAAACATCTTGCTGATTTTAGAGGAATGCTTGTGGATCCTGAGCAGATTATTATTGGCGCAGGAACAGAATATTTATATGGACAGCTGGTGCAACTATTAGGCCGCGAAAAGATATATGGCGTAGAAGATCCAGGTTTTCCGAAGACATCACAGGTTTATGGAGTAAATGGAGCCTGCGTTAAACATATTCCTCTGGATGAGGAGGGGATTCGTGTTGAGGCACTGGAAAGGGAGAAGGTGAACATTGCTCATATTTCACCATCGCATCAATTCCCAACAGGAAGAATTACACCAATTAGCAGACGGTATGAATTACTCGGGTGGGCATCCAAGGATAACAGCAGATATATCATAGAAGATGATTATGATAGCGAATTTCGTATGACAGGAAAGCCAATTCCAACGCTAATGAGTATTGATGTTAATGAAAAGGTCATTTATTTAAATACCTTTTCAAAATCCATAGCGAACACAGTGCGTGTTAGCTATATGGTTCTTCCCAAACACCTGGTTGACCAGTATTATAAGAAGATGTCTTTTTATTCATGTCCGGTTCCGTCCATTATGCAGCTGACCGTGGCGCGGTTCATTGAAGAGGGATATTTCGAAAAGCATATTAACAGGCTCCGCAACTTTTATAGAAAACAGAGAGATTATCTTTTAAGCGAGTTAAAGGAAAGTTCCATGGCTCCCTATGCAACAATCAAAGAAGCGGATGCAGGATTACATTTTCTGCTGGGTTTGGATATTCCTTGTGATGACGCCGCATTTTCAGGTATTATGGAGCGAAAAGGAATTAAAATATCCGCGGTATCCGAATACTATCAGAAACCGGCAGAAGTGATGGAACATACATTTGTTATCAACTATTCTTCGTTATCACAGAAGCAAATTCAGGCAGCTGTGCAAATCATGAGCAAAGGAATCAAAGAGGTTATACGAAAAAAATGATTTATACAGTAACACTCAATCCATCTTTGGATTACATAGTGGGGATAGAAAATTTCATACCGGGAAAGGTGAACCGAACTACAAAAGAACAGATTTTTCCGGGTGGAAAAGGAATAAATGTCTCCATCGTATTGCAGAATCTGGGACTTTCAAGTACTGCACTTGGTTTCGTGTGTGGTTTTACAGGAACAGAGATAAAGAAACGATTGGAGGATATGCAGATTTCTACGGATTTTGTGGAAGTAAAGAATGGCAGTTCCCGTATTAACGTCAAATTAGGTAACCTGCGCGAAGATGGAGATCTTCTTGAAGAAACGGAAATCAATGGCAGTGGACCGGAAATATCAGACGAAGAATTCGCGTATCTACTTTGTAAATTCGAGAAGATGCAAAAACAGGATATCCTTGTTTTGTCTGGCAGTATACCCGCCTCTCTTCCGGAAACGACCTATAAAGATATTCTTGAAAAAATAGGAAACGAAGGTGTACTAACGGTTGTTGATGCAGCAAAAGGTTTGTTACTGGATGCATTATCTTGTCACCCTTTTCTTATAAAACCCAATCACCATGAACTGGGAGAAATGTTTGGTGTAACCATTATAGATAAGGAAAGTGCGGCCGTGTATGCGCGTAAGCTAATCGAGCAGGGGGCACGCAATGTGTTAGTATCGATGGCTGGCAACGGCGCAGTTCTCGTAACGGAGGAGGAAAGTGCATATGCAGCGACGGCGCCGAAGGGGAAGGTGCTGAATTCCGTAGGTGCTGGTGACTCTATGGTGGCAGGCTTTTTATATGGATATATAAAAGAGGGCGATTATAGGACTGCACTTCGGTATGGCGTTGCAGCCGGGAGCGCCAGTGCGTTTTCGAAGACGCTAACGAAGCGGGACGATTTACAGAATTTATTAGAAGAAATAACCATTACGGAAGTATAAGGAAAGCTTATGAAGAAAGAAACATCACTAGTTTTTACCGGAGACATCGGATTTGATCGCTATATGGACGGAATGTGGGAAGATGAAAATCTTCTCTCGGAAGAAATTCTGGCATTTTTGCATAGTGGAGATCATGTCATCGCAAATGTGGAAGGTCCACTCGTTGAGCAGCCAACCAATAAAACGACAGAAGGCACCGTACAGCTTATGCATACCATGAATCCTGCTGCTATAAAAGTCCTAAGTAAGATGCAGGCGGATATTTGGAACATTTGCAACAATCATATTATGGATGCAGGTGAGAATGGAATTGCGTCAACGCTCGAAGCTGCTAAGGAGCAGAAGGTAAGAACCTTGGGGGCTGGTATGAATATTGCAGAAGCCTCTTCGCCTCTATATTTGGAGGAAGCGGGTGGCATTGGCTTTATTGGCGTAGGGTATCAGCGAGGCTGTAAACCTGCTGGGGAAGAAAAAGCCGGTTGCTTTGATTGGAGCGATATGGAACGTATTGCAAACCGGATTCAGGAAATCAAAAAGAAAGTGAGATGGTGTATCGTCGTATCTCATGGCGGAGAGGAATTTACCGCGCTGCCATCCCCCTATACCAGAGACCGCTACATAGAATATCTGAACATGGGCGCTGATTTTGTGGTTTGCCACCATCCCCATGTTCCCATGAATTATGAGACCGTGAATGGGAAAATGATTTTCTATTCTCTTGGAAACTTTATCTTTGACACGGATTATCAAAGAGCACAGTATCACACGGAAGACGGCGTATTATTAAAACTAAATTTAAAGGAAGACGGGTATACCTTTGAAGCACTCGGACTTAAAATCAACCGTGAAAAGGAACATATAGAAGCGGCGCCCCTTCCTGCAATCTTTACAGAAGTACCAGAGAAAGAATATGAACTGCTTTCTCCGCTAGCAGCGAAGATGTTTATCGCAGCAACCAAGCGGCAGCAGATTTACTTAAATAAAGCAGAGTATGAAAATGCCACGGAAGAAAAGTGGGCAGAGCATTTTGCAAATCCCAGAAGAAGCGGTCGTGTAGAAGGGCAGGGACTTGATTTCTTTATTATCTGTCCTTTGGCAGAACAGGAAAAAGAAAAGGCCTGGGAGAGAAGTTCATTAGAAACCGTTAAACAATATATATTAGAACAAATGTAACGACAATTCTTTTCCCTAAGAATGCAGAATGCTATAATGAATACTGCAAAGAGAGATTATTGCATACGAATGGAGATGTTTGATATATGAAAAAGAAATTAATTGGAATGATACTTATGTTAACCGTAGCCTGTTCTATGGTAGCCTGCACAAAGAAGACAGGCGAGAGTGCCGAGCAGCAGACAGAAGCGCAGGAGGTAATCATTGATTCCTGTGTGTCCTTAATGGAAACTGTCTGGGCGAACTATGATGAAGAGCAGAAGTTTAGTACCATGGGTGGCGATTATGAGACAATGGTAGAGGGTGCTCCGGGAGCTATCGTAGTAACGGATGATCCTGAAACAGAAGAAGACGAAACAGCGGCAGTGAAGCAGTTACTGCTTGTTCCTGCTTCTCAGGTTGAAAAGTTATCAAGCGGAGCATCCATGTTTCATATGATGAATGCCAATACTTTTTCGGCGGGTGCGTTTGAACTGAAAAATGCAGAAGATATGGAGACCTTTGCAGATGCTTATATGGAAAATATACTAGGGAACCAGTGGCTTTGCGGTTTCCCGGATAAGGCCGTTATTGTAAAGATTACAGATACGTACTGCATAGCAATGTTTGGTAAGGATGAATTCATAAAGAGTTACCAGAATGCAATCATGCTTGTCTATCCTGGTGCCAAGGTAATTCGTGAAGAAGCGATTGTTTTGTAATATAAATAAAACGGAAAAAGGGTGATAGTGGGCACAGCGGTGCTCACTATTTTACTGTAAGGAGAAGAAAATGACAAAAAAACAGAAACGCAAACTAGTGAATAGAATTTTGACGATTGCAACGATACTATTAGCAGCAGTGCTGATTGTAGTTTGTGTTTTCGTTATAAAAGATAAAAAGAAGGTTAGAACCGCTGAGGTTGATTTGACAGACCGCGTAACGGCGCAGGCTCTTGTTTGGCTTTCTGAAATTCAGGATATGCCCCTTAGTTACGACGAAGTGAAGGCATGTATGGGATCCGTTGTTCTTCGTTGTGAAGATACCCCTACGGGAGAAAAGGGCGTATACACCAGAAAAGCAGTTCCCGAAAGCTATGGGGAATGTTATGAGAATGCCTACGCTGGTTTGGAAGATGCCTACGTGAAGGTATTCAATGACCGCATAGAGAAGAAAGGGCAGGAAGGGAAGTACACCAAGGAGGATGTAGATAAGACCGTGCAGAAGGCTTATGGCATTTCGCTCCGGGAATATTTGATAAGCAAAATTCTTTTGCTTCCATCGGAAGAAGAACTTCTTGCAGAGATTGAGGGAGAAGTTCGATATGAATAGAAAGGTCCAAAAAATTGTGGCCTGTATGATGAGCCTTGTTGTTCTGGTTTTGCTACGCCCGCAGCGAGCGTATGCGCTGGACTACGAAGTGCCCGTGAATAGGCAGGTAGAAGTGGATGGTGTAAATGTTGGACAGGTAATGACGTTAAATTATTACTATGACCACAATATTTATATTTCCCTAAAAGGACTTCAGTACGCATTATACCAGTCGCCAAAGGCATTCACTCTTTCTTTATATGATGGAGAGATTCATATAACAAAGGGGCAGGGAGAATACGTGACGCCGCTCTTATTTACAGAAGAAGAATTAAACAGTCCCCTTCGTATTGATGTGGGAAGACACAAAATCTTTGTGGGGGAAGAAGAGAAAAAATATTATACCGTTAAAAAGGGACTTTCTGATGGGAGCGTGGATTACTTCCTGTCCCTCATTGACGCCGCCATGATTTTTGATTTGGCAATTGATGTCGAGCGTGAAGTTATTAAAATCGATACGACCAGAGGATTCACGGTTACACCAGAAGATATTATTGCGTCAGGGTATTTACAGGGCGTTAACGGTTTATGCGTTGGGGACGTATCTACGGGAGATATTTATCTGGCCTATGAAGAGGAGTACAGTGTTCCCATTGCCAGCACCTCAAAATTAATGACATACTATCTTGTTATGGAAGCAGTTCGTGAAGGGGAAATAGCACTTACCGATATGGTGACCATCACGAAAGAAGCAGAGACCATGAGTAAGAGTGTAGATGGTGTAATTGTTATGCAGGAGGGAATGCAGGTCTCTGTGTCAGAACTGATTACAGGAGCGTTATTACCATCCAGCAATGAGTGCGCGTATTCGCTTGCGACTTATGTGGCAGGTTCAGAGGAAGCCTTTGTGGAACGCATGAATGCCAAATGTGCAGAGTTTGGCCTTTTCTCTGCCATTTTCTATAACAGTCATGGTCTTCCTTTATACACAGAACAGTGTATTCCTGGAAAAGTGCAGAATCATATGAGCGCAAAAGATATGTTTACGTTTGTAGGACATTTGCTGCAAGATTTTCCGCAGGTGTTAGATATAACTTCTATAAAAGAAGCATGGCTTCCTGCCCTTGGAACGCAGGTTAGAAATACCAACATACTTATTTATAATATTCCCGAGGTAAAAGGATTAAAAACAGGAACCACGAATAAAGCGGGGGCTTGTTTGGTTACCGCAATTCCTGTGGAATACGAAGGAAACGTACATAATCTTGTGGTGGTTCTTTTGGGTGCGGAAACCAATATTGATAGGGAAACAATTTCAGAATTGTGCGCCAGATGCGCTTTGCAGGTTTTACGAGCAGGTGGCTCGACCGGAGAAATCAGAGAACCGGAGGAGGAAGGCATTCCAGATAATCCGGAACTTGTTATGCAGAAACTGATTCGCGTTGCATTGCAGGAAGAACAGAGTATAGAGTAACGGGAAATGATAAAAGTATATGTAAAAGAAGACGGTGATAGAAAGAAAGCACAGGCCTTCTCTGAAAAATACGGATATGAAATGCTTAGAGGTGTGACGCCCGGAGAAGAAGAACTGTACCTCTGCTTTGGCAAAGAAGCGGTGTCACTGCAAAAAGGCAATCAATCCATGACGGGCGATTTCACGTCGATGCTACCTAGATTAAAAATCAATAATCTAAATGGTGAGATGTTAGTAAAGGCTGCGAAGTTCAAAACACCAATCGAGCATCCACTTGCCGTAGATGCAACGGCTGGTATGGGGGAAGATTCACTTCTTTTGGCAGCCGCAGGATATCGGGTAAAAATGCTGGAGAGAAATCCTGTTGTTGCGACGCTGTTAGAAGATACGATAAAGCGGGCTAGAAATGATGAAAGGCTGGCGGAAATCGCATCCCGAATGGAAGTGTTTGCGGGGGACAGTATAGATTATCTGTATAAGATGGACGAAACACCGGATATTGTTTATTTGGATCCGATGTTTCCCGGGCGTACAAAATCTGGATTGGTAAAGAAAAAGTTTCAGTTAATTCACTATCTGGAAGCCCCCTGTGAAGAGGAAAGTAAGTTACTTGATGCTGCCATAGAGGCCGCGCCTAAGCGGATTATCATTAAACGGCCGTCAAAGGGGCCTTATTTGGCAGAGAAAAAGCCAAGCTACTCTATTTCTGGGAAAACAGTTCGTTACGACTGTATCGTACTGTAAGGAATGGAATGTAGTATAATGGTATGGATGCGATGCGTCGCTATTTCGTAGATTGAGGAAAAGAATTTGGTATTTTCATCCATGTTGTTCCTTTGGGCATTCTTCCCGGTCGTCATTATTGGGAATTTTCTCCTTGGACAGCTACCTATAAAAAATGAATCAAGGATTCGTGTAAAGAATACATTTTTGCTTCTAGCCAGTCTGGTTTTTTATGCCTGGGGTGGAATCTATTATGTTCTCATTATGATTGGTTCCATTATTCTGAATTTCTTTGCAGGCCTTATCTTAGAGGGGAAATGTAAAACAAAAGGACAGAAGAAAGCGGCAGTAGCGGTTACGGTTATTTTGAATGTACTATTGCTCTTTTATTTTAAGTACTTCAATATGTTTGTTCTTGTTATTGAAGCATTTTTGGAGGAAGGCAGCAGTTTTAAGAGCGTTCTAGAACATATGTCCCGTATGACCAGAACCGGCGCACTGCCCTTTAAGGATGTCGTTCTTCCGATTGGAATTTCTTTCTTTACATTTCAATCAATGAGCTATGTCATTGATGTATATCGCGGAAAAGCTCCCTTACAAAAGAATATTTTGGACTTTGGTTTATATGTATCGTTGTTTCCGCAGCTTATTGCAGGACCGATTGTAAAATACAACGAAGTTGCCAGAGATATTAATGAACGAAAAGAGTCTGTGGAATTATTCTTTTCTGGCATGAAGCGTTTTTCGTATGGACTTGGGAAAAAGGTTCTCCTTGCAAATACCTTCGCAAAGGCAGCAGATACCATCTGGGGGAAGGATATTACAAGTCTGGGGGCACCAATGGCGTGGTTCGGTATTTTTGTATACATGCTACAGCTCTACTATGATTTCTCTGGCTATTCGGATATGGCAATTGGAATTGGAAGAATGCTAGGTTTCCATTTCCTGGAAAATTTCAAATATCCCTTTACGGCATTTTCTATGCGTGAGTTCTGGCGTAGATGGCACATTTCATTAAATACATGGTTTACAGAGTATGTTTATATTCCTCTTGGTGGAAACAGAAAAGGAAAGGTGCGAACCTACTTTAACCTAATGGTTATTTTCCTACTGACTGGTTTCTGGCACGGGGCAAATTTCACGTTTATTCTCTGGGGAATTTATCACGGTATTCTCATTATTTTAGAAAGACTTGGATTTGGAAAGATTCTAGATAAGAATCCGATAAAGCCACTCAATTGCCTTTGGGTATCCTTCCTGTATTGTTTTAGTATGGTATTTTTCAGAGCCGAGAATTTTGCGGAGGCTAAGTTTTATATAGGACAGCTGCTACGTGGCGGTTCTTCTAATTATGGCCTTCTTTCTGTATTAAATGTGGAACTGATTATCGCATTAATAATTGGAATTCTGTTCTGTGGAATGGTGCAGAGACCGCTTGGTAAGCTTTGGAAAAAGGCGATGAAAACGCCTGTGATACAGACAGTGGATGTTGCTTTTCAACTAGTACTTGTGGCTTATAGCCTCTTTGTATTAGTGTGTGGCTCCTATAATCCTTTCCTATATTTTAGGTTTTAGAACGTATGGAAAAAGAACCAGTTTTGACAGAAGAATATGTTTATCCCAGCAGGCGATTTATGAAGGTGAGCATCGCGTTATTTGCCTGTCTTTTTGTGCTCCCATGGGTTGTCTGGGGTTGCCTTAAAGCGGGTGCAAAGGGAAATGATAATTTAGCTGCCTGGGTAAATATGGACAGTGGTGAGAATCGCAATCTGAATCGCATAGAAGATTTAACGGTAGAGAATTTCACAGAGCAGGTGGAAAATTATTACAACGACCGCGTTCCGTTTAGAAGCCAGCTTCTTGCCGTAGACAGACGGTGGAATGCCTATTTGGATAAACTCTATGTGGAAAATGTGTTGCAGGCATTTAGTAAAAATGTGCCAGCGCAGGAGGAAACTGTTTTAGGTGAAACAGAGCAGGAAGGCGAAGTGACCATAGCTGAGGAAGAAAGTCCTTATCCTTCAGAGACGATTAAGGAGCAGATGGAAGCTTATAGTGCCCTTCCTTTTTACGCACCTTTTGTTGCCAATAACTGCGTGATCGTGGGCAGAAATGACTGGCTCTACTATGCGCTAGATGAAATACCAAGAGATTTTACGGGTGAATATCAGTGGCCGGATGAGCAGATGCAGTATTTTATGGGACTCATGCAGCAGATTCAGGATTTGTGTGATGCAAAGGGAATTCGCCTGGTATTCTTATTCTATCCGAATAAGAGTCAGATTTATGCAGAGAATATGCCCACCTTTGATATCGTGGATCCATATCGTAGAATGGACCGTTTTGTGGATTATGTTCGTGAACATTCTGAGATGGAAGTGGTTTATCCAAGAGAAGAACTCTATCTTGCAAAATCTGCTTATCAGACATACCTGAAACTGGATACTCACTGCACTTCTGTGGGTGGCTATATCGCAACACTCGAATTGTATAAGCAGTTAGGAAAAGATATTGTTGGAAATCAGATAGCCTTAGAAGACTTAACCATAACGCCCTATGAGAAGAATGCAGGGGATTTAATGATTATGGCTGGCTATGTGGCTGGCGAAAAAGGACTTGATACAGATTATGCCATTACCTACAAAACAGATGTGGAAATTTTGTCTTCCTTTGGAGAAAAAGAAGGCGAAGTATTATATCGGAGCACCTCTTCTGCGAATTCACCGTATAAGCTGACCTTCATTGGGGATTCCTATCGTCTTGCTATGCGAGAATTTTTGGAGAAAGATTTTGGCAGTGTGGCCCTTGACTGCTATGTTAATTTACCGGGTTCAGATATTACTGCCGATGTGAAGGATACAGACATTTTGGTTATTGAAATGGTTGAAAAACTGACAACCTGGCGTTTTGAAGAGGTTATGACCAATATGATTTATATCCTGAGTCAGGAGTAGGCTTCTTACAGGGTACTGTGAACAATCTGAATCATTTTAGCGATGCGAATGTCGTAAGTGTGTTCCCGTCTTGTGCGCTGGTAGCCAGCTGCTGCAAGGCGGGCTCTTTCTTCTTCATGGGTGAGATAATAATTACAGAGATCCAGAAGCTCTTCAACGGAAGAAAAAACAGCAACCTCTTTTCCGGGTTCGTAGTATTCCGGTAATTCACTTTGGAAATTGGTTAATAGGAAACCACCGCATCCGCAGATATCAAAAATACGCTGCGGAAGACCTGTTTGAATGGGCTTTATGGTTGCGTTTAAGTTGATGCGACTCTGATGAAAGATGAGGGGCATTTCTGTCTGACTGTTTGCACTTCCTTTTACGTGTACGCCGCGTAGTGCGGAGGAATCACTCTGGGTATAAAGATTTACGGAGAAATGCATTGCAAGGCTATTTAATAATTCCCTGCGTTCCAGTGCCGCTACATGATAACCAAGAAAAACATGGGCGAGAACATAGGCAGGATCTACGGGCAAGTCTTCGCGGTGCATATCCGGCACAAGCTTGTTATAGGCATCAATTACTTCTGGGGGAAGACAGTCCTCCAAAAAATTGTAGCCGTATATTTTCTGCTGGGCAGTCATGAGCCCTTCTACGAAACCTTTTGCAGTTTCTGGTGCCCCCTGTATTAGGCAGTAAGGGTCCTTTTCCGAATAAAGAGAACCAATAAAAGTAATATCGCCGCTAAATTTTTCGAGGGAACCGGCGCTTGCCCCCTGTATCATGCCGTCCCAGGAAGCTACATCCGTAGCAAGAGGGAGGTAAAAGCAGGTTTGCGGAGACCGTTTATGAAAATATTCATATTGTGCCCTGTCAAAGAGAAAAACACGATTGCAGGTGTTTTGCAGCGTGGGAGAAAATAATTCCAGCAGAGGGACATCTACGGTCCAGCTCACATAAGGAATTTGGTAGATCTGACATATGGAAGATAAAAGCGGGAAATAATTTACGGAGAACACAAATAAAGGATGGTGGGAATCTAAAATTTTTGCGAGCTGATGAAGGCTCTCTTCGAGAGAAGGTGTATTTCCATTCGTTTGTGCCTGTTTTGTTAATACAGTAAGCCCCAGGCGTTCAAAACTATGTATGATGCCAGGCTCACAGATGCTTCCGTAGCGATAAAACAATATTTCCATAGCGAATCCGTCTCCGATGCGGTAAAATATAGTACAAGATAAATTATATAAAATTATGTAAACATTTTTAGAAATCTTCCGATAAGATAATTATAAGCGGAATGAAACCCTATGACAAAGTGTCATACATGTCATTTTTGGAACAAAACAGAATTTTTGTAAAAAAAGTCGAAATAGGGGTAAAGTTCTTCGGAAAACGTCCGATATATCACATGAGGGTAGTGTGATTGCTTAATCAAAGGAGGGATTTGTTATGAGAATTGACAGTTATTCTCAAATCCAGCAACTTTATAACAATACACAGAAGTCAGTTGCTCCCAAGGCAAAAGTTGGTGGCAGCAGCTTCATGGACAAGCTTCAGATTTCTGATGCTGGCAAGGATATGCAGACAGTTCGTGCAGGGCTTGCGCAGACTCCGGATGTTCGTGCTGATAAAGTAGCAGCTCTTAAAGCGGCTTACGAAGCAGGTACGTATCATGTTAGCACCAGCGATCTTGCAGACAAGTTACTGGAGAAGGCAACTGAAACCGCTATTTTCTAAGCAAAACGGGTGTTTTACACAAGGTGTCTGTTCGCAGACACCTTTTTCAGTAGGGGAATTCTTTGCTATAATGGATACAAAGGAAAACGAAGGAAGTAACGATGGCAAGTTTAATTGAGGTGTTAATACATACCCTAGAACGAGAAAATACAGAGTATGGTGTGCTGTATGAACTATCTTCTGCGAAAACTCCTGTGATTATCAAAGGGGATTTGGTTAATTTGGAAAAGATTACGATGGCAGAGCAGGAAGTAGTGGCAACCATACAGAAACTGGAAAAAGACCGCATCCAGACGATGAAGGAAATTTCCGGTATTATGGGTGTAAAAGGCGAGATTACTTTACCGGAACTCATTGAGAAGATGGGGAGCAGGGTGAAGGAAAGAGACGCCCTGGCAAAGGTGCATGATGAACTGAAACAGACGCTTGCGGGGATGGTGAAGGTGAATGACCAGAACCGGGAACTGCTTAAAAATTCGCTGGAAATGGTGGAATTTGAAATGAGCTTATTGCAGATGATGAAGAAAGCGCCAGAGACAGCGGATTACACTAGAAATGCCTATGCGGCAGGGAATACGATGGGAAGCGGAACGAAGCGGTTCGATTCGAAGCAGTAAGTCCAAAGGATTTTTTTAAGATATTAAAGAATTTGTGAAATTAGCCGATATTACTATTAACAAAGCAGTATCGGCTTTTTTGATACAAAGGTGTCCGGGAACGGACGATTATACAGACTTCATTAGAATCTGCGGGGGGTATGCTGAGGCGTGCGTCCCGTAGATCGGAGACCAATATATGTCATTATTTGCAGATTTACATGTAGGAAGAACTGGATTACAGGCAGGGCAGGAATCTCTGAACGTAGTTGCGCACAACGTAACCAACGCAGAGACGCCTGGTTATGTGCGTCAGCAGGTACAGAATGCGGGGCTTCGATATAATCGCCTTAGCGTAGATATGACCGGCGTTGCAATGAAGCAGACGGGTCTTGGTGTTGAAATTGCCGAGGTAAGACAGGTTCGTGATCGCTTCCTTGATGCTTCGTATCGTGAAGAATACGGACGTCAGGGCTTTTATGATGTTTCCTATGGCGCAATCGAGGAAATTGAAGAGATTTTAGGTGAGTTAGATGGCGCAACCTTCTCGGATTCTGTAAAGAGTTTATGGACTTCCATCGAAGAACTTGTAAAAGATCCCAGTAGTGAAGTTACCCAGTCTATGCTGGTACAGTATGCACAGAGTTTTGTAGAAGCAGCAAGAAACGTGTATCAGGATTTTGCAGATTATCAGGATAAATTAAACCTCAGGGTTATGGATACCGTGAATCGTGTAAATGAGATTGCAGATAAGATTTGGAAGCTAAATGAGCAGATTAGAGCCATTGAAACGGGCGGGATTGAACATGCCAATGACTTAAAGGACCAGAGAAACCGTTTGATGGATGAACTTTCAGGACTTGGCAATACAGAATTTAAGAATGATGCCTATGGTAACGTTCTGGTAAAGTTTGAAACCCACGACCTGGTATTACAGGATAAGACCAATCACATGGCTTGTCAGCTAGATGGAGATGCAGGATTTTTTGCGGTTTACTGGCCTGATAGTGCTGAAAATTATTATGACAATTTTGGGAATAAAGTGTATAAGCCAGACACGGCACCCGTGTTTGATTTCAGTGTAGAGATTTCTTCTGTAAAGGATACCGACGTAGGGGAATTGAAGGCAGTACTACTTGCAAGAGGTGATCACAGAGGTACCTACCAGGATTTGGCATCAGAGGAACTATATACAGAACAGCCCAAGGATGCCAGAGGGCGCGCGCTTGTGGCGCATCCCGCCGTGCAGGATTCTATTATGATGAACACCATGGCAGAATTTGATGGGCTTGTACATAACATTGTTACGGCTGTGAACGATGTGCTGGCAGCACACGCCGATACGACAAGTGGTTATCTGTGTACATTAGCAGATCCGGATGATCCGACCTCTTATATCCCCGTAGAACTATTCGAAAGAGGTACCTGCGATTTGGGACAGCAGGTGACAACGGGCGGAACGACAACCTGGCAAAAGACGCCAGAAGATGTAAGTGATTCTTCTACCTGGTATACCAGTCTTGGTCTTCGTGTGAATCAGGATTTATTGCAGTATCCCAGCCATTTGAGTTTCATGATGCCGGATGGTAGCGTGGACTATACGACTGCGAAAGATTTGGAGAAGGCATTCCAGGAAGAAAAATATACATTAAATCCAACTTTAACAAACGGAATCAGCATTCCTGAATTCTATAACGCGATGGTAGCACAGATTGCGAACTCCGGTAATATCTACATGAGTTTGCAGGAACATCAGCAGATGACTGTGAATTCTATTGAAGCTTCCAGACAGGGAACCATTGGCGTATCTACGGATGAGGAATTAGCCAATATGATACGATTCCAGAATGCATATAATGCCAGCAGCCGATATATCAATGTTATTGATGAAATGCTAGAACATGTATTAAATACCTTAGGTTCATAGCACAGCGTTAAAGTTTTGAAGCGTTTTACCGATATAATTGGTAGAACGCTTTTTTTATGGAGAAGGAACTCTGTATAATGAAGAGGTGTCAGAAGGAACTGGCGGAAACTCTTTGAGAATATACGAGGACGAACAATGTCATCTACGTTTTTAGGATTAAATACTGCATATTCCGGATTACAGGCAGCACAGGCTTCCTTAAATACAACGGCAAACAATGTATCCAACATTGAAACAAAAGGATATAGCCGTCAGGAGGTATCCACCCAGGCTGCGAATGCGATTCGTTCCTTTACCACATATGGATGCGTGGGCGCGGGTGTTGAAACACTTGCCATTGAGCGTGTGCGAGATATTTTTTACGACGAAAAATATTGGGCGAATCAGAGCAAATTAGGGGAGTATGAGTCCAAGGAATACTACATGAGGACCATTGAAGAGTATTTTGCAGACAATTCAACGGTCAAAGGTTTTAATACAATTTTTAATGAGTATTACAATACGATTAGTGAACTGGCAAAGAATCCTGCCGATTCTACGGTTCGTCAGCAGTCTATTGGCTATGCGCAGAATCTTACCACCTATTTCAATGATATGTATACAAACTTACAGAAATTACAGAGAGATGTGAATTCTGAGGTTAAGGTAAATGTAGATCGTATTAATTCCATTTCCGAAGAGATTTCAGCGTTAAATAAGCAGATTAATGTTATCGAGATGAATAGCGGAGCACATGCGAATGAACTTCGTGACCAGCGAGATATGCTGCTTGATGAACTTTCTGAAATCTGTGCGGTAGATGTAGAAGAAAGAAAAGTAATTGATAGCAACGACCCCGATCGTGTGACGGGGGGTACCAGATATATTGTAAAAATCTGTGGACAGACCCTTGTGGATGATAGCACTTATAAGACCTTACAGGTGGTTCCCAGAGAGAACTATGAAAGAACCTATGACAGTGATATTGACGGTCTTTACGACATCTATTTTAAGGGAATGCCGGACTGGACTACAGAGGATTATAGAACCAAAGGCGATATGCTGAATATATATTCTGTAACCACGGGCGGAAAGCTGCAGGGCTTAATCCAGATGCGTGATGGCTGTAATGGTGAGAACTTTAAGGGAACCGTATCGGATGTAAATGTAGCGACCCAGGAAGTGACCGTTAAGGTTAAGGCAGATTATCTTTACGATTTGAATAAATGTAATCTTCCCAGCGGTGGAGATGTGGATCGTCTTGGTAACTACATCACAACTGGTGGTGCAATTAGCGTAGGCAATATTCGTTATTACTACGAAGGCTGGACCTACAACATGGATGAGGCAACAGGAGAATGTACTTACACATTCAAATTGAACCAGGCGTTAAATGGAAAGAATCAAATTCAGCAGTCTGCGGCAACCAAGTCACAGAGCGCAGAAATTGGTTGCAACCTGATTTACCAGGGAATTCCCTATTACATGTCTCAGATGAATGAGTGGGTTCGTATGTATTCTCAGGCGTACAATGAAATTCTTCATTCTGGTGTGCTGGATAATGGTATGGAAGGAAGAGATTTATTTACGGCTTCCCTTGCAAATGGTGATACATTAAAAGAGGGCGAGGCGCTTAGCGGCGTGGGAGATACAAAGGTTGCCTTAAAGGGTAGCGGAAGCGATACCGTAACGGTAAGTAGTGTGGATAACAGCTATGTGCTTTTAAATGCAGGAAATTTCACGGTAGTGGAAGCGCTTGCAAAGGATCCCTCTTTGTTAGCAACCAGAAGAGAACAGTACACAGGTGATGACGATAATACTCTTGTAGATGATATTATCGATCTTAAGACGAACCAGAACCGGATGAGCTACAGAAGCTGCTCAGCAGATCAGTTCCTGGTATGTGTTATGTCGGATGTATCTTTAAATACCCAGCGTGCCACGGATTTTACGAAGAATTACAATGTTTTGGGAACTTCCATTGAAAATCAGCGTCTATCTGTGAGCGGTGTCGATTCGGAAGAAGAAGCGATTAACTTAAATAAGTTCCAGCAGCAATATAACTTAGCGGCGAAGATGATTCAGACGCTGTCAGAAGTATATGACAGACTGATTCTATCAACCGGTGTGTAAAATGGAGAAGGCCAGGGCGAATAACTCTGGCCATTTATGAATTTATGGCAAAAATTAGTGTAATCATACCCTGCTATAACGTAGAAAAATATATCGACAGGTGTATAGAAAGTGTTGTTCGTCAGACAATAGGGGTAGCGGAACTGGAAATTATTTGCGTGGATGATTGCTCTACGGATGGAACCCTTGCGAAGCTGATGGACTGGGAAAAGCGTTTTCCTGATAATTTTATTATTGTTGAAAGTCCGCAGAATGGACGACAGGGGCAGGCACGAAATATAGGATTATCCTATGCGAGCACGGACTGGATTGTTTTTTTGGACGCCGATGACTGGATTGCTTTAAATTATTTAGAGGTGCTATATGGATATGCGGCAACAGGGGAATACGAAGTAGTATGTTGCGGGCATGTAAGAGACCGAGGAGAAAATGTTGCGTACACCACACTGGATATGGGTGAATATGCTGGAAAAGTAATAGTAATCGATACAGAGGATAAAAGAAAAGAACTTATATTAAATCCGGTATTTGGATACTCTGCCTGGAAGAAAATAATCTATAAACCATTATTATTAGAGAATGCTATTAGGTTTCCATGTAATTTGACATATGAAGATGGTTTTTGGGGATCGCTTTTGCATTTTTATGTAAAAGCTGGTGTTGTCATTGAGGCACCACTATACCATTACTATGTGAATGACGAGTCAACCGTATTGAAAACGAATCAGATGTATCAGCTGGACTGTATTACAGTGCAGGATATGCTTTGGGATGAATGGAAGAAGCGGGGGCTTCTTAATGAATATCCTGATGAGTTGCAGCTGGAGTTCATTTATAGTGGATATTTAACGGGACTTAAAATGTTAATTCTACGGTTTGAAGAACCGAACTATAATGGCTATCTGCTTTTGCGATATTTGAGCCTAAAAAAGCTTGCCGGTTTTGAAGATAATCCATACATTAAAAAAGGAATCTTAAGGGAAGAACATAAGTTAGCGCTTGTCTCCTTAAAGACGCAACTGAACAAAAAGCAGTTTATAGAATTCGCACAGCAGCTTCGAAAAATTGGCATATAGTTTTGGTAGAATGCAAAATTATTTAAAAAGGGCTTTATTGCAGCCCTTTTTTTACCGATATATGTAGTAGCAAAAGTTTTCATGGATGATATTGGGCGACAGGATGTTGCAAATGAAGTAAAGGAGAGATTACTATGCGTATTACAAATAAGGTTATGCAGAATAATGCCCTCACCAATATCAACCGTAATAAGGAATTGACAGATAAGTTAAATACCCAGTTAGCTACGGGAAAAAAGATCAACAGACCTTCTGAAGATCCTGTTGTGGCAATTCGTGCTCTTCGCCTTGCCAGCGATGTGAGCGATGTCAATCAGTATTATAAAAAGAATGTTCCCGATGCAAAGAGCTGGCTGGAACTGACAGAGAGTGCTGCAAAAACTTCCATTTCCGTAATTAAGGATATGATTGAACAGTGCGAAAAAGGGGCATCAGATACCCTGACTACGGATGACAGAGGGATTATTATTGATGCGTTAAAGGAATTGAAGAATGAAGTATATGCTACCGGCGATGCCGATTATGCAGGTCGCTATATTTTTACGGGTTATCGTACAGATACTTCACTAAAATTCCCTGAAAGCGAGACGCAGGAGTACCACATTACCCAGAAGTTCAACTATCTGGATGTGGAAGAGAAAAGCTTTATTTCCATAGGAGATCTTGGAGAAGTCAGCGAAAAGAACTTTGAAACGAGCGGTAACGCGATTGTTTCAGAAATGGATGTGGAGGAGACGAAGTATTTCCGCATTCAGCTTGCTTATGATGATTTAAAGAATGTGGCAGGCTCAACACTTACGATTACCTATCCTGATGGAACAACGAATGCGTTAACAGCAACCGTAGAGACGGATAGAGAAACAGCGTATAAGAATGCTGCTACGGGAACGAACAGTCTTTATATTATCCCTTCCACTGGCGAACTCGTTATGAGCGAGGATATCTACAAGGAACTGAAGAATGTAGATAATACAGCGACCTTTGATTATACGAAGGAGAACTGGGAAAAAGGAGATCTTCGTCCACAGCATTATTTTAAATGCGAGACCGTAGACCCTATTACCGGAAACCCGATTACTTATAATGACGAGTATCCTGATACAGGAACGCTTGGACAGGAAATCAAGTATCAGGTTGGATTTAATCAGCACATTCAGATCAATACCTACCCGGAAGAAATCTTTAAGCATGCGGTGGGAAGAGATGTAGATGAAATTGTTGATTTGGCAGACAAAGTATCCAGCATTGAAACGATTGTTAAAAAGCTAGAGGATATGCAGAAGGATACGGCGACTTACACAGATGCAGAGCGGGAAACCATTGGAAAGGATTTGGACGCAGCCAAGAAGGCGCACACCTATTTGCGCGATCAGTTACAGAAAACGTTTAGCCACTATATTACTAGAATGCAGGGATATTTGGATTCTGCGAATGAAGCGTTAACAACGATTGGAAACAGAGCGTCCAGACTGGCGCTAGTGGAAAATCGTCTCGAGGATCAGGCAACCACGTTTAAGACACTACAAAGTGAAAATGAAGATGTGGAAGAAACCGATGTAGCTGTACAGTTATCCTCTACCCAGGTTAGCTATCAGGCGGCTCTTTCTGCTACTGCGGACATGATCCAGAAGACACTGCTTGATTACCTGTAGAATGTAAAAATACTTTGAAACCATGTTATAATAGTATGTAGTTATGTAATACGGAGGTTACGAAGATGAAGATTAATACCAGAATATTTGGTGAAGTTACCATTGACGATGATAAGATGATACAATTTCCGAACGGAATTGTAGGATTTCCGGACCTTGTGGACTTTGCATTAATCCATGATGTGGAACAGGGGGAGCAGGGCGGCATTCGTTGGTTGCAGTCCGTACAGGAACCCAATTTTGCTATGCCAGTGGTAGATCCTTTGGTAGTGAAGGATGACTATAATCCGGAAGTGAATGATGATTTGCTGGCACCGATTGGTGGTCTGTCAGAAGATATGCTTGTGTTGGTTACCATATCTGTTCCATCAGATTTAACAAAGATGAGCGTGAATCTGAAAGCCCCTATGATTGTGAACGCAGCAAGCAGAAAGGCTGTTCAGCTCATTATTGATGCGGATGTGCCGGTAAAATACTATATCTATGATATCCTGCAGGCAAGAAAGAACGCCGGAAAGGATGGTGAATAGTATGTTAGCATTATCTAGAAAGAAGGGTGAGTCCCTTATCATTAATAACAATATTGAAATTACGATTTTGGATGTGAAAGGTGACCAGGTTAAGGTTGGTATTGCAGCACCTAAGGAAGTACCTATTTATAGACAGGAAGTTTATCAACAGATCCAGGAGGCAAATAAGGCAGCGATGACCGAGCCATCACCGGATGCATTGAAGAAATTATTTGGTTAACATAATGAGTGGAATGGAAGGCGTCAGACGTGACGCCTCTTTCCCTTTATAGAAAAACATAAAAAATGTGTTAAATTTCGGATAAAATATCCGATATAGTATATGAAACCCTATTTTTGATTGCCGGAAAGAACAGGCAATCAGCTAATTTCACACGGAGGTGAGTGTTATGGCAGGAATTGAACCCTTAGGAACTATGATGACGTATGCAGCGCAGCCTACCCAGGCAGCGGCTCCAGTAGCACCTGCAACGACAACAATTTCTGAGTCCACGGATGGACAGAACATGGACGCTAGTGTTGCCCGTATCGATCAGGAGACTTTAGCTGTTACAAAGCTTGCTGAGAATGGCGAAGGCTCTACAGAAAGTGGCGAAGGCGGAAGTGCTGGCTCTGGCGCAGGTAGTGCCGACCAGGAGATGATGCGTAAAGCATTAGAGGAATTGAATAAAAAGGCAACCAGCGTGACTTCTGAATTTGGTATTCATGAGAAAACCAACAGAATCACGATTAAGATTGTAGATAAAAAGACCAAAGAAGTTATAAAGGAACTGCCCCCTGAAAAGATGCTGGATATGATCGCAAAGATTTGGGAAACCTCAGGCCTTATCGTAGACGAGAAGCGTTAATATCTGTATAGCATAGAAAGGAAGGATATTATGGCTAGTGATTTAATTCGTATGACCGGTATGAATTCTGGTCTGGACACAGAGAGTATTATCTCTGCATATACAAGCAAAACACAGAAAAAGGTAACCGATGCGAAGGGCTCTCTTACAAAGAATAAGTGGACCCAGACTGCATGGCAGTCTTTGAATAGCAAGATTTATAGCTTCTATACGGGTACCTTGGCGAATAATCGTCTGTCTACTGCTTATTCAAAGCAGAAGGTTACCACCTCAAACAGTGCGCTTTCTGTTGTGGCTGGTGGAAAAGCTGTAAATGGTATTCAGACAGCACGCATTGAACAGCAGGCAACGGCTGCGTATCTTACGGGTGCCAAGGTTGGCGTTGGTAGTGGCAGCGAGAAACTTACAGAGAAACTTGGCATTGCTGAAGGTTCTGTTATCACATTAAATAAAAAGGATGGTTCTACCTTAGATATTACCATTGGAAGTGGTGAAGGCCAGATTAACACCATGGATAAGCTGGCAGAGGCTATCAAAGGGAAAGGTTTGAATGCGAATTTTGATGCTGGAAATCAGCGCCTCTTTGTTAGCGCAAAGGATACTGGCGAGGCTGGTGATTTTAGCTTTACGGGTGATGTAGATACGCTTGCAAAGCTCGGCCTAGCATCTGAGAAACAGTTAAATACCCTGGCAGACTCCACAGGCTATACTGCTGTAAGCAAAATCGACGGACAGAATGCGAAACTGGAACTCAATGGTGCGATGTTTGAATCTACCACCAATACATTTAATATTAATGGTGCGACTTATACCATTAATGCGATGCCTACCGATAAGAATGAGAAGATTTCTGTTACCACACAGACAGACTATGATGCAATCTATGATGTAGTAAAGGATATGTTCACTAAGTACAACGAATTGGTGAACGAGATGACGAAGTTATATAATGCGGATTCCTCAAAAGGATATAATCCTTTGACCGATGAGCAGAAGGAAGCAATGTCTGAAAAGGAAATTGAAGACTGGGAGAATAAGATAAAGGATTCCCTTCTTCGTAACGATAGTACCCTTTATGGTGTCATGAGTGCTATGACAGATGTGGCGAACGAAGGATTTATGGTTGGCGGCAAGAAGATGTATTTGGCAGATTTTGGTATCTCCACCTTAGGCTTTTTCGCAGCAGATAAGAACGAGCGCTATGCGTTACATATTAATGGTGACGAGAAAGATACCGCTACCGCAGGTAATGAAGATAAGTTAAAAGCACTGATTGCAGCTGATCCAGAAAAGGTTGCAAATTTCTTTCAGCAGTTCTCTAAGAAGATGTATGACAATCTTTACGGAAAGATGCAGTCTACTTCCATGAGTAGTATCTATAAAGTATATAACGATAAGAAGTTAGCGACGGAACAGACCGACTGGGAAAAGAAAGTTAAGGAACTGGAAGATAAGGTTACGGATATTGAAGACAAGTACTATTCCAAGTTTGCTGCAATGGAAAAAACGCTGGCAACCTTAAATGGTAAGCAGACGGCGGTATCCGGCATGGTTGGTATGCGATAAATCTTCCATATATTTGAAATACAGTTGATTGGAGCGATAAACAATGGCAATGATGAATAATCCTTATGCACAATACAATAATAGTAAAATTTTAACGGCTTCGCCTGCAGAGCTGACGCTTATGCTTTATGAGGGTGCTATTAAGTTTGGCAATATTGCTGTGCAGGCTATGAAGGATAAGGATATTCAGAAAGCACATTATAATGTCATCAGAACCCAGAAGATTATTGATGAGTTTCGTGCAACTTTAAACTTCAAGTATCCAATTGCTGAGGAATTTGATAAAATATACAGATACCTGCTAAAGCGTATTTTAGAGGCGAATGTAACCAAGGATCCTGAAATTATGGAGGAAGTGGTAACTCATCTTCGCTCTATGCGGGATAATTGGAAGGAAGTTATGAAGAAGGTAAAGAGCCAGCAGGCGTAAAGCTAAGAGGTGAAGTGTGGGTGACGCTGTGACAGACCGATATATCGAGATGCTGAAGGATTCCCTGGTAGCAAAGAGAGATTTGCTAGATAAAATTCTTCTCTATACCGTACAACAGAAAAGTATGGTAGAGGCAGAGAAGGTGGATTGGGATGCCTTTGATAAGACTGTGGATGAAAAAGCAGAATTAATTGCAAAGTTAGATGGCTTAGACAACGGCTTTGATGCGGTTTATGAGCGTATCAAGGAGAATCTGAAGCAGGATAAGGATTACTATAAAGCAGATATTACAGAGATGCAGAAGCTGATTCAGGAAGTGACGGACAGAAGTACCTCCCTGATGGCAGCAGAGCAGCGTAATAAGACCCTGGTAACGAATCGCTTCCAAATGGAACGAAAGAATATCAGCAGACAGCGTAGCGCACAGAAGGCGACCAATAGTTATTACAACGCTATGAATCGCATTAATAACGTGGATCCCCAGCTTATGGACCATAAGGAATAGTACCCAAAAAGGTGCGCTCGTTATGGAGATATTTCACAAAAAAAAGAATTTTTGTGAAAAAATTCAATTTGGTATTAAATATCGGGAACTTTTTCCGATATAATTAATACAAGGGAAGAGTTCTCTTCTCTATAACTTAATAACAGCCGCAGGGAAGCGGCTACTATCTATTATCAAGGAGGATAAAACTATGGTAGTACAACACAATTTAAAAGCAATGAACAGCAACAGAATGTTAGGCATCACGACTTCCGCTCAGGCAAAGTCCACTGAGAAGTTATCTTCTGGTTACAAGATTAACCGTGCAGCAGATGATGCAGCAGGTCTTGCAATCTCCGAGAAGATGAGACGTCAGATCAGAGGCTTAACACAGGCATCCGCTAACGCACAGGATGGTATCTCCGCAGTACAGACTGCAGAAGGTGCACTTGCAGAAGTACACGATATGCTTCAGCGTATGAACACCCTTGCTATTCAGGCGTCCAACGACACCATGACTAGTACCGATCGTTCTTATCTGAACAGCGAAGTTCAGGCACTTGTGTCCGAAATCAACCGTGTAGCTTCCACCACCACTTTCAACGAGCAGAACTTATTGAATGGTACCTTCACTTCTAAGAACCTTCAGGTTGGTGCAGAAGCAGGTCAGTTCATCGCAATCTCTATCGCAGCAATGAACGCAAGCGGTATTGGTATTTCTGGTGTTGCCGTTTCCGGTACCACCAACACTGCAGCACAGAGTGCTATCAGCATGATTAAGTCAGCTCTTAAGCAGGTTTCTCAGCAGAGATCTGATCTTGGTGCTATCCAGAACAGACTTGAGCACACCATTAAGAACCTTGACAACGTTGTAGAGAATACTACATCAGCTGAATCCGCAATTCGTGATACCGATATGGCTAAAGAGATGGTTACTTACTCTAATAACCAGATTCTTGCGCAGGCTGGTACTTCCATGCTTGCTCAGGCAAATCAGAGCAACCAGGGCGTACTTTCTCTTCTTGGCTAATTAGTTCCGAATTAAAACTACCATTAGAAGTGGCCACCGTAAGGTGGCCACTTTGCTTTTGTAAAAAAAATAAAATATTTTTTATAAAAGGGGTTAAGTACATTCTGTTTTCTCCGATATATGTATTGTAAGGCAAGATGGATTAGACCAGATGCCATGAATAATACCAAGAAGAATATAATACAAAAGGAAAGTCACACTCAAGGAGGACAAAACAATGGTAGTTCAACACAATTTACAGGCAATGAATAGTAACAGAATGCTCGGCATCACCACAGCTTCTCAGGCAAAGTCCACAGAAAAGCTGTCTTCCGGTTATAAGATTAACCGTGCAGCAGATGATGCAGCAGGTCTTGCAATTTCTGAAAAGATGAGACGTCAGATTAAGGGCTTAACCCAGGCATCTGCAAATGCTCAGGATGGTATTTCCTGCGTACAGACTGCAGAAGGTGCACTTGCAGAAGTACACGATATGCTTCAGCGTATGAATACCCTTGCAATCCAGGCTTCAAACGATACTATGACCAGTACTGACCGTGGTTATATCAACTCTGAGGTGCAGGCACTTGTATCTGAAATTAACCGTGTAGCTTCCACTACTACATTCAATGAGCAGAACTTATTAAATGGTACCTTTACTGCTAAGAACCTTCAGGTTGGTGCAGAAGCAGGTCAGTTTATCGCAATCTCTATCGCTGCAATGAACGCTAGTGGAATTGGTATTGCTGGTGTTGCTGTTTCTGGTACCACAAATGCTGCTGCACAGAGCGCTATCAGCATGATTAAGGCCGCTCTTAAGCAGGTTTCTCAGCAGAGATCTGATCTTGGTGCGATTCAGAACAGACTTGAGCATACTATTAAGAACCTTGATAACGTTGTGGAGAACACTACTTCAGCTGAATCTGCTATCCGTGATACAGATATGGCTAAAGAAATGGTTACCTATTCTAACAACCAGATTCTTGCACAGGCAGGTCAGTCTATGTTAGCACAGGCTAACCAGAGCAACCAGGGTGTTATGTCCCTCCTTGGCTAATATATAAAAGGTTAAAAAATAAGGGGAGAGCGAAAGCTCTCCCTTTTTTGCGAATATTTGAAATATGGATTTTTTGAAAAAATTAAAGGTCTTCTATTTTGATTTAGAAGGCATTCAGAAAAATGATATATTGTGGGGACTCATTGAGCTGGGGGTAAATGTGGAAGCACCAACCGGTCCTGTTCCCATTGATATCTATACGAATCAGCAGGTGGAAGAACTGCTTCCCGTTCTGGCTAGTTGTGATCTTTGCTTTTCACAGAATTTTTCGGCTTGCTTGGCGAGGGCCTGTCATGAGGTAGGGAAGCCTTATATTTCCTGGGTTTATGATTCTCCTCAAACCGCGTTATACCGGAAAGAAGCCCTGTATCAGACCAACTACATATTTATGTTTGATAAAGCGCAGATTGAAAGATTAAAAGCTGTAGGGGTGCGTCAGGTTTTTCATAGCCCTTTAGCAGCAAACGTAACCTTAACGAGTCAGATTGTCCTGACAGCTGAGGATGCAAAGCATTACGGGCAGGATATTTCCTTTGTGGGACAGCTTTATCAGAAAGAGTATTATCAAACTTTTTTGAATGGGCTATCTGAAACAGGCAGGCAGCAGCTTGCCTCGTATTTAAATCAGCACGTAGGTCACACCGGAAATAACCACAGTTTATTTGGAACCGCACAGGATGCACTTCGTCAGGATATGGATAGACTCTTTGCTGCATCTACGATAGAAGAGATGCTTATAGAGAAAGACTATGCAGAAGATGTGCTTATGTTAATTCCGTTATTAGCAAAAGCAGAACGGAAACTATATTTGGGTACGCTTGCGTCGCAGTTTGATACGACGCTATACACAGGAGATGTGGCAGCAGGAAGTAAGATTCCTGGTCTTACGGTTCGTGGACGAGTAGATAGTCTGGATGGTCTGTATAGAGTAAATGCGTGTTCCAAAATCTGTTTAAACAGTACACTGCGCAGTATTGAGACGGGTGTTCCTCAGCGAATCTTTGATATTATGGCGATTGGAGGCTTTGCACTTTCCGATGCGCAGGAAGAAATATATGAGCTGTTTGAAGTTGGAAAGGAAATCGAGGTTTATAAGAGTACGGAAGAGTTAGTAGATAAAGCAAAATATTATCTGGAACACGAAAAGGAAAGGTTACAGATTGCACTTGCTGGCTACAAAAAAGTGGCAGAGGAATATTCCTATCCACTGCTTCTTGCGAAGATTTTGCTTCAGGTATTAGGATAAATCAAGATTTTCTGGTCTTTTTCCGATGACGGCAACGGATGAAACGGTGGAAAGAAGTCCTTCAACAATAGAAGATGAACCAGGCCCTGTTACTTGCAGGGCTTTTTTTATACAGGAAAGGGAAAGAAGCGAGGGCCCATTTTGCGGAAAATCAAAAAGGGTATTCGGAAGACCTGGAAGCGGCGCGCTACCGGATAGGAGAACATCGTTTCCGTCCTGCGTAAGGTTATTATAAAATACGCAGGCTTCTGCATTGGTTGCTTTCTCATAAGCTGTTAGGATGCGAAGACTGTCTAGTGGAAGTGAGGCCATTTCTGGAAGCACGATGAAAGAGGGGGCCAGCTCATAGCTTGCAGCCGTTTCAATGGCTTCTAGGCGGGTAGGTACAGATTCTGTTGTAAAAAGGGCAACGGAATCGGGGTATTTGTTTTCTAGAGATATTGTTACAGGGGAAGAAGGCCCTACAATTGCCAGAATAAATTGGTTAAGCGGAAGGGTACTCTGCAATATCTGATCAAGTTGCTGTTTAAGCATATTTTCCTTAGCCGGATCCCATATGCATATGATGCAAAACTGTGACGGTAGTGTAATCTCATTTGCAGGAAGGGATGATAACTTTGAAAGGCTGGGGGGATAATCGCCTGCCTGCAAATAATGCTTCCTGGCAAGGGTGAGATTACCGGTTGCCTCATAAATACAGCCCATATTATGGTGTGGAACAGAGGTATTATTGCCAATGATACTTGCTTCTGGAAGAGTTGCAGCCTTCTGGTATAGGGCCAGAGCCTCGGAAAGACAGGATTTATTCATGAAAGCATAAGCTAACATGCATAGAAAATCAGCATTTTTTTTGTAGTGCGGAAGATATTTAACAAGGGCTGCTGCATCGGCAAAATGCTCTAATTTATTAAGATTCTGTCCATAGGTGATGATTAAATCTGTGACATATCGAAGGGAATAATCCGTTGCTAATGAAACACCCTTTTCCAAATAGGGATCTGCTTCTGCATAAGCATCGTATAGACGATAGGCAAGACCTAACTGATAGTAGATATAGGGATCATCGGGGGTATCCTTAAGATTGACCAGGAGAAGCGCGATGTTTCGCTCGGCTTTTTCCTTTCGTGCAGCTAGCGTGCCAATGTAGCCCTCATGCCGAACGGTATGTTTTGCAACATAGTATGGAAGCGGCGCATTCTTTTTTGTGGAGTCTATATAGGTTACCTGTTCATGAATCCGTCCTTCGTAGTGAAAAATACGACGGTTATAGAGCCGTTCAGGATAATCGATGCTTTCGCAGGTCCCCTCACCATCTGGGGACAGGCTGATTCGTTTAAATTGTCCAACTGCCTCTGGGAAATCCTGTATCTGTTTTAGGATACTTTTGACATCCACAGAGGTAGTGATTTCGTCTGCATCAATAAAATAAATATAGTCTGTTTTTGCTTTTGCTGCGCAAGCGTTTCTTGCTAACGCAAAGTCATTTTGCCAGGTAAAGTCGTACACGTCGTTTGTGAATTGTCTGGCGATTGTAACGGTTTGATCTGTGGACCCCGTATCCAGAACAACAATAGGCATGCCAGTTTTTTTGAGCGGTGTGAGGCATGCTTCTAAATAACGTTCTTCATTTTTGGTAATCAGGCAAAAAGTAAATTGCATACCATCATTATAGCATGGGAAAGTATTTTACATATAAAGGAAACAATGTATAATAGCAAAGAGAGACGATTTTATGTGAACCAAAGGTGTAGAATGAATATTCCGGCACATGTTGATTTAGAACAATTTAAGACAAATGGAGAATGGACTTCTGAAAGCAGCGATAAGCTTCGCAGCTATGCAGACAGTTATTTTTCTGCGATGGCAGAGGTGCGTCCTGCAATCTTTGCTGGAATTTGTGCGATGAAGGGACGGATTAATGAGAAAATCTCTGAGCGCAGACGTCCTGCTTATGATGATATTATTCGTTTGGTACAGGGGGAGGAATACGAAAATCTTGCCCTGTATGATTATGATTTAAAAGTATTTAAAGCGGCCGTAAAAATATACGAGACGGAACGGATGACCGAAGATGCCTGCATCTTTGATGCGATTGAATATACGGAGCATTTTGAAGCCATTTATCGACAAATGAGTTTTTATTTTCGAAGAATCCAGTTAGGGCTTGCAAAGCCCCTACAAAGTGAGTGTATGGCTTATCTAGCAGAGAAGAAATTATCTGTCTATGTGGTGGAACGGCTTGTTCTCGATTCTGTGATTGGCGAAAAAAATCGTCTGTTTGTGGCTCTTTCTGAACTGTATGCAGAACGTCTGGATTATAAAGCGGCGCTTTATTTATTAAATACGGTTCTTTCCTGTGAAGATTTGCCGGAGATTGACCGCAGAATGGTAACAAAGCAAAGAGAAGAATATGAATTAAAACTTCGCGTGGCGAGGGGGATTTAAGATATGGGACTATTTGAAAATTTGGGACATATTATTCCTTCTGCACCGAAAAAGAAGTTTTGTTTTGTAATCAGTGTTTCGGACGAAATGCTCTTTAAAGAAGCAGAACTTTATATTCATCAGTTAAAAGTACCAGATGGCTATACGGTGGAAATTTATCCCGTGCGTGGTGCAAAATGCATGGCGGCGGCATTTAATGCAGCTATTGATAATTCCGATGCACCGATTAAGATTTATATGCATCAGGATGTTTCCATTATCAATCCGAATTTCTTACAGGATGTTCTGACGATTTTTAATATGGATAGTAAGATCGGGATGATTGGCGTATTAGGTTCCCCCAAAGTCCCTGCCAGCGGCGTTCCCTGGCATGGCGAGCGCGTAGGAAATCTATATTCCATGGATCCGTCTAACGTTAATTTTAACGGATATGCTTACAAGCCAGAGGATGGCCTCACGGAAGTAGATACACTCGAAGGCTTTTTGATGGTTACCCGCGCGGATATTCGGTGGCGAGAAGACTTACTGGATGGCTGGAGCTATTACGATATGTCTCAGAGTTTCGAATTCAGACGAAAGGGATATAAGCTTGTTGTTCCAGAGATGAAGAAGCCATGGATTGCGCATGATACAGGCATTACCAATCTTTGGAAAGGCTACAACAATTATCGGAATGCTGTGTTACAGGAGTACGCCGAGTTCTTTTAAGCGTTCTTTGGAGCGCGCATAGTCGCCGGCTTTTTTGTAAAAGGAAATGGCGTCTTCCTTTTTTCCAAATATTTCATTAATTACGCCAATATTATGATATGCATAGTAGGAGGTCACACCGCTGGTGCGGCCTTCTTTCATTTGCAGGCAGCGAAAGAAGTCCATATAAGCTTCCATATATTTCTCGTTGGCCATGTAAATCTGCCCCATCATAAAAACATACTCGGGAAGATGGCCGAAGGTATCCCGAATGCCCTCTAAGGAAAGTGCATCTTTCGCCCGTCCAGTAGAAAGCATAGTATCTCCCAGACCGGTTACCATCATCTGTACATATTCCAGGGAAGGGTCTACATCCAAAGAGAGCCCTTTGTTAAACCAGGAATAAGCATTTTCTAAATCCCTAGCAAGCATAAAGCTTTGCGCAATCTGAAAGTGAAGATAGGGGTCCGCAGGCGTCTCCTCTAAAAGTTTAAACAGGATTTCATTATTACGCAGTGCCTTTTGTTTTTGCTCCTCCGGGGGAAGCAGATAACCATAGTGGGTTATGTGGATGGGGCCATTGTACTCGTCATATTTGGTTCCAGGGAGCGGTTTTACCTGTTCATGAATGGCGCCCTCAAAGTGATAATATTTTCTGTTGAAAAATTTTTCTGTCCAGACATTTTGCGCTCCGCGGATGCCATTTTCTTCTGTAAGGTGGGCAATGAGAACTTTGGTAACTGCCTTAGGATGTTCTTTCAGGCAAATATCTAATTGGACGCGGTCCATTTCATCCACATACTCATCGGCATCTGGAATAATAATCTGGTCATGGGTAGCCTTGCTGATGATAAAATTCTTGGCCGCCGCAAAATCTTTAATCCATTCAAAATGAAAAATTCGATCGGTGTATTTTCGCGCAATCTCCACACTTTTATCAGTAGAACCGGTGTCTGCAATATTGATTTCTTCTATGCCATGTTTTTTTAGCGCTTGCAGGCAGCCTTCAATATATTTATCTTCATTTTTCATAATAATGCAGGCAGAGATGGGAATCATAGTTAGTTCTCCTGTTTTATGGTAAAATAGGTGCGTTGTGAAAATATTATAGCATGAATGCCTTATGGATTTGTGCTTAATGGCAGGAGAAATCGTGGCTGGAAAATCTAAAAATAAAAAGAATATCGTCTTACAGGGAAGAGAATCCTTTATGGAGACAGCGAATTTCCTGATGACCAGCATCGTGGGATTTTTTGGTATATCTATGCTGGTAATTTATCCCATGTATTTTCACCCCGAGGATGTAAGCAAAGGGGATTATGGAAAATATTTTGATATGGGAAATGCAAAGTTTGCCTATTTCAGAACGAATACCATTGTCTTTTTGTCGGTGGCGCTGCTTGCCTGGATTCTTTGGATTGTCGCGTACAGACTTTTAGAAAATGCGAAAGGAAGAAGTGTAAAAGAAAGCCTTACAACAGCGAGAAAAGAACTTCTCATGACGGATTATTTTGTAGTTGCTTATGGGCTCTTTTCCCTGCTGTCCTTTGCGTTTTCTTCCTATAAAAACATGGCGCTAACAGGATTTGATGGCTGGTATATGGGTCTGCTTAGCCAGCTTGCCTTTGTCGCCATCTATATTTTTATGTCCCGGTATTGCAAAATAGGAAATCTCTATTTCGTGCCGGTATCATTGGTAGCTATTTATACAGCGCAGTTAGTGATATTACAGCGATTCCGGTTCAATCCGCTAGGAATGTACACTTATAGCGTAGAGGGCTCAACGAATATCTACTGGCTGGCGGATGAATATATTGAAAAGTTTGTATCGACACTCGGACAGACAACCTGGTATAGTAGCTATGCCATTTTAGCCTTCCCGCTTTGCGTATATCTTTATATGTATGGCGAGAAGAATTGGCAACGCATTGTAGGCTTGCTTAGCATTTTGTTTTCTTTTGGTTCCTTATGTACCGCGAATTCAGATGGTGCGTATGTGGGGGTCATTCTTTCTCTCATGGTGTTTTTCTGGTTTGCCCTCGGGAACACGATGCGGTTCTTCCGCTTCTTAGAAGTTGCATTCATGGGGCTCGCCACGTTCCAGTTTATTGGTCTTTGCCGAAATGTCTGGCCGGAGCGTATGATTACGCTTGTCGCTGGGGAAGAACGCATTACGAATTTTGTAATCCATTCTCCTCTGATGTGCGGACTGATGGTTTTGGTGGCAGTCCTTTATCTGCTTGCCAGAATCTTATTTAGCAAGCAGAAATTCCACCTTGAAAAGCTTACGGTTTTGCGAAAAATTATGGTGTGGGCGGCTATTGTTGTGGTCTGGCTGGCGCTTTTGCTCATTATTTTGACGACCAAAGGAAAGCTCCCTGCCTTCCTCTCGAAACTGTATGATGTTCCCGTGTTTAATTTTACAGATATTTGGGGCAATCACCGTGGCTTTAACTGGCGCATGGCTGTGCGGGCGATTGAACATGCGTCCTTAAAGGATTTGCTAGTTGGCGTGGGGCCAGATAGTTTTGCCAGTGCGATGGATAAATACTGTTACGTGGAAGTATCAGAGTACTGGGGGAAATATAAGTTAGCCTGTGCCCATAATGAGTTCCTAAACATGATGGTTACCCAGGGACTTCTGGGACTGATTAGTTATCTTGGTATTTTTATATCATTTCTGGTGGCAGCTGGAAAAAGGGCGGCAAAGTCACCATTACTCATTGCATACATGGCAGCTGTAATTGCCTATATGGGACATAATTTTTTCTGTTACCAGCAGTGTATTTGTACCCCTATCGTATTTATATTGATGGCACTGGGTGTATTTGAAATGCGAAAAATCGCAAAAGAAAAGGCGGAGAAGTAAAACGATGATGACCATCAGCGTGTGTATGATTGTGAAAAATGAAGAGGCAGTTCTGGATAGATGCCTGGAGTCTTTTGCTGGGCTTTATGAGGAACTGGTTATTGTGGATACAGGTTCAACAGACCGCACAAAGGAAATTGCACAGAAGTATACAGATAAAGTTTTTGATTACCACTGGATTGATGATTTTGCGGATGCCAGAAACTACGCGTTCTCAAAATGTACGATGGACTATATTTATTCATTAGATGCGGATGAGGTACTAAACCCATTAAACAGACAGCGTTTTATGGAATTAAAAGAAGCCCTGCTCCCGGATGTAGAAATCGTTCAAATGTGGTATTTAAACGCTACGGATGAGAATACCACAGAAAATTATGATAGAGATTTGCGTCCCAAGCTTTTTAAAAGACTTCGTACATTTACCTGGATCGATCCCATCCATGAGTCCGTAAACCTGGTTCCCACCGTTTACGATAGTGATGTGGAAATCCTGCATAAACCCATTGGAAATCACGCAGGGAGAGATTTTAGAGTTTTTGAAACGACTGTGCAAAAAGGACTTCGTCTTTCCAAAAAACTGCTTCATATGTACGCAAGAGAATTATTCATTGGCGGTGTTTCCGATGATTTCTTAAAGGCAGAGCCTTATTTTCGGCAGGTTATGCAAGAAAATGGAAGAGATGAGGAGGAGCTTAGTGAGGGCTATGCTGTTCTCACGGTTTGTGGACTCCTGCGTGGTGACGTAGAAAGTATGTTTAAATATGCTATGAAAAACATCGCGACTACGCCATGTGCGGAGGTATGCTGTACCCTGGGCCAGTTTTACATGGCGAGGGAAGACTTTGAGGAGGCCTCCGTATGGTTCCTTAATGCGCTCACAGATGCAGCACCCATTATCAATAAGAATTATGGCGAAAATTTGCCAAAAGAAAATTTAGTAGTATGTTATGAAAAACTAGCAGAGGAAAATCCAGAACTTTCTTCCCTATATTTGGGACAGATTGCGATGTTAAAAGAGAGTATGGAGTAAATAAGATTTTTCATAATTCATTTTTTTTGATAAAATAGAAAGGTCTGTGTGACTAAAATGTTTGGCTGGAAATGATTTCAGCAGGAGGAGAAAACCATGGCAAAGGTTGCAGTATTTGGTTATGGTACCGTTGGAAGCGGTGCAGTAGAAGTAATGGTAAAGAATGCAGAGGAAATTACCAAGAAGACGGGTGTTTCTCTGGAAGTAGCATATATTTTAGATCTTCGTGATTTTCCTGGGGACCCTATGGAAGACAAGGTTGTGCACGATGTAGAAGTGATTTTGAATGATCCTGAAGTAAAGGTGATTTGTGAGACGATGGGAGGTGTAAATCCTGCCTATACATTTACCAAACGTGCCTTAGAGCTTGGAAAGAGTGTATGTACCTCCAACAAAGAACTGGTAGCTGCGAAAGGTCCTGAGCTTCTGGAAATTGCAAAAGCAAATAACTGCAGTTATCTTTTCGAAGCTTCTGTTGGTGGTGGAATTCCGATTATTCGCCCGATTCTTACCTGTCTTACCGCAGAGAAGATTGAGGCAATTCAGGGCATCTTAAATGGTACTACCAATTATATTTTAACCAAGATGAGTGATGAAGGTGCTGATTTTGCAGATGTATTAAAGCAGGCACAGGAATTTGGTTATGCAGAAAAGGATCCTACTGCTGACGTAGAAGGTCATGATGCAGGTAGAAAGATTGCGATTCTTTCCTCCCTTGCGATGGGACAGACTGTTTCCTATGATGATGTTTATACAGAGGGAATCACAAAGATTACACCTGTTGACTTCGCTTATGCAAAAGCACTTGGTTTACAGATTAAATTAATTGCAATGAGCAAGATTACGGAAGATGGAAATTTTGCATTAGTGACTCCAAGATTGCTGGATGCAAAGAGCCCGCTTGCTTGTGTGCAGGATGTATTTAATGGAATTCTTGTTACTGGTAATATGCTTGGCGACTCTATGTACTATGGAAGAGGAGCTGGAAAGCTTGCCACTGCAAGTGCGGTTGTTGGGGACGTGATTGAAGAAGCAAAGAATGAAGGAAGAACCATCCCTGTGATGTGGAAGGCAGAAAAAGCAGCAGTGTCCAATTACAAGGATTTGAGCCAGCAGTATCTGGTTCGTATTTCTGGAACGGATGAAGCAGCAGCTCTTGCAGCATTCCCTGGCGGAAAGATTGTAAAGGTAGCAGAAGCAGCAAATGAATTCGCAATTCTTACAGAAACTATGAAAGAATGCGATTATGATGCAAAGGCAGCAGGACTTTCTGTGATTTCTATGATTAGAATGTAATTTGAAGTTGTTTATGATGGCCAGAGTGTGTCTCTGGCCTTTTTTATTGCCGTCAAAAGTAGAAACAATAAGCAAATTATGTGCAAAACGTAGATAAAACGCTTTCAACGCCTTGGAAATATAGCAATAATATACAAAAGAATGGCAAAAGATTGTGCACAGCTCCGAAAACTGAAAATTATGGAAATAATTCTCGAATTGTATTGACAATTTATAATGCTGATATATAATAGTCTCATAACAACAACCAAAACAAAGAAAAGGAGGAACAAAGTTGAAAACATAGATTAGGTACCGGATCCTTTAACCGGAACTTCCATACATTCGTATGATGATTATAGATACAGATGATGAGCATAATCGAGTAGAAGGAGGTACGGTCCAATGGACCATTAATCAAAATCCAAAAGTAGATTTTCTCGTAAGACCGGGATGACACCGCCAGATATGAAAAATCCATCATGAGGCATAAGATGAAGAAAGTCATCCGTACAGGAACAAAAGAATAATCACCATAGCAGGAACAGAGGCTTGTTGATGGAAAGATTTCTTTGGAAGGGTGAATCGAAAAGAGAAAGACAATTGCATACAGAACTACACCAGACAGAAGAGAAAGAGCTGGTGATTATAGGAGGTAAGTCCAAGTGGACAATTTAGCATAAAAGCCCTTGTATCAAATCGGATGCAGGGGCTTTTTTTAGTGGTGGTTTTCAGGATGCCGTTTCTTGCGTGCTCTTTTTGAAAGTGGTATGATACAAGGTAATTGGGTAACATAATAACTTAACATAGTTGAAGGTCCGGAGATTATGGCTAAAAATAAAAAGAACGAAGAAAGTAGAGAAAAACGTAGGAAACGTCGTGTTAAGAACCAGGCGATTTCTTTTATTGTACTTTTTGTACTCATTGGCTGTCTTGGCTTTGGTGCATACAAAGGGATTTCTTATTTAGCAGAAAAACACCAGGAAAAGAAAGCACAGGAAGAGAGCCTGGAGGCATCGGCATCCGAGAATGCTGCTGTTTCGGAGGATGGGATTCCAGAAAGTGTATTACCTGAAATCACTGAGGAAATACCAGAAGAAGAGGAAGAGGAAGAAATCCCAGAAGATGAAGTAGAAATCAGAGCAATGCTTGCGGAAATGCCTCTTGAACAGAAAGTAGCTAATCTTTTTGTGGTTTATCCAGAGGCAATATCCACAGAGAAGGTTGTGACGAGTGCTGGCGAGGATCTCCGGGAAATGCTTACGAAGTATGCTGTGGGCGGAATTTTGTTTAGAACAGGGAATATAACAGGTGCGGAAGAACTGAAAACTCTGTTGTCAGATATACAGGGGATGAATCAGGAATTATATGGAAGAGACCTGTTCATGTTTGTCGCAGAAGAAGGTGCAGTAAATACGATTGCCGGAACCATTCCAGATGTAGTTGCAATCGATAGCGCGAATGCCATTGGCTCGTCCGAGGACTCTGCAAACGCGTATAATGGATTTTTGCATATGGGAACTGTGCTTGCAGGGTATGGCGTGAATGCCAATTTTGGTTTATGCTGCGCTGTGGGTGATGCAGAGACCTGTTATTTGGAAGAAAGACTGTTTGGGAGCGACGGAGAATTAGTAGCCGATATGGTGCACTCTGCGGTTAGTGGATTAACAGATCAGAAGATTATGCCGTGTCTTTTGGATTTTCCAGGAGAAGGTGAGCTTACAACGGATCCAACCAAGGAGCCTGCGTATGTGGAGAAGACGCTCGGAGAGATGCGGGATAAAGATTTGCTCCCCTTTATATCAGGTATTGAGATGGGAGCCCCGATGATTCGGATGAGTATGGCTTATTACAAAGCTGCATTTGGAGAAGATGCGCCTGCAACGCTTTCTCCGGTTGCCATTCAGACACTTCGTGAAGAACTTGGTTTTGAGGGTGTGATTGTCTCTGCGAATTTATCAGAGGATACGATTGCGACCAGGTATACAGCGGCGCAGGCATCGTTACTTAGTTTTATTGCTGGATGTGATATCATTCTTTGTCCTGCAGATTTTGCCGAGGCATATGCGGCGATGTTAAATGCAGTAACGGATGGAACCATTACTGAGCAGCGAATTGATGAATCACTTATCCGTATTTATAAGATGCGAGAAGAGCAGGGGATGTAACAATAAAATTGCTATTTTCGTGGCTTTCAGAGTGGCAAAAAGAAATTTTAAAATATTTTGAAAAAATGTTTGACAATCTGTGTAACCCATGATAATATATCTCTTGTCGTGAGACATGCGATAGTGGTGCAGTTGGTAGCACGCGACCTTGCCAAGGTTGAGCTCGCGGGTTCGAGTCCCGTCTATCGCTCGAGGCCTCTACTTAGGTAGAGGCCTTTCTTATTGCGTGTGCAGATACGAGCAGTAAGAAATACATTTTTGTTGAGGAAAAAGATTATGGAGAAGAAAGAGAAGCTTAAACCGAAATTGTTTTCGGTCATGAAGACGTACTCAAAAGGACAGTTGGTTAAGGATATTATTTCCGGTATTATTGTTGCCATTATAGCTTTACCGCTGTCGATTGCGCTTGCACTTGCATCTGGTGTAGGCCCTCAGGAAGGTCTTTATACAGCCATTGTAGCTGGATTCGTGATTTCTTTCCTTGGTGGTAGCCGTGTGCAGATTGCAGGACCGACTGCGGCATTTGCGACGATTGTTGCTGGTATTGTCGCGCAGTACAAGATGGAAGGCCTGATTCTTGCAACCATTATGGCGGGCATTTTACTTGTTATTTTTGGCCTTTGCAGACTGGGCGCACTTATTCAGTATATTCCAACTACAATTACCACGGGATTTACCTTTGGTATTGCCATTACCATCGTTGTAGGACAACTAAAAGATTTCTTTGGGCTTTCCTTTGCTGCAATTGCGGAGACACCTGTGGAAACAATGGAAAAATTAAAGGCAGTTGTAACCTGCTTTGACACCTTTAACTGGCGTGCGCTTGTTATTGGTCTGGTTTCCTTAGCCATTCTCTTTTTATGGCCTAAGAAGTGGTCGGTAGTACCTGCTTCCTTGGTAGCGGTTATTGTTGGCTCTGTATTTGTTGCAGTATTTAAACTTCCTGTTGCGACCATTGGATTTAAAGCTGATGGGTCGAAGAACTATGTTATAGAAGCTGGCCTTCCCCACCTGATTGCATTTAAGGAAATGGATTTCTCCTTTGGTATGATAAAACAGATGTTTCCGAAGGCAGTAACGATTGCTGTATTAGCAGCGATAGAATCCCTACTTTCCTGCGTTGTCTCAGATGGTATGATTGGTTCAAAGCATCGTTCCAATATGGAACTGGTTGCGCAGGGCGTTGGTAATACGGCTTCCGCATTATTTGGCGGTATCCCTGCAACCGGTGCGATTGCGCGTACGGCAGCAAACGTAAAAAATGGCGGTCGTACCCCCATTGCCGGTATGGTTCATGCGGTTGTTCTTCTATTAATAATGGTATTCTTAATGCCTTATGCAGCGATGATTCCGATGCCTACGATTGCAGCAATTCTATTCCAGGTTGCTTACAACATGTCTGGCTGGAAAACTGTGGCGCACCACTGCAAGGCGTCCCCTAAGAGCGATGTAGTGGTTCTGATTTTAACCTTATTGCTAACCGTATTCTTTGATCTGGTTATTGCAATCGGTGTTGGTCTTGTTCTTTCAGCACTTCTATTTATGAAGAGAATGAAGGATGTTACGGACGTTCATGGCTGGGTTTATGATAATGATTTAGATGAAGAAACGGATATTGATAATATCGGCCTTAAAGAGGTACCTAAGAATACGCGTGTATTTGAAGTAACGGGTCCGATGTTCTTTGCTGCATCCGAGAAGTTTATGGCGGTTGCCAGCGAAACAGATGAAGATGTTCTGATTATTCGTATGCGTAGCGTTCCTGCTATCGATGCAACAGGTGTGCTTACGCTCGAAAAAATTATTGAAAAATGTGAGAAGAATGAGGTACATATTATTTTCTCACACGTAAATGAGCAGCCCATGAAAGCGCTGATAAAAGCTGGCATTGTGAAGCGAGTGGGCGAAGAAAACTTCTGCGCGAATATCGATGCTTCGTTGGAACGTGCGAAGAAATTATTTGAAGATGAAGAGTAAATATAAGGAAATAGGACAGGACAGATGTCTTGCCCTTCCTTATAAATCGTGTTAGAATGTAGAACGTATTACGGCCATATGCGTATGGCTTATAGGAGAGGCGAGATTTATGATTTCCAGAACAGTTAGCGTATCAAAGGATGTTGGAGCGGAATTAATCCCTTACCTTGTTCAGTCAGCTTGTCATTATGAGTGCACCTTACACATTAATGATGGCGACAAGAGTATCAATATGAAGAGTATTATGGGAATGACCATTTTACAGCTTCGCAAGGGCGGTAGTTTCACGCTTGTAGCAGACGGCGCAGATGAGGAGAAGGCTGTTTCAGAAATTGCGGGTTGTTTTGAATAAATAAAAACAAAATTGTGGGTTATAGAGAGTCGGCAATATGCCGACTCTTTTTTTATTCGCATTTAACACTTCGTACCCGGTACCACGTTCAAATTTTAACATTTGTACCCGGTACAAATGTTAAAAAACAAAAAACTTTTCGAAAAAGTTGACAAAAAAATATAATTATGTAAAATATAAAAGAATTTTGTAATAAAAATGTAATAAATGTAATTTTGAGGAAAAGATTATGGAGAAGATAGTTAGCAAAGCTATGCTCCGTGCCGTGGCAGCCTTAACATTAGGGACGGTATTAGGTGTAAGCTTTGGTAATGCAGGTGCCGTTGTGGCAGAAGCAGGGAATGCAGCAACCTACGAAGTGCTTCGTACAGCAAATGTTAGAACGAGTCCTTCTTCGGAAGGGGAGATTCTAGCAGTTGCGCAGGAAGGAAGCCTAGTATCCTGCATTACAGAAGATGTGAATGGATATGCGCTGATTGCATTTGACGGAATCGAAGGATATATTTTTGGCGGTTGCCTTAGTGCGAAAGAGGAAGATACGGTACCGAAAAAGAATGCAGGAACAGAGCAGAAAAATCAGAAAACAACGACGTTGAAGACATTAGCAGGATTGAGTTTGAGAGAAAGCCCGTCTTCCGAAGCGGACGTACTTGCGGTGGTACCCGCTGGCAAACGCGTTGAGATCCTCGATGAAGGCGAAAATGGTTATTACCACGTCTTTTATAAGGGAAAAGAAGGCTATGTTTATGCAAAGGCCTTAGATGAAGAACGAAAGATTGATCTTGGACTGAACGTAAATACAACAAAACGTTCTACCAGCCAGGTGACAGACACAATTATAGAAGAAAACGTGGAAGAAGAAATGCCCGTAAAAATGGAGCATACGACGTCACCGGATGTTGTGGTTGAGGCTGAAATGCAGGTAGCAACCACGGTAACGGAGATGCCCACCATTCCTAGCGGAAGAACATTAAATGGAACATATCCTACACCAGTAGAGTTTCTAGGTATTACTCCGGCAGTGTTTAACTGTACTGCTTATTGTACATGTCGTGTGTGCTGTGGACCATATAGTCCTGAAGTAACTGGGCGTGAGCCGCATACCGCAACAGGAACTGTTCCGCAGCAGGGAAGAACCATTGCGGTGGACCCCAGAGTGATTCCTTATGGAACGCATGTCTATATTGAGGGTTATGGGGAGTTCATCGCAGAAGATACAGGCGGTGCAATTCGCGGAAATCGTATTGACGTGTATTTTGCAACCCATCAGGATGCGATTATATTTGGTCGTCGAACACTGAATGTGTGGATATTGCCATAAAATTTTGTGAAAAATGATGAAAAAGTGACAAAAAAATGCGTAATAATTATGTAAACCAACTAAAAAAATGCCAAAAATCGTTGTTTTTGACGATTTAGTTGATTATAATAATAGGGTGAGCAAAGAAGGCTCATCCTATTTTTAGTATTTAGAAATGTGGGGTGCTTGAGATGAAGGTATGCGCAAAATGTGGTTTCAAAATTGACAAGAAAGACCGTTTCTGTACGCGGTGTGGAAGCAGTGTTTTTCGTGAAGATGAAGGCGAATATGTGGAAGAAAAACCACTCGTAAAATATTGCAATTACTGCAGTGCTGAATTAGAACCGGATTCTAAATTCTGTACATCTTGCGGAAAGACCGTAAATGCAAGCATTTCCCTTTCTTTCCTAGATGAGAAGCAGGACACCATTCCGGAGGGGGTAGAGTTGGATTTCTTAAAGAAAGACGAAATTCCTATGGAAACCATGACGGCAAGTTCTGCACCAGTTGAAGAGTTTACCTTCGTGAAAGATTATTCCGATGTCCCTATGGAAACCATCGGTGGAAGTGCATCTGCCAAAGAGAAGGAGCCTGTTGTTACGGCAATGCCAGCGCCCGATATGGAAGATACGATAACCCCTATTGTACCGGCAGAGGAGCCTGCTCCTATTGAAGAAAAAACTGAAGAAGTTGTAAAAGAAGAGATAAAGGAAGAAGTAATGGAACAGCCGAAGGAAGAACCTAAGAAAAGGAAATTTGCACCTTTCATTAAGTTACCTGCAACTGCTCTCAATGCATTCTCTGGCAGAGGTGGCAATTCTAGTGAGAAGAAGAAAGTCGCAGGTGTTAATAGAGCCCTTCTTGCAGAAGAAGAGCCTGTTAAAAAGACGGTTGCTGAGGCTGTATCAGAAGCATTAGAAGAGAAGCCTGTTATCAGTGAAGAACCGAAGCAGGAAGAAAAGAAAGAGCCCGAAGTTTCTGCTACTCCCGAAGTAAAGGAAGAAGTTAAGAAGGAAGAAGTTAAGGAGGAAGCACCTAAGGCTACGCCTGCACCGGTCGTTTCAGCAGTGGAAGATGGTGAGGAAGATCCGGATGCGCAGGTTCGCGATGCAGAGGCTGTAAAGGCTGAGGCAGAGGCAAAGAAGGACAAAGCACAGGCTGACCTTGCAGATGTGAAGATCTCGGTTGCGACTGTAATTAAAGACGCAGAAGATAAGGCAAAGCAGGTTGAAGCAGATGCTGATGCGGAAGTGAATAAAGTATTAAACCGCGTTGACGAGGTAATGGCCGCAGCAGAAAAGGCGGAGCAGCTGGCGAAGGATGCGGTTGTGAAAGCTGGCGAGAATGCAAAGATAAATGAACAGCAGGCTCGTGATGCCGTAGAGAACGCTAAGAAGACCGCTGCCGAGGAAGTAAAGGCTGCAGAAGATGCTGTAGAGACCGCCAAAGAAACTGGTGATGTTGAACTGGCAAGAGCGGAAGCTGCCCTTGATGAGGCAAGAAGAAAGGTTGAAGAAGCAGAAAAGGCGATCGAAGATACCAAGGCGGCTAATGTAAAACGTGTTGAAGATGCTAAAGCAAACATTGAGGTTGTCCGTACATGTGGTGACAAGAAGATTGCTGAAGCAGAAGAAAATGTTACGATGACCATTGCCAGAGGTAAGCAGCAGGTACAGGAAGCAGAAGAGAATGTTGTAAAAGTTAAGGCAGATGGTGAGAAGAACATCGCGCAGGCCGAGGATGCAGTAAAGGCAAAGAAGGAAGAGCGTGAAGACCGCATCATTAAGGCAAATGATGAAATAGAAAAGGTTAAAGCGGAAGGCGATGATCGCATTTCTGAAGCAGAAAAGATGGTTTCTGAAGCAGAGAAGTCTGTTAAAGATGCTGAAGAAGGTGTAAAGAAAGCAAAGATCCAGGCTGAGAAGGATAAGGCGCGTATTGCAGAAGAAAAGCGCAAGAAAGAAGAAGCAAGAAGAAAGAAATTAAAGGATATGCATGAGAGCGTTCTGAAGAGTTCAGAAGAAGCGCTCGCTAAAGCAAAGGAAGATCCTCTTTCTGCTCGCAGTGAAATGGAAGCTGCATTAGATGCGAAGAATGAGCTTGAAAAAGTAGCGGATCCGGATATGGATCTTTCTGATGTTAAAAAGCTTGCTGTAGAGATGAAGGAATATCTGGGTATCATCTACTATAAGGAGAAGGCATACAAGCTTGCAGAGCCTTTCTTAAATGAGGCAGCAGATGCAGGAAGAGCAAGAGCAGCAATCTATCAGACTGATTGGAATCTTAGAAATCGTACGAATATTCCCAAAGAGCCTGGTGTTCTTGTGAAGCGTATGGAAGCAATGATTTCCGGCCTTGGAGATGATAATACAGCAGATAAGCGTAAAGCATACTCAGTTATGGCAAAACTTTACAGAGATGGTATTGGTGTAGAACGCAATCTTCCCAAGGCATTAGAATATTATCAGCAGAGTGCTGAACTTGGAGATGCAGAGGCAATGGCAACTGTAGGTAAGGCATATATGTATGGTGATGGCGTTAAGAAGGATGGCAAGCTTGGCCTTGAGTGGAACCAGAAGTCTGCGGATGCGGGTTCTGTGAATGGACTCCGAAATCTTGGCCTTTGCTATGACTTTGGTATTGGTACCAAAAAGAATGCAGCGTTAGCAGTTGAAAGCTATCGTAAACTTCTTGCAACCAACCCTGGTGACCGATATATTATGCTTCGTATGAGTATGTGTCTCTCTGATCCTGATAAGGAGTATGGAATCATTCCTACCAAAGAGATGTTAGAAGAGGGCTTCAATATGGCACAGCAGGCGTTACAGGCTGGCGAGGATGGTGCAAACTATATGCTCGGCTGCTTCTATATGGAAGGAAAGGCGGTCAAGCAGGATTGCGATAAGGCAATGAGCTACTTTACCAGAGCAATGTCTATTGGTGGACAGCAGGGCATCATGGCAAAGAAGAAGATGGAGCGCTTTGTAAAAACCAGCACTGGAAATTATGCTTTAAGATAGTGCTTGACATTTGAAAATGTTTTTTGATATAATACCACTTGCGTCGGACAGTCGATGCAAGTGGTTATTTATGGATATGTGTCCATAGCTCAGCTGGATAGAGCAACGGCCTTCTAAGCCGTGGGTCGGGGGTTCGAATCCCTTTGGGCACGTTCGCATCTGAGGATGCACAGTAGAGATAGCTCTAACCGTAATTTGTGATTGATCACGTATGGTGGGTATAGCGCAGTTGGTTAGCGCGCCAGATTGTGGTTCTGGAGGCCGAGGGTTCGAATCCCTCTACCCACCCTAATGGGCTATCGCCAAGCGGTAAGGCACAGGGTTTTGATCCCTGCATTCGCTGGTTCGAATCCAGCTAGCCCAGTTTAAGAATATGCTTCCGGTCTTTCCGGAAGTTTTTTTATTGCCATTTCCGTACTTTTCAAATGGGTGAAGCCTATTGTATAATGTTTACATAATGTGTGTGTTTTATCTGCTGCAAGGGGATAATTATGAAAATTAAGAAAATACTACCTGCTTTTGCTTTGGTATTCCTACTGACAGCCTGTGGAAAAGCGGGAACAGAATATACGGATCAGGCGATGACAGCAGTTATGCAGGAGGATTTTATTTCTGCATCTTCTTATTTTGAAACGGCACTTTCGAAAGGGGAAGATAAAGAACTGATTTATCGTGGTATGGGGCTTGCCTGTATGGGGCAGCAGGATTATGCAGGTGCTGTGACTTATTTTAAGCAGGCGCTTAATTATGCAGATTTATCCCCGGATGCCTTAGAATATGACATCAATTATTATATGGCGGTTTCGTATTACAAGTTGGGTGAATACGATGACGCAGTGGCAGTATATGATGCCATCATTAATTTGAAGCCAAGGGATGAGACTGCATTTTTTATGCGTGGAACAATGAAGCTTTATATGGCTGATAGCGAAGGCGCAAAGGCAGACTTTGATAAAGCGATAGAGTTAAAACCCAAGGATTTTTCCTTATGTCTGGATGCGTACGAAGCGATGACCCAATGCGGATATATCGAGGATGCCCAAACCTATATGAACCGCGTGGCTATGGCTGAGGAAAAGAATGTAACAGATTATGATAGAGGACGTGTCCGTTATTATCAGGGAGATTATAATACCGCAATTAATTATCTGGAATTAGCCAGAAAAGGGGAAGCGAGAAATAATGCCAAGATGATTAAGATGCTTGGCGAATGCTATGAAAAGACTGGAAACTTTTCACATGCGGTATCTGTCTATGAGGGATATGTGGAACTGAACAAGGATCCAGCAATGTATAACCAGATAGGACTCTGCTATGCGAAGCAGGGTGACTATACCAATGCCATTCGTGCCTTTCAGAATGGGCAGTTAATTATCGACAACAATACCTGCATGCAGACACTGAAAATCAATGAGATTGTTTGTTATGAGTATATGCACGACTACAAGACGGCCAGGGAGAAGTTAGAAGCCTATCTTCAGATTTACCCTACGACGGCTGAAATAGGGAAAGAATGGTGCTTTTTGGTTACCAGATAAGAACCTTGTCAAAATTAACAAAAATACTATAAATTCCTATGCAAAACATAGAATTTTTAAAGCGGTTTTCGTTATGTGAACCGCTTTTTTTATTTTATCCACCAAAAGAAGCCCCTAAAATCAATGCTTATAACGTGTTATCCACAAACACAAGATATAGTATGTGGATAATGTGTGGATTACATAATATGCGGTATTTCGTTGACTAGTATACCTGGCTTTGATAGAATTATGCTTATCTGACGGTGCAGATTTAGTTGACATAATATTTCTGTGCTACAAGATATAGTCAGCAAGGCAAAGCAAATGGAGAAAAGAATATGTTCAGCGTAATCAAGAGAGATGGGGAAAAAGCAGATTTCACGTTAACGAAGATTAATGATGCAATTGCAAAGGCATTTGAGGCAACAGACCAGCAGTACAATAACGATATTTTGGATTTACTCAGCCTTCGTGTTAGCGCAGATTTTCAGAGCAAGATAAAGGATGGCGCCATTCACGTTGAAGAGATTCAGGATAGCGTAGAAAAGGTATTAGAGCAGGCTGGTTACGCATCTGTGGCAAAGGCATATATTCTTTACAGAAAACAGCGTGAGAAGATGCGTACGATGAAGTCTACCATCCTGGATTACAAAGACGTTGTAAATAGTTATGTGAAGGTTGAAGACTGGAGAGTAAAAGAGAACTCTACAGTAACTTACTCTGTCGGTGGCCTTATTCTTTCAAACTCCGGTGCAGTAACTGCAAACTACTGGCTTTCCGAAATTTATGATGAAGAAATTGCAGAAGCACACAGAAATGCAGATATTCACATTCATGATCTCTCTATGTTAACTGGATACTGTGCTGGTTGGAGCTTAAAACAACTGATCAAGGAAGGACTTGGCGGCATTACAGGAAAGATTACTTCCGCGCCAGCAGCACACCTTTCTGTTCTTTGCAACCAGATGGTTAATTTCCTTGGCATCATGCAGAATGAATGGGCTGGTGCACAGGCATTTTCTTCCTTTGATACGTATTTGGCACCCTTTGTTAAGGCTGATAACTTATCCTACTCTGAAGTAAAGAAGTGTATTGAATCATTTATCTATGGTGTAAACACGCCTTCTCGGTGGGGAACACAGGCGCCCTTCTCTAACATTACCTTAGATTGGACGGTTCCTGCTGATCTTGCAGAATTACCGGCTATTGTTGGCGGTAAAGAGATGGATTTCCGTTATAAGGACTGCAAAAAAGAGATGGATATGGTAAATAAAGCCTTCATCGAAACGATGATAGAGGGGGATGCCAATGGACGTGGTTTCCAGTATCCAATTCCTACCTATTCCATCACCAGAGACTTTGATTGGTCCGATACAGAAAACAATCGTCTGTTATTTGAAATGACAGCGAAGTATGGTACGCCCTACTTCTCTAACTATATTAATTCTGATATGGAGCCTTCAGATGTTCGTTCCATGTGCTGCAGACTCCGTTTGGATCTTCGCGAACTTCGTAAGAAAACAGGCGGTTTCTTTGGCTCGGGTGAGTCTACTGGTTCCGTTGGTGTTGTAACAATCAACATGCCTCGTATTGCCTATCTGTCCTCTAACAAGTCTGACTTTTATAAGAGACTGGATCGTATGATGGATATCGCCGCAAGAAGTTTAAAGATTAAGCGTGGTGTTATTACCAAATTATTAGAGGAAGGCCTTTATCCTTATACAAAGCGTTATCTTGGAACCTTTAATAATCATTTCTCTACCATTGGACTTCTTGGTATGAATGAGGTTGGCTTAAATGCAAACTGGCTACGCGCAGATATGACCGATAAGAGAACCCAGGATTTCACGAAGGAAGTGCTGAACCATATGCGTGACAGACTTTCTGATTATCAGGAACAGTATGGTGATTTATATAACCTAGAAGCAACGCCGGCAGAGTCCACCACCTATCGTCTTGCAAAACATGATAGAAAGAAGTGGCCGCAGATTAAGACAGCAGGAAAGCTTGGAGATGTACCGTATTATACGAATTCTTCCCATCTTCCTGTTGACTATACAACCGATATCTTTGATGCATTAGACATCCAGGATGACTTACAGACTTTATATACCTCAGGAACCGTATTCCACGCATTCCTTGGAGAAAAGCTTCCTGACTGGCAGGCAGCAGCAAGTTTGGTTCGTAAGATTGCTGAAAATTATAAGTTGCCCTACTATACGATGAGCCCGACTTATTCCATTTGTCAGACACATGGATATCTTGCGGGAGAAGTAAAAGAATGTCCTCACTGCAAGGCAAAGACAGAGATTTACAGCCGTATTACAGGTTACTATCGTCCGGTACAGAACTGGAATGATGGAAAACTTCAGGAATACAAGAATCGTACAGAATATGATATTGCGAATTCTTCCTTGAAGCGTAGTGTAAGTACAGTTCTGACACTCACAGATATTGATGAAGAAGATGGTGGAGCAACCTTTGAAGCGCCCACTGAAATCAGGTATCTTTTTACTACAAAGACCTGTCCGAATTGTAAACTTGCCAAGCAGTATTTGAGCGGAACGACTTATATTCCCATTGATGCAGAGGAAAATGCAGAACTTGCATTAAAATATAAAGTACGTCAGGCACCGACTCTGGTGGTCGTAAACGGCGATGCGGTAAAGAAGTATGCTAACGCTTCCAACATTAAGAAGTATGTGGAAGATAAGGCATTAGCAGAAGTATAATTAACCATTTGGGGACAGGTGCAAAATGGCTTTCAACTGTCCCTTTTTGGTTGTTAAAAGAAGGGAAAAGTTATGTTTTGCGAAAAATGTGGAAAAGAAATTGAGGATGATGCAGTATTTTGCCCTTACTGTGGGGAGACTGTTTCTGGGACGACGGAAGAAAAGACAGAGATGGTCATGCCCTCGGAAGTGGAGCGAAAGACTGTGCATATGCTGGCTGGCGCGGCACAGGAATCCCCAAATGAAAAGGTGCGTAAGCAGAAGGGGGTTGTTGCTGCATTAGTAGCTGCCTGCGTGGTACTGCTGGGAGGCATTATTACCGGCGTTGTATTTCTTGTGAAAGGAAACAATACGGATAAGAATAACATAACGGATAAAAATGGCGAACTTACGCAGGAGGAAGAATACGCAGCGGAAACGGCTTCCGGTGATGGATATAGTATTACTGTGTATGATGCAATGCTTCGCGAGACGGCTTCCGGCGTTCAGATTAAGGTTTATGATGAAGCCGGTAATGAGGTTGCAAATGGTGTAACGGATGAGAACGGACAGTTTACACCAGATATTCAGGCAGATGGCATGTACAACATCTCCTGCGAGAAGGATGGTTATTATACGGATTCCGTTACAAAGAATTTTACAAAAGAGAGCGCTGGGGAAGTGATTCCTGTCGTGCCGGTGACAGAGGGGAATGGTGCGTATGTTCTACTTTCTTGGGATAGCCAGGATGATTTGGATTTGTGTTTATTCAATGCATCCTCAGAGGAAGTGGTCCGTGCAGGCAATACGTCAGATGTGGAAGGTAACTGTATTTACGGAGAAGGGGACGGCGCGCTTCCTTTTGAATTAATTTATATGACGGATTTGACAAGAGATACCGTGAAGAGTGTATATGTGCTCGATTACAGTACGGTAAAGGGAGAGGAAAGCGATCTTTCTTCGGTTCTTGGAAGTGTAAGGGTTTATACCGCAGAGGGATTAAAGATACAGAAACTTATAGATGAGACGGTAAAGGCGTCTCTTTGGATTCCTTGTTATTTCTATGCGGGGCAGGTCTATGAAGATGGACAGGTTATAACCGCGCTTCCGGATTGGGCGTTAAAGGATAAAGAGGATGTAGCGGTGGAGGTTGTTGAAGAAACAACGGAAGAGGAAGTAGAGGAAGCCCCAGCATGGATGCAGCTTTACTATAACTATGTAGTAGGGATTCAGACTAGTTATAATTATGATTATGATGAGCCCAGCGATTACTTTGCATTAGTTGATCTCGATAAGGATGGGGTTCCGGAGCTTGCCCACTCGTATTTGCCGAATAGCTATAGGCCCGGTATCACGGAAATATCCACGGTAAAAGATGGAATGTTTAAGGAAAATATAGTGCATGGTGAATCTTGTGGACGCTCAGGTGCTTTGCAGGAAGCGATAGATTTCATCAGTTTTTATGATGGTGGTAGCATAAAATTTACGTGTCACGATCTTGGGGATGAAATGAACGCATATTCACTCATAAGTGGACAGTGGGTTCATACCGCGACAATGACCCAGAACTGTGGTGTTGGTGCTGCATCGCCTTTCCATTATGTAATTACTTATGACGACCATCTTACCGGAGAACATCTTGAAGAACATAACCATGTGTATGTCAACGGCGTAGAAATTACGGAGAACGAATTTGACTGGGAAATGCCCTATGAGGAAAGAATGGATGATTTCGGCATAGAGACAAAGTATGCTTCTCATCTTCATGGAAATTTTATGGAAGTAGAGTGGATGGATAAGAATGCATTGTTATCTTATCTGACAGGTCTCATGGAAGAGTATAGTCAGCAGGAAGAGGCGAGAAGACCGGGGGCATACACAGATACGTCGAAGATTACGGAAGCACAGGTAACGGCCGCATTAAACGATAGGTTAGGGAATATGATTCGGTACTATGCACATTATGCTACCCCTGCCGCTGTAGTGAATCGGATTAATGGCAATGAAAATTGCAGGGAAGAATTTCCTGACGCTGGCATATTCGGCGTAAATTCTGGTGAAGGCATGTTTGCTTATTTCCCTTTTGAACTGGTATCAGAAGAATTTTCAGAGTACATTAGTGAGAGTAATCTGAAAGCCTATAATTATTTTGAAACAGGTAGCGAAACCATTCGTGGTACCCCTTCTTTTAAAAGAAATGGAGAGAATTATTATTATTTTGGTGATAACGGAACTGGTGGATTTTGTGACTTTACAAACGAATTAGGCGATATTGAGATTGTTGATATTGATGGGGAACGTTATACGGTGCGTTTTAAGTACAGATTGAAGCAATATGATTATGGCAGTGACGAGTTTGTTTTGGTTGCAAGCAAGATGATTTACATTACTGTAAAACTAGATTCCAGAAGTAAGGTAAATGGTGCGCGTTTTGAAAGCGCCAGAATGGAATAACCATTTGGGGACAGGTGCAAAATGGTTAGGAGAGGGTATTTTCAGGTTAGAGAGGTGCATTTATGTTTTGTGAAAAATGTGGAAAAGAAATCGAGAATGATGCTGTGTTTTGTCCCTACTGTGGGGAAACTGTTTCGGCAGCTGATGTACCTGCTATGTCTAATGATGAAAAGACAGAGGTGTTTGGTTCCCAGACAAATATGACGCAAATGGAAAAACAAATAGGCGCCACAAAACAGAAAAATATTGTCGCAATTTTAATTGCTGCCTGTGTGGTTCTATTAGGCGGCATTATTACAGGTGTTGTTTTTCTTGTGAAAGGAAATTCTAAAAGCACGGCTGACGGAGAAGGGGAACAGATAGTAGTGCAGGGGGAAGAAGAGACTTCCGAAAACGTGCAGAATGATGGCTATGACATTACTGTTTATGATGCGGCGCTTCGGGAAAAAGCTTCGAATGTTCAGATTAAAGTTTTTGATGAAACTGGTTCGGAGGTTGCCAGCGGTGTAACAGATGAGAACGGATATTTTAAAGCAGACCTTCCTACAGACGGTTCCTATAAGATTTCCTGCGAGAAAGACGGATATTATACCGATTCCGTGATGAAGAACTTTGAAAAGGGAGGCGATGGGGAAGTGGTTCCTATTGTGCCTGTAACAGAAGGAAATGGGGCGTATATTCTGCTTGAATGGGACAGTCAAGATGATCTTGATTTGTGTCTTTTTAATACCGCCTCAGAAGAAATAGTTAGAGCAAATTATACGCAGGATGTTTACGGAAACTGCAGTTATGGAGATGGTGATGGACAGTGTCCCTTCGAACTGGTCTATATGCCAGACATGACAAGGGATGCGGTAAACAGTGTATATGTTCTTGATTACAGTACGGTGCAGGGTGGAGGAAATAACCTTTCTTCAGCAAACGGTAGTGTACGGGTATATACCGCAGCAGGCTTAAAGATTCAGAAGATAATTGATGCGACGGTGCAGTCTTCTCTTTGGATTCCATGTTATTTCTATGCAGGACAGGTCTATGAAGACGGACAGATTATTGCAGCTCTTCCTGACTGGGCATTGTCAGATAAGGATGCGGATATCAGCTGGGCGCAGATTTACTATGATGAGATATCTTGTCATTATGATCTCTATTCAGAATATGCAACGGATGCATTTGACTGGGTTTCTGATACTTCCCTGCTGATGAATCAGTTTCTGTTAATGGATATAGATGCTGATGAAATTCCAGAATTAATTGTGCTACAGCCATGTCCTGATGCATCTGCAAGTATGGATGTTTATAATATGTATGCCATCAAAGATGGGGAATTATATAAGTCCACCATTGGAGATGGTTATGTTGAGAGTACAGGATATATTGGAGAGTATGGAGATGGGTATAGTCCTATTGAGTCTGGTATATATTCCGATGGATCTATTGTGCTCATTGTGGATGGAGGCATAGGCGGCGGCTACGAGTTAATAAAATTCGATGGTAATAATTATGAGAAAGCGGCGGAATTCCATGAAGCGCAGGTGGTAGAAGGAGAGTTCTTTTATAATTACTATGATTATAGAAATAAAAAAAACAATCTGGAATATAACGTAAATGCGTCGGGGGGTAATCCTCCAGAACGCCAGGAGTGTATAGATGCATTTCTTGCAAATGTGGAAGGCGAAAAGCTTCCAATGGCCGAGTTTATGAACAGGGATGAAATCCTTGCTTATCTTGCAGGGCTTTTACCACAGGGGACAGTAAATAATGAAAACGCACAGAGTACAGAAAACAATGAATCCACAGATAGAACGGAAGAAGTTATGTCTGCATTAAATGGGGATTTTGGACAGGTTCTTGCGTGGTATTTGGAATGCGCTACTGCAGAACATTTTGTGTCTTATGTTAATGGTGAAAGTGATAAACGAAACTACGTAGTTTGTGATGCGGAATACAAGTTACCTATGTTGGATGTAATACCTAATCCTGACAATTGCTGGGAATTTTATATAAGTGAAAGTGGTTTGAATCGTCTTTTGTATTTTGAAAGTCGTCCTTCGGTGCAGTCTGGCTATGATGTTACCTATAATGGAGTGAATTATTATTATTTTGGTGATTATGGGGAAAGCACACCAGATATAGAATATTCCCTGGCATTAGATGAAGTAAGCATTATGGAAATTGATGAGCAGCGAGTGACACTGCGTCTTCATCAGAAATGGTATGATTTTTGGTATGATCATAGAGAAACCGATTCCTACTATATCGCGTTAACGCTTATTTTTGATCCCAATAGTACAATTGGTGGCCTTCGTATGGAAAGCGCAAGAATACTGTAACCATTTGGGGACAGGTGCAAAATGGCTGGTACAAAATGGTTGAAATCGAAACACACTAGAAGGCTCAGCACGAGCCTTCTTTTTTATGGAGAAAAAGTTGCCACCACAGACGAAAAACGCTTGATATACTACGTATACCAAGTGCTGCGGCCATTTGACAATGCCCACAGCACTTGATGTTTTATTAATAAAACTTGTTAAAGGGTAGAGAGGAAAAAGAAAATGTTTTGTCAAAAGTGTGGGAACCAAATGGAAGATGGTGCGGTGTTCTGTAGTAAATGCGGTTCGGCCGTAAATGGTGGAAATGCTGCGGGTTTGAACCCAGTAGTAAATGTTAATATGGCTGGCGCTGTTCCTGCGCAGAATGCAGCAAGTAATAGTAATAAAATGCGTGGGATTATTATAGCGGCAGCAGCAGCTTTCCTTGCGCTGGTTATAGTTTTGATAATTGTTCTTGTGGGAAAGAATAAAAAGAATAGCGAAACAGAAGTCGCAGTAGATACCGAGGATTCTATCTGTGAAGAAGTAGAGCAGCTAAGAACGGAATTAGGTTTTTGCAGTATCGGAGAGACAGTTTCTTTTGGAACTTGGAAAGGGAATCCCTGCCAGTGGATTATTATCAAAAAGGAAGGTAATAGAGCACTTTTACTCAGCAAGTATTTTTTGGAATCCTACAAGTGGGAATATGAGACAAATTGGGAAGAATCCAGTGTTAGAACGTATCTGAATGAGGATTTAATCAATGAACTGTTTACAGAAGGGGAACAGACAGCCCTTTTAGAAACAACGCTAAAGACCTCCAATGCGTTTGATTTTTATGCTGATTATATGCCAAGTCTTTATAATCAATTTGCTGACCGTGGCATTGATTACTGCACAACTACCGATAAACTGTTTTTGCTTGACTGGAAGACCGTAGATGAATGTTTTGGACCAATTATTAAGCCTGATCCTTCAAACCCTGTGCAGATGGATACATGGAATATATCTGGAGATGCTGATACAACCTTTGTAGAAGGCTTTGAAGAATATGTTGTTTATAATTCTTGGTTTTTGCGTGAAACGGACTGCACGGGCGATGATGGTCTTTGCGTTCAGACAATGTCGGCGACGAGCGTTAATATCCTTAATAGAGGAAATGCGGGGGCGCTACGACCTGCGTTTTGGGTTGAATATTAAAGGGATAAGGAATAATAAACATGTTTTGTCAATTTTGTGGTAAAGAAGTGACCAACGAATCTTCTTTCTGTAATTATTGTGGGAAGCCTCTGTTTGAGACAGAGCGTGGACAGAGTGTTTCAGAAGAAGTGATAGGTAATAATTCTGGGTTAAAGTCTGGTGGTAAGAAATCAGCGAAAATTGTACTTGCTTTGTTAGTAGCTGGAATGGTGGCATTAATCGTCGCGATTATCCTGGTTGTCAATAGGAAGGGCGGAGGTGATAGTGCCGGTTCATCCGTAGCTAATGTAAATGAAAAAAAGCAGAAAGATGCCAATTACATCATTACGCAGATTGATGGCATTGATACCTCAGATTTTCTTGCAGAGGCCAGAAGTGTGGGCGTAGTGAGAAGAAAGTACGAGATGCTAGATAATGCTACCAAAAAACTCGTAACCAACTATGATAAACTTCTTGAGGCAGAAGAGTATTTGGAGGATCATCCAATATATATTACTGCGGATAATTATCAAGACTATTTTTGCATTTATTACATGTGCGGTACGAAACAGAATTATGGTACGGAGCCTACAACATACTTGAGTGGTTATATGGTGGAATATGATAAGGATTTATTTGGCGATTTTTATAAGACATATACGCCTATGTATTCCACATCATACAATAATGATTATGCAACGCCTGTATATATTTATGTTGTCCCTTTATATCCAGAAGTGTGTAGTACCATTAGTTTTGATATAAATTTGCATCAAAGATATCGAGTAAAAAATTTTGTGGATGGTTCTTATGGCGCACCACAGGAATATAAATACCAAAGTGGTAGTATCAGCTATGATTCAACTGCCGCGAATGGAATTGGAGAATACTTAATTCTAGTAGAAGATAATAAATCTGATGGCGGCAAGTATGATGATGGCGACAAGAACAAGAAAATGGATATGTTTGACAAAAATAAGGTCGTAATATCTTCCGTGTCGGGCAGAATTACCGTTAATTAACCAAAGGGGGACAGGTGACAGCCATTTTGCACCTGTCCCCTTTTGGCATTCATCCCCTGGAATATGGTATAATATATGCAGTTTTTTGAAAAAGGAGAATGGTTATGATTAACAAACTGGTTAGCAAAATTCAGAAAACAGGTGCACCCATTGTGGTTGGCCTTGATCCCATGCTTTCTTATATCCCTGAGCATATTGTGAAAAAGGCATATGCAGAAAAGGGTGCTAATTTAGAAGGCGTGGCAGCAGCAATTGTAGAATATAACAAAGGAATTGTAGACGCGGTTTGTGATCTTGTTCCTGCTGTTAAACCCCAGATTGCAATGTATGAGCAGTTTGGTATTCCTGGCTTAATCGCATTTAAGGAAACTGTAGATTACTGTAAAAGCAAGGATCTTGTGGTTATCGGTGACATTAAGCGTGGCGATATTGGTTCCACCTCTGCGGCTTATGCAACAGGACATCTTGGTAAGGTTGAAATCGAAGGCAAGACCTTCCGTGGATTTGAAGAAGATTTCGTAACTGTAAATCCTTATCTTGGTACCGATGGCGTGAAGCCTTTTGTGGATGTATGCAAGGAAGAGAAGAAGGGTATCTTCGTTCTTGTAAAGACTTCCAATCCTTCTTCCGGTGAGTTCCAGGATCAGAAGATTGATGGAAAGCCTTTGTATGAGATGGTTGGTGCGATGGTAGATAAATGGGGCGCTGACTGTATGGGAGATTCCTACAGCTATGTAGGTGCCGTTGTTGGAGCAACCTATCCTGAAATGGGTAAGATCCTTCGTGATATCATGCCTAAGAGTTATATCCTGGTCCCTGGTTATGGCGCACAGGGTGGCAAGGGTAAAGATCTTGTACACTTCTTTAACAAGGATGGTCTTGGCGCAATTGTAAATTCTTCACGCGGTATTATTGCAGCCTACAAGCAGGAAGCATATGCTTCTTTCGGCGCAGAAGGTTATGCAGATGCTTCTCGTCAGGCAGTGCTTGATATGAAGGCAGATATTGAGAGTGCACTTGGCTAAATGCAAACGATATAGCACAGCAAGCAAAGCGGCTATGAATACTTGAAGAAATAGAATATCAAACAGTCGGCTTATAAGAGGTCGGCTGTTTTTCTTTGGATATATATTTACTTTTTTGGGGGGGATTGGCATGTCCTTCCAGAACCGTTTCGCGCGCCGGTACTTGCGAGCGTTTTTGGCGAGCTTAGTACCGCTGCTGCGCGAAGGCTGAGCGGGAGCGTGTTCTGGAAGGGCATCCCATCCCCCTAAAATTTTAACCTTTGTACCCGGCACCAAGGTTAAAATGGAGCCTATCCAAGGTAGCAATTTAGGCGGAGCTGTGCTATACTGTATCTGATAGACCGATTTGGTCAATAGTTATTGTCTGGATTTTGAAAAGAGGGATTATGAACGAGAAATTTTTCCAGCAGAAGATTGAAAAACAGGATTTGATGATTAATGGAGCATTGGCAGTTTTTGCCAGATCTGGTTATAAACGTGCATCCACCGATGATATGGTGAAAGAGTGTGGCGTTAGCAAAGGACTTTGGTTTCATTATTTTGAAAACAAGCAGGGATTATATAGTTTCGTTGTGAATTATGCACTACGCTATGCGGCGCTAGAATTGGAAGGCGCTGTAAAGCAGGGAGAACGAGACTATTTTGTAATTCGGGAAAACATAGAAAGAGCAAAGGTTGCAATGTCAGAGAAATATGCTGCGCTGCCATTGCTTCTTGCTAATATCAAATTAGAAAGTGATCCGGAAGCGAGGGAGATGGTATCCGCTGGACTTTCTCAGTATGAGGAGAAGCTCCTAGGCGTGCTGAGTGCTATGGATAGAACAAAGTTCCGTATTGGGACCAACGAAAAGACTTTGCAGGTGGTGATTGATGCAACTTTTGATGAGAAGATTCGCGAAGTTTATCGAGATGGAAGCTTGCAGGTTGGAGAGTATTTAGAGTATGTTTCCAGCACACTTCTAGATCTTAAAATGATGGCGTATGCCAATGCCTAAATAGAGCAGGGATAAGCCACTGGAAAGGCAGTCCCTGATTAGGAAAAAAACAGCGATTATGGTATAATTTATAAGAATATGGGGTGCTTTTTGTAGCATTATAAAATCCCGTAAAATATACGTTTTTGCAATAAAAAGATTTACATAAGAATTGTGATATAAAAGGAGAGCAGAGATGAAGGTTGCAGTGATTGGTACTGGTTATGTAGGACTTGTAACAGGCGCATGTTTTTCCTCTAATGGAAACTCTGTATGGTGCGTAGATACCAATGAGCAGAAGATTGAGAATTTAAAGAAGGGCATCATTCCCATTTATGAGCCTGGACTTACGGATATTGTATTAAAGAATCATAAGGATGGTACCTTACAGTTTACTACCGAGATTTCGGAAGCACTCAGCAAAGCAAATATCTGTTTTATCGCTGTTGGTACACCTATGGGTGAGGACGGTTCTGCAGATTTACAGTATGTATTAGCCGTTGCAAAGAGCATTGGTAAGTGTATGCAGCACCACATGTATGTTGTAGACAAATCTACGGTTCCTGTTGGTACCGCAGAAAAGGTTAAGGTTGCTATTCAGGAAGAACTGGATGCAAGAAATTCCGACCTTACCTTTGATGTGATTTCCAATCCGGAATTTTTGAAGGAAGGTACTGCGGTAGGCGACTGTATGCGTCCTGATCGTATTGTCATTGGTGCAGATAGCGATGATGCAGCCGAAATGATGCGTGAACTTTATAAGCATTATGTGCTCAATACGGATAACTTCATTCTGATGGACGTAAAGAGTGCGGAGATGACCAAGTATGCTGCAAACTCTATGTTAGCGACCAAGATTTCTTTTATGAATGAGATTAGTAACATCTGCGAACGTGTTGGTGCAGATGTAAATAAGGTTCGTAAGGGTATTGGTTCTGATAGCCGTATTGGATATTCCTTTATTTATCCTGGTTGTGGATATGGCGGAAGCTGCTTCCCTAAGGATGTAAAGGCTTTAATTAAGACGGCAGGCGAGTTTGGATTTGATACCAAACTTCTGCATGCAGTAGAAGATGTAAACAATGCCCAGAAACACGTGTTGGTGAATAAGATTAAGGCAAAGTATGGAGATGATTTAACGGGAATGACCTTTGGCGTATGGGGACTTGCGTTTAAGCCAGATACGGATGATATGCGTGAAGCAGCAGCGATTACGATTATTAATGAGCTTACCAAGGCGGGAGCAAAGGTGAAAGCATATGATCCCAAAGCTATGGAAGAAGCAAAGGTTTGCTATTTAAAGGGCAATAATGCTGTAACCTATGTAGATAGCAAGTATGATGCATTAACGGATGCAGATGCCATGATTCTTGTTACGGAGTGGAAAGAATTTAGAAGCCCTGATTTTGATGAGATTAAGAGTCGCTTAAAAGCACCTGTAATCTTCGATGGACGTAACCAGTATAGCAAGACATACTTAAAGAAATTTGGATTTGATTACTATCAGATTGGCGTAAAGATGGCCAATTAATTGCATCGTGAAAGACGATATTCGTGTTATTGATTTAGACAATACCAATACCATTCCTCAGGTGGATGAAGGAGAACTTGTTGAGGCAGTTACCGCCGATTTAACGGGAGCTGTCCTGTTTTTGCAGGAAGAGGAAACAACGGGGATTTCTGTGGATGCCCCTTTGGTAAAAAAGGAGGAGAAGGTTAAAACCTTTTCTGAGTCTGTTAAGCAGGCGCTTGCGCAGGAAATTGCGGAAGAAGAGATGGCTGACGAGGTCGAACTTGTTGTCGAGGCCGAAGCGGAGGAAGTGGCAGCGCAGGAAGCAGAAGAGAGCGTACCTGCTACGGTAGAAAATCCTAGTGAAGAGACAAAGGAAAAAGAAGAAAATTCGCTGGGCGAAGATGTTTCCGAGGAGTTTGCAGAAGTGACTCCTGAAGATTTAGACGGTGGCGATACCTATGAGACCGTTGAAATTCCAACACAGGAAATAGCTGCATTAGCCGGTGAAGAAGAAACCGCTTCGCAGGAAAAGAAGAAAGATCCTGCAAGTGGAGAACCTGGCAGCATTACGGCAGCTATGATTAATTTGGATGATTATCCAGATAAGGCTGACGTAGGAAAGCTTATTGCAAAAAAACAAAAAGATTTAAGTACACCGAAAAAGCCAAGCTTCCTAGAAAAACTATCCCAGGTAGAAGCATGGCATTATCTGGCATTCTCCATTGCAATTCTGATTGTGTCGTTGGTATTTCTGGTTGTTGGAAAAGTCAGCAAAGATAAACAAGATGCAAAGACCCAGGAGTCTATGACGAGCCTTGGGCAGCAGATTTTGGCGATGGGAACGCCAGGACAGACGGGCGTTTATGCCATGGAAGAATATGCCTCGGCGCTTGTTGCACCATTAGAAGATGAGACAGAAAACGTGACTGTAATCACAGAGGAAGTGGATAATACAGAACTTTCTGTTGTATTCATCTCCATTGAACAGGATTTAAAAATCAAGTTTACCAGTGTGGCCTCTGGAAGACTGATTAAGGATACGGAGTTTGTTGTAACCATTACCGGACCTGGCGGTACTTTTACCTTAAAGGATGATGATGGCGATGGTATCATTCATAAGACAGGATTGAAGCCTGGGGATTATACGGTTTCCGTTGCTGCAGTAGGGGATCATGTATTCCTGGATGTGCCAAATCAGGTGAATGTAAAAGACAAGGCAGCTTACGTGCAGATTGATGTAGCACAGGAAATTAAGACCGAAAGTGAAATCAATGTTGCGGTAGAAGATACGGCGGTGAATGCGGTAGTTGAAGAGGTTAAAGTTACCGATACTGTTGAATGGGTTGATTCCACACAGGAAACAAAGGGGGATACAAAATATACCCAGATTGATAAGAATGAAATCAAAGAGCCTGCTTATGCGATGATTACGAGTGACATTCTCTTTGCGGAGGATGGAGAGAGCTCTTCGGAGAATAAGGCAGGAACTGAGGAAGAAGAGAAACAGGAAGAAGACAAAGAAAAAGAAGAGGAAACGGAACAGGAAACAAAAGAAGAAAAAACAGATGATAAAAAGAATGTTGTTTCCATTACGCTAGAAAAAACGGAAGTTTCTGTAAAAGAAGGAGAAAGCCTGCAGGTTCATGCGACTGCGAAGCTGGAGGATGGAACTGAGATTTCTGAGGCAGCAAAGTTTTCTTATAAATCAAAGGATACGGCAGTTGCTACGGTAGATGATAAGGGCAATGTAAAGGGTGAAAAAGGTGGAAACACCGAGGTAACGGTAACCTTTAAGGACGAAAAAGGAAATGAAAAATCTGCAGTAGTTAAGGTTGTGGTAAATAAGGATGCCGCGAAGGATAAAGAAACAAAACTTCTTGACCAAAAGGGCAGACAGGTTTACGTAAAGGACGGCGAGAATTACAGGGAAGCCACCTATGCTGACTACTACACCGCTTCTGCATTTTATGTAAAAGATACAGCTGATGTGCAATATACAGGCTGGCAGAATATCAATGGAAATACCTATTATTATGACAAGAATGGTGTGCCTGTAACAGGAGATCAGGTAATTGGTGGGATTACCTATCATTTCAATAATGATGGTATTCTGGCAATGGATAAGAATGGTATCATTGGCATCGATGTTTCGAAGTGGAATGGTACGATTGACTGGAATGCAGTGGCCGCTTCTGGTGTGAAATTCGCGATTATTCGTTGCGGATACCGTGGCTCCACGGGTGGAGCACTCATTATGGATCCTACGTTTGCAACCAATATTCAGGGAGCAAAAGCCGCAGGAATTAAGGTAGGAATCTATTTCTTTACCCAGGCAATCACAGAGGTTGAGGCTATTGAAGAAGCGTCCATGTGTATTTCCTTAGCCAATACATATGGAATATCCTATCCAATCTTTATTGATACAGAGGGCTCTGGTGGCAGAGCAGATCCGCTCAATAAAGTAGCAAGAACGGCAATCATCAAAGCATTCTGTGAGACCGTTAAGAGTGCGGGCTATACGCCGGGTGTGTATGCGTCCAAGTTTTGGTTTTATGATAACCTGGATTATTCACAGCTATCCTCTTATAAAATCTGGGTAGCGCAGTATGCATCTGCTACGGATTTTTCAGGCCATTATGATATTTGGCAACATTCCGAAAAAGGTACAGTTGCGGGTATAAATGGCAGGGTGGATATGAACATTAGTTATATGGGATATTAAAATTCGGTTTCGACCGGTGATTAACAATAAAGGAGAAAAATTATGCGTACGTATTTAGTAACAGGTGGTGCAGGGTTTATTGGTTCTAACTACATCCATTACATGCTGAAAAAGTATGGGGAAGAAATCTGTATCATCAATGTAGATGCGCTTACCTATGCAGGTAACTTAGAAAATTTAAAGGATATTGAAAGCCTTCCAAACTACTCTTTTGTAAAGGCAGATATCTGTGATAAGGAAGCAATCAGTAAGATTTTTGCTGAGAATGATATTGATAGAGTTGTGCATTTTGCAGCAGAAAGCCATGTTGATCGTTCCATCAAGAATCCCGAAGTGTTTGTACAGACCAATGTACTTGGTACGGCTGTTATGTTAAATTGTGCAAAGGCTGCTTGGGAGCAGGCAGATGGCAGCTTTAAGGAAGGAAAGAAGTTCCTGCATGTTTCTACGGATGAGGTATATGGTTCTCTTCCTGATGATGACAATGCGTTCTTCTACGAGACCAGTCCTTATGAGCCTCACAGCCCCTATTCTGCAAGCAAGGCATCCTCAGATATGCTTGTAAAGGCTTATATGGATACTTATAAATTCCCTGCTAATATTACCAACTGCTCTAACAACTATGGCCCTTACCAGTTCCCTGAGAAGCTGATTCCCCTTATTATTAACAATGCATTACAGGGCAAGAAGCTTCCTGTATATGGAGACGGAAAGAATGTACGTGACTGGTTATATGTTATGGACCATGCAAAAGCCATTGATATGGTACAGGAGAAGGGTCGTCTCTTTGAGACTTACAACGTAGGTGGTCACAATGAAAAGCAGAATATTCAAATCATTGAGATTATCTTAGAGACTTTGCAGGAGATGCTTCCAGAAGGAGATCCAAGAAAGGCTCTTGTTTCCAAAGACCTAATTACTTATGTGGAAGACAGAAAGGGTCACGACAGAAGATATGCCATCGCGCCTGACAAGATTAAGGCAGAGATCGGCTGGGAGCCAGAGACCTGCTTTAAGGATGGTATTAAACTTACCATTGCCTGGTTCTTCGAACACGAGGAGTGGATGAAGAATGTGACTTCTGGTGATTATCAGAAGTATTATGAAGATATGTATAAGAATAAGTAAAGTGAAACGGTAACAACGAAGAAAAGGAGTCCCTATGAAAGGAATCATTCTTGCCGGCGGAAGCGGCACCAGATTATATCCCTTAACCAAGGCAGTCAGCAAGCAGATTATGCCTGTATACGATAAGCCGATGATTTACTATCCTTTATCAATTCTGATGCTTGCAGGCATTCGTGAAATAATGATTATCTCTACCCCAAGAGATTTACCAACCTTTAAAGAATTATTTGGAGATGGTTCTCAGCTTGGACTCTCTTTGGAATATGCAATTCAGGAGCAGCCCAGAGGACTCGCAGATGCATTCATCATTGGTGCTGATTTTATTGATACGGACTCTGTTGCACTGATCTTAGGCGATAACATTTTCTACGGACAGAGCTTTAGCAAACTGCTTCGCGAGGTTGCCCAGCGTGAAAAGGGTGCAACTATCTTTGGGTATTATGTAAGAGATCCAAGAGAATATGGTGTTGTAGAATTTGACGAGAATGGTATGGCATTATCTATTGAGGAGAAGCCAGAGCATCCAAAGAGCAATTATGCAGTGCCAGGACTTTATTTCTATGATAATGATGTCGTAGAAATTGCAAAGAATGTAAAACCTTCTGCAAGAGGGGAAATTGAAATCACGAGCATTAACAATGAATATTTAAGTCGTGGAACCCTGCATGTTGAGACCTTGGGCAGAGGCTTTGCATGGCTCGATACGGGTAATCATGATGCGTTATTAGATGCCGCAGATTTCGTGGCAGCATTCCAGAAGAGACAGGGACTCTATATTTCCTGTATTGAAGAGATTGCATATAAGCGTGGTTTTATTGACAAAGAGCAGCTTCTTAAACTCGCCGAGCCCTTAAAGAAGACGGCGTATGGACAGTATTTGGTGGAGGTAGCTGGTGGACTCTAAGGTTCGCACAAAAGCTATATTTATTGTTTCGCTGCTTTGCTTACTTTTGTTTGCAACGGTTGCCCTTTTTAATAAAAGTAAGCAGGTAAAAAAAACGGAGCCTTCTGCACAGGCCCTTGACGAGGAAACGACGGTTCCAGGTCGTGGGGAGGAGTTATCATGGGCACAGCTGCAGGCATTTTTACAGGATCCCGGCTTTTTCGACACCCCAGAAGAAGTAGGCGGACACAAAACGCCAAATGCAGAAACGGAGTTACATATTGTTGTAGATAGTGCAAAAGGTGACATTCGCGTCTGCGTGCTAGATGAATCTTCGAATCTGGTGACAGGCTATGACTTTGAGGTACTGGTCGAAGAAGAAGGATATTTGGATTTAGACGAGGATGGAATCATTCTGATTCCGGATGTTGCTCCGGGTGAATACTTTGTATCGCTGCAACCGAAAGTGGATTTTCATGTTCCCTATGAACCAGTTCTCATAAATGTTACAGAGGAGTTATCCTATCAGCCGCTGAAAGATGTTGCATATCGAATTGGCAGCACTTCTGGCACCAGTGGAATTACGTATGTGACCGATGCAGATATGGGGCAGGATGAAAGCAATGTTCTATATACTGGGAACAATACGGGAATTGATGTATCCGCTGCAAATGGCGAGATTGATTGGCTAAAAGTTAAAAATGCAGGAATTGATTTTGCGATTATCTGCTGCGGCTATCGTGACGGGAACTCTGGAAAGTTATTTGAGGATTCCCTCTACAAGGAAAATATGGAAAACGCCAAAGCGGCTGGGCTAGAAGTGGGAATTTACTTTGAAAGCCAGGCGATTAACAGTGTGGAAGCGGTAGAGGAAGCCAGTGCGGTTCTTGCGTTGCTGGAAGATACAAAGCTTGCATTACCGGTATTCTTGACATTCGGTGAGCATGACGGAAGAGCGAAGCTTCTTACCGCCGAGATGCGTGCCGAGATTGCAGATGCTTTTGGAAAGACCTTAGAAAGTGAAGGATTATCCTGGGGCATCTTTGGAAGTAAATCGATGTTAACGAGCCGGGTTTCCCTGGAAAGCCTTAAAAGAGCCTATTTGTGGAGCGGCGAGTATAGAAAAGAACCAACCATGTCTGTGAATATTCAGTATTGGCAGTACAGCGATGGTGGAAGAGTAGATGGTATTAATGGGTGGGTTAATCTGGACCTGCGAACAAAATAAGAGACACTGAAAGGAAAAAGAAATGGGAAAGATCACTGTTGAAACATGTGAAATTGAAGGACTTAAAATTATCACCCCTGCTGTTTTTGGAGACAACAGAGGCTATTTTATGGAGACCTATAATTATAATGATTTTGCTGAAGCTGGTATCACAGAGAAGTTTGTCCAGGATAACCAGTCTGCTAGTAAGAAGGGGGTTCTTCGTGGCCTTCATTTCCAAAAAGAGTTTCCACAGGATAAGCTGGTAAGAGTAGTTAACGGTGAAGTGTTTGACGTTGCGGTTGATCTGCGTGAGGGTTCTAAGACCTTTGGTAAATGGTTTGGCGTCCTTCTTTCTGCGGAGAATAAAAAGCAGTTCTTTATTCCAAAGAATTTTGCGCATGGTTTTGTTGTGCTTTCTGATTATGCAGAGTTCTGTTACAAGTGCACCGATTTCTATCATCCTAACGATGAAGGTGGACTTCTTTGGAACGATCCTGAGATTGGCGTAGAATGGCCGATTCCAGAAGGCATGGAACTCACGCTGTCTGAGAAGGACAAGGTATGGGGCGGCATTCGTGCTTATGTAGAAAGTAAGAAAAATCAGTAGTTCCTGGTAGTTTCAGGAATAAAAAAGAGAGAGTTATATGAAACGTGGTATCCCCAAAAAATTTGGAATTGCACTCGGTCTAGCGGTTTGTATTGCTGGCCTCCTTATTTTGTTCTTCCATGACAATCCTTTAGCTGTTCCTAAGGAGGAACTAGTCAAGAAAATTATAGCAGGTGTGATTATTCTCATCGCATTAGTCGCCTATATTATCTTATATGATAAGATTGTTGTTCTTCCCAGAGAACTTTGGAATAATAGAAAGTTAATCTGGAAACTGGCAAAGAGTGATTTTAAAACCAGATATGCAGGTGCTTACCTTGGTGTTGTATGGGCAACCGTGCAGCCCATTGTAACGGTAATTCTTTATTATTTCGTGTTCCAGGTTGTTTTTAAGAGTCGTGCTTCTTTAAATGGTACGGATGTCCCCTATGTTTTATGGCTAACAGCCGGACTTGTTCCCTGGTTCTATTTTTCGGAAGCCATTGGCGCCGGTACCAGTTCTCTCTTGGAATACAGTTATCTTGTAAAGAAGGTTGTATTCAAGATTAGTATTCTTCCCATTATTAAAATTTTATCAGCAACCTTTACCCACATTTTCTTTATGTGCGTTATGCTGATTTTATATTTTGCTTATGGATATGCGCCCAGCCTGTATATGCTGCAAATCTTGTATTTCTCATTCTGCTTGTTCATCTTTGTGCTGGCAATGAGTTATGCAACGTGTGCGATTGTTATTTTCTTTAGGGATTTATCACAAATCATTGGTATTGCATTACAAATCGGCATGTGGGCAACGCCTATCTTGTGGGATATTCAGCTCATTGGTGGTGCGCCGAAATGGATTCGACTCATCATTAAAATGAATCCTGTTTTCTACATCGTAGATGGTTATAGAAATGCTCTGTTTGGAAAGATTTGGTTTTGGCAGAATTTCTATTCCACCATATATTTCTGGATTGTGGTGGCCGTCTTCTTTGGCATTGGAACATTAATCTTTAAACGCTTAAAACCGCATTTTGCAGATACTCTGTAGGGAAGCAGAAGGAAATATGATGACTGAAAATACAGAAGAAAAAGTAAATATGGAAGAAGCCCCAAATGCGATTGAAGTAAAAAATCTTACCAAGATTTATAAACTCTACAACCGTAATCGTGATCGCGTAAAAGAAGCACTTCATCTAACAAAGAAGAATCTGCATAAGGATCACTATGCGCTTTCTTCTATTGATATGAATATTAAGAGAGGCGAGACCGTAGGAATTATTGGAACCAATGGTTCTGGTAAGTCTACGATTCTTAAAATTATTACCGGCGTTCTTTCTCCATCAGAGGGTGAAGTGAATGTAAATGGTCGAATTTCTGCGCTGTTAGAGTTGGGTGCAGGTTTTAATATGGAATACACAGGAATCGAAAATGTGTATTTGAATGGAACGATGATTGGTTTCTCGAAGGAAGAGATTGATGCCAAGCTGGATTCTATTTTGGAATTCGCAGACATTGGAGAATTTGTGCATCAGCCTGTGAAGACCTATTCTTCAGGTATGTTTGTTCGTCTGGCGTTTGCAGTAGCCATTAATATTGATCCTGAGATTTTAATTGTAGATGAAGCGTTGTCCGTAGGTGACGTATTCTTCCAGGCAAAGTGTTATCGCAAGTTTGATGAGTTTAAAGCTGCGGGAAAGACCATCCTATTTGTATCCCATGACTTATCCTCAATCGCAAAATATTGTGACAGAGTTGTTCTCTTAGATAAGGGCAAAAAGCTTGCAGAAGGTGCGCCCAAACAGATTATTGATATCTATAAGCAAGTTCTTGTGGGACAGTATAACGAGGAAAAGAAAAAAGAAAAGCGCGGTAATAAGGCGCCGGTCGGCGTAAATCCAGAGGAACTGGACTATGGTTCCGGAAAGGCAGAGATTTACGATTGCTATATTAAGGACGAAAAAGGTCTTGTAACCAATGCGATTATAAAAGGCAGTCGTTTTACCATTGGAATGAAGGTCCGATTTAAGGAAGACTGTTCTTCTCCTATTTTTGCCTACACTATAAAGAACTCTAAGGGAACGGATATTACGGGAACCAATACGATGTTTGAAAAAGCCTTTTTAGAGGATGTAAAGGCTGGGGAAGATAAAGAAATTATTTTTACACAGGATATGAGTTTACAGGGTGGAGATTATTTACTGTCCTTTGGATGTACTGGTTATGAAGATGATAACTTTACTGTATACCATAGACGTTATGATGCCATTGACTTAATGGTTATTTCTGAAAAGAATACCGTTGGCTATTATGATATGAATTCACAGATTACTGTGCAGGATACAAAGAAGGATGAATCCTAAAATATGAGTGATAACATGATTTCGCAAAATGAAACCATACAGAAGATTGGCAAAGTTACATTAGACTTTGCTGCATACTGCGGGAAGGACCTTTATTGTGATGGAGCATCGGAAGATGCTCTTTTAAAAGTGGTAAAAGAACTCCCCCGAGAGCGATTTGGAGAAGCGATAGAACAGGAAAAATCCTGGGAATTTTTGTATCATCTTTCCCCCCTTCGAGGAAATATCGTGGAGTGGTTAGATATTAAAAAGGAACATTCTGTACTGGAAGTAGGTAGTGGGTGTGGTGCGATTACCACAACACTTTCTGCGAAAGCAGGAAAAGTAACTTGTGTGGAGTTATCCAAAAAGCGTAGCGAGATTAATGCATATCGCAATAAAGACAGAGACAATATCTATATTAAAGTTGGGAACTTCCAGGATATCGAGCCGGATTTGCCCCGCTTTGACTATATTTGTTTGATTGGTGTATTAGAATATGCGGGACTCTATATCCAGAGTGAGAATCCCTATGTAGAGTTCATTAATATTTTGCGAAAACACTTAGCTCCTGGCGGAAAGATTGTCATTGCAATCGAGAATCGTCTGGGAATGAAATACTTTGCAGGTTGTAGAGAAGATCATCTTGGAAGTTATTTTTCGGGAATTGAGAATTATCCAACGGGAGGACCTGCCAAAACATTTTGCCGTAACGGGTTAGAAAAACTATGTAAGGAAGCGGAGGTTAGCAACTACGCATTTTACTATCCTTATCCGGATTATAAGTTTATGCACACGTTGTACTCTGATGAGCGATTGCCCAGGAGAGGAGAACTGTCATCCAATATTCGAAATTTTGACAGAAGCAGGCTACTTTTATTTGATGAAAAGAATGCGTATGATGGTGTAATCGAAGAAGGCGTATTTCCTTTATTCTCAAATTCGTATGTGCTGTTAATTGGAACTCCAGAAGAAACCCTCTACGTTAAATATTCCAATGACCGTGCGCCAAAGGCTGCGATTAAGACAGAGTTTGTAAAGGCAAACCAGGCACGAGGCGAAGAGAGCAGATATTGCAAGCGAGCAGCCTCTGATGAGGGCAACTATCAAATTGAAAAAATCTATAATGCTTATAAACTTTTGTCAAAAAGATATTTTGGCAGTGAGCTTGTAGTTTGTCCCGCTTCGTTAGAAAAGCAGGCCGTGTATTTCCCTGCGATTGAAGGACGCACACTGGAAGAACTGTTAGATGCTGCACTTGCAAAGAATGACAGAGAGACTTTCGATAGTCTGATTCAAAAGTATGTGGGATTAGCGAAGTATCGTGCTGAGGAGAAAGCAGCGAATCGCGATTTCATATTTGCCAATGTGATTGTGGATTCGCGTGGCGTCTGGAATTTAATTGATTATGAGTGGACGGAAGAAGCGTGCGTGGATCCGGTAGAAATAATGCGCCGCGCTGCATTTGTTTATTTGCAGGATGGTAAGAGAAGTGGTCAGCTTACTTATGAAGAACTTCTTGCGTTAATGGGTGTAGAGCCTGAACCTATGCACATGGAAATGCAGAGAGAGATTGATTTTCAGAAGGTTGTTTCTGGTGGACATCCCTCTTTGGCAGATTACAGATTACTCATTGGAAATGAAGTGATAACATCGCAGTCTCTGTTTGGGAACTCGAGAAAGAATATGCTGCAAGTGTATGAGGATGCAGGTAGCGGTTTCGCGGAAACGAACAGTTATTTTGTGGAGCCCGTTCGAGGAAAAGAGGAAGAAAAAGATACCTGCCACGTAGAAATTTCAGTTGATGCTTCTATAAAGAACCTGCGGCTTGATCCAGCAATGGAGTCTTGTGGCGTGCTTATAGAACAACTTAAACTGACCGCAGAGGATGGAAAGTCTTATAGTATTGGAGAGAATGTCCTTATGGTGAACGGAAAGCGTTCTGGTAAGATGGAATATTTCTTTGACCATGAAGACCCGAATATAACATTGCCGATACCGGAAGGTTTTAAGGGTGGAAAACTGCTGGCGATTTACAGATTGTGGCCGGTTCACCCCCAGATGGCAAAGCGACTTGCGCTTATGGGTGAAGGAACTTCTAAGCCGGAAAAGAAAAAGTTCTTTAAAAAATAAATGTAGCTTGTGTAGATAATCAGAATGAGAGTGGAGAAATCTTATGTTTTGTAGTCACTGTGGAGGAGAAGTAGATGCGGCAATGTCCTTTTGCTGTCATTGTGGTGGTTCGCTAGATGCGAGTAAGGCTATGATGATGCGTAGCGGTGCGCCGGCAAGTAAAGAAGTGCAGTCCGTGAAAGTACAGCCTGTGCAGCCCGTGCAGGTACAGCCTGTGCAACCTATTCAGGTGCAACCCGTGCAACCCATTCGGGTGCAACCCGTGCAGCCTGTGCAGGTACAGCCCATGCCGCCAGCACAGACAATGAGAACTGTGCAGATGCCTCCTGTACCCCCTACTCCGCCTGTGCCCCCGAATATGGGAGGCCCCTCTAATTTTAATTCCAATCCAAATGCAAATGATCCGAAAAAGAAGTTTCCAGGATGGCTGATAGCCGTGATTATCCTGGCTGTTGTTTTGATAGGTGCGGTTGTAGGCGTCATTGTCTATCTTGTTACCGAAGATAAGAAGAACGACAGACCCGTTGATACAGAGCCGCATACAACCGTGGAAACCGGCAATGAAGTTGCAGAAGGTACGGCGCCAGAAGGTGATGAGGAACCGGAAGTTTATGAAGAAAATGATACGCTGACAGAGCTTCCTGACGAAGCAATTAGAGACCCACAGGTGCAGTTAAAAGGAGACGGCAGCGATACAGTTACCATTATGATTTATATGAATGGTTCCAATCTGGAGTCGGATTATGGAGAAGCGACCACAGATCTTTCGGAGATGGTGGCAGCGGGGGATTCAGACCAGGTAAACATTATTGTTGAAACGTTAGGAACAAAGTCCTGGAAAGATTATAATATTTCTTCCAGAACAGCACAGATCCACAAACTGGATGGAAGTGGGTTAACTTTGTTAGAGGATAATTTAGGCCAGTTAGACGCTACGGATGAAAATAATCTGGCAGATTTTATTCGTTACAGTGCCTCCCACTATCCAGCAGATCGATATATTTTGCTATTCTGGAATCATGGCGGTGGCCCGGTTTATGGTTTTGGTTATGATGAATATAACGAAGACGGAATTATGTCTGTGGACGAAATCAAAACTGCGCTAGGGAAGGCAAACGTTTATTTCGATTTTATTGGTATGGACTGCTGTATCATGTCCTGTATGGAAACCTGTCTTGCAATTTATGATTATTGTGACTACGCAATCCTCTCCGAGGATTTTGAATCAGGACTTGGCTGGTACTATACGAACTGGTTAGAGCAACTGTATCAAAATCCGTCGATTCCGACAACAAAGCTGGGACCGATTATCTGCGATGATATGGTTAAGGCGAATGAAAGAGACCAAGAAGAGGGAGACGATTCCATAATGGCTCTCATTGATATTGGTAAGATGAAATTGCTCTATAAATCCTGGATGGATTTTGCGTATGCTTATGAAGATGAACTGTTAGAGTATAACTTTAGTGTGGAATTATCTTCCAAGGGAAAAGGGGAAGGAAAGCCCTATCTTTCCGATTATTATGTTACGGACATTATGGCCGTTGCAAGTACGATTGATGGGGATGAGGCAAAAGCGCTGGCAGCAGCGGTGGCCTCTACGATTTTGTATTGCCAGACCTGTGGTGATGATGACCGGTTTACGGGGATAGCAGTCACGCTCCCTTATGGAGATGACGAATTCTATGAAGAAACGGCCGGTGTATTTTCAAACATTGGAGTCGATGCAGATTATATTGCATGGCTTGAACAGTTTACAGAAGCTGAGGGCAGCGGAGACTACTTTGACTGGGGTGACTGGGACGAGTTCTGGGACGGCTGGGACGAGTATGATGATGACTACGACTGGGGTGACTGGGACGACGAAGATTACGACTGGGATGACTTTGACTGGGATGACTGGGATGAGTATATCGGAGAATGGATTGATGAAATCGACTGGGATGAATTCTGGGGCGATTGGGATGAGTGCGAAGAATGGGACGATTTTGATTGGGATGAATACTGGGATTACGAGTACGATGAATATGACGAGTATGACTACGAGGACTAGGAAGGAACAGCGGTATGTTTTGTGAAAAGTGCGGTGCAGAGATTGCAAATGGTGCAGGATTTTGCGAAAGTTGTGGTGCTCTAGTGGCAGGTGGTGAGATTGCAAAGCAGAAAAAACAGGCCAGACTAAAAGTGGTTATGATTGCGCTTGCGGCAGTTCTTGTTCTGGTTGTAGGAATCCTCATTGTAGTAATTAACTTGCCTGAAAAGAAGAAAGTTCTTGAAGAACAAACGGGTGAAGTTGTTTCAGAGAATACGGTGGAAGAAACTGCCATAGAGGAGAGTGTTAAAGAGGGCCGTGATGATATTGATGCAGCGGAAGAAGATTATGAGAAATATGCTTCCCTAAGTCTTTATGATTATCGAAATGACCAGATCGATATTTATGCAGAGACATGCCAGCCGGGTGAAAAAGATTCTTCCTTATCATGGGATAACACCCTTTTTAATCGCTTAGATGAATCCGGTGAGAATCAGATAGCGACTTACCGTGTGGAGAAAAAGTACTATACCGACAAAGGACAGCATGAGGTATGTCTCCTAATTTATAAGCAGCCTGAGACGGATGTTATCAATCGAATTACAACGATTGAATATTTGGAAGGATATGAGAGAAGAACAAATTACTATTATTTGGATGACGGTCATGTAAATACGATTCATATTTCTTATAGTTCTGTCACAAGTCCAGAATTGCAGGCGCTTACGAACACGAATTATTCCTTATTCTTTGGAAATGATACGATGTTACAGTACTACGTCTATGAAATCGGTGGAGCATACAACAATATACAGTTGTCTGTTGCAGAAGGATCTTCCGCAACCTGCTATTATGAGGCCTCTGACGAGGTGCGGGCGCACTATGATATGGAAGAAAAGAAAATGCTTTCCGCAGCACATAATGTTATGCAGGCAGCCGGCATGGATTATTCCTATGGTTCTTTATGTGGCCTGGTAACCGACCATAACCATAATTTTGTAACGGATGTTAAGGTTGAGATTTACGTGTCTGGAACCAATTACAAGGTGGGGGAAATCAAATCAGAAGAAGGTGGTATTTACTCTACCGGTATCAGCTGGAATGAGGAAGCTTATGATTTGGTATTCTCAAAAGAAGGATACGTAGGAAGCGTTCTATATAATGTTGTGATTTCGCCAGAGCATGGGGTGGTTCTATGTGATACAACCATGTTGATTAATGAGACGGAGGGAATGTTGCCAGTAACGATTGTGGCTTATGATGACACTGATGTGTATATTGACGAGAACAATAATCCAGCAACGAAAATTATAGCGAATGCCACGGCGCAGGTGCGCGTAGGAAAAAATAACATAGCAGGAAAGGTGTATACTACGACGAGAGCCAGCGAAGATGGTTCGATTGTTGCTGAATTGCCAGCAGGAACGTATACCCTTGCAATCGAAGCGGATAACTATAATACCGTTTATAAGAACATCGAGGTATCCGCAGAGAAAATTCTTGCGGTTCCTATGACACAGTTATTATCAGGGAACTCCATGAAGATTGTGGTTTGCTGGGAAGAAAAAGCAGATATTGATATCAGTATGCTTTGCGAAACCGCCGATATGGGAATGACATTCCTTTGGCAAGGAGCTGCCACAGATGGTGTTGGTGACCGCTTCCTCTATGATGGTAAGGATGTACTTAGAAGTGAAGTGATTTATCTCGATAACTATCGAAACGGAAAGTATAGATTTTATGTGACAGATTATGCAAACTGCGTAGCTGGAAATATGGGAGATGCGCTGATGAGCGGACTGAATCTTGTTGTGTATGCATATGATGCATCGGGACTTGTGGCATACTATGAAATGCCATATTCTGCTGGAACGGTTTGGGAGGTCTTTTCCATTGAAGAGGGAACCATCAGACCTGTGCAAAATGTATATACCGAGTATACGCCGAATGGTGTTTGGGGAGTGAAGGTTACGCAGTAAGTTACCCAATCAAAAAGTACCGGTTTTCACCGGTACTTTTTTTATGCTACTTTATTACTTTGTTTCTTCGGAAAGCTTTACGAGTTCATCAAGAAGCTGCGGAACCTTAGTGGGCATATCTTCATTGCTGAACTGACAGGTACCTACGGCCTTGTGTCCGCCGCCGCCATACTTAAGCATTAAGGAACCAACATTTACATTAGAGGTTCTGTTTAAAATGCTATATCCAACAGCGCAGGCACAACCCTGACCACCCTTACCTGCGGTAATCCATACGGAGATGTTCTGCTCAGGATATAAACTGTAAATTAAGAAACGGTTAGAAGAGTAAATCGGGTCAACACCGCGAAGGTCTGTGATGATGACATCGCCGCGGACTTCCGTGTGCGCCTTAACCATCTCTTTAAACATCGCATCCTGCTCACGGTATACTTCCATACGCTCAACAACATCGGGAAGAGAAAGAATCTCTTCCGTGTTCATGGTACGAATGGCCTGCATAAGATTCTCCATAAGCTTGTAGTTCGGGATGGTGAAATTACGCCATCTTCCAAGACCGGTACGGGGATCCATAAGGAAACCTACCAAAATCCAACCTTCGGGATGCAGAATCTCATCTAAGGTAAGGTTACCAGAGTCAACCTTATCTACTGCTTCCATCATATCGTCAAAGTGGGAAAATCTCTCTTTTCCGCCATAGTATTCGTAAATGATACGTGCGCAGGAAGGGGTAATGCGGCTTTCGCCTTTATACTTTCCAGCAAGTTCCTGACGCTCATGCTCAGAAGAATGGTGATCAAACCAAAGGCCACAACCAGGAACATAAGGTACATTGGCAAGACAGTCGTTTTCTGTAATCTCAATGAGGCCGTCTTGTAAATCCTTTGGATGGCAGAATTTCCAGGAATCAACGATGCCTGCTTCCAATAAAAGAGTACCACATGCAAGTCCGTCAAAATCGGAACGTGTAATTAATCTCATGAATGCTTCTCCTTACGCATAATACTAAAAGAATTTATGAAAATTCCTTAACATAATTATATTGAAAAAGAGGCTGCCATGCAAGAAAAAAGCAGGTGCCAGGAGCGAGCCTTTTTGTAGAGATGACGGGGAAATTATGATATAATACCATGGATTTGGAATTCTTTTTTAGGAGAGAAGCACATGAGCGAAGAAGTAAAAGTAATGCAGGAAGAGGAAACCGCGGAAAAGGTTTCTAAAAATTTTATTGAATTAGCGATTGATAAGGATTTGGCAGAGGGCGTATACGATACGGTACACACCCGTTTCCCGCCCGAACCCAATGGTTATTTACATATTGGACATGCTAAGAGTATTCTTCTAAATTATGGTTTGGCGAAGAAGTACGGCGGCAAGTTTAATATGCGTTTTGATGATACGAATCCTATGAAGGAACGTACGGAATTCGTTAAGGCTATTGAAGCGGATATTGCTTGGCTTGGCGCTGATTGGGAAGATAGACTTTTCTTTGCTTCTGATTACTTTGGGAAGATGTATGAGGGGGCAATTAAGCTGATTAAAAAAGGAAAGGCTTATGTTTCTGATCTCTCAGCAGAAGAAATCAGACAGTACCGCGGTACATTAACGGAGCCCGGTAAGGAAGATCCTTATGCAACGAGAAGCATTGAAGAGAATCTTGAGCTATTTGAACGCATGAAGAATGGTGAATTTGAGGATGGTTCCAAGGTGCTTCGTGCGCGTATTGATATGGCAAGCCCTAACATCAATATGCGTGATCCTGTTATTTATCGTGTGGCACATATGACACATCATAATACTGGAGATCAGTGGTGCATTTATCCTATGTATGATTTTGCACACCCTATTGAAGATGCAGAAGAAGGAATCACCCATTCTATTTGTACTTTGGAATTTGAAGCGCACAGACCCCTTTATGATTGGGTTGTGCGAGAACTGGAATATGTGAATCCTCCTCGTCAGATTGAATTTGCAAAGATGTATCTGACCAACGTTGTTACCGGTAAGAGATATATTAAGAAACTGGTAGAAGATGGCGTTGTAGATGGATGGGATGATCCCAGACTCGTTACGATTGCAGCGCTTAGAAGAAGAGGATTTACCCCTGGATCCATTCAGAAGTTCGTGGAACTCTGCGGTGTTAGCAAGGCAGATTCTTCTGTGGATTATGCGATGCTTGAATATTGCATTCGTGAGGATTTAAAACTTTCCAGACCACGTATGATGGCTTGTCTTGATCCAATTAAGCTTATCATTGATAACTATCCGGAAGGACAGACAGAAGAACTGGAGATTCCTAATAACCTGGAAAATGAATCCTTAGGAAGCCGTAAGGTTCCCTTTGGAAAAGAATTATATATTGATCGGGATGACTTTATGATTGAGCCTCCCAAGAAATATTTCAGACTGTATCCTGGTAACGAAGTTCGCTTGATGAGTGCATACTTTGTAACTGCGACTTCCTACGAGACTGATGCAGATGGAAAGGTTACTGTTGTACATTGTACTTATGATCCTGCGACCAAACAGGGTCCTGGTTGCACCTGCGAACGAAAGGTTAAGGGAACCATCCATTGGGTGCCTGCGGATGGTGCTGTGAATGCAGAAGTTCGTCTCTACGAGAATCTGGTAGACGAAGAGAAGGGTGTATATAATGAGGAAGATGGTTCTATGAATTTGAACCCCAACTCATTGACTGTATTAAAGAACTGCAAGCTGGAACCTGCCTTAAAGGATGTAAAGGCTTATGATAGTTTTCAGTTTGTTAGACAGGGATTTTTCTGCGTGGATGCAAAAGATTCGGCAGCAGATGCGCTTGTATTCAATCGTGTAGTTGGTTTGAAGAGCAGCTTTACATTGCAGAAATAGACAGTTGGAAAACGGGAGGTTACACCGCATGAAATTACCCATTGACTTGCCAGATCTCGGCTTAAAGGATATTAAGCCAGAGGACCTGTATCCCATTGGGGAAGGGTTATCCATACGAGAGATTGAAGAACCTTTTGCACGAGGGGAAGAGGCGGAAGGTGAAGAAACGATGGTTTATGCGAAGGACGCAGTATGTCCTCTTTGTGGTAAGCCCGTTCAGAACCCAGTCGCTAAGATTGCAAAGCTTAGACCCCTTGGCACCGAAAAGGATTTGCGTACAAAATATCGATATTTTGAACCATTAAAGTATGAGGTGTTTTGTTGCAACCGTTGCGGATATGCAGCATTACAGACGTTTTATAAGCCCCTGCCTAAACCGCATAAACAAATGTTGGAAAAGGCCATCATGGAACCGTTTGAACCCATGGTATTACAGACGGGGGTATTAACATTTGATGAGGCAATTCTCAGATATAAGAGAGCATTGGTGTGTGCGCTTGCCCGGAATGGAAAGAACGGGGAAATTGCCAGCATTTGTCTTAAAATGGCATGGATGCTTAGGAGTTATGCTGAGTTTGAGAAAATGGAAGGGGAAGCCTTAGATACGATTAAGGCTGAAGAAGCAAAATACCTTGCCGCTGCAAGAGAAGGGCTTGTGACTGCCAGACAAAAAGAAGGCAATGTGCCTGGCATGCCAGATATTACGGTTGACTATGTTATCGGTGTGCTTTCTATGAAGTTAGGGAAGTACCAGGATGCCCAGAGGCTTTTTATGGGTGTAATCGGGAATGGGATGGCTGCGGCTTCTCAGAAGGATAAAGCAAGAGACCGTATTGCAGAAGTAAAAGAAATGATGAAGGCGGAAGGGTTATAATCTTTTCATTTTGTATGGAAAGGATTACAATAAAACAAATATTAGATATTCTAAGAAAAGTGAGGGAAAAACTATGGCAAAGAAATTTGGAAAAGTTCTTGTATTTACCGCAATTGCTGGTGTTACCGCGGCAGGTGTTTATGCATACTTGCAGACGAAGAAGGAGAAAGAAAAGTTAAACGACATTGATGATTTTGATTTATTTGATGAGGAAGAACCTGCTTCCAAGCGTAAATATGTATCCCTTGATGGCGTAAAAAACATTGCAGTAGGCGCAGTTGGCAAGGTTAAGGAAGCTGCTGGTAAGGTTAAGGATAAGTTTACCAAGAAGGAAGAAGTTATCGAGACAGCAGAAGAAGTAGTTGAGACCGCAGCAGAAGCAGCTGAGACCGCAGCAGAAAGTGTACAGGAAACAGTATCCGAAGAAGAATTCTTTGATGACGAGCAGTAAAGAATAGTTGGCCCTTGCCTTTGGTAGGGGCTTTTTTTGTGGTAAAATAATAGCAAGATTTTGAAGAAAAGAGGGAATATTATGGAAGCATACAAGCAGGAGTTTATTGAATTTATGGTGGAAAGCCAGGTGTTGAAATTTGGCGATTTCACATTAAAGAGCGGTAGAAAGAGTCCTTTCTTTATGAATGCAGGTGCCTATGTAACAGGTTCCCAGCTCTCTCGTCTTGGGGAGTATTATGCAAAAGCAATTCATGCATCTTATGGAGATGACTTTGATGTTCTCTTTGGACCCGCCTATAAGGGAATTCCGCTGGCAGTAGTTACAGCAGAGGCATATTCCAGACTGTATGGTAAGGAAGTAAAATACTGCTGCGACCGTAAGGAAGAGAAAGACCATGGCGCAGATAAAGGCGGTCTTCTTGGTTATAAGCCTGTGGATGGGGATCGTGTGGTTATGATTGAAGATGTAACAACTTCAGGAAAGTCTATGGAAGAAACCGTTCCGAAGGTAAGAGCTGCAGCGGATGTAAAGATTGTTGGCTTAATGGTGTCTTTAAACCGTCAGGAAGTCGGTTTATCTGGGGATAAGAGTAAGACTGCTTTGGATGAAGTGGCAGATACCTATGGTTTCCCTACCAACGCGATTGTGTCTATGGCAGAAGTTACGGAGCATCTTTATAACAAGGAATGCCAGGGACAGATTGTTATCAATGATGAAATGAAGAGCCGTATTGATGCCTATTATGCAGAATATGGTTGTCAGTAATAGAAGAGAAAAGGAGACCAAAATGAAGAAGAATACAAGAGTTTTGGATGACTACAAGGTGGAAGAAAAAACCTACAATACCATGCATAATGGCGGTGCGCTCAGCATTTCTTTTGGTGTTGTGAATGTAGTTGTAGGTGTCGTTACCGGTATTATCTTGATTGTTTCCGGGGCAAAGCTTATGAGCGCTAAACGGAATATTATGTTCTAGGAATGAGAAATATATTCGGCCGATATAAATTCACCAATAAAAAGCATCCTACAACCGGAATCCTTTCGGTGGTGCTTGCGCTGGTTAGTGGCATTGGACTTTTGGCTGCCATACTTACGACGTATAAGGCGGGGGGCGATGCCTCCTTTCGTATGGGAAGCGTGTGCTTTATGGCACTGGTGATGGCCGTAGCGGGGGAAGTGCTTGGGATTATTGGATTAAAAAGACCCCAGCGTTTTACAATTTTCCCCATTATTGGAATGATAGCCAATGTTGTTATTGTGCTTTCAATCCTTCGCATTGTATATGCAGGAGTTGTGGTGTTATGAGCATTTTTGATGCAGAAGACGTGCAGGAAAGATATGCTCTTTCCAAAGAACGAATTCATGAGATATTAGGTACAGAAACAAGCGATACGGTGTGGGGAACCTTCTTTTATGAAAATGGTTCCCTGCTTTCCTGTTTGTGTGAAATATATGATGGTGTTCTGGCTGGTTCTATATCAGACGAGGCGTATGCCGGCTATAATGTCAGCGTGTATGCAGATATTCTGCCAGAACACTACGGAAACAGCTTTTGCAATCCAGCATACTGCAGTAAGCAGTTTGCTGGTGCTTTTTATGAGTCAGAAGAAGGTCTTGGAGCCAAATGTATGGCGGCTTATGCTGCAGAATTCCGAGGTGCCATTGGTGCAGCATACAGAGGAGAACTATTTCCGCTAGTAATTCGCTTAGAATTATTTCTCGGTCTATATGGATTGGTTTCTGATGCATTGCAGGAAAGCATCAAACCAGAGACGCAATACATTCGTGAAAATTTATACTGGTATGTGAGCGATTATGCAGAAGATATGAGCAGAATTCGTGTGGCCGAGATGGTAGATACTTCTCTTTCTTTTGCAGCAGAGCTGATTCAGAATAGTGATTTAAATACAGCAGATTATCTATATAAATATGGAGCCTACATTACGGACAATGAAAAACAGATTGTTCAATTTGTAGCCAATATGCCCCAGGAAGATGTGGAGCTTATTGCCCATACCTTCACGGAAGGCTATCGCATTGGCTTTGAACTGACGGGGAAAGATTTGTCGAAGAAGCAAACGGTAAATGTTCGCTATCCGCTTGGCTTTGAACGGATTATAAAAGTGGCCATGAAGAAGTTTGAAGACATGGGCTTAAAGAATGTTTTATACGCGGCAGAGGGTAGCCTTTTCCGTAAATATTCGGCCAGTCCCATTGGCTATTTCGGCGCAACAGCCAACAAACAGTTTATTGATGACCATAAAGAGGATGATGCGCTGCTGTTAGATGGCCAGCTGGTGACAAGAAAGATTGAGTGTGTGACGGCAGCATTTGAGGAATATAAAGATTTAGCAAAAGGACATGCGGGTCCTGCTGTTATGGAACTGTTTGGAGAAGAACCCTTTTCACCAGAGACTTGCAGATGGAAACCAGTCTATTCAGAAGAACAGCAGAAGCTATCGGTGAAGCTAGCGTCCAAAAGTGGACAGGTTACCAATACATACATTCCTGGTGAAGAACGCAGCTTCACCATCATTGCGTTCCCGAGCCCTGCGATTGGAAATAATTTTACGGAGATTTTTGCAGAAACGGTAAAAATCAATACGCTCGATTATATGAAGTACAGAAATATTCAGCAGGCGATCATAGATACTCTGGATCAGGCAGAATGTGTACACTTAAAGGGCGCTGCGGGAAATGATACGGATATTACGGTATCCTTAATTGCTACGAAGGATGCGTCGAAGGAAACCAAGTTCGAGAACTGTGTTGCGGATGTAAATATTCCTGTAGGAGAAGTATTTACCTCACCCGTGCTAAAAGGGACAAGCGGTGTTATTCATGTTAGCCGTGTGTTCTTGAATGAACTGGAATATAAGGATCTCCGGGTTCATCTGGAAGATGGATTTGTGAAGGCATATAGCCTTGCAAATTTTGCGGAACCAGCGGAATGCGAGAAGTATTTTAAGGACAATGTTTTGTATCACCACGATACCCTACCGGTTGGAGAATTTGCGATAGGAACCAACACAGCGGCCTATGTGATGGCAAGGAAATATGGAATTGAATCAAGACTTCCTATCTTGATTGCCGAAAAGACCGGCCCTCATTTTGCTCTGGGGGATACCTGCTATTCACACGCAGAGGACGTAAAGGTTTATAATCCGGATGGCAAGGAGATTATTGCCAGGGATAATGAAGTAAGCATGAAACGGAAAGAGCACCCGGACGAGGCCTACTTTAACTGTCACACAGACATTACGATTCCCTATGATGAACTGGAATATATCGATGCAGTGCATGCAGATGGAAGTACCGTGAGAATTTTAGAAAAGGGACGATTTGTACTAGAAGGTACCCAGGCCCTGAATGAAGCTTTTGAAAAATAAGAGAAAAACTAATTAAAGAAAAAGGAGAAAAAAGAGTATGGCACAGGTTGGTATTGTTATGGGTTCTGATTCTGATATGCCCGTTATGAAGAAGGCAGCAGATATTTTAGAGGAGCTTGGCATTAGCTTTGATATGCACATTATCTCAGCACACAGAGAACCAGAAGAGTTCTTTAACTACGCGAAGACTGCAGAGGAAAGAGGCTATAAGATTATTATCGCAGGTGCAGGTATGGCAGCACACTTGCCGGGTATGTGCGCCGCTATTTTCCCGCTGCCTGTTATAGGCATTCCTATGCACACCACCAGTCTTGGAGGTAAGGATTCTCTTTATTCCATCGTACAGATGCCCAGTGGTATTCCAGTAGCAACGGTGGCGATTAATGGTGGTGCGAACGCAGGCCTTTTGGCTGCAAAGATATTAGCAACTTCTGATGCGCAGCTTCTTGCAAAATTAAAGGATTACAGCAAGGGACTGAAAGATGCGGTTGTAGCCAAGGACGAGAAACTGCAGGAAGTTGGATATAAGAATTATTAAATCATAATTTATGTAAACACTATATTTAGGGAAAAAGTGCATTATTCTACATTTTGTGGTATAATACGTTCGTATTTTAAGATTCCAGGCTAAATAGAAGGGGATGAAACATGGATTACAAGAAAGCCGGCGTTGATATTGAAGCAGGATATCAGTCCGTTGAATTAATGAAGAAGTTTGTAAAGGAGACCATGCGTCCAGAAGTAATGGGCGGCCTTGGTGGTTTTTCTGGTGCATTTGATTTAAGCAAGATTAAAGGAATGGATAAGCCTGTTCTTTTATCTGGAACTGATGGCTGCGGAACGAAGGTGCAGCTTGCATTCCTTATGAATAAGCATGATACCATTGGTATTGACTGCGTTGCAATGTGTGTGAATGACGTTGCCTGTGCAGGTGGTGAACCATTATTCTTCTTGGATTATATTGCTTGCGGAAAGAACTATCCTGAAAAGATTGCAACAATTGTGAGTGGTGTTGCAGAAGGCTGTAAGCAGGCAGGCTGTGCCCTTATCGGTGGTGAAACCGCAGAGCATCCTGGACTTATGCCTGTTGATGAGTATGATTTAGCCGGGTTTGCAGTAGGACTTGTTGATGAGAAGAAGATGATTACCGGCAAGGATATTAAAGCGGGCGATACCCTGATTGGTATTGCTTCCTCTGGTATCCACAGCAATGGTTTTTCCTTGGTTCGAAAAGTGTTCCCTATGACGGAAGTTGCACTTTCCAGATATTGTGATGATTTAGGTATGACACTTGGTGAGGCATTGATTGCGCCCACTAAGATTTATGTAAAGGCATTAAAGAGCGTTTCCGATGCAGGCGTTACCATTAAGGGCTGCAGTCATATCACGGGTGGTGGTTTCTATGAGAATATTCCCAGAATGCTTCCTGAAGGTGTGAATGCAAAGGTTCGCCTAGATAGTTATGAAGTACCTATGGTATTTAAACTGTTACAGAAGACGGGCTCTATTGAAGATAAGATGATGTATAACACTTACAACATGGGCCTTGGTATGGTACTTGCTGTGGATGCGGCAGATGCTGACCAGACGGTTAAAGCAATTGAAGCAGCTGGTGAGAAGGCGTTTATTGTCGGTGAAGTGGTAAGTGGTGAGAAGGGCGTAACCTTATGCTAAGAGTTCTTGTGTGCGTGTCCGGTGGTGGTACAAACTTACAGGCTATTCTTGATAGAGTGAGTGACGGAACCATTCGTGGTGCCGAGGTCGTAAGAGTCATTAGCAATAATCCGGGCGTTTACGCTTTGGAGAGAGCGAAGAATGCCGGCGTGGAGGGGATTTGTGTTTCTCCTAAGGATTATGCTGATCGTGAAGCTTTCAATGATGCGCTTCTTGCAGCTGTTGACGAAGCGAAGCCTGATTTGATTGTTCTTGCTGGATTTTTGGTGGTCATTCCGCCGAAGATGATTCAGAAGTATGCGGGGAAGATTATCAATATACATCCGTCCCTCATTCCTTCCTTTTGCGGCACTGGTTATTATGGACTTAAGGTGCACGAGGCAGCACTTGCTCGTGGCGTAAAGGTGTCCGGTGCAACCGTGCATTTTGTAGATGAGGGTACAGATACTGGACCAATCATTTTACAGAAAGCGGTAGAGGTAAAGCCTGGCGATACCCCGAAGGATTTACAGCAGAGAATTATGGAAGAAGCAGAGTGGGTTCTTCTTCCTAAAGCAATTGATATGATTGCTAATAAAGAGATATAGGAGTTATCTTGTGAAAGTATTAATCGTAGGAAGCGGTGGCAGAGAGCATGCCATTGCGATGAGCGCTGCGAAGAGCCCCCAGGTAGAGAAGATTTACTGTGCACCTGGCAATGCAGGTATTGGGGAAATTGCGCAGTGTGTAGCTATTGGTGCTATGGAGTTTGATAAGTTAGCTGCCTTCGCAAAGGAAGAGGCGATTGACTTTGTCATTGTAGGAATGGATGATCCTCTAGTAGGTGGTCTCGTAGATGTGCTGGAAGCAGAGGGAATCAAGACCTTTGGGCCCAGAAAGAATGCAGCTATCCTTGAGGGAAGTAAGGCTTTTTCGAAAGACCTTATGAAAAAGTATGGAATTCCTACTGCAGCTTATGAGAACTTTAACGATGCGGCAAAGGCTATGGCATATTTAGAAACTGCCAAGTATCCCATTGTGCTGAAAGCGGACGGCCTTGCTCTTGGCAAAGGTGTACTCATTTGCAACACAAAAGAGGAAGCGATGGATGGTGTTCGCACCATCATGGAAGATAAGAAATTTGGGGATGCCGGCAACAATATGGTCATCGAAGAATTTATGACAGGGCGCGAAGTATCCGTACTTTCTTTCTGCGATGGAAAGACCATTAAGACGATGACTTCTGCTCAGGATCACAAGCGTGCGAAGGATGGTGATCAGGGACTAAATACCGGTGGAATGGGAACGTTTTCACCGAGCCCCTTCTACACAGAAGAAGTAGATGCCTTCTGTAAAGCAAACATTTACCAGAAAACGGTTGATGCGATGGCTGCAGAGGGAAGGGAATTTAAGGGCGTTATTTTCTTCGGACTTATGCTAACGCCAGAAGGTCCCAAGGTATTAGAGTACAATGCTCGTTTTGGTGATCCCGAGGCACAGGTTGTACTTCCTCGTATGAAAAATGATATAATAGAAGTAATGCAGGCTTGTGTAGATGGTACCTTAGATCAGGCGGATCTACAGTTTGAAGATAATGCGGCAGTATGTGTGATTTTAGCAAGTGATGGTTACCCTGAACATTACGAAAAAGGGAAGGCAATCAGCGGCTTAGAAGCATTTGATGGCAAAGACGATTACTTCTGTTTCCACGCAGGAACCAAGAAAGAAGATGGAATCTTCTACACCAATGGTGGTCGAGTGCTTGGTGTAACTGCAAAAGGAACAGATTTGAAGGATGCCCGTAAGAAAGCATACGAAGCGACCGAATGGATTTCTTTTGAAAATAAGTACAAGAGAAATGATATCGGAAAAGCAATCGATGAAGCATAAACAAACGAAACATAATGAAGATTTCAAATCATCTTGTGAATAGGATTCCAGGAAACAAGACAAAGGAGATTCATCTTATGAGAAAAACAAAGACAACGCATGTAACGAAGCTACTCAGTGTAGTCATGATGCTCGTGTTATCCCTCGGGTTATCTATGGTTGCTTTCGCTACAGCAAAAGATGGCGATACCGTTCGGGTAAAGGGTGAGACAGCAAATGTTCGTTCCGATGCAGGTACAACTTATGCAGTGGTTTGCGAAGTAAGCAACACCACAGATTTGAAGGTAACTGGCAGTAAGCAGGGTACCGATGGTTATACCTGGTATGCTATTTCTTTTGAGCAGGGCGGCGAGTCCAAGAGTGGTTATATTCGTTCTGACCTCGTAACCATTACAGCAAGCGGTGCTGTCGAGACGACAGAAGAACCACCCGTAGAAGAAACAACGGAGCCTGAAAATACCGGTTCTGCTGGCTCTGATTATTCTTTCAGTACCATCAATCCTATGATGACCGATGAAATGCCTGATGCAATCCCTGCTGGTTTCAATGAAGTATTAATCTCTGCAAATGGACAGGAAACCAAGGCATGGACCGATGGAGATTTCTTCTTAATGTATGCGACTTCTCCCACTGGTACCGTTGGTTGGTATATCTGGGATAAGGTTGAAAATACCTATATGCGCTATGCTTCCTTTATGAAGCCTGTTGCTGTGTCTGAGAATGAAGTTGGCTCTGATATACCTGTTGCAACAAAGGATGGCATTGCAAAGCCTGTATTCTTTATCTTTGTAGGTATTACGGTTGTATTAATTGGTGTTACTGCAGTTATGGGCTTTAAGCTTCTTAATCGTGGTTCTTCCTATGATGATGACGATGATGATGACGAGGAAGACGATGATGAGGATGAGGATGACGAGGAAGAGGAAAGACCTCGTAGAAGAAGTGTTTTTGCGCCAAAGCGTCGCGGCAGCCGTTATGATGATGACGATGAGGATGACGATGATGATGACGAGGATGAAGACGAGGATGAGGATGACGACGATGAGGATGATGAAGTTCCCGCTCCTCAGCCTAAGAAGGCAACAGCATCTTCTCTTCCCGCAGGTGCAAAGGTAGTCGGTCATACATCAGATGGACGCGAGATTATTCGTATGGCAGATGGAAGACAGGTAGTTCGCGCATCTTCCGCACAGACTGGTCAGAAGATTATTGGCAGAACGGCTGATGGAAGAGATATCATTCAGCTTCCAGATGGACGTAAAGTGGTTCGCACTCCTCGCGTAAAGAAGGCGGATGATTAAGTAAAGACCTCTTAGAGAGGATTAAGACAACTGCAGCCTCAGGAGAAGTCCTGAGGCTGTTTTTCAAAGAAAGATAGGAACGACTATGATATTTGAAGCGGATTTTACAAAGAAAGCAAAGACGGCTCTTGCGCTTGCAGAAAATGCAGCAAAGAAGATGCACACAGGATATGTGGGTTCAGAACATATTCTTTTAGGTCTTATTCGGGAGCAGACAGGCGTGGCTGCTATGGTGCTTCGAGATTTTCATATTGAAGAAGATCGTATTGTTGAATTACTTACCGAGACTGTAAACAGTCAGGATGGGCTTTTGTTAAAGGAACATCGTGGATATTCTCCAAGGGCGCAAAGAATTCTCGCAGATAGTCATGCACTGGCAAAGAAGTTAACGGCAGGTGCAGCAACCGGAACGGAACATCTTTTGCTTGCGATACTAAATGAAGGGGAAGGTGTTGGTGCCAGATTACTGAAAGCAGTAGGCGTTTCTATTCCGAAACTTTATGTGCATATTTTGGAAGTTATGGGACTTCCTGAGGAAGTGCGCGCGCAGGAAATCAATGAACGAAAAGCAAAGAAGAAGAGTGGTACAGCAACGCTTGATCAGTACAGTCGCGATTTAACAACACTTGCCGCTGAAGGGAAACTGGACCCTGTTGTTGGCAGAGAAGAAGAAATTCAGCGCGTGATTCAGATTATTTCCAGACGTACAAAAAATAATCCTTGTCTGGTTGGTGAGCCCGGCGTGGGAAAAACTGCAATTGTAGAGGGACTTGCGAGCAGAATTGCGCAGGGGGATGTACCAGATACCATTAAGAATAAGCGCGTGGTAACACTTGACCTTTCCGGTATGGTGGCGGGAAGTAAGTATCGTGGTGAATTCGAAGAACGCATTAAGCGTGTTATGAGTGAAGTGATTGCAAATGGCAATATCATTTTATTTTTAGACGAAATACATACCATTATCGGTGCGGGTGGTGCAGAGGGTGCCATTGATGCCTCTAATATTTTGAAACCATCTCTGGCAAGAGGTGAGATTCAATTAATTGGTGCAACGACCATTGCGGAATATCGAAAGTATTTTGAAAAGGACGCTGCATTAGAAAGACGTTTTCAGCCGGTTACTGTAGAAGCACCTACAGCAGCACAGACCATCGAGATATTAAAGGGCATCGTTCACAAGTATGAGCAGCACCACGGAATCACTATTTTACCAGAAGCTTTAGAAGCTGCAGCCAGACTTTCTGATAGATATATAGCAGACCGCAACTTGCCAGACAAAGCTATCGATTTAATTGATGAGGCTGCTTCTGCGGCAAAATTAAAAGGAATGGTTGTTCCCCCTGCCTTTAAGGAATTGCAGGAGGAAATTGAAAAGAAGAATGATCAGATTGAGCGTTCGATTAAGATTGAGGCATTCTTACAGGCTGGTGAACTTCGGGCGGAGCAGGAAAAACTGAAAAAGAAGTTAGAAAAGCAAAAGGCAGCTTTTGAGAAAAAGTTGGCAGGACGTGCTTTTCAGGTAGATGAAAACGCAATTGCGGAGGTGGTTAGTCTTTGGACGAAGATTCCCGTAAAGCGTTTAAATGAAAAGGAAAGTGTAAAACTGTTAAAGCTTGAAGAGTCCCTGCACAAGCGTGTGATAGGGCAGGAGGAAGCAGTAAGCGCTGTAAGCAGAGCCATTCGACGTGGCCGCGTAGGCTTACAGGATCCAAGACGTCCCTTAGGTTCTTTCCTCTTTTTAGGCCCCACGGGTGTTGGTAAGACAGAATTAAGTAAGGCGCTCGCAGAACTTGTATTTGGGGATGAGAACGCTATGATTCGCGTGGATATGAGTGAGTATATGGAAGCGCATTCTGTTGCCAAAATGATAGGCTCTCCTCCGGGATATGTAGGACATGATGAAGGTGGTCAGCTATCCGAAAAGGTTCGAAGAAACCCTTATAGTGTTGTCTTATTTGATGAGATTGAAAAGGCACATCCGGATGTGTTTAATATGCTGTTGCAGGTACTAGATGATGGTCAGATTACGGATTCCAAGGGACGTAAGGTTTCTTTTAGAAATACGATTTTAATTATGACCAGTAATGCCGGTGCTAAGCAGATTATTGAACCTAAGAATTTAGGGTTTACTGCGAAGAAGGATGAAGAGGCAGACTATAAGCGTATGAAGAGCGGCGTTATGGAGGAAGTAAAGCGTCTCTTTAAACCAGAATTCATAAACCGTATTGATGAGATGATTGTATTCCATCCGTTAACCGGAAAAGATATGGATCGTATTATTTCTATCCAGACCAAGATTCTTTGCGACCGGTGTAAGAGTCAGATGGATATAGGTCTTACGATTAGTAAGTCTGTAAAGGATTATATTGTAAAGAAACACACGGATTTAAAGATGGGAGCAAGACCGTTAAAACGCGCGATTCAGACCTGCCTGGAAGATGCCTTAGCGGATGAACTGCTTGCTGGTAACATTAGCCCTGGTGATCAGGTGGATTGCAGTTTAAAAGCAGAAAAAATCGTATTCAAGAAGAAAGAGAAAAACTAATATAGCGATAAGCATTGTGTATGAAAAAGGTTGTTGCGCTTTTAAAAGAACATATTATCTTTGTTTTATTCCTTATAGGATTAACCGCGTATTATGTTTATAGGCTGTACTACATTGCACCCTGGTATGATGAGGTTTATACCTATGTTACGTTTATTAATCGGGGGCCGCTATACTGCATAACACGCTGGCCCCTTCCCAATAATCATGTTCTTTTTTCTGCCCTTTCCAGCTTGTTTAGACCGCTTGGTGTCTACTGGGGGCTAAGAGGTATTTCTTTTCTGTCAGCTATAGCGACTGTCATTTTGCTCTATGCGTTTCTTGAAAAAGTCTTCAATAAGGGAACTGCATTAATGGGTGTAAACCTTTATACGATTCTTTTGCTTGTAAATAAAATGGCGTTGCAGGGACGAGGATATTCTTTTGCAACCTTTTGTTTGATGCTCGGATTGTATGCTGGATATCATATCGCAGTACAGCAGACTGTAAAAAGACGTTACTACATTTTCTGGGCAGTGAGTCTTTGGTTTGGATTATATACCCTAGTTTCAAGTGTTTACTGGGTAGCATGTCTTTGCGTTGTTTTTGGAATTCTTCTGCTCTCGAAAAAAGAATATAAGAAACTTAGAAATTTGGTAATCGCTTCATTGGTGTCGGCTCTTCTGACCCTGCTTTTCTATTGTATATTATGGGGAAGCATCGGGTCACAGGCAGTTAAAGTGGAAACAATGAATGCCGCGTCTAACGTTAAGGTCTTTTTATCAAATCCTTTTGGATGCATACGCGAAGGATTTGATTATATGAAGAAGAATCCATTTATGCAGGGAGGAATTACGTCTCGGGAGTTCTTGGAGAACTACAAATACTTTTTTGGAAATGTTTTCCAGGCCTTTGCATGGATTAACCATCAGGCAGTGCTTTATGGGTATGGCGCGTTCTTGGTGGTGCTTTTGTTACTAGGGATTCTGCATTATAAGAACCATAGGAATGTGTTTGCTTGCAGTATAGCTTCTGTGATATGTAATGTTCTCATATTTCTTTTCCTTTTTGTGCAGGGAGCATATCCATATATTCGTGTTCTTTCCTTCCTTGGAATACTAATAGCAATAGAATTCTCAACGGTTCTTTATAGTATTGCATCGGCGATTACAAAGAATATACAAAATAAGAAACCATTACGGATTGTTTTAACGGCATTATCGTCCATCGGCTGTATTGTATTTCTCACGCTTCCCATGAACAACCAGCCGTATAATGCAAGGGATTATTGGGCAGTAGATGCCATCAGTCATACGCCTTGGGAGCATGATACAACCTATTTTGCAAATGAAGAGTATGCAGATCTTCAGATTACATACAGGGAAGTATTAGGTAAGCGTAAAAATATAACAGTTTCTGGGGAGAGTCCTGATTTTGTTTTTACGCACAGAATTCCCAGTACAGGGAGTTGGCCGTACTACATTGATGAAGCTGCTACAGAAGAACTCTTGGCGCAGGGATATGACTTATTCTATGAAAATGAAGAGTTCTTTGTGTATAAGAGAAAGTAGAGAAGGGTAGAATTAAAAAAAGAGCCTCGTAGTGAGGCTCTTTTTTAGTCAAATATTTCATGCATGTCAATTTGTAAGTCTTCATAGATGCCGACGGGGATGGTGTCGGTGAAGGCATACGTATTAATTGCAAATTCCTCGGCATCATCTAACTTTGAATAGACATACACCTTCTGACTGGTTTCATCAATAATCCAGTATTCTCTGACCCCAGCATTCTTATATTTGGAAAGTTTCAGTATAAAATCCCTGCTTCTCGTACTCTTAGAGGTTACTTCCATGACATAGTCTGGTGCGCCCAAGATGCACTTATCCGTAATCTTATTAGGGTCACATACAATGATCAGGTCTGGCTCTACCATAGTCTTGTCATCCTGGTCAAGCTGAACTGCTACGGGAGAGATGATGGCTTTACAGGGGCCCTTATTAGCCTTGATGTAGGAAGATATTGCGATAGCCATGTTAAGAGTAACCTTTTGATGCCATATAGAAGGGGCACTCATATTTAGGAGGGCACCATCAATCAGCTCTGCGCGTTCCTCTGGTGACTGTGCATAGTAGTCATCGATGGTTTTGGAGAATCGATGAAGGTCTACTGCGCCATAATCAAGGCTTCCACTCTCTTCCTTTATGAAACGAAAAAGAGCATCTTCGATGGCTACTAATTTTGCAAAATTGGGGGATTTTGTAACACCGCCAAGAATTTTGATGACTGTGCCGTAAGGAACCCCTGAAATCTGAGCAATTTGAGCATTCGTGAACTTATGTTTTTCTTTTAATATCTTGATGCTTTTGATTTTTTCTTCTGTTATAGGTAGCATAAGAGTCTCCTTATGAAGATTATCGAAAAGTAGTAATCTGTGGTAAAGCGATTTTACCATATTTACCACTAATGGTAAAGGTGTATAAAAAAACAGCTCCCAAAGGAGCTGCCTTTTACTTTTCCATGTTTTCTAACGCATATTCTACTGCCTGAATAACAAAATTAGAAAAGGAGACATCTTTACCCACTATCCGTTGGTAGGAATTCTTAAAAGCACACAGGTTGTGGGAGGTCTTGTTATAAGAATAAAAAAATAATATAGCAAGGGACTTTGATATGGATGCGGAGAGACATAAATAATCTTAATTATATGTTCAGTTGTCTAGTTGGTCAGTAAAAGTTGTAACAAAGGAAAAACATAAACTAGAATAAAAACATAAAGAAACGCGTAGGAGATGAAGGAACCATCTCTAGCGCGTTTCTTTGCTTTATCAGATGGTGTATAATGAACTCACAACATCTATATTCCAATTGCTCTCATGGGCTGCGGCCTGTTTGAGACAGCGATTCCCCGCATTTGGAAAGGATGACTCATGAGTAAGAAAGATACAAGTATGAAAGCGCTTCTTTCGAAGAATGAGGTGTTTGCGGATGCGTGTAATCAATACTTCTTTCATGGAGAAAATGTTGTTAGTCCGGAGTGTCTAAAGGAGCTTGATTCTACAGAGTTAGCTCTTCCTTTTGGTAAATCGGACAGAGAATCGGTTGCGAATCAAAAGTATCGGGATTTATTAAAGCATTATACGGTAAAGTCTGATTCTAAAAGTGTTTACTGCATATTTGGAATAGAAGCCCAGTCAAAGGTTCATTATGCAATGCCTGTTAGGAATCTGCTATATGATGCAATGCATCTTTCAAAGCAGGTAGCAGACACATCTAGAAAGCATAAAGAACAGAAGAAATCGAAGGGTTCTGCGATAGAGGAAATAACCTCGGCTGAGTACCTAAGTGGATTTTATAAGACGGACAAAATAATTCCCGTACTTACACTTGTTGTTTATTTGGGCGTGAAGCCTTGGGATGGCCCAACAAGTCTTTCTGAGATGTATACAGAGACTGATGAAAGAATATTGCAGCATGTTATGGATTATAAAATGCATATTCTGGATCTCACACATTGTAACGAAGAAGAGATTAGCCGATTTTGCGATGAACTGTTTCAGGTGACAACATTTGTGAAAAGTTCAGAGACAGGAAAAGAACTAAAAGAAAAAGTGATTCAGAGTGAGAGATTCTCACATGTATCCCGCGAGGTAATTGATGTTGTGCAAAATTTCACAAGATACCATTTTGAGGGAAATGGTGGAAAGGAGGATGATGCTATGTGTAAAGGATTGATTGAGTTGAGAGAAGAGGGAAAGGCAGAAGGAAAAGCAGATCTTCTAGAACAGCTTATGGCTGGTGGGCTCAATAAGGAGCAGCTAATGAAGGCACTAGATGTTACTTCGGAAGGATTTGATAAGATGCTACTAAGGGAGCCTGTAGAGGCATAAATAAAGTTCGGGGAATCCTATAGGATTTTGATGTTGTAAGGGGCAGAGAAGACTCTGCCCTTTTTTACTTGTTTTGTTTTCATTAAGTTACACGCAGTGGAAAATATTGCTGTGGTATAATTGTTGTGTTGAACAATTTTGCAGAGGGTGATTATATGAAGAAAACATATAGTGTAATCGGGTTAGTCTGTCTACTGTTTACGCTTGTTGCCTGTGGAAATTCTGCTAGAGAAAAAATGGATGAACGGGCGGAAAGTAGCGGTGAAAGCGTAGTGGAAGCTGTGCCTACTGAGGAAATAGAAACAGAAGAAAATACGGAAGTAGCGCAGGAAGAGGCTTCTGGCGAAATAGAAGTAAATGAAACAGTGCAGGAAATAGAGGCGGAAGAATTACAAGAGGAGATGCAAATGGGAGAACTTACGATTACATTTATTGGTCATGCGAGTTTAAAGATTGAGACGTCAAATGGTACTGTGATTTATGTGGATCCCAATTATGAAGGAGACTATTCTGCACCCGCAGATTATATTCTTGTTACACATGGGCATGGAGATCATCTGCCGCGGCCGGAAGTCACTTTAAAAGAAACTGGAAAATCCATATATTATACGGAAGCACTTCATGACGGGATATATGAGGTCTATGACGATGGAAATGTTTGCATAGAAGCAGTTCCCGCAGGGGGGAATCCAAATCACGATATTGCCGTTTGTGTCGGGTATCTAATCACGGTAGATGGCTACACGATTTATCATGCGGGAGATACCTCTAAAATTGATGCAATGGGTGATTTAGCGAATCGTGCAATTGATTATGCATTTTTCCCGATTGATGGCGTTTATAATATGGATGCAGTGGAAGCCACAGAAGCTGCAAAACTTGTGAATGCAAAATACAATATTCCAATTCACGCGCTGGATGACAATCATACTGGTAAAGCAGACGCTTTTACGCCTGACGGAAAGATTACCTTGCAAAATGGGGAAAGTATCGTGCTTGCAGTTAGGTAAAACTTTTTAGATTTCTATTACACAAACCCACGTGGATTTAGTATAATAAAGATAGTCCAAAAGGACCAATTGGGTTACATAATATGAAATAGTATTTGTGGAGGATGGCTACAATGGCTGTTGTAAAAGAAGTATTAAGAGCAGAAGAGAATGGTACGGTTAGCTTTGGTGATTATACCTTGGCTGCAAAGACCAAAGTAGAAGATTTTAAGCATGGCGATGATGTGTTGAAGGTAAAGACCTTCAATGAGATTACGAGACTTGAGAAGAATGGTCTTGTACTGTATGAATCTGTACCCGGTACATCTGTAACCAATTTTACAGAAGTTGAAGGTGGTATGAAGTTTAAGGTAGAAGGACCTTCTGATGCGTCTATTACATTAGGCCTTGCAGATGATACCGAATATAAGGTTTCTGTAAATGGAGTATCTACCGGTAATGTCACTTCCAAGATGGGTGGTAAGGTAAGTCTTTCCGTAGAACTTGCTGGTGCCGGAGAAGTAGAGGTTGTTGTAAAGAAAGCATAAGATTTTATGGTTAATTGGAAGAGCGTCCTTTGAAAAAAGGACGCTTTTTTTATGGAAAAAGCAATAAAAAACCACCTCGGCTGAGGTGGTTCTAAAACTATTTATTCATACAGCACTTCTTGTACTTCTTGCCACTTCCGCAGGGGCAGGGATCGTTCGGATAAACCTTCTTTTCTTCGTTCTTTACGGTTGTGGAAAGTTTCTGCTCCTTGTAAAGCTTCTTGCGCATAGCTTCATCGAAGATGTCATCCCATTCAGGTAAATTATAAAGCCAATCCGCTTCATTATATACCATGTTCTTGTAGAGCTTTTCCTTATCGAAGCCAAGCTGTACAATAGTATTTTCGTCCATTGTCTCGATAGGGTTTGCTTCCTTCAAACTATCGTTAATACCATCTAAGAAAGCAACCATAAATTCGATGGTAAGATTAAACTTTTCAGAAAGTTCTTTTACGGTACCAGATACGACATCATCAGGTGTCTTCAAAATCTCTTTGTACACGCGTTTTTCTTCGTTGAAATATTTAGCCCATAAATCACGAATTTTGCCTCTATCAGCATTCTGATCGTATGCTTTGTTTCTCCATTGCTCTAAAAGTGTCATGGAACATTCTCCTTTTATTGTAAGTACATTTTAAATCACTGGGACAAAAGCCACAGACAAAATAATTATAGCCCAAATTGAGAAAAAGTACAATAAAATGGGAGGGCAAAAGGTTGAACGAACGTTCGATTTTGGGTATAATGGATTTGTGTGCGGAAAGGATTATTATGGCAACAAAACAGACCAAAATTAAAACAGTATTTTTTTGCAAAGAGTGTGGAGCAGATAGCCCCACCTGGTACGGAAAGTGTCCGTCTTGTGGCGCATGGAATACCATGACCGAGGAAGTGGTATCTAAGACGAAGACGTCTGGAAGTATGGCTTCAGATCGATTCTTAGGCGGAAGAGCAAAGCCGACATTACTTGCGGAAGTAACGTTAAAGGAAGAAGACCGGATTTCGGCAGGAATTAAGGAATTAGACAGGGTGCTAGGTGGTGGCATAGTGCCAGGGTCCTTATCTCTTGTGGGTGGAGATCCAGGAATTGGTAAGTCCACATTGCTATTGCAGATGTGCCAGAAGCTTTCTTTACAGGGCAGTAAAGTGCTTTATGTTTCCGGGGAAGAGAGCTTAAAGCAGATTAAGATGCGTGCGCAGCGAATCGGTGCGTTTGGAAATACATTGACGCTTTTATGTGAGACGAATCTCACCTATATAACAGATGCCGTAAAGGAAGATAAGCCTGATGTGATGATTATTGATTCCATTCAGACGATGTATAACGAGGAGATATCAGGTTCTCCTGGATCTGTTTCACAGGTGCGGGAATCAACCGGTGTTTTGCTACAATTATCGAAAACGTTAGGGATTTCTATCTTCATTGTGGGCCATGTTACCAAAGAAGGGACGGTAGCAGGACCTCGTGTGTTAGAGCACATGGTAGATACGGTTCTATATTTTGAAGGCGACAGGCATGCTTCTTACAGACTTCTTCGTGGTGTAAAGAATCGATTTGGTTCTACCAACGAAATTGGTGTTTTTGAAATGCGGGAGGAAGGACTGGTAGAGGTAGAGAATCCGTCTGAATATATGCTAAATGGTCGTGCGCTGGAAGCAGCGGGAAGCGTAACAACCTGTTCTATGGAAGGGACCAGGCCGCTTCTGTTAGAATTGCAGGCTCTGGTTTGCACGACAAATTTTGGAATTCCAAGAAGACAGACCATTGGGGCAGACCTTGGCAGAGTGAATCTGCTTATGGCTGTTATTGAAAAACGTCTGCATCATTCCATGGGGAACTGTGATGCATATGTTAATATTGCGGGTGGCTTAAAAATTACAGAGCCGGCTCTTGATCTTGCTATTGTTATGGCGATTTTATCCAGTGACAAAGAATTACCAGTAGATAAGGATTTAATGGTATTTGGAGAGGTTGGGCTTTCCGGTGAAGTTAGAGCCGTATCGCAGGCAGAAACAAGGGTAGCTGAGGCTGTAAAATTAGGCTTTACGAAGATTATGTTCCCCAAGGTATGCGAAGAGCGCATAAAGAATGTGAAAGGTGTTACACTGATTCCTGTGGAAACGGTGAAAGACGCAGAAAGATATCTATTTAAGAAGTAAAGGGTTTCGGGCCAGAGGATAATGCTGTGGCCCGATTTTTACTTTGGGAAGGTGAAGAAAAAAATGATAGATTCCCATTTTCATGGCGCGATGGGTGCTGATTTTTCGGACGGAGATTTAGAAGGTCTTCGAAAAATAGAAACGTTCGAGAAGGCACATGGAATCACAAAATTATATCCTGCAACGATGACACTGCCAACAGAACAGATATTGCAGGCAATCAGAGCACTTAAAACGTATCGGAAGCAGAATACAGATAGTATATTTGGCGGCTTTTATCTGGAAGGTCCCTTTTTTCATCCGGCGAAGGTGGGGGCGCAGAACCCGGCATTTTTGCAACTGCCCAATGAAGCATTTGTTGAGCAAATCTTAGAAGAGGCAGAGGGGCTTTGTAAGGTGATTTCACTGGCACCGGAACTTCCGGGGGCGATGGAACTGATTCGCCGGTATCGTGATCAGGTTTGTTTTTCGATTGGACATACGACAGCGGATGGGGAAATTGCTAGGCGGGCTTTTGATGCAGGGGCCAGAAGGATTACCCATTTGTATAATGGGATGCTGCATTATGACGAAATCCTTTGTGCGGCAGCTGATGATGGCGATGTAAAGGCGGAATTAATCTGTGATGGCGTGCATAACGATAGAGAGCGGATTTTAAATGCGTTTGCCATGCTTGGGGTAGAGCGCATCATCCTAATTAGCGACAGCATGCGGGCAACCGGAATGCCGGATGGAATTTATGATCTCGGGGGACAGGCGATAACTGTAAAAGGTAACCTCGCACTAACAAAAGATGGCGCGAAGGCGGGCAGTGTAACTACGCTTACGGACTGCGCCGAGAAGGCCGTTTCACTTGGCATAAAGAGGGAAGATGTTCTTGTGGCGACCAACCAGGAGCTCTAAAATCGGGCCAAATGTACCCGGCACCAATGGTCCGAAATATGGTATAATAATAGTGTTTGGTTTGCTAAATGAAAAGGGCAAGTAGATTACATTTTTTGGAGGTGGATTTATGAAGAAAAAGCCCAGTTTTTTATCAGGACAGTTAGCAGCAAGTATTGCTCTTATTTTGTGTGGTCTCATCCTTATTATTTTCCCTAGATATGTGGAAAAATTCATGAAGACGGTCGTTGCAGCAGTGATTATGCTGGTGGGTATTGTATACATCATTCAGTACATTCGTAAAGATGTGCGCAAGGACTTTTATCGAAAAGATTTAACGGTTGGTATTTTTGCAATCATTCTAGGCATTCTTGCATTTGTTCGTGGGGATTTTATTGCAGAAGCAATTCCTACTGTGATTGGGATTGTTATTCTTTACAGCGGTGTTGCAAAATTGCAAAATGCATTCGATTTGCTTCGTATGAATACCAACACCTGGGTGCCCGTAATGATTAGTGCTGCGATTACGATTACATTAGCTGTATTAATGATTATTAAGCCAGGAATGTTTAATACAATGCTGTTTGTATGGCTTGGTATTGGCTTATTGTTTGGTGGCGTAACAGATTTGTTATCCATGATTTTCTTTACCAAGCAGGTAAGAAAGATGGAGCCTAGTGACGATAGCAATATTATTGATTAAAAGAAGTTTTTAGAAAGAAGGCAGAATTATGACAAAGATTGATATTATTTCCGGCTTTTTGGGGGCTGGAAAGACAACGTTAATTCAAAAGTTGTTAAAGGAAGCATATCAGAATGAACAGGTTGTTCTGATTGAGAATGAATTTGGTGAAATTGGTATTGATGGTGGATTTTTGGAATCCGCAGGAATTGAAATCAAAGAGATGAATAGCGGATGCATCTGCTGTTCACTGGTAGGTGATTTTGGCACTTCCCTAAAAGAGGTATTAGACAAATACACACCGGACCGCATCATTATTGAGCCTTCTGGTGTTGGTAAGCTTTCTGATGTTATGAAGGCAGTTAATGATGCTGCACTGGGAGATGGTGTTGTATTAAACAGCGCTATTGCCGTAGTAGATGCAAGCAAGGCGAAGATGTACGTAAAGAACTTTGGCGAGTTCTTTGTAAATCAGGTGGAGCATGCAGGTGCCATCATTTTGAGCCGTACGACTGGTATGAATGATGAAAAATTGCAGATGGTAGATGCGCTGTTAAAGGAACATAATGCGAAGGCAACCATCGTAACAACACCTTGGGAAGATATTACAGGTGCGCAGTTACTGGAAGCAATTGAAGGTGGCAAGAGTCTGGCTGACGAGATGCTAGCGGAAGTCTTGGCGCACAGAGAGCATGAGCATGAACATCATCACGATCATGACCATGATCACGAGCATGAACATCATCATGACCATGAGCATGAACATGAACACCACCATGACCATGGTCCAGATTGCACCTGTGGATGCCATGACCATGATCACGATCACGAGCATGAACATCATCATGATCACGAGCACGAGCATGAACACGAACATCATCATGATCACGATCACGAGCATGAACACGAACATCATCACGATCATGATCACGAGCATGAGCATCATCATGACCATGGTCCAGGCTGTACCTGCGGTTGCCATGATCACGATCATCATCACCATCACGCAGATGAAGTATTTACTTCCTGGGGCAAAGAAACACCTACAAAATATAGCAAGGAAGAGATTGATACAATCCTTACAAAGTTAGACAGTGGAGAGTATGGAACCATTCTTCGTGCGAAGGGTATGGTGCCTTCGGTAGAAGGTGGCTGGATATTCTTTGATTATGTTCCAGAGGAACGTTCCGTACGTGACGGTGTTGCACAAACCACAGGTAAGCTTTGCGTAATTGGTGCAGATCTTAAGGAGGACGCTCTTGCAGCGTTATTTCAGAAATAATGGGATTATTTAAACGGGAGAATAAAATGAAACCGGTCTATTTTATCAATGGCTTTCTCGAAAGTGGAAAGACTCAATTTTTAAAGTACACCCTTGCACAGCAATATTTTCAAATTAAGGGAACGACATTACTCATTCTCTGCGAAGAGGGAGAAGAGGAGTACGATGACCAGGTGTTAAAAAATGCAAAGGTTATCGTAGAGAAGATTGAGGATCAGGAAGATTTCACGGTTGAGAAGCTATCGCAGTTAGAAAAAGACTGGAAGCCGGAACGTATTGTTGTAGAGTACAACGGTATGTGGAACAACAAGGATTTACAGCTTCCTGCGAACTGGAATGTGGAACAGCAGATTACCTGTATTGATGCGTCCACCTTCCCCACGTACTATAACAACATGAAGTCCCTCGTTGCTGAGATGGTTCGTAAATCAGAACTGATTATTTTTAACCGCTGTGATACGGTTATGGATAATCTTGCAACTTATCGCAGAAACATCAAGGCGGTAAATGCATCAGCAGATGTTGTATTCGAGAATTCTCAGGGAGAAATCAATGAGATTTTTGAAGAGGACTTACCCTATGATTTAAAGGATAATCCTTTGGTACTTACGGATGAGACCTATGGTATTTGGTATATGGATACCATGGATCATCCCGAGCGATATATGAACAAAGAAATCGAATTTGTGGGTCAGGTCATGAAACCTCCTGTATTTGACAGCGAACATTTCGTGCCTGGAAGAATGGCTATGACCTGCTGCGCAGAAGATATGACCTTCCTTGGTTATGCTTGTAAGTATGACAAGATAGCGCATTTCAAGGAGAAGGATTGGGTGAAGGTTCGCTGTGAATTAAAGGTGGAATTTTTTGCACCCTATAAAGGCGAAGGCCCGATGCTTTATGCAAAGAAAATAGAAAAAGCACCGAAGCCGAAGCAGGAAGTTATTGGATTTTAGTAAGAAGCAGGAATAAAACATGCAGGAAAATAGTTTAGAACAGATGATTGGTTACTGCGAAGACATCTGTACTATTTTAAAAGATTATGAAGTGTCTGACCTTGATGCGGACAGCAGAATTACAGAGAACTTTCGTTATGGACTTATAAAATTTGGCGTTTATCTCTCTGATGCAGATGGAGATATTAGCCAGGAAGAAAGAGACTGTATGGCTAAATGCTTAGGGGCATGTCCTGCTGTTGAAGAGTTAAAGGCATTAAAGTATCGGGAAAAGATTACGCCACAGGAATATGGAAAGCAGATTCCGGGTGCGTTAAAGTACTGCGTGCTTGCGGATGCTAAGAAGTTAGTGCCTAACGATAAATACAAAAACCAGAAAGCCCAGATTATGGTAGATACCTATAAGCTTTTTGGACAGAATATGATGGCGGCACAGCAGAATCCGTCAGAAGCGGGGGCCAGAAAACTCACTGTATATACGCGTAAGTTAGAAGAGTTCCTGAAGGAATATGGTGTAGGGGTTCCTACAATCAACAAAGCTTTTGCACCAGAAATGGCAGCAGAAATGGGCGAAAAGGTTGAAGCGGATCCGAAGGTACTTGAAAAGCTGTTAGAAGATTTTAATTCTATGGTGGGACTAACCGCCGTAAAAGAAGAGATTAACAGCCTCGTGAATTTGCTGAAGGTGCAGAAGTTAAGAGAAGCCCAGGATATGAAGGTTTCCGGTGTAAGTAAACACATGGTATTTTCTGGAAATCCTGGAACAGGTAAAACGACCGTTGCCAGAATTCTTGCGGATATTTATAAGAATATGGGAATTCTGAAAGGCGGACAGCTAGTGGAAGTGGACCGCTCCGGTCTTGTAAAAGGATATATTGGACAGACCGCAACTAGAACCCAGGAAGTAGTATCCTCAGCCCTTGGTGGTATTCTATTTATCGATGAGGCATATACGCTTAATGTTGGAAAAGGGGAAGGGGATTTTGGCCAGGAAGCGGTGGATACGCTATTAAAGGCCATGGAGGACCACAGAGATGATCTCATCGTTATCGTAGCAGGATATCCAGACCTTATGCAGGAGTTTCTTGCTTCCAATCCTGGACTAAAGAGCCGATTTAATAAGTTTATTCATTTTGAAGATTATACACCAGAAGAACAGCTTAAAATCCTTAAAATGAACTGTAAGAAGCAGGATTACATCCTATCAGAGGCAGCTGAGAAGGTAGCACTTGATTTCTTCCAGAAACGTTTTGATTCTCACCCAGAGAATTTTGCAAATGCGCGTGATGTGCGGAATTATTTAGAAAAGGCGATTACCAATCATGCCAGCCGCGTCGTGGATTTAAAAGAGCCTACGAAGGAACAGTTGTCCACTTTTGAACCCGAGGACCTGGAAAAGATTTCATTTTAAGACAAGCAATACGAGAACACGCGATGGCGTTGGTAAAAGGCAGAAGAATAAAATTTTATAGTAAGAATGTGACAATTGCCGCTATACTGTTAACCGTTGGCGTAGTTTTGTATGTTCTAAGTTATCGATTTATCCTGATCGCGGAATTTTTGAATCACCGTCCTTTTCATAAAAGAGATCTCCCTGCACTAGCTACGATTGCCGTATTAATCCGTATGGTTTCGTTGATTCTCTTTTTTATAAACCTGTATCAGCTGATTGGATGTTTTGCTTACTTCAAACGACTTAGGGCGTATGGGTATCCGATTCCGGAGTCTAAAAAGAAGAGCGGGTATAAGTTATATGATCTTCCACGCCAAGTAGGGCATGAAGAACAGACCTCTCTCTTTGCAAAGGACAGCCGTAAATTATCTGTCATTGGAATTATTATGGCAAGTGTCGCGGTAATCGCGGTAGCCGTTTCCTGCCTTCGCTTTGCTTATCTCGGGAAACGTCCTATCATATTCATGCTTGTGACATTTGTGGTTCTTTGTATTTGGCTGATTCCGATTATAAAATATCGTAAACAGAGTAATACGGAAAAGTACTGCGATGACGTAGAACTCACCACCAATAAGAGAAAAAGAAGAACTTTTGAAGGTGGAATGATATGGCTTCTGTTATTGCTATATTGCAGTGCTGGAGTGGTCTTAGTAGATAGTGTAATTTGTTATAATGGCTTCCTGCGAGACGATGTCAGAAATGCAGGGTATGCCGTAGATGCTGTAAAAGATTCTGTGAATATTGGATTTGAAAACTATGTAAGAGTCTACCATCCGTATGATGAGGACTATACAGATAGTTTCGATACGATGCAGCAGTTATCGGAAGGCTGTAATATTTTAACCTGGGGGGAAGGACAGGATCCTCTCCAGAAGGAGATTATCAGCACATTTAGAGAACGATTTGATGATGAAATTCCAATGACAGATGGTGAACCTGTTGTATGGGTGCAGATTGTAGATGGCGTTCTGTCCGTGGAATTAAAGAATCCCTCCCAGCAGCTTATAAAGTATAGCGAAAGATTCGGTACGAAATTAAAAATGACAGCTACCTTCTTTGGGAGATAACTAGAACAATAAAACCTTTTGCATTTAAAAGGTAAAAAAATAAAAAAGAGGTAAAGTACTATGGGAAATGAAAACATTGCAGTAGAAACAGCAGAGACACTGTTAGAGAATCTTAATGGAACCCATGATAATATGAAGGCCATTAATGAAACCAATGAAATTATTTCTGACAAATCAGAGGTTTTAAAAGAGTCTATTGCTAATCTTTCCAGAGAAATTGAGACCATTCAGCAGTTCGTTCGTGATATAAATGCGATTTCCAATAAGACGAATATTCTTTCCTTAAACGCTTCTATTGAGGCTGCCAGAAGTGGAGAAGCTGGTAAGGGATTTGCCGTTGTTGCGCAGAATATGCGAGAACTTGCTGGGAATACAAAGGATTCCTCTACCCGTATCTTTGAATTATTAACCAGCATTGGTGGAGATCTGGATAAAATGCAGTCCGCCTTAGAAAGTGTAACCGCTGCACAGAACAAGCAGATTTCTGAAACCAAAGAGCTTGTAGAAAGTATTAAGTCTATCGAGAGCATTACGGAAGATTTAGCAAGCCAGATGAAACAGGCATAAGATATGAAGTCAACACTGATTAAAGATACAACCAAGGAAGAAAGAATTGCGATTATTAAAGCATGGATTCCTGATGAGGATGGACTTGATGATTGCGATATGGACCTTTGGGACATATATGCAGATTATATTAATGGGAAGCGGGAAATTGCGGAGATTAACGCTTCCACTGTAACAAAGTATTATGTAGAAATCTAAGAGGAGAACAGGATGGACGAAAAATTTCCCCTTGCGTTACCAGAAAACACAATACTGGCAGGAACCTATGTTATTGAGAAGGTTCTTGGACAGGGTGGCTTTGGAATTACCTACAAAGCCAGAGTGCATGAGACGGGCGAGCTGGTTGCAATCAAAGAGTTTTTTCCGGATTCATTAGCAACACGTACTGGAACAACAGTATCTTCTTTCTCGGGGGAGAGAGCAGAGAATTTTGCTTATGGTATGAGTTGTTTCTTGCAGGAAGCAGAAACCCTTGCACAGTTTGATAATGTAGAGGGGGTTGTAAACATCCGTCAGTTCTTTGAGGAGAATGGTACCGCTTACTTTGTAATGGAATATATTGAGGGTATCAGCTTTGAACAGTTGATTCAGCAAAATGGCGGACATGTAGATTATCAGACGGCAGAAAAAATATTAATGCCCGTTATTGAAGCCCTTGGAGCAGTGCACGCACAGGGGATTGTTCATAGAGATGTTACTCCGGATAACATTTATATTACGAATGATGGCAGAGTAAAACTGCTTGATTTCGGTGCGGCAAGATACAGCCTCGGTGACAAGAGCCGAAGCTTAGATGTTGTATTAAAGCATGGATTTGCACCCAAAGAGCAGTATTCCAGACACGGAAAGCAGGGTCCCTTTACAGATATTTATACAGTTGGTGCCTGCTTCTACTTTGCGCTTACGGGTCGTCGTCCTCCGGATTCTATTGATCGTTTGGAACAGGATGAACTTATTCCATTTCGTCAGTTCGGTGTGAATATAACACCGGAACAGGAAGGTGCTATTCTTACTGCGATGCAGGTACTTCCAGAGAATCGTTTCCAGAATATGCAGAGTTTTAAAAATGCGCTTCTGAGTGTGTCTAGTGCAATGGCACCACAGGCAGGCGTGAATATGATGCCCGGCCAGATGCAAGGAATGAATATGGCAGGACAGACGATACCTATGCAGCAGGGCGTAATGCCCGGTCAGATGCAGGGAATGAATATGGCAGGACAGACGATGCCCATGCAGCAGGGCATGATGCCTGGTCAAATGCAGCAGGGTATGAATAATGCAGCGCCGAAGCACCAGTATATACCCAATCAGCAGGAGGCTGTTTTGCCTCCAAAGGCGCCGAAGGAAAAGAAGAAGCTTGCATGGTTAATTCCCGTTATTATTGGTGCCGTATTACTGCTGGCAGTTGCAGGAACTTTTATAGGTATTAAGGTTAGCAAGGATGTTGCACACAAGAAGGACGCTATTCTCTGCGATACGGTTATGACGGCTTTCATAACGGCAGAAGTAGAGGTGTCCGAGAACGGTGAAAGTTATAAAGACAGCTGCGCAGCTACCTGGGAACGTTATGCAAAAGAGAGCGGAAATAGCTTAAAAGATTGTGGTGATGCTCTTTCAGATAGCTTTTTGGAGACATTAGGCTACAGAAGCTTTGAAGATGTGTCCGGGGCAATAAAAACAAAGGGTGCCAAGGATATTTACCTAAGGATTAATGACGATTACACCATTACCGCATGGATTCCTGGTACCGATATAGAGAGTAGAGGTACAAGCACATCTATGTATCAATACTACTATTACGCTACGGAGATTGATCAGATAAATTATGCGAATGCATTAATGCGTGGTGGTACAGCCATTGAGATGGAGGATGGCACCGTTTACTATATTAGCGGCGAAAATGAGAATGCAGAGCTTATTATGGTAAAGGGTGGCAAGGAGACTGTTCTTGTTAGCGGAGAAATCTCTCGACTTTCTATTCTTGATGATACCATTGTTTATCGAATGGATGGTTACGACTATAAGTATGAAGATGGGGAAAGCATAGAAATTGGTAAGGCAGCTAACGGATACTCACCTGCCTTCCAGCTTGGTAAGGATCGAAGCATTACCTTGATTACGGAATCCTCCTCAGACGGTAACAGCAAATTCTGGTTAGAAATGGATGACCATGGTAAAAAGAAACAGATCCCGGTATATTCTGATACTACGAGCGCATTAGTAGGAGATTGCATTTATTATCTGGATGTCGATGGATATATGTGCAGAACTTCTGTGACGAGCTTTGGAGAGGACACGAAGAAGCTGGATTATATTGGTGATCATGGTTATTTTGCAGTAGACGGTGAGAAGATTTATTATCTGTCCAGTGACAGTAATGATGACACCGCAGAAGTAAATTATTATGATACAGCAACAGGAACGCAAACACTATTTGATTCTTACACATTACCCGAAGATGGATATGTTTCTGGATTAAGCATTTGCGATGGAATGTTGTACATGTATCTGTGGCAGTATAAAAATAATTCATGGAATGGGCAGATTTATCAGGAAACACTACGTGATAGAAATCTGCAAAAGATTCATGAGTTAGAAGGCATCTGCTTCTGCCTGTGTGTACTGCCTGATGTGGATGATATCTATTTTGAAGTGATGGATTATGGAAATGACTTCTTTGGTTATATGAGCATCAGTAAATAAAAAGAATTAGGAGAGAGGCAGGCTGTATGGCCTGCCTATTTTCTTGGATTACAATATGGTGGAAAAGGGCAATCACATGGAAACAGTAAAGAAGAAAGGACTAAGTTCCAATCAGATTAAACTGATTGCGATTACTGCGATGACAATTGATCACATTACGTGGCTTTTGGTTCCCGGGCTCCAGAAAATCTGGTGGGTAATAGCGTTACACATTGTGGGAAGACTAACAGCCCCTATTATGTGGTTTTTTATTGCAGAAGGCTTTCATTATACGAGGCATGTAGGAAAGTATATATGTCGCCTCTTTATTTTCGCTGTGGTATCGCATTTTGCATATAATTTTGCTGGTGGCATTCCTTTTATTCCAAATGGATTTTTTAATATGACCAGTGTTATGTGGTCACTTGCCTGGTCCGTTGTTCTTATGCTTATTTTTACAACAAAGTGCTTAAAACAATGGATGAAGATTGTTCTGATTCTAATAATCTGTTTTGTAACTTTCCCATCCGATTGGTCAACCGTTGCAGCAATGTGCCCTGTTTACTTATATCTAAATCGTGGAAACTTTAAGAAACAAGCGATAACGTTAGTGATATGGAGTGCTATTTATGCGACTGTCTATTTTATCTTTATGGACAAGGTATATGGAATAATCCAGATGTTTACCGCGCTCTCATTAATTGTGATGAAACAGTATAACGGCGAACGAGGAAAGTGGAAGGGAATGAAATGGCTCTTTTATATTTATTATCCCGCGCATTTATTTGTGATTGGTATAATTCGTGTGTTAATGGGAAATGGCAGTATTTTTCCATAGAAGAGCAGAGACTACGCATGCATAATGGAGTGTAAATGAATATTGTAACGTTAGAAAAAATCAGTAAAGTATTTACAGAACGACAGGTCTTTTCAGAAACCGATTTTTTTCTGGATGAAGGGGAGAAGGTTGGTGTTGTTGGAATCAATGGCACAGGAAAGTCGACGCTTTTAAAAGTGATTGCAGGCATCTGTGAGATAGACGAGGGAAAGCGTATTTTAGCAAATCATTTGGTAGTAAAATATCTTCCCCAGCATACCAGCTTTTCTCCAGAAGATAGCGTGATAGAGTGTATTACCAAATCATTAACTGGGGAAGAAAAGACTACAAAAGAAACGAAGGCGAAAACCATGCTTACGGGGCTTGGAATCACGAACTTCGAAGAAAAGGTAGGGGTGCTATCTGGGGGTGCGCAGAAGCGTCTGGCACTCGTGGACATTCTTTTGTCAGATGCAGATGTCTTGTTATTAGATGAGCCAACAAACCATTTGGATCAGAGGATGACAACCTGGTTAGAGGAAATGCTACAAAAGAGTAAGAAGACCATTGTTATGGTTACACATGACAGATACTTTTTGGATAGCGTTTGCAATCGTATTGTAGAAGTAGATAAGGGAAAAATATATTCCTACCAGGAGAACTACTCTGGATTCTTGAAACTTAAAGCGGAGCGGGAAGAAATGGAAGCTGCAAGTGACAGGAAGAGGCGGTCACTTCTTCGTACAGAACTTGCCTGGGTGCAGAGAGGTGCGAGAGCACGTAGCACAAAGCAGAAATTCCGCCTAAATCGCTTCGAAGAACTGCAAAATATGCACGGACCGGAATCCGATGGAAAAGTAGAACTGGGTTCCATATCTTCACGTATGGGAAAAACGACGATTGAAGTAGAAAATGTATCGATGTCGTTTGATGGAAAAAAGTACATTCAGGATTTCACCTATTTCTTCCGTAAAAATGACCGTATTGGTATCATTGGTCCCAACGGATGTGGAAAAACAACGCTGCTTAAAATGATAACGGGAAAGCTCACGCCAGAGACGGGAAGTGTTACCATAGGCCAGACCATAAAGATTGGTTATTACAGTCAGAAAATGGAAGATGCAGAAGCAGTAATGGAACCGGACATGCGGGTGATAGATTATATCCGTGATGCGGCAGAGTATGTTCAAACGAGTGAAGGACCAGTATCCGCCTCTGCCATGCTAGAGAAGTTCCTCTTCATTAAATCTGCACAGTATAATACATTGGAAAAATTGTCTGGTGGCGAGAAACGAAGATTAAATCTTTTACGTGTTCTTATGGAAGCACCGAATGTACTTGTATTAGATGAGCCAACCAATGATTTGGATATTACTACATTAACCGTGCTTGAAGATTTTTTGGACAGCTTTGCAGGAATTGTAATCATTGTTTCGCATGATCGTTATTTTTTGGATCGTACAGTTTCGCGTATCTTTGCATTTGGGCAAGGGGGCAGGATTCGTCAATTCGAGGGTGGTTATACAGATTATGAGATTACCATGCTGGAAGAGGGCACGGATGACTTTGCACTACAAATACAAATGACGAATGGAAAATCTGCTGAGGAAAAGAAAAAAGCCCAGGAGGATTGGAAAAAGCAAAGTGCTGCAAACAAGAAATTAAAATTCACATATAAGGAGCAGAAGGAGTACGAAACCATCGAGGCGGATATTGCTGGTCTTGAAGAAAAGATAGCGAAAATTGATGGAGACATCGTTAAGAATGCCAGGGACTTTGGAAAGTTAAATGAGCTGACCAAACAAAAGGAAGATTTGGAGCAGCAGCTGGAAGAAAAGATGGAACGCTGGGTGTATTTAGAAGAACTGGCAGAGAAGATTAAGACGGGACAGTAACTAAAAAAGTACGTGTGAAAACCAAAAGTTTGCACACGCACTTTTTACATTGCAGAAATATTACGAGAGAATATGACAGTAGGAATTTATAAACAGGAAGATGCAGAAGGCGAAGAAGAGCCACATTCCCCAGTTTGTAAAAATAATCTTTAAGGATTCTCCAATTCGGGGAGCACCTTCAAAATCGTTGACGTGCATCTTTCGAAGGTTCACGAAGAAAAGAACGATGCCGGCAACGGAGATTAAGAAGATGGTTCCAAACCAAACGAGAGCGATGATGATAATGGGAAGTAATGCATTTACTTCAGCCATCCCCATATGATTGATGGTGCTTGGATTAAAGTCGCCTAAAATGTTCATCATCTTCGAAATGATGGAAATATTTACGATAGAGGTTGAACAGTTCACAATCATATGATAGATGATGGAGTAGCGAATCTTTCCGGTTGTAACGTAGATATATCCAAAGAACATACCGAGCATAGTTGCAAAAAAGAACTGTGCAAAGTTACCGTGATATAGACCAAACATAAGACCAGAAGCAATTACCGCCAGGGTCTTACCATACTTTGACAAATGGTCGATTAAGATTTTTCTAAAAATAAGTTCCTCAAAAATAGGTGCTAAAATACCAACCGTAATCACACGCCATCCAAAACTGGAATTAATCATAATTTCTGCAACAGCGGTGTCGGAGGATACTTTGCCGGAACCCAGGAAATTGAAGATGAGATTAAAAAACGAGCCGACGGAGGCGCCTACCATACAAAATCCTGAGCAGATAGCAATTCCCATAAGGAACTTTCCGAAACTTAATTTCTGATTGCCGAGTTCTCCCTTAGGAAGTTTTCTGCATAATAAAAATATGAGAGGTGTAGAAACGACATCAACCGATATAATGACGGTTAGGAAACTGAGTATAACCCCTTTCTCATCAATCACCTCTTGCGGGAGAAATGCGGTAAAACAGAGTGATATAAGCAGTTCGACAGTCAGTCGAACCATGGCCATAATTGCATATTTCCAGCCAATGCTGGCAGTTCCTTTTTGTGGCATAATCCAATCATCTTCCTTAAATATAGTTTTTTGTGATTCGAGATCGTTATAAATTATATTCTACTATATTTTGAAGGATATCGTACAGCCTATGCTGACTGTCCATAGCAGGGGCTTGTGATGTATAATAGAAATGATGGTATCGGGCATTATGAACCCGATGTGTAGCGAAAAGAAAGGAAGAATTATGAGCGCATCCAAAGTGTATTTTACAACCTTTAAAACGACGGGCAGTGAAAATCTTTTGCAGAAATTGCATCGACTTATGAAGAAAACTGGATTTGAAAATATTGACTTCAAAGATAAATTTGCAGCAATCAAAATTCATTTTGGAGAATATGGTAATCTAGCATTTTTAAGACCCAACTATGCGAAAGTGGTAGCGGACTATGTAAAAGAACTTGGCGGTAAGGCGTTTCTTACAGACTGCAATACCTTATATGTAGGAAGCAGAAAGAATGCACTTGATCACTTAGATACGGCATATGTAAATGGTTTTTCTCCGTTACAGACGGGATGCCACGTGATTATCGGAGATGGCTTAAAGGGAACGGATGAAGCTATCGTACCCATTAATGGGGAATACGTAAAGGAAGCAAAGATTGGGCAGGCGATTATGGATGCGGATGTTTTTATATCCTTAACTCATTTTAAAGGACACGAAATGGCAGGCTTCGGTGGTGCGATTAAAAATATTGGTATGGGCTGTGGCTCACGCGCCGGTAAGATGGAGCAGCACTGTGATGGAAAGCCTTCTGTTAACCAGGGACCTTGTGTTGGTTGCGGTGCTTGTAGCAGAATTTGTGCGCATAATGCTCCGGAGATTAAAGATGGAAAAGCAACCATTAACCATGATAAATGTGTAGGCTGCGGCAGATGTCTTGCCGTATGTCCTAAGGATGCGATTGCGGCAGATTTTAGTGATTCCATTGCGATGCTTAATTATAAGATGGCAGAGTATAGTCTTGCCGTTTGCAAGGATCGTCCGTGCTTCCATGTTTCACTCATCTGTGATGTATCCCCGAACTGCGACTGCCATTCTGAGAATGATATTCCGATTATTCCGAACGTTGGTATGCTCGCTTCCTTTGACCCGGTAGCACTTGATCAGGCCTGCGCAGATCTTTGCAATAAAATGCCTGTAAATCATGGCAGTATTCTTGATGACAACGTGAAGGCGTGTGGCGAGCATGATCATAATCACGAGCATTTCCATATGACACATCCTGATACTGATTGGGAAACCTGTCTTGCGCATGCGGAGAAGATCGGTCTTGGAACCAGAGAGTATGATTTAGAACAAATCTAATGAGAGGCAATGGAGTACGTATTCAATGTTAAGAATTGAGAATTTTACAAAACAATACGGCGACAAAAAAGCAGTTGATAACTTGTCGATACATATTTGTCCGGGGGAAATTTATGGATTCATTGGTCATAATGGAGCAGGGAAGACAACCACCTTAAAGTCTGTAGTTGGCATTCTTGCATTTGATCAGGGCGAGATTTATGTAGATGGAATATCTATTAAGGAAAATGCAATGGCGTGTAAAAAGAAAATTGCATATATTCCGGACAATCCAGATCTATACGATTATATGACGGGTATGCAGTATCTGAATTTTGTAGCAGATGTTTTTGAAGTTCCCTCAAATGTTCGAAAAGAACGTATTATGAAATATGCCGATGCCTTTGATCTCAGCAAGGACTTAGGGGAAGGAATCGCTTCTTATTCTCATGGTATGAAGCAGAAACTGGCAATTATAGCCGCATGGATCCATGAACCGAAACTCATACTGATGGATGAGCCTTTTGTAGGACTGGACCCCAAAGCATCCCATCTACTAAAAGAGATGATGCGAGAGGTCTGCAATCAGGGCGGCGCCATTTTCTTCTCTACCCATGTCTTAGAGGTGGCAGAGAAGCTTTGTGATAAGGTTGCGATTATTAAGAAAGGCGTTCTTGTGAAATCAGGCTCTATGGAAGAAGTGAAGGGAGATACCTCGCTGGAAGATGTATTCCTGGAACTGGAGGAGAAATAGCATGGCGCATCCATTATTTCGCAAACAAATTATGGAGATGAATGCCTGGCTTCTTCTCGACAGGAGAAATGGCAAAAGACGAACGGCAGGCAAGATGATAGGCTTAGCCCTTCTTTGGATTTTTGTATTCTTGTCTCTGGGGTCTATGTTCTTCATGATGTTTAGTTCTGCTTGTGAACCGCTAATGACGGCAGGATTTACCTGGATCTATCAGGTGTTAGTTATTTTGCTTGCACTGGTTTTGGGACTTTTCGGTTCGGTTTTTAATGTGAGTTCCTCTGTTTATCAGGCAAAAGACAATGATGCATTACTCGCGATGCCATTAAAACCGTGGAAAATTGTGGCAGCCAGACTTCTTAGTGTTTGGCTTTGGATTTTGGTTTATGAAGCAATAGTAATGGTTCCGGGATTTATAATCCTTTATCGTACGGCATTTGCGCACGGATTGCTAACGGTACCTATGGTCTTATGCAATGCTGGATTATTCTTTGTAGTTTCCTTTCTTATTCTGGCTATGGCATGTCTTTTGGGATTTGTGGTAGCAAAGGTAAATCAGAAGATAAAAGGAAACAGTATGGTAAAGGTGTTCCTTTCTCTTGCCTTTATCGCCGCTTATTATTTTGGGTACTATAAAGCCAGCATTCTTTTGCAGAAGCTGATTGCAAATGCAGATGTTCTAGGCGGGAAAATCAAGGGAAGCGCGTATCCTCTGTATCTAATCGGAACCGCTGGAACTGGTGACGGACAGAGCTTATTATTGGTAGCCATCGGTGTACTCCTTATATTTGCTCTTGTCTGGATTATGATGGTCATGAATTTTGTGAAAATGACAATCCATACTTCTGCTAGGAAACGAAGAACGGTTAGTCTAAAAATGCAGGAAAGAAGTGTACTGCGCGCTTTGACCTGGAAAGAGAGAAAACGATTCTTTTCTAGTTCTGTATATATGTTAAATAGTGGAATGTCGACATTTATAATTCCTGTTCTGGGTATTTTTATGTTGATAAAAGGAAATCTTCTGCTAGACGAGTTTGCGAAGTTGGACGCGGTGCTTCCGGGAATTAGCACACCAATTATGATTGGAGCTATGTGTATGATGGCATCGCTTAATGAGCTATCTGCCCCTTCTGTTTCCTTGGAAGGAAAAAATGTATGGATTTTGCAGTCTCTTCCAGTGGATATATGGAAAGTACTAAAAGGAAAAATTCTTTTCCATTATCAGATTACGGCATTGCCAGTTCTGTTCTTATCTGGCTGTATGGCAATTGTGGTAAAGCCCGCGTGGTATTATGTAGTTTTTCTTCTACTCTTACCGCAGTTATATATTCTTCTGACAGCCTGCTTTGGGCTGTTGCTGAACCTGAAGTTCCCAGTTATGAATTGGTCTAATGAAGTGGTTCCTATCAAACAGAGTACGTCGGCAGTAATCTCTATGTTTGGAAGTGCCTTCTTCTTAGTGATTGTGGCTGGTATTTATTTTCTGTTACATAGATATGTTCCCGTTCTGGGCTTTTTAGGAATTATGTCGGCACTTATTCTAATCTTAATCTTTTTATTCAGCAGTTGGATTAAAAAGAAGGGCGTGAAGATTTTCGAAAGATTATAATATTGGCACATTTTAACATTTGTACCGGGTACAAATGTTAAAAAACGCAGAAAGACGAAATGCACAGGAGGCGCAAATAGCGCCTCTTTTTTGTAGGATAAAAAGATGGTGAGAATTGTGGAAACGGCTTGATATACTACGTTTATCAAGTGTCCACAGCACAAATATTCTTAGAAGAAGTAAATTAAACACTGTTAAGAAACTATTGGCAGTATTGTTATTAGCTCTTGCTATTATTGTTCCTAATATGGGAGTATACGCTGCGGAAAGTAAGGAAACAACTAGCGAAAGTATTATCGCGAAGGAAATAAATGCAAAATATGATGCAGTGGTTGGTGGAAAATAGCGAGAGGTACCATTGATTTTGGATACAACGGATTGTACGCGTCGTCTGTCTTTGGGAATTGGTATATTGTTGGGGAACTATTGATTTTTATATAGCGGTTAAGAATAATATTCAAACACCAAATTAAGCGACAACCGATGCGTTTTTTTAAATGGTATCTGAGCATTATTCATATTATGTTGGAAGCGATTTTAGAAGGATTAGGTCTAGATGGAGTGCAGCTAGACCTATCGGAGGGTATTCCTATGCTTTTTAGATGAAGACGAATTATGTGTGATGAGCTTTGTATATTACGCTGTAGGTAATATTTATGATTATTTATGATGATGAAGTAAATGCTTATTATGTATCGGAAGGAATATATTTACATAATCCAGCAGATTGGTATTCAGAAAGAGCAAATCAGACAATGGTGTAACAAAAATTGCTTATTTAAACAAGGCAAATATTTATCTTGAGGCTAAAAGAGTATGTTTAGAACAGATAAAGTTGCATTTGCAAGGGAATGCTGATAAAGGTACATATATTAGTCCGAGTGAATTGAATTTGTAATAATATGATAAGTTATTAATTAAGGAGAAAAAAATGTGTGTTAATCGAAAAGCATGTCTGATGGGGAGTATTGTAGGGATTGTTGCAATTGTAGCAGGGTGCGTGTTTTTGTTTTTGGGAGTTTCCTATTCGAGTTATAGTCCTGGTTATGGTTATTATGATGATGGGTATTGCGCATTTGGTGCAGATTTTTATACATACGTTAACAATAATGCCGCAGGGGCTGCGTCTGCAGTAAGAGGCGTTGGAGATTCGTTAGAGACATTTGGTAATATTGTATCCAAGGGAATTGGTATTGCATTGATCTGTTTTGGCGGATTTATTATTTGTTTGTTCTGTGCAATTAACGGGAAGAATGATGAGGGAAAGACTGTAAAGGTAAATAATATCAGTAATTCTGATATAGGTGGAATCAAAATGAGAACGGTTGGTGTACTAAATTGGGTTTGTCCAAGCTGCGGAGTAGAGAATGCGAACTATATAGGAACCTGCGGATGTGGATGCAGTAAACCGTAGGTGCGTATCTCCCCAAACGTACCGGGTACAATTGGCACAAAATAGAAAACGCACAGTAACATTTGTACCGGGTACAAATGTTAAAAAACGCAGAAAGACGAAATGCACAGGAGGCGCGATAAGCGCCTCTTTTTTGTGGGAAAGTCTTGTGGAATTCTGTGCTATAATGAAAACGTCCAGGAGCTATCTGTTTCCACCATTATAGGAAGGAGATAGATATTGAAAACATTTGAAGAACTGAGTTTTGTAGACGACTTTATGTTCTGCAAAGTCCTGGAAGATAATGAGGATCTGTGTAAAGAACTCCTCGAATTAATTCTGGAAAAACCGATTCATAGGAT
>JAZLGW010000038.1:0-90870 GCA_045616465.1 Lachnospiraceae bacterium | reverse complement strand
AATTCTTTTTTTGATATTCCTTCTGGAATGTCTGGAAGAATTCCTTGACGATACATTTCTATACATGCCTTTTTGAACTCATAACTGTAACGCATAAAAATACCCTCCTTACTGGTTGTCCAGTAAAGAGGGTACATATCACTTACGAGGTGGCTTTTTTAGTGTTTGACTTGCGGTGTATGTTTTACGGAGTAATTAGTGGCGTTCTTCTGTATTTTCGTATTTCTCGCAAAATCTGGCAGAGAAGGAAGGGGTAATTCCAGCAGCATAAAGGTGTGAACAATCGCCAATTTTGGAGGCCCTGAAAGCAATTTCTCCCTTTTTACGTTCCTCTGTATAAACCTCTGTAATAGAAGTGGGAGCCATAGCTAGAGTATGCCATAAGACGAAGGGTGACATATTCCATAAATGCGCCAGGATAACACAGGTTATGCCAAAGTGGCAGAAGATAGCCAGCGTATCATTATTTCCTTCTTCGCAGGTGTAGAGGTTCCCTTTTCTATGGTAGCCATGTGAAGCCAGAAGCTCATCAAAGCCATTTTCTACGGTTTCTAAGCATTCGATTAAATCGCTGTGTTTAGCAATGACTGTATTTTTTAGAAGGTCACGCTGATAGTAAGCGGGATCATCTTTCCAGCCATAAGGCAGCATATCCCAGACAATTCGTTTTCCATCTTCTCGAATTTCTGGATAGAGTTCCTGTAGGACAGGATCTTCGTTTAAGTGTAGGACAGCCCAGAATTCTTTCAGATATTCTTTTTCGATTGCCTCTCGGTTTAATTTCTTTAAGGTATAGGAAGCGGTTTCTTTGGCTCTGCCAAGAGGCGATGAGTAGATATAATCCATCTTTTCGTGAAGCAGCTTCTGTGAAAGGGCTTCCGCTTCTTTTTTTCCATAATCGGTGAGACTGTCATGTACGTAATCGGGATCACCGTGTCTAATTAATAAGATACGCATATTTTTGCTCCTTATACTTGTTATCAAAGTTATACTTTTACAAGTCTTTTCGATATAATTATATTTGGTTTGTTATGCAAATTCCATAAATTAAATGGATTTTAGATATAGAGGTAGGTTATGAAGAAAACGAATGGTTCTTTTACAACATTGATGATGTTGTTTGTAGCGATTTGTGGTGTTGGTGTAGTTGTCTTAACCATCACCTGGCATTTCATATATGGAAAAAATGATTACATGTCTAACAACTGTAAAGTGCTGGTAGATAACTGGGAAGCCATTACGGAGGATGGGGAACGCATAGATATTATGTATGGAGAGCATCTTTCGGTAGATGCGGGAGAAGAAGTAATTCTGCAAAATACGCTGCCAGAAGAGATTGAAGGCCATGAGACGCTTGTGGTTGTAACTGGCAGAATGACGGAAATACTCATTGATGGAAAGAGCCGAGGCATTTATGACGCACCGACAACAAAGGCACTCGGGGATACGCTTTCGCCTGTCTATCTGGAAGCTAAGCTTTATAAAGAGGATGCCGGAAAGACGATTCAGCTGCGGAGATTTGACCATTATCAGCCCAATTCTCTTCTTCCTACGGTATTTATTGGCGATTCTCTGGGGATTTTCTTTTTCTTATTAAAACAGTATGGGTTGAAATTTATTATTTCGGTCGTTTTATTCGGAATATCCGTTATAACCTTTTTTATGGGCATTGCGATCTCTATAAAAAATAAAAGAATGTCAAATGCCATTGTTTTAAGTATTGGATTTATGAATGTGGCATTATGGGAAATATTTGATAACAATATTTGTTATTTCTTTATTCGGACAACCGTAGTGCAAGGCGTGCTTAGCTATTTGTATGCGATGTTAATCCCTTTTCCTTTTATGTATTATCTGAATGCAATTCAGGGACGCCGTTATCAAAAGTATTACAATGTTGCTGGCGTGATACTGTTAATTAACGACGCTGTGCTTTCTATATTGCATTTTACCGGAAAAGTTAGTTACATGAAGACGTTGCCTATCTTGCAGGGCGTCACAATTGGTGCAGTACTACTAATGTTCATTTGCACGATTTTTGATCATGTTAAAGAGAAAGCTTTGGAGAGTAAGATTGTATATCGAGGTATTATGGGACTGGCTGTTTCTGCAATCGTAGAAATTGTCATTTTAAATATTCCAGGAAAAAGCAGCATCCAATTTGACGGGGTACTTCTTTTGCTTGGCGTTCTATTCCTGCTTATAATGTGCATCTTCCAGACGTTGCATGATATGGGAGCAATGGAGAAGCGAACAGCCAGAGCAGAGCGTGAAAATGAACTGAAATCTTCATTTCTTGCCAATATGAGCCATGAAATCAGAACCCCGGTGAATGCTATTATGGGTATGAATGAGTTAATCCTTAGAGAGGCAAAAGTAGATGATGTAAAGAAATATGCGGTGGATGTGAAAGAAGCCAGCGAAAATCTACTGGAAATTATCAATGATATACTTGATTTTTCGAAGATTGAGTCAGGTCGAATGGATTTGAATGAAATGTCGTATGATTTTGCGATGTTACTGCATGATGTTGATACGGTTATTGGCGTAAAAGCGAAGGATAAAGGCATTTTATACACGATAAATGTAGATCCTTCTATTCCTACGGGATTGTATGGTGATGGGACAAAGATTAGACAGATTATTATTAATTTATTAAATAATGCGGTGAAATACACAGCCAAAGGTTCTGTGACGATGACCGTCAAAAATCTGAGCGTGGCCTATGCGGAAGAAGCAAAGCTGGAAATTCGTGTAAAGGATACGGGAAGAGGCATAAAAGCGGATGAATATGACGGGCTCTTTGAAAAATTTACGCGTATCGATGAAAAAGCCAATAGCGCCATAGAGGGAACAGGTCTTGGCCTTGCAATTACTAAAAGTTTCATAGAAATGATGGGGGGCAATATTGTCGTTCTTAGTGAATATGGAAAGGGTTCAGAATTTATTGTTACAGTAAATCAGAAAATCGATAATTATAAACCGATTGGGGACTTCCATAAACGTGCGAAAAAGCTTCTTTTGAGCGAACCTGTGTACCAGCCATCTTTTGAAGCACCTGATGTTAAAATCCTGGTTGTGGATGACAATGAAGTGAATTTGAAAGTCGTAAAAGGCTTATTAAAGAAGACACTCATTAACGTAGAAACAGCTGTGAGCGGCGAAGAGATGCTTAAAAAGGTTGTTGATACAAAATACGACCTAATATTCCTAGATCACATGATGCCCGTTATGGACGGTATAGAGGCGCTAGAAAACATGCGTAGGTTGCCAGTATGTGCAAACGAGAAAACACCTGTTGTAGCCCTTACGGCGAATGCTATAAAGGGTGCAGAAGAAACCTATAAAGCAGCTGGATTTGATGCTTATCTGGCAAAACCTATTCATTCAGAAGAATTGGAAAGCATGATTAAAGAACTACTGGGAATATAATGTATAAAGGGCGCAAATCGCTTGTTTTGGCAGAGAATAGTTCTAGGTATTGTTAGTAGGCGCTGGAATAAGAAAAACGAGCGTAAAGACATTATTTGCTTAATTTGGGAGCGTAGAAGCAAATTATTTATTATGAAAGGGGACCACAGCGTAGGACGGCCCCTTTTTTATTTGGCTAAGAAAGCAAAATATAGTTTAATCCACCTTTGAATAAAATATAGACTTTTTTAAATTGTTGTTTTAAAACGATAAAGAAAATTAAAAGTATCCTAGACGAATTATCACAAAATTGTTAACAAGTGCTTAAAAAATGTGGATAAGTGACAACAGAAGTGGTAAAACTGTGTATTTTTTGTGATAGATATGAAAGAATGGCTTAAATACGGGAAAAATTGGTAGCTATCATATTATGGCATATATGGGAATGAGGCGCTGCCAATTTATGACGGATTAATCATTATAGTAAAATTGATGTGGTTGCTTAACAAAATTAGCTAATTTGTCTATATAGAAATATGTTAACTAAATTATCTGTTAAGTACTTAATTCTACAATTGATATGGTTAACAGAATTATATTCTTATGTAACTTATACGATAATTTTTGAAAGAATGAACAGTAATGGAAACAAAAATTATAAATTTTGCATGGAGAGAGCGTTAGTGAAATAGACAGAAGATAGAACAAAGTTATGAATTTGAATGAAAAACGGTGTAAAAATACTAAATTTTCAGATAAATATAGAATTAACTAATATGGGAAATGCTGAAAATATAACAAAAATTACGAGTGGAATTTGACGGTAGTGAAATGGTATGAAAATAGCAAAGAAGAAAGGATCCATGCAGAGTATCAGCTGGAAATTACCAGAACGGAGGAAATGAAAAAGTAGAATTCATACGATAATTGGAAAAAATTCATAAAAAACACTTTTCATATTCTATAAATGTGATAAAATATAGGTGTTTTAAGAGGAGTATAACTATTTGCTCCGAAGGAGGAATATGAAAAAACTTGAAATTGTTACCAGACCTGAAAAGCTGGATGAACTTCGACAGATTCTTGAAACCTTTGGTGTAACAGGGTTAAATATCTTCCATATGGAAGGTTATGGCAATCAGAAGGGTCATTATGAAGGATTTGAGCCTGAAAAGAGTCAGATCAAGCTACTTCCTATGATTAAAGTAGAAACAGTTGTTGATGCAGCAATTGCTGGTACATTAATTGAAAAGATATCCAAGGGAATTCGAACTGGAAACTTTGGTGATGGTAAGATTTTTGTATATGATGTGAATGATGCAATCCGTATTCGTACAGGCGAAAGAGGAAAACAGGCACTGTAAAGGAAAGCCTTATTAAGATAGAAAAGAAAAAGAGAGACTTTTGTCTCTCTTTTTTGTTTTCAGAATGCTGTATGAATATACGATATCAGGGTAACATAAGAAAATTATGTAACGAACAAGCAAATATACAGGAGAGAGGATCTCATAAATAGAGTAAATCGAATGAAAGAAATTTACATAATGCAGGACATAAGTATATTATGCGTTAACTATAAAAGTTAATTTTAGAATTGAAAGAAGAGAGAAGAAATTAAAGAAATGAGAATACAATAATCTTGCGATTGAATGGACAGTATTGAATCTTTGAAATAGATGTCGAAAGAAAAAATTATGTGAATTTAATAAAGAAGTTATGTCAACTCTTTTACGATTCTTATGGAAAATTCTTATGCCAGATATCTGGATCCTTGGTGCAAAATCTGTACTTAAATCTGCAATAGAAGAATAGTGATTTATGTGTATTATAAATTGTCATTAAAAGAATTCATGATATAAAATACAAGTATTTAGTTAAAAACTATCTGATAATTTAATACTGTATAAAATATACAGTATCTAAAAATATATCAGACATTTTTAGATATTATAAATCGAATACGAAATCTAGAAATATATTTTTATAATTTACATAATATACATAAATAAACGGAAAATATAATTGTCAAAATATTCATACAAAAGAAATAGTTTACATAAAGTATCGTAAAGAAATCTAATCTAAATTAACATAGTTGAAATAATATGTTGAATTAAGAATAATATAATGTAAAATAGATAAAAATGAAATGTGCTTGAAAACCGCGCTATAATGAATGAAATTGACCGATTTGGAAATGAGGTTTTCAAGCTTGAATGTTAACATAAAAGTAACATAAATATATGGAAATACAGTAGTAAATGTAGAATTGACAAATTAATAGAACATACCTGGTTTACATAATATGTACGTAATTAATTACAAATAAGTTAACATAATATCTAGTATGAACAGCCCTTTTTATAGTACTTATTAACAGACTGAAATATATAAAATTGATCTAAAAATATCTATATAGAAGTATATTGATATTTCATAAATTATTGGATGAGTGAAATTTATCGAAAGAAAAAGAATTGGAAAGAGATATAGAAATTTATACCAGTTCAGCCTTAAAAACGCGAAAAATAGGGGCTGTAAAAATAGTTACGAGTGTCAGCGCCAGAAAAATGCTGATGATATTGTACGGAGTTTACATAAATATTTACAAAAAACGATCGAAAGCATAATATTTTGAGGAAATAGGATTATTTTCAAATTATTGCTAAAACAAAGTAGACCTTGTCCGATATATCTAGTACAAGAGAAGAGAAAAACAGACCTTGTACCTGATAAGTAGTATGCTTTGCGAAAAGGAGGTGGTCCTTATGAAATATAAGAAGAGAAGAATTCGTTTAAAAACTGAGGATGCGACAATGTTTGCGATGGTTGCCTCTGGCTGCGATTTTGACGTAATCCTGTCTGCGGTTCGCTATTCATGCGATGGAAAATCCGTGGAAGACATTCGCTTACTAGACTTTACCAAAGAGCTTACCTTAGAGTATAATGGATATGATTCTGTGTTTGAACAATATTTAGGACGATTAGAGGCTGTATAGCAGAGTTCCTGAATGCATAACTAAAAGCATCGCAGAAGCGGTGCTTTTTTTTATCACGAATTAAATGTAAAATTAACAACGATATAATGGTGTGAACGCAAAAATGACTACAATATATAGCGTTTTTGCTGTGACAACTGTTCTATAATTCTGCAAATGCAGTAATACCAGGGGTTTTATGGAAATTAAAGTATCTGTCAGAAATCTTGTAGAATTCATTTTTCGAAGCGGAGATATCGACAATCGTATCATGAGTGGAAGTGAATCGGCTATGGAGGAAGGTAGCCGTATTCATCGACTCATTCAGAAGTCTATGGGGGAAAACTATGCCCCTGAGGTGCTGCTTCGTTATATTTATAGGACAGAACATTATAATGTTGTGATTGAGGGGAGAGCAGACGGTATTATCAATGAAAATTGGCAGGATGACGCTATATTAGGCATTGAAAATAAGAAAAACGAGTTAAATGCAGATTTAAAAGAACTGCGTTTTGACCAAATTACAATAGATGAGATAAAGACGGTTTCTAGATCGCTAGATCATATCAAAGAGGCTGTGAAAGTTCATTTGGCACAAGCAAAAGTATATGCTTATATCTACGCAACGCAAAAGAAGCTTCCGATGATCCGTGTACGTATGACCTATGTTCATAGTGAAACCTTAGAAAAGAAGTACTTTTTTGAAGAATATACCGTGCAGGAACTATCGACTTGGTTTGAAGAACTAATGTTAAGTTACAGACGCTGGACGGATTTTGAATATGAGTGGCGTAATCAAAGACAGGCATCCATAAAAAGCATCGAATTCCCCTTCCCTTATAGAGAAGGGCAAAGAGATTTGTGCGTTTATGGCTATCAAACTATAAAAGAAAAGAAGAAACTCTTTTTGCAAGCACCAACAGGTACAGGAAAGACTATTAGCACCCTGTTTCCTGCTATTAAATCCATGGGGGAAGAACTTACCGAGAAAATATTTTATCTTACAGCTAAGACCATTACCCGAACGGTGGCAGAGGAGACGTTAAATCTGTTAAGAAATAATGGTTTGCTTTTGAAATCTGTGACCATCACAGCAAAGGATAAGATTTGTCCACTTGAACAAACCGAGTGCAATCCAGACAAGTGTCCCTATGCAAAAGGACATTATGATCGTATAAATGATACAATTTACGAAATTATTACAAATGAGAATTCCGCCGACAGAGATGTCATATTAAAATATGCAACACAACATATTGTATGTCCATTCGAATTATCGCTAGATATATCGCTATTTGTGGATGCAATCATATGTGATTATAATTATGTTTTTGATCCACATGCCAGTTTGAAACGATATTTTGCCGATGGAGTTAAAGGTGAATATACTTTTTTGATTGATGAGGCCCATAATTTAGTGGATCGCGGGCGAGAGATGTATAGTGCTGTCCTTTACAAAGATGACTTCTTAAAATTAAGACGAAGCATAAAGGAAGCGATGGAAACCCAGGCAGTTACGAAGGTATTTAAGAAACCCTCTCTTGCAAGAAGGATAATTAAGGACTTAGAGCGCTGCAATAAAGAACTTTTAGCCCTAAAAAAGGAGTGCAAGAATTGCGTCATTTTAGAGAGTGTTGATGCATTTGCAGGGCTGGTAGAGAGCTTGGGGTCTGCCATGGACCTGTATCTGGATGAAGAAAAGGAACCCAGTGACATTCGAAAAGAAGTATTAGAGTTTTATTTTGAAATTAGTCATTTCCTATATATTTACGAAAAATTAAATGAACATTATACGATATATTGCGAAAATACGGAAAATGACGTGTTTTACATCAAACTGTTTTGCGTTAACCCCAGAGACAATCTAAAAGAGGCAATGGCTAAGGGGCGCAGCGCGATTCTGTTTTCTGCGACATTTCTCCCGATTCAGTATCATAAGGAATTGCTTGGAGGAGAAAAGGATGATTACGAAGCTTACGCTAAATCTATATTTAACTCTGAAAAGCGCGGGTTATTTATAGCAAATGATGTAACGAGCAAATATTCAAGACGAAATACATTGGAGTATCATCGGATTGCCTCCTATATTTATGAAGTAACGAGAGCTCGAAAAGGAAATTATATGGTATTTTTCCCATCCTATGCTTTCTTAAACGAGGTTTTTGCGTGTTATAAAGATTCCTTCTGGGATGAAGAGGAAGTATCCTGCTTGCTGCAGCAGGAAGGGATGAATGAAGAGGACAGAGAATATTTTCTAAAAGCTTTTGAAAAAAATCGACAGGTTCATTGCGGGGAAGATGCACTTCCTGATCATAAAGATCAATACCAGGATGTATCCAAAGAAACCCTCATTGCCTTTTGCGTGCTGGGCGGAGTGTTCTCGGAAGGAATCGACTTAAAAGAAGATTTACTTATTGGCGCAATCGTTGTAGGTACTGGACTTCCGCTGAAATGTAACGAACGAGAAATTCTAAAAGAGCACTTTGATGAAACAGGAAAAAACGGTTTCAACTATGCTTATCGCTATCCGGGAATCAATAAGGTTTTACAGGCGGCAGGAAGAGTCATACGTACAGAAGATGACATTGGTGTTGTCGCATTGTTAGATGAACGGTTTTTGGAACGGCAAAACATGGCAATGTTTCCAAGAGAATGGTCGAATTACGAGATTGTGAATAATATGAATGTTACAGAAACGATGGAGAGCTTTTGGGGCAGGATGACAAAGAAGGCGATTGAGCAAAACCCATAATGGAATGTATAATGAAGAAAACGAAACCTTAAGGAGGCAGGATATGGTTAAGCATGTTATTTTATGGAATTTGAAGGATACGTTCTCGGAAGAGGAAAAAGCTGAGATTAAGAAGGGCATAAAGGAAGGTTTGGAAGGATTAAAGGGACAGGTACCGGGATTAACAGAGATTACAGTAAATATTGACCCACTTCCCAGTTCTAATGCAGATGTTATGTTAGATTCCACCTTGGAATCAGAAGAAGCTCTGAAGAACTATGCTGTGCACCCTGCCCATGTGGCAGTTGCGGATGCGAAGGTGAGACCTTTCACGCAGTCAAGAGTTTGTATGGATTATGAAGTGTAGTTTGCAATGACGTTTACGCTTGTTTTTTGACTTTCGTGCTCGCTCTATATACGAAAACCCGTTTGTTTTTTATACTGAAAGCATAGAAAACATCTGGGGAGATGGTTTTATATAAGTAAGTCTGTTTATGACAACATCCTAAATTACGGGATTTAGTATGTGGTTATAAACAGGCTTCTTTTTTGTTTCATGCGTGGCTTTTTCATGTTATAATCAAAAGCAGGTAGAGAGTTATTTCTAAGGGGGATACTATGGGTATTGTTACAGGGGAAGAACGTAGAGCGTACGATCGTGTAAGGCTGGGCCTTGAATGCGTTGTATATGCTAATGAAAAAGAATGCACTTGTACCATTAAGGACATAAGTGAAAGAGGTGCAGGTATTACAGTATGCGATCTTTCGGTAGGGGATATGGTAGAGTTGTCTTTCGTGGATTCTAGTGATGAATTCTTGAATGTATATCCTATGGCGCATATTGTTAGCAAAGGGACCGTTGTTCGAAAGTCAAACAATGATGTCGGAATAACTTTGTTCCGTTCAATGGAGCTGCTGGATTATGTGAATAATCGTCAGGCAGCAATGTTTATCAATCGCATCGCACAGATTTAAATTTTCTTTGATTTCTCGTGAAATGTGATGAAAAATAGCATAAAATATGGTATAATTTTACGGCAAATTGGGTTTTGTTCCTGGTTTGCCGAATTTTTATAATAAAGGAGAGCCAATATGTGGGCCTTTGAAAGTGTATTTTATCAGATTTATCCATTGGGATTTTGTGGAGCACCCTTTGAAAACGACGGAGTAGCAGAGTCTAGAATTTTGAAGGTGATAGACTGGATTCCTCATATTAAAAAGGTAGGGGCTAATGCTATTTATTTCTCCCCTATTTTTGAGTCCGATACGCATGGATACAATACCAGAGATTATACAAAGGTTGATACCCGTCTCGGAACCAATGCAGACTTTAAGAAGGTAGCGGATGCGCTTCATAAGGAAGGCATCAAGGTTGTTTTGGATGGTGTATTCAACCACGTTGGCCGTGGCTTCTGGGCTTTCCAGGATGTGCTAAAAAATAGAGAAAATTCACCCTATGTAAACTGGTTCGCAAGAATTGATTTTGGCGGCAATTCCAATTACAACGATGGTCTTTGGTATGAGGGCTGGGAAGGCAACTACGACCTAGTAAAGCTCAATCTCTATAATGAAGATGTTGTTCAGCACATTTTCCATGCAGTGGAAGGCTGGATTTCAGAATTTGATATTGATGGCATTCGTCTGGACGTGGCATATTGTCTGGATCATGGCTTCTTAAGAAGACTACGTGATTTCTGTGATTCGAAAAAGAATGATTTCTTCTTATTAGGAGAAGTACTGCATGGACAGTATGGTGAAATGCTTCGCTCTATGAATATTCATTCCGTTACGAACTATCAGTGTTATAAGGGAATTCATTCTGCATTCAATAGTTGCAATATGTTTGAAATCATCCATTCTTTAAAGCGTATGTTTGGACCAGAGGATTGGACGGTGGCAAGGGATGCACATCTGCTTTCCTTCTGCGACAACCATGATGTTAGCCGTATTGCTTCTATCATTAATGATGAGAACTGCTTACCGCTCGTATATGCGATGACCTTTGGTATGCCCGGTATTCCCTGTGTATATTATGGCTCAGAGTGGGGAACCAAAGCAGACAAGAGCCAGGGTGACCCTGCACTTCGCGTTTCTTTTGAAAAACCAGAGTGGAATGCGTTAACTGACTTTATCGCAAAGCTTGCGGAGGCAAAAAAGAATAGTAATGCACTGAATTATGGTGGATTCCGCGATGTACTGCTTACCAACAAACAGTGCATATTTGAAAGAAAAACTGCTGAGGAAAGAGTTTTGGTCGCAATCAACATGGATTCCAATCCGTTCCATGCCCATTTCGATGCAGGTTGCGGACAGGCAGTAGACTTAATTACTGGAAACACCCATGATTTTGGTGGTGGCAGTGAGCTTCCTCCATATTCCGCACAGTTCTGGAAGATGGAGCGCTAAATATAATAAATATAATAATGTAGTTGTCGTCGTCCCCCAGTACCTCGTATATACAAATTTTTGTGAGGTTAAGTTTACGTCGAGCAAAAATTTCGTATATACGAGGTACGGTATAGTGTACAAAAATCCTGTATATACGAGGTACAGAACACCCACACTACGTACATAATAACCACATGTAACAAACATCCGAAAAGGAGAATAAATAATGAGCAAAGAATTAGCTAAGACTTACGATCCCAAGGGCATCGAAGACAGACTTTATCAGAAGTGGCTTGATAAGAAATACTTCCATGCAGAAGTAGATCACTCCAAGACCCCTTTTACCATTGTTATTCCCCCTCCGAATATTACTGGACAGCTTCACATGGGGCATGCGTTAGATAATACAATGCAGGATATCTTGATTCGTTTTAAACGTATGCAGGGATATAATGCACTTTGGCAGCCTGGTACAGACCATGCTTCCATTGCGACCGAAGTTAAAATTATTGAAACCTTAAAAAAACAGGGAATTGATAAGGAAGATTTAGGCCGCGAAGGCTTTCTTGAAAGAGCTTGGGAGTGGAAGAAAGAGTACGGCGGACGCATTATCAGCCAGTTAAAGAAGCTGGGTTCTTCTTGTGATTGGGACAGAGAGCGTTTCACCATGGATGAAGGCTGCAATAAGGCTGTTACAGAAGTTTTCTGTAAGATGTATGAAAAGGGCTGGATTTATAAAGGAAGCCGCATCATCAACTGGTGTCCTGTATGTAATACATCGATTTCTGATGCAGAAGTAGAGTATGAGGAACAGGATGGCAATTTCTGGCATATTAAGTATCCTATTTTAAACGAGGATGATTCAGAAAGCGGCGACTACCTTATCTTCGCGACGACTCGTCCAGAAACAATGTTAGGCGATACCGCAGTTGCAGTACATCCTGATGATGAAAGATACCAGCATTTGATTGGCAAGAATCTAATGCTTCCTATTATGAATCGTAAGATTCCTGTTGTTGCAGACAGCTATGTTGATAGGGAATTTGGTACGGGTGTTGTTAAAATTACCCCTGCGCATGACCCTAACGACTTTGAAGTTGGAAAGCGTCATAACCTTCCTATCATCAACGTATTGAATGATGATGCAACCATTAATGAAAATGGTGGCGATTACAAGGGTATGGATCGCTATGAAGCAAGAAAGGCGATTGTTGAGAAGCTTACAGAGATGGGACTTCTTGTAAAGATTGAGCCTCATTCTCATAATGTTGGTACGCACGATAGATGTAAGACAACGGTTGAACCACTCGTAAAACAGCAGTGGTTCGTAAAGATGGATGAGCTTATTAAGCCAGCCGCAGAGGCAGTAAAGAATGGGGAGATTAAACTCATTCCTTCCCGTATGGAGAAGACCTACTTTAACTGGACCGATAATATTCGTGACTGGTGTATTTCCCGTCAGCTTTGGTGGGGACACAGAATTCCCGCATATTATTGCGCAGATTGCGGGGAAACGGTTGTTGCGAAGGAAGCACCTTCCGTATGTCCTAAGTGCGGAAAGAATCATTTTACGCAGGATCCCGATACCTTAGATACCTGGTTTAGTTCTGCTCTTTGGCCTTTTTCAACCTTAGGATGGCCTGAGATGACAGAGGATTTAAAATATTTCTATCCTACGGATGTATTGGTTACTGGATACGATATTATTTTCTTCTGGGTTATCCGAATGATTTTCTCTGGCTATGAGCAGATGAAAGAAAAGCCCTTTAAGACCGTATTATTCCATGGCCTTGTTCGTGATGGACAGGGACGAAAGATGAGTAAGTCTTTGGGTAACGGTATTGATCCATTAGAGATTATTGATCAGTATGGTGCAGATGCGCTTAGACTGACACTTATTACAGGTAATGCACCCGGAAATGATATGCGTTTCTACTATGAGAAGGTAGAGGCAAATCGTAATTTTGCGAATAAAATCTGGAATGCATCCCGTTTCATTATGATGAATATGGATGGCAAGACGGTCACAAAGCCTGCGGCAGAAGATTATGAGCCTATGGATAAGTGGATTCGCAGTAAGATGAACAATCTTATCAAAGACGTAACCGACAATATGGAAAGTTACGAGCTTGGTATTGCAGTACAGAAGGTATACGATTTTATTTGGGACGAGTTCTGTGACTGGTACATTGAGATGGTGAAGCCTCGTCTTTATCAGACTGATGATGCAAAGAACCAGAACGCAGCGCTTTATACCTTAAAGAATGTTCTGATTGATGCATTAAAGTTGCTTCATCCTTATATGCCTTTCATCACGGAAGAGATTTTCTGCAACTTACAGGAAGAAGAGGAGTCCATAATGGTTTCTGCATGGCCTGTATACTGTGAAGAAAATGCTTTCGCGAAGGAAGAGAAGGCAATTGAAGCTGTTAAGGAAGCAGTACGTGCAATCCGCGCAACCAGAACCAGCATGAATGTTGCGCCTTCCAGAAAAGCGCTTGTATACATTGTGACAGAAGATGCAGATACCAAGGCTATTTTCGAAGAGAATAAGTTATTCTTCGCATTTCTTGGATATGCGTCTGAAGTAATTGTGCAGTCCGATAAGTCTGGTATTGCAGAGGATGCGGTATCTGTTGTAATTGAAAATGCAACCGCTTATATGCCATTTGCAGACCTGGTTGATTTAGAGGCAGAGATTGAGCGTCTTACGAAGGAGCAGACGAAGCTTACTGGTGAGATTAAGCGTGCAGAAGGTATGCTTTCTAATGAGAAGTTTACCAGCAAGGCACCCGCTGAAAAGGTTGCAGAAGAGAAAGCAAAACTGGAAAAATATAAAGGTATGCTTGCAGCCGTAGAAGAAAGACTGTCACAGCTTAAGAAATAAATGACATTTGACGAATTAGCCGATTATTTATACAATCTGCCAAGGGTAACCAAGAAGAATACGCCGGAAGATAGTGACGCTTTCTATACATTTTTGGGTCGTCCCAGTGAACAAAGACAGATTGTTCATATCGCCGGAACCAATGGAAAGGGTTCCACAGCTGTCTATATAGAGAGTATTCTTAGAGAAGCTGGTTATAGCGTTGGCCTATTTACATCACCGCATTTGGTTTCTATGACGGAGCGTATGCGCGTGGATGGATGTGATATATCACAGGCTGATTTTATGGAGGTCTACGAAGCGATTGCGGCGACGCTTGCGATATACCAAAAGGAACACGATTACACCCCTACTTTTTTTGAGTGGATGTTCTTTATCGCAATGCTGTGGTACGAGAAGAAGGGACCCAAAGTTGTGATTTTGGAGACCGGTCTGGGTGGCCGACTAGATACGACCAATCTGGTTCGAAACAAAGCAATCACCGTGATTACGAAGATTGCGTTAGATCACACCCAGTACCTTGGTAATACGCTCGAAGAGATCGCGGTAGAGAAGGCAGGGATTATGCATCCCGGCGTGCCGGCTGTATTATATGCAGGAGATCCAGGGGCAACAAGAACCCTGTGGGAGTGGGCGAAAATCATGAAAAGCCCAGCCTACCTACTGCCAGTTCCGAATGAGATTAGCGTAGAAGAGGAAGGCATTTCCTTTGACTATGATTTTCATTTTTATGGAAGTAAGAAAATAACGCTTAAAACGAGAGCATTATACCAGGCGGAGAATGCGAATCTTGCTTTGAAGGCAGGTGAAATCCTGCTAGGAAAACAACTGACGGTATCGTTAGCAAGGGAAGCACTTACGCGTGCGTTTTGGCCCTGCCGTATGGAGGAAGTGGCACCGCACGTATATGTAGATGGTGGACACAATCCGGATGGCGTGGAAGCGTTTTTAAAAAGTGCAGCAACGATTTCGGGTGAAAAGCATTTATTGTTTTCAGCCGTAGAGGATAAAAACTTCGGCAATATGATTTCCCAGATTGTGGAAAGTAAGTTATTTACAAGAATCGTTCTTACCAGTGTTGGTGGGAAAAGAGCAGCAAACCCGGAGGAGTTACAGGCAGCAGCGGGGGAAAATGCAGTGTATGTAGAAAACCCTATGGAAGCTTTCCGGGAACTTGTGCAGGAACAAGGAAGTAGTACATTGTTTGTGGCAGGTAGTTTATATCTGGCAGGTGTAGTGAAAAAGTATTACAAAGAGGCATCCAATGATTAATTTTGAAGACGAATTGAAAAAGTTTCATCCAAGCCTGGAAATAAAGGACTCTGAAAAGACCATTTATAATCAGGATCTTACAGATGTAGCCGATATTTTTGTAGAGCTTATGCAGGAACAGGGTACGCAGGCACCAGCGCAGCAGCCCGTTTATGTACAGCAGCCTGCCTATGTGCCTACTGATACCGGATATATTCCAGTACAGGCAGGGCAGCCTGGATTTATTCCGCAGGAAACAGGATATCTTCCCACGGATGAGATATTTATTCCTTTAGAGGAAAATGGTGGAACAGTTTAAGGTTATAACTGACGATATAGGTGTTTTATGAAGTGTTATGCTTGTGGCAGCCAGTTATCAGAAGTGGATTACTGTACAGCTTGCGGCGCTGACGTAAGTAAGTACAAGAAAATCATTTTTGCGGCAAATAAATATTATAATGATGGACTACAGCGTGCTAAGGTGCGAGATCTTTCCGGCGCAGTCAAATGCCTTAGACAGTGTTTGAAGTTCAATAAAAATCATGTGGAAGCCCGTAATCTCCTGGGTCTTGTTTACTTTGAAACCGGAGAGACAGTAGCGGCTTTCTGTGAGTGGGTTATCAGTAAGAATATTCGAAAAGATAAGAATTTAGCAGAGGATTATCTTTCCATTATGCAGTCCAATCAGGGACGTCTTGAAACCATCAATACGACCATTCATAAATACAACGTGGCATTGGACCTTGCCAAGCAGGGCAGTGTAGATATGGCCGTAATTCAGCTAAAAAAGGTTCTCAACTTAAATCCCAGGTTTTTAAAAGCTCATAAACTACTTGCACTCCTATTCATTATGCAGGAGGAGTGGGAAAAGGCGAAACGAGAACTGATTCGAACCCAGAAAATTGACGTAGGCGATGTGGATGTCCTGATTTATATGCAGGAAGTGGACCGCATGCTGGAAGGCGATGACGATAAGCCAGCGGGTGCGCTTAAAGGAAAGAAGGAGGGTCCTGCCTCTATTTCAAAGATGAGTGGCCATGAAATGATTATTCAGCCGGTTCGTGAGCGTGAAAATCTTGGGCTTCATGCCTTCTTCCAGATTGGCATTGGTCTGATTATTGGCCTATTAGTGACATACTTCCTTATTGCACCTGCCAGAGTTTCTTCACAGAAAAAAGCAGATGAAAAGGAAATGGAGGTCTATGTTACGGAGATTAATACGAAGAATGCAGAGATTAATGAACTGAATCTTCGTATTACAAACTTAGAACAGAGTACCTTAGCATTACAGGATGATTTAAATACTTACGAGGGTACCAATGGAACCTTGGAGGCATATGGCTATCTTATGAATGCTGCATATGCTTATTTAGCGGGAAGAAATGCAACCGATGTTGAGTCGTATCTGAATATGATTAGTTCCGATTTTCTGTCCAGCAATACGTCTTCCTCTTTTACGGATTTATATGAGTATTTGCAGGCATTAATCGGTGTGGATGTATCGGACAGCTACTATGCATCGGGAATGCAGTATTTTAACCAGAAGGATTATGCACTTGCTATTGCGGATCTTACCAAGGCATACCAGTATGACAATACCGATGAGGAAGCACTATATTATTTAGGCCTTGCATATTTTGAAACCGGAGACACGGGTAATGCAAGGAGCTGTTTTGAGCAGGTGATTGAAAAATTCCCCGGCACGACTCTTGCAGAGAAGGCAGAGGGAAAACTACACGATTTATATGATTAAAATGGTTTAGGAGGTTAGGATGTTTTTATTAGAGCAAGCAGCGGCAGAAAGCAGTGGTTTCGTAGCGAAGCTTACCGAGATTAACGATACTGTAAATGAGGTTGTCAGTGTTAAGATTGGCCTTATTTTGCTACTTGGTACAGGTATTATTATGACCATTCTAACCAAGGTTTTTCAGTTATCCCATCTTCCGCATTGGTGGAAGAAAACCATAGGTGGCGTTTTTAAGAAAGACACACATAACAAGCAGGAAAAGGGGGCTGTATCCCAGTTTCAGGCACTTTGTACGGCACTGGCAGCGACCATTGGTACAGGGAATATCGCAGGTGTATCCGCAGCGATTTGTGTGGGTGGTCCAGGTGCTATTTTCTGGATGTGGCTGGCAGCATTCTTCGGGATGATGACCAACTTTTCTGAAAACGTTTTGGGTATCTATTACAGAAGAAAGAATCATGACGGAGAGTGGTCCGGCGGTCCCATGTATTACTTGCAGGATGGTCTTGGCAAGTATCCCGGGATGAAGGTGGTAGGTAAGATTCTTGCCGTCCTTTTCTCCATATGCGCGATATTAGCTTCCTTCGGTATCGGAAATCTTGGACAGATTAATAAGATTACACTAAACCTAAATTCCGCATTTTTCTCTGAACTGAATGCGCCGAAACTCTTTGGTCCAGAAAGTGAAATTACCATTATTCATTTGATCATCGGACTTTCCTTAATGGTAATTGGCGGTATTATCATCGTTGGCGGATTAAAGCGTATTGCTGTTGTGGCAGAAAGAGTTGTGCCTTTTATGGCAATTGCCTATATTTTAGGAACTGTTGTAGTATTTGCAACCAATATAGGGATGGTTGGTACAATCTTTAAGAGTATCTTTAAATTTGCATTTGGAATAAAGCCTGTTGCGGGTGCTGTTACGGGTATTGTAATTAAAGAAGTTATGACACAGGGCTTTAAGCGAGGGGTGTTTAGTAACGAGGCTGGCTTAGGTTCCTCCGTAATGGTTCATAGTAACAGTAGTGTTAAAGAACCAGTAAAGCAGGGTATGTGGGGAATCTTTGAAGTATTTGCTGATACGATGGTGGTTTGCACCATGACAGCGGTTGTAGTATTATCATATGGTTCTTCTCAGGGACTCATTAATCTTGAAACGGGTATGGTAGCTGCGGATATCGATAGTGCTACTCTGGTCGCAAAATCCTTTGGTTCTGTATTTGGTAAGGGCGGCGAGATTTTCGTAGCAATTGCATTGCTGCTTTTCGCATTTACTACGGTTCTTGGATGGTCTCATTACGGAAGTAAGGCTGTGGAATATTTAACTGGAAAGGTTGGCGTTAAAATATATCGTGCCATCTTTACCCTTATGATTGTAGCGGGAGCTCTGATGACCTCCTCGCTCGCTTGGGATATTTCGGATACCTTTAATGGTATGATGATGATTCCAAACTTAATCGGTGTTCTGGCACTATCTCCGACAGTTGCTAAGATTTTAAAGAACTATGTGGACCGAAAAATCAGGCATAAGGATGTAGATCCAATGCTGTCTTTTGATGAGGATATCCAGCGAGAGCATGCAGAAGCCGTAAAAAATGGTGCAGAATAACATTCTGATACCAAGTTGGTTTTGTGATATAATGCATAGTATTATATATATTATTTTTTAGAACAGTGAATGTTCGGGAGGAAAAAATGGCAAAGAAAGCTAAAAAGGGCAGTAGCGTTGTAGGAAAGATTATTACCGTAGTACTCTTGGTATTATTGGTAGCAGGTGGATATTATTTATTCAATCTGTTCAAGTCTATTGATATTACTCCAGAAAATATGACGGGTACCTGGAAAGATACGGATGGTGATGATGTAATTTACTGGGCATTTGAAGGATATTCCAATAAATGTGGTATTCGTAACGATGTAGAGCCCACTGACTTTGAAGATTCCCAGTATACCTGGAAGTATATTGCCCGTGGAAGCGGAAAGCACTATGAGAAGACCATTACTGGTAAGTTAGATAAGGTTGTAGAATTTGATTATTATCTCTTTGAGCGTAACGCAAAGAAGAGTGATATTACGGTTTATGTTATGCGTATTCAGCCTACTGGCTTCAATAAGGATGGCTCACAGGTTGAAACCGAAGATATTACAATCAATGCAGTAAGCCATGCACAGATTAAGTATATGAAGGGTACCGGCACCTACACAAGCTGGACACGTGACAATATCTTTTAGGATGGCATAAGAAAATGTTTATATTATTATTTGTGATCTGGCTGGTATTTAACGGCCGGATCACACTTGAAATCGTTTTATTTGGCCTTGCTATCGCAGCGCTGGTTTATCTGTTTCTGTGTAAGTTCTTACATTACTCCATCAGAAAAGATATAGCTTACATGAAAAAAGCCGTGTATTTAATCGGCTATTTTTTTGTGCTTCTTTGGGAAATCGTTAAGGCTAATTTTGTGGCAATTCCGCTGCTTCTAACCCATAAATATGAGTTAGAACCGGTTATCGTTACCTTTGATGTAAAGCTTAAGTCTGAGTTTACGAGAGTGCTTTTGGCCAATTCCATAACCTTAACACCGGGAACCATTACGGTAGAGGAAAAGGATGGTCACTATGAAGTACATTGTCTGGATAAGAGTCTTGCAGAAGGAATTGATAGCAGCGTATTTGTTAAATTGTTAAAAAAGATAGATGGGGAGGGCACGAAATAATGTACAGTACCATTCTCGGCTATGTTTATATGGGGATGCTTATTATTCTGGCAGTATTTATTTTGCTGTGTTTAATTAGAGCAGCCATGGGACCCACCGTTGCAGATCGTATTGTGGCAATGAATATGATGGGAACCATTGTTATTGTGGTGATTGCAGTCCTAGCCCTTATGCTTCACCAGGGATATTTATTAGATGTTTCTTTGATTTATGCCATGATTAGTTTCCTGGCAGTAATTGTTATTACCAGAATTTATATTCGTGAATACGAGATTAAAAAGAGTGGGGAGGACGAAGCATGACAGCAGTAGAAATCCTTAAACTCATTTTGGGCGGTTTGTTCCTTCTTGGTAGCGTTGTTTTATTCTCAATTGAGATGATTAGCGTATTTAAGCAGAAATATGTGTTAAATCGTATGCACGGCGCAGCGATAGGCGATACGTTAGCCATTAGTATGGCGCTTGTTGGCCTGATGATTTTTTCTGGCCTAAACTTTGATACCTTAAAGCTTATTGCGATTGATTTGTTCCTTTGGGTAACCAGTCCGGTATCCTCCCACTTAGTAGCAAAGCTTGAGGCATACACAGGAAAAGACGCGAAGAAAGAGGCACCAACCGTTGCCCTTGCTGACCTTCAAAAAGAAGCAGAGGAGGAAAGCGCATCATGACCATATTTATGATTGTTTTATTTGCGGTGCTTATGATCTGTGCCATCATTGTTACCGTAACGAAGAATTTATTAAATTCCATATTGGTATATATGGCATTTTCTCTTGTGATGTCCATTATTTGGATTTGTCTGCAAAGTCCGGACCTGGCGATTACAGAGGCAGCTGTTGGAGCTGGTGTTACCACCGTGCTTTTCATTGCAACCTTAAAGAAGATTCATGCAATCCAGGATTCTCTTAAAGAGGATGTTAATTTTGACACAGAACATGAGCCTGAACTTGGCGATGTGCAGGAGGAGGATACGTATGAAGGCAAATAAGAATTACGAAAAAACTGGTGCCTTTAAGTTCTTCCGTTGGATGGCAGGAACCAAGGATCCTTATGTAGGCGAAGTGGAGATGAAGGCGCAGCCGCATCGTGAGGTATCAGAAGAAGAACAGAAACTGCGCAATCAGGAAAAACAACAGCTAAAGGAAGCTGTGTATGACGTACAGAAGAATAAGAGAGTTAAAATTTTTAAACGGGTATACAGAATTATTGCAATTCTGTTTTGCCTGTGTTTAACGGTTTCTTTTGTATTAGCAACCTCCTATTTGCCCAAAACAGGAGATGCATCCTCCCCTTCTAACAGCAGCGAAGTTGCCGAGCGGTATATTGACAGCGCACTGGAAGAAACGGGTGCAGTAAATATTGTTACCGGTATGATTCTGACCTATCGTGCATTTGATACCTTTGGCGAAACCAATGTTTTGTTCATTGCCACCGTGTGTGTAATGATTTCCTTAATGCTGGAAGAAAAGGTCGCTGAGCGCGAGGAAGAGAGAAGATTACAAAGACATCCTGAACCGAAGGATTCCATTTTGCAGTTAGCCGCTAAGATTTTGGTTCCGGTTATTGTTGTATTTGGAATTTATATTATATTGAATGGTCAGAATTCCCCTGGTGGTGGATTCTCTGGTGGTGCAATTTTAGGCGCTGCGTTAATTTTGTATGCGAATGCCTTTGGTATTAAGGATACAGGTCGTTTCTTTAACGAGAAGGTATATGCAGTCTGCAAAGTTACAGCATTATGTATGTACGGTCTGATTGGTCTTTACTACTATACTTGTGGTGCCAATGGAATTGCAAACCATATTCCTTTAGGAACCCCTGGGGCCATTCTTTCTGGTGGAATTATTCTGCCAATCGATATTTGTGTAGGTATCGAAGTAGCCTGCACCATGTATGCGTTTTATGCTCTGTTTAAGAGAGGTAGTTTATAATGGGTGCGAATTTATTTGCCAATTATGGAGAAGTCATTGCTATGGTTTTATTTGGCCTTGGCTTTGGTAATCTGCTTTTACAAAAGAATTTAATTAAAAAGATTATCGGTCTAAATATTATGGATTCTGCCGTATATCTGTTTTTAGCAGAAAAAGGATATATTGAGAGTCGTCTTGCTCCCATTCTTTTTTCTGACCAGAGTGGAGAACTTGTGAGAGGAGTAGAAAATTATATTAATCCCATTCCTTCTGGCCTTGTTCTTACGGGTATCGTTGTTTCCGTGTCTGTTACCGCGCTTATGCTTTCTCTTTGCGTAAAGTTATATGAGCGCTATCATACACTGGATTTGGATAAGGTAGCAGCAATCCTGAAGAAGGGAGAGAAATAATGCATTACGATGTGATTCAAAATTTCCCTTCCTGGTCCATTATGCTTTGCCTTTTTGCGGGCATTGTAAGTTCTGTATTAAAGAAGAAGGGGGCAAAAATAGTAAATGCCTTACTTCTCCTTGTTGTAGCAGGACTTAGTGCAGCAACCCTGCTATATACGTTAGATACGGGAAGCGCTTATGTATATCATATGGGTATTTTCCCTGCACCCTGGGGTAATGAACTTCGTTTTACCTGCCTGGAAGCGGGAATTGCCTTATTCTTCTGCGTTGTGATGTTCCTTTCGTTACTTGGTGGTCGGGAACATCTGGATTTGGAAGTAGAAGAGAGAAGACACAATCTGTACTACGTTTTAACCAATCTTCTTCTTGCTTCTCTGCTCGCGCTTTTATACACCAACGATATGTTTACAGCATACGTATTCGTTGAGATTAATACCATTGCTGCTTGTGGACTTATTATGGTGCGTCAGGTGGGCAGAACCATTGAGGCAGCAGTACGCTATATGATTATGTCCCTTTTGGGATCTGGTTTGTTACTCATGGGTATCTGTATGCTCTATGACATGACCGGACAGCTATTGATGACCCAGATGCATGATAGTGTCGTAGCTGTGATGGCTACCGGGGAATATCATATTCCCATGACCGTGGCTATTTGTATTATTACAGTTGGTCTTTCTATTAAGAGTGCATTATTCCCATTCCATGCGTGGCTTCCAGATGCATACGGTTATTCCACGGTGGGAAGTTCTGCTATGCTATCATCCTTAGTCTCTAAGGGGTATATTTTCTTACTAATCAAAATCATTTACAGAGTGATTGGTTTTGAGGCGTACCATGATACGAAGATCATTCATGTACTCTTTATCTTTGGCCTTTGTGGTATGATTTTTGGCTCATTAAGTGCCATTCGTGAGAATGATATCCGCAGAATGATTGCATTCTCTTCTGTTGCGCAGATTGGATATATTTTTATGGGATTTGGTCTTGGAACTACGGCCGGTATGAGTGCCAGCATTTTCCATATCTTTTCTCATGCAGCCAGCAAGTCCCTTCTCTTTATTGCAGCCATCGGATTAACAGATGTATCTGGTGGAAGCAGAAAGTTTGCCGACTTAACGGGTGCAGGATATCGCAATAAGATAGCGGGTGTGGCCTTTACGGTTGGCTCCATGTCGATGGTTGGTATTCCGCTATTCCCTGGTTTTATTAGTAAAATCTTATTTGCGCAGGCAGCGTTGCAGAACCACGGTAAGATGCTGCCGGCCCTTATTGTACTTGCCATTAGTACCATTTTGAATGCCATCTATTTCCTGAAAACAGTCCTTCGCTTATATACGCCGGTGGAGAACTCCGGTTATCCTGTTAGCAAGGCTAAGGACCATGCAGGTTATGTACTGGCTCTTGTATTATTCATCCTGATGAATCTTGTGATTGGAACCTGTTCCGAAGCACTTGTGAATGTGATTAACAATGGTCTGGTTAATGAATTCACAGCTTCCGGAAGCGGGGTAATGCAGCAGTTGTCAGGCATTATGAACGTGTAGAAAGGGGGAGAGTAAGATGACAGTAACAATGATTTTTCTTCCCATATTTTTAGGAATATTCCTTCTGCTTATGAAGGAATTTAAAGAACGTAAATATTTAATCACTTTGACAGGATTATATATGGTGTTTTCTGCGATTCCGGCAATTTACTGTATCATTCGCCCGCAGGAGCATATCACCCTGTTCCATTTAAATGCAGTTCTTCCCATTTCTTTTGGTTTTGATGTTATCGGAAGATTCTTTGCAGCAGTTACCATAGTGGTTTGGCTGATGGCTGGTTTATTTTCTTTCACTTACATGTCTCATGAGAAGAATGAAAAGCGATACTACGGTTTTTATCTCATCGTATTTGGTGTGCTAATGGGAATTTGCAGTGCATCCAATATGATCACCTACTACGTATTCTTTGAGTTACTTACCTTAACAAGTATGCCGCTTGTTTTGCACAACCAGTCTCACGAAGCGATTATGGCAGCTTTAAAATATATGTTCTATTCCTTCTGTGGTGCATATATGGCTCTGTTTGGTTTGTATTTCTTATACAAGTATGGATTTACCTTGTCCTTTATGGATGCACCGCAGGGTGTGTTAAATACGATTCTACTGGAATCCAACGGAATGACAAAGTTTATTCCCGTAGCCGCGCTTCTGATGGTACTTGGTTTTGGTGTAAAAGCAGGTATGTTTCCGATGCATGCATGGCTTCCAACCGCTCACCCAGTAGCACCTGCACCTGCATCCGCCTTTCTATCGGCAATTATTGTAAAAGCGGGTGTACTTGGTATTATTCGAAGCATTTACAACATGTTCGGTATTCAAAATCTTCGAGGAACCTGGTTCCAGACGGTATGGATGATTTTGGCTTTGGTGACCGTCTTTATGGGATCTATGCTGGCTTATAGGGAGAAGGTATTAAAGAAACGTCTGGCTTATTCAACGGTCAGTCAGGTTTCCTATATTCTCTTCGGACTTTCTGTAATGACGGAAACGGCATTAACGGGCGCCTTAATTCACGTGGCAGCGCATGCATTTATTAAGAGTGCCTTATTCCTTTCCGCGGGTGCCATTATCTTTAAGACAGGTAATACCAAAGTGGATGAGCTGCGTGGTATTGGAAAAGACATGCCCATAACCATTTGGTGCTATACGATTGTATCCCTAGGACTTATTGGTATTCCCCCCACAGCTGGATTTGTAAGTAAGTGGTATTTGGCACAGGGAGCATTAAATGCAGGGGTTGGCGCGATTTCTTATATCGGACCTGCTGTTCTTTTGGTGAGTGCGTTATTAACCGCAGGATATCTGCTTCCTATTACCATGCAGGGATTTTTCCCTGGCAGTGATTACCAGAAGGTTAAAAGAGAACCCGATTTAAGAATGATTATTCCCCTGATTGTCCTCGCAGCATTAACGATTCTGCTTGGTGTTTGTCCCGGGGCAATTACAAATATTGTAAAAGACGCAGTGCATGCGTTCTTTGTCTAAGGAGGGAGAAAAGATGCCTAGTTATATGTTACTTGTTGTAATCGTTCTTCCGTTGGTGACAGGAATTTTAATGCCAATCATTCCATGGAAGACAAGACGAAGCAGTTTAATCTTTTTGGAAACGTTTGTTTTGCTTAATAGCGTTCTCATTTGGATGATTTTACTGAATAGACCTACCGAGGCGTTTACCTTTGCAAAGTTTACGGGTTCCCTTACCCTAACACTGCGCTTAGATGGTCTTGGTATGGTTTTTGCGGGAATTGTAGGAACACTGTGGCCATTAGCAACGCTCTATGCATTTGAATATATGACCAAAGAAGAACATGAGAGAGTGTTCTTTATGTTCTACATTTTGACCTATGGCGTGACGGTCGGTATTTCACTATCTGGAAATCTTCTGACCATGTATTTCTTCTATGAGCTCCTTACGATTGTAACCGTTCCGCTCGTTATGCATACGCTGACGAGAGAAGCCATTGTGGCAACCAGAAAATACCTATATTACTCCATAGGTGGTGCGGCATTTGGGTTTATCGGACTCATTTTTATGAATATCTATGGCCAGCTGGACTTTGTTTTAGGTGGGACCTTAGATCTTGCTAAGATTGGAGATAGAACCAATATCCTGCTCCTTGTTTATGTACTTGCTTTTATGGGATTTGGTGTGAAGGCAGCCATTTGGCCATTATCTTCCTGGCTTCCCCAGGCGGGTGTTGCGCCGACGCCTGTTACCGCGCTTCTTCATGCAGTAGCGGTGGTTAAAGCAGGTGCTTTTGCAATCCTTCGATTTACCTATTACTGCTTTGGTACAGATTTTGTGAGAGGTACTTGGGCGCAGTATGTATTAATGGGAATTACCATGTTTACCATTGTTTATGGATGTAGCCGTGCTGTAAAAGAAACGCACATTAAGAGAAGATTGGCCTATTCTACGGTGTCCAACCTAAGCTATATTCTTTTTGGCTGCTGTATTATGACACCACTTGGTATGGTGGGCGCGTTATCGCACATGATTTTCCATGCAGTGATGAAGATTTGTTCCTTCTTCTGCGCAGGCTCCATTATGCACCAGACCGACAAGCATTATGTGCACGAACTGGATGGTCTTGGCAGAAAGATGCCTTGGATTTTTGGAATCTTTACAGTTTCCGCGTTTGCCCTCATGGGTGTACCGGGACTTGCCGGATTTGCATCCAAATGGAATCTTGCAGTAGCGGCTTTTGAAAGCGGAAATCCGGTAGCGATAGGCGGCGTTGGCTGTCTCTTAATCTCAGCCCTATTAACCGCCATTTATATGTTAACGATTGTAATTCGTGGGTTCTTTGTTGCACCTGCGAAGGCAGACGAAGGTAAGGATTACAAGGATCCGAACTGGATGATGCTCGTTCCACTTATGATCTTTGTAATTCTGATGATTTTCTTTGGATTAAAGAGCCAGATGGTTACGGATTTCTTAACCAAAGTGGCAGATGGTTTCTTTGATACCGTCGCTATGGCAAAGGAGGTACTGTAAAATGACAGGAAATGTTCTTTTGCTATTATTTGTATTAGCCCCTATGGTCTGCGGTATTTTGTCTTTCATCATTGGAAGATTTAACCGAAATCTGCGGGATATTTTTGTGATGCTGGTAACCGGGGTAGTATTTGCTATGATGAGTATTGTGGCAAAGAATTATCTACTTGGTGATGAGCTTGCATATTATTTGGATATTCCGGGTGTATGTGGCTTAGGACTTCATTTTACCTTTGATGGTTTCCGTGCAATCTATGGCTGGATAGCATCGTTCATGTGGTTTATGACTGCCATTTTGTCCAAGGAGTATTTTGGACACTATAATACGGAGAACCGTTACTTTATGTTCTTCCTCATCACCCTCGGAGCAACACTGGGCGTATTTTTATCGGCAGACCTTTATACGACCTTTATCTTCTTTGAAATTATGAGTTTCACCTCCTATACCTGGGTAGCGCAGGACGAAAAGCCCGGTGCACTCAGAGCTTCAGCAACCTATCTTGCTGTTGCTGTGATTGGTGGTCTTGTTATGCTTATGGGCCTGTTCCTGATATATCAGAATCTTGGAACACTTACCATCAGCAATTTATATGGTGCATCCATTTATATGGCGAATAAGAAAGTGCTATATGCAGCAGCGCTGTGTATGTTATTCGGATTTGGTGCCAAAGCGGGTGCTTTCCCGTTACATATTTGGCTTCCCAAGGCGCACCCCGTTGCACCAGCACCTGCGTCAGCACTACTTTCTGGTATTCTGACAAAGTCTGGTATCTACGGTATCCTCGTAATCTCAGCAGATATTTTTTATCACGATGCCGCTTGGGGAACCCTTATGCTTACCATCGGTGTCATTACAATGGTGGTTGGTGCCGTGCTTGCCCTGTTCTCTGTTGATTTAAAGAGAACGCTAGCATGTTCTTCCGTTTCACAAATCGGATTCATTCTGGTTGGCGTAGGCATGATGGGCTTACTTGGACCGGAGAACGGACTGGCGCTTCGCGGTAGCCTGTTACACATGGTAAATCATTCCCTGTTCAAACTCCTGCTCTTTATGTGTGCCGGTGTAGTCTTTATGAATCTTCATAAGCTTGACTTAAATGAGATTCGCGGTTTTGGTCGTAAGAAACCGTTTTTGATGCTTTGCTTTTTGGCAGGCGCGTTAGGAATCGGTGGTATTCCTTTCTTCAATGGTTATGTGTCTAAGACTCTTTTGCACGAAAGTATTGTGGAATACCGAGAACTATTGGAAGAGGGTGTGTTAAGAGCCCTTGTATATGGGGAACATGCAATCACTGCGATTGAGTGGATCTTCTTATTAAGCGGTGGATTTACAGTTGCTTATATGACGAAGTTATTTATCTGTGTATTTGTAGAGAAGAATGCAGATGATGCTGTACAGGCAAAATATGATGGCATGAAGAAGTACATGACACCCGTTAGTGCTGTGGCAATTTTTGTTCCTGCTATTCTATTCCCTCTTATGGGAACGATGCCTGGTAAGATTATGGATACCATTGCGATGTGTGGTCTTCCTTTTATGAATCCTACCGGGGAATTTCATGAGGTACACTATTTTGGCGCAGAATGTATAAAGGGTGGTCTTACCAGTATTGCGATTGGCGCTGCATTATATTTACTAATTGCAAGACCGCTTCTTATGAAGAAGGAGGGTGGTAAGCGTGTCTATGTAAATAGATGGCCTGCTTTCCTGGATATTGAGGACTATATTTATAGACCGCTGTTATTAAAGGCGATTCCCGCAATTTGTGGGTTCTTCTGCCGCATTTTAGATAGTCTTGTGGATGGTTTTGTTGTTCTACTAAGAAAAACACTTTACAAGGATAGTCCGCTTCCTTATGAGAGAGAAGAGGGAGATGCCTTTACAGAAAGTGTTGGTTCCTTGCAGCAGTGGTTCCACAACCATAGTAAGAAGCGCAAAGAGCAAAGAGACTATGCGCACCAGCTTGCAATGAGAAAAGAAGAAACCAAGGAGAACATGGCACTCATCAGCCGTTCTATGAGTTTTGGTCTGATGCTGTTCTGTATTGGTTTACTGGTAACTATGATTTATTTGTTATTCTTTGCATAAGGAGAAAAATGTCAAAGGAAGTAAAGAAATCGATCGCGATTCAGGGAAGCATTCTGGCCCTGGCGGGGATTGTAACAAAAATCATTGGATTTATCTATCGCATACCCATGGCGAACATTATGGGGAACACAGGCAACGGATTATACTCCGTTGCTTTTGGCGTATATAACATTGCCCTAACTTTGTCTTCGTATAGTATGCCTCTCGCCGTTTCAAAATGTATGAGTGAGAGACTGGCAAAGAAGGAATATAAGAATGCGCATAATCTTTTTGGAAAGGCGATTCTTTTTGCAATCTGTACAGGATTACTGGCGTGTATGGCTCTGTATTTTGGAGCCGATTTCTTTGCGTCACTGTATAAGAGAGAAGGACTCGCAAGACCACTTCGTGTCTTAGCCCCCACCACCTTTGTCGTAGCTTTACTGGGAACCTGTCGTGGATTCTTCCAGGGGCATAGGAATATGGTGCCAACAGCCATTAGCCAGGTGGTTGAACAAATTGTAAATGCCATTATTTCGGTTGTAGCAACCTGGTATTTTATGCGGATTTGCACAGAGGATACCCAGCTTGCATCTTATGGTGCTATGGGCGGTACGTTTGGTACCCTGGCAGGCGCATTTTCAGCCCTGTTAATCTTTATTGGACTATTTCTGGTTCGAAGAAAATCCATTCAAAAAGAAAAACAAATGGAAGACGTGGCAACGGAAAACGGTGCATTATTATTTAAATGTCTGATTCTTACCGTAATCCCTGTTATTATTAGCCAGAGTATCTACCAGCTGGGCTACACGATGGATGATTTACTTTATGGAAACATTATGGCAAATAAAGGAATGGCTGAGGAGACGGCTACCTCTTTGCAGGGCGTATTTAATACCCAGTATAACCAAATGGTGAATCTTCCTGTGGCAATCGCTACTGCTATGGCATCGGCAACCCTGCCCAGCGTTGTGGCATCCTTTACCACGGGGGATATGGCAGGAGTGAAGCGAAAAATAACAACGGTATTAAAGATGAATATGATGATTGCCATTCCAGCTTCTTTTGGTCTTATGGCATTAGCGTCCCCTATTATGTCTGTGTTATTCCCCAGACTGCTGAATCTACATGGCACGGCGGTCTATTTGTTAACCTTTGGTGGCTGTGCAGTGTTCTTCTATGCGCTGTCGACATTAAGCACTTCCATTTTGCAGGGATGCAATCGTATGCGTGTTCCTGTGATTCATGCAGGTATTTCCCTGGCAATTCATATTATTCTGGTGGGTGTACTATTAAAATGCACTGATTTGGGCGTATATGCACTGGTTATTGGAAACGTAACCTTCCCTATGCTGGTAAGTTTTCTGAACTGTATGAAGATCAAGAAATATGTGGGCTATACATTTGCTGTGAAAAATACCTTTTTAAAACCCATAGCCGCATCGGCAGTAATGGGTGTGGTTACTTATGGTGTTTACGCGCTGCTTGTGAAGGTACTCGGAGGAACCCTTGCATTTGGCGAGAAGACAGGATTATCCAGAGGGAAAGATTTAATCACACTGCTCGTTCCAGTGTGTGTGGCAGTGGTGGTATATGGCATTCTCTTATTCGCCCTAAAAACATTCACCAAGGATGAATTAAAGGCTATGCCCATTGTGAAAAAAATTGTAAAATAAAAGCGTAAAATTTATTTGAGAACGCGAGGGTTCTGATATGATACAAAATATCATGCTTTACACTACGAAGAATCTGGCTATTCGCCGGCTGGTAAAAGAGGATGCCACTGCCCTGGTGGAGCTTTCTAAGGCAGAAGGATGTCCGAATTTTCCCAATGAGTGCTTTGCTTCTATGGAGGAAGCAGATGCGTTTGTAGAACATCAGCAGAGACATTATCAGAAAGGGCATTTTCCGCTCCGATTTGCCATTATCCTAAAAAAAGAAAATAGACTAATCGGAACAGTATCCTTAAAACTAAATGAAAAAAGAGAAATCAAAGTAACGATGATGTTATTTGATGCTTATAGAAACTGCGGTTATGCTACGGAGACGATGGAAGCGACTGTGGAATATGTAAAGAAGCAGTATAACGTTGAGCAGGTATTTGCTTATTCACGATCAAAAGCAGTAATTGCGCAGAAACTGCTCAAAAAGGTTGGATTTGCCCCAGAGAGTGAATTTGAAGATGATTTTTTTGGACAGAGAGTAACCTTTATCCGGTTTGTAAAGTAGGTTAGTATATGCGTGAAATGGAATTTAAAATGGAACGGCCTGGGCTTGTTGCAGTCGGAGATCCTGTTACGGTAACAGAAGGACTGCTCCCCAGTAACTATTATTACACCATTGACCCTGCTGTTGCGATGAGTGGAAATATTCCTTTTACGGAAAGACTTATGGCAAAAGAAGGAACGGTGGTAGATATTAAAGAAACCCCCAGAGGGTTCTATGTGGTAGTCAGTTTTCGGGAAGAAAATGCTTCCTGACAAAATAATGCTAGTATGAAAAGAGAGGGAATATCATGAATAAAGTAATTAGTACAACTTCCGCACCCGCAGCAATTGGACCTTATTCTCAGGGAATTGTCGCAGGAGGCTTTTTGTATGCTTCTGGTCAGATTCCAATTAATCCTGCAAGCGGTCAGATTGAGGCAGAAGGGATTGAAGCACAGGCTAGACAGTCCTGTATCAACGCAGGTGAAATTTTAAAAGCAGCAGGAGCAGGTTTTGAGAATGTTGTTAAAACAACCTGCTTTCTGGCTGATATGAATGACTTTGCAGCCTTTAACAAGGTTTATGAAGAGTATTTTATCAGTAAGCCTGCAAGAAGCTGTGTTGCAGTAAAAGAGCTTCCTAAGGGAGTGCTTTGCGAAGTGGAAGTTATTGCGTATATCGGATAATTTCAGTAAAATGGTAGTGTTGCGGATAGGTGGGAGTTCCATACATGAAGAAGATTAGTATTGTAATGTCACAATCTAATACCAGTTTTGGCGCATTTGTTGTGCGCTTTACCAAATTTAAGTATGGTCACTGTAGTTTGAAAATCGGGGATGAGATTTATTCTTTTTGCCGTGTCTATGAAAAGTTATGGTTTACAGCATGCTTTACCAGAGAACATTATGATCGATACAGAATGTATAAGATTTATGATGTTTATATTAAGGACGAGCAGTATACATGGCTTTGCGAACAGATAGAGCGAATGAAAAAGAAGAAACTGAAGCTGTATAATTATTTTCAGCTATTTGCAACGCCCCTTGGTAAGGAGGCTCCTATTTCAGGGTGCTATACCTGCAGTGGGTTTATCGCAAGTCTTTTCAATCATATGAAGCTTACAAAGTGGAAGCGTCCATTGGCGCGTACTCCCGAGGATGTTTATAACTGGTTAGAACATTATAGTAATAAACACGGATTATCCCCTTACGTGAGCGAATAATATTTGGTGTTTTCATGACTGTATATGGTTATGTGGCAATATATTTAGGGGTTCTGAACCTCGCAGGTTTTCTTTCTATGGCTATCGACAAGTATAAGGCGAAGCATCACGCTTTTCGCACGCCAGAAGCCATTCTTTTTATCATTGCAATCTTTGGTGGCGCGTTAGGGTCCACCATTGCTATGTACACGTTCAGACATAAAACAAAGCATTGGTATTTTCTATATGGCATGCCCGTCATCGCGGCAGCCTGGATTGTTCTTGTTGCGTATTTACTTGGTTCTGGATATATTACAGTAATCTAATGAGGCGATCAGCCGGCTTCCTTATTTTCTTACAAAAATATTACTATAATTCCTTTTTTTTTGACTTTTTGGTATAATAAGACGTTACTATATGTTTTTTTAACTTTACAAAAAAGGAGCAGAATATGACAATTCGTCCGATGACAATCGAGGATTATGCAGAAGTCAAAGACCTTTGGATGACCATTAAGGGATTTGCAATCCGTTCTATCGACGACTCTGAGGAAGGCGTTTCTATTTTTCTGCGACGAAATCCTACTACAAGCGTTGTTGCTGTGGAGGATGATAAAATAGTTGGCTGCATTCTTTGCGGACATGATGGGCGACGAGGATGCCTATACCATGTATGCGTGCATGAGAATTATAGACGGCATGGTATAGGGAAAGCAATGGTAGTTGCCTGTATGCAGGCCTTAAAGGAGGAGCGTGTCAATAAGGTAAGCCTAATTGCTTTTACCAGAAATGATATCGGGAATGCCTTTTGGAACTGTATTGGCTGGACGAAGCGAGAAGATTTGAATTATTATGATTTCACATTAAATGAAGCAAATATTTCCGCTTTTAATGAATAGAAATAGGAGATGACAGATTATGAAAATTATAGATGGTGGTGTTACTGCTGCAACCGGATTTGAAGCAGGAAGTACCGCAGCAGGCATAAAATACGAAAACCGGGAAGATATGGCTATTGTATTTTCTGAAGCGCCTTGTAAGGTAGCAGGCACTTTTACGACCAATGTTGTAAAGGCAGCACCGGTACTTTGGGATAAGAATATTGTGGAAAATGCACCTTTTGTAAGGGCAGTCATTGTAAATTCTGGAATTGCCAACGCATGTACCGGTGTAGAAGGTATGCGGATTTGTGAAGCGACTGCACAGGCGGTATGTGATATTACGGGAGAAGATGTTTCTACCGTATTGGTGGGTTCTACTGGCGTTATCGGAATGCAGATAAAAGAAGATAAGATTGTTGCCGGCGTGAAAGCGCTTATGAACAGCAAGGAGGCTTCTATTGAGGCAGGAACTAAGGCTGCAAAGGCAATTATGACCACAGATACCCACAAGAAGGAAATTGCACTGACCTACGAAGTTGGTGGAAAGACGATAACCATGGGTGGTATGTGTAAGGGCTCCGGCATGATTCATCCTAATATGTGTACCATGCTTGGCTATATCACAACAGACCTTGCAATCAGTAAAAATCTTTTACAGGAAGCCCTTTCTGAGGTAGTAAAGGATACCTTTAATATGATTAGCGTGGACGGAGATACTTCCACCAATGATACCCTTCTTTTGCTTGCAAATGGCATGGCAGAAAATGCAGAAATCACCGAGAAGAATGCTGATTATGCAACCTTTAAGGAGAATCTTTATATTATTTGTGAGTATCTTGCAAAGGAGATGGCCGGCGATGGAGAAGGGGCAACCGCTCTCTTTACCTGCCGCGTTATAGGTGCAAAAAATACAATGGATGCAAGGATACTTGCAAAGGCTGTTATTTGTTCTTCCTTAACAAAGGCTGCAATTTTTGGACATGATGCAAACTGGGGAAGAATTCTTTGTGCATTAGGCTACAGTGGTGCGAGCTTTGACCCTGAAAAAGTGGAGATGCATTTTGAGAGTAATGCTGGCTCCATTCTGATTTTCAAAAATGGTGTGGCAGCAGATTATAGCGAAGAAGAAGCAACCAAAATTTTATCCGAAAAAGAGGTAACGGTTGTTTGTAATATGCATGAGGGCGAAGCTGCAGCAACGGCATGGGGTTGTGACTTGTCCTATGATTATGTAAAGATTAATGCAGATTACCGCTCCTAAGAATGAGGGCTATAAAAGTCCCCAAGTGGAAAGATGAATAAGGTATTATATTTTGTAGAAAGAAGAGAAACGATATGAATACACAAGAAATGGATAAGATTTTAGGAAAGGCTGAGGTACTGATTGAAGCGCTACCTTATATCCAGAGATTTAATAGAAAGATTATTGTTGTTAAGTATGGCGGTTCTGCCATGGCTGATGAAGAACTGCAGAAGAACGTAATCAAGGATGTTACATTACTTAAACTGGTAGGATTTAAGCCTATTATTGTACATGGTGGTGGAAAGGAAATCAGTAAGTGGGTTAAGAAGACTGGAAAAGAGTCTGAATTTATTGGTGGCCTCCGAGTAACCGATGCAGAGACAATGGAAATTGCCGAGATGGTTCTGAATAAGGTCAACAAACGCCTGGTAACAATGGTACAGGAGCTTGGCGTTAAGGCGGTTGGTGTATCTGGTAAGGACGGCGGCTTATTAAACGTGGAAAAGAAGTTGTTCCAGGGACAGGACATCGGTTATGTTGGAGATGTTAAGAAGGTAGATGCGAAGATTCTGTTAGATCTCCTTGAGAATGATTTTCTTCCCATCGTCGCTCCCATTGGTTTGGATGATAACTTTGACACCTATAACATTAACGCCGATGATGCAGCATGTGCAGTGGCAAAGGCTGTTGGCGCAGATAAGTTAGTATTCTTAACGGATATTGAAGGTTTATACAGAGATATCGAGGATAAGTCCTCCTTTATTTCCCGACTGACCGCATCGGAAGCTGATAAGTTAATTGCAAGTGGCATTATTGGCGGCGGCATGCTTCCGAAACTGAATAACTGTACTTCAGCGATTAAGAGTGGTGTTAGCCGTGTCCATATTTTGGATGGTCGTGTGCCTCACTGCCTGCTTCTTGAAATCTTTACGAAGCAGGGGATTGGTACTGCCATTATTTCCGATGATGATAATTTAGCAAAAGGAGAGCCTAGGGATCAGTTCTGTCAGGCTTAAGGTGAATGGATATGAATATGCAGGAATATATAAACGAGGCGGAAAGTGTCTTACTTCATACCTACAATCGGTACCAGGTTGTTTTTGAAAAAGCGGAAGGTGTTTATTTAGAAGATCTGGAGGGCAAGAAGTATCTCGATTTTGTATCGGGTATTGGTGTTTTTGCGCTTGGATACCACGATGAAGCTTATAATGACGCATTAAAGGCGCAGATTGATAAGATCATTCATACGTCAAACTATTACTACAATGTACCCGCTATTGAGGCTGCAAAGGCCATTAAGAAGGCTTCTGGAATGGACAGGGTATTCTTTACGAACTCTGGTGCAGAAGCAATTGAAGGAGCGATTAAGACTGCCAGGAAGTATGCTTTCTTAAAAGATGGCTCTACCGACCATGAAATTATTGCCTTTGAGCACTCCTTCCATGGAAGAACGATGGGTGCGCTTTCTATTACTGGAACGAAGAAGTACCGGGAGGCTTTTGAACCAGGGATTGGAAATATCAAGTTTGCCGAACTGAATGATATTGACAGTGTTTTAAATTGTCTGTCCGACAAGACCTGTGCCATTATTTTGGAAACCGTGCAGGGAGAAGGCGGAATTCGTCCTGCGAAGGAGGAGTTCCTTAAAAAACTTCGGGAAATTTGTGACGAAAAAGACATTCTTCTTATTTTTGACGAGATTCAGTGTGGTATGGGAAGAACTGGCTCGATGTTTGCATGGCAGAAGTTTGGCATTAAGCCCGATGTAATGACGAGTGCAAAAGCGCTTGGATGTGGCGTACCAGTTGGCGCATTTATGATGACAGAAAAAGTTGGTCAGGCATCCTTGGTTGCAGGTGACCACGGAACGACCTATGGTGGTAATCCACTTGCCTGTGCTGCCATTTGTCAGGTAATGAAAGAGTTTGAAGAGAAGAAAATTTTAGAGAACGTGCAGGAAGTCGGCAGTTATCTCTGGGATAAATTAGAAGAGGTTAAGAGTCGTCACAGTGATATTGTGGAACACCGGGGTGTTGGCCTTATTCAGGGTATTGAGTTTAAGGAGCCTGTTGCTGAGAAGATTAACAAGGCACTTAGTAAAGGACTTGTGCTTATTAATGCAGGCACGAATATTATCCGGATTATGCCTCCACTAATCATTGAGAAGAAACATGTTGATGAGATGATTGCCATCTTAGAGGAATGCTTATAACGGATGAAACGTGTTATTTCGACATTCTTCGTGCTGGTGCTGCTGGGTCTTAACCTTTTAGCTGCTTATAGGGGAGATAAGGGCGAGGACCTTTTTGCAGGCGATGTAGAAGAGATTACAATTTGGTATACGGATGCGGCGCTGACAGATTTTTTAAACAGTTCAGCGCTTGCTTTTCGTGACCAATATAATGTTCGTGTAAACACGGTTCTATACGAGGAGATGTCGTATCTGGAAGCAATCTATGAGGCCTCTGTATCTGGTAACAATATGCCAGATTTATATATCGCAGAAACCTCCAATTTAGAAGAAGCTATCAAGATGGGTATTGCACATCCTGTGCTTCATAGCGATACAGGCGTATTGAAGGAGGAAAACTTCCCTGGCGTTGCGCTGTCGGCGGTAACCTATCATAATACCTATTTTGGATATCCATTTTATTATGATACGGCTTACCTTCTTTATAATGCCACATATTTAGCGCAGATGGCAGCAGAGAATGGGCTTTCTGGTGTGGATCTGGTTCCAGCGACCATTGAGGATATTGAGAAATTTGCGGATCTTTATACACCACCGGAAACGGTTGAAAATTTCTTTGTTTGGGATGCCTCAGATATTTTTTATAATTACTTTTTTGCAGGAAATTACTTTGATGTGGGTGGCGTGAATGGAGATGATCCCACCATATGCAATATTTACAACGAGGACGCGGTGGCATGTCTTCAGGTTTATCAGGAGTTAAATCAGTACTTTTCCTTTGAAACAAAAGAGCAGACTATGCAAAAAGTATTAGATAACTTTATTGCTGGTAAGGTTGTATATACCATCACCACGGCAGAAGCGCTGAAAAGAATTGAGGCGGCAACGTTAAATGAGGAGTTCGAATATAGTTACGGAATTGCAATGCTTCCCGGTATTGACAGCGAACACCCTGCAAAGGGACTTTCTGTAACGGATGGCGTTATTATAAATGGATATTCGGAGCATAAGGAAGCTGCGGATGCATTTGCCGCATTTATGGTTACGGAGATGAGTAGCACTTTATATTCCAGAACGGGAAAGCTTCCCTGTGTGAATGCATCGGCAGAAAATTTGATGGAAGTACCACCTCTTGTGCGTAGTAGTTACATTTCCAGTGTATCCCTACCTAAGCTAGTTGAGCTGGAAACATACTGGATGCAGTTGGAATTAGCTTATAACAAGATTTGGAACGGAGATGATCCTGACGAGATTTTGCGAAATCTGGCGACGGTTGTATCTGATAATCTCATGATTCACGGTGAAGAGATTGTGGATGATGTGAAAACGGAAGAAACTGTTTCGGAAAATGCAGTAGATATAGAGACTACTGAATAAAATGTAACAATTTTGTAAAATATTTATTGCAAGAAATGGCAAAATGCCGTAAAATATAATATTGTCAAAGCCCCCTTTTGGTTTTAAATGAATCAAAAGGAGTAACAAAATTGTATAAAAAAATTCTATATTTCTGTAGCATTTTTGCACTGCTTAGCTGTTTGGGACTGATTGGCTGTGGAAAGAAACAGGTGTTACTTGTCACAGCAGAGGATGCGGTTTTATCAGAGGATGCAGAAACGCCTCTGGAAGAGAGTGTTTCCCAGGATGAAGCGGAATCCGCGGTGGAGGAACCGGAAGCGGATGGTGCTACTACGGCAGGAATAGAGCAGGGGCTCATTAACATCAATACAGCTGGCAAAGAACAGCTTATGCAGTTAAATGGCATTGGAAACGTTCGCGCGGAAGCCATTATTGCATACAGGGAGACCTATGGAGCCTTTAAAACCCCTAGAGATATTACGAAAGTGTATGGGATAGGGGAAGGAATTTTTAAGAGAATAGAACAGTATATTACAGTCAAATAGAAAGACGAGAATAACAATGGCTAGAAAAGTATTAATCGTAGATGATGAAAAGAATATTATCAAGGGACTGAAGGTTGTCCTTGAGTCTGACAATATCACTACGGAAGAAGCATATGATGGCGAGGAAGCACTGGAGAAGATTAAGACAGGTAATTTTGACCTTGTTCTTTTAGATCTTATGCTTCCCAAGAAGGATGGTTTGGAAGTGTGCCAGGAGGTTCGTTCTTTTTCTGATATTCCCATTATCATGCTGACCGCTAAGGGCGAGGCTATGGATAAGATTACGGGCCTTGAATTTGGCGCTGATGATTATATTACAAAGCCATTTAATGTATTGGAAGTAAAAGCGCGTGTAAAAGTGCATCTTCGTCGTATGGAAAACTATAAGAAGTCCAAAGAGGACGATTCTTATGTTGTTGTGAATGGTGATTTCCGTTTTGAAAAGGATAACAGAAGACTTTATATTGGTGGGGTAGAAAAGCCACTTACCAGTAAAGAGTTTGACTTATTATCACTTCTTGTAGAGTCTCCTGGTAAAGTATTTGGCAGAGATGAATTGCTTCGGCTTGTTTGGGGCGCAGATGCCAAAGCGGATGTTCGTACCGTAGATGTTCACATGAGAAGACTTCGTGAAAAGATTGAGGTATCTCCTTCTGAACCCATGTATGTTCGAACCAAGTGGGGACAGGGATATTATTATCAGGGGTAAATCATCATAGTATGGAAAAGAAGTCCTCTTGGCCGATGCGTTTACTTCGGTCATTTAAATTACGTCTTTTTTGTTGTATCACACTTGTGGGATTGGCAGTCACGCTAATTCTTCGGATGGGACTTGTTAGTAGCTACAGATCCTATTTTGATGCACTTCTGCGAGATTCTTATATTTCTCAGGATCAATTCCAAAATTTTGTCCAGAATAGTGAGAGACAGGCGACAATTTATGCCATTGGTGTAATGGCAATTGTTGTTGCACTTGCTGCTCTTTTTTCTCTTTTAGCTACAAAGCCATTTGAAAAGGCAGCAAAAGCAGCGAAAGCAGTTGCTACTTTTGAGGAGGAACCAATTCCTGTATCAACCTATGTTGAGATTGAGGATTTGGTTCAGGCAGTCACCAAGATGCGGGATAATCTTAAACAGTTAGATGCTTCCAGGCAGGAGTTTGTCTCTAATGTATCGCATGAATTGAAAACGCCACTTACCAGTATGAAGGTGTTAGCGGATTCGCTGCTGATTCAGGAGGGAGCACCGGTAGAAGTATACCGGGAATTCATGGCTGATATTGCTGGGGAAATAGACCGGGAAACCAAAGTGATTGATGACTTAATGCATCTTGCCCGAATGGATGAAGGAAAGGGTGCTTTACATGCGGAACCGACTGACCTTGTGAAAATGTCAGAAGATGTCATTAAGCAGTTAAAATATATTGCCAAAGACAAGGATATCGATTTGATTTTAGAAATCAAGCGTAAGGTAACCGCTGAGGTGGATGAAGTGAAGCTTGCGCAGGTCGTTATGAACCTGGTAGAGAATGGTATTAAGTACAATAAACAGACTGGATATGTGAAGGTAATCCTTGATGCCGATCATGTGCACGCAAAAATAACGGTGGAAGATTCAGGACTTGGGATTGCCCCCGAAGACATTGAACATGTATTTGAAAGGTTCTATCGCGGTGATAAATCCCATGCCAACACCATATCAGGTTCCGGTCTTGGTCTATCTATTACGAAAAAGATTGTACAGTTACATCGCGGCACGATAGAGGTTTCTTCTGTATTAGGAGAAGGTTCGACGTTCTTTGTTTCTGTACCGCTAAAAAATACAGGTGTAATTGAATAAAAAGGCTCTTTTTAGGGGAAGGGCGGAAAGGATTATGATGTCTCATAAACTTTGAAACGCCCACTTTGTAAGCTTTGTCTTACGTATATTTTTATAACCTTTCTATTTGTTACCTTAGGTGGGATGAAGGAAATGCCCTTTATCTATGGAGAAGAGGTAATTGTAGAAGGAACGATTCAGGAAAAGGACATAGAAAATCATAAGATTGTCCTAGGAGGCGCCGTTGTCTGCGGCGCAGAAGCTTCCCGAGGAAAACAGAACATACTATGCACGATAGAGGGAGGGGAAGACCTGCCTCTGGGTTTATATGTGCGTGTAAAGGGGCAGTATAAGCCTTTTTATAAAGCAACCAATCCGGGAACTTTTGATTCGGCAAAATATTATAAGTCCATTGGAATTGACTATGGACTGGACAAATGTGTTTTACTTGCCAAGGGTGAAAAATATAACGCTTATTTGGAGAGGTTGTTTCAGCTTAAGGAGTATTTTAAACATAGTATTCAAAATGTTTTTCCGGAGAAAGAGGCGGGGCTATTAGAAGCGATGCTTCTAGGGGACAAGGGGGATATGGATCCAGAAGTAAAGAGCCTTTTTCAGGAGGGAGGAATCTCACACATATTTGCCATTAGCGGACTACATATTTCGCTTATTGGTGTTGGATTTTACAAAATTCTAAATAGACTTACTGTACCGAATAAAGGGGCAGTTCCAATCACCATAGGATTACTCGTATCGTACTGTATTTTGTGCGGAGGTGCTCCTTCTGCAATCAGGGCCACGGGGATGCTGCTATTTATGCTCCTTGGTAAAGTGCTCCGGAAGAACTATGACTTATATACAACGCTGTCCTTGCTGGCAGCCTATTTGTGCATGCAAAATCCATATGTACTATATCATGCAGGCTTCTGGCTATCGTTTATGGCGGTTCTTGGATTTACCTGTTTTCTTCCCATTTATACAGAGATGCTAGAAGAATTGCCCCTTGGCAGACGACAAAAGAAACTAATATTGGCGTTTCTTTCGACGGTGCTATTTGGCATGTATTCATTTCCACTCGTTTCCTACTTTTATTACACCTATCCACCGTATAGCATGTTGTTAAACCTTCTCATTATTCCGCTTATGCAGGTAGTGATGCCCCTTGGCATTTTGGCGATGATATTTGGTGGCTTTTGTGTGCCATTTGGTAGATTTTTGTCCTATCCCGTTCGGTGGATTCTATGGCTGTATGAGAAATTATGTGCATTAACCCTTCATTTTCCTGGGAGTCAAATTGGAATTGGAAAGCCTGCGCTTGCTAAAATTCTTTTGTTCTATTTGGGTGTTTTTTTGCTGTTTCGGTTTCGAAAAAGATTACGGAGTGTTGTTAAACTTGCATTTCCCATCCTTCTTCTATGCATGGTATGTTTGCATAGCACAAAAGGCGTATCCATTACCTTTCTGGATGTAGGGCAGGGAGATGGGATATGTATACAGGAAAAAGGAAGCGTACTCATGATAGATGGTGGTTCTTCCTCGAACAAAACATTAGCAAAATACCAGCTTGTGCCATTCCTAAAATCCATGGGAATTCATAGAATCGATTACTGGTTTGTTACCCACCCGGATGCCGATCATATGAATGGGCTATGCGACTTGTTGGAAAAAGAGTGGGATTCTGCATACCTACGGATTGGTACGATTATTTTGCCGGCCGGAGACGGGATAAAAGATAACGCTAGGGAGTTGATACTGTTGGCGCAGCAAAGACAAATACCGGTGCAGTATATGCAAGCCGGAGATTCCTACGAAGATCGGATTATCACGCTTACCTGTTTAAATCCGCCGGGCAGGAATTCTTTTTCTGATATGAATGATGCTTCCATTGTTCTTTGCTTAGAATACGGAGCATTAAAAGGGCTATTCATGGGCGATGCACCGATGGCGGTAGAAGATACTATAAGCGAGCAGACCTGGTTTCAGGAACATTTAAGCGGGCAGAGACTAACCTTTCTTAAGGTAGGACATCATGGGTCAAAGTATTCAACCGGGCAGGAATTTCTGGGGGAAACCTCTCCGTTAATCGCGATTATTTCCGCAGGAGCAAGGAATCGTTATGGACACCCGCATGAGGAAGTATTGGAACGATTAAGCCAGGAAAATACAAATGTTTTCAGGACGGACGAGAAAGGTGCAATTATGCTCAGACTTTATAGAAATACCTGTGAAGTGGAGACATTTTTAAAATAGGTTACGACTATGATGTATAATGGTATAGAATCAATTCTTTATGGAGAAAAGATATGGAATGGGAGTTAAAACAGCCCGCCCGGGGAGATATGGTGCGGATTGCAATTGGAAGTATTTTTCATTATGGAATCTTTGTATCGGAAGAAGAAGTCATTCAGTTTGGATACCCTCCTGTGGGGGGGATTTTGAACCAACCTGAGAATGTTACTGTGGTATCATCAGATATTCATTTCTTTTGTGGAAATGCATTTTTAGAAGTTGGGGTTCCGGATAAAAAAGAAAAAAAGAAGGTACGAAAAGCAGACGATATTGTGGCTGCAGCGCGTGCGCGAATGGGCGAGGGTGGTTATAGTATTATTCACAATAATTGTGAGCACTTTGTTTATGAGTGCGTGTTTGGGGAGAAAAGAAGCAGTCAGGTGGACGATATCCGGCAGAAAGTTCAGAAAATGCTGGGAAAGTCATAAATTCATATTTTGAAATGAGGTCATTATGCGTTTTGTAATACAGCGAGTTACCCAGGCACAGGTTACAGTGGATGGGGAGATGCTTGGAAAGATTGGAAAAGGCTTTATGGTTTTAATCGGGGTTTCTGGGACGGATACAAAGGAAATCGCAGATAAAATGATAAAGAAGATGTTGGGGCTTCGTATTTTTGAAGATGAAGCCGGAAAGACCAACCTTGCCTTAAATAGTGTGCAGGGGGAACTTTTACTAATTTCCCAGTTTACGCTGTATGCTGACTGTAAGAAGGGGAACCGGCCGTCGTTTGTCAATGCAGGAGCACCGGATATGGCCTCTTCCCTATACGATTATATTATTGATGCCTGTAAGGCAGAAGGTTATAAAGTAGAGCAAGGCAGGTTTGGTGCAGATATGAAGGTATCATTAGTAAACGATGGGCCCTTTACGATTTGTCTGGACAGTGATGCATTATAGGAAAGAAAAAATGATAGAAACTACGTTATGTTACATTGAAAAAGAGCAGAATTATCTAATGCTGCACCGCATCCGAAAGAAAAATGATGTGAATGCAGGAAAGTGGATTGGTGTAGGTGGAAAATTTGAGCCTGGTGAGACAGAAGAAGCCTGTCTTCTTCGTGAAGTGTATGAGGAAACAGGACTGACATTAACCCAGTATGAAAAAAGAGGCGTCATATACTTCAAAGCCGAAGGCTGGGAAGATGAGGTAATGCATCTGTATACAGCAACGCAGTTTACTGGAGAACTTATAGAGGACTGTGTGGAGGGGGTCTTAAAATGGGTTCCCTTTGAAGAAATAGAAGACCTTTCTCTTTGGGAAGGAGATCGCCTGTTCCTGAAAAAACTATTGCAGGGTGAAAAGGATATTCGTATGACATTATCCTATAATGGTGATCAACTTGAATCTGTGAAAAATACCCTAGAAGAATTTTAGAATACCTTTTATGGGACAGATATAAAACGCAAACATTCTATAATAGCCTTATCAACATTGATAATTGTGTGGCTGTGGAGGAATGTTTTATGAAAAAAGTGATTGTGTCTGTTGTACTCGTAGTAATGATGGTTAGCTTCTTTACAACCCTAAAAGCAAGAGGCAATGCACCGGTAAAAGGGGAAGCGCAGGAAGAATTACAGCTTATGGAGAAAGCCTACACGCAGGTGATTCGCACGCGTTTAGCAGAGGCTGGTTATCACTGTGCTGGTGTTACGATGAGTTGTATTAGGAATTCTATTAGTAGAGACTATACGGTGAGAATATATCACAAAGGGATTAATGAATTATCTGAGGATGCATTACAGTCGTTATTTGATGAATTACAGGCAATACCATTTCCGGTAGATTTTGCAGAGGTATCCTTTGTAAAAGAGTTGTAGGAGCATTTATGAAAGAAAAGAGAACGATTCCCAGACCGAATGAGGTGTATCAGCATTTTAAGGGAAAGCAGTATAAGATTATTACCATAGCAAGCCATACGGAGACGGAGGAAGAACTGGTTATTTATCAGGGATTATATGCCCCCTACAAGGTTTATGCCAGACCCGTTTCTATGTTCTTAGAAGAAGTGGATAAAGTGAAGTATCCGCATGCCACGCAGGGATATCGTTTCGAAAAGGTAGAAGAAAAGAAGTCCATATTTGGAAAGAAGAATAAGTCGGAAGATGGACTCCTTTTAGTGGAAGCAAAAGAAGAGATGGTTTTTGAGACCATTTCTCCCGAAGAAGATGATTTGCAGCAAACGGATACGGCAGCGATTCATCCAGGGCTATTACAGTTTTTGGATGCTGAGGGATATACGGCCAAGTTAGAGGTCCTTTCGACGTTGAAGAATAAATTGACGCCTGAATTATTAACGCCTATGGAGCTCTCGATGGGGATGGAACCTTCGGAAGCTACGGTGGAGGAACGGTATGCTTCCATTAAGAATCAGTTGTTAACGAAGTTAAAATATGAAAAGACAAGATATTAGCGAGTTGATGTAATAAATTGGCTATGAATAAAAAGACAACAGACCAGAATATTACAGGAACAAAGAACCAGAGATTGTTAGAGGAGGCGCTACCTCCTCTTTTAGCGTGGTATGAGAAAGAGCATAGGCTATTACCGTGGCGTGAAGACCCTACGGCATACCATGTCTGGGTATCGGAGATTATGTTACAGCAGACCCGTGTTGAGGCAGTGAAAGCCTACTATCAGCGCTTTATGGAATGCCTTCCCACGGTAGAAGCACTCGGGAATTGTCCAGATGATGACCTACATAAACTATGGGAGGGACTTGGCTATTATTCCAGGGTTAGAAATTTAAAGAAAGCGGCTATTACTATACTTACGGAATATGATGGGAAGATTCCGAGTGAGGAAAAAACGCTCCTGTCGCTTACAGGTATAGGAAGCTATACCGCAGCAGCCATTGCTTCGATTGCATTTGGAAAGAATGCGGCGGCTGTTGATGGGAATGTACTTCGTGTTATAACGAGGCTTTTAGCGCGTGAGGAAGATATCGGTGGTAGTCAGTTCAAGAATCAAATCAAAGAATTATTAGAAAATGCATATTCTGTTGTAGCGAAGAACATGCAGCTTGGTGTGGTTTCCGGCAGTCTAAATCAGGCATTTATGGATTTGGGTTCGGGTGTTTGTCTTCCAAATACGAAACCAAAGTGCACCGTTTGCCCTATGGCTACGTTTTGCAAAGCGCATAAGTCCGGCAAAGAACTGTGCTACCCTGTTAAGGCGGAGAAGAAACCCCGCGTAATAGAGAAGAGGACAGTACTTCTTATTTACTTGGGCGAGAGGATTTTATTGCATAAGAGACCGGGGAAAGGGCTTCTCGCTGGATTATATGAATTTCCTAATTTGGAGGGGCATCTATCACCGAAAAAGGCATTAGCATACGTGGAATCCCTGGGAATGACCTCGCTTCATATAGAGAAGCTATCTGCTGCGAAGCATATATTTACACACAAAGAATGGCATATGATAGGATACTCCATTAAAGCAGATGAAATACGAGGCGAGCAGGATTTAACGAAGGAAGAGCTGTTTCGATTTGTTACGCTAAAAGAGATGAAAGACGGTTATGCTGTTCCCTCAGCGTTTTCTGCATATAGGCCATAACTTATTAAAATGGTAGTATTATGAAAAAAACGCTTAATAGTGTAGAATAGGAAATAGCGTTTTATAGAGAGGATGTCATATTATGAAGATTTCTGACGTATTAGCAAGCAAACAACCCACTCTTAGTTTTGAGGTATTTCCACCCAAAACGACAGAGGTCTATGAAAGTGTATTAAAAGCAACGGGTGAAATTGCTGCATTAAAACCGGATTTTATGTCTGTTACCTATGGAGCAGGCGGTGGAACCAGATTATATACAACAGAGATTGCTAAAAATATAAAAGATGCCGGCGTCCCTGCACTTGCGCATCTTACCTGTGTAGGTGCTACGAAGGATGGTATTGCGAAGCATTTAGCGGATTTAAAAGCAGCTGGAGTTGAAAATATTTTAGCGCTTCGCGGTGACCTTCCACAGGGCACCACGAGCACAGAGGGTTGGGAGTTTCAGCATGCCAGCGAGTTGGTTGAACAGATTAAGACTTGTGGTGACTTTTGTATCGGTGGCGCCTGCTATCCGGAGACGCACCCAGAAGCAAAAAACAGTGCTGAGGATATCTTAAACTTAAAGAAAAAAGTAGATGCTGGTTGCAGTTTCCTGACAACCCAGATGTTTTTCGATAACAGCATCTTTTTTAATTATTTATATAAGATTCGTGAGGCTGGAATCCATGTTCCAGTGGTGGCTGGTATTATGCCGGTTACCAATGCAAAGCAGATGGAAAGAATTTATAAACTGTCACAGGCATTTCTTCCGAGACGTTTTGTGAATCTTCTAGATAAGTTTGGTGACAATCCTAAGGCAATGCGTCAGGCGGGTATCGCATATGCAACAGATCAGATTATCGATTTGTTAGCCAGTGGTATTCAGAATATTCATGTATACACGATGAATAAGCCGGGGAATGCTGCTTTGTTACAGAGTAGCCTCAGTGAGATTATTCCCTCCTGCAAGAAAGAGGCATAGTTTTGGATTGTCCGATTCAGATATATGTGCGTAATCCGGAAGAGATTGAGATAGAACCGGCAGAAGTTCTTCGTTATCTTGGGTATGTTCGAAATCACATTACAGAAGACGATTTAGAAATGGTGCGGGAACTCATTCCTGAGGCAAGACGGGTCATAAAACCCAGAGCCTGTTTTGGGCGTTTCCCTTTGACCTTAAAACCGGAGGATGTGATTGTATTGCCTTATGGTGAGATACAGAGTAAAGATCTTACCCGAAATCTTGTGGGATGTCAGGAAGTTTATTTATTTGCGGCAACCATTGGGGCAGCATTTGATACCTTAATTAAGAAGATGCGTTTGCAGTCTGTTGCAAAGGCTTGCGTTATGCAGTCTGTAGGGGCAGCAGCGGTAGAGAATTTTGTGGAAAAATTATGTGCCTATTTAGGAGAATCGGTAGCTGTGGAAGGGCTTCAAACAAGACCGAGATATTCTCCTGGGTATGGTGATGTACAGTTGGCAAATCAGCGCGGGATATTTCAGACTTTAAATCCTGCGAAACATGTTGGGATAACACTAATGGATACGCTCATTATGGCACCGGAGAAATCCGTGACAGCCTATGTTGGGATTAAGAAAGCATAAATTGGAGTAGAAACATGGCTAAAAAGGATCTTATGGATCTGGTTAATGATGGATATGTTTATTTTGAAGGTGGCTGCGGAAGTATTTTGCAGGCCGCTGGACTTAAGCCTGGGGAATTACCGGAGACCTGGAATCGGTTGCATCCAGATATTATACAGAAGATGCATTATGATTACATGGCGGGTGGCGTTAACATTCTAAAGACGAACACCTTTGGTGCCAATTCCATGAAGTTTGGCACGGAGGGAGAGGACAGTCTTACGAATTTAATTCATCTGGCGATTGATAATGCGAGAACAGCCATTGCTACTATCGAGGGTGGAAAGAATTTAGCGGGACAGGATTTATCGCCTGCTGAAAAGGCAAAAGTTTCAGACTGCCACTATGTTGCGTTGGATGTAGGGCCACTTGGTAAGCTTTTAAAACCCCTAGGCGACCTGGCATTTGATGATGCTGTGGACATTTTTAAGGAGACAATCAGAATCGGGACACAATACGGTGTGGATTTGATTTTGATCGAGACGATGAATGACTTTTATGAGGCAAAGGCAGCGATTCTGGCCGCAAAGGAAACCTGTGACTTACCGATTTTCTTAACCACGGCTTATGATGAGTCTGCAAAGCTGCTTACAGGCGCATCTCCTATGACGGTTGTTGCAACAGCAGAAGGTTTAGGCGTTGCAGCACTTGGTGTAAATTGTTCCCTGGGACCAGACCAGATGGTGCCTATTGTAGAGGAATTATATCGATATGCTTCTATTCCTGTAATTGTAAATCCTAATGCAGGACTTCCTAGGACCGAAGGCGGAAAGACCGTATACGATGTTACGCCTGCATTATTTGCGGCATCTATGGTGAAGTTAGCAGGCGTCGGCGGACGTATATTAGGCGGTTGCTGTGGTACAACGCCACTTCACATTGGTGCGATGATTCAGGAAACGTTAAAGACAAGTCCGCTCCCTATCACAGAAAAGGAAGATACCATTATCACGTCCTACACCCACGGTGTCGTATTTGGAAAACGTCCGATTTTGATTGGGGAAAGAATCAATCCTACCGGTAAAAAGAAATTTAAAGAAGCGCTTAGAAATCATGATATTGACTATATTTTGCAGGAAGGGCTTACCCAGCAGGAGAAAAAGGCGGATGTTCTTGATGTTAATGTAGGACTTCCGGAAATTGACGAACCTGCGATGATGGAAGAGGTGGTATACGAGTTGCAGGCTGTAACAGATCTTCCACTACAAATCGACACAACAGATGCTGTTGCGATGGAAAGAGCACTTCGCCATTATAACGGAAAAGCAATGGTGAATTCTGTTAACGGAAAAGAATCCGAAATGGCAAAAGTATTTCCGCTCGTTAAAAAGTATGGTGGTCTTGTTGTGGCACTAACGATTGATGAGGGTGGAATCCCGGAAACCGCAGAAGGTCGTATTGCCATCGCTGAGAAAATTTATAAAAGAGCAGCAGAGTATGGCATTAAGGCAAAGGATATTATTATTGATCCGTTGGCGATGAGTATTAGTGCTGATCCTTTATCTGCGCTTGTTACGTTGGATGCATTAAAAGGAATTAAAGAAAGATGCAACGGATTAACCAGTCTTGGTATTTCTAATATTTCTTTTGGCCTTCCGGCAAGAGAGCTGGTAACTTCTTCTTTCTTCTTAATGTGTTTGCAAAATGGATTAAATGCGGCTATTATGAATCCGTCTTCCCAAGAGATGAAGAAGGTTTATTATACCTATATGGCACTTTCTGCCATTGATGAGAACTGCGGCGAATATATTGATTATGCGACCAATTTGCCCGCTGTCACGACGGTACAGGCTGCTAGCGCAGGGACTCCCGTAGCGCCCGAGGCGAGTGCTTCCCAAGAAGAACGAGATCCTCTGATTACAGCGGTTGTAAAAGGTCTTAAAGAAAGAAGTGCGGTTCTTACAGAAGAATATATTAAGACGATGACCCCCATGGAAATTATTGACGGAATGTTGATTCCAGCATTAGATATTGTGGGGAAGGGTTTTGAAGAAAAGAAAATGTTTCTTCCACAGCTTCTTATGAGCGCGGAGGCAGCTTCTTCTGCTTTTGACGTAATCAAAGGCTTTATGGCTGCTAATGGTACAGAAGAAGCGAAGAAGGGCAAGATTGTGATTGCAACCGTGAAAGGTGATATTCACGATATTGGAAAAAATATAGTAAAGGTACTTTTAGAAAATTATGGTTTTGAGGTATTTGACTTAGGAAAAGATGTTCCGCCAGAGAGTATCGTTGAAACCGTTCAAAAGGAGAATATTTCATTCGTAGGTCTTTCCGCATTGATGACCACAACGGTTCCTGCTATGGAAGAAACCATTAAGCAGCTTAGAGCAGCGGGATTGAATACCAAGGTATGTGTTGGTGGCGCTGTACTTACGCAGGAATATGCAGATATGATTGGGGCAGACTGGTATGCAAAGGATGCCATGGAGACTGTTCGTTTTGCGGAGCGTTTCTTTGCGAATGCATAAAAGAAATACAAAAACGCAAAAAATAACTAAAGATTGGGATACTTTCACATTCTTCATGAAAGTTTTGATATAAACATATGAAAAAGAGAACGAAAAAGAAGATAAAGCGTTTTTTTGCACCATATAAAACCCTTTTTAAGGTGCCGGAAGATTTTTTTTATTTGGTATTTCCTGTCGCCTTATTTTATTTAGAACTGTTATTTACGCTTTCAACAGTGGGAATTCACAGCCCACTTAGTGTTGTCTACATGCTCTTGTTTTCCTGTGTCACAGGTGCGATATTTTTGTTCCTGACAACCATCGTTAAAGTTCCTGTTGTCAATCGCATACTAAAAGCTGTGCTTCTTTTTGGGTTATCCTTTTTATTTGGGGTAATCTATTTAAGCTACTGCGAGTACCAGATGCTTTATGACTTAAACACCATGCTGGCAGGAGCCGGCGGTATTTGGGAGTACATGCATGAGGTAAAAATCCTTGTATTTAATCCCAGTGGTATAATTCACATTTTACTGTTATTTTTACCCTTTATTCTTTATCTGGTATTTGGCCTTATAAAAAAACTTGATAGGGCGGATGGGGTTTGTTATCGAAAGAGACTGTGTTTTTTAGCCGGTGTATTTGTTGCGGTTCTTCTTTTGATTGTGTCCATTCTGCCATGCAAAGATAGCCGATATGTATATGGTGAAGGCTTTGCTTTTGGGGAGTCTGTTCCTCGATTTGGTCTATTAAAGAGTCTACAAATGGATCTTACAAAGGGAAGTATGCGAAAAGGTTCTGTGGACAGCTTTACCTTTTCTGAATATGGTGAGGTAGCAGAAGATAAACCTCTTGAAGTAATCGAGCTTCCTCTTGAATTCTATGTAAGTGAAAATGCAACAGCACCGAAAAAGTATGGCTATAACAAATTAGATATTGATTTTGAGGCTCTGGCAGCAGAAACGGATAATGAAGAATGGAAAAATCTGGATTACTATGTAGCGGCCCAGAAAGCTTCCAAGCAGAATGATTATACTGGACTTTTTGCTGGAAAGAATCTGATTTTTATTTCAGCAGAGGCAATGGCAGCAGAAGCGATTGATCCAAGATTTACTCCTACGCTGTATCGAATGGCTACGAAGGGAATCCAGATTACCGATTATTATCAGCCTGCGATTTGCGGTACCACGGGTGGAGAATATCATAATATATTTGGCATGCTTGCCGTGGATGGCGGAACCTCTATGAAAGAAACGGCCCAGAATTTTAATTATTATACGATGGGAACGCAGTTATCCTGTTTGGGGTATAGTGGCGGTGCTTTTCATAACGGACAGTTAACGTTTTATGATCGTCATTTGACCCATATTAATCTTGGCTATCCGGATGGTTTTATGGCCATGGAGAATGGTTTATCCGCCATTGTAAATCCGAATGCACCGTACAGTGATATTTCTATGATGCAGGCCACCCTGCCGATGTATTTTGATAAGCAGCCGTTTAACCTGTATTACATGTCCTGCAGTGGTCACAGTCCCTATAAGGAGTCTAATTCCTTTGCCAGACGTAATTTTGATTTGGTTGCGGATCTTGATTATACCGACGAAATTAAATACTATTTTTCAACGCAGATTGAGTTTGACCGTTCTTTGCAGGCAACTTTAGAAATATTAGAAGCGCAGGGAATATTAGATGATACGGTTATTGTTATTTCAGCGGATCATTTCCCCTATGGTCTTGATGATGGTACAGAAGGTTCTGAATCTAGACTTGCCGAACTCTATGGCGTAGATGAGATAGAAAACCTTTTTGTGCGTGACCACAACAGACTAATTATTTGGAGTGGATGTTTGGAAAAAGAAGAACCAATTGTCGTAGATACGCCCGTAGAAAGTACGGATATCTTGCCAACGCTCCTGAATCTGTTTGGTGTCGAATTTGATTCCAGATTGCTTCCCGGAAGGGATATTTTCTCTGACAGAGACCCGCTTGTGTATTTTACGACGGGAGACTGGAAGACAGAACTCGGTACTTACGCAGGCGGTGTATTTACACCTAATGAAGGGGTGACCATTCCAGAAAATTATGTAGAAAAGGTAAAAGCCATCGTAAGGGATAAAATCACCTATTCAAAGGGACTTCTTCGTACCAATTACTTAAGTCATGTGTTCTCTGAAGAGTATGCAATCAGGGATTCTTTCCTAACTAGATGGATGGGGGAGGGTGCATCTGTGGAAACGGAAACGACGGAGGAACAGAGTGCGGAAACGGAAACCAATGTGGAAGAAACGATAGAAACGGAAACGACAGAAGCCACACAGGAAGTGGACGAGGAAACGGTAATACTTGAAGGAACCGGTGAAAATGAATACTAAAACAAAATTACAGAAATTTTTATATTATGGAATGTTGCCTCTGGCACTATTTTATGAAGAAGTTCTACTGCTCATAGATACAGCTGGTGTAAACAGCGCTTCTGCGATTATATATATACTGTTATTCTCAACAGCCCTTGGCGGTGTATTTCTGCTTTTATCCACCCTGTTTCGGAATGCAAAAGTAAATCGCGTAATTCGACTCATTTTTCTGATAGCATTTGCTTTTCTTTTTAGCATTATTTATCTTTGCTACACCGAATACGGCATTTTTTATGATTTAAAAACGATGACAGCCGGTGCGGGTGGAATCACAGATTACGTGGACGAAATCAATATGATGGTTTTTAGCCCCAAGGGAATGCGCCATCTGATTCTTTGTTATCTTCCGGTGTTCTTTCATATCGTGTGGGGGATGATCCTTCGGAAGGATGTTGCGGAAGCACTTGGGAAAACAAGAAGAATTCATGTGTTTGAAGCGATGCTGTCGGTTACCGTGATGGCCTGGATTTTTATGGGGAATCATAGGGAAGATTTTGCAGTATATACGGATGCCTATGAGTTTGGGGAAGCGGTGCCACGATTTGGACTTATGCACTGTTTACAAAAAGAAGTTGCACTAATGGTAACCCAGCAAAATGGAACTGCTGGAATGGCATTCTCTGAGCCTGTAGTTACTTTGCAGGAGCATGAGAATATAGAGGAAACAGTCGCCAGGGAGACAGATAGTATCTCTGAGAATGCTGCGGAGACAGAGGAAGCTTCCGTTTCTGAAGATGTTATTGAAGAGCCTGTTGTGTATGAACCCAATTGCCTAGATATCGATTTTCTTGCACTTGCAGAGGGGGCAGATGCCAATCTTGCAAGCCTTGATTATTATGTTGCAGGACTGACACCTTCTATGCAAAATGAGTTTACGGGGCTGTTTGCTGGAAAAAATCTAATCTTTATCACGGCGGAAGCATTCAGTGCAGAAGCAATTGATGAGGAACGCACCCCTACCCTTTATCGTATGGCAACTAAGGGAATTCAGTTTACTGACTACTATCAGCCGGCTGGCGCAGGTACAACAGGCGGTGAGTATCAGAATGTATTTGGAATGCTCTGTACGGACGGCGGCGCCTCATTCAAGGAGACGGCAACTCATCTGAATTATATGACATTAGGAAGCCAGCTAAGCCGTTTGGGATACAGTGGCTGCGCATTTCATAATGGTTCCCTAACCTATTATGACAGACATTTAACGCACGTTAATATTGGCTATCCGGATGGTTATATGGCTACTGGAAATGGATATGAAACACTAGTGGAAAAAGGCAGAAATACCTACGACACGGAAATGTTTAAGGTTACCCTGCCGTTATATCTGGATAAGCAACCGTTTAATCTTTACTATATGTCCATTAGCGGACACAGCCCTTACCATCCTTCAGGAAATAAATTTGCAAGTCAGTTTTATGGCGAACTGGCCGATCTTCCTTATTCCGATATGGTGAAAGGTTATCTGTCGACCCAGATGGAATTTGATCGGGCTATGGAATTAACCATTTCTATTCTTGAGGAAGCAGGCATTGCAGATGATACCGTTATTGTTATTTCTGCCGATCATTTCCCTTATGGCTTAAAGAGCGATACAGCAGGTAACACATACCTGGAAGAACTTTATGGACAAACCATTTCCAACAACTTTATTCTGAACCACAACAGACTCATTATCTGGAGCGGTTGTTTGGAAAAAGAAGACCCCATTGTCGTGGATAGTCCGGTTTGCAGTATTGATGTATTGCCTACTTTGCTGAATTTATTTGGTGTAGAGTATGATTCAAGACTCTTGCCGGGAAGAGATGTATTTTCTGACCAGGAGGCTATTGTATTTTTCACCAATTATCATTGGAAGACGGAATTAGGAACCTTTACAGGTTCCTTCCAGCCGAATGAAGGCGTTACGGTACCAGATGGGTATGTGGATCGAATCAAGGCCATTGTAAAAGATAAGATTACCTTCTGTAAGGGCGTTCTTTGGTATGATTATTATCGCCATGTGTTTGGACAGCAAATACAGGAAGAAGAACAGGCCACGCAAAGTACGAGTGAGTAATAAGCATGGTATTTACTTGTAACAATACCAAACATTTTATATAATGATAGTTGTATTTTTATGATTTTTTCTATGGAGGAACCAAGGAATGTACACATTAGAAGACATTAGTAGTGTTGATCCCGAAATCGCTGAGGCGATTGTAGCTGAGCAGAACCGCCAGAATGACCATATAGAGCTGATTGCTTCCGAGAACTGGGTTAGCAAGGCTGTTATGAGTGCTATGGGCAGCGTTCTCACCAATAAATATGCAGAGGGCTATCCTGGGAAGAGATACTATGGTGGCTGCGGATGCGTAGATGTCGTAGAAACCTTAGCAATTGAAAGAGCAAAGCAGCTTTTTAGTTGTGAGTATGCTAACGTACAGCCCCACTCTGGTGCACAGGCTAATCTCGCCGTACAGTTTGCTATTTGCAAGCCTGGAGATACCATTATGGGTATGAACCTTGACCATGGCGGACATTTAACCCACGGTTCACCGGCTAATATTTCTGGTTCTTATTTTAATATCGTTCCTTATGGTGTTAATGATGATGGTTTTATCGATTATGATAAGCTTCGTGAGATTGCATTAGAGTGCAAGCCCAAGATGATTATTGCAGGTGCTTCTGCTTATGCTAGAACCATCGATTTCAAGAAGTTTAGAGAAATCGCAGATGAGGTAGATGCTGTACTTATGGTAGATATGGCACATATCGCAGGTCTTGTTGCAACAGGACTTCATCCTTCACCGATTCCTTATGCTGATGTTGTTACGACGACAACCCACAAGACCCTTCGTGGACCTCGTGGTGGTTTAATTCTTGCGAATGAAGAGACTGCAAAGAAGTATAACTTCAACAAGGCAGTATTCCCTGGTATTCAGGGTGGTCCATTAATGCACGTTATTGCTGCAAAGGCTGTATGTTTTAAGGAAGCTCTTTCTGATGACTTTAAGAAATATTGCCAGGGCATCGTAGATAATGCACAGGCATTAGCGAAGGGCCTTATGAGCCGTGATATTAAGATTGTTTCTGGTGGTACTGACAATCACTTAATGTTAATGGATTTGATTCCTTATGGTTTAACTGGTAAGGAGATTGAGAAGCTTCTTGATGAGGCACACATTACTGCCAATAAGAACACCATTCCTAACGATCCACAGTCACCTTTTGTAACCAGTGGTATTCGTCTGGGTACTCCTTCTGTTACCAGCCGTGGAATGAACACCGAAGATATGGATAAGATTGCAGAAGCAATTGCACTAATTGTTAAGGGCGGCGCAGAGAAGGTTCCTGAAGCAAAGGCAATTGTTGCGGAACTGACCAAGAAATATCCTCTCGTATATTAATCTGCGTTGCAGGTAAAGAATTTGTCTATTCAATAAAACATTCATGGGCAATTCATTTTTGTAGCAGGATGCTATGGAAGTGAGTTGCCCGTCCCTATGAAGTAAGAAAAAAAGTGAAAGTAGGAAAACAAAATGCGTAAATTAACAGAAATCCGCTGGCATGGACGTGGTGGTCAGGGTGCAAAAACTGCGGCACTTCTTCTTGCAGATGTCGCTTTCCAGAGTGGAATGCATGTGCAGGGATTTCCGGAGTATGGTCCGGAACGTATGGGAGCACCGATTACGGCTTTTGATCGTATCAGCGACAGCCCTATTCGTGTGCATTCTAACATCTATGAGCCTGACTTTGTCGTTGTAGTAGATGAAACATTACTACATAGCATTGATGTAACGGCTGGTCTTAAGAAGAATGGAGCAATTCTGATTAACACCGAGAGAAGTGCAGAAGAATTACAGCCACTTTTAAATGGATACGAAGGCAGAATATATACCATTAATGCAAAGGATGTCTGTATGCGTACGCTCGGTAAGTATTTCCCGAACACGCCAATGCTTGCAGCGATTGTGAAGATTTCTGGTGTTATTCCAGAAGGGGAATTCCTTTCCCAGATGGAAGAGTCATTAAGACATAAATTTGCAAAGAAACCGGAAGTCCTTGATGGTAATATGAAAGCGCTGAAACTTGCGCTTTTGGAGGTAAGATAATGGCACTAGATGCAAAGCATATTAACGATACAACAAAGTGGCAGGATTTAACGGAAGGTCTTATGATTTATGAGCCTGCTACTAGTAAAATGTTTGAAACTGGCGAGTGGAGAACCAAAACACCTGAATTTGACGAAAGTAAGTGCAAACAGTGTTTATTATGTGTTCCTTTCTGTCCAGACAGCTGTATTCCTGTGGAAGATGGAAAACGTGGCGCATTTGACTTAATGCACTGCAAGGGCTGCGGAATCTGCGAAAAGGCATGTCCTTTCGGGGCCGTATCCATGCGTGATGGCAAATAATAAATGAGAAGTTGATTGGAGTAAAAACAATGAGTATCAAAGATAGAATGTCAGGAAATGAAGCGCTGGGTGTAGCCATTCGTCAGATTAATCCAGATGTTATGCCCGCATTTCCAATTACCCCGAGTACGGAAGTACCACAGTTTGTTTCAACGATGATTGCCAATGGTCAGATTGATACAGAGTTCATTCCAGTAGAGAGTGAGCACAGTGCCATGAGTGCGGCAATGGGTAGTGAGGCAGCCGGTGCCAGAACGATTACTGCAACCTCTTCCTGCGGTCTTGCGCTGATGTGGGAAGTCCTTTATGTAGCAGCTTCTTCCAGACTTCCATTAGCGATGTGTGTAGTGAATCGTGGTCTGACAGGCCCCTTAAATATTAATGCAGAACACTCAGATTCCATGGGTGCCAGGGATTCTGGCTGGTTACAGATTTATGCAGAGAACAACCAGGAAGTTTATGACAATATGTTACAGGCATATCGTATTGCAGAACATAAAGATGTACGTCTTCCGATTATGATTTGCCAGGATGGTTTTATTACATCTCATGCTGTACAGGACATTGAACTGAATGAAGATGAGCCGATGCGTAAGTTCGTTGGAAAGTATGAACCCGAACATTATCTCTTGAAGAAAGATGAGCCCATGGCAATGGGACCTTATGCAAATTCTCCTTTCTGTATGGAAGCAAAGCGTGCGCAGGCGGAAGGTATGCAGCAGGCAAAGCATGTAATTTTAGAGGTTGCAAAGGAATACGAAGCGTTAACAGGTCGTTCCTATGGCTTCTTTGAAGAATATAAGATGAAAGATGCAGAGGTTGCCCTTGTATGTATGGGTAGTGCCTGCGGTACCATTAAAGATGCAATTGATGAACTGCGCGAGGCAGGCGTTAAGGCTGGTCTTATTAAGGTTCGTGTATTCAGACCCTTCCCCGGTGAGGAGCTTGCAAAGGCGCTTGAAAAAGTGAAGGCAGTTGCCATTATGGATCGTGCAGAAAGTTATTCAACCAATGGTGGTCCTCTTGGAAGTGAATTAATGGCTGCAATGTATCGAAATAAAAACACGGCAGAGGCTGTGAACCTTATGTATGGTCTTTCTGGACGTGATTTAACCGTTTCTCAGGTAAAAGACATTTATAACGATTTGGTTGAGATGATTAGTAAGCCTGCAAAGAACCGTGCATATCGTTACATCGGTCTTCGTGAGTAATATCGAAGAACATTCAGTGATAGTTGAGAGGAAAAACAATGGAAACAACATTTAATTTTAAAGAGATTCAGGAAAGAGAAGAACGACTGGCACCTGGTCATCGTATGTGTGCTGGCTGCGGTGGAACCATTACCGTTCGTAATGTGTTGAAAGCGCTTCATCCTGGCGATAAGGCCGTTGTAGGTAATGCAACGGGTTGCTTAGAGGTATCGACCTTTATGTATCCTTTTACTGCCTATGAAGACAGCTACATTCACAATGCTTTTGAAAATGCTGGTGCAACGCTTTCTGGTGTTGAGACAGCCTATAACGTGTTAAAGCGTCAGGGAAGAATCGACGAAACCTATAAGTTTATTACTTTTGGTGGAGATGGTGGTACCTATGATATTGGTTTGCAGTCTTTATCTGGTGCCATGGAACGTGGACATGATATGGTTTATGTCTGCTATGATAACGGTGCATACATGAATACGGGTACCCAGAGATCTTCTGCGACGCCTATGTATGCAGATACGACGACAACGCCTTCCGGTTCCATGAGCAATGGTAAGCCGCAGTATCGTAAAGATTTGGCTGCTATTATGGCTGCGCACAATATTCCCTACGTTGGACAGACGACTTTCATTGGGAATATGAAGGATTTGTATGTGAAGGCAGAGAAGGCTATTTACACACCAGGCCCTGCATTCTTAAACGTTATGAGTCCTTGTCCAAGAGGCTGGCGTTATGATGCCCCTGACATTCTTGAAATTTGTAAGATGGCTGTTGAAACCTGCTATTGGCCTTTGTTTGAAGTTGTTGAAGGCAAGTGGATTTTGAATTATAAGCCGAAGAACAAGCTGCCTATCGAAGACTTTTTAAAGAGTCAGGGAAGATTTAAGCACCTGTTCAGACCTGGCAATGAATATCTCATCGAAGCGTTCCAGAAGGAACTTGATAGGAGATGGGAAGAACTGCTTAAGAGATGTGAAGCATAAAATGAACGCAGAGCGAAGAAGGAATTCCTTCTTCGCCCTTCGTATTTCAGAGGAATGAGAAAATGTTACCAAAAGATCCTGAAATGCTGTATAGCATGATTAACCTTAAACTTCGTGATAACTATGATAGCCTTGACGCACTTTGTGAGGATATGGATGAGGATAGAACCTCCATCTGTGAGACCTTAAAGGGGGCAGGCTATGGTTATGATGCAAAAGGAAATCGTTTTGCGCCCATTCCAGTGGCAGCAGAAGGGGAACAGCAGGTAACAAAATTATACCCTTATAAAAAAGTTTTATTAATCATCAACCCTCGCAGTGGTATTACCAAAAAAGGTTCTGCTTTAAATGATATTATCATTACATTTTCTGAGCATGGCTATGAGACGACGGTTTGCTTTACCAGAAAAGCTGGGGATGCTACGACGCTTGTTATGGATCATGCAAGAGATTCTATTGATATTATTTGCTGTATGGGCGGTGATGGTACTTTAAATGAGATGCTGAGGGGAGCACGAAGCATCGGATGGAATAAGCCGATGGGCTATATTCCGGCCGGGTCTACCAATGATTTCGCGGTAAGCCGTGGTATTCCCGTTGATCCTGCGGCAGCAGCAGAACGAATTATGACAGGAACGCCCCACTACGCAGATTTAGGCGAGTTTAATGGGCGTACTTATGTCTATACAGCAGCAAATGGATTATTTGCCTCCACAACCTATACAACTCCACAGTCCTTTAAGAATAGACTGGGACATTTTGCTTATGTACTAGAAGGCGCAAAGGATGTTTTTACATTCAAGCCCGTTAAGTTAAAAGTAGATACGGGTGAAGAAGTGTTTGAGGACGAATATATATTTGTATCCATTTGTAACACATTCTCAATGGGAGGCGTTATGAGCCTTGATAAGGTCAATGTAGATTTTAGCGATGGCCTTTTTGAGATGATTTTGGTAAAGCAGCCGGCAGATCCTATTGAACTGCATAATACGGTGCAGGCACTCGTGAACCAGAACTTTGACCATGAGTCTATCACTATACGTAAAATCACTTCTGCAAAGATTTATAATGAAGAAGGGCTAGACTGGTCATTAGATGGTGAGAGAGGCAAAGGACAGCAGGTGAATGAGTTTAAAGTCCTTCACAATGCTGTTGCATTAATTTACTAAATTTCTTGAATAGAAACTTTTGAAATATTATAATAAGATTAGTGTCTAGGTAACATAACAATGAAAGAAGAACTGGCAGTACTGACCAGTTAGAAAAGGGGGTTATGTAGCTATGAAGATTACTTTTATTGGTGCGGATCATGAGGTTACCGGTTCCTGCCATTATCTAAATGCTGCTGGAAAGCACATTTTAGTAGACTATGGTATGGAGCAGGGTGTTAACGCGTTCGAGAACGTTCCACTTCCTGTGGACGAAGCGCAGATTGATTATGTTCTATTAACCCACGCACATATCGACCATTCCGGTCTTCTTCCCTTATTGTATGCAAGAGGTTTTCGTGGCCAGATTATTGCTACGGAAGCAACCGTTGATTTGTGTTCTATTATGCTTCGTGACTGTGCGCACATTCAGATGCAGGAAGCAGAATGGAAGAATCGTAAATTAAAAAGAAGTGCAGGCAGTCAGCCAATTGAGCCACTGTATACTATGGAAGATGCGGACGGTGCGATTCGACGTCTTGTTCCAGTTCCCTATGAAGATGTTGTTGATTTGTGTGAGGGAATCAAAATCCGTTTCCGGGATGTTGGACATCTCTTAGGTTCTGCATCCATTGAGGTGTGGGCAACGGAGCAGGAAGTCACAAAGAAGATTGTATTTTCCGGCGATATTGGAAATAAGAAAGGTACATTAATCAAAGACCCTTCTTATGTTGATGAGGCAGATTATGTCATTATGGAGTCTACCTATGGTAACAGACTTCATACAGAAGTTCGTCCAGATTACGTAAAGGAACTTGCCAATATTATCTCAGATACCCTTGGAAATGGTGGTAATGTTGTTATTCCTTCTTTCGCAGTTGGACGTACCCAGGAGATTCTGTACTATATTCGTGAGATTAAGGAACGGGATTTGGTTCCGGAACTTGGAGACTTCCCGGTGTATGTGGACAGCCCTCTTGCAGTAGAAGCGACAGGGGTATTTCAGAAGAACATCACCAACTGCTTTTCGGATGAAGCACTAGCCCTTGTAAAGCAGGGGATTAATCCCATAACCTTTACCAATCTGAATCTATCCATTACCTCAGAAGAATCCAAGATGATTAATATGGATGACGAGCCGAAGGTTATTATTTCTGCTTCAGGTATGTGCGAGGCAGGCCGTATCAGACACCATTTAAAGCATAATTTATGGCGCCCGGAATGTACCATACTCTTCGTTGGTTACCAGGCGAATGGAACACTGGGACGCGGTATCATTGATGGGGAGAAAGAGGTTAGACTCTTTGGCGAAACTATTTTGGTTCGGGCGAATATTGCTACCCTTGCTGGTATGAGTGGCCATGCTGATAAGAATGGTCTCTTAGAATGGATTGGAGCGATTAAAGAAAAGCCAACAAAGGTCTTTGTTGTGCATGGTGAAGCTTCCGTAGCAGAATCCTTTACAGAATGCCTGATTCATGAGCACGGCTATGATGCGTATGCACCATACTCAGGAACCCGGTTTGATTTACTGACCAATACTTTGGAATACGTTACCAAGGGTGTGCCAATCAAGAAGAAAGCAATTCATGTATCCGATATATTCAACAGACTTCTTGCAGCAGGACAGAGGCTGCTTGATGTCATTAAACGGAACCAGGGAGGAACCAATAAAGACCTTACCAAGTTCACAGATCAGATTAATTCCCTATGTGATAAATGGGATCGATAAAAGAGATAAGAAAGCCCCAGAGAAATCTGGGGCTTTTTAGTCGTTATTTGCTTTGCTTGTAAGGGGGATTGGCAGGATGACCGCCCTTTAATTTTTGCATACCGCGCTGGATTGCATCCTTGGAATTTTTCCAGTCCGCATCTTTGTTAAGATAATCAAACTTTTCAACCATCCAGCTGACATCCTCCTGTAGTCTGTCCAAATTCTTTTCGACAAGAGGGAGCATCGTATCATAGAATTCTTTTAAAGCAGCGCCGTCAAGCTTCTGGTCAGCAGCTTCGCAAAGATCAGCAAAATGCGATAGGCAGAATCCTTTTCCATTTAGTATCTTTTGTTTGAATGCAGGATCCTGTTTGTACAGGTAAAAGAAGGTATCAATGTAGCAGGCATAAATCTGTGCATTGTGCTTGCAGATATAGCAGGACTTTTCACCTTCCCGAATCCAGCTGGTGATAGGATTGGACGATTCCCCTTTACCACGAATTTTTTCTGCAAAGCTCTTTTTGCCAGGGGTATAGCCTGTCGCTTTTTTATGAAAATCTGCACGAATTTTCATATAATGTGTTTTGAGAATCCAGGCATTTCCAAGTGTATTGCCATAATCAAACATCTTTTTAAAATGGGTTCGGCAAAATCCCTCTTTATCGGTGACTTCCCGCGTATCACTTTCCATATAGGAAGCGCAGGAACCTAGAACAAAATCTAGTAAGTCATGCTCCAAATCATCTTCAATAAAGCAAAAAGGACATTCATCCTCTGCATTAACAGCATCATTTAAGGGGATGGTATATAGTTTTTCTTTCATACAGACCTGCTTTCTATTTGTTTGTTAAAATCATCATACAATGCCGCACAGGTATCGTCAATAAAGGGAAGGAAAATCCAGCAAAACACAAAAATAATTCTGAATTTGTGCTAAAATAGAAACATATTATGTAACCGGAGGACAATTATGAACACCGACGTCATGGAAGTATTAATCAAGGCAGAGCCTTCAAAGAAGCAGGAAATAGGAAAGTTTCTCAGTATTTGGGCCAATATTCTTCTGCTGTTTTTTGGCGTTTTCATCTTCTTATTTTTCGATGGCACCATCGGCTTTATTATGGAAATGGTAGGCGTTGCTTTCTTTTTTATCAATCGTTTTGTAATTTTTCCCAGTATGAAGATTGAATATGAATATCTGTACTGTGATAAAACTGTAAGTGTTGATGTAATTTATGCACAGAAGAAGAGAAAGAAGTTAGGGGAGTATGCTCTTGAAAGAATGGAATTACTTTGCCCGATGCACTCAGAACGCTTAGATGCCTATAAGAATAGAGAATTCAAGGTGAAGGATTATTGGTCAAGAATTCCTTATTCTCCTAAGTCCTTAAAGCCCGGTGTTATGGCGAAAAAGAGAACCACCATTCCTTATGTAATGCTTATGGACGGAAAAGAAAAGATTATACTTGATTTACCCGAAGATTTTGTTAAAATGATACATAATAATGCGCCAAGAAAAGTATATTTTGACTAAATATTGGCGTATTTTGTTATATTTTGAAACGATTTAATACAATACAACATAAAAGAAAAGGAGAATGAAATGGGACAGATTATCAGTGAAGGCATTACCTTTGACGATGTGCTCTTGGTTCCCGGATATTCCAATGTAATTCCGAACCAGGTTAGCCTTTCTACCAATCTTACAAAGAAGATTAAGCTGAATATTCCTGTTATGAGTGCTGGTATGGATACGGTTACCGAGCATCGTATGGCCATCGCTATGGCAAGACAGGGTGGTATTGGTATTATTCATAAGAATATGTCCATTGAGGCACAGGCAGATGAAGTCGATAAGGTAAAGCGTTCTGAGAATGGTGTTATTACCGATCCTTTTTCCTTATCTCCTGAACATACTTTACAGGATGCTGACAATTTAATGGCAAAGTATCGCATTAGCGGCGTTCCCATTACAGAAGGCAGAAAGCTTGTTGGTATCATTACCAATCGTGATCTCAAATTTGAGACCGATTACACTAAGAAAATTAAGCAGTCTATGACCAGCGAAGGTCTTGTTACTGCGAAGGAAGGTATCACCTTAGAGGAAGCAAAGCAGATGCTTGCAGATTCTCGTAAGGAGAAGCTCCCCATTGTAGATGATGATTTTAATTTAAAGGGTCTTATTACCATTAAGGATATCGAAAAGACTATCAAATATCCTCTTGCAGCAAAGGATGAGAAGGGAAGACTTCTCTGCGGTGCAGGTGTTGGTATTACAGCAAATGTACTTGATCGTGTGGATGCACTTGTAAAAGTTGGTGTAGACGTAATCGTTCTGGACTCCGCACATGGTCATTCCCAGAACGTTATTAACTGTGTAAAGATGATTAAGGAGAAGTATCCTGATCTTCAGCTTATTGCAGGTAATGTTGCAACGGGTGAAGCAACCAAGGATTTGATTGAAGCGGGTGCTGATGCGGTTAAGGTTGGTATCGGACCTGGTTCCATTTGTACAACTCGAATTGTTGCAGGTATCGGTGTACCGCAGGTTTCTGCAATTATGGATTGCTATGCAGTAGCAAAAGAGTATGGTATTCCTATCATCGCAGATGGTGGTATTAAGTTCTCCGGTGATATTACCAAGGCAATTGCTGCTGGTGGTAGTGTATGTATGATGGGTTCCATGTTTGCTGGTTGTGATGAGAGCCCCGGAACCTTCGAACTTTTCCAGGGTAGAAAGTATAAAGTGTATCGTGGTATGGGTTCTATTGCTGCAATGGAGAACGGATCTAAGGATCGTTATTTCCAGGAGAACGCAAAGAAACTCGTTCCCGAAGGTGTAGAAGGTCGAGTAGCCTATAAGGGTATGGTAGAGGATACCGTATTCCAGATGATGGGTGGTCTTCGTTCTGGTATGGGTTATTGTGGCGCATCAGATATTCCTACGTTGCAGGAAACAGGAAAGTTTGTAAAAATTTCTGCAGCAGCGCTTCGTGAGAGTCATCCTCATGACATTCACATCACCAAGGAAGCACCGAACTACGCTACAGATGATAAATAATTAACGATAAAGGTCGATATAAAGTATAGGGAGAGAAGTCTCCCTATACTGCTTTGTATATTTTAGAAGAAAGGAGAGTATTTTATGGGAATTGGCGGCATATCAGGATTATCTAATGTTTACAGTTATTACCCGGGATACTCCGTGTCTTCTATTAATGCTAATCCAGTTAGTCTTCGCAGGGTGGAGCGTATTGGAGAGGATACAGAGAAGAGTAAGCCTTTTGCAATATTAAAGAAAGATAAGATTGCGCCACAGGTGGATGCAGAGAAAGAACCTGCAAAGCAAACAATGACTGTGGCGAATGATTATAAGAATGAGATGGCCAGAATGATGAGCGGCGTGAAGTTTTCCGCTGAAAGTCTTGCGAATGGCATGGTTGGTGCATAGTTTTGGGCGACTCATTTAAACGGGTAGAAAAGAAATATCTTCTGACAGAAGAAAAATGCCAAGAATTCTTAACGGTTCTTGGAGAGCAGGCTGTTTTAGATCAGTATGGTCTGCATACTATCTGCAATATCTATTTTGATACAGATCGGTCCGATCTGATCAGACGTTCCCTGGATAGACCTGTATATAAAGAGAAGTTTCGACTTAGAAGTTATGGGATTCCTACCATGGAATCCGATGTTTTCTTGGAAATTAAAAAGAAATTTTCAGGGACTGTTTATAAAAGACGAATTCGTATGGCTTATAAAGATGCCATGGAATATTTAAGTACTGGAAAGTACTTGCAGGCGTATGATTCCCAGATTTTTCGGGAAATTCACGAGGGATTTCAGTATTACCAGTTAAAGCCAGCTCTATTTTTGGCATATGATAGAATGGCTTATACTTATAAAGAACATGATGAAGTCCGTTTTACGGTAGATAGAAGGATTCGTTCCAGGAAGGTGGATTTGGAACTAATAAAAGGGGACGCTGGTGCGCTTTTGTTTGAGGAACCCCTTGCTCTTGTTGAGATGAAGGCACCTGGGGCACTGCCTATGCCCATGACAAAGATTATGAGCAACCTTGAGATTTTTTCCCGTTCTTTCTCAAAGTATGGAAGAATATATTCCAAAGAAAAATTGGCCGATCATGATATGGATGATATTGGTTATGAAGATACAGAATCATAAAGCATAAGAAATAGGTGAGACACAAATGTTTAATTCTATTATTTCAACCCAGAATCTTACAGTTAGCAGTGAAATAATCTGCCTTTTGGCTTCCATGGGATATGGATTATTGATTGCGCTTCTATATATGTTTAAAAGTCACTATACGAAGAGTTATGTCGTTAGTATCGTGATTTTACCGGCCCTTGTACAGGTTGTGATGATGCTTGTAAATGGGAATCTTGGTCTTTCGGTGGCGATTCTAGGTGCATTTTCTCTTATCCGTTATCGTTCTGCACCGGGAACTGCCAAAGAAATCACGACGGTATTCTTTGCAATGACCATTGGTCTTGCAACAGGGATGGGGTATGTTTACTTCGCAGGCGCGATTGTTGTTATCGTTGGAATTGTATTCTTTGTTTTAAATCTTTCCGGTTTCGGCGAAAGATCCCAGAAGTATAAGGATTTGAAAGTTCTGATTCCGGAAAGTTTGGATTACAATGATATTTTTGATGACATCTTTAACAAGTACACCGAGAAGGCTGAGCTTGTTAAGGTTCGTACGACAGATTTAGGAACTCTATTTGAATTATCTTATCAGATTATCTTAAAAGATGCGTCCAAAGAAAAAGAATTTCTAGATGCACTTCGTACAAAAAATGGAAATTTAACCATTGTGTTATCAAGACCCAGAGAACATGCTGCAGAAGAATTATAAGAAGCATTTTTCAGAGAGGTGAGCGTATGAAATATATAAAGAGAATCCTGGCAGCCATTCTTGTGGCTATTACAGTAGCGATTTCTGTTCCTCTGTCAACGGAGGCAACGGTAACACCAGGGGAAGCAATTGGTATTGGAATTGATGTTTCTATTTACCAGGGCGACATAGACTGGGTGCAGGTTAAAAATTCCGGCGTGCAGTTTGCTATTATTAAAGCATTTGAGTCTGGTTATGGTGTGGATAAGAAGTTCGTCCAAAATATAACGGGGGCAGCAGCAGTAGGCATTCGCACCGGTGTATATGTGTTCTCGAAGGCCACAACGCCCGAAGAAGCCTATAACGAAGCGCTTACGATTGTAAATTTGGTTGCGCCCTATACGGTAAGTTTTCCGATTGCCATAGATATGGAAAGTAAGGTGATGAATGGATTAAGCAAAGAACAGCTGGCGGCTATTGCAAATACGTTCTGCGCAGTGATTGATTCTTATGGTTATACCCCGATTATCTATGCTAACAAAAACTGGTTTAAAAATCGTATTGGTGCTGTCAATTATGACAGATGGATTGCGATGTATGCAACCTGTTGCGATTATGCAATTAATCCGCAGATTTGGCAGGCTAGCAGCGAAGGCGTCATTCCAGGCATCAAGGGTCGTGTAGACATCGATTATTTATACAAAGATTATTCTTATATTGTGCCAAATGGCTTTTCGACAAAGGGAGACGGCTATGTGTATCTTTATAAGAATTACAGGTACCAGAGAGGCTGGGTGGACTACTGTGGACTAAAATATTTCTGTGATGCCTATGGGCATCTCTGGACTGGCTGGCTTTATGGCGAGAATGGTGCCAGATGGTACATGGGACCTGACGGTTATATGCGGACCTATATGCAGCTCATTGATGGTGCATTTTACTATTTTGGTGAAGATGGTCTCATGCGATATGGCTTCCAAAATATAGCGGGAAATACCTACTATTTTGACGAAACCGGAAAAATGGCGCAGAATATGTTCCTTCCCAGTGCAACTGGCGGCGTTCTGTACTTTACAGCAGATGGAACCATGGCAAAAGGCTTTACGGCGATAGGCAATCATGTGTATTATTTTGGAAATGATGGCAATATGGCCATTGGCCTTCAAAATATTGGGGCGGGAACTTACTACTTTAACGCAGTGGGTGAGATGCAGGTTGGCTGGCACGTGCTGGCAGATGGCAGAAAGTATTTCTTTGACCCTGCGAATGGTACGCTTTATAAGGGCGTGCTCAGTGATGTAGATGGTGGTAAATACTGCGATCCAGTAGATGGACATATGGTTACAGGCTTTGTGAATATCAATGGATATACGTATTACTGTGATCCTGAAACAGGTGTATTCTGGACAAATGCGGTGATTCCCACAGAAACAGGTACTTGGGGAATTGATGCGGGTGGTATTTGTACCTTCTATCCAGGATTATTCCTTTAGTTATTACAAAATAGTGCAAAATCGAAATAAATTTGTTACAATATGAAAAGACTAAATTTTTAAGGAGCGATGTTATGAAGGATATTGCCAAGTTAATGGATTACAGAAAGAGCATTAGAGTATTAGATGCAACACTTAGAGATGGTGGTCTTGTAAATGACTTCTTCTTTAGTGATGAATTTGTAAAAGCACTGTATCAGACCAATATTAAAGCTGGTGTTGATTATATGGAAATTGGATATAAAGCATCCAAGGACATGTTTGATGAGAGCAAGTTTGGTATTTGGAAGTTCTGTGATGATGACGCAGTTCGTAAGGTAATCGGAGATAACGAAAACAGCGGTGTGAAATTAGCTGTTATGGCAGATGTTGGTCGTTGTGATTACAAGAATGACATTCATGAAAAAGCAGAGAGCCCTATTGATATGGTTCGTGTTGCAACCTATCTTCACACAATGCCTGCCGCTGTTGATATGATTGAGGATGCTGTAAAGAAGGGTTATGAAACGACCTGCAATATTATGGCAGTTTCTGCTGGCCAGGAGTCTGATATTAAGGCAGCGCTTGATATCGTTGGAAAGAGTCCAGTAGAAGTTATTTATGTTGTGGATAGTTATGGTTCCATTTATCCGGAAGCAATGGCTAGACTTGCAGACATTTATTTAGAAGCTGGTGCAAAATACGGCAAGAAGATTGGTATTCATGCACACAATAACATGCAGCTTGCTTTTGCCAATACCATTGAAGTCATTGGTAACGGTGTAGATTATGCGGATGCAACTTATGCTTGTATGGGACGTGGTGCAGGTAACTGCTCTATGGAATTGTTACTTGGCTTCTTAAAGAATCCCAAGTATGATGTATATCCTGCTGTTAAGTTTGTACAGAATTATATGAAGCCTCTTATTGCAAGCGGTCTTGAATGGGGCTGTGATTTACAGTATATGTTAACGGGTATGTTTAACCAGCATCCTAGAACAGCAATTGCTTTCACAAAGGAAAAGAGAACCGATTACGCAGAGTATTATAAAGAGATTATGGGACAGGATTAATAGATTTTCTTTGTGATATAGTGGGAAACGTACTGAAAAAGCCCGGAAGGGCTTTTTCTTTTGGATATTTTGTATCTTGACGCAAACGGTCGAAACGTTTTAAAATATCATAGTTTGTGAGGCTTAAAAAGGATTCGCTATGGGAAAAACGGTAGGAAAAATAATTGGACAAATTCTGGCTGTACTACTTGGTGTTGTAGGAAGCTTTGTTTTTTATTTTATGAAGCATGTTACCTATGATATTACGGTAGAAGCTGGCGAGGAATATAGCGCGCTGGATTTCTACCATGGTGCATGGAAGGCAGAGTTTACAGATAAATATGAACTTCCAGATACAGATCATGTAGGAATTTATCCATTAGAAGTAAAAGTGTCCCCGGGATTTAAGTTTGGAGCTTCTGTTACCGTAGTTGACACGGTAGCCCCCGTTCTTACCCTACAAGATCTTTCCTTAAATCATGGTGAGAGCGCAGAAATTACCGATTTTGTTATGGAAGCAGATGATGCGACATCCGTAACTGTTAAATATGTTACAGAGCCGGACTATAAGAAGGCTGGCAAGCAGGACGTTGTGATTGAGGCGATGGATGAAGCTGGGAATACGGTTTCTGCAAACTGCATTCTTAGTATGAGTTGTGTTCTAGATTTGGTTACGGCAGAACTTTCTGATGAATTGCCAGATGTGAAAGAATTCTTAGTAGACAAAAAAATGTCTGCACGCTACGTCAACCCTCCGAAGGCAGAGGAACTGGAAGTAGGAGAGTATATTGTTAAAATCCGTGTGGATGGGGAAACCATTCCCACAAGACTGATGCTTGTAGATACCACGGCGCCTGTTGTGAGTGCGAATACAGTATATGGATGGCAGAACGAAGCGGTAGAACCCGCAGCATTTGTTGAAGTTACAGATGCTTCTGATTACACGGTTACCTATATCAAGGAGCCAGATTACAAAACGTTAGGACAGCAGGAAGTTAAGGTACTTGTAACGGATACCTCTGGGAATGAAACCAAAGAGACCTGTACACTCATCGTGCAGGAAGATACGGCCCCTCCGAATATTATCTGCAATGGAATCAGTGCAACGGTTGGAACGACCATCTCTTACCGCAACTCTATTAATGTTGTAGATAATCATGATGGAACGATTACGAATTTTACAGTAGATACAAGCGCTGTTGATATTTCTACGGTAGGAACCTATAAAGTGGTATGTGTGGCTACGGATTCATCCGGAAATACAGCAACCAAAGAGATTACCGTAACTATAAAGCCAGTGGTAACTGCATACCAGCCGACTCTTGAAGATGTATATGCGCAGGCGGACTTAATTATCGCCCAGATTATCACGCCCAATATGGATAAGAGAAGCCAGTGTGTCGCAATTTATAACTGGACCAGAAGCCATATTTCCTATCGTTATGGATCTGATAAGACCAATTGGGTTAAGACTGCATATGAAGGATTTACAAAGCGTAATGGAGACTGCTTTACGTATGCATCAACAGCGATGGCTATGATGAATAGACTTGGCATTACCTGCCAGTTTGTGATTAAGGAGCCTGCGCCCTGGGGAACCCAGAGCCAGCATTATTGGTTACTTGTGGATTATGGAATGGGGTATTATCATTTTGATTCCTGCCCTCGTAGAACCAATTATAATTTCTGCCTTATTGGAGATACTGAGCTTTATAATTATTCCAACAATCCAAATACCAGATTAGAGGTAGGAAGTCATAATTTTACCAGAGAATTATATCCCCCGATTAATCCATAATGGGGATGCATGAAGATGAAGGAGAAGCATTGATTATGAAAAAGAAATTAGTGATGACTGTTTTATGTACCTGCTTGTTCTCTCTTGCAGGATGCGGAAGCAATGTAACAGAAGCTACTTCTACTGCAGTAGAGACTGCTGAGGGGGCTGTAACACTTTCTAACGAGGGCGAAGAGACGACGGATGCAGGGGATGTGGAAGCCGTTGAAGGGGAAGATACCACGACGGAAGGAGCAGTAGAAACCACAACAGATGGTGGTTATATCTTTATTTATAACGGCAGCGAGATTGCAGTAGGTATGCTTATGAGCGACATTAAAGCCATGATTGGTGATGAAAATGCCGTGATGGAAGCGCAGAGCTGTGCGTTTGATGGTCTTTCCAGACAGTACACTTATGGAAGCGTTGAGTTTGTTACTTACGAGGATGGCGACAAGGAGATTTGTTGTGCCATTTATCTGAATGATGATATGGTAAATACCGCAGAAGGACTTCGTCTCAATATGACAAAGCAGGAGATGGAGGACATCTATGGTACGCAGTACAAGGAAGATGGTGGTATCTTCACTTACGAAAAAGGTGGAATGGAACTTCGCTGTACCATGGGTCAGGATATTAATGGTAATGATATCGTTGTATTTATTGAGTATTCATTGCCAAATCCGCAGTAATTTCCGCAAAATAGTATCAGAAAAGGGCCTTTCGTTAAGAAGGCTCTTTTTTTATATCTGGTGTTTGAAATGTGGTAAATATTACTAAAAAATAAGAACATCCAGAACGAATATTGTTGAAAATTCACCATAGTTTTGCTATAATACAGAGTTGGATAACGCTGTCAGAAAAGGAAAATGGGATGGAAACCAAAGGTGTATTAAAAGACTTAGAACCCAAGAATGTATGGACATATTTCGAGGAAATATGCAATATTCCCCATGGTTCTTATCATATCGATGCAATCAGTGATTATTTATATACCTTTGCAACGGATAGAAAATTAAGGGCAGTGCAGGATGATGCAAAGAATGTCATCATCTATAAGCCTGCAACAGAAGGGTACGAAGCAGAGCCCACTGTTGTTTTGCAGGCACATATGGACATGGTTGCCGTAAAGGAAGCTTCTGTAAATTATAATCTTGCAGTTGAGCCACTTCATTTAGTGGTTGCGGGTGATCAGATTTATGCGGAAGGGACGAGTCTGGGGGGCGACGACGGAATTGGCGTAGCGATGGCCTTAGCAATTCTCGCAGACCAGGAAATTTCACACCCAGCCTTAGAAGTACTGTTTACCGTGAATGAAGAAGTAGGTATGGATGGTGCGTTTGCTCTTGATGGGGGAAATATAAACGGCAGAAGACTCATTAATTTGGATTCCGAAGAAGAAGGTATTCTAACTGTTGGCTGCGCGGGCGGTCAGCGTGTGGAGGCATTATATAAAGGCGTATTAGAAGACAACACGGGCGTTGTGCTCGAATTATATATTTCTGGGCTGCTTGGCGGACATTCAGGTACGATGATTCATTTGGGGAGAGCCAATGCCAACGTACTGGCAGGTTGTTTTATTGAACTTCTTGCGAAATATTGCGATGCCAGATTTATTTCCTTAGAAGGTGGAGACAAGTGCAATGCCATTTGTAAGGAAACCTGCCTTCGTATCGCTGTTCCGGAGGCGATGCTTACGAAAGCAAGTAGTACCGTTAAGCACATTTTCCATAAGATGTGTATGGCATATAAAGAGGTTGATCCTGGTCTTAGCTTAAAAGGGGAGAACAGCACAAAGACCTTTACAAAGTGCTTTGATCAGGTGTCTACGAACCAGGTGGCAAGACTTATTCAGGATATGCCGGATGGTGTGGTTTCCATGATGGAAGGACAGGAAGATGTTGTGGAAACAAGTTTAAACCTTGGTATTGCAACTATGGATACAGAAGATACGCTCCATATGTTTTATGAACTTCGCAGTAATAAAGAGGCAGCTTTAAAAAGTCTTTCTGATACAGTGGAACAGATTGCAAAAGATAGGGGCTGCGAAGTAAAGAAAGATGCTGGATATCCAGGCTGGGAATTTAGACAGGAATCACCCCTCAGAGACAAGATGGTTAAATGTTTTTTTGAACAGTATGGTGTCCTTCCGAAGGTGGATATTGTACATGCAGGGCTTGAATGTGGTCTGTTAGCAAAGAAGCTACCGGGACTTGATGCAGTTTCCCTAGGGCCTGACATGGAGGCAATTCACACGACAGATGAGAAACTATCAATAGCAAGTTCGCAAAGAGTCTATCAGTATTTAACAGCGGTTTTAGCGACGAAAGATAATACTTTGAAATAAAAGAAGGGTTATTGCAGTGGAAGAAAGTTGGGGATTAAAGAGTCTGCTTGACAGAGCCGATGATGTGGCGATGTTTGTGGTCTCTGTTCGTGACAGTAAAATATTATATTGTAATCATTTCTGTGCAATTCATACGAGACTCCATCCAGGTAGTCTTGTACAGGAAGCATTTCGCGAATGGGATGAACTGCTCCATGAATTGGGCGAATCTATGAGTGGGCGGTTTGTACTGGCTGAAACCCACTTTGGAAAAGACAGAAGCATTACCATGAATCGTATGGTGTGGTCTGGCGGCGTGCAGGCCATTGGCGTACTTGTGACGCCGCATAAGGAAGCTGATGCCGATGAAGAGACACAGCAGATTTATAAGTCACTTGGAGAGTCTTATCAGTGGATGTTCATTTTGGATGCTGAAAAGAGCCAGATTAGGCAGGTAGTCAAACCCAAGGATGAACAGTTTAATTTATACCAGCCCATAGATTTTGATGACTGGAAGCGGTCCCGTTATTTTCCGCTCGTGCATCCGGAGGATTCTGATAATGTATTTCGCAGTTTTGAACTGGGTGAGATATTCCGTCGTGTATCCGAGAGTAATGGCCGATATTCAGGACAGCTTCGCAGACGATTTGGTGAGAATTACCACTGGGTAGAATGTACGTTCCGCCGAATGGATGGGCTCGGTGACAAGCGTATTGTTATGACGGAGAAGGATATTCAGGGCGAACTTTCCATGACACAGAAGAGCCTGGAAAATGAACTGATTTTGAAATCCTTAAGTAATATCTATCGTTCGATTTATCTGCTGGATTTAAAAAATGGAGAATACCAGACGGTAAAGCCAGATGAACTTCTTTTTGGTATTTCTGGAAATGGTGATTATCAGGAGTTACTGGGAATCACCGCCGAGATGATTACAGAGGAAAAGCAGAAAGAAGATTTAAAAGCATATTTCTCCTTGGAAGCGCTGCGAAAAGCGTATGAGGAAGAAAAAGAAAATATTGGCCGAGAATACAGATCGCTCCTTATTAAGGACGGCGGATGGATGAGCATTAATGCATTCAGACCTCCACACTTAAAGAGCTTAGAGAACAAGTGCGTGTTAACATTTGCAGATATTACAGAGCATAAGCGTGTGGAAGCAGAGCGTAATGAGAATACGATAGCCATTGATGTTTTGTCTTCCAGATATATGGCGTTATTCTTTGCAAAGCTTAATGGCCGGGAATATCACTCTATAAAAATTCCGGCGCAGTATGCATATTTAGAGAAACAGTATAAAGATATTCGTGAGGCATTTTCCTACTATATTTCTGCGTATGTATTGGAACCTTATCGTGAGATGCTTCGGAATATCCCTGGTTCTTTAAAACCGGATGAAGACGGAGAAACAACAAAGACAGAGTACATTTATAAGAATATAGATGACCAGTGGATTCGATTAAATATCTTCTTGATCCCCAGACCTGGTGGCGATACGGAAATCATCATTGCCATGGAAGATTATGATGATGTTATGGAGCAGCATGCCCTGTCTGCTATATATAATGCCACTATGCTAAATGATTATGAGGTTATGTATGAATATAACCCGCAGAATGATATGGCATACCAGCTGGTGTTTGATGGCGAGAGGTTAGTGCGCGTGCAGGCAGACAGCAATAATGGTTCCCTTATGGAAATCATTAAAGGTCGCATTCATCCGGATGAAATCGGCATGTTTATGGAAGCGTGCTCCTATGAAACGGTTAAAGCCTGCGTGGATGAAGGAAAGACCGTTACGCACATGTATTTTAGAAGATATGATGGATTGTTTTACAGGAACTATATGTATGGCTTCCATTATTTTGAAGAATTTAATACCCCTCGTGTCATGATTATGGTGCGAGATGGTGAAAAAGAAATGATGTAATAGTTTTCAATAAAAGGAATTATTTGAAATGTCTGAATTAAACTCTGGACTAATTTATACGAATGAAAAATGTATAGGCTGCAACAGGTGCGTTTCGGCGTGTCCTGTTCTTTCTGCCAATGTTTCCCAGATTATTAATGGGGAAAGTAAGATGGCTGTCGATCCGGATAAGTGTATTCATTGCGGTAATTGTTTGAAAATGTGCCGACATGGTGCAAGAGAATATAGAGATGACACGGCCAGTCTTTTGGCAGATGGAAAGCGCGGCAGAAATATTTCTTTATTAGTGGCGCCTACGATGCTCTTAAGAGAGAATGCTGCCTATCGCCATATGATTGGATATCTGCAGCATATTTGTAATGCCAAAGTATATTCTACTGCTGTTGGTGCGGATATTTTGACCTGGGCATATATTAACTATATGCAGAATTATAAGAAGGATAATATGATATCTTCCTTATGCCCTGCTGTTGTGAATTATATTTCTAGATTCCATATTGAACTCCTAGATCAGCTCGTGCCGATTCATAGTCCCATGATGAATACTGCGATTTATGCAAGAAAATACTTGGGCGATGCGAATACCTTTGCCTATATTGGATCCTGTGTGGCGAAGAAAGATGAGATGAGCAGTATTTTTGGTGGTGGCTATATTTCTTATAACGTAACCATTGATAAGCTAGAAGAGGCCCTTCAGGGAGAAGACCTTTCCGCGTATGAACCGGTTATTGAAGATTTACCGGAGGGACTTGGTGTACTCATTCCTTCTTCTGGAGCATTGGCTGACAATATTGTTCATTTTGAAGGATATGAGAAGATGATGCGCCGCCTAGATGGAGGTGCCGATGTATTCCAGTATCTGGAAGATTATATTACCCGTATGGACAAAGGACAAAAACTGCCTTACTTAGTCGATTTGATGAACTGTAAGGGTGGCTGTCTGGGCGGTCCTGGTATGCAGAATCAGTCCTGCATGGAAGAATGTTTATTCGGTCTGCAAAGAAAACAGCAGGAAGTTTTAGGCGTATTTGATGATGGGAAGAGTCCTTATTGTAAGGTTATTTCCAGACAGGAGCGAAAGGAAAGACTTTATAAGTTCTATGAGGAAATTGATCCTAAGGACTTTTTCAGGGATTTTGTTCCTGAACTTACAAGTCTGGAGATTATGCCCGATTATGATGAAGATGCAATCTTCAATTCTATGTATAAGTTCACCGAGGAAGATCGACATATTGACTGCCATTCCTGCGGTTATGATTCCTGTAAGGAGATGGTAAAGGCCATCGCATACGGTTATAACTTTAAAAAGAACTGTGTGCATTATGTTAAGGATGAAAACGTTCGTTTGTTCTTAACTGATACATTATCGGGAATCCCGAACACCAACGCTTTTATGAAGCGGGTAACGGAGGTTATTCGTGATCAGACCAGTGCAAATTATTTTGCCATTTTCTTTAATGTGCATAATATGACCTTCTACAATCGAAAGTTCGGTAGTAAAACAGGGGATATTATTCTGGCTGATTATGCAAGAGAAGTTAGCAAGTTTGCTGGTGACGGTGAGATTGTAGCCAGATGGGGCGGCGATAACTTTGTTGGTCTGTTCCTAAAAGAACATATGGATACTGTCTTAAAGAATCTGGACAATGTTGTGATTCCAGTATTAGCTGATGGAAAAAGTGAGAACTGTCACATCAGTTTTAGAGCTGCCGTTTATGAACTGAATGGACAGGAGAAGGCAGCAGGTCATGTTATGGGACAGATTACCACGACCTATTCTGTTGTAAAGCAGAGTAAGAAGCATATTATCTTCTTTGATGAAGAACTTGGCAAGAAGATTCTTCACAACACGATGGTAGAAGAGATGTTAGAGCCTGCTCTTGCCAATGAAGAATTTGTGGTATATTACCAGCCTAAGGTATCTATGGATACCCAGCAATTGGTTGGCGCAGAAGCGCTCGTACGTTGGGTACATGACGATAAGCTTATTCCTCCTGGAGACTTTATTCCAATTTGCGAGAATAATGGTTTTGTGCAGAAAATTGATTTTTACGTGTTAGAGCGCGTATGCCAGGATATCAGAAGATGGCTGAATAATGGAATTGAGATGGTTAAAATCTCCTTTAATTTCAGTAAACAGCATTTTGCTGCAAAGGATGTAGCTAAGAGAATTCGAACGATTGCAGAGGCGTATAAGATTCCGAAGAATCTGTTGGAAGTTGAATTTACCGAAACGGCATACTTTGATGAATTCAACAATTTGGTGGATACCATTGCAGAACTGAAAGAGTACAACATTCAGTCTTCCATTGACGATTTTGGAACGGGTTATTCTTCTTTATCCTTGCTGCAAAATGTACCATTTAATACCTTAAAGTTAGACAAGTCTTTCCTGAATGAATACGCAGGGAATAAGCGAAATAAGGCTGTTATTGCAAATATTATCCAGATGGCAAAAGAATTAGATATGGATATTGTTGCGGAAGGTATTGAAACCAAAGAAGAATTTTCTTATCTGAAAATGCTTTCCTGTGATGTAGCGCAGGGCTACTATTTCGACAGACCGCTTCCGAGAGATATGTTTGAAAAGAGACTTATCAACAAGCAGTATGAAGAAGGCGAAATATTTGTAGACGGTATGTAATATAAGGAAATGGGTTTCTTTTTTAGAGAGTATCTTGGAAAGAAATCCATTTTTTAGTACAATATATTATGTTAACGAAAACTTTTGACCGGGAGGATAGGCTATGGCAGAGTTTTTAGATGTATTTGGAAAGACAGTATCTGGTGCAAGAGATAAGACAAAGTCCATGATTAATATAACCAGCTTAAATAGCCAGTTAAAGTCATGTGAAAATGGGATAAAAGAGAAGTATGCCCGTTTAGGTGAAGTATATTTTCTGGGGCATGGAGCGAATCCGGCCCCGGATGTTAAGGAACTGTGTGAAGGAATTCAGGCAGATTTTGATACCATAGCATCCTTAAAGAAGAAGATAAACAAGGAAAAAGGTATCGTTGCCTGTGAGAAGTGTGGTGTTTTGTTGACGGCAGGTATTAATTTCTGCTGTATGTGTGGTGCGCCAATCCCGAAAGATGAAGTTGAAGAACCGGTAGAGGCACCTGAAAAAGAGCCAGAAGCAGAAAATGAAGAAGTAGCGAAGGCGGAAGAACCTGTCGCAGTAGTAGAAGAAAACGAGCAGGAAGAGCCTGTGGAAGAACCTGCTACCGACAAGGTGGAAGAAAAGGAGGAGACTGCTTCGAAGGAGCCAGAAGTTACGGAAAAGGAAGAAGAGGGAGTACCCTGCCCACATTGCGGAGAAAGGCTTCGTCCCAATGCACTGTTTTGCATAGGATGTGGAAATAAGGTGAAGTAAAATGAATAAAAAGACAATCAATGCGATCTTAACGGCCATTATGATTGTGCTTGTAGTTGCTATCATTGTGCTGTGTATCAAGATTGCAGTGCGTAAGCCAGTTACCGAGGTGGAAGAGTCACAGGCGGTACAGGCAGCGATATCAGAGAATATAGCAGCAGCGGAGAGTTCTGCTTCGGAGAATGTCGTAGAAGAAGAGGAAATTGTACTTCCAGCAGTTCTCGTGGTATTTCCTGACACCACCAGTAATATTAACGTTCGTAACGGCCCTGGTGTTGATTATGAGCGTGTGGGTGCAGCTTATGCCAATACGCCCTACGAAGTCGTACAGGTACTGGAAAATGGCTGGACGAAGGTAATTTATGAAGGCTATGAAGCATATATGAGTTCGGAACTTCTGATTTTCCAAATGCAGACAGAGATTGGAGATGGAACATACACGTATGCGGAACCTACGGAAAAGGATATTCCGTATGAACCAGGCGCTTCCAGTGTCTTAACCAGATAAAATGAATCAATGAGAATTAAAAATCCCCCTGAATATCAGGGGGATTTTAGTTTGGAAATTGTTTCTGTTTTATTCGTCGCCACCGCTTGGACCAGCCTCTTCACCGACAACATATCCTGCTAAGGAGAAGTAGAAACCGGTTGCAGCATAAATTTCATCACGCTGCTGAATAAGTACCGGACCGTAGCCTGCTGTGGTAAAGAAGGCATTGTCGTGTGGACACTTGCTTGTAGAAGCAACATCGATGATATTACCATTTGCGTCTGTAACACGGGAACCAGCCTGGTTGGCAGGACTTTCTACAACAGGAAGTTCCAGGGTTCCGTGGGTCTTAAAAGGACAGCCATCACATGCTCTGAGACCGGAGTAGGCACAAACATCACCCGAGAAATGTACATCACAGGTTTCCGTAGGAACGGTTCCTTCGGCGAAATATTCCGTTTTGGTATGTCCATCGCAAAGCCCAGCGACAGGGAGCTTTCCAGAAGAGGAACATACAGTACAGGAAGTGATACCAGCAGGAACGGTGCTATAAAAGGGTACATTTTCCTGCCCCTGGGAAAGCGCACTCATAACGGCACGCCACATAGTTTTACTAAGGTTAGACTCTGTACCGACAAGGTCTTCGTTGTTATCATAACCAGTCCAGGTTGTTACTGTATAGTAAGGAGAAAATCCAGCAAACCATACGTCCTTACTGGAAGAAGTTGTACCTGTTTTACCGGCAATATTCATGGTGCCAAAGTTAACGGCGCCACCAGTACCACGGGTAACAACATCCTGCATGGCTGATGTGAGAAGGTAAGCGGTGGTTTCTTTAATAACACGTCTTGTGGTTTGTGATAATGTCTTGTCGATTAGTACATTGCCATCATTATCAATAATCTTGGTATAGAATAAAGGCTCCATATAAACGCCCTTATTCGCAATGGCAGCATACGCAGCATTGAGCTCTGTGTTGGTTACACCATCGGTAATACCACCAAGTGCAAGGGACTGCGTAATATCGGTTGTAATACGGTTATCGGGCTCCAGTCTGTGGTCGATGACGGTAGTAATTCCAAAGTCTTTAACATACTGGAAACCAACCTGCGGAGTAATATCGGTAATGACTTTAACGGTAACGATATTTAAGGACTGCTCGATACCATAACGGCAGGAACAGATTCCTTTATAGACATTTTTTCCGTACCAGTTGTTAACCGGGCGACCATTCGCATAGTTATAAGGTGCATCATTATAGGTGGTAGCAAGCGTAACTGCTCCAATATCGAGAGCAGGTGCATAGGCAGCTAAAACCTTAAAGCAGGAGCCGGGCTGACGTGTCGTATTGGTTGCACGATTTAAGGAACGGCTGGTCTCCTTCTTTCCGCGACCACCTACGATGGCTAACACATAACCTGTACGCTGATCAGCAACGGTTAAGGAAACCTGTGGCTGTGGAACAAGGGACACGCTTTCGGCCACGATTTCACCGCCACCCTCTTCTTCGAGTTCTGCAAGCATTGCAGTGGAATATGCTTCTATGGCGGCATACGCATCATCGGGAGAGGAATACAGCAGGTTGAACTTAGGGTTGGTATTCTGCCAGTAAGTTTTGTACATCTCGTTACTGTAATTCTTTTTCTCGCCAGATGCTGTTTCAATGGTAAGCTGGTAGGTGAGGAGCCACTTCGTGTTTTCAGGATAGTTGTCCTCATTCATGTAAATTTCATCGACGGTAGCCTGAATCTGTGGATCCTGGGTTGTGTAGATGGAGAGACCACCAGAATAGAGCTGGTTATAGGCCTTGGTTTTTGCCTGGGATTCGGAAAGTCCCTGGCTTAAATAGAGTTCCTGTAAATCTTCTGTTACACACTCAATAACTTCATCTACAAAATAACTGTAAACATTATTGGTAGTAGCAACCTCATTGTTGTATTCGATGGTTGCATAGATGTCTTCTGCCATAGCAGCATCACGTTCTTCTTCGGTAATGTAGCCCTGCTTACACATTTTGCGCAGAACCTCATCTCTACGTCCCTTGTTGTTGTCGGGGTGAGAAATAGGATTCCATTTGGAAGGGTTCTGGGTAATTGCGGCAATGCAGGCGCATTCGGACAGATCAAGCTGGTATACAGGCTTATTAAAGTAGCGAAGAGAGGCTGCCTGTACACCAAGGGTATTCTGACCAAGGTTAATGGAGTTCATGTAGAGCTCTAATATCTGGTCCTTTCCCATGGTCTTTTCTAGTTCTGTTGCCAAATACTGTTCCTGTAACTTACGGGTAGCAGATTCCATAAGGGAATCTTCTGTTGCCCAGGAATCAGAGAACACGTTGTTCTTAATGAGCTGCTGGGTAATGGTAGATGCACCCTGGCTGGCAGAACGGTCCTTAATGAGAGTAGAACCCGCACGAAGAATACCAATGATATCAATACCATTGTGGTTGTAGAAACGCTCATCCTCGATTGCAACGAAAGCATGCTGTAAATTTTCTGGAATCATATCGATGGTAACGTAGGTACGGTTACTATTGGCAGCAACGAGCTTTACCATCTCGTGGCCTTCACTGTCATAGAGCTTGGTAGCATAGCCAGTAGGAGATACATCTACTGTATTAATATCGGGCGCGTTGGCGAGAATACCATTCCACATACCGATACCAAGGCAAAGCCCCAGCGCACCGGCAGAAATTACAACAATCAAAATCGCTTTTATAAAGGTTACACCGAACATCTTGCGAATCTTATTGCCTTTATTGTTCAGCTCCCTTTGTTTCTTTAAAATACCTTGTCTGGAATAATTCATAAGTACCTCTTTTTTATGTGTCATAAGACACAAATATACATAATTAATTATAGCACTTTTCATTTACATAATACATAGGAAGAAAGAGAGTGGCTGAAAAGGGGTATCCATAGAATTGAGCCTATGAAGGGATTCTTGTATAATGAAAAGTATGCGAGATTATAAAATACTAAAGGTCGGCGGCGAGGGAGAAATCGTGGAGAAAAAATCCCGATTTATTGCCCATCTTCTTCCGGTAGAAACGAAAGAAGAGGCGATGGCCTTTGTAGCAGAAATGAAAAAGAAATATTATGATGCGAGACATAACTGCTATGCCTATACCATAGGACCAGCTGATGAAGAGTTTAAATCTTCTGATGATGGAGAACCCTCCGGAACGGCAGGACGTCCCATGCTTGAAGTATTAAAGGGAGAAGAAGTCCATAATGTTTGCGTTGTGGTTACTCGGTATTTCGGTGGCGTTCTTTTAGGGACGGGCGGACTTGTGAGAGCTTATACGGATGCCGTGAAAGCGGGACTTTTAAACTGTCAGATTTGTACCATGTGCTTGGGGATGGGGTATGAGGTTCCGTTAGCATATACAGACCACGGAAAATTCCAAAATTATTGCCGCAATAAGGCGATTACGGTAGAAGCAGAAGAATATGGGGAAAATGTCACGGTCCGTGTGGTACTTGCCCTGGAAGATGCTTCGGGATTTGAGAAGGACATCACAGAACTATTTGCCGGAAAGGTTTCCCCTATTAAGCTAGGTGAGAAAAGTTATGCAAAGTCATAGCGCTACGATACGAAACCAAGTGTTTCTATGATATAATAGAAAAGTTACACGCATTATTTGGAAAGGAGGCGTTTTACGATGGAAGAAGATTTTGAAGAAAGATTAGAAAAATTAAAAACGCTTCTGGAAACAAAACAATATACCAGTTTAAGACAGACTCTGTCTGAACTTAATGATGCGGATATTGCGCTCTTCCTTGGAGAACTGGAAGAGGCAGATATGCTAAAAATTTTCCGTATTCTTCCAAAGTCTCTGGCAGCGGATGTATTTTCCTATTTGGAATTAGAGGACCAGCAGTCTATTATTACCAGCCTTTCCGAGCGAGAAGCAGGTTCTATTATTGATAATTTGATGGCGGACGATGCGACGGACCTTTTAGAAGAGATGCCTGCAAGTATGGTAAAGCGTATTCTTGCAGCAGCTTCACCGGAGACCCGCAGAGATATTAATCATCTATTAAACTATCCCGAAGATTCCGCAGGATCTATTATGACCGTGGAGTATGTGGATCTCAAAGAGGATAGCACGGTTGCCCAGGCTATTGAGCGAATCAAGAAGGTGGGAATTGATTCAGAAACCATTAATATCTGTTATGTGCTGGATAAGCAGAGAACGCTATTAGGAACGGTTGCCCTGCGTTATCTTTTGATTTCTGATGAAGATGCCGTTATCGGCGACATCATGCACGAGAATGTCGTAGCAATTAATACCTTAATGGACCAGGAAGAGGTTGCGAGAACCTTCCAAAAGTACGACTTTACGGCCATGCCCGTTGTGGATAATGAACATCGTTTGGTCGGTATTATTACCGTCGACGACGTTGTGGACATTATGCAGGAAGAGGCTACCGAGGATATGGAAAAGATGGCAGCGATTGTGCCGTCTGATAAGCCTTATATGAAGATGAGTGTAGTTTCTCTGTGGGCAAAGCGTATGCCCTGGCTTTTGCTACTTATGATTTCTGCTACTTTTACGGGTGGCATCATTTCTTCGTTCCAGGATAAATTAACCGTATGCGCTATATTAACGGCCTATATCCCAATGCTTATGGATACGGGTGGTAATGCAGGTGGGCAGGCTTCCGTAACCATTATTCGTGGTCTTTCCCTGAACGAAATTGAGTTTCGGGATTTATTTAGAGTGGTTTGGAAAGAAATTCGCGTAGCGGTATTATGCGGTTTAACCCTTGCAGTTGCTAATTTTGCCAAACTAATGCTGCTTGATAAGATTGGTCTGGCTGCAGCCCTTTCGGTATGTCTTACCCTTTTTGCAGCGGTACTGATTGCGAAAATGGTAGGCTGTTTGCTACCGATGCTTGCCAAGAAGATTGGATTCGACCCAGCTGTTATGGCGAGTCCTTTCATTACAACAATCGTAGATGCACTTTCATTATTGGTATATTTCAGAATTGCTTCCGCAATTATGGGATTGTAGCGTTAGGGGATAAGGAGTAGCGTATGAGTCAGGCTGATATTACTTTTATCAACATGTGTAAAGATATTTTGGAGAACGGAACCTCCACAGAAGGGGAGAAGGTTCGGCCTCATTGGGAAGATGGTACGCCAGCGTATACTATTAAAAAGTTTGGCGTAGTAAACCGTTATGATCTTCGTAAGGAGTTTCCAATCCTAACCCTTCGTAAGACAGCCTTAAAGTCTGCCACCGATGAAATTCTCTGGATCTGGCAGCAAAAGAGCAACAATATTCATGATTTGCATTCCCATATTTGGGATGAGTGGGCAGATGAGAATGGTTCCATTGGTAAGGCTTATGGCTATCAGCTTGGTGTAAAGCACCAGTATAAAGAGGGACTGATGGATCAGGTCGACAGAGTTATTTATGATTTAAAGAATAATCCATTCAGTCGTCGTATTATGACCAATATCTATGTACACCAGGATTTGCATGAGATGAATTTATATCCCTGTGCATATTCCATGACCTTTAACGTAACCCAGAGAAAGGGAGAAGATAAGCTGACCCTCAACGCAGTTTTGAACCAGCGCTCCCAGGATGTTCTGGCAGCTAATAACTGGAATGTGGTGCAGTATTCTGTTCTGGTTCATATGCTTGCACAGGTATGTGATATGTATGTTGGAGAGTTGGTACACGTGATTGCCGATGCACATATTTATGACAGGCATGTTGAGCTGGTAAAGGAATTAATTAGCCGTGAGCCGCTTCCTGCACCTAAGTTCTGGCTGAATCCTGAAATTAAAGATTTCTACCAGTTTACAAGAGATGATGTAAAGGTTGAAGATTACGTAACAGGTCCGCAGATTTTGAATATCCCGATCGCGATTTAAAGGGGATGTCATCTCTGACAGGAGAGGAGTATTTATGCATATTGTTGTTGCTGTTGATGAGAACTGGGGTATAGGTTATGAGAACAAACTTCTTGCGAGTGTTCCAGCAGATATGAAGAATTTTCGTGCAATAACCACAGGAAAGACCGTGGTTCTTGGGAGAAAGACGCTAGAAACATTTCCAGGAGCAAGGCCCCTTCCGAAGAGACGAAATATTATTTTGTCCACGAATCAGGAGTACCAGGTAGAGGGAGCGGAGATTGCCCATTCTGTTGAGGAACTGCAGCGACTCTTAGCGGATACACCTGATGAAGATGTTTGTGTTATTGGCGGTGCCAGTATCTACCAGCTTCTTTTACCCTATTGCCATAAGGCAACGATTACGAAGTTCCATAAAGGTTTTCCGGCAGACACCTATTTTCCGAATTTGGACGAGGACCCTGCGTGGGAGATTACAAATACGAGCGAGACAATGGAACATGAAGGGATGCAGTTCGTTTTTGTAGAATACACAAGAAAATAACGGTATTATTCTGTTTATGTTTTAAGATGAAATAAAAAACTCGGCAATACTGCCGAGTTTTTTTATCGACTTATCAAATTTACCCCATGTAGAGACTAATGCGTAGTTTTGGGAATTATGGGCAAGCAGGAGAGATAATGTTTCTTTTGGGATCCTGCGTAATGTCCTGCTTTCTGCCACTTACATCGCTGTGGAAAATACCAATATAGAACTGTGTTCCTTTACGAAAAATGTAAAAGTCACCGCCATTGTTCTTAGCTGAAGATTTAATCTTGGATTTTCGAAGCGTAGCATCAAAAACATCAAAGCCTAGGGTTTCGACGATGGAATCTTTAAACTTACAATCAGCGCATTGAAATTCCATATACCATCCAGTGTCAGGTGCGACACCGGTAAACCAATCTATCTGGGATTCGCTAGCACTATCATCCAAGACTTCGGTATCTGCTAATGCAACGATGACTGCTTCGTGGATGGCATCACACAGCTCCAAATCGGAGGCCACCTTTGACTTTTCTAACTGTTTAATGAGATTAGGTGCTAGTACACCAACCAGTATCGCCATAATAGCAATGACGATAATTAATTCCACTAAAGAAAATCCTTTGTTGTTCTTTTTCATACATTCTCCCCCTTTTGTTTATATAAAAATTATTTCGTGATAACTCTGTTACGCCCCGTTTCTTTTGCTTTATAGAGATGACCGTCTGCTGTATTAATGGTAGCTTCTACGCCCATACGATCGTTGAATTCTTCCACACCAAAACTCATAGTGATATGGAAAGGATCTTCTTTACCATATTCGATGGTTGTTCGTTCAATGGTTTGTCTAAGACTTTCAAGACTGGCAGCAGCCTGTTCTAAGTTCATGTTTTTAAATACAAGCAGAAATTCTTCTCCACCCCATCTGGCAAGAGGACCAACGCCGGCCATATGTTTTCTAAATGTATCTGCAACAACGGTAAGCACCTTATCACCACAGTCGTGCCCCTTGGTATCATTGACACTCTTAAATTTATCTACGTCACCGATGGCAATACAGAACGGTTTTCCATTTCTGTTATACTCGTGAACAATGCCGCGAAGCTGTTCGTTCATATGACGACGATTAGGTAGCTGGGTAAGAGGATCTAAGGTTGCTGCACGTTTTAATTCTTCATTGGATTCGCGAAGCTTTTCTTCTGCCTGGTTGAACTTGTCGCTATAACAGAAAGCGGTAGCAATCAGTGCAAGAGAGAAAAGAAGAACATTAAAGGACTGTGCGAAGATACGACCAGCACCTTCAATAGCTCTGGCATTACCAAAGGCTGAGGAAAACTGAACAAGACACATAGTATATGCACAAATCAGAAAGGCAAGGATTCGAATGAGCATGGGATGCTTGGACTTCTTATAATAAAGTAGCAGAAGAAGAATATACATAGGAACATGATAATCTAAATCAAATCCAACAAAAATCGTCAGAAAAGAGGGGAAGATAATAAGAACCGCAACGAGGAGTCCCATGGCGATATTTGTGTGATCCTCGTAAGTACATATAAAACTAGCAACCAACATACCAATGGCCGCAATTATCACAAGTCCAAGATAGTAATGCTGCAGAAAAGAAACAGAGATACCTGTTACCAGGTAGCCAAATGCAAAAACAATATCCAAAATACGAATCAGAATGGCACGATCTTTCGTCTCTGATTTGCGGCGGACATCTTGGTATATAAATTGCAGAAAATTATTAAATGCGTTTTGTAACATGATTTTTCTTCGTTTTTCCTTAACAATAAATGGATATGAATAAGAACAATAGTTATAAAAATTATACCATAGTGCACGAATGTCGTACAAGGGAAATACATAGCGGATTTCCTTGTAAAATGGGGCTTTTTCTTGACACATACAGGGGCTAGTTTTATAATATTTTGATTAGGTAAACACCTAAAATACGTAGAGTACTTCCTCGTTTAGCTCATGCATAGAAGGAAGCGCGGAAAGGAAAGATTATGGAAAAGCAGAATATCGATTGGGGTAATCTTGGATTCGGTTATATTCAGACCGATAAGCGCTATGTGGCGAATTTTAAGGATGGAAAGTGGGATGACGGCGTCTTAACAGAAGATGCGAACATCACTATGAGTGAGTGTGCTTGCGTATTACAGTATGCACAGACTTGTTTTGAAGGTTTGAAGGCTTATACCACAGAAGACGGAAGAACCGTATGCTTCCGCCCTGACTTAAATGCAGAGCGTATGTATGATACAGCCCTTCGTTTAGAGATGCCTCCTTTTCCTAAGGATCGTTTTATCGAAGCAGTAAAGCAGGTTGTTAAGGCAAATGAAAGCTACGTTCCTCCTTTTGGAAGTGGAGCTTCTTTATATCTTAGACCCTATATGTTTGGTATTAATCCTGTTATTGGTGTTAAGCCTGCTGATGATTATCAGTTCAGAATTTTTGCAACGCCTGTTGGACCTTACTTCAAGGGTGGCGCTAAGCCATTAACAATTTGTGTATCTGATTATGACCGCGCAGCACCGCATGGTACTGGTCATATCAAGGCTGGTCTTAACTATGCAATGAGTTTACATCCCATTGTTGAAGCACATAAGAATGGTTTTGCAGAGAATATGTATCTTGATGCAGCAACCCGTACCAAGGTTGAAGAGACCGGTGGTGCTAACTTCCTCTTCATAACCAAGGATGGAAAGGTTGTTACTCCTAAGAGTAGTTCTATTCTTCCTTCTATTACTAGAAGATCCTTAATGATTGTTGCAAAGGAATACCTTGGATTAGAAGTAGAAGAAAGAGAAGTATTCTTCGATGAAGTAAAGGATTTTGCAGAATGTGGTCTTTGTGGTACAGCAGCGGTTATCAGTCCTGTTGGTAAGATTGTTGACCATGGTAAGGAAATCTGCTTACCTGCCGGCATGGATGAGATGGGTCCTGTGACCAAGAAGTTATATGAGACCTTAACCGGCATTCAGCAGGGTAAGATTGAAGACAAGTTCGGATGGGTTGTTGAAATCTAATTTATTAAAAAAGTTCCACAGAGTAAATCCTGTGAGTGTAAATTAAAAAGATCCACCTCATGATGAGGTGGATTTTTTCTATGCATTCTTCGCTTTATCAGCAGCACTAATTGCGGCACGCTTCCTATTTGAAGCATGTAGTGAGAAGTATAAGTTGTTTAAAGTTATATAAAAACTAAAATATATACAGCATAGAAAATATGCACAAATGCATATTTTTAATTGTAAAAATATGCATAATTGCATATTTTTGCTGAAATGATATAATTTTTGTGGATCAACTTTATATTTTATGGATTGTGATAGAGGGTATTAATATGCTTAAACGCAAAGCATTAGATAGACTTGTGGAGTGGAAAACGAGTAATAAAAAGAAGAGCCTGATTGTTACAGGTGCTAGGCAGGTTGGGAAAACTTATATTGTCAGAGAGTTTGGAAAAGAGTTTGAAGCTTTTATAGAACTGAATTTTCTGCAACAGCCAGACCTGTGTCGCATTTTTGAGGGAGACCTTACGGTAGACAGTATTTTAATGGGAATTAGACTGAGCAAGCCTGGTGTAAAGGTTGTAGAGGGAAATACCCTAATCTTTTTAGATGAGATTCAGGAATGCCCCGAGGCGATAACTGCATTAAAATTTATGGCACAAGATGAGAGGATATTAACGGTTGCGTCAGGATCAGCGCTGGGAATGGCTTATAACAGAGTGACATCCTTTCCCGTCGGTTATGTTGATTATTTAGATATGTTTTCGCTTGATTTTGAGGAATTCTTGTGGGCGCTAGATATTGCACCGGATATTATAGCACACGTAAAAACTCATTTTGATCAGCTTACGACTGTAGAAGGAGTTATTCATGATAAATTCATGCAGTATTTTAGGCAGTATATGGTTCTTGGAGGTATGCCGGAAGTCGTGTCCGTTTTTTTAGATACACAGGATTATAGGGAAGCGAACGAAGTTCAGAAGCGTATTTATCGTGATTATTTGGCAGATATTGCTAGGTTTGCAAAGCCGTCAGAAAAAATAAAAGCTGAAATGTGTTATCGATCAATTCCAACCCAGCTTATGAAGGATAATCACAAATTTCAGTACGGAATTGTAGAAAAGAAAGGAACGTCCCGTAAATTTGAAAGTAGTCTTGACTGGCTAGTAAATGCGCATATGTGTATAGCTGTAAATAACGTAGGGTATGTCGAGTATCCGCTTCAAACACACGAAATAGAAGATAATGTACGTTTGTATCCATCGGATATTGGACTATTAATCTGTACCTTTGATTTTTCAATAGTTCAAGCCATTTTGAATGATGCGGAAGACGAGGGGCACATCATATTAAGAACTGCAAAAGGTGGATTATATGAAGCACTTATTGCTGAAATATTAAACAAGCGTGGTTGTAAAAAACTGCATTTTTATAGAAATGAAGCGGGTACTGCCGAAATGGAGTTTTTAATTGAAGGGAAAGATGGTGTGGTTCCTGTGGAGGTAAAGGCAGGAAGAAAAAAAGCTAAAACACTGGATAATCTATTGAAGAAGGACGATATAATTAAGGGATATAAATTGGCTAATCAGAATATTGGTGTCGTGGATAAGAAGATAACCGTCCCGCTTTATATGGCGATGTGGTTGTCATAGAGAGACCATATGTCTATGATGAAGATAATCCGATTCTTACCATGGAGCAATTAAAAAAGTTCCACGGAGTAAATCCTGTGAGTGTAAATTAAAAAAATCCACCTCATTGATATGTACCCTCTTTACTGGACAACCAGTAAGGAGGGTATTTTTATGCGTTACAGTTATGAGTTCAAAAAGGCATGTATAGAAATGTATCGTCAAGGAATTCTTCCAGACATTCCAGAAGGAATATCAAAAAAAGAATT
>JAZLGW010000037.1:0-10955 GCA_045616465.1 Lachnospiraceae bacterium | reverse complement strand
TGTTATTAGTATTATTAGGGGCAAATCCGTTTACCCCTAGAGGTAAATCTTCTTGTCCGCCAGAGGTAAAACTTTTTGAAGTCAAATTTTTTGAAGTCAAAGATTTTGACTTCTGGAGGTCAACATTTTTTACTTCATTGTGGATAACTTCTTCCTCTGCTGTTTCATCCTCCGGTTCAACTTCAGGAGCACCATCAATATCATCTGGATTCCATACAGTCTTTTTGCCTATTTCAGGGTTATTCTGAACATATGATATAAAGTTCTTAACATAGATGATATCAGGCTTTCCCTGCCCTCTTTTACGGCGTTCTACAAGACCTATACCAGTCTCTGTATCAAGTTCTGCCATTGCTTTACAGGCAGATGGTTTTGAGCAGTTAAGCGCCTTACAGACACTCTTAATAGAGAACAGAATATATACCCTGTTCTGCTTATCAACCCATTCCTTAGATCTTGAAAGACTCATTCGATCAAGCATTACACCATATAATATCTTTGCTCTGTCAGACAGCTGTTGAAATGCAGCATCTGTCAAAAGCATCTTTGGAATCTTAACAAAGGTGAACTGCTCACCTTCAAGCCCATAATAATAATCAAACTGCATCTGATTCATTTGGCTACATCTCCCTTCCACTGTTCTAATAAATCAAAAATAATATCCTCAATTTCCTCAATCGTGTAATCATCAGAGAAATAATCTCGCAGTTTCATTGCACCTATTTTTACCTGGCGTTTTGATTCTTCTTTATGTAACATGATTGAAATCACCGTTTCTCTGCTGAATTTATTGCTTGTACCGGCTTCTCTGATATTCTTTGCCTGCTGAATTGTCATCGTAGTAGGCGCACCCTCAAGAAGCTCTGTCATAACCATAAATACTATATTCTGCTGAACCTTCCCCAAATATGAGAGCTGGACACCTTGGTCGATACCGATTTTCTTAGCATCGACCAACTCCAACAATTCATCACTTAGGAAGGATAGTCTTATATACCTTTTAATCTGCGTAGAACTGTCACTGGTACCTTCACCAATCTCATCTATAGTATGCTTGCCAGTTGAAGCTCCTTGGTGCCTCTTAATGGCATCAGATTTCATTCTGTAAGCCTTTGCTTTTTCAGAAGGTAATAATCCTTCTCTCTGATAGAAATTAGCATCTGTCATAAGAATGATAGCTTCATCATCATCCAGTTCCACAATGTATGCGGGTACAGTTTTAAGACCTGCCTTTTCACTGGCAAATCTTCTTCTATGACCTGATATAATCTGATACCCACCATTAGGATCAACCCTGACGACGATTGGATGAAGTACACCCCTATTTCCAATACTGTCTGCCAGGCTCTGCATCGCCTCGTCGTCAATAACCTTAAACGGATGATCCGGGAAAGTGTGAAGTTCCTCAATTGGAATCTCCACTTCATTTTGATTTGACAACTTTGGTCCGATTCGGTCCAAAGTTATTTTTTTATCCTCAGATGCCTGGTCAACCAAGTCATCATAAGTACTCATTTTCTTTAATCTGGAATAGCCAGCTCTTTTCTTCTCACTCATTTGCAAGCACCTCGTCTGTCAGCGACTGGTAAGCCAGAGCGACCTTTCCTTTAGGATCATATTCAAAGATGCTGATACCTTCTGCAGTACTTTCCTCAGCTCTTACAGATCTTGGAATTACATCCTTGAATACTCTTACTTTCTGTCCATATGAATTCTGTACAAGCTCGATGATATCTTTTGAAAAATTACTTCTTGCATCTACCATCGTAAGCAGAATTCCTTCAATTTCTAAATCATAATTAATATGCTTTCTAATCCTTGTAATGTGCTTTACAAGCTGTTCTAAGCCCTTTACTGGCATATAGCTTGCCTGCACCGGAATAAGCACGCTGTCAGCTGCTACAAAAGCATTTGTTGTAATGGTTCCAAGTGATGGAGCACAATCGATGATGATATATTCATACATTGGACGAACCATGGTAATGAACTGCTTTAATACTCTTTCTCTATCCATCACATTTACTAGAATTGCTTCAAGTTCCGACAATTCTATATTCCCCGGAAGGACATCAAAACCACCTGCATTATGTAAGATTGCATATCCCGGTTCGATTTCTTCATCCTTTATTGCCTTAAGCATTACTGATGCAAGTGTATCTTCCAAAATGTCCGGCTCATCATATCCAACTGCCGCTGTAGCATTTCCCTGAGGATCTGCATCGATTAAAAGTACTCTCATGCCTGCATCAGCAAGTCCTTTCGCTAAATTAACTGCTGTGGTTGTCTTGGCAACTCCACCTTTATTATTTCCTACTGCGATTACTTTACTCATAGCCTCAAATCTCCTTTACTGTTCCGTGCTCTTCTTTGGATCAAAACTTACATCCATATACTGGCGAAAATATTTCTTAGTTCCTTTGTTTGCGAATACTTCAGATACGCTTATTACCTTTAGGCATCTGTTTCTTTCAATTACTCGTCTCATCCTTTTGAGTTCATTTGTTGTTCCCTGCAGCCTGATCTTTACCATTTCATCTATTCCTCCTCCGGGTTCTGCCCATCTAGAGGCCATGTGAAAATCATCGCATGCACCTATCGCTGTAATTTGCATTGTTAATGCTCCCTTCATTAAATATTTGACCATTACTTGAAATGAATAAAAAAAGAGGACACTTCTTTGATTTCTCTAAGAAATGTCCTCTGATTTTCGGTGTGAAAATAACACTGAAATAATAAGTCCCACAAATTCCGAAAAAGTACTGTTGCACCTGTAGCCGTACCAAACGGCGAAATTTTGTTGCACCTAGTGTTGCACCACTACAACAAAAGAGTTTTTTCACACTATCAAATATTCAATTGAAAATCCCTATTTTAGTCCTTAAAAAGTTGACGCTTGCGATCGATCATTTCCTCTATTTTACTGATGTAGAGGGCAACATCCTTCACATTGTCACAACGCTCAATTCGGCCGTCTCCATACACACGTTTCGTGACTGTTCCAGCACCACACGCGATTATGGTCTGCACTTCCTCCATAATCAGGATGTTATAAATGCCATACTTGCCTTCTTTTGCATAGCCTGTATTTTCCAGATTGCCGCTCATATCCTTCTGTCTGTAAAGGTAATAGGGCTTTAAATCCATTTTGGCTGCACCTTCTGCGGTAATAGCCATCGCTTTTTCATAGTCCATGGTTACTTCGTGTCCGTGCTCTGCAAGCCAGGGTTTTAAGGCGCTGGCACGCTTTACAGCTAAGGAATGTACCGTAAGAGAATCCGGCTGCATTTTTTCAATTTCAGAAATGGTATAAGCCACATCCTCTTCATTCTCGCCAGGAAGTCCCAAAATAATATCCATATTGATATTATCAAAGCCAACCTCTCTGGCCATTTGGAAGGCCTCTTTAAGCTGTTCTATGGTATGTTGACGACCAATGATTTTAAGCGTCTCGGCTTTCATTGTCTGCGGATTTACAGAAATTCTGGTAACCGGATACTTCTTCAAGGTTTCCAGTTTCTCTCTGGTAATGGAATCTGGTCTTCCCGATTCTACTGTGAACTCCATACCATCCCAGACAGGAAGAATACGGCAAATATCTCCAAGAAGTCTCTCAAACTCCTCCGGTTCCAAGGTGGTAGGTGTCCCTCCGCCAATATAAACAGAATCCAATTTCTTATCTTTCATCAGTTCTGCCGTTGCTTCTAATTCCTTTGTAAGGCAGTCTAAATAGGCTGGCATTAAATGCTTATATTTTGCAATGGGATTGGAAGTAAACGAGCAATATAAACATCTGGTTGGGCAAAATGGAATTCCAATATATACGCTGTATCCATCGGTTCCATGAAGACTGTTTAAAAGCTGCATTTCTCTGGAAGCGATTTCGGAGCCTAACTGCATTTTGCGATCACTGATTCTGTGAAATGCCTGTAAAGCCTTCGTATCTTTTCCATCCTCCATCGTCTGGCGAATCAGCTTTGTAGGACGGATTCCCGTTAAATTGCCCCATGGGAGCGTCTTTCCTGTCATCTCGGACAGAAAATCATAAAAATAGCCCTTGGCCTCTTTCTTAAAGGTCTGCGGCTCTGTTGCCCCATCGGTCTGCATGGTATAAGTCGCAGGCCCCTGACTTTTTAATAGGTCGCCCGCGATTGTTTGTAATGTCATCTGCTGCCCTGTGATTACAAGGGATAAAGAATCTGCGCTGTCACAGAAGGCTTCATCTTCAACAAACTCCACCTCTGTCAGCGGAAAGAACGCACGTAAAAGTGCATACAAATCATAAGAGTAATCTTTTTGATTTTCCTGTAAATATACTTTTATACTCATGCCAGGAACCCATTATTCATTTTCTCATAGCCAACCGTCGTTGAACCGCCATGGCCTGGAAAAACCCTGGTTTCTTCGGGAAGACTTAAAAATTTCTCTTTTACACTGCGAACGAGTTTCGACATGGAACCACCCGGAAAATCCGTGCGGCCAATGGACTCCTGAAATAAAGAATCGCCACTAATTAAGATGCCTGCTTCTGCAAAATAAAATCCACATCCACCTTCCGTATGTCCCGGCGTATGTAGCACTTTAAAAGACATCCCTGCTATTTCTAACTCCTGGCCGTCTTTTACAAAAACATCGGCTTTTAACGTAACAGGTTCTGCCCAGGAGGCGGAAAGATTTAAGCCCGCATCCAAAAGAAGCGGTTCTTCCTCCTGCAACGCGTATACCTTCGCACCCGTTAACTCACGCATTTTTTCAGCACCAAACATATGATCAAAATGACCATGGGTTAACAAAATCGCTTCTACGGAAAGTCCTCTCTCCTGTAATTTCTGAACAAGCATCGCACCACGATCTGCTGGATCTACAAAAATACATTTTGCGTCTCCTTCTCTATAAAGGAAGTAGCAGTTGGTCTGACACATGCCAAGGGTTACTTTTCCAATTTTGATATCACTCATAACTTCATCTCACTCAATACTTAACTGGTCGCATTTCTTACAACATCTACAACGGATTCAATCTGTCTGAGTCGTTCAATAATCCTGTCAAATTCTTCTCTGGAATGCACTAAGAAACTCATTGCCATGGTTGCTACACCCTGCTTACTGGTCTTTGTATTTACTGTCTGAATATCGATATGCTTTTCAGACAAAGTCTTTGATACATCCGCAAGAAGACCGCTACGATTATTCGCGTAGATGACAACATCAACCAAATAGGTGCCGCCCTCTACAACCGTTTCTGCTTCCCATCCTGCTTCTACCAGACGTTCCTTTTCATTCTCAGGCATCTTTACAATATTCACACAGTCTGTACGGTGAATGGACACGCCTTTTCCTCTGGTAATAAATCCGATGATGTCATCTCCTGGAAGTGGATTACAGCATTTCATGAAACGAATGGCTACCCCATTGATTCCATCCACAACTACGCCACTGCTGTGACGGCTCTTGGGCAGCATGGAGGCTCTGTTCTGCTGCTGTTTGATTTCTTCCAGAACCTGTTCATCCGTAGGATTCTCTTTACGTTCTCTGCCAAGAAGTTCGGTTAACTTATTGATTACCTGTGTCTCTTTTAACGCACCATGTCCAATGGCTGCTAAAAGGGAGTCCCAGTCATTAAAGCCATACTTACTGGTACACTCCTGCATCGCTTCTGGAACAAGTAATTCAGACAGCGCAATGTTCTGCTGCTTACAGTAAGCCATAAGCATTTCTTTACCATGCTGTGTATTTTCTTCTTTAAACTCGTTCTTAAACCACTGTGAGATTTTGTTTCTCGCCTGGGTTGACTTTACTACATTGAGCCAGTCACGACTAGGGCCTCGGCTGGTTGCAGATGTTAAAATCTCAATACAGTCGCCATTCTTTAATTCATAGTTAATAGTTACTAACTTTCCATTAACTCTTGCACCAATCATCTTATTGCCCACACCAGAATGAATGCTATACGCAAAGTCAACCGGTGTAGAACCTGCGGGCAAATTCTTCACATCACCCGTAGGAGTAAAACAGTACACATTATCCGTAAAGAGATCCAAATCACTCTTAACGAGCTTCATGAACTCTTTATTATCTGCATTTTCTGTCTGCCATTCCAAAATCTGACGAAGCCATGCAAGCTTTTCTTCTTCCTGCATATCTGCCTTTTTACCGTCAGAGGCTTCCTTATATTTCCAATGTGCTGCGATACCATATTCCGCAGTCTTATGCATGTCGTAGGTACGAATCTGGATTTCAAAAGGAATGGAAGTAGAACCAATTAACGTGGTATGTAGGGACTGATACATGTTGTCCTTTGGCATCGCAATATAGTCCTTAAATCTTCCAGGAATAGGCTTATACATCTCATGAATAACACCGAGACACGCATAACAATCCTTCACGGTATCTACAATAATACGAACCGCGAAAAGGTCATAAATCTGGTCAATGGTCTTATTCTGATTCTTCATTTTTTTGTAGATACTGAAGAAATGCTTTACACGACCATCGATTTTCGCCTTAATGCCGGCTTTTTCGATGTGCTCTCCAACCTCGGCCACAATGCTCTGTACATACTTCTCACGTTCGCCTTTTCTGGCATTTAATAAATCCACCAGATTATTGTATGCATCCGGTTCCAGATATTTAAGGGAAAGGTCATCTAACTCGACCTTAATCTTACTAATACCAAGTCGTTGGGCAATGGGCGCGTAGATTTCAATGGTCTCTCTTGCCTTCTCCTGCTGCTTGGCAGGTGTCATGTGCTCTAAGGTTCGCATATTATGAAGACGGTCGGCTAACTTAATCATAATGACACGAATATCTTTTGCCATGGCAAGGAACATCTTACGAAGGTTCTCTGCCTGCTCATCTAACTTATCGCCGGAAAACTGAATACGACCCAACTTTGTTACGCCATCTACCAAAAGTGCTACGTCTGCGCCAAATTCTTTTTCCAGTTCCTCTTTGGTCATGACGGTATCTTCTACGACATCATGCAAAAGGCCACCCACGATGGTTTCCTTATCCATCTCCATATCTGCCAGAATAATTGCAACACAAAGGGGATGAATAATATAAGGTTCTCCACTCTTACGCTTCTGGTCCTTATGAAGATCGAAGGCCATCTGATAGGCTTTCTCCACCATCGTTGTGTCTGCCGAAGGATGATATCTGTGGATTCGATTAATCAGTTCATCATACAAAGACTCTGGTGACTGAAACTGTTCGATCTTCTCAATATGTCCATCATCGATTACAACCTTACGGGCACTGCCTGCTAACAGCTCATCGCTCTCATTTGCATACAGCACCTTAGTCTCTATCTCTTTTTCAATGGATTCTGGAATACTCTTCTCTGCCATACCGTCTTACCTGCCGTTCATTATTTTCCTTCATAGCAAAGGGCTGATTCTACGCGATAGCCTTCTAACTTCTTTCTGCCATTTAGTCCTGCCAGTTCAATCATAACAAGAATTCCAACGACAACGCCGCCCAATCCTTCTACAAGCTTCACCATCGCCTCAATGGTACCACCCGTAGCCATTAAGTCATCTACTAATAAAACGCGCTGTCCGGGCTTAATTGCATCTTTATGCATTTCAATGGTCGCCTGGCCATACTCAAGATCATAGCTTGCTTCTACCGTCTCTCTGGGAAGCTTACCCTTCTTACGAATCATAACAAAGGATTTATGCTGGTTATAAGCAATGGGCATACCAAATACAAAACCTCTAGATTCTGCGCCTGCAATAACATCATATTCAATGTCACTGATTTTTTCCTGCATGGTATCAATGGCAAGCTTTAATCCATCAGAATCCTGCACAACGGACGTGATATCCCTAAAAATAATACCCGGTTCCGGAAAATCTGGAATGTCATAAACATATTCTTCTAACTTCTTCACTTCTTTTTTACCCCCAGTTTTTTTATTGTCTTTCTTTACGCCTGCCGAGGGAAGATTGCCACAAGCTTCCTTCGCAATGCGATCAGCTTCTTCATTACCCGGAATACCAGAGTGTCCCTTAACATGTACAAAGGAAATATCCATGCCTTCTGCCATCGCCTGTCGCACAAAAAAAGCATAGTTTTGGGTAAGTTCTTTATTCGCTTTCCACTTTCCTGTGGGCCACATCATAATCCCATCATAGTCATAATATATTGTAAGGCTATTTAAGCCTAATTCTTTTGCTTTCTGCACGGCATTCGTAGCACCTAGTACTTCCCCTGCTACATTCCTGCTTTTTGCCATCTCTGAATCATCCCCACAGCCACTAATTTCATAACGCTTATCCCCGCATACTACAAATCCGCCAAAGCCATAAACGCCTGTTGCGCTGTTAAAAGATCCATCTACAAATGCATAATTATCAGGAAGTTCAAGTTCTACTGCCATATATTTTCCTTTCTAAGTCGCCAATCCCCCGTATATTCTCACAACATTTATATTTTACACCTTTTGCCATGGTTTCGCACGACTTACCACCAGAAAAATCCCCCATTTTCAACAAAAAATGGCCCCTGTACTTTAAACAGAGACCATCTCATTTTTTCATAAGCGAACGAATTATAATGCCTTCTTAATTGCATTTAAGAGTTCATCATATTCTTCAAATGCAGGTACATCAGGATACTCAGCCTTAATGGCATCCGTACTCTTAAATAAGAAGCCTGCCTTACTATTTAAAATCATACCAAGGTCATTGTGAGAATCACCTGCACAAATCGTATCATATCCGATAGACTGCAATGCCTTTACTGTAGTAAGCTTGCTCTTCTCGCATCTCATCTGGAAACCAGTGATTTCACCATTCTCAGCAACTTCAAGTGTATTGCAGAAAATGGTGGGCATTCCTAACTTCTTCATAAGAGGACCCGCAAACTGTTCAAAGGTATCGGAAAGGATAATAACCTGCGTCATACTTCTGAGTTCATCTAAGAACTCCTTAGCACCTTCCATAGGATCAATCTTAGCGATGGTATCCTGAATCTCCTTTAAGCCAAGACCGTGCTCCTTCAAAATATCGATGCGGAATTTCATAAGCTTATCGTAATCAGGTTCGTCCCTTGTTGTTCTCTTTAACTCAGGAATACCCGTTGCTTCCGCAAATGCAATCCAAATCTCAGGTACTAATACGCCTTCCATATCTAAACATACAATATTCATGATTTTATCTCCTATCCTTCCAATAATCTTGTTGTATTTATAATACTACCTTGGGGGAATCGCCCACAAAAGCTACGTTGACCCATTTGGTCTATTGATTCCAGTCGTTATTCTGGGTCTGGCCATTTACAATAATCTGATCCGCAGGATTTGCATAATTCTGCTGCATATTAGGATCGTAGGTTCCCTGCTGACGCTGGTACATCATACGAGCTTCTTCCGCTTCCTGCTCCCTCTTCTGGTTACGCTTACCGCTAATTACAATTACTACACCTACACCAAGGAAAATGGCACCGGTAACAAAAAATGCCACCTCGCCTCCATATATAGGCTCAATCATATATGGGATAATATACTGGCTTGCTTCTTCCTTAGTCATACCAAGCGCTGATACCAAAAGATTATATTCCTTATCCTTCATCTTTCTCAGTCTACCGTCAATGTGATAGGTAGTCTTCATAAAGTGAGATGCCTCATATCCAACCTGGTCATAATACCACTCATCACTTTCGGCAATCATCTTATCCATAATTGGATAATCGCTTTTCTTTGCTAACTTTAATCCAAGAAGGTTCTCAATATAATAACCACTTGGATCAAAGATACCGATTGCATATCCTCTGGCAGATTCGCTACTGGATGTAGTGACACCTAAGGTCTTTCTTTCCGTTGTCTGGGTATAGAACTCACCATAAATACACTGAATATCTGATACAATATGAACATTATTCTTATAATCACTTATACTCATGTCATAAATATCCATGGGTGTTGCATTCTTAATTGATAATTGAAAAATACCTATCCCCAAAAGAATCAATCCACCGACAAAGAAAATTACAATAAATCGGATTAAACCTGCAATTCCACTTGCTCTACGCATACGCATCTCCTTCATATTCAAAGTTAACTATAAAGAACAAAAGGCTCTGAAAAATCAGAGCCTTACTGCCGGTGACCGGGGTCGAACCGGTACGATATTTCTACCACAGGATTTTAAGTCCTGCGCGTCTGCCAATTCCGCCACACCGGCAAGCGTGTATTATTATAACAGATTCATCATAATTTGCAAGATAAAACTGCAATAATGCGGATATAAATTTTTTAATATTTTGCTACTGTTTGTTTGCGAAGGAGCCCTTCACAGACCGAAGAATTATCGGAGATAATTCTTTCATTTTCCTTAGAATTGTTTGCGAAGGACGTATCTCATCTCGCAAAGATTTTCTAAGAAAATTCTTTAATTTTGTTACTGTTTGTTTGCGAAGGACTCTCACGTCCGAGCAATTACAAACAGTTCAAAATTAGCGACCCGGATGGGGTTCGAACCCACGACCTCCGCCGTGACAGGGCGGCGCTCTAACCAGCTGAGCCACCAGGCCAAAAATAGTGGACCTTCGGGGACTCGAACCCAGGACCGACCGGTTATGAGCCGGTTGCTCTAACCAACTGAGCTAAAGGTCCAGGATTAGCACAGTACCCTTTAGGGCAAAAAGCCGATGATCGGACTCGAACCGATAACCTGCTGATTACAAATCAGCTGCTCTGCCAATTGAGCCACATCGGCATATACCTTGTCTATGCTGATGTGGCGACGCTTGTAGACCGCAGGATCTGCAAGAGAGCTTTTCAGCATACACTCGTGAGAAACTTGCTGAAGCAAGTTTCAGGATTGTTACTTTTTCTTTGCGAAAGGCTCTAACGCCTGAGCAACTAGAAAAAGTTAAATCCTAGTGACTCCAACGGGAATCGAACCCGTGTTACCGCCGTGAAAGGGCGATGTCTTAACCGCTTGACCATGGAGC
>JAZLGW010000036.1:0-40894 GCA_045616465.1 Lachnospiraceae bacterium | reverse complement strand
TTATACTGAAGAAAGACAAGTTTACCGGATTTACGGCACAGATTATCCAGCATGAGCTCGACCATGTGAATGGGGTATTGATTTAATTGTAAAAGGAGATGTTCCGATAATGTATGATACCACAAAAGCCGATTGGAAGCTCTTCCAGGAAAGACTTCCTAAGTGGCAGGAAAACTATATGGACAGACTTTCAAAAGAATATATTGCTCTTTTGCAGGGCAATGAAGAGCCTTCTTCAAAGTTTTGGGCGCTTGATGAAAGAATCAAGAATGATAAAAGAAGGCCCGGTGTTCGTCTTGAATTGAACAAACGGGACGTTGATATGGACCTGGTTCGGTTGATAAACGATGGTGTTATTACTTTCGAGAATCTTGATGGTTTCAGCGCGGAATTGATTGAAAGAGTAAAATTCTTGTATGAGTCGTTCCGCAATCGATAGAAGCAGTGGATACGATATTTTATGAGAGGAAAGAAAAGGAAGCTGCCGCAAAGGAAAAGAGGGAAGCACTTCTGTTCCCGCACTTTTCGGCGCACCATCTGAGACATACCTTCTGCACCAGACTCTGCGAGAATGAATCGAATCTGAAGGTCATCCAGTCGGTTATGGGACATTCGGATATTCAGACAACGATGGATATCTACGCGGAATGTTTGCAGGAGAAGAAGCAGGAAGTATTCGCAACACTGAACGGAAAGATTATGGTTAAATAATCAGAACAGAGTATATATGCCACAAATTGAGATTATGTCTTGATTTGTGGCATTTTTTGATATTCGAGAATGCCTGCAAAAGGCTAAAATACGCCCCAAAAGGAGTAAAAATTCATGTAGAGTATGGAAGGGGAATGTGATAAAATAAGACGCAGAGATTAAAGAACTGAGTAAAAAGGAATAACAAGTTTTAATTTGCTGCAGGAAGGAGATATCATGGATTACCAGGTCGGAGCATTTGAAGTCCTGCTGAATGAGGATTGTTTATTACAGCGGTATTATCCATTAATACCGTATAAAGGGATATTGATTGAAAACCTGAGAATAATCAATTGTTCTTCAAAAAGCGAGTGTACCGCCCTGTCCAATGAGACAATGATTGAGATTGGGCTTCCGAATCTCGAACTTGTGAATCTTTTTAAGAGATTTCTGGTCATGTATGATGTCAGGGACAGCAAATTCAAAGATATTGATGCAATCGCCACAAATGAGGTGGAAGCAGCGGCGTTTCGAGAATTGTATCTTCTGCCCGGAGTGAAAGCTACACGAGCATTGCTATATTACGACTCCGGTTACAGTAACTTGAGCAGAATTGCATCCTCTCTTCCTGAACAAATAATTCGAGATACTTTAGATTTGATTAATAGGAAAGGTCTGAATGTGAAAGCACCATTGCCGAAAGAGGTTAGAACACATATCGCCGTGGCAAAGACACTTACCGAATTTGCGATTTATTGATTCACACGTTGAACAATAAAACCCAGTTTACTGAGCTCTTCCGGTCGAGAGAATAGGAATGATGTTTGCACAGGGTTTGTAACGCATTGTCAGCGGCGACTCGCCGCCAAATGTCAGTTTATATGATTAAGGGTGTCAGTTGAAACGTTTAACAATAATGGTTTTGGGATAGGGTGTGGATATGAGTCTTGAATTAATAAACCTTTCAAAAGAATATGAGAAGCAGTTGGGTGATATGATAGAGGAATGGAAGGCTGATATTATAGCCAATAATACAGATCGATCACCATGGGTTATTTTCAAAAATGATTATCATGATTTTGATTCTTATTTGGAAAATTTAGAAACAAATAAGGAGACCGATCGATGGGTCCCCGATTCTGTTTTCTTTTTACATGATACAGAAAGAGATATTCTATTGGGAGCAGTAAATATCAGGCATAAATTAAATGAAGAACTTTTGTATACGGGGGGACATATTGGAGATGGCATACGTCCTAGCGAGAGGCGGAAGGGCTATGCTACAGCTATGATCGCACTTGCTTTGGAAGAATGTAGAAAACTTGGCATTGACAAAGTTTTGATGTGCTGTAATAAGGATAATATAGGGTCGGCAAAATCTATCATAAACAATGGTGGAGTTCTTGAAAATGAAGTTGAGGAAGATGGTCATTGGGAACAAAGATACTGGATTGAATTGTAACTTAACAATGAAATGCGCCATTGAAGTTTTTTTGAATTCCGTGGTAGACCGTATTATCGGAAGTATGATTTTGAGAATACGGGCGATGTAAATTCCGACTTAACTCGCCAAGGAGGTATTCTTATGTGTCGACTTACAACTGATTTATAAATAAAAATAAATCGGAGGTATATATGAATTACATTATAAGAAAGTTAATACAAGAAGAAGTAAAAATACTTGATAAATTTTTATATGAGGCAATATTTATTCCAGAAGGAGTAGAAGCACCACCTATGGAAATAATCAATCAACCAGAACTGCAGGTTTATGTTGATGGTTTTGGGACTAAGGATGGTGATATAAGTTTTGTTGCAGAAACTGACGGAGTAATAGTTGGTGCTGTATGGGTTCGCATTATGGATGATTATGGTCATGTCGATAATGAAACACCATCGTTTGCCATTTCTCTACTAAAGGAATATCGAGGGAATGGCATTGGTACAGAACTTATGAGGAGAATGCTTGTGGAATTAAAATCTTGCAATTATAAGAAAGCATCATTAGCTGTTCAGAAGCAGAATTATGCTGTGAGAATGTATAAAAATGTGGGTTTTGAAATAGTTGATGAGAATGAAGAAGAATACATTATGGTTTGCCAGTTGTAGTGGCAGGTTCTAATTTAGTAAATGATATTTGGGGGATAAGAGCATATGATTACAGTGTATATTGAGCATGCTTCACACATTTTTTCACCAGGTAAAAATCGAAAAATGTGAAAAGTTCAATAAATAGTAGTAAGAAATAGATATTCCTCAATATATTGTATGGGAGAATGATTAATGAGAGAGAAGATTCGTAAATATATAGTGCCAATAGTAATGCTTATCATATTTGAAACAGTAGCAATATCCTTGTGGTTATCAAAAGATAATATTTTTTACTTGCTCAATTTTAGCTATATAGGTATTTCAATTGCCTTGGGTATAGGCCTGATGACAGCTAAAAATAAATATGGAAGGCGTGTAACACAACTTCTAGTTGGAATGTATATGCTTATATATTTGGGAGTTATCAGCAACGAAAATATGCAAATAGAAGGATTTTGGTATTATCTATTTACGGGTGTCTTTGAGGCAGCAACTATTCATTATGCGGTTGCTAAAATTTTTGGTCCACTTGTATTTGGAAGAGGTTGGTGTGGTTATGCTTGCTGGACAGCAATGATACTTGATTTTTTTCCTTATAAACAACCTATTAGTCATGAGAGAAAGAAAATAGGGTGGATAAGATACATTATGTTTGCCATTTCACTCATATTTGTATCTGCTTTATTTTTAGCAAAAGTAGGAAATATAGAGAGAATAATGTTTGTCGCATTTATTGTTGGTAATGTACTGTATTACATGTCTGGAATTGTACTGGCAATTATTTTTAAAGATAATCGAGCTTTCTGCAAATACTTGTGTCCAATTACAGTATTTTTAAAACCGATGAGTTATTTTGCATTATTCAGAGTAAAGTGCGATAAAAACAAATGTGTTTCGTGTGGAAAATGCAAAAAGGTATGTCCAATGGATGTTGATGTTACTGATAACTCAAGAAAAAGAAAAAATGGAACAGAATGTATTCTGTGTTTCGAGTGTAAGCGAAATTGTCCTAAGGGTGCATTATAAAAAATTCCTATTTTTAGTGGAGATTTGTATTCAGAGGATATTTTTATAAAAAAGCAAAAGATATTTTTGGTAGTGATTGGTGGGCTGTTATCATTTCTTCGGTTATGTTTGGTCTGTTTCATATTTTTTCTGGAAATATTATTCAGGTTTTTATGACAATGTTTATCGGAGCCTTATTCTGTATGTTTAGGTTGAAAGTTAATCATTGCACATTACTGTCATTGATTATTGCACATGGCGTTTATGATGCTCTTATTACGGTGTTTGCATCAGCTTTATAGTGCTACAGTAAAGGCTACAGATTTAGCGTAAAGTTAATCATAGGAAGAACTTTATGGAAGAATTTGAAAAAAAGTATAAGAAATTAAAACTAAAGAAAAAAGCGTTACTTTGTATCTTTTTTGGTCTGATGGTTCTGGCTTTTCTAACTGGTTTTACGGGGGTGATAGTATGCGCCGTAAAAAAGATTGAGACGATGTTTTCGCTTTTTATGATTTTGGGATTTGTGCTTCCGATTGTTATGTGGGTTGTATTCCTTGTAGCCACAGCATTAGGAAAAGACAAAGCAAGAGAAAAACTGGATGCGGAGCTTATGGGAAGCACTCTTTCGGCAGACGAGATTATGGAAATGGGAGACAAATTAAAGTTTGATTTGTTTGGCGTTGCTTCTGTAAAAAGAGCGAAAGAGTTGGGGATTGATCATCTTCCCGAAGGATGTATTAGAGACAGAGTATTGCCTACAAAAGATGATTTATAGAAAGGCGAATTGCTTAAATCGCGTGATTATAGAAGGAGTAACAGATTGGTGGAGACAAGAATAATCCTAGAAAAGCAGGACCTAACCTATCTAAAGAGGTCACATATACGTACTTCCAGCGGAACAGCCGGCACATTTTTAAAGTCCGTGACAAATATGGATGGCGTGAATACATAGATGCAATGATTATTGTTAAGGAGATTATGGCTGTGGATACATTATTGATGAAAGAAGTGAATGAAATTAAATTTGAAACCGTAGGCGTGGATTATGGTGCGTTGGTATATGCTATACATACAAAAAATAATGGTGTTGTATATGCCACAGCGCAAATTAACGAAGACTTTGACGTTATAATAAAATGTGATATGAAATTAAGTGAAGAAATAGAGAATAATATTTATAACGAGGCAATAAAAGTCTGGAAAGAAAGACTTAACGAAAATGATTAGGAAAGAAAAAATATAGGAGAATAAGATATTTATGAAATTTATAAAAACAGTGGTGATTCTTTTTGTGGGCTGTATAATTCTGTCAGGTTGCGGGAATCAGAACCAAAATAGTAATAATAGAAATGAACAAACAAAGATAAATGAAGAGAAAACTGTACCTGAGGAGAGTAAAAAAACAGGTGATACAGAACTTACAGATGCAATAAAAAATTCCAATATTTCTTGTGGGACGATTGCTTCGAAGGAGCAAAATACAGAGATAGATTTTTATGTGATGGATGACAGAATAGATGTTTCTGGCAAGTATAATGGAGAATCATTTGAAAATACATTGACGGATGACAAGATGGATTTGTTTTTGAATGAGATAGCCAATTATTCACCAACTGTGCAGGAAAAAGAGTATGATTATTGGCCACATACAGATGAATATCCAGAAATGTATGTGTTGTTTGAGTATTGTATACTATTCGATAATGGATATAAGTATAAGATGGATGGCGCAGAATGTTATCCTGATGGTTGGGATGAATTTGTGGAAAGAATGTTTGAAATAATTGGCTTATAAGAACTTTATGGAATAGATATGGAAGCCAATGGACAGTATAGTAAGATGCTTAAAGATATTCCAGATGTTGAGTGAGCATTGAAATCTAAATTTAAGGTCCAAACGTACCCGGTACAAATGGTCCGAAATTCGTAGGCGTTAGCCCCAGCCCTTTGTGGATGGGGCATTTTTACTGGTACCAGGTTGTTATAAAATAGCCTGTCATCGCCCGTATTTATCGGCAATATGATATACTATAGGGTGGTGGAGTTTGAACATATATGAAGAGAGACGGGGAATTTTAGAAAATGAAAACTACGACTAAGAAATTAATTGGTCCAAACGCAAGAGTATTTCTTATTGCAGTAGCTTGTATATTAATCAATTATGCGGGAAAACTGTTTGCAGCAAATGCAGAGTTGCCTTTATGGTTAGATTCCATAGGAACAGCATTTTGCGCATACATTTATGGTCCCATTTGCGGTGCAGTAGTTGGAATCTCTGTAAACATTATGTATGGCATACAGGACTCTATGGCTCTGGTTTATTCTATTGTAAATCTTGCTACGGGTATCATTATTGGCATCGCGGCCAAAAAAGGAGCCTTTCATTCTTTCTTTGAAGCATCTAAGGTAGCAGCCCTAGTGACGGTTGTTTCTACGGTAATCTCCGCACCGCTCAATATTATCTTTTACGACGGCATGATGGGAAACAAATGGGGAGATGCCGTTGTTGAACTGTTAAGACACCATGGTGTGCAGACAAGAATCGCTTCCTTTATCGGAGAATTCTTTATTGACTTTGCAGATAAGGTTATTACATTAAGTGTACTGTTCCTGTTTGTGAAAGTCGTTCATTTGATACGTAAGAAGGGCAAGAAAAAGAAGGGGATTACGAATGCGGTAACGATGTTGCTACTGGTAACTCTTTTAGTGAACGGAATGCCCCAAATGCGGGTTATGGCACAAGATAAGGATGCGGAAGAAGACTATGACTCCTATATCCAGACCATCTATAACAATACAAATGGTCTTTCCTGCGGTGCGGCCAATGATATTGCTGTAACCAATGATGGTGTGCTTTGGATTGCGACCTATGCAGGACTATACCGGTATAGCGGAAGTGAATTCCAGTATATGAGTGATTTTTCTTCCATAAAGAATGCAAATGACTTGTATGTTGATGAAGAGGGAAGACTGTGGGTAGGAACCAACGATATGGGTGTATCCATTTGCAGCAGAGAAGAAGTTGCGAATGTACTAGATACCAGTGACGGCCTTCCTTCGGATTCCGTTCGAAGCATCGTGAGAAACTCCAATGGTGATTATCTGGTAGGTACCAGTAGCAGTATGGCAGTGGTCTCCTTAACAGGGGGGATTCAAACCAAAGAAATCATTGATGAGATTCAGTATGCACAGAGTCTTGCTGCGGACGCGAATGGACATACAGCAGCCGTTACCACTACAGGACAGTTATATCTGCTGGATGGTACAGAAGTAGTAGAGAGTCTTACCTTAGAGGATGGATCTTTTATCAGCTGCCGTTACAATAGTGATGGACTACTTTATGTTACGACGGATGTGGGATGTATTTATTTATATGACACATCCACAAATCAGTTTATTGAAAAAGAGGAAATCTCAATTCCGGACCTAACCCATTTGAATTGTACATATGAAATGGAGAATGGTACGGTCTTCGTGTGCGCGGACAATGGCGTTTGTTATCTGGATCGTCAATATAAAATCCATGAAATTACAACAGGCGCATTTAACAGTTCCATTGATAATATGACCGTCGACTATCAGGGAAATATCTGGTTCAGTTCTTCCAGACAGGGCTTATTGAAACTCTGCCCTTCTGCTTTTTCGGAATTGTTTACTATTGCAGGCGTCAGTGAAACAGTAGTGAATGCGGTCGCAGTATGGCAGGACAGGATTTACTGCGGAACGGATACAGGTCTGAATATCATTGATAAAGCCACCAATAGGGTCATCAATAGTGACTTGACCGAAGAATTTGACGGTGTTCGTATTCGTAACCTCTATGTGGATTCCCAGGATAGATTGTGGATTTGTTCCAATGCAGGGCATGTTGTTCGCGTGGAGAAAGACGGAAGTCTCGTGTATTTAGGACAGGCAGATGGCATTATCGGATCAAGATTTCGCCAGGCCCTAGAATTGCAGGATGGAACCATTGCTATTGCTAGTGACCAGGGTGTTTCTGTAATCGATGAAACAGAGGTCATCTATACACTGGATAGTAATTCAGGAATTGCAAATCCCATCGTGCTTTGTATGTACCAGAGAGCGGATGGAACGATTTTCCTCGGTACGGATGGTGGCGGTATTGCTGTTGTTAAGAATGGCAAAGTAACAAAGAACTATACGAGTGAGGAGCTGGGCTCTGGGATTATTCTCCGTATTGCAGAAGACAGGGATACAGATGGTGCTTTTGTAGTCACCAGTAACGGCCTTTGCTATATATCGGAGAAGAATGAGATTTTGCAACTTTCTACCTTCCCTTACAGTAACAATTTCGACATCTACGATAATGGAGAAGGACTTCTTTTTGTCACCGGTAGTGCCGGTATTTACGTCGTAAAGAAAGAAGAACTGATTGCCGGCGAGAGAGTACATTATGAACAGTTAAATTATATCAATGGTCTTCGCCAGACGATTACAGCCAATTCCTGGAACTGTGTGGAAGAGGATGCCGTTTGGTATATTTGCAATAATGTTGGCGTTACGAGGCTGGATCTTACCCAGTACCAAAAGAGTGCCAAATCCTTCCGACTCATTATCAATTCTATGAGAATCAACGGCGTTACGCATTTGGTTGACCGAAGCGAGGATATTGTTTTGGCCGGAGAGAATGTTGTCTTGGAATTGATTCCAGAAGTTATTAATTATACAGCCGAGGACCCGACGGTTCGTTATTACATGGAGGGGTATGATAAGGCTCCTATTGATGTAAGACAGTCAGAACTGCGTTCTGTGGAGTATCGTGGTTTGCCTTCCGGAACATTTAAATTCCATTTGGCAGTTCTAAATAAATATGGTGAAGTTGCAGAGGAACAGATTTACACAATCGTTCGTCAACAGGATTTTTATGAGCAAAGAATTGTTATCATATATTTCTTTATAGAGCTGGCAGTCATTATTGCCTGGATAGCGTGGGTAATTACGAGAACCTTTATGCAGAGAGTATTAGAAAGGAAGAACCGTGAAGTAGAGCACGCGTTAGAACAGGTTCGTTTAGGAAATGAAACCATTTTGACTATTGCAAAAACGGTGGATGCAAAGGACGAGAATACCAGCCAGCATTCTTTCCGTGTGTCAGAGTACTCCGTTCTAATTGGAAGAAAGCTTGGATACAGTGATGAGACCTGCGAAGACCTTCGTAAGTCAGCACTCCTGCATGATATTGGAAAGATAGGAATTCCTGACAGAGTATTAAATAAGCCAGCGAGACTAGATGATGATGAGTATGCCATTATGAAGTCGCATGTTACGCGCGGTGGTGAGATTTTAAAGGACTTTACATTCATTCCTCACGTACAGGAAGGTGCGCTCTACCATCATGAACGATATGATGGAAAGGGTTATGCGCATGGACTAAAAGGGGAAGAAATCCCTGAATTTGCAAGAATTATTGGCGTGGCAGATGCTTTTGATGCGATGACGGCAAACAGAGTATATCGTAAACAGCTGGATTTGGATTTTGTAATTGGTGAAATTAAAAAATGCAAAGGTACGCAGTTTGATCCACGTATAGCAGATATAATGCTAGACCTTATCGCAAGCGGCGAGATTAATGTTGCTGAACTGTATCAGAACAGCCAGAAGGAGGCAACCAATGAACAAAACCAGTAGAGTAGCAAGATATCTCATTACGCTTTGTGCCTCCCTGCTGATGATCGGCATTATGACAGCCATACATTATAACAGTGTGAAGGAAGAGAAACATATCAAGGTAGGATTTATTTATCTGTCTGATAACAATAATCCTTATACCTACAATTTTATTCGTGCGCAGAAAGCGATTGAGGAGACGTATGGCGACCAGGTGGAGACGGTTGTAGAATATAACGTCTTGGAAGGCAATGAGGGGGCTGCGATTGAAAGGCTGATAGCGGCGGACTGTGATCTTATTTTCGGAATTAGCTACGGTTACTGTCAGTCATTAAAGGAAGCAGCAAAAGAGCATCCGGATATTGTGTTCTGTGCTGCAACTGCGGACAATACAGAGGATCCCGTACTTGAGAATTACCATAGTTTTATGGGAAGAATATACGAAGGCCGCTACGTTAGTGGTATTGTTGCAGGCCTGAAAATTAAGGAACTGATTGATGCCGGAAAAATTGATCCTGACAATGTTGTAATCGGTTATGTTGGTGCATTTCCCTATGCAGAAGTTGTTTCTGGTTACACAGCATTTTATCTTGGCGTGAAAGAAATTGTTTCGAATGTTACCATGAAGGTAAAATATACCAATTCCTGGAGTGATTATGCGACAGAGAAGCGGTTGGCAAAAGAACTGATTGAAGAGAATTGTGTTGTAATTTCGCAGCACTCTGATACCTACGGCCCAGCTGTTGCCTGCGAGGAGGCAGTGGGAAAACACATCGTGTATCATGTAGGTTACAACCAGAGTATGTTTGAAGTTGCGCCAACAACTTCTTTGGTGAGTTGCCGCATTAACTGGAGTCCTTATATGGTAGCTGCTGTTGGTGCTGTTTTGGAGGGAAAAGACATCGAGGCAGCGCAGGATGCAACACAGTTTGCACAGGATGCCTGTGCGGGGTTTGATCATGACTGGGTTGAACTGCTTGCATTAAACGAGGTTATTATTTCGGAAGAGATAAGGGAACAGGTAGAGCAATATATCCAGGATTTTAGGACAAATCCTCATACGATATTTGTTGGAGATTACAAAGGAATTAATCCATTTGATGAAAATGATGTAATAGATTTATCGGATGGATATCAGGAAAATGCGTTCCGTTCCGCACCGTCGTTTGGATATGTGTTGGAAGATATTGTTGTTGAATAGTAAGGGGATTTAAGGATGAGAAGCGTATTATTTATTGGGGGAACAGGAACCATCAGTACTGCAATTGTGCAGATGCTAGTGGATAATGGCGACTGGGAAGTTTGGCTATTAAATCGCGGAAACAGAAAGACTGCATTTGATGATAAAGTAAACCATATTGTTGCAGATATCAACAATGAAGAGGAAGTACAGAAACAAATATCGGGTATGTCTTTTGATTGTGTCTGCGAATTTATTGGATTTACAAAGGAACAGGTGGAACGGGATTACAGGTTGTTCGCCGGTAAGACAAAGCAGTATATTTATATCAGCAGCGCTTCTGCGTATAATAAGCCTGCCGCCAGTTATATCATTAATGAGGGAACGACCCTTGCCAATCCTTACTGGGAGTATTCCAGAAATAAAATTGCTTGTGAAGATTTCCTGATGGAAAAATACAGAACAGAAGGATTTCCTGTTACCATAGTCAGACCCAGTCATACTTATAGCGAGAGAAGTATTCCGTTAGGAGTACATGGCAAAAATGGTTCATGGCAGGTCATCAAGAGAATCAAAGAAGGACGTCCTGTTATTATACAGGGTGACGGAAGTTCCTTATGGACACTGACTTTCAATAAAGATTTTGCGGTTGGCTTTATTGGGCTTATGAGCAACCGGCACGCCATAGGAGAAGCATTTCAAATTACTGGTGATGAAACACTCACCTGGGATCAAATTTATAAAACCATTGCGGATGCACTGGGCGTTCCGCTAAATGCCTATCACGTATCATCGGAATTTTTGGCTGCCGTTGGAAAAGACTATGATCTGACAGGAAGTCTTATCGGCGATAAGGCCGTCTCTGTTGTGTTTGATAACAGTAAACTAAAACGGATTGTACCCTCTATGCAGACGACGGTTCCCTTCTGTGATGGGGTTAGGATTGCACTCGATTATATTGAAACACATCCAGAGGAATGCCAGAGGGATGACCCGGAATTTGATGCATGGTGCGATAAAGTCATAGAAGTATTAGAAAACGCAAAGAAAATGTTCTAAAAAATAGGAGGGTATTTCATGGTTGATGTAAAAGGGAAGTGGGCTCTTGTAACAGGAGCAAGTCGTGGTATTGGACGTTTGGCTGCGCTGGAATTAGCCAAGAGAGGCTGCAACTTAATTATGCAGAGCCGAAAGGCAGAGAACTGCGCTGCTACGGCAAAAGAAGCAGAAACCTTTGGTGTTAGTACAATTTCCGTTGGGTGTGACCTTGGAACCCCCGCAGATGTCGAGCGGATGCTTTCGGAAGTGGATGCTACCGGAAAGAACGTAGAGATTATTCTTAATAATGCGGGCCTTCAAATCGCATATCGAAACGCCTTTTTGGAAACTCCTGTTTCGGACTATGAAGTTAGTTTTTATGTAAATACCATTGCGCCTATGATGATTTGCTATCATTTCATCCCTAAGATGGTGGAGAATGGATTTGGCAGAATTGTGAACACCACCAGTGGCATTGATTTAGATCCCCAGCAGGCAGGATATTCTGCCAGCAAGGCGGCACTTGATAAGGTGACAAGAGATTTGGGCTCAAAATATGAGGGCAGCAATGTTGTTCTGAATTTAACGGATCCTGGCTGGTGCAGAACGGATCTTGGTGGACCCGCAGCGCCTAATGCGCCGGAAAGTGCAATACCAGGTGTTATTGTTGGTGCCTTTGTAGAGGATGGAAAATCAGGACGCATCTTCTCTGCTTCTGACTTCCATGGACTAACCCTAGAGGAAGCAGTAGAGAAAGCTGAAAAAATGCCTGGCGTGTATGTATAGCGTGGAAGGGGAGGCATAGAGCCTCCCCTTTTTTGATTTCGGACCAAACGTACCGGGTACAAATGGTCCGAAAATGTGATAAGATAGGGAAGAATGAAAAATAAGTGAGGAAAAATTATGTTTTGTGGAAATTGTGGAAGTCCTATTGATGCAACAGATCATTTCTGCGCCGGATGTGGTGCAAAGTTAGATGGTGTTACGGGCGCAGTCGTTTCGGATGCGCAGGAGCAAACGGTATCTCTGGCAAATCAGGAGGCACCGGCGATGGATCAGATTACGCCAACGATGTCACAGATTATGCCGACCGTTGCACAGGATATGCCAGTAGCGAATCAAGAAATGCCAGCAGCGAATCAGGATGTGCCAGCAGGAAATGCTATGGATGATGTAGAGAAAACGGTGATGTTTAGTGGGAATGCACCCACGAACCCATCACCTGAAATGCAGCAGCCAGCGAACAATCCATATATGCCAAATCAGGATGCTGGGATGCAAAATACCTATATGCCTGAGCAGAATATGTATAATCAGGGGATGCCAAATCAGTCCGCACCCAATGCTGCGATTAACCAGTATTTGGCAAATGCAGCAACTGGTTCACAGGGCGCACCTAAGAAGAAAAAGAAGACAGGACTATTTATTGGTTTAGGCGCAGGTGCTGCGGTATTAGCAGCAGGTGCAATCACGTTCTTCGCATTAGGTGGTGTTGACCGTGTAAAGGCGAACAGACCACTAAAACTTGCTAGCCAGTATATGGATGAGATGGATTATGAAATGGCAATCGCATCTTACGAAGAAGCCATTGAGATAGCTCCTAAGTTACCGGATGGTTATATTGGTCTGGCTGACGTATATGTTGCGATGGAAGATTATCAGGATGCTATTGATACCCTGCAGAATGGTCTTGATCAGACTGGCGGTTCCAAAAAGATTGAAAACCGTTTGGATGAAATTCTGGACGAACACCGTGGTTTCGATGGCACGGTTTATATTGTGGACACCGATTTGGATCCTGACAACAACAGTGCTTTTGAGGGCGTAACGGTTACGGTAGATGGACCGGAAAAGAAGACCTGTACCACCGAAGCGGATGGCCACTATGTATTAGAAGGCATTGAAGCTGGTACTTACACGGTATCATTTGAAAAGCCAGGATATATCACTTACGAGACAGATATGGAACTGGGAGACGAAGTTCACAGAACCAATATTTATTTGGAACCGGAGGGATATGCAACACTTTATGGTAGTGTAACCATCGCGGATGAAGATACCAACTATGGAAACAACAGTCCTTTGGCTGGTGCAAGTGTAAAGATTAAAAAATGTACGGGCTCTTCTTCTTTTGAGGCGAGCGCCTCTACGGATGATACCGGTATGTACACTTTTGATGGACTCGTAATGGGTGTTTATGAGTTAACCATTGAAAACAGCGGCTACCAGACTGTAACAGAATATGTCACGATTTATGAAGGCATGAGTGTTTGCTATAACGTCATGATTGAAGCCATTGATGAGCAGTATGCTGGTACAGGTACTGCATCTGGCCGTATCTACGATGCAGTTACAGGTGCTGGTGTAGGTGGCTTAACCTTATATGTCAGAAAGGGTGTAAATACCTATGATGGAGATGTCATTGCGACCATTACGACGGATGAGGATGGTTACTATATGACGGATGAGCTCATGAGCGGTAACTACACCATTGAAGTTGTGGATGAGCGTGACGTTGAAGAACCTTTCCTTGGCTGCTTTATCAACGTGAAGATTTTGGGCGGTATGGATATTGCAAACCAGGACGGTACTGTGTCCACGACGATGTTGTCCGGCCAGGTACGTATCGTTATGAGCTGGGGATCAACACCTAGCGACCTAGACTCCCATTTGGATGTTGTGCTGGATAATGGTATATCTGGTCACATATTCTATGGGGCGAAAACACTTATGGCAGATGGATACGTATTCTCTCAATTTGAGGATTATTACTATGCGCCAGGCGATTATGATGTTACCTACGGTGTATATGATTATGATAGAGGGGATGTAATTGCCGAACTGGATTTAGACGATACGGACTGCTATGGACCGGAGACGACAACCATTTACAATCCACAGGATGGCACGTATACGTTTGGCGTATTTGATTATTCCAGAAATTCCCATTGGGATTTAGCAGAATCCGGTGCTACCGTACAGGTGTATATGAATAATAGTGCGACACCGCAGTATGTATTCTATGTTCCCTATGAGTATGGTTTGTACTGGGAGGTATTCCGGTATGATGCAAAAACGCAGATTCTGACACCAATCAATACGATGTTGGATGATTATAATTATGGCTACTAGGTAGATAAAATTTCGGAATCAAAAAGCGAGCGTAAAGATATGCGCTCGCTTTTTCTTTGTGTTATAATATAGTGTGATATTGAGCCCTCTCACGGGCACCCAAAAGGAGCGGACAGATGAAAGACGAAACCAAGTGCCTTCATGCGGGCTATACCCCCAAGAATGGAGAACCCAGAGTACTTCCCATCGTACAGAGTACGACCTATGTATATGATAGTGCAGCAGAAGTCGCTGCCATCTTTGATGATCCGACCAAGGGACTTTGCTATTCCAGATTTGCAAATCCTACGGTAATGGCAGTAGAGGAAAAAATTGCAGCGTTAGAAGGCGGCGTAGGTGCAATGTGCACTTCTTCCGGTCAGGCGGCTTCCCTTCTCTGCGTTTTAAATATTGCACAAGCGGGCGATTCTATTGTTGCACTACCTGAGATTTATGGCGGCACGATTAATCTATTCTCATACACTTTTAAGAAGATGGGAATCGAAGTCATTTATGTTGATAAAACCGCTTCTGATGAAGAAATTAAGAAGTGCTTTAAGGATAATACCAAGGCTTTCTTTGGAGAAACCATTGCAAATCCGGCGTTAACGGTATTAGACATTGAGAGATTTGCAAATATTGCGCATGAAATGGGTGTTCCTATGATTGTAGACAATACCTTCGCAACGCCTATCCACTGTAAGCCATTTGATTTCGGTGCAGACATTGTAATTCACTCTACGAGTAAGTATATGGATGGCCATGCGCTTCAGGTAGGTGGTGTTATTGTAGATAGCGGAAAGTTTGACTGGACGAATGGTAAGTTCCCTGAACTTACGGAGCCTGATGAGTCCTATCACGGCATTTCTTATACCAAGCAGTACGGAAAAATGGCTTACATTATAAAGGCCAGAATGCAGCTTATGCGTGACTTCGGCGTTTATCCCGCAGCACACTCCGCATTCCTGCTAAATCTTGGATTAGAAACACTACCGGTTCGTATGAAGCAGTACTGCGAGAATGCTATGGCGGTTGCAGAGTTTTTGGAGGCTTCTGATAAGGTTGTATCCGTATCTTATCCGGGACTTCCCAGTGACCCGAATTATGCCTTAGCGCAGAAGTACTTGAAGGGAAAATGTTCAGGCGTTGTTTCCTTTGTTATTAAAGGGGGAAGAGAAGCGGCAGCAAAATTCATGGATCACTTAAAGTTGGCTTCCAATGAGGTGCATGTAGCAGATATTCGTACCTGTGTATTACATCCAGCTTCTGAAACCCATAGACAGCTAACGGATGAACAGCTTGTTGCCTGTGGCATCGATGGAGGCATGATTCGTTTCAGCGTTGGACTAGAAAGCATTGATGATATTTTGGAAGATTTAAAGACAGCACTTGCAGCTGTATAAGAAATAGGGGTTAGGAGAGAAATCTCCGCGTTTGTATTGAGGGTTACACAATGAATAAGATGATTGGGTTATGTATCGAAAAGATTCACACACCAAGTAATGTTCGATTGATAAAAGCAATTTATGAAGCGGTAAAAGCGCAAGGGGATACGCTTATCGCTATTAAGACCACCGACGTTATGTATGAGGAGAACGTACATCGTTCTGTTATGGGCAACGTGAAGGTGGATGGCATTATCATTGAGGCATCGAGCTTTATCCAGGCAGAGAAACCTGTTGCGATGGCAAGTAATATGATGTCGATTGGTAAGAAGGTAGTGCTTATTGACCCTGCAATCGAACAGCGTCAGAAGGGGATTCCCTACATAAGTTTCTCTGATGAAAGTAGTTTCAGACTCTTAATGCAGCATCTGATTAACGATCGCGGCTGCAAAACCATAGATCTTCTTGCCGGAGAAGTCCTTCGAGGCATTCCTGATGAAATTCTTGATATTTATCAGGAGGAACTCGCCTGTGCCGGCATTCCTTACGATGAAAACAGAATTGCTAAAAGTGTGGCATGGAATGGTAATCTTCGCAGACTGATTGACAGACTGCTATCTTATGACCGTCCCGATGCCGTAATTTGCATGGATGACCGCGCGGCCAATTATATTAAGAATATTCTGGCAAATGAAGATGGCAATGAAGAACATCACACGGTTGTCTGTAGCGTGGATAGAGGCTACGTAGATAAAGATACGCTGGTTGTTAATACAGGAATCAAGCGTTCAGCGACTGAAACAGCTGCGGAGACTGTTTCTGTTTTGGAACAGCTCCTGAGCGGTAATGCAGTAGAAGTGAGTACGACCTTAGATAATGTCCTGATAAAATCGATGGACGGCACCACAGATTTGGTAAGGGAAAGACGTGCCAGAAGAAGGTATGGCGAGTTGGAAGAAGAAGTGATTCACTGGTCCAATGCCGAGGTGCGTCAGCACGCCATGATGGCAAAGATTTTGGATAATGATTCCATTGATGATATTTCGGACTGCATTAGCAGAATCCTTCCGAAGGAAAGCTGCTTTGCTGTGCCCTCCGGCTTTTTAGAAAATACGAATGGCAGTCGTATGAGCGATGATGAGTCCTATGTTGTGTTTGCAGACCGTCGTAAGGATGCAGCGCCAGGCAAGGTCTTTTTATTAAATGATTTAGAATTTGAGGGCACTTCGTTAGCATTTGTTTTTCCTGTTCGAACCAACCGTTCGCAAATCAGCTTTTTACTATACCAGGGGCAGGAATATAATCGTGAGCTCTATGTACTAGAACGCCTTGCGGTTAATCTTTCGGATACCTTCTGGAGATATTTTGAGGATCGTGAATTACAGTTTGCCAATCGTGAACTCTTGCATGCCAATGAGCGTATGCGCCAGTTGCAGGTTCGTGACACGGTTACAGGCATGTTTAACCAGCGTGGTTTCCTTCGTGAGTTAGAGCAGATGAAGGAACGGGCGCTTGGCGAGAAAGAAAATATCATTTTAATTGCGATTGATTTAGAGGGACTTTCCAAAATCAATAATATCTATGGACATTCTGAGGGTGATGCTGCTATTTTGGCATTGGCGGACATTATTGATAACAGCTTAAAGACCAGGGAAGTGTCTGCGCATATTGGTGCAGATGAATTTGCGGTAGCTACGATTGGTGGCGCAGAAGCAGAACATATCTGTCAGACCATTATCAAAAGTATTTTACTGGGCATTGAGAATTATAATCGTATTTCGGGTAAAGAATACAGTATTGAAGTCAACTATGTTGAGAACAAGATTATGCCCGTCGAAACGACTTCTATGAAGAAGTTCTTAGACGATACGTTAAGTGAGAAACGTATTAAGAAGAACAACCAGCGCAATATTTTACCCGTTTCCAATACAGAAACCGTAGTGGATGCAGATGAGAAGGCAGCCGTGCTGGATCTAATCAATCACAATAAATTCCGCTATGCATTCCAGCCTATTATCAATGCGAAGAATGGAGAAATTTACGCATATGAAGCGCTTATGCGTTCCTCAGAAGAGAAGAATCTGTCTCCTTTTGTGGTTTTAAAATATGCAACACTGGAAAAGCGTCTCTATGATATTGAGCGCTCTACCTTCTTTAATGTACTGGCATTAATTAGTGCATCGCAGAAACAGTTGGCGGGACGTCGGGTATTTATTAACAGTATTCCGCAGTACATGCTGGATGATTCTGATTATGAGAAATTGGTGAGAAGTTATGGCACCTATCTGTCTCATATTACCGTTGAAGTAACGGAGCAGACGGAACTGGATGACCGCGGACTGGATGTTCTTATGAAGAGAAGTGTGACGGATGGCTTTGATGTTGCAATCGATGACTATGGTACTGGTTTTGCGAATACCTCGACGTTACTCCGCTATCTTCCGAATTGTGTAAAGATTGACAGACTGTTAATTACAGGTATTCAGGAGGATCCGAAGAAACAACATTTTGTAAAGAATATTATTGAATTTGCCCATGACAATGGATTTAAGGCACTGGCAGAGGGCGTGGAAACGTTAGCAGAATTAAAGGCTGTCATCCAAATGGATGTCGACCTTATTCAGGGCTACTACACTGCAAAACCTGACTTTAATTTCTTGCAGGAACTTCCCAAAGATATTCGCATGGATATTGTAAATGCCAATATCAAGAGTGTGGAGCATAAGAACCCCAAGGCATACATGGTGGCAGGCGAGCAGGAAATTCCTCTTATGCGTTTTGCGCTAGAGGGATATACCAGCATTGTGCTATCTGGACAGGATGTTACGATTTATGGCAATCCAGACTATATGGCATCTATGCTGATTAAGGTTAAGGATGGTACCAGTAACCGTCTTACGCTGCGCAATGTTAAAATAGAGAGCGAGAGTGGTCTGCCCTGCATTGATATTGGGAAGAACGCAAGCCTGACGCTTAATATTGAAGGTAAGAATGAGATTAATGAAATTGGTATTCGTGTACCGGAAACTGCGACATTAAGACTGGAAGGTGACGGAGTTCTTAATATCAATGCCAAGGATCGTATGAGCTATGGTATTGGTAATGATATGGAAAATGGTGTGGGCAACGTGATTTTGGGAATGTCCGGCGACCTGAATATCGCTGTGGATGGTTATTCTGCAATTGGCGTTGGTGGTGGTATTTTCAGAGATGGTATGGGTATCGCTATCACTGCAGGAGGGATTCATGTCAGTGTATCCGGTACAGAGTGTATCGGTATGGGTAGTTCCCTAGGTGCAATTCCTATTGATATTAAGAATGCCAGTCTGAAGATGGATATTAAGGCGGAACGCGGACATAGCATAGGCTCTGTGTATGGCAAGCAAAATGTTCGGATTTCTTCTGCGATGGTGGATATTTCTGGTGCAGGTGACGCACTTTGCGGTATTGGTTCCTTAGAAGAAAGTGGTGGCTCCATAGAGATGATTGGATGCAATACCATCGTGAATATGAATGCCCGTAAGACAGTGCTCGTGGGTGTTATGAAGGGAGCGCTGGATCTTGAAATGAAGAATGCCCGTATGGAACTTAGTGGAGAGGGCACAGAAGTATTAGGCGTAGGAACGAAGGATGAGATGGCTAACATTGATACCGAATATTCGTCTATGTATTTAAAAGTGCGTTCAGGAGATTATGTACTCATTGGCGCAAAGAAGGAGAACTGCCGTTATAAGGGTGGCGAACGTGTTTTGCAGATTAATTCTGACAGATATGAAATCCCTGCAACGGAGCCGGAAGATTAGTGGAAGCTTCAAAGAAAGAAAAAGCATTAAAAGATATTGGGATAGGGATGGGACTGATGGATACCATCCCTGTCCTTTTGTTTGCGATAACGATGCAATCGCTGATTGTGATTTTTTCAAAGCCGCTATTTGTTGCTGGGGCTGTTCTTATTGTGCTTGCCGGGTTATTAAAAGCCTTGTGGAAAATCGTACTAGCTGTTTCAAAGAAGAACATCCCATTTCTTAATAAGCAAATGCGTATTGTAATGCCCGCAGGATTTCTGCTTGTTATTGTGTCGTTATTTGTCTATAAGGATGTCATTTCTTTTGCAAAAATAAAAGAGATGATACAAGTGCGCCCGGGCTTTTATTTTTTTGCGTTAGCAGGTGCTGGCTTTGTGGCGATGGGCGTTTTGGGAGCGATGCTAGATTCCTCGAAAAAACGCTCAAATTGGATTGAGCAGAGTGTAAATACGGTTGCACAGTTTGCTCTCTGTGTGGCGGTATTAAATTGTCGGCTTGCCGCAACCTCATATCACGCAGCGGAAGAAGGATACCAGGCACTGGCAGGGACGGAGACAGTAATTGTATCGGAAATCGAGGAAGGCTATTTCTTTGACGGCGCAGGGGAAGATTGCGCTCTTGTTTTTTATCCGGGTGCGCTAGTGGATGTAGAGGCTTATGCGCCACTAGCCCTTTCTCTTGCGGAAGAAGGCGCGGATGTATTCCTAATTAAGATGCCGTACAATCTTGCGCTATATAACACCTCGGCGGGAACGAAAATAAAGCAGAAATATAATTATGCACACTGGTACCTGTGCGGACACTCCCTGGGAGGTGCCATGGCAGCAAATCATATTGCAAAATCTGGGGAAGGCTTTGATGGTCTTATTTTACTGGCGGCTTATCCGACGAAACTGTTACCGAAAGATAACTTTAGGGTTTTATCTGTCTATGGGGAGAATGATGGGGTTCTGCACTTAGAAAAGTATGAAAAACAAAAAGAAAAGATACCAGGCGAGTTTCAGGAATTACGGATTCCTGGGGGCAATCATGCTGGGTTTGGAGTGTACGGCCCGCAGAATGGGGATGGAGAAGCAACCATTCCGGCCAGTATGCAGCAGGAAATAACGGCAACGGCCATTTTAAACTTTATAAAATAAATAAAGCGGGCTTTGATGCCCGCTTTATTTATAGAAGTCCGCCATCCATTCGAATGATTTGCCCGGTTAAGTAGGAGGGACTACTTAGAATCTGCCATACCATTTGGGCAGCTTCCGTAGGCTCGCCGGGCCGGCCTAAGGGGATTTCAGCGAAGAAAGCTTCTCGCTCCTCTTCTGACAAGTGGTTATTCATCTCGGTATCCATAAATCCAAGAGAAAGGGCATTTACAGAGATGCCGGAAGGGGCAAGTTCTTTTGCTAACGCCTTGGTGAAACTGTCTATAGCGCCTTTGCTGGCTGAGTAAGCAACCTCCATGGAGGCTCCCGACTGGCCCCACATAGATGAAATATTTAGAATATGCCCCGCGTGTGATTTTAGCATAATCTCAGTGGCTTTCTTGCTGCAAAGAAAAACACCATCTACATTGACACCCATGAGCTGTTTCCAATCCTCATAAGACGTATCGGTTAGGAGCTTCACCTGACTGATCCCGGCGTTGTTAATGAGGTAATCCAAAGCAGGAATTTTAGCAAACAGGGTATCTACAAAATCAGGGTCTGCCACACTACCCTTATGGCAGCGAACCGATACTTGATAATTGTTATGAAGCTCTTTTGCAAAAGATTCTAATGCTTCTATATTGTTCTGGCAACACAAGATGAGATCACACCCCTCTTTTGCCAGTTTTTCTGCAATTGCTTTTCCAATGCCACGGGACGCGCCCGTTACAAGTGCCAGTTTTGCCATAGGTAGCTCCCCTTAAATTATTTTTTTCAATTATACAGGAAAAGCTGGTTCGGACCAAATGTACCGGGTACAAATGTTCCGAATTTGCACATTTGTACCCGGTACAAATGTTAAAAAATGAGAGCCTCGGAAAATAGTATGTCTGTTCGGAACACGCTTCCGCTCGGCCTTCGCGCAGCAGCGGTTCTAATTCGCAAAAAACGCTCATAAGAACCGGCGCGCGAAACGGTTCCATCCCGACATACATATTTCCCATCGGCTATGTAAAAGAGATTTGCACATTTGTACCCGGTACAAATGTTAAAAAATGAACAAACGTACCCGGTACGAAAATAATGGTATAATATATAAAATATATGGGGAGATACAAAAATGGAGAATGTAGTGGATGTAGTGATTATTGGCGCGGGCCCAGCAGGATTGTCCGCGGGAATATATGGCCTTAGGGCTGGTCTTACGATGCAAGTGTTAGAACGAGGCGTTGCAGGGGGACAGGTACAATCGACCTATGAAGTCGACAATTATCCAGGACTTCCCGGCATAAGTGGGATGGACCTTTCAGGCAAAATGAAAGAACATTTTGAAAAGCTTGGTGGCACCTTAATGAATGCAGAAGTTATAGGGGTAACCAAGGAAGGGGAAGGCGCCTTTCTGGTAGAAACGGACAAGGGAACATTTCATAGCAAAGCTGTTCTTCTTGCAGCGGGTGCGCATCATGCAAAGCTTGGAGTGCCAGGAGAGGAAGAACTTGCAGGCTGCGGGGTATCTTACTGCGCTACCTGTGATGGCGCATTTTACAAAGGGGCAGTAACCGCTGTGATTGGTGGCGGCAATGTTGCTGTGGAGGATGCCATCTTTTTGGCAAAATTCTGTGAGAAGGTATACCTTATCCATCGAAGAGACAGTCTTCGAGCAGATAAAACGTTGCAGGATACACTCTTTGCGTTGCCTAATGTAGAAGTAGTATGGGATTCTACTGTGGAAAGTATGAACGGAGACGGAGAACTGGAATCCCTTACGATTAAAAATAGTAAGACTGGATTGAACCAGGAACTTGCGGTAGAGGGCGCTTTCGTGGCCGTAGGCATATTACCGGATTCGGAACGGTTTAAGGATTTAGCCGAAACCGATGAGGCTGGTTATTTCCTTGCAGGGGAAGATGGTATTACGGAAACTGCTGGTGTATTTGTTGCGGGGGATGCCAGAAAGAAACCGCTCAGACAGATTTTGACAGCAGCAGCAGATGGGGCAAATGCCATTACCAGTGCAGCAGAGTACTGCCGACAGTTTACATAATCCCATTATTTTATAGAAGAAAACAGAAAATGTTATAAAAAATACTAAAAAAGAGTTGACGAGCCACAGGCGGTGTGTTATTCTATCACAGCATAAGAGCTCGGCTCTTTTTTTTGTGGCGGGCAGATGCATTACGTATTTGGAGGATAAAAATATGCGTACAAGAATTACTTTAGCATGTACTGAGTGCAAGCAGAGAAACTATGACACTACTAAGGATAAGAAGACTCATCCTGACCGTATGGAAACCAAGAAGTACTGCAGATTCTGCAAGGCTCATACCTTACACAAGGAAACGAAGTAAATCGACCTTTCCCATGTAAAGGAGGCCTGATATGGCAGAACAGGAAAAGACCAAAAAGCAGAGTTTTTTCAAAGGACTTAAGAAAGAATTTAAGAAGGTTAGTTGGCCTAGCAGAGGAGATGTAGCAAAGGAATCTATTTCCGTTACTGTTATTTCTGTTATTGTAGGTTTGTTAATCGTTCTGATTGATAAGCTTGTACAGTGGGGCATCAGCTTCCTGTAAAGCCCTTTGAATGATTTGGATGACCCAGAAAAGGAGCAGGATTTCATGGCAGATACAAGTAAAGCCGGAATCAAAAGAATGGCTGCAATGAAAGCGATTCGAGAGATGGGCGATTTAGGCGAAGTTCTTAAACCCGTTCGTCCAGAAGGCGTTGTAGAGACCAACACTTACGACGCTGCTGCAAGTGGTAATAAGTCTGGCCGTGGTATGGGTGTTTATGTACTTCATACCTATGCTGGCTACGAGAAGAAAGTAAAAGATAATATCGTAAAAGCTGTGGCAAACCGTCACCTGGAAGATAAGATCATTGATGTAATGATTCCTGAACAGGACGTTACAGAAGTACGTGCTACTGGTAAGAAGGTAGTACGCAAGAAGGTTCTTCCTGGATATGTTCTTGTACGTATGGACGCTGACGATAATGACGCATGGTACGTAGTTCGTAATACCCGTGGTGTTACCGGATTCGTAGGTCCTGGAGGAAAGCCCGTTCCCCTGTCTGATGAAGAGGTTGAACGCATGCTCAGCCAGGAACATACTATCAAAGCAGAGTTTGCTGTTGGTGATATGGTTGTTGCGGTAGATGGCGCATGGAAAGATGCTATCGGCCGTGTAACCAGAATTGATGAGAATAAGCATACCGCTACCATTATGATGGAAATGTTTGGTCGTGAGACCCCTGTAGAGATTGACTTCTCTGATTTAAAGAAGTATGCTTAATAGCGTGCGAATTTTATTTGCACAAAGGCGTTTATGACGCTGTCAGGGATTTCCCTGTTTATATAGCGTGTGTGGGAGCCTCTCATAGGGAGAAGCGCCACTACCACATTTTTTAAGGAGGAAGCCAAAATGGCAAAGAAAGTAGAAGGCTACATTAAGTTACAGATCGCTGCCGGCAAAGCAACCCCGGCACCCCCGGTTGGACCTGCTCTTGGTCAGCACGGTGTAAACATCGTTGAATTTACAAAGCAGTTCAACGCAAAGACAGCAGATATGGGTGATACCATTGTTCCTGTTGTTATTACGGTATATGCTGATAGAAGTTTCAGCTTCATCGTAAAGACCCCCCCTGCACCCGTTCTTATTAAGAAAGCTTGCAAGATTAAGTCTGGTTCCGGTGTTCCTAACAAGACCAAAGTTGCTAAGATTACTAAGGCACAGGTTGAGGAAATTGCAAAGACTAAGATGCCTGATTTAAATGCAGCTAGCCTTGAAGCAGCAATGTCCATGATCGCTGGTACTTGCAGAAGTATGGGTGTAACCGTAGAAGACTAATTTTGACAATGGAGTGGAAGGACCTTTCGGTCCGCTAAACCACCAGGAGGTATAATATGAAGCACGGAAAGAAATATGTAGAGGCTGCAAAGCAGTTCGACAGAGCTACTTATTATGAAGCAGCTGAAGCTGTAGCAATGGTTAAGAAGACCGCTACTGCAAAGTTTGATGAGACTGTAGAAGTACATTTAAGAACCGGTTGCGACGGACGTCATGCTGAACAGCAGATCCGTGGTGCAGTAGTTCTTCCTAACGGAACTGGTAAGACCGTTCGTGTACTTGTTTTCGCTAAGGGACCTAAGCTTGACGAAGCTACCGCTGCTGGTGCAGATTTCGTAGGTGGCGAAGAGCTTATTCCTAAGATCCAGAATGATGGTTGGTTTGATTTTGATGTAGTTGTAGCTACTCCTGACATGATGGGTGTTGTAGGTCGTCTTGGTAAGGTTCTTGGTCCTAAGGGACTTATGCCTAACCCTAAGGCTGGTACCGTAACCATGGATGTTACAAAGGCTATCAACGATATCAAGGCTGGTAAGATTGAGTATCGTCTTGACAAGAGCAACATTATCCACTGCCCTATTGGTAAGGCTTCCTTTACTGAAGAGCAGCTTACCCAGAACTTAAATGCTCTTATGGACGCAATCGTTAAGGCTCGTCCTGCTACCTTAAAGGGACAGTACATCAAGTCCATGACCCTTGCATCTACCATGGGTCCTGGCGTACGTTGCAACGTAGCAAAGTACTAATTGGATATTCCGCTGGAAGAGATTTGTTGACAAATGTGTTCCAGTAGAGTAATATAGCAAAGGTTCTGCTATAAGAACCACGCCGAAGACAGTAGGTGTCCAAAGGGACGTAACACGTAAGGGCCTACCGAGGAGAGAAGTTTTTATATGATTACTTCAACCCTCTGTCAATGGCAGAGGGTTTTTCATAAAACCTCTTTCGGCACGAAATCTATAAGGAGGTAAAAATAATGGCAAAGGTTGAATTAAAGCAGCCCATCGTTGCAGAGATTTCTGAGGCGATTAAGGATGCTCAGTCCGTAGTTCTCGTAGACCACAGAGGTCTTACCGTAGAGCAGGATACCCAGCTTCGTAAGCAGCTTCGTGAGGCAGGCGTTATCTACAAGGTATACAAGAATACCATGATGACCCGTGCATTCGCTGGTACCGAGTTCGAAAGCCTTACCCAGTATCTGGAAGGCCCCAGCGCAATGGCTGTTTCCAAGACAGATGCTACTGCACCTGCAAGAGTACTTGCAAAGTTCGCAGAGAAGGCAGACAAGCTTGAACTTAAGGCTGGTGTTGTTGAAGGAACCGTTTATGACCAGGCAGGAATTAAGCAGATCGCTACTATTCCTTCCAGAGACGAGCTTCTTTCCAAGTTACTTGGCAGCATGAAGAATCCTATCAGCAACTTTGCTCGTGTGCTTAACCAGATCGCTGAAAAAGGCGGCGAGGCAGCACCCGCAGCTGACGCAGAATAATCTGCAATTATTGTAATTAACAAAACTACTATGGAGGTAAAATAAAATGGCTAAAATGTCTACCCAGGAATTTATTGATGCAATTAAGGAACTTTCTGTTCTTGAACTTAACGATCTTGTAAAGGCTTGCGAAGAAGAGTTCGGCGTATCCGCAGCAGCAGGTGCTGTAGTTATGGCAGCAGGTCCTGCAGCAGCAGCTGAAGAGAAGACCGAGTTCGACGTAGAGCTTACCAGCTTTGGCGACAAGAAGATGGATGTTATTAAGGAGATCCGTGGTATCACCGGTCTTGGCCTTAAGGAATCCAAGGAGCTTGTTGAAGGCGCTCCTAAGATGGTTAAGGAAGGCGCTTCTAAGGAAGAAGCTAACGACATCAAGGCTAAGCTTGAGGCTGTTGGTGCAACCGTAACCTTAAAGTAATTTAAGACTACATTCCAGAGGGCGTGGAATCTGCCGCGCCCTCTGTTTTTCGTTTTTATCTATACATTTCTTAAAATAATCCAAAATTTTCATTGACATCTATTAAAATACTGTGATATTATGGTATTTGCGTCATTGTGGCGCAGTAGGTCTTTTTATGCTGTTTTTTCGGCAGTACCTACAGGCAATACTATAAAAACGGGAGTGATTGTGACATGGATAAGAACAGAATGCGTCCCATTGTAAATGGTGGTGTTGAGCGTATGAGCTATGCCAGCCAGAAGGAAGTACTAGAGATTCCCAATCTCCTTGACGTACAGAAAGTTTCCTATGACTGGTTCTTACACCAGGGATTAAAGGAAGTTTTTGATGACTTCTCCCCTATCGAGGATAAGGCTGATCGTTTTAGCTTGGAATTTGTATCCTTTGTATTAGATGCAAAAGATGCGAAGCATACGATTGACCAGTGCAAAGACAGAGATCTTACGTATGAAGCACCTTTAAAGGTGAAGGTACGTCTTTTTGACAAGCAAAAAGAAGAGATTAAAGAACATGAAGTATTCATGGGCAATTTCCCTTTGATGACCGAAACAGGAACCTTCGTGATCAACGGAGCAGAGCGTGTTATCGTTTCTCAGCTCGTTCGTTCCCCTGGTATTTACTGTACCAACGGTCAGTCTAAAGATAAGAAGAAGTATGTACACAACTGCCAGATCATTCCTTACCGTGGTGGCTGGTTAGAGTGTGAGACCGATGCAAACGATCCTGAAGATCCATTAGTTATCGGCATTGATAAGAATAAGAGCCTTGTAATCTCTGTATTCCTTCGTGCAATTGGTTATGGTACCAATGAAGAAATTATCGAACTCTTTGGTGAAGAGCCTAAGCTCATGAAGAGTCTTGAAAAGGATAAGGCAAGAAATTACGAAGACGGCTTAAAGGAACTTTACAGCGTTGTTCGTAAGGGTGAACCTTTCTCTATGGAATCCGCAGAGAGATACGTTACCGATACCTTCTTTGATGTAAAGAGATACGAGCTTGCTAAGGTTGGACGTCATATGTTCAACAAGAAACTTGCTCTTAAAAATCGTATCGTTGGCTACAAGTTTGTAGAAGATGTTATCGATCCTTTAACCGGAGAAGTACTTGCTAAGGCTGGTACCACTGCTGATGCAGCACTTGCTGATGAGATTCAGAACGCAGGTGTTCAGTCTGTAACCATCCAGGCAGAAGATAAGGATATTAAGGTTATTAGTAACCTTATGGTTGATATTAATGAGTGGTGTGATGTTGACGCAGAAGCGCTTGGCGTAAATGAACTCGTTTACTTCCCTGTACTTACCAAGATTTTACAGGAGTGCGAAGAGAAGCCTGAGAAGCTTGCAGCAACCATTAAAGAGAATGTTGTATCTTTAATCCCTAGACACATTACCAAGTCTGATATTGTTGCATCCATCAACTATGCACTTTGCCTTGAACACAAGGTAGGTCAGTGGGATGACATCGATCACTTTGGCAATCGTCGTGTTCGTACTGTTGGTGAACTTTTACAGAACCAGTTCCGTATCGGTTTATCCCGTATGGAGCGTGTGGTTAAGGAAAGAATGAATGCGAATGATGCAGATGAGATTACGCCTCAGAAGCTCATTAACATCAAGCCTGTACAGGCAGCAATCAAAGAATTCTTTGGTTCTTCCCAGCTGTCTCAGTTCATGGACCAGACGAACCCTCTTTCTGAGATTACCAACAAGCGTCGTCTTTCCGCACTTGGACCTGGTGGACTAAATCGTGAGAACGCTAAACTTGAAGTTCGAGATATTCACTATACTCACTATGGACGTATGTGCCCCGTAGAGTCTCCTGAAGGACAGAACATCGGTCTGATTGGATCTCTTGCAGTATACGCGCGTGTTAATGAATATGGTTTCGTAGAGGCACCTTACAGAAAGATTGATAAGAAGGATCCTCAGAATCCAGTAGTTACAGATGAAGTTGTATATATGACCGCGGATGTAGAAGATAATTACTACATCGCACAGGCTAACGCAAAGCTTGACGAAAAGGGACACTTCGTAAATGATCGTGTTTCCGGTCGTCATAAGAATAATACTGGTGAGTACAGAAGAGAGAAATACGATTTTATGGACGTATCTCCTAAGATGGTATTCTCTGCTGGTACCGAGCTCGTTCCTTTCTTACAGAACGATGACCCTACCCGTGCGCTCATGGGTGCGAACATGCAGCGTCAGGCCGTTCCTTTATTGGTAACCGAAGCACCTGTTATTGGTACTGGCTTGGAGACCAAGGTTGCAGTTGACTCTGGTGCCTGCGTTGTTGCAAAGAATGCTGGTGAAGTTACCTTCGTATCCGCTGATTCTATCAAAGTAAAGTTAGATAAGGGCGGTGTTGATGAATATAAGCTGCACAAGTTTGTAAGAAGTAACCAGTCCAACTGCTATACCCAGAAGCCTATTGTATTTAAGGGCAACCGCGTAGAAGCAGGTCAGGTTATTGCGGATGGTCCTTCCACAAGCAACGGTGAACTTTCTCTTGGTAGAAACCCTCTGATTGGTTTCATGACCTGGGAAGGTTACAACTACGAGGATGCTGTACTTCTTAGTGAAAACCTCGTAAAGGATGATGTTTATACTTCTATCCATATTGAAAAGTATGAGATTGATGCAAGAGATACCAAGAATGGTCCTGAAGAGATTACCAGAGATATCGCAAATGTTGGCGAGAAGGCAAAGCGTGATCTTGATGAGCGTGGTATCATCCGTATCGGTGCAGAGGTTCGCGCCGGTGATTACTTAGTAGGTAAGGTAATGCCTAAGGGTGAGAATGACTCTACCTTGGAGAACGGTTACAACCGTCTGATCAATGCCGTTAACGGTGACAAGGCAAAGTCCATGAAGGATGTATCCTTAAAACTTCCTCACGGTGCTTATGGTACTGTCGTGGATGTAAAGGTATTCTCCAGAGCCGAAGGAGATACAGAACTTAGCGCTGGTGTAAACATGAAGGTTCGTGTATACATCGCACAGAAGAGAAAGATTGGTGTGGGCGATAAGATGGCAGGTCGTCACGGTAACAAGGGTGTAGTTTCCCGCGTTCTCCCTGTTGAAGATATGCCTTACTTACCAAATGGTCGTCCTCTGGACATCGTATTAAATCCTCTGGGTGTACCTTCCCGTATGAACATCGGACAGGTGCTTGAGACCCACCTTTCTCTTGCAGCAAAGGTTCTTGGATTTAACATTTCCACACCTGTATTTGATGGTGCAAATGAGAAGGATATCGAAGAAGCATTAACGCTTGCAAATGATTTTGCAAATCTTGACTGGAATGAATTCAGCAAGAAGCATAAGGCAGAACTTGATCCTTCTGTATACAAGGCATTAGAAGCAAATAAAGAACACAAGAAACTTTGGGAAGGTGTACCGATTTCCAAGGAAGGTAAGGTTGAACTTCGTGATGGTCGTACCGGTGAGAAGTTTGACAGCCCTGTAACCATTGGTCACATGCACTACTTAAAGTTACATCACTTGGTTGATGATAAGATTCACGCGCGTTCTACCGGTAACTACACCAGAATTACCCAGCAGCCTCTTGGCGGTAAGGCACAGTTCGGTGGTCAGCGATTCGGAGAAATGGAAGTTTGGGCGTTAGAGGCATACGGTGCAGCATACACCTTACAGGAAGTATTAACCGTACGTTCCGATGATATTGCAGGACGTAATGCAACTCTCTGCGCAATCCAGGCCGGTGAAAATATTCCGAAGGCATCCGTACCGGAATCCTTCAAGGTAATGCTCAACCAGTTGAAGTCCTTAGCGCTTGATGTAAAGCTCTTAGACGAGAACGATGAAGAAATCGAGATGAAGGAAACCATCGATGATTACAGATATCCATTAGATCGTTTAAGCTTTGATGCCCCTAAGGTTGATAAGGAAAGCATGAGCATCGTAGATGCAGAGGGCAACGCTGTAGAAGAAACAGAAGTTGTTGATTTTGGAGAAAGCGAAGAACTCGATGAAGATTTAGCAGGCATCGGCGAATTCGAAGGTGGAGACGAAGAATAATCTCCCGTAGTCCAAAAGCGTACATTCCAAATTAGGAGGAAGAACAACATGTCTGAAAATAGAAATGAAGTAAACCAGATGCTGAAGATCAATTCTGTGAAAATCGGCTTAGCTTCTCCCGAGACCATTCGTGGATGGTCTCACGGTGAAGTAACCAAGCCTGAAACCATTAACTATCGTTCTTTAAAGCCAGAAGAAGATGGTCTTTTCTGCGAAAGAATCTTTGGACCTAGCAAGGATTATACCTGCCGTTGCGGTACCAGAAAGAGCGGTTATAAGAAGGGCGAGAAGTGTGCAGTTTGTGGCGTAGAACTTACCAAGTCCAGCGTACGTAGAGAACGTATGGGTCACATTGATCTTGTTGCACCTATGGCACATATTTGGTATTCCAAGGGAACAACCTGTTATCTTGGCCTTGTTCTTGGTCTTGATAGAGATCCCTTAGAGAGAGTTATTTATTATGCAGCTTATATCGTAATCGATCCCGGTACTTCTGATCTTGCTTACAAGCAGATTCTTACCGAGCACGAATACCAGGAAGCACTTAACAAGTATGGTTATGATGGTTTCCGTGTAGGTATGGGTGCAGAAGCTATTAAAGAGCTTTTAGAGGCTGTTAATCTTGACGAAGAAATCGATAAGCTTCGTGAGGAGATGAAGGACACCCAGGATAAGAAGACTACGAAGGCTAAGACTGTTGCAACCAAGAGCAGCAAGAATGATAAGTTAGAGAAAATTATCAAGAGATTAACCGTTCTTGAAAACTTCAAGAAGTCTGGTAACAAGCCTGAGTGGATGATTTTGGAGGCAGTTCCTGTAATTCCCCCCGATCTTCGTCCTATGGTTCCCCTTGATGGTGGACGTTATGCTACCTCTGACTTAAACGACTTATACAGAAGAATTATTAGCCGTAACGCTCGTCTGAAAGAAGAAATGGACAAGGATGCGCCTGATTTAATTATCAACAACGAGAAGCGTATGCTTCAGGAAGCTGTTGATGCATTAATTGAAAATGGTAAGAGAGGCCGTGCCGTTACTGGTTCCGGCGGTCGTCCTTTGAAGAGTTTAACGGATTCCTTAAAGGGTAAGCAGGGTATTTTCAGACAGAACCTTCTTGGTAAGCGTGTAGACTTCTCTGGTCGTTCCGTTATCGTCGTTGGTCCTGAACTTAAGATTTACCAGTGCGGTCTTCCTAAGGAAATGGCAATCGAATTGTTCAAGCCTTTCGTAGCACACGAGCTAGCAGTTCGTAAGATTGCTCCCGAAGTTACCAGTGGTATGCAGCTTGTTGAAGAGCGTGACAATCGTGTATGGGACGTATTAGAGGAAGTTATTCGTGAACATCCTGTAATGTTAAACCGTGCACCTACATTACACAGACTTTCCATTCAGGCATTTGAACCCGTACTTGTAGAGGGTAAGGCAATTAAGCTTCATCCCCTTGTATGTACCGCATTCAACGCTGACTTCGATGGTGACCAGATGTCCGTACATCTGCCTCTTTCCGTAGAGGCACAGGCAGAGTGCCGCTTCCTGTTACTTTCTACCAATAACCTTTTGAAGCCTTCCGATGGTGCACCTGTTGCAGTACCTTCCCAGGATATGATTCTTGGTATCTACTACATGACACAGGAAAGAACCGGCGTAAAGGGCGAAGGTAAGTTCTTTAGAAGCGCAGAAGAAGCAAATCTTGCTTACGAGAATGGATATCTTGATATTCATGCAAAGATTAAAGTTAAGAGAACCGTTACCCTTGCTGATGGAAGAGAAGTAAGCGGTATCATCGAGACCACCTTAGGTCGTATTCTCTTTAATGAAATCATCCCTCAGGATTTAGGCTTAACCGCTCGTGAGACGGATGAAGATATGATTAAGCTTGAAGTTGATAAGCTTGTTGATAAGAAGTTAATCAAGAAGATTTTACAGGCAGTTATTGATGTACATGGTGCAACCAGAACAGCGGAAGTACTTGACCTTGTAAAAGCAATTGGTTATAGAAACTCCACAAAGGCAGCGATTACCGTATCCATTTCTGATATGACCGTGCCTGATATTAAGGAGAAGATGTTAAAGGAATCTCAGGACAAGGTAGATATGCTGATGAAGAAGTATCAGCGTGGTCTCTGTACCGAAGAAGAGCGTTACAAAGGCGTTCTTGCAATTTGGGGAGAAACCGATGCTACGCTGGCTAACAGCCTTATGGATTCCCTTAGCGAATTAAACAGCATTAAGATGATGGCTGACTCTGGTGCGCGTGGTTCTAAGGCACAGATTAAGCAGCTTGCTGGTATGCGTGGTCTCCAGGCTGATACCTCCGGTAAGACCATGGAATTACCGATTAAGTCCAACTTCCGTGAAGGTCTTGATGTACTTGAGTACTTCCTTGGTGCCCATGGTGCGCGTAAGGGTCTTTCCGATACTGCACTTCGTACCGCTGACTCTGGTTACCTTACCAGACGAATGGTTGATGTTTGCCAGCATCTCATTATTCGTGAGACAGATTGCTGCAAGAACCGTAATGAAATCGTCGGCATGGAAGTAAAGGCACTTTACAATGAGAATGGCAACATTGTGGAAGATTTAGAATCCAGAATTAAGGGCCGTTACAGTGTAGAGGAAATCAAGGATGCGAACGGTGAAGTCATCGTTAAGGCAAACCACATGATTTATCCTTACAGAGCAAAGAAGATTGTTGCTGCTGGTATTGAAAAGGTTAAGATTAGAAGCATTGTTACCTGTAAGAGCCACGTAGGCGTTTGTGCGAAGTGCTATGGTGCAAACATGGCATCTGGTGAACTGGTACAGGTTGGTGAAGCAGTAGGTATTATTGCAGCACAGTCTATCGGTGAGCCTGGTACACAGCTTACCATGCGTACCTTCCATACGGGTGGTGTCGCTGGTAACGATATTACCCAGGGTCTTCCTCGAGTTGAAGAAATCTTCGAGTGTACGACTCCTAAGGCACTTGCAACACTTGCTGAGTTTGGTGGTACCGTATCTATTAAGGAAACCAACAAGGGTCACGTTATTACGGTTGCAGATGGCGACAAGAAGCTGGATTACAAGGTTAACTTTGGTCAGACCATCCGCGTACATGAAGGTGATGTTGTAGAAACCTGCGACGCACTTACCGAAGGTTCCATCGATCCTAACGATTTAATGAAGGTTAAGGGCATCTTTGCTGTTGTTGAATACCTGATCTGTGAAGTACAGAAGGTATACGGCGCACAGGGTGTAGAACTTGCCGATAAGCATATTGAAACCATTATTCGTCAGATGCTTCACAGACAGCGTATTGAGGATGCAGGTGATTCTGATTATTTACCTGGTGCTTATATCGATCGTCTTATCGCAGAAGATGTTAATGAAGAACTGATTGCAGCTGGCAAGAAGCCTATGGTACTTACCGATGTTGTAAATGGTATCAAGCATGAGGCACTTGCTTCCGAATCCTTCTTATCTGCATGTTCCTTCCAGGAAACCAACAAGGGTCTTGCAGACGCAGCAATCAAAGGCCGCGTAGATTATCTCCAGGGTATTAAGGAGAACGTTATGCTTGGTCGTCTGATTCCTGCTGGTACTGGTCTTTCCAGATACCGTGATGTACGTCTTGAGTCCGATGAGCAGGGGAACCCCGCATTCATCCCTCAGCCCGTTGATGCGCAGGCTATTATAGAGAGCGCAGAGGATACTTTGAGCGAGGATATCACCGAGACCGTAGATCTTCAGTAATTTCTACTTATGTAAACAGGCTCTGGCTTTACGCCAGGGCCTTTTTTATGAAAAATCAAGTATTTTTTCTAAATTCATCAGAATTCACAAAAAATCTCGTAAAATTTTGTTGACACAAAAAGTGAAAAAAAGTAAAATCAAAAGGCGTGCGCAAAATGGCTCGTTACTTTTTGTGCCCACAATTTAAAAATACTAAAGACAGGAGGTGAACAAAATGCCCACATTCAACCAGTTAGTAAGAAAGGGTCGCGAGACAAGCGTAAAGAAGTCTACTGCACCTGCACTTCAGAGAAGTTATAACTCTCTTCATAAGAAGGCAATCGACTCCGCTTCTCCTCAGAAGCGTGGTGTTTGTACCGCAGTTAAGACAGCAACCCCTAAGAAGCCTAACTCCGCACTTCGTAAGATTGCCAGAGTTCGTCTTTCTAACGGAATCGAAGTAACATCTTACATTCCCGGTGAAGGCCACAATCTTCAGGAGCACTCTGTAGTATTAATCAGAGGCGGACGTGTTAAGGACTTACCTGGTACAAGATATCACATTATCCGTGGTACCCTTGATACCGCAGGTGTTGCAAATCGTAAACAGGCTCGCTCCAAGTATGGCGCTAAGAGACCTAAAGCAGGAAAGTAATTGTGTAGTTCACATAGGATTGATTTAGTGTTGGGCTTTTGATTCACGAACGACTGTTTATGATAGAAATACCAGCGCGTACACATTGACCTAAGTGTGAGTACCGATGATTTAATCATGTAATATGAAATAATGGTTAAGGAGGGAAGAACCGTGCCACGTAAAGGACATATTCAGAAAAGAGATGTCTTAGCAGATCCTTTATACAATGACAAGGTAGTAACCAAGCTTATCAACAACATTATGTTAGATGGTAAGAAGGGCGTTGCTCAGAAGATCGTTTATGGAGCATTTGCTAAGGTAGAAGCAAAGAGTGGCAGACCTGCACTTGAAGTGTTTGGGGATGCTATGAACAACATGATGCCTGTACTCGAAGTAAAGGCTAGACGTATCGGTGGTGCTACCTATCAGGTACCTATCGAAGTTAGACCTGATCGTCGTCAGGCATTAGGACTTCGTTGGCTTACCGAGTTCTCTCGTAAACGAGGCGAGAAGACTATGGAAGATAAGCTTGCAAACGAAATCTTAGATGCTGCAAACAATACCGGTGCAGCTGTTAAGCGTAAAGAAGAAATGCACAGAATGGCTGAGGCTAATAAGGCATTTGCTCATTACAGATTCTAATAAAGGAGACAACCAATGGCTGGAAGAGAGTATCCATTAGATAGAACCAGAAATATTGGTATTATGGCGCATATCGATGCTGGTAAGACCACATTGACCGAGCGTATCCTTTATTATACTGGTGTTAACTACAAAATCGGTGAGACCCATGATGGTGCATCCACCATGGACTGGATGGAGCAGGAGAAGGAAAGAGGTATTACCATTACTTCCGCAGCTACCACCGCTCACTGGACATTACAGGATCATCATAAGACTAAGCCCGGTGCATTAGAGCATCGTCTTAACATCATTGATACTCCTGGACACGTAGACTTCACAATCGAAGTTGAGCGTTCCCTTAGAGTACTTGATGGTGCAGTAGGCGTATTCGATGCTAAGGCTGGTGTTGAGCCTCAGTCTGAGAACGTATGGCGTCAGGCTGATACCTATGGTGTACCTCGTATGGCATTCATCAACAAGATGGATAAGATGGGTGCAGATTACTTTATGTCTGTACAGACCATCGTTGATCGTCTTGGAAAGAATGCAATCCCTGTAAATATTCCTATCGGAGCAGAAGATTCCTTCGTAGGTCTTGTAGACCTCTTCGAAATGGAACAGTATATTTACAATGATGACAAGGGTGAAGACGTTACAATTGGAGAAATCCAGGACGCTTCTATCAAAGAACTTGCTAACAAATGGCATGAGAACCTTGTTGAAAAGATTTGTGAGTTAGATGATGAACTCATGATGATGTATCTTGAAGGAGAAGAGCCTACTGCTGATCAGTTAAAGGCAGTTCTTCGTAAAGCTACGATTAACAATGAAGCAGTTCCCGTATTCTGCGGTTCTGCATATAAGAATAAGGGCGTACAGAAGCTGATCGATGGTGTTATCGAGTACTTACCTGCTCCTACAGATGTTCCTGATATCGCAGGTACCGATATGGATGGTAATGATATTACCGTTCCTTCCACCGATGATGGTCCTTTCGCAGCGCTTGCATTCAAGATTATGACTGACCCCTTCGTTGGTAAGCTTGCATTCTTCCGTGTATATCGCGGTATCTGCAAGGCAGGATCTTATATCCTGAACGCTACCAAGGATAAGAAGGAACGTATCGGTCGAATCCTTCAGATGCATGCTAACAACCGTAAGGAAATCGAGCAGGTTTACGCTGGTGATATCGCAGCAGCAGTTGGTCTTAAGTTCACCACCACTGGTGATACCATCTGTGATGAGCAGAATCCTGTAATCCTCGAGTCTATGGAATTCCCTGAGCCCGTTATCGAGCTTGCTATCGAGCCTAAGAGCAAAGATGGCCAGGCTAAGATGGGTGAAGCTCTTGCTAAGCTTGCAGAAGAAGATCCTACATTCCGTGCACATACCGATCAGGAAACTGGTCAGACCATTATTGCAGGTATGGGTGAGTTACATCTTGACATTATCGTTGACCGTCTCCTTCGTGAGTTCAAGGTTGAAGCAAATGTTGGTGCTCCTCAGGTTGCATATAAGGAAACCTTTACCAAGGCTGTAGAAGTTGACTCTAAGTATGCTAAGCAGTCTGGTGGTCGTGGTCAGTATGGTCACTGTAAGGTTAAGTTCGAGCCTATGGAAGCTAACTGCGATCATTTCGAAGTTGATCCTAAGGCTAACGTACTTATCAACGAGCCCCCTACATTATTATTCGAGTCCACTGTAGTCGGTGGTGCTATTCCTAAGGAATACATCCCTGCAGTTGGTAACGGTATTAAGGAAGCAGCTCAGTCTGGTATTCTTGGTGGATTCCCTGTACTTGGTGTTCACGCTAACGTATATGATGGTTCCTACCATGAAGTCGACTCTTCCGAAATGGCATTCCACATCGCTGGTTCCATGGCATTCAAGGATGCAATGGCAAAGGCTGGTGCAGTATTACTTGAGCCTATCATGAAGGTTGAAGTAACGATGCCTGAAGAGTACATGGGTGATGTTATCGGATCCCTTAACTCTAAGCGTGGTATGGTTCAGGGTATGGACGATATCGGCGGCGGTAAGATCGTAAGAGCACTTGTTCCCCTTGCTGAGATGTTCGGTTATGCTACTGAACTTCGTTCTTCCACCCAGGGACGTGGTAACTACTCCATGTTCTTCGAGAAGTACGAGCCCGTTCCTAAGAACGTACAGGACAAGGTTCTTGCTGACAAGAGCGGTAAGTAATTACTTGCAAATGCTGATGAAAATCGGTATAATTTATAACAGTGTTTATAGCCATAAGGCTATCATTTTAAGGAGGATAAATTAAAATGGCAAAAGAGAAATTTGAACGTAACAAAGCCCATTGTAACATTGGTACCATCGGCCACGTTGACCATGGTAAAACTACCTTAACCGCAGCTATCTCCAAGGTTCTTACCGAGAGAGTAGCAGGTAACGCAAAGGTTGATTTCGAGAACATCGATAAGGCACCCGAAGAGAGAGAAAGAGGTATTACCATTTCTACCGCTCATATCGAGTACCAGACCGAGAAGAGACACTACGCACACGTAGACTGCCCTGGCCATGCTGACTATGTAAAGAACATGATCACTGGTGCTGCACAGATGGACGGTGCTATCTTAGTAGTTGCTGCAACTGATGGTGTTATGGCACAGACCAAGGAGCACATCCTTCTTTCCCGTCAGGTAGGTGTACCTTACATCGTAGTATTCCTTAACAAGTGCGATATGGTTGACGATCCTGAACTTATCGAACTCGTAGAGATGGAAGTTACCGATCAGCTTGCTGAGTATGACTTCAATGATTGCCCTATCGTTAAGGGTTCCGCTCTTAAGGCTCTTGAAGATCCTAACGGCGAGTGGGGTGACAAGGTTATGGAACTTATGGATACCGTTGATTCCTACATTCCTGATCCTCAGCGTGATACCGATAAGCCTTTCCTTATGCCTGTAGAAGACGTATTCACCATTACTGGTCGTGGTACTGTTGCTACCGGTAGAGTAGAGCGTGGTACCCTTCACCTTAATGAGGAAGTTGAAATCGTTGGTATCAAGGAAGAGACCAGAAAGACCGTTGTTACTGGTATCGAAATGTTCCGTAAGATGCTTGACGAGGCTCAGGCTGGTGATAACATCGGTGCACTTCTTCGTGGTATTAACAGAACTGATATCGAAAGAGGTCAGGTTCTTGCAAAGCCCGGCACCGTTACCTGCCACACCAAGTTCACCGCTCAGGTTTACGTATTAACCAAGGATGAAGGTGGTCGTCATACTCCTTTCTTCAACAACTATCGTCCTCAGTTCTACTTCAGAACTACCGACGTTACTGGTATCTGCGAACTTCCTGCTGGCACCGAGATGTGCATGCCTGGTGATAACGTAGAGATGACCATCTCTCTTATCCACCCTATCGCTATGGAGCAGGGTCTTACCTTCGCTATCCGTGAGGGTGGTAGAACAGTAGGTTCTGGTAGAGTTGCTACTATCATCGAGTAATCACTTGTTGATAGTTCAATAAGCTAGTATTTTCAAGGCTTCCGAGGTTTTCCTCGGGAGCCTTTTTTACGCAAATGACACTTTATCAGGCTAAAGTAAAAAGACTCGTGGCTCTAAAATGGCTCTATAAATGTTCGCTATTCTATGAAAAATCGAGGGAATAGCGAAGGGGGGAGAAAAGTATAGCGTATGTATAGGGTGAATTTATAATAATTTGAAACTATAATTATTATCATTCTGTAAATATAAATATACTATATATCGCGAAAAGGACAATGAAAATCTGAAATGTCTACAAAATAAACATGAAAACAATTAACAAAGTGATAATTATGGTTTATATTAATGATGTAAAGAATGCAAATTTCTAGGAGGAGATTGAAATGGCAAGGAGTATGACTTATAGAATAAAAGAGATGCTAGATGAAAAAAATATTACGCAGAAGCAATTATCAGAAATTACAGGGATTACTGAGTCAGCGATTTCTCATTACATTAAAGGAGATAGAGTGCCTAGAGGAACTAATTTAGTGAAAATTGCAAAAGCTCTTGGCACAACAGCGGATGATTTACTTAGTGGAGACCGAGAAATGGATAAAGAAAGTGATCTGGTATTTGCAAAGTCTCTAATAGCTCGTAATGCATCTCAGATGACTAAAGAAGAGCGAATGGAATTTATAGCATTACTTATGGATAAGGGAGGCAATGATGCGACTTAGTGATGAAACATACGAATATATAAAACAAGAAGTTGCTAACATGTTTGTGGATTATGATGTTAAAGGAACCCCTATTAGTTCATTTGAAGTTGCAATAAAAATTGGATTAACTGTGATTCCTTATTCGGCTATTGGTAGGGAAGCGAGAATAAGTGCTCTGCGATATAGTGTTGATGGATATTCCGTTGAAGACAATAATGGAGATTGGATTATTTACTATAATGATATAGATAAAGACTATAGTAGAATCAATCAAACAATTATGCATGAAGTTGGTCATTATATTTTGGGACATATAGCCGAAGGAGAAGTGGAGGAAGCGGAGGCGAAATTTTTTGCAAAGTATGCGCTTGCATCCCCAATGTTAATCCATAATATGAAAGAAGAAAAAACAATAGAAAATGTTATGGATAACTTTGATATAGGTTTCCAAGCTGCAGGATATGCGTTGAGTTATTATAGAAAATGGCTCAGATATGGTTCTGTTGATTATGTAATATATGAACGTCAGATTCTTATTCAATTAGAAATAGATGTTGCTTAATAAAGAAAGGCGGTGATTATTATGGATGTATTAAAAAGGGTAAAAGAAAAGCACTATATTTGTAGCTGGAACTACAGATACAGTGCTACTCGAGTACTTCAACTCGAATCTGAACACTTTTACTCTAGCACGATTTGCTTAAAATAGCAAGAAAAATTAATTTGCGTAACTTGGATTTATCTGGAAAATAAATCCTTAAAAATCACCTATGGGTACTTCAACTCGAATCTGAACAATTCATAAGAAGTACCTGTAGGTATGCCTCTAGGAGT
>JAZLGW010000035.1:0-36076 GCA_045616465.1 Lachnospiraceae bacterium | reverse complement strand
ATAAACAAAGAGACTGTGGTTGGAGCCTTATTTAAACCATCAAGTGGTAGGAAAGTGAAACCAATCCACAGTATCTTAAAATAGCATAGTCAAACCTATAGAAAAGGTAAAGAAAGACTATGACTTTATATAATAGTAGGAAAGTAAGCGAGGTCTTTCATGAAACTCTATGATTATGAAGAAAGACATAATGCTTTTTTAAGGGAGAACGGTGCGGAATGTACGGTTCTTTTAAAGAAGGATGGAAGATTTCCTTTGCAGGAGCCAGGTGAAATTGCGCTTTATGGAAATGGAGCCAGGCGAACCATAAAAGGTGGTACGGGTTCTGGCGAAGTGAATTCCAGATTTTTTGTGAATATAGAAGACGGACTTTGTAATGCAGGGTTTCGCATTACGACGACGGATTGGCTAAACCAGTATGATGCTGTTAGAAGTGCTGCTGAGAAGAATTTTATAAAGCGCATAAGAGGAGAAGCAAGGAAGCACAGGGTTCCAGCTATTATTTATAGTATGGGTAAAATTATGCCGGAGCCAGAGTATGACATTGCAATCTGTCCAGAAGGAGAGACTGCGATATATGTACTTTCCAGAATTTCGGGAGAAGGCGCTGACAGAGAGAACCAAAAAGGCGACATTCTTCTTACCGATACAGAAGTACGTGATATTTTGTTATTAAACAGACAATTCTCCAATTTCATGCTTGTAATCAATACCGGCGGAGTCGTGGATTTAACACCAGTTCTGGAAGTTAAAAATATCCTTATATTATCCCAGCTGGGTGTTGTGATGGGAGATATTTTGGCAGGCATCATTTTGGGAAAAAGTAACCCTTCTGGAAAGTTAACAACAACCTGGGCTGCCTTTGATGCTTATCAAAAGATCGGCGATTTTGGCGATAAGAACGATACCCTTTATAAGGAAGGGATTTATGTGGGGTATCGGTATTTTGATACAGCTGGTGTAAAGCCATTATTTCCCTTTGGCTATGGTCTTTCTTACACTTCTTTTGAAACGAATATTTCTGAAACCACTCTTACGGGGAGTAAGATGCAGATAAAGATGACGGTTAGAAACACCGGAAGGTTTGCAGGGAAAGAGGTTGTGCAGGTATATGTTTCTAAGCCAGGGGGTGCGCTGCATCAGCCAGCAAAGGATTTGGCAGCTTTTGCAAAAACAGGTTTGCTGGAGCCCGGTGAGACAGAAGAAGTATCTCTTTCTTTTTCCATGGAAGACCTGGTTTCATATAGTGAAGCGGAAGAGCGTTATATTCTGGAACCAGGAAACTATATCGTATACTGCGGAAACAGCAGCAGGGATTTGAAGGCAGTTGGAACGATGAAGGTCTTAGAAAAACTGACAACGCTGCAGGCAAAAAATGTTCTGGGAACCCCTTCTTTTAAAGATACAGTTTTAACGAAAAAAGAGGAAGAAGCTGTTGAGCCTGTATTCATTCTCTCACCAGATTCCATAAAGACAGAAAAAGTACAGTATGACAGAATTTATACCGCAGATGAGATTGTAAAAACGCTCGCAGAGGATGATTTAATCAAGTTAAATATGGGCGCTTTTCGAATGCACGGAAATGTTGCCGATATGATTGGCAATTCTGGTTTGTCGGTGGCAGGTGCAGCCGGACAAACTTATATGGGTCTGGTGGAGCAGGGGATTCCCTCTATGGCGATGGCAGATGGACCCGCCGGGGTTCGAATTGCCAGAGACTATGCGGAGGATCAGGAAGGAATTCCTCATTTATTAGGGGCATCTATTCCAGAGACCATGATGATTTTCATGCCCAAAATCGTATCCTTTTTCATGAGTTTCTCAAATTATAAGCCCAAAAAGACCGATGTTATAAAGCACCAGTATGCAACGGCGATTCCGATTGGTACGGCCATTGCTCAGAGTTTCAACACAGAATTTGCCAAAAGATGCGGAGACATTGTTGGATTTGAAATGGAGTATTTTGGGGTTCAGTTGTGGCTTGCCCCAGCGCTTAATATTCATAGAACCATTCAGTGTGGAAGAAACTTTGAATATTATTCTGAAGATCCTCTGGTAAGTGGTGTGTTTGCTGCGGCAATGACAAAGGGTGTGCAGGCGCACGAGGGATGCGGTGTAACTATTAAACATTTTGCAGCCAACAACCAGGAGGTTAACCGAACCCAAAGTAATAGTCAGGTGAGTGAGCGTACGATGCGCGACATTTATCTAAAAGGCTTTGGGATAGTGGTTAAAGAGGCCGGTCCGGTAGCCGTTATGACTTCTTATAATCTGTTAAATGGTGTCCACACAGGAGAACATAAGGGCCTTATTGAAGATATATTAAGAGCAGAGTTTGGGCATACGGGAATCGTTATGACGGACTGGGTAGTGGATACTTTTAATAAGGATAAAGAACTCAAATATCCGGTTTCCACGGCACCAAATACCATTATGGCCGGAAGCGATCTATTTATGCCTGGAGGCCGGAAAGATTATGACAGCGTGAAAGCGGCTCTTGCCAGCGGTTTTGTAACAAGGGAGCAGCTGGAAATAAATGCAGCAAGAGTGATATCTATGGCAAGGCGGATGTGCAAAAAATAGGAAGATAACGAAATTGAAGATAAGCATTGTAATTTTAACAATATTATTAATACTGCTTATTGGGGTGCTTGTTTGGAAAGCAAAGCTTGTGAAACCCCTGAAAGAAGTGGAAAAAATTTGCAGAAAAGACCAGTCGGAAAGTCTGCGCGCTTTTGCCTGCTTAGGTGTTATCTTTCATCATATTACACAGGATATAACCTCCTATGGTGCTGTTTCCAAGGGACCCATCACCATTCTATCCTCTATGGGGATTCTTTTTACTGCGATTTTCTTTTTCTATTCCGGCTATGGACTTCTTGTCAGCGTAAAAAACAAAGAAAACTATTTAAAGGGATTTGTAATACACAGAATTTTTAGTATCTTAATTCCTTTTTGGGTTATTAATGGAATCTATGTTATACGGTATGTCGTGCAGTACAAAGCATCCCTTACGATAGCGAAAACATGCAAGCTCATATTTGGCCTGGAACTCATAAATGGAAACAGCTGGTTTATTGTGGAGCTGGCATTACTTTATATCCTTTTTTATTTGTTTTTCAGAACCATTAAGATAAGAGGTATCGCAACGACTCTCCTTTGTATTTCAGCCATTGGAATAATGGTGATTGGTTATAGAAGCGGGCATGAAAACAGCCAGTTTTATCACTGGTTCAAAGGAGAGTGGTGGTATAACTCTACCATTGCCTTTGTAATGGGTGTTTTATTTGCCTGCTTTAAGGAGAAGATAGAACGGGCAACAAAGAAAGTATATTATCCTTTACTTGGAATATCACTGGCGGCATTCATCGCGATTTTCTTCTGGGAAGAAAAAGTGTTAAATCAGTACGGTTATTATGGCGATGTCATTCCGGTTTGGATCATGAACGGACAGGTATTATCACTGCTTGCCCAGAGCATTTTATGTATTTCCTTTATGCTGTTTGTAGTGCTTCTTAACAGAAAGGTTACTTTTGAGAATCCTATACTAAAATTCCTGTTTCCCCGCAGTATCGAAATATATTTGATTCATGGCATGTTTATATCCATATTCACTAGCATTCGTGGAATGAAGGATTACATGTTGTTTCTCACGATAATTCCTTGCAGTATCGCCAGTGCATTTGTAATACATTTGCTGGATCATCTTTTCCTAAAAGGAATTTCTAAAATAGGTGGTGGGCGAAAACCGCCGGTTCATTATGAAAGAGATCTCATTCGTGAAAGAAAAGAGAAGAAGAGAAAAAGACTCATCAAAGGGTTAGGAATCACAGTGCTTGTGCTTGTACTAGCAACGACTGGCTACCGGCTCTTTGTAAAATACATAAAGATTCCAAAAGATTTTGAAAGGGATATGGCAGGTATTCGGGAAGCGGAAGTTGGTGATTTGGTTACCTTTGGAAGTTATGATACAGAATTCCTTTCTCCTGGGATGGAGAAGGTAAACTGGATTGTTCTTTATAAAGACGAGAAGCAGGTTCTTCTGATTACGGAAAAAGGAATTGACGGATATTATTACCAGCGAAAGCACATGAGTGTGAGCTGGAAGAAATCGGATATGTGTTCCTATCTACAGGAAGAGATGTATCCGGTATTATTTAACGATTTGGAAAAAGAAGTGATTTTAGATAATCCCACTACGAAAGATAAGATATCTTTATTGTCGGCAGAAGAGGCAGACCTGTATTTTTTCTCGGATAAGGACAGAGAGCTGGATATAACAGATGTTGCGCAGAAAAAAGGAGTCTATGTTAATGAATTAAGTAAAGCAAATGGCTGGGATATGAAAGGGTATCGTTCCTCCTGGTGGTGGCTAAGAGGGGAAGAAGCCTCTATTACAGCGCCCATTGTAGATACAGATGGCAAAATACAAATGGATGCCTATTGGGTAAACAAACCGGGCGGCGCCATTAGACCCGTTATTTATGTGCGGACGAATTAAGATAACGTTATGCGGTGAATGTAAAGACACAAAAAGATAGTATCCGTTCAAATTGTATACAATTTGAACACAATCGTGTATTATAATGTCTATATGCAAGAAATCTTATGAATGGAGGATTAGTAATGAAGAGCGTTATCATTTGTGCTTCCGTACATCACGGAAATACCAAAAAAGTAGTAGATGCTATTGTTAAAGAGTGCGGTGTCACCGTTGTGGATGCAACCCAGGTAACAGAAATGGACCTCTTTGAATATGATGTAATCGGATTTGCATCTGGTATTTATGGAGGAAATTTCCACAAAGCAATTCTGAATTTTGCAGCTGCAAATCTACCTGCCAATAAAAAAGTATTCCTTATTATGACCAGTGCTATGAACAAGGATTTCTCAAAATCCATTATGAAGGTCATTAAGGATAAGCAGCCAGAAATCATTGGTAAATATTCCTGCGTGGGATATAACACCTTTGGTCCTTTTAAGTTAGTAGGTGGAACAGGCAAGGGACATCCTGATGCAGATGATCTGGCAAAAGCAGTTGCATTCTACAAGGGTCTTGGTATAGAGAATTAGTACAAAACAAAATAGCATTAAAAAGAAGCAGGGATTGTATGGGTTTTCCCATACAATCCTTTTTTAAAAAAAATAGATTGACAGCATCGATTAAATTGTATACAATTTAATCGTAATAAATATTGCGCAATTTAATTTCACACAATCTATTTGAATTAGGAGGACAGGATAATGAACGCATATGATTTTAAAGTGAAAGCACAGGATGGCAGCGAGGTAGAACTCTCACAGTTTCAGGGAAAGGTTCTCCTTATTGTGAATACCGCAACGGGATGTGGATTTACCCCACAGTATTCTGAATTGCAGGATATGTACGAGGAACTTCATGAAGCAGGATTAGAGATTTTAGATTTTCCCTGCAACCAGTTCGCAGAACAGGCACCAGGAAATGATGAAGAAATTCACGATTTCTGTACGGGAAGATATGGTATTACTTTCCCGCAGTATTCCAAAATTGATGTAAACGGCGAGAATGCAAGCCCTCTCTATAAGTGGATCACGGAGAATACCAAGTTTGAAGGATTTAGTGGTCCTGCAAAATTACTTCTTTCTCCCATTGTTAAGAAGATGGATAAGGATTATAAGAACAATGGAAACATCAAATGGAACTTCACGAAGATCCTGATAAACAGAGATGGTGAAATTGTGGCAAGATTTGAGCCTATGGAGAGTGTTAAAAAGGTCTGCGAGAAGGTGAAGGAGGTACTCTAAATGTTTCATTTTGATTATTTAACCGAAAATACCTGTTCCAAGGTCATTAGCATGGATTTGGATGAAAATATTGTCAGAAACATCTCTTTTATGGGCGGTTGTGATGGAAATCTTAAGACGATTCCGTTATTATTAGAAGGGTGGACCGTGGATCAGATAGAAGAAAAACTATCTGGTATTGTATGCGGAAGAAGAGGGACCTCCTGTGCAGACCAGTTAGCAAAAGCCGTTAGAGCTGGCTATAATGCTTCCAAAGATCCAAATTATAAGTCTCCACTGGCAGAGGATGAAGATGCGTAACAGCGATAAATATGACGTATTAAAACTAGATAACCAGCTATGCTTTCCACTATATGCTGTATCAAAAGAAATTGTAAGAAGATACACTCCCTTTTTAAATGAGATTGATTTAACTTACACCCAGTATATTGTGATGATGGTACTTTGGGAGCATAAAGAAGTCAGCGTAAAGGAACTTGGGAAAAAACTGTTTCTGGATTCCGGAACCCTTACCCCCCTTCTTAAAACCCTTGAAAAGAAAGGGCTTGTTACAAGAGAGCGTTCTAAAACGGATGAACGTTTTCTTGTTGTTTCCATTACAGAAGCAGGAATGAACCTTAGGAAGAAAGCGGTAGAAATTCCTGCAAAAATCGGACAGTGTGTTTGCCTTGATCAGGAGGAGGCTGTTCAGTTATATACTATTATTAAAAAGCTTCTGGGACAGTTTGAGGAGTAAAGATTTATGAAATACGTTTTTTATGGAGCCGATGTTGCAAAAATGCCTGCCGTAAATCCCCAATATACAAATGTCAGGGATCCCAGGCATCTTTACAGAATGCTTACCGTACTTTGGAGTGCAGATACCTGTGCGCCTCGAATGCGTGAGAACTGGACAAAGGAAAACTACACTTTAGGACAGTGTTCTATTACAGCTTTTTTGGTGCAGGACATCTTTGGCGGCGAAGTATATGGCATTCCTCGCGGTGATGGCAATTTCCACTGCTACAATGTTGTAAATGACTGCGTATTTGATCTTACCAGTGAACAGTTCGGTGAAGAGGTATTGGTTTATGAAAACAATCCTTTGCAGGCTCGAGAAGTTCACTTTGCAAAAGAAGAAAAAAAACAACGCTATGAAGTTCTAAAAAAGAAATTAGATGAAGTGGTTCCGACACTTATGACCAGAAAAGAGGCTGCGGATTTCAACTATCGTTGTGGCGACCATGGTTACAGTATGTGGAGTTGCGGTGAAGAGCGATATGGCCGCTATATGCGAAGTACTCTGGAAGAAGAAAGAGAGCAGAACGATTTTGAGAGCGTTGGTCGAATGATTAATGCATATGAAGAAACCCACAGTGTCTTCGATATTACGCGGGCTCTTAAACATTTGAAGTGGGAAAAGAAGTATGCCGATTACGGAATGCGCATATTAGAAGTTTATGAGAAATGTATTTTTCAGACAGATTTTCAGAAACTAATTATGGCAGAGCAGATGGTCGGTTCACCCGGCTGGGGATGCGGATATTGCCGTCTTTGTTTTTATGAAGATGTATTAGAGCGCGTTCATAAAGCAAGCGAACAGTATTATGATATTCATTTTGAAGAGAATACTACCATCGACGGATTCCCCTCTGAAAAACTCATCACAAGAGCCGAAAAAATCAGAGAAGAAGCAGAAAAATCCTATGCTTATATGAAATCACCTAAGTACCACGAAGATTACAAAGAGGTTATGAAAAGGATACAGAATTCTAATCCACAATAATAGTAAACCTTCATTATTCTTTAATCACATCCCCCCATGTGGGGATGTTTTTATTTTGTTTGATAGCTTCATCAACAGCAGAATAATATTTTATTTTTTTCTGTATATGTTTTAGTCCAGCAATGAGCGTATCAATTTCATTCTGTGTTCGTGTTTCCTGCTGTATCATCATATCTAAAATATTGCTGGAATTCTTTTGGATATTTTTTTCATAAACGAAGAATTTCTTAATATCGTCCAGGGGTAGGCGTGCCTTTTTAAAGCATTCAATGGCAGCTAAGCGGTCAACATGTTCTTCGGTATAAACCCGGTGATATTTGTCCTTGTGTTCTACATTTTCTAGAAGACCAATTTCTTCGTAATAACGAATGGTAGAAGCTTTTAATCCAAATTTTTCTGTCATATCTTTGATGGAATACATATTCAGACCCCTTATTAGTTTTTGTGAGTAAAATCATCATAACGCAAAAAATGGTTGAGTTCAAGTTAACTTTAAATTGTATGATAAGGAAAGATAAAGCAAATTTTTATGGATGAAAAGGAGGTTACAATGTCTAGTTACGAAGCATCTGGAAGCAGATATGAAGGAATGAAGTACAATCGCTGTGGTACATCAGGATTGCTTTTACCAGCCGTTTCCCTTGGCCTTTGGCATAATTTTGGTGCAAAGGACGACTTTGAAACCATGCGTCAGATGTGTTTTACAGCATTTGATGCGGGCATAACACAGTTTGATCTTGCGAATAATTATGGACCGGGCCCTGGTGTGGCAGAAGAAAATTTCGGAAAAATTATGAAAGCCGATTTGACAAAATACAGGGACGAGCTTGTTATCACTACCAAAGCAGGCTTTGAAATGTGGCCAGGACCTTATGGAAATTTTGGTAGCCGCAAATATTTAATTGCCAGCCTTGACCAGAGTTTAAAGAGAATGGGTCTGGATTATGTAGATATTTTCTATCATCATCGTATGGATCCTGATACTCCATTGGAGGAGACGATGCTTGCTCTTGATCAGATTGTAAAGTCTGGTAAGGCGCTGTATATTGGTCTTTCCAACTATGATGGTGCTACGATGTTAAAGGCAAAAGCAATTTTTGATGAGCTTCGTACCCCTTATATCATTAACCAAAATTGTTATAATATCTTTAACAGAACCGTTGAAAACGATGGTTTAAAGAAAGAATCTCCGAAGGTTGGAAAGGGTATTATTACATATTCACCCCTTGCGCAGGGACTACTAACGGATCGCTATATCAATGGTATTCCTGCGGATAGTCGTATTGCAAAGGATGGCAGATTTTTACACGAGTCAGATGTGAATGAGAAACGTCTTTCCCAAATTCTTGCACTCCGGGAGATGGCAGAGCAGCGTGGACAGACATTGGCGCAGTTTGCACTGAGCTGGATATTAAAGGATACAGATATCACCAGCGTATTAATTGGCGCAAGTCGTCCTGCACAGATTCTGGACTGTGTGAAATGTATAGAAAATACTGCGTTTACAGCGGAAGAATTACAGAAAATTGATGACATAACAAATGCTTAGGAGGGACAGTAATGGAAAATTTTGATTTTTATTCACCTACATATTTCGCTTTTGGTAAGGACCGTGAGGCAGACTGTGGACAGCTTGTAAAACGTTTTGGTGGTTCCAAGGTGTTATTACACTATGGCGGAGGTTCCGTTGTTCGCTCTGGTTTATTAGACAGAGTGAAGGAATCTTTAAATGCGGCTTCTGTTGCATTTGTTGAATTAGGCGGTGTTAAACCCAACCCCAGAAGTGGTCTCGTGTATGAAGGTATTGAACTTTGTAGAAAAGAAAACGTTGATTTTATCTTAGCAGTTGGTGGTGGTTCTACCATTGACTCATCCAAGGCCATTGCAGCTGGAACCATATATGACGGAGATTTCTGGGATTTCTATGAAGGCAAGGCAAGAATTGAGAAGGCACTTCCTGTAGGAACAGTACTAACCATTGCGGCAGCAGGTTCCGAAGGATCCCCGGATTCTGTTATTACAAAGGAAGAAGGGATGTTAAAGCGTGGTGCAGGCAGTGATGCTATTAGGCCGAAGTTCTCTGTGCTAAACCCTGCGCTTACCGAAACACTTCCCGCTTACCAGACAGCATGCGGTATTACGGATATCATTGCTCATCTTTATGAGAGATATTTAACCAACACGAAGAATGTTGAAGTAACAGATAGAATGATAGAAGCGTTGATTCTGGCTATGGTAAATGAAGCGCCAAAGGTTATGGCTGATCCGCATAATTATGATGCCAGAGCAAATATTATGTGGGGCGGTATGATGGCGCACAACAATTCCTGCGGTGTTGGAAGAAGCCAGGACTGGACCAGCCATGCAATTGAACATGAATTATCTGCACTTTACGATTGTGCACATGGAGCAGGTCTTGCTGTGACGATGCCGGCTGTATTTAGATACAACTATAAGCACGATGTTATGCGTTTTGCACAGATTGCAGTTCGTGTGTGGGGATGTCAGATGGATTTTGCAAATCCAGAAGTAACCGCACTGGCTGGTATTGCAGCACTTCAAAATTTCCTGTGCTCTATCGGAATGCCTAAGAACTTTGCAGAACTTGGTGCGGATGAGAAGGACATCGAGAAGTTAGCATACACCTGCTGCTATGGAACGGGAAGTGGCTCCGGCTCTTTACAGGGCTTTACCACACTTTCCCAGAGCGATATCGAGGCAATTTACAGACTAATGCTATAATTTTTTAACATTGGTGCCGGGTACAAAGGTTCAAATTTAACACTTGTACCCGGTACAAAGGTTAAAAAATGCCAACGATGTGTTGGCATTTTTTTTATGAATGGTATGTGAAATTTCCAACTTGTTTTTTGATAATGGCTTCCAGTGTAATGCTTTCAAAATACTGATTAACCACATCATAAAGTCCCTGATAAATGGGAAGCGTGATACAATCCGCGCATTTTTCACACTGGTTCGGCTCATCGTCCATGCAGCTGACGGGCATGAGACTGCCTTCCGCACTTAATAAAATATCTTTTACTGTAATGCTTGCTGGATCTTTTGAAAGCTTGTATCCGCCGCCATGGCCTTTGCTGGCGATTAACAGATTGCTCTTATTCAAAAGAGGAATAATCTGTTCCAAGTACTTTTTAGAGATATTTTGTCTTTCGGAAATATCTTTTAATGCAACGAACCCATCATCATAATGATTTGCCAAATCAATCATCATACGAAGGGAATAACGTCCTCTGGTTGAAATCTTCATTGTTGGCACCTCCGCCACTTTACTACCTAATATTCTACAATAGGAAAAGGGTGCTTTCAATTGAAAAACAAAGATAAATGCTGTTTATAGAAGAACCGATTTATAGTATGATAGGGAAGATTAAATAGCCTACGGAACGTGTAGGCAACTACGGAGAAAGAATGCAGAGAATGAAGGTACTGCTGGTTGCGCTCAATGCAAAATACGTACATTCCAATCTGGCGGTTTATGACATAGAAGCCTATGCTAAAAAGAACAGCACCTTTGTGGGCGAACTTGGAGTACGGGAATACACCATAAACCAAAATCTGGATTCCATATTGCAGTTATTATACAAAGAGAAGGCAGATGTACTTGCCTTCTCCTGTTATATTTGGAACATTCGCGAAATCCTTTCCATAACAAAAGGGTTAAAGAAGATTCAGTCATCTCTTTCCATCTGGTTAGGTGGTCCGGAGGTTAGTTTTCACAGTCAGACGCTGCTAGAACAGCAACCGCATATTGATGGCATTATGGTAGGGGAAGGGGAAGAAACTTTTGCGGAATTCCTTTCCTGTCTGGAAAAGAAAGAGGAACTTCTACCTACAATCAAAGGACTCCTATATAGAACGGATGCAGGGGAGATTATCTGCACAGGCACTCGAAAGCTGATTTCCATGGATGCCGTTCCCTTTATATACGAAGATCTGTCTTCTTTTCAAAATAAAATTCTTTACTATGAATCCAGCAGGGGCTGTCCATTTTCTTGCAGTTACTGTTTGTCTTCTATTGATAAGACCGTTCGTTTTAGAAGTTTGTCCGTAGTGGAAGAGGAACTGCAAAAGTTTCTGGATGCAAAAGTTGCCCAGGTTAAATTTATCGACAGAACCTTTAACTGTAAAAAAGACAGGGCACTTGCTATCTGGAACTATATAACAAAGCACGATAATGGAATTACAAACTTTCATTTTGAAATATCCGCAGACTTAATAGGGGAAGAAGAACTGGCTATATTTAAGCAGATGCGTCCTGGCTTAATTCAGTTGGAAATCGGTCTGCAATCTACGCATCCGGAGACCATTAAAGAAATACGCAGAATTATGGATATTTCGAAGCTTCGAAGCAATATGCTAACGATAAGGTCTTACGGAAATATTCATCAGCATCTGGATCTGATTGCGGGACTACCCTATGAAGATTATGAAACATTTCAAAAGTCTTTTAATGATGCGTATGCCATGCAGCCACATCAGTTACAACTTGGATTTCTAAAGGTACTGAAAGGTTCCCACATGGAAACGATGTGTGAGGAATATGGGATTCTCTATCATGACGAGCAGCCTTATGAAGTGATGTGTACCAAATGGATTTCTTATGAAGAAATTCTGAAATTAAAACAGGTTGAAGAAATGGTAGAGGTTTATCATAACAGCGGGCAGTTTGAAAATGCGCTTTCCTACCTATTAACCTTCTTTGAGGATGCTTTTTCCTTCTTTTATAAACTGGGTGAATTCTATGAGTCACACGATTTATATGGAATCGGTTTTCGAAGAGAAGCAAGGTATGAAGCGCTTCGGGATTTTGCACAGGAATACGTTTCCTCTATGAGAGTTTTCGATGACTTACTTACCTATGATTATTATCTGCGGGAAAATGCGAAGACACGACCTTCCTGGGCGAAGGAAGAACCCATTCCCAAAGAGATTTTTCAGAATTTTTTTAGAAGCGGAGGAAACGCGCTACACTCTCTTGTTGCGGAGGGCGAGAAGTATGATGCAAAAACAACTTCGCGTAAAATGCACGTAGAACCGGTTTCTTATGAAGCTTTTACCAAAATTCATTGTTTACATGGTGAGAATAAGGTTTGTGGAAAACCGGAAGAGGTATACTGCTTATTTGATTATGATGAGAGAAATGCTTTTTCGAAAGATGCAAAGGTTGTGTTTTTAGAAGATTTATAATTGGTTGTGATAGAAAGGGAAGAAGAACGTGTCACAGGAAAATCAGGGAAAAACTGTAGTAGTTGGTATGTCAGGTGGGGTGGATTCCTCGGTTGCTGCATATCTCTTAAAAAAAGAGGGATATAAGGTAATTGGTATTACCATGGAACTTTGGCGAAAAGAAACACCGGAGGAAATCAGTCAGGAAGGTGGCTGCTGTTCTTTATCTTCCATAGATGATGCCAGAAGAGTGTGTGAAGCGTTAGAGATTCCGCACTATGTGCTGAATTTTAAAGAAGTATTTAAAGAGGCCGTTGTGGATAATTTTATACAGGAATATACCTGTGGCAGAACGCCAAATCCCTGCATTCGCTGTAACCGATATGTAAAGTGGGAGGCTTTATTACAGCGTAGTCTGGAACTTGGTGCAGATTATATTGCAACGGGCCATTATGCAAAGATTGAGAAACTTCCCAATGGACGATATGCGGTTGTAAAGTCAGTAACGGATAAGAAAGATCAGACCTATGCACTTTATAATCTTACCCAGGAGCAGCTATCGCACACCCTTTTTCCGGTGGGCGCTTTTGAGAAAGAGGAAATTCGTAAGATTGCAAAGGAAGCAGGTCTTTTGGTGGCATCCAAAAAAGACAGTCAGGAAATCTGTTTTATTCCAGATGATGATTATGGAAAATTTTTAAGAGAAAGCGGTGTTACCCTGCCGCCTCCTGGTGATTTTGTGAATAAAGAAGGAAAGGTACTAGGGACCCATAAAGGAATTTATCAGTATACCATTGGTCAGCGAAAAGGTCTTGGTATTGCAGCAGAAAGTCCTTACTATGTCTGTGACATATCCGTCCCGAATAACCAGGTGGTATTAGGATCCAATGCAGATGTGTTTACGACGCGTTTATTCTGTAATCAAATCAATTACATGGGCGAGGCACATTTTACTGAAGGACAGAAGGTATCTGCCAAGATTCGTTATGGCGCAAAAGAAAGCCCGTGCAGCCTGCATTATGTGGATGAAGAAACCTTACAGTGTGACTTTGATGAACCTGTCAGAGCCGTAACGCCTGGCCAGGCAGTGGTGTTTTATGAAGGCAGTGCGGTTCTTGGCGGAGGAACAATTTTTAAGTAATAAATGTCGGTTTCTTTTGGTATAATAATATAGATAGAGATTTTTCGGGAGATAGAGGGAAAGTTATGCCAGTCGGCAATATTTTCATTAGTTATAGTACAAAGGATATGGTTTTTGCAAAGAGGATTGCCCAGTCTGTAAATAGCTGGGGATATTCTGTTTGGATGGCACCAGATATGATTCCAGCGGGATCCAGTTATGCTAAGGAAATTCCTTCGGCAATACAGAATGCTTCCGCTATGATTTTGCTTCTTTCAGCCAATTCCATGAATTCTATATGGGTTGAGAAAGAAGTTGATCATGCGCTGACCAACCGAAAGACCATTTTTCCGATACAGTTAGATCAGGCAGTAGTAAGTGGTACGTTTCAGTTTTATTTAAGCAACGTACAGATTATTTCTTATAGACAGGAATTATCAGAGCAGTTAGCAGAACTGCAAAAAGAAATGGACGCAACGTTGGCACTCAATGTGCAGCGCGTGGAAGCACCTATGATGCAGAAGGGAACCATTAAGCCTGGTACGAGAGGAACGCGTTCCACAAATTCTCTTCGTGTGAATCGAATTCCAATCACCTGTGAACGTTGCGGTTCCAGTATGCTTCGCAATACAAAAATCGGAACCTATGAGTGTGTGTCCTGTGGACATTTAAACTATGATGATTTCCAGAAAATTCGTAATTATCTGGCTATTGTTGGGCAGGCCCCGGCTGCAATCATTGAGGCAAACACAGGCGTTCCCAAATCGACAATAGACTACCTGTTCAAGGAAGAGTTTTTAGAGATTCCCTATTATTGTGATGTTCGTGCATCCTGTAAGAATTGTGGGGCACCTATTCGTAGCGGTGAGTTGTGTGAAAGCTGCAAGAACAGAACGGTTATTGATACTAAAAAAAAAGATAAGTGGCATTCCTATATCTGATAAGTAAAGAGAACATATGGAGAAAATCATCTGGGTTGTTGATTTTGACCGTCAGGCCATGATTTATACCCAAAGACAAATTAATTCGCAGGGAAGTATGCGTGCCATTGCGCTGTTATCCAGACAGGCGGTGGCCCATGCGATAGCAGAGAACCAGGATCCAGGAAGTGAAAGCCTTCCGGCCCTGATTCTTTTTGATTACGATACTTGTGTGCAGGATGGTTTCGAAGTATTAAAGATGATGCGTGAGCAGATGATTTTAGCGGGCGTTCCTATTTTCTTTATGATGGAGGAACGAAATGCTGAACGAGATGAAGTCTGCTTTGAGCGTGGTGCTATTGTGGTAGTATCCAAGCCATTTACTGCAACCGGTCTTCTTCGTATTGAACGTATTGCGTGGCAGCATGAGGTCACCAGAAATTACGAGAAGATGCTACAAAAGCAGGCCTACCATTTGCAGCATACCAGAGAAGTGGTGGAGTTAAATGAGCAGTTAAAGCGTCGTAATGAACTCTTGTATAAAGTGTTTGGACGGTACTTTCCAGACGAAGTGGTAAGGGAAATACTAGATCATCCCACCAAGGAAGGACTTGGGGGTGAGAAAAAAGAAGTCACCGTATTAATGAGTGATCTTCGTGGCTTTACGGCGATATCCGAAGGCTTAGACCCAGAAGAAGTAAAGAAAATATTAAACTTTTACTTTGACCGAATGGTGACAGCTATTTTACAGTACCATGGTGTCATCATCGAACTTCTTGGAGATGGGATTTTAGCTGTATTTGGGACAACTGAAGGGGAAGAAAACCATACGGAAGAAGCGATAGCTGCGTCTATTATGATGCAAAATGCCATGGAAGAAGTACAGGAATTCTGTAAGGACCAGGGCTATCCCCAGTTAGAGATGGGAATTGGCATTCACAGAGGAGATGTATTTATTGGGAATGTTGGTTCAGAAACCATGATGCGTTATAACGTGGTAGGTCGTGTCGTAAACGAGTGCTCTCGTATAGAAGGCTTTTCCGTTGGCGGTCAGATTCTGGTTTCCAGAGAAGCCATAGCAGAAGTTAAATGCCCTGTGAAACGTAAGAATGTGCAGGATATCCAGAGTAAGGGAACCCAGAGACCTTTGCAGGTTGTAGAGGTACTTGGTATTGAAGGCAAGTACCAGATGATGATTCAAAATGTGGATGTCAATGCCATGAGTTTTGTAACAAGCAGAGTCATCTTTAACATGTTCCCCATTGAAGAGAAAATAGTTTCTGAAAAGGTCTGTGCCGCAGAACTTATATTTATCAGCCGCCGCAGGGCTTTGGTCAGATTGGAGAATAAAACAGAAGCACTTCCTATGTATACGGATGTGGAAATATTTGCCGTTTCTGAGAATGGTCATGCGTTGTTTACCAGTGTGTTTGGAAAGGTTGTAGCGCAGGAAAAGGATGAGATTACGGTGCACTTTACCAGAACCAGCCGTGGATTTGAGAATTTTGTTGATGACCTGAGAAGAGGTTAGAAACGAGGACATATATGCAGCAGTATTTATGTTTTGAAAAATATGAAGAGAAAAATTTAGAAGGCGTTATCAGCGCTGTTCTTTGTGAAGAGAAAAAGTTTATCATCTTACAGATGGAAACAGCCGTTATGCGAGGAACGCACACACTTTCAGGAGAAAGCGAGGAACGATGCAGCAAGTATATGCAGGAGGCTTCTTTTGATTACGGTCTTTTTCTATGGAAAGAGTTGGATGAAGAAAGGCTTTTCTTTATCAGCAAGAATAGTGATATCAGGGCTCTTGAATTCCTGGATTTCCTGTTAGCGGATTTTGCACTGGTGAAGGGAAATGGATACCAGGCTTTTAGCCAGATTTCTTCTGCAATATTAAAGGTGCAGATGGCAGAAGAAGATAGTAGTGGTATTTTGGGATATATTCAGAAGAGCTTGCAGAAGTATTATGAAGAGTGCGACTGGATTGATGCAAAGGCCTATGGAAAACAGCATGAAGAAGAAATTGTAAAACGTACTTTGTATGAAAAGAAAAAAATTCCATGGTCTTTTGTAAAATCAACAGACGTTGTTCCAGAGGGAAAGAGATTCTTATTAAAGACGCTGGAAAATACGACGGGTATTGTACTTACTGCGGAACCTGACAAATACATCATGATTGGATGTAAAGGGGAAGTGTATGATATTTCCAAAGAGAAGTTTGATAAAACATATATGGCTTCCACAGAGGGGCTGGATGTGTTTCATCAGATGATGGATTTTATTCCCGCAGCGGAGGAAGCCGAAACGGGGGAATATATTCCCATTGATGAGATGGCCAGACTCTGTTATCCAAGAGAAGGTGGTGGTATCTATGCCATGCCACTTGAAAGAAGAGCAAAGGTGTTCCGGAAGGATAGAGAAGAAGATTATGACCTGGGATGTGCGGGAGATTATCTGGCTGTTCGCAAGGATGATTTAGAAGATGTTTATATTATCAAGAAGGAAATTTTTGAAGCGACTTATTCACCAAGAAACTAGGAAGAATAGGGAAGATATGCTACAATAAACCCCGGGGAAATATTTCCCCGAGTTTTTTTGTGAGGAGATTAAAGGATTATGAAAAAGAGAGTTTTAGCAGCAGCACTTTGTGGTGTGATGGCATTTGGTAGCCTTGCAGGATGCGAGAAGAAGGCAGCAGAAGAGACAACCACTACCGAGACCACCGAAGAAACCACCACCAGCGACGTAGATTACGTTAAAGAAAAAGGAACTTTGGTTGTAGGTATTACCGATTTTGCACCTATGGATTACAAGGATGAGAATGGTAACTGGATCGGATTCGATGCAGAACTTGCAGAAGCATTTGGCCAGAGCCTTGGTGTAAATGTTGAATTTGTTGAGATTGATTGGGACAACAAGATTATGGAGTTAAATGGTAAGACCATCGACTGCGTATGGAATGGTATGACCCTTACCGAAGAAGTTACTTCTTCTATGAGCTGCTCCAATGCATACTGCAATAATGCACAGGTTGTTGTAGTAAAGAGTGATGTAGCAGAGAACTATCAGACCGTAGAAAGCCTTAGTGAACTTAGCTTTGCAGTAGAAGCTGGTTCCGCTGGTGAAGAGCAGGTTGTAGCACTTAACCTTAACTACACTCCTGTAAAGGCACAGTCTGACGCAATTATGGAAGTTGCAGCTGGTACTTCTTCCGCAGCCGTTATTGATGCTTTAATGGCAGCTGCCATGGTAGGCGAAGGCACTGGTTTTGAGAATCTTACTTATACCATTTCCTTGAATTCTGAATTATATGGTGTAGGTTTTAGAAAAGATTCCGACCTTACCGCTTTATTAAATGATTTCTTCAAAACCGCTTATGCGGATGGAACGATGATGACCATCGCTGAAAAATACGGTGTATCCGCAGCAGTAATCGAGCAGTAATATGACATTTTTAGAACAATTACCAATTGTATTAAAATCCTTAAATACTGGATTTTTGCAGACATTAAAGCTCTTTGGGGTGACGCTTCTTGGCGCCATCCCTTTGGGGCTTCTCATTTGTTTTGGTACCACAGCGAAGTTTAAGCCGCTTCAGGTTGTTATGAAGTTTTTGGTGTGGATTGTGCGTGGTACACCCTTAATGATTCAGCTTCTTATTGTGTATTATTTCCCTGGGCTTGTATTAAATAATCCATTCTGGGGTGGTGGTGAAGAAGGAAGATTTTGGGCAGCAGCTGTGTCCTTTATCATAAATTATGCATGCTATTTTTCAGAGATTTATCGAGGCGGCATCATTGGTCTGTCAGAAGGACATACAGAGGCTGGCTTGGTACTGGGTATGAGTAAGAGCCAAATCTTTTTTAAGATTAAGCTTTTGCAGATGGTGAAACGAATCTTACCGCCTATGTCCAATGAAATTATAACGTTAGTGAAAGATACGTCTCTTGCACGTATTATTGCTTTGCAGGAAATTATTTGGGCAGGACAGGCCTTTATGAAGAGTTCCATGGGAATTTCCGGTGTTATTTGGCCCCTATTCTTTACGGGTATTTATTATTTGTTATTCTCTGGATTATTAACCCTTCTCTTTAATGGATTGGAAAAGAAGTTAAGCTTCTTTAAATAGGTACGAGTATGGCATTCTTTGAAGTAGAGAATATTGAAAAAAGATTTGGAAACACAAAGGTTCTAGAGGACGTTTCCTTCCATATGGAACAGGGACAGACGGTAGCCATTATTGGTTCTTCTGGCTCTGGAAAAACTACCCTTCTTCGTTGTCTTAATTTTTTGGAAACGCCTACCAGTGGAAGGATTACTTTACAGGGTGAAACGCTTTTCGATGGTGCGATGAAGCGCAATATGAAGGACAAAGAAAAGAGACAGAAGAGACTTCATTTTGGTATGGTATTTCAGCAGTTTCACTTGTTTCCGCAGTATACTGCCCTCGAAAATGTGACATTAGCCAAGAAGTTAGAGGCTAAGAAGCTGGCCAAGAAAGACAGATCCATCAAGATTAGAGAAGAATTAAAAGCCATTGACGCGATGGGAAAAGATTTGCTTGCAAAGATGGGACTTTCAGAAAGAGAGAACTTTTACCCGCATCAGTTATCTGGTGGACAGCAGCAGCGTGTGGCAATTGCCAGAGCTCTATCGATGAATCCAGACATTCTCTGCTTTGATGAACCTACTTCTGCGTTAGATCCTGAGTTAACCGGCGAAGTTTTAAAAGTCATTCGTTCCTTGGCAGCAGAGAAGATGACGATGATTATTGTAACGCATGAAATGGCATTTGCGCGGGATGTAGCAGACACAGTTATCTTTATGGATGGCGGTGTTGTTGTGGAAATGGGTCCTGCCAAAGAGGTTATTGAAAATCCTAAGATGGAAAGAACGAAGCAGTTCTTAACGAATTATTAAAGTGTGGCGGCATGTATATGCTGCCATTTTCAAAACAGGATGTTGTGTAGAGTTATGAATATGTATAAAGTTCCCTGTATAAAAAATAAATCCTTTGGAGAGGTGCTGACAGTATCGGTTCCAGGCTCCAAATCTATTACCAATCGCGCCCTTCTTTTGGCTGCTATGGCAGAAGGGAAAAGCGAGCTAAAAGGTTGTCTTAAAAGTGAGGATGCAACTTACTTTTTAAAATGTTTGGTAGACCTTGGTTTTCCTGTAAAGGAAGAAGGGGTGGATGTTACCATCACTGGATTTGGCGGGGAAATTCCGAAGAAACAGGCAGAGATTTATGTGGGAAGTGCAGGCACCGCAGCCAGATTTTTAGCAGCTATGTGTGCTTTTTCCGAAGGAGAATATGTATTAACTTCTTCCGATCAGATGAAGAAGCGTCCTATGGGACCCTTGGTTGATACACTTAGAGAGGCCGGGGCGACGGTGCAGTGTTTAGAAGAGGAAGGTCATTTTCCTATGAAGATTACAGGTTGTGGCAAGTCCATGAAGACCTGTAAGCTCACCGTAAATATTGATAAGAGCTCGCAGTTTTTAAGCGCACTTTTGATTGCGGCAGGAACCCGGAAAGAGAAAATCGAAATTACGCTGGAAGGTAGTCATGGTATGGCGTATGTTGAGATGACCGCAGCTATGATGAAGGATTTTGGTGTTAAAGCGAATGTAATGCAGGATGAAACGGGAAAGATGGTTTATGTGGTACCGGAAGATTCTGCATATAAAGCACTTATGTATCAGATTGAGCCCGACATGTCAGCAGCAGCTTACTTCTATGCGCTCGGTGCTATTACAAAGACGCGTGTACTTGTTCCTGCTGTGCATAAAAAAATGTTGCAGGGAGATGTTGCTTTCTTAGAAGTCCTTTGTGCAATGGGTTGCTCCCTAGAAGAAAAGGAGGAGGGGGTACTTCTTTGTCCTTCTACTTTACCTTTGCGAGGAAATCAGACGTTTGATTTATCTGCATTTTCTGACCAGGCATTAACCTTATCGGCCATAGCGCCCTATGCAGATGGACCGATTACCATAAAAGGCATCAGTCATATTCGTGGACAGGAGTGTGATCGTATTCATGCTATTATGACAAATCTTTCCGCTCTTGGCATAGCAGTAAAAGAAGAACAGGATGTGGTAACCATTCAGCCTGGTCTTATGAAGAGTGCAGAGATAGAAACTTTTGAGGATCATCGTGTTGCAATGAGCTTTGCATTAACAGGTCTTCTCACAGATGGGGTAGTCATTCTAAATCCCGGGTGCTGTAAAAAAACTTTTGCAGAATATTTTGATGTTCTGGATGAAGTGATTCGGAAATTTCAGTAATAAAAATCGAGACCGTAAGGTCTCGTTTTTTATTGCTGCATTAGTGTGAGTTTCCATAGTCCTTCACAGGCAGTTTTATAGGTTTCATAATCTTTGGAAGAAAATATCTTATCTAAAATTGTAAAAGGTGATTCTAAGGGTTCTCTGATGGATAAAACCTTTACAAACTCTTCATACAAAGAGGCAGTGACGCAGAAAATGGCATATCTTGCCTGCTCATCCAGCCCGGCTGTACGGATGTAATTTAGAACAATTTGTTTATACAATAATTCCAAATATGTATTGGAAAGAGAAGATTGCCGTACGGGAAGCTCCTGTAAAACCTGCTGTGTGCACCATAGGGTATCAATACAGCGGGAATTATCGGGGTGAAAAGCAGTTGCACCTTCTGGATTAGGTCTGTAATAATAAAGAGCCTCGTCCAGATGTACCATGTGAAGCTCCTCGTTTAGAACCAGCCATTTGATGATTGTATCTTCGAACCATACATTTTCTGGGAAGCAGATTTCTTGCATAAGCGAAGAACGGAGAAATTTTCCGCAGACATAGCCACTACTTTCTTTCAATGAAATACTACGAGTACTTTTAATGTCGGTATTTGATTCTATATATTCTCTGGATAATTCTATTTCAACAACATCAGCATTTGTTTCTCTGGCGGCTAGCAGAGCATGCTCGATAGCGTTAGGAAGCAACATATCATCAGCATCCACAAATAACAAGTATTTTCCTTTTGCATATGTGAGTGCAGCATTTCGTGCAGAAGCAACGCCGCCATTTTCTTTCTGTACAACTAGAACATTATCGGATGCAAAATAGGGAGATAAGAGTTCTAGCGAACGATCCGTAGAACCATCGTCCACAACAATGACCCAGAAAGAAAACTGTGTTTGTTGGGATAGGATAGATTCCATGCAATCTTTGATATACTTTTCCATGTTATAACAGGGAACAATAATGCAAAGATCATAACTATCATCTGCTAAGGAAGAAGATCGGTTAATCAGACAGGAACTTATTTTGTTTGGATTAATATAGTCTAGGTATTCTCGACTAATTTTTAAAGTATCTTCCGTCATAACGATCCCTGTTTATTTAGTTCTTCCGCGCACTTTTGGAGAAGGCCCATGAGCTTACTTTTTTCATCCTGCATCTTTCGCATTTCCTGCTCTATGAAATTGCTCTCCATCTCGTTATATAAAAGTTCTTCTAAGAACTCTACATAGAAGGGTGTTTTTCTTGCATAGTCCCACCACAGCTTTTCAACATCGTATCGAATGCCTTCTCCACTCCAGGGTTTTCTTCCTGCAAAATGTAGGATTGCTACAGTGTCTTTAAGATCATCATAGTGTTTGCCAGAATTGAAGGCCTGTTTAGCAAACAGATTATAGATATGATAGTCTGCATATTTAACTTTGCCATAATAAACAAAATTGAGAAGGTCCTGGTCAACCGCTGTTAGTGGTATCGTAAGCGCAATATCCATATATTGTTTTAGAAAAATACCTTCCTGCCGTATCCAGTCCAGATTAAAAAGAACCATACCGGAATTAAAATACTGAAAGAAGGGATCGGATAGCATCGGTGCAAAAAGTTGTGCCTGTGTGCCTGTTAGTCCGTCTAAGGCGCTCATGTCAGGACAGGCAACGAGTGCTTTATCTTCAAAGTCCTGGAAATAGAAATCCTGAAGATTCTTATGAATAATCACATCCACATCGAGGTATAAAACACGATCTTCACTAAGAGGGAGTATGTCTCCCAGGGCCAGTCGATAATACACCTCAATAGTCCATTCCTTATTACAGGGAAGTTTACTGGAAATCATATCTTCCGTAATCTGACAGCACTCAATGGAGACATCGTAGTTCTTTTCGAGTTCTTCGAAGATAGACAGCTTATCTTCTTTTATATCACCAAATAAAAAATACACGTGCACGTGGCTATCCTTATTGTTTTCTAATAAAGAGGTTAGCATTGTGTATGTGTATCGAAGATATTTTTCATTGCTGGCACAAGCAATATTCATTCGTTTCGTCATAAGTAGTCCTTTTTATAGATCCCATAAAGTTGCATATTTTGCAAACACTGCTTCCTTGGTAAAGTGTTCTTCATATACTTTTCTGCCTGCTTCTGCCAAATCGGTGAGGGAATCCCGGTCATGAATGATTAGTAAAAGACGCTTCATCAGTTCTTCTGCGTTTTCCGAAGGAAAGACGAAACCATTCTTACAATCTTCTATATACGCTGCCATACCGGTTGCATCGGACACCAGACATAGAGTTTCAAACATCATAGCTTCTACGATGGTGGTGGGTGTAGCATCTACACGGGATGGTGCCAGTACGCAGTCCGCTTTTTTATATAAATCAAAAACCTCTTCCTGTGGCAATTCTTCTGCAAAAAGAACTTCTGGAATTTTGGCAGCGAGGTTTTTTATTTTTTCATAATACTCCATTTGACCTTCCAGCTGATAACCGCAGAAGATAAAGACTGCTTTCTGGCGCTCCTCTGGTGGGAGAAGAAGAATAGCTTTTAATAAGACATCCTGTCCTTTGATGAATGTATATCCGGCGGGCAGGAAAAATGTAACTTTGTTCTGCAACTCCTTATTCCCATTGTATCGGTCGGCGATTGCCATTGGAAGAAGCGCAGCATCCACGTCAAAAAGTTCTTTTAAGCCTTTCTGTACAGAAGGCATGACACCAGCAAGTGTAAAATTTTCCGAAAGAAGTCCAAGGTGAAGCTGGTGATTTAGCATGGTAGACAGCTGCTCTTTGGTCTCATGAAACCACCAAAGTACTTTGGTGGTTGTATTCATAAAATAATAGGCATAAAAATTGCAGGCTGCGGAATTGATAAAAACACCATCAAAGGCAGTCTGCAAAAATTTTCGATAACTACTGCTACAGGAGACATATTCACGAATAACAACGATACATCCCATAGATAATAAAATATCACGGTAATTGCCATCTTCAGGCGAAAGAATGAAAAGCTGAACGCTCTTATTTTCATAATAAGAAAGGAGTTCTACCAGAACGGTAAGTGCCCCCTGTAATTTTAAACTAGGGGTAATAACCAAAAGATTCTTTTCCTTCGCAGAATAGTTTTCTGGTACATAGGTAAATTGTGCTTCACTATCAATTGTCTGAATGAGGTCGTTTATATCTACCATAGTTTAGGGGTTAGTCATTATCCAATTATATAAGTCTTCAAAAATTTCCTGACGGCAGGGCTCATTTAATAGTTCATGGCGAAGGCCGTCATAGATGCGAAGTGTAACGCGGGAATGATCGGTTCGCTTGTACTTTTTGACAGCCGTCTTTACGCCCTTTGTCATAGAACCAACAGGATCTTCACTTCCAGAAGCAAAGAGCATAGGGAGATCACTGGGAATACGTTCCATACCTTTTTCCAGGTTGCTTTCCATGGCCGCATCAATCAGTGCCAGATATCCACCTAATGAAAACAGGAAGTTGCAGTAGGGGTTATCATAAAAAGCGGTATTGGACTCGGTATTGGTAGATAGCCAGCTATCTTCGGGAACAGTGCCATCCAGATTAAATTTGCGATAATATTTATTAAACATCAGGCCTTTGACGAAATCGCTCTTGTGTGACCAGCTGTTTTTGGTTGCAAGAGCATGTACAACAACGCGTCCTGCTGTTAAGACTTCATTTCTCTCTGTACCAGTGCCCAAAATGATGACGCCGCGCACTCCCTTTAAACCAGGCGCTTTTTCGGCCAGGAAGCATCGTAATAAATAGGATCCCATAGAATGTCCCAGAATATAGAAAGGAAGACCAGGATATTCTCTACGAAGCATTTGATAATGCGTAGCAATGTCATCCACCATACACTTTTTAGGATTGGTGGTATGCATAATACCAAGCTCAGAAATATTCCAGGCTGTTTTGCCGTGACCGATATGATCGTGTCCAGCAACAATAAAACCTCTTCTTAATAAGAAGTTGGCAAATTCTTCATATCGTTCCACATATTCCTGCATGCCATGAATAAGATATAAAATGCCACAAGGTTTTTCAGCTGGTATCCATTTCACACAGTGGATTTGATTGGTCTGGTTGCTAGATAAAAATGAATATTCTTGTTTCATAAATAAATCCTCATAAACCAACACTTCCATTATATCATACATAAAAAAACACAGAATAATTTGACGTTTAGGTCTAAAACTTGACGTTCATGCTCATTTTATTGCAAGAACCTTTAGAGATGATATGATGACATCATACATGTGAAAACAAAATGTTTTCGCAGGGGTGAGTTGGTTTATATATACTCCATATATATAATTTTTTCCACGGAAAAGGTGTTGAAGGAAACTTTGACACCTTTTTTGGTGCAATTTCAGACCATTTGTACCGGGTACGTTTGGTCCGATTTCTGATTTTTTAACATTTGTACCGGGTACATTTGGTCCGAAATTATAGAACATTTGTTTTATAATTGTGGTATAATATACACTATGCGACGTGAGATACGAGAAGATTATTTGAAAAATTTATATACCAAAGAGGATATGGTTCGGTGTGGAACTTCTGATTGTCAGGGTTGCACCCATTGCTGCGAAGAGATGGGGGATACGATTATTTTGGATCCCTATGACGTGTGGCAGTTTGAGCTGGGATTTCAGAAGAATTTTGACGAACTGTTAAAGGATACACTGACGCTTTCTGTGTACGAGGGCATGATTATGCCGCATATAAAAACGGTGGAGGGAACAGGTCGCTGCGTGTTCTTAAAAGACGATGGACGATGTGGTGTGCATACTTTGCGTACAGGTCTGTGCCGTCTGTTTCCGCTTGCCAGAGTGTACGATGAAGAAGGACTTCATTATATTTTGCAGAAAGAGGATTGTCCCAGAGAACCCAAGAGTAAGATAAAGATTGAAAAGTGGTTAGGCATTCCGAAACTTCAGAAGTATGAGGCATATATGGAAAGCTGGCACAGTTTAACGGTAAATTTACGAGAGGCGCTGAAAGAGTGTAGTGATACGATGGCAAAAGCGCTTAATATGAAATTTTTAGAAATCTTTTATCTTCCAGCTTACGAGGGAGAAGATTTCTATGTGCAGTTTGAGGAACGCCTTAAAAAGTGGCAGCAGCTTGGTTAGGCAGTAGGAGAACATCATGGAATTTAAGTTACATTCTGAATATAAGCCGACAGGGGATCAGCCCAGAGCTATCAAAGAACTGGTGGATGGTTTTAAGGCTGGAAATCAGTTTGAGACACTTCTAGGTGTAACGGGCTCTGGTAAGACCTTTACTATGGCGAATGTTATCCAGGCGCTTAATAAGCCTACGTTGGTACTGGCACACAATAAGACGCTCGCTGGACAACTCTATTCTGAATTTAAGGAGTTCTTCCCAGAGAACGCAGTAGAGTATTTTGTATCCTACTATGATTATTATCAACCAGAAGCTTATATTGCCCAAACAGATACCTATATTGAAAAAGACTCTTCGGTAAATGACGAGATTGATAAGCTTCGTTTATCTGCAACAGCTTCCTTAACGGAGCGAAGAGATGTTATTGTGGTTGCGTCGGTATCCTGTATCTATGGCCTTGGTTCTCCGGAAGACTACGAGGGATTAATTGTATCCCTGCGTCCCGGTATGGTGAAGGACAGGGATGAAATCATGAAAGAGCTCATCCGGATCCAATATGACCGAAATGATTTAGATCTTAATAGAGGTTGTTTTAGAGTTCACGGAGATGTAATTGAGATTAATCCGGCAGAAGGTCATCAGAATGGGATTCGTGTAGAGTTCTTTGGAGATGAGATTGATCGTATATCAGAAGTAGATTTGTTAACCGGTAAGGTTCTTAGGGACTTAAAACATATCTCCATTTTCCCGGCTTCCCACTATGTTGTATCTCAGGAGAAACTTGAACGAGCCTGCAATGCCATTGAGAAGGAAGGGCAGGAGAGAACCCAGTACTTTATTGGAGAGAATAAATTATTAGAAGCCCAGCGAATCAAAGAGAGAACCATGTTCGATGTGGAAATGCTTCGAGAGACTGGTTTTTGTTCAGGGATTGAGAATTATTCCAGACATTTGACGGGGCTGCCAGCGGGAAGTCCGCCGCACTGTCTGTTAGATTTCTTTAAAGATGATTTTCTTTTAATCGTAGATGAATCGCATATGACCATTCCTCAGGTGAGAGCGATGTATGCGGGGGATCGAAGTCGTAAGACGAATTTGGTAGAGTATGGTTTTCGTCTGCCTTCAGCATTAGATAACAGACCGCTCAATTTTACTGAATTTGAAGGACATATTGATCAGATGCTCTTTGTATCTGCAACACCAGCAGAATATGAGAAGGAGCACGAACTGCTTCGGGCGGAGCAGGTGATTCGTCCTACTGGTTTATTAGATCCGGAAATTAGTGTCCGTCCTACGAAGGGCCAGATTGATGATTTGGTAGGGGAGATTCGAAAAGAAATTAAAGATGGTAATAAAGTAATGATTACCACTTTAACCAAGCGTATGGCGGAAGACCTTACAGATTATCTGAAAGAAGTCGATATAAGAGTAAAGTATCTGCATTCTGATATTGATACGATGGAGCGGGCAGAAATTATTCGAGACATGCGTCTAAATGTATTTGATGTATTGGTAGGTATTAATTTACTGCGAGAAGGATTAGACATTCCCGAGGTTACCCTGGTAGCAATTTTAGATGCAGACAAGGAAGGCTTCCTTCGAAGTGAGACCTCCTTAATCCAGACAGTGGGACGAGCTGCTCGTAATGCAAAAGGCCGTGTTATTATGTATGGCGATACGATGACGGACTCTATGAAGAAAGCCATTGGTGAAACCAACAGGCGACGTGAGATTCAGAAGGCATACAATGAGGAGCATGGTATTACGCCGACTACCATCAAGAAAGCAGTACGGGAACTCATCACGATTTCCAAAGAGATTGCTACGGTGGAGGAGAAGCTAGCGAAGGATCCGGAGTCTATGGACGAAAAGGAACTGAAGAAAGTCATTGCCGCTACGGAAAAGCAAATGCGTAAGGCAGCAGCTGAACTGAACTTTGAGATGGCAGCAGAACTTCGAGATAAGTTGGCGGAGCTTAAAAAACATTTAGAAGGTCTTGCATAAAGATTATTAGAATAGAGAAAGTTAAGAGAATATATATGGCAGCAAAGAAAATGCTTTCCCCTGGGCGCGTGATTCGCATTGAGGGTGCAAGAGAACACAACTTAAAGAATATTTCAGTAGAAATTCCAAGAGATCAGTTTGTCGTTATTACAGGTCTTTCAGGTTCCGGAAAATCTTCCCTGGCCTTTGATACCATTTACGCAGAAGGACAAAGACGATATATGGAGTCTCTGTCGTCTTATGCGAGACAGTTCTTAGGACAGATGGAGAAGCCAGAGGTGGATAAGATTGAAGGCTTATCTCCGGCTATTAGTATTGACCAAAAGTCCACCAACCGAAATCCTCGTTCTACGGTGGGAACGGTAACGGAAATTTATGACTATTTTCGTCTTTTATTTGCAAGAGCAGGGATTCCCCATTGTCCAAACTGTGGGAAAGAGATTGCCCGTCAGACCGTCGATCAGATGGTAGACAAGATTATGGTCTATGAAGAAGGAACCAAGATTCAGCTTCTAGCACCTGTGGTTCGTGGCAAGAAAGGCCGTCACGAGAAGGTATTAGAGAGTGTGAAAAAGAGTGGTTATGTCAGAGCGCGTATCGATGGCAATCTGTATGAATTGTCAGAGGATATTGAACTCGACAAGAATATTAAGCATACCATCGAAGTCGTTGTGGATCGTCTTGTTGTAAAGCCGGGAATTGAGAAAAGACTTTCCGATTCTATTGAGAATGTCTTGAAATTGGCAGACGGACTTATGACAGTGGATATTATTGGGGGAGAGCCGGAGAACTTTTCACAGAGTTTTTCCTGCCCGGACTGCGGTATTGCAATTTCTGAGATTGAGCCGAGAAGTTTTTCTTTTAACAATCCCTTTGGAGCCTGTCCTACCTGTACAGGTCTTGGATATAAAATGGATTTTTCACCAGAACTTATGGTGCCAGATCACAGCCTTTCCATTGAGGAAGGAGCCATTATGGTAATGGGCTGGCAGTCATCTGGTAAAGAGGGAAGTTTTACCAATGCCCTGTTAAAAGCGTTGTCAAAGAAGTTTAAATTTTCTCTGGAAACGCCTTGGGAAAAACTGCCGGAAGATATTCAGGATATGTTGATGTACGGGACCAATGTATCTGTTGATGTACATTATGTTGGACAGCGTGGCTCAGGGGTATACCCTACTGTTTTTGAAGGAATTAAGAAGAATACAGAAAGACGATACAGAGAAACTTTTTCTGAGAACATGAAGGCAGAGTATGAAAAATACATGACCATTACGCCCTGTGAAGACTGCCAGGGACAGAGACTTAAAAAGGAATCTTTGGCGGTAACGGTGGCAGGTCAGAATATCCATGAGATGACCACCCAGTCTGTGGGAGACTTATGCGATTTTATGGAGAGCATCGAGGAAAAATTATCTCCGCAGCAGCTGGCCATCGGCGCACAGATTTTGAAAGAAATCAGAGGTCGTGTAGGTTTCTTAAAAGAAGTGGGACTGGATTATTTGAATTTATCCAGAGGAACGGCAACACTTTCTGGTGGAGAAGCCCAGCGTATTCGATTGGCAACCCAGATTGGTTCTGGTCTTGTGGGTGTTTGCTATATTTTGGATGAGCCCAGTATCGGATTACACCAGAGGGACAACGACAAGCTTCTTGGAGCCTTAAAGAATTTGAAGGATCTGGGAAATACTTTGATTGTTGTTGAACATGATGAGGATACGATGCGCGCTGCGGACTTCATTGTGGATGTAGGACCAGGAGCTGGTGAACATGGTGGTGAGATTATTGCCACTGGTACAGCAGAAGACATTATGAAGTGCAAGCGTTCCATTACGGGACAGTTCTTATCAGGGGAACAAAGGATAGAAGTTCCAGAAACACGCAGAGAGCCTGCTGGCTTTATGACGGTTCATGGTGCGAAAGAGCATAATCTAAAAAATGTGAATGTTGATTTCCCACTGTCTGTATTTACCTGTGTCACAGGCGTATCTGGTTCTGGAAAGAGTTCGCTTGTAAATGAGATTCTAAATAAGAGCCTTCTTGCTAAACTGAATCGTGCTTATACCATTCCTGGTAAGCACAAGAAGATTACGGGCTATGAGGCGCTTGATAAGGTTATTGATATTGATCAGTCACCCATTGGCCGTACACCTCGATCCAATCCAGCTACGTATACGGGTGTATTTGACCAGATTCGAGACCTCTTTGCTTCTACGGAAGAGGCAAAAGTCAGAGGTTACCAGAAGGGCCGTTTCTCCTTTAATGTGAAGGGAGGAAGGTGTGAAGCCTGCTCTGGAGATGGTATTATTAAAATAGAGATGAATTTCCTGCCAGACGTGTATGTACCCTGTGAGGTATGTGGTGGAAAACGCTACAACAGAGAGACGCTGGATGTTCGTTATAAAGGGAAGAATATTTATGAAGTTTTGAATATGACTGTGGAGGAAGCATTAGAATTTTTTAAGGCGGTTCCTTCTATCCGGGATAAGATGCAGACTTTATATGATGTAGGTCTTTCCTATATTCGTTTGGGACAGCCTTCTACCCAGCTTTCTGGAGGAGAAGCCCAGCGAATTAAGCTTGCAACAGAATTAAGTAAGCGCAGCACGGGCAGAACTTTGTATATTCTGGACGAGCCAACTACGGGATTACATTTTGCAGATGTAAAGAAGCTTGTGGACATCTTGCAGAAGCTGACGGATGCAGGAAATACAGTCATTGTGATTGAACATAATTTGGATGTGATTAAGACCGCCGACTATATTATTGATATGGGACCAGAAGGCGGCGATGGCGGTGGCATGGTTATTGCGAAGGGAACGCCAGAAGAGGTTGCCAAGGTAAAGCAGTCTTATACGGGACAGTTTTTAAAAAGAATGTTGTAGATATAACAAAAGTATAATTAATTAGCAATTATTGGAGAAAATATCATGTATGATGTCATTATCGTAGGAGCAGGCTTATATGGTGCGGTCTGTGCAAGAGAACTTACCGATGCGGGTAAGAAGGTTCTGGTTTTAGAAAGACGAGACCATATTGCAGGTAATATTTATACGGAGGAAGAAGCGGATGTTATGGTTCACCGCTATGGTGCACATATTTTTCATACTAATGATGAGGGTGTGTGGCAGTATGTGAATCGATTTGCGGTATGGAATCGTTATACAAATTCTCCTGTTGCCAATTATCATGGGGAGCTATATTCGCTACCCTTTAATATGTATACCTTTAATAAAATGTGGGATGTGGTAACACCGCAGGAGGCCAAAGAAAAGATAGAGGCGCAGAAGAAAGAAGCAGGTATTACCGAGCCCAGGAATCTGGAAGAGCAGGCCATTTCCCTTGTTGGAAAGGATATCTATGAGAAATTAATCAAAGGATATACGGAAAAGCAGTGGGGAAAGGACTGTAAAGATTTACCTTCCTTTATTATTAAGCGACTGCCTGTACGATTTACCTTTGATAATAACTATTTCAATGCGTTATATCAGGGAATTCCTGTAAAGGGTTATACAGATTTAGTAGCCCAGATGTTACAGGGGATAGAAGTTAAGACAGGTGTGGATTTCTTAAAAGAGAAAGAGAAATACGAAGGTATGGCGGGGCATATTGTATATACAGGTCCCATTGATGAATATTTTGATTATAAACTGGGGCAGCTAGAGTATAGATCCCTTCATTTTGAAACTGAGACTTTGGATATGCCGAATCTACAAGGGAATGCGGTTATGAATTTTACTGACAGAGAGACCCCTTATACCAGAAGAATTGAACATAAGTGGTTTACCTTTGGTAAGAATTTGAAGGGCGAAGATACGGGAAAAACCGTGGTTACCAGGGAGTATAGTAAAAACTGGCAGCCAGGGGATGAACCCTATTATACGGTTAATGATGAGAAGAATCTTTCTCTATATGAGGCATATAAGAAGCTGGCTGATGAAAAGGAAAATATTACCTTTGGCGGCCGACTGGGCGAGTATCGTTATTATGATATGGATCAGGTTATCCGGGCTGCGTTAGATAAGGTGGAGACATTAAAGTAAGGAAGCTAGGTAATTTATGTATTGTACAAAATGCGGCGCAGTAAACGATGACGATGCAGGTTTTTGTGCTACTTGTGGTGAAGGAATTGGTCGTACGCCGACAAAGATAGACAACCAAATAACAATGAATGATGTTTTATCGGAGTATGCTAATTTCAAAAAGAAAAAGAATAAAACAGCTTTACTAATATCCGGTGCGGTTCTCCTGGTGGGTATCATAGTTTTTGTTGTTGTCTTTATTCTGAATACACGTCCAGAAGTTAAAGCAAAGAAACAGTTAGCATTAGCAGGCCAGTACCTGGAAGAGATGCAGTATGACATGGCTATTGCGTCCTATATGCAGGCTATTGAAATTGACGCCAAGAATGTAGACGCGTATGCAGGTATTGCTGATGCATACACCTCGCAGGGGAAGATAGACGAAGCAATTGATATTTTGGTAGAAGGATATATAAATACAGATGCTGAAGAGTTGTTAGATCGATTAGAAGAAAATGTTGATGCTGTGATAGACGCCTATCTTCAAAGGAATGATTATGAAGGGGCAATTTCATATATCGAAGAGATTGAGAGTCAATTGGATACTGCGTTTATGACCTCCCGGAAGCAGGAATTAATAGATAAATTGGAGGAAATTAAAGCAGAAGAGCAAAAGGTAAATGAGGAAGAAGAATTTCGGGCTCAGATTGAACGTGCGCTAGTGGGGAACACAGATCACTATATTCGCGAATTTTTTGCGCTTGATGAGTATCCAGAAAAATATGTTGAATGGATTAATAAAGCGCAAACAACAGACCCAGGTGATTTACCACATGATGTTCCAGTGACATTGTTGCCAGAAGAATGGATACTAAATAATTGGACGGATGGATATGATTTGGCTGCTCAATATGAAGCTGAACTATATGGAATGGTAATGTCATTTGCCACGAAAGAGCATATGAATGCAGAATACTATTTTGTGACAGGAAGAGAAGCAAATTATGATTATCGTTATCCTATAACATATAGAGATGGCAACATCTACTACCCGTATATCATGGGCGGCTGGGGCTGGATGGGCGGCAAAGCAGAGCTACATGATCCACGAATCATAGAGATTGATGGCGATGTTTGTCACGTTACATATGTTGCGGATGTTTTTGGCTTTGATTATGAATCTCGAGATGGATATTATCATAAATATACTTGCAATATTACATTCACATTAATAAAAGACCCAGCAAGTCTCATTGATGGTCTTCGAATAACACATGCGGAAATAAGTTATTAGAATTGCTAGCCGAAAATAGAAAAGGACCACTCGTGGTCCTTTTTACTTGGAATATCTTATAGGATTTTATTGATTCGTAAGCCAGGTTCTTTGGCTAGTTCTAAGAAAGAACCATCGGAAAGCTGTACCATCGGCTTACTCAGTTTATTTTTATCAATCCATTTAACAGTTGCTTTGCGTCCATCAGATAGAAGTACGCGGCTGTCGATGTAGGTGTTAACAACATTCTCTAAGAAGGTCATGATGTACACAGCATCGTACTTATTAAGTCCTTCATCCTCAAATACACGGATAACAGTAAAAGGACACATCGCTCCCCTATAAACTCTGGCACTGGTCATTGCATCATATACATCAGCAATGGCAACTAACTTTGCATAAGGATCAATCTTATCTGCTTTTAGGCCAAGAGGATAACCAGATCCATCGCACTTTTCATGGTGCATAAGAGCAGAATTCTTAATATGCTCAGAGATGTCCTGATGCTGCAAAATCTTATAACCTTCAACAGGATGTGCCTTAATGGCTTTAAATTCCTCTTCTGTAAGCTTGCCAGGCTTTTTGATAATCTCATCAGAAATCTTTAGTTTTCCAATATCATGCAACATACCGCAGGCGGTTGCCAATTCCTGCTCATCCTTACTAAATCCAAGCCACTGGGCAAATACGTTACAAATTAAAGAAACATTCATGCTATGGGCATACGTAAGGTCATCGAATTGTCTCATGTTGTGCAGCATATCGAATACACCAAAGGTACTCTTCTGGCTGCTGAGAAGGTCCATAGTGGGTCCAAGCATCTGGTTAACCTGGATAGGAGAATTTTTATCTACAATATCGTTGAGCTGTCCTTCCAAGACATTTACGTTGTTACCGAAGTTCTCTTTGAACTTTTTAAATTCAGGGCTCTGCTGAATCTTTTCAAAATGAGAAGGTTCTTCAATCTCCGTTATTTCAATAACAGGCTCTTCTGGTGCAGCAGGCGCTTCCTCTGTCAGATTTCCGAGCATTGCCAGCAAGCCTTCTGCGGAATTTGCAAGAGCATCTTCTGGTTTAACTGCATCAAAATCAACCGTATCTTCGGGAATTTCTTCGACTTCAATACCAACAGGATCCTCGATACGGATAGAACGGATATCGTAGGATTCCAAACGTTTAATCGCTTTGTCTGTTAAGGTTAATCCCTGGGGTAAAATGAGCTGGCTGCCATTTGCAAAAACATCTTCTGCGGTAACCATACCAGGTAAAAGAACATCAATTCTTACGTGTTTCATAAAAATACCCTTAAAAGTGTTTACGAAATTATTACGAAAATATTTTATCTCTTTTGAAAAGCCTTGTCAAATAAGGATAATTTAAAAAGTATGTTGACATAAGAAGAAGTATCGAGTATCTTTATATACGAATGAAATAGTAGTCTCTTATTCAGAGTAGTGGAGGCACATAGGGCCTATGAAGCTACGGCAACCCCGGGAACGGAAGGTGCCAACCTGAGCGAGAGGGTTTTTACCTTTTCGAGCAATAAGAGGATAAAGATATTGTCTTAATCCCCTTACCCTCAAAAGGTGAGGGGTTTTTTATTAAACTCCCACCGTCTATTTCTTCAAATATTATATTTTGAACGGGGAAGTCCCCAGAAAGGAAACATGATGGAAAAAAGATTATTTACTTCCGAGTCTGTAACTGAAGGACATCCCGATAAAGTCTGTGATGCAGTGTCTGACGCTATTCTGGACGCATGCATGGCACAGGACCCTATGAGCCGTGTTGCCTGTGAAACAGCTTCATGTACAGGATTTGTATTAGTTACAGGAGAAATCACAACAAAGGCTAAGCTTGATATTCCAAGTATTGTTCGTGAGACAGTTATAGAGATTGGCTACGATGATGGAAAGAAGGGATTAGACGGAAATTCATGCGCAGTTATGGTGGCTCTAGACCAGCAGTCAGCAGATATTGCTATGGGTGTTGATAAGGCTTTAGAAGCTAAGTCAGGTGAATTAAAGGATGACTTGGATACTGGTGCAGGTGACCAGGGTATGATGTTTGGTTATGCATCAAATGAAACACCAGAGTTAATGCCATATCCTATCTCATTAGCTCATAAGCTGGCATTACAGCTTACAAAGGTTCGTAAGGATGGAACATTAAAGTATCTTCGTCCAGACGGAAAGAGCCAGGTTTCTGTAGAATATGATGAAGAAGGAAAGCCAGTAAGATTAGAGGCCGTAGTTCTTTCTACACAGCATGATGAAGATGTTACACAGGAACAGATTCATGAAGATATCAAAAAGTATGTATTTGATCCTGTTCTTCCACAGGAATTAATTGATGATAATACTAAGTTCTTTATTAATCCTACAGGTCGTTTCGTAATTGGCGGACCTCACGGTGATGCAGGTTTAACAGGTCGTAAGATTATTGTAGATACCTATGGTGGATATGCTCGTCACGGCGGCGGAGCCTTCTCTGGTAAGGATTGCACAAAGGTTGACCGTTCGGCAGCATATGCAGCACGTTATGTTGCTAAAAATATCGTTGCAGCAGGACTTGCAGATAAATG
>JAZLGW010000034.1:0-2001 GCA_045616465.1 Lachnospiraceae bacterium | reverse complement strand
TATATATACATTTCTTCTTGAGTGACCTACAACCAATTTATTTCTTACTGTTCCATCTGAAAACTCCGTTCCAACGAAAAGAGAAATAAATGCAGCATATAATAGCCCCGCATACATCATTGTTCTAAAGTAATAATAGTCGAGCGAGCTGTCTAAACCTCTACTGTTAGCGACATTCCATCCCATAACCACCATAAACATTGAGGCAATAAAAAATCCTAAGGCAAAAATCCAAAAGATTCTGTTCTTCTTTAACCGTTTTATATTTGCAACTAAAAGATTACTCATTTTTATCACCCCCAACAAGATTCATATAGAAGCTTTCCAAACTTTCGTCCTTCTGCGTTGTTTGAATAAGCTCACATCCTTTCTTATCAAGGATTCTAACAAGTTCTGATATCTTTATATCTGAGAAAATATCTGCTTCAGTATCAGAAAACACATCACATTGCATCTTTATTTCGTCCATAGCCATCATTAGCTTTCTGGTATCATTTACAACAACATGAATAGCTTTTCTGCAGGAATTTTCCAGTTCTTCTTTACTCATTTCCTTTACAAGAACCCCACCATCAATGAATCCATAATTTGTTGCAATCTTTGATAGTTCATCCAAAATATGGCTTGAAATAATGAATGTAATATCTTTTTCTTTATTAAGTTTTAGTATCAATTCTCTAATTTCTATTATTCCCTGAGGATCCAATCCATTGATTGGCTCATCAAGAATTAACAAATCTGGATTGCCGCATAGTGCGATGGCAATACCCAGTCGCTGTCTCATTCCAAGTGAAAAATCTTTTGCTTTCTTTTTCCCTGTTCCAGTGAGTCCAACCAACTCTAAAATATTATCGATTTCATCATGTGAAGGAATACCAAGAACAGTGAACTGCTCTGCTATAAATAACCCTCTAAATACAACCCCTGTTTCATGGCTATATTATAGCAGCCGCACCTATTCTTATAAAGTTAATTTTTTATATTGCAATGCCTTTTCCTCTTTGGATTTCATTCTTCGTCCTTGTAACTTCTCTTTCAGCAACTATCAACTTCTTTTCTTTAAGCTCACTCTTCACCGATTTAGGCTTCAATGATTCCTTAAATTCTTCGAGAAGTCCTTTCAATTTCAAAAATGTTTCTGTCTTTGATAGCTTGTCCTTTAATATCTGTATCTGACTAGTAAGTTTATCAATTTTCCTTTGCATTGTATCCATATCCTTATCGTACGCTTCATTCAATTTTTCCAATGTGCCGGAAGCTTGAGCCATTTCCATAACTCGTTCAAAATCTTTTTCAGATATTTTAATGGATGGCTCTCCACCAAGAAGTGCAGGAAGTGATTTTGTTTTACTTCTAATTGAATCAAGTTCCTTCTTTACAGGTTTACCTGCGCCAATAACTTTATCAATTTTCTTTTCATATACCGCATATCGTTTTTCCCTCTCAGCAATTTCCGCATTTATTTCAGCCAAATGTTGCTTACTTTCTGCTACCTCTTCTCTGGAATTTTCTGCAGCTGAATTTATGGATGCAATTACAGCTTCCGCTTCCTGTTTCTCAGCATTTAATATTTCAAGTTCAGCGGTAAGTTCATCAGCAGCCTGCCTTGCAGCTTTATATTCAGGAATTGTATAATTATCACGCTTTTCACCAAGGATATCGATTTCAATATCACGCTCCAGGCACATGCCCATTAGATACTCGCGCTCCCTTGCCTGCCAGTGCATCGTCTCAGTATCAAGCTTACTGGTAGCAGGTTCTATTCCCATTTCCTGTAATGCTTTTGTAAGACTGTTTCGTGTATGCATTTTTGTTTTATAACCATGGGCTACCGGTATATAATCCAGATGCAGATGTGGCGTTGCTTCGTCCATATGAAGCACTGCATTAAATAAATATAGGTTTGGATTTCGCTCCTGGAATGTCCTGGCATATTCATCCAAAATCATTTTTGCCGCCTCAGCATCTATAGATAGTTTTCCATCCATACCAAGCACGCCA
>JAZLGW010000033.1:0-76283 GCA_045616465.1 Lachnospiraceae bacterium | reverse complement strand
TTGACTTCTGTGAGAATTTGCTCCCCTGGTCAAAGAATCTTCCAGATGAAATACGTAAAGTAGTAAAGTAATAAAGCAAAATTTACCCAGCCACCTTCGGGTGGCTAAAAGTAAACGGGGTACCGACTATTTACCGTTTACTTTTAATCTTCTTCTGTCACATTCTTATAATACTCAACAACATTAACGAAAGGAATTACAATCTTACCGTTATTAAATATATTTGCTGTAATGGACTCAATCTTTCCTCTAGCCATCCCAACAATTGCAGCAGCTCCATTTATTCCAACTAGTTGTTTAAAGCTATCCTCATCAACTCCGTTACATGAAATGAACGCACCCTCCATTGATAACTCAAGTTTAAATTTTTGTTCTTCAGATTGTTCAATTTCTACTTCAAAGTCTATCGTCATTTGAGAAAAGAAACCTTTTTCATCAGCACTAAAGTATGGTTCATTAATATTTAGTCCGAAGTTCCTTTTTGCTGCCCTATCGATATCTACTATATTATTTTCAACCGCTATATTTTTAATCGTTGTTCCTACCAATTGTATTCCGGTTGTTACTAAGTTCCATTCCATCACGCAATGGCCTCCTTACTTGGACGAAAAGATGCCCAACTATTTTTTTCACACTTCATTGCAACTTTTTCCGAATCCCATCTAACAATTGTATATTCTGAGCCAATTAGAGGCTTATCTAGACTAATCGATAATTCTAAATCAATCTTCTGACATATCTCATTCAAGGTCTTAATTGTAAAGTTATACTCCCTACTTTCCCATTTAGACACCATTCCCTGAGTTACACCCATATATTCAGCAAATTCTTTTTGAGTCATTTTCATATCAACTCTACATCTTTCAATGCGCGCAGAAATTTTAGCCAACTCAATCATCGATTTAACTTCAGATTTTGAAAATCCTTCTGTAACCCAATCGGTATTTTTTGCATTAGCTAACTTATCTGTAATTCCCATCATTCGTTCCTCCACACAAATCACTCGCTATCAAGCCACTTCAATCTCTTTTTTGCAATATTTATTGCCCTTTGATAATCGCCGCTATTATTTTCTAAAAATGCAGTGAGTAAAATAACAACACCCTCAAAAAAGGTATATATAACCCTAACATTTTTCTTTGATTCGGGATGTCTAATGCTGTATAGTCTATCTACACCATTCAATTTTTCAAAACACTGTAAATCAATAGCTTTTTCTTTTTCTTGTTCTAATACAGCTAAATCTTCAATCAATTTCTGTTGATATCTCTTCCATGGTGGTTCTTCTTTCCATATCTCATCTACAGCCTTCTTAAATTCCTTTTTTACACTTGAAATGACGTATGTATTATTAATACCTGGTATACCTATTTTTTCTAATTCCACATCCCAGGCCTCCTCCCTTGTTTCATTATAATATTACCTATAAGTAATATTATCAAGATAAATCTTTATTTTTTCTTTCATGATTACATCTCTTCAAGACTTTCAATCTTCTTAAGAGCTTCCATATAAGCCATAAGTCGCTTCTGCTGTTCTTCTTTAAGGCTATGATAATCCTCAACCATACGAATATCCTGAGGAGTGAATTTGCTTTCAGGGCTCGAAACGGCAATCTCCTCTTCATCTTCAATTCCCTTGCCGGTAAGAAGCTGTTCCGGAGTGATTTCCAGCACATTACAAATATCCATAATCTTTTCTACCGTTGGATTCGTTCTTTTCTTCTTCCACTCGCTAATCGTACTAGACGCAATACCAACCTGTTTTGCAAATTCCGCCTGCGTCATATTTCTCTCTTTTAATACCTTTATAATTCTTTCACTTACAGTCATATCTATTCTCCCCAATATATTCAACTATGTGATATTCATTTATATGAATAGATTATCACTCTTATTTTTTCTTTTCAACATCAAAAAAAACACCCTATCTGTATGATAGGGTGGCATTTTAACATTTGTACCGGGTACAAAGTGTAAAATTCAGCTTGGACTTCTCCATAATTCTCACAGCCCCTTTATTAAGGTAAAGGACCACCTTCAATTGGTGTGATAACAATATTAGGTAATCGATTTGCTAATATCTCCGGAGTTGGGTCATAAACAGTACCGACCCAATGATGATCTTCATATTGATATACTTTGATTTCGAGGATTGTGTTTTCATAATAATTTGATGATTCAAGAATTAAGGTTCCTCTTGCACCATCTACTTTCCAAAGAATTTCATTTTCATCAAGGAAAACTGACTGATCAGAAAATTTAACTTCAAAGTAATCACCCTCTGAAAAATCTACCGTATAAGTATCAATTTTAATTACCGTATCAAGCCAACTAGAATCGTCTGCGGCATCTTCAACAGGTTTATCTGTTGGAGCAACCTTTTGCGTTTCGGAGATTTCAATCCCACTATTTGAAGTTTGATCACTATTTCCACAACCAAACATGCAAAGTGACATCACTGACATTGTCAATATGGATACTAATTTTTTCATTCTTCTACCTCTCGTTTCTTGATTTGCACATTTGTACCGGGTGCAAATGTTAAAAATTTACCAATAGCAGCTTCCTTCTACGGCATTGCCGCCTCTGATTTGATCCTCTTGCCCCGGTCGAACCCAGGCGTCATTGTAAAGCTTTCCAATGATTTCGTGGTTATCCCAGCGGCTACCCTTAATACCAAAAAGAAGTTGCAAGGATCCGCCGATGTGAATCGCCTGTTTTCCATATTCTTTCAGCTTCGTGGCAAGAGGGAAGCCATAAGCGCCACAGCCAATAAGGGCAATATCAAAATCTTCCTTAATACTTTCTGCGTACATATAGTCTAAGGCTTCAAACCAAGTTTTAAACCGACTGTCTGTTTCCCCGGCTAGTGTCTGCACCGCTTTTACGACCCGCAGTTGAAATTCTGGCAAAATATTCTCATTTGCAAAAAGCTGCTGCCGCTTTGCATACTGGCTTTCAATGGTCTTTGCAAAAGGGTGTACCACCAAAACCTTCTTTCCCTCTAATGCCTTGGACCACGGATTATCAAAATAATAGGGTTCAAACACACGCAGCTCGGATAATTTTGCATTTACTGCGGCGTGGTCTGCCAGGAAGCTTTGCATAACAATGTTCCACACACCCAGAAGATCCATTTTGGGTGCCTCTTCCATATACAAATCCGTAAATGGCACCAAAAGGCTTTGATCTGCGGGGAAAAATCCAGACAACGTCATAATACGCTGCAATGTTTTTTCGCTGACACCACCACACTTACCACCTGCTTTCGTATATAATACGTCTGCAATGGTCTTTGCTTCCGTACCGCCATATCTGCCAGCTGCAAATGGCTCTCCACTTTCAATCATGGCCTTTAAGGTGTCGTTCCCTTCTTTCGCCGTCATAACAGGCTTTTCATATTTTGGTTCAGAAAGATTTCTTTTGATAATTCGTCTGGCGATGGCATTTCCATAATAGAATCGCCTAGCTTTATGATATGCTTTCTTGATTTCTTTGTTATTCATTTCCATTCCTTTGATTTCGGACCATTTGTACCGGGTACATTTGGTCCGATTTTAACATTTGTACCCGGTACAAATGGTCCGAAATTTGCTCCGATTAATTCCGCAGTCTTTCTTCCACTTCCGGAAACATTTTGAAAATCTTTTCGATGGCTACATCATTTTGATTTTCACCAACATTCACGTGCTGCAAGCCAGACTTACGCGTTCCCGTCATATCAAAATAGATTAGGGAGCCCTCTTCACAGATACAGGCCTTTGTTCCCTTTAAAACTTCCATGGTTTTCAGCCATAAATCATCCATTTGGGGGCAAATGTCCCAAAAAATCTCTTTGTCCAGCACTCTCGCATCTAAAAGGCCTGGTGTGTAAAGGACACCTCCACAGCCCACGGGCAGAATCTGCATATTCGGCTCTGTACTATCTCCATAGCAGCTAACCCAGTTCCTGTAAGGCAGTAATTTGCCATCCTGATAGGTGATGACATGCGCATACTGACAGCAGATCTCTGTGGGATGCTTCTTATGGGCTGCCAGAAGCTGTTCCAAACAGTTCTCTGGATACAGCATATCATCGTCGATAGTCACCACGATATCCTCGGGATATTCCTTCATAGTGTAATAATATTTCTTATGACTTCTAATGTCCTCATCACAAAACCGAATACTAAGGCCCCGGTCTTTTAATTTTAAAAGTTTTTGGGGGAGCGCTGCCTCTCCGCCAGGGAACTGCGTTTTGGAAAGCCATAGCAAAACCATTTTGGGTTTTACTGTCTGATTCAAAATGCTGGCAATGGTAATCCAGACACTATCGATTCTGGCAGGAAAAGTCGTTAAGGATACGATGATTTCACCCTGCGGGTCGATGCCGTTTCCCTTTTGTCCCCTTGCTTTCAGCGGGAAAAAGGTTACTGCAAAGAGTTTATTGATTTTGTAAAGAAGCTTCCAGGATTTGCCAGCACGACGACGCCTTCTGGGTGCTTCATATAGTTCTTTGATCATAATCTAAACAATTTCGTTATTTTTAATTTCATTTTTAAAAGTCGGATTTTCTTTTTAGACACTTTTCCATACTTACATAAAAGTTCCATGGTTTCTAGGTAAGCATTTCCACTGCCCGAAGCCCCGCCAAGCGCATAATTGGAGATAATATGATAAACAGGAGTAAATAGGACTTCCTTCTTGTGCACCATCCGCAACATGAACTCATAATCGGCGGAATACTTATAGGACAAATCAAACACACCCAAATCCTCATACAATTTTCTTGTAACAAAGCAAGTGGGGTGGGTAATCATTTGATTTAAGAGATTCTCATGATGATGAAAGACAATGCTGGCTTCCTTCCCATCTAAAAGGGTTCGCTCATAACCATACAGAATTTGATAGGGAACTACCCTTTGGTTTTGGACCTCCCTGTATGCCTCCTGCATATGAAGCAAAGCATCTGGTTCATAGTAATCATCACTATTTACAATGCCGATGAGTTCTCCCTTTGCGAGTCCAATCCCTTTATTCATAGCGTCATAAATGCCACCATCTGGTTCAGAAATATAACGCATTTTCCCCTGGAATTTTGGTTCGTACTCTTTTATAATCGCTAGCGTTTCATCCGTAGAAGCACCATCCACCAAAAGGTACTCGTAGTCTTCTACGCTTTGCCCTAGTACGCTGTCTAATGTCTTTCGAATGGTCTTTGCACTGTTGTAGCAAACAGTAATAATCGTAAATAATGGCATGGTTATCTCCGCCTAAACAAACTCTTCCTTATATTTTATCATATCGCCCACTTTCAGACCATTTGTACCGGGTACGTTTGGTCCGATTTTCGGTTTTTTAACATTTGTACCGGGTACAAATGGTCCGAAAATTTGTGGTATAGTGTAAGATATGGAAAAGACAAATGAAAATACAAGATTATTGTGGCTAGACCTATGCAAGGGCATTACAATGCTGTTTGTGATTATGGGTCACTCCATCGCATATGAGTCGAGATTAGAGGGCATTATCCTTTCCTTTCACATGCCTCTGTTTTTTGTATTGTCCGGAGTAACAATGAAAAGGCCAGGCAGCCTGAAAGAATATGGGAGAGGTATCTTAAAAGACGGAAAGAGGCTTTTGCTTCCATTTATAGGAATGGTTTTTCTGGAACTCATATTTTTTGAAATCTTCGTTGCACGAAAACCAGTTACAGAGCTTGCACGTTTATTTGCGAAGAGTATCCTTTCCGGAAATAATGGGCATAATCCCGAAACGGCTCTATTTGTGGGCGCATTTTGGTTCATCTGTGCCCTTTTCCTATCAAAACTCTTATATCGTCTTATTTGGTTTATCCTGGGAAAATGGAAAACGATTCCCTGCCTTCTTCTGTTCCCTGTTAGCATTTTGCTCGTGAGACGAGGTATTATCCTCCCCTGGTATCTGGATAGTATATTCATTTGTCTACTGTTTTTGGAAGTGGGAAACCTGTTTGGAAAATGGCAGGCGAAAAAGCTTTTCACCACACTGATTGGTTGTTTGTCGCTTGCCGCTTGGAGCGTTCTTACTATTTTAAAAGGAGTGAGCCTTGATTTAAATATCAGACAGTATGGGTATGTGTCTTTACTAAATGCGCTTTTAGGAAGCCTGGGCATAATGGCAATTTGTGTACTACTGGGGAAATTCCGAGTGACAACCCCTCTTGCATTTGTAGGAAAACACAGTTTTCTTCTTCTATGCATTCATCAGTTGGAGAATTTTCTAATTGTAACAGGAATTATTCCGGCTGGCATTATTCACCTGTCGCCGGTGCTCGGATTCATTCGTATGGTTTTGGATATTCTAGTTTTGTGCATAATTGTTTTTATCAGCAAATCATTTGTTAAAAATCGGACCAAACGTACCCGGTACAAATGTTAAAATCGGACCAAATGTACCCGGTACAAATGGTCCGAAAAGAAAATGCTATAATAGAGTCTGAGGACGAAATAATGAAAATTACCCATATCTGCCTGTCTGGCCTCTACATGGATGGCTGGGGTTATCAGGACAATATGCTTGCAAAATATCATAAAAAAGCAGGTCACGATACCAGCGTAATTGCCAATGAATTCATATATGATCACGAAGGAAATTATGTGAAGATTGATGGCGTAAAGTACGTGCAGCCTGACATAGATGAAAATGGTGTCAGAGTTTACAGACTTCCCGCAAAAGGAGATCCAATCCTTACCGGTCCTGCGCAGCGTGTTCACTATGAAGGACTTCTTGATATCCTTCTGCAAGTCGCGCCAGATGTTATATTCCTACATAATCCGCAGATTTTAGATGTGGAAGAAATTATAAAATATATGAAGAAAAATCCTGCGGCGAAACTCTTTGTGGATAGCCACAGTGATTATAGCAATAGCGGGCGTAATTTCTTATCGAAGCACATTTTGCACGGCATGCTTTGGCGCGGTAAGATACAGAAGCTGGTTCCCTATACAGAAAAATTCTTTGGCGTATTACCAGCCAGAGTGGATTTTCTTTTGGAACGCTATCATACTCCTAAGGAGAAAACGGAGCTTCTGGTTATGGGTATGGATGATGACTTAGCAGAAGCTGCAGCAAGCAAGGAGTGCCAAAATGCTACCCGTGAAAAGCTAAATATATCGCCAGAGGATTTTTGCATCGTTTCCGGCGGAAAAATTGATGGTGCAAAATGGCAGACGTTACTACTTATGGAGGCTGTGCATGCGATAGATAACCCCCATTTAAAATTAGTCGTTTTTGGGTCTGTAACAGAGGATATAAACCCTCGCTTTGAGGAAGCATTAAAAAAAGATGAGCGCATCCAGTATATTGGATGGGTAAAAGCAAATGATACGTATCCCTATTTTGCAGCCGCAGATCTTGTAATATTTCCTGGTAGACATTCGGTTATGTGGGAACAGGTTGCAGGACAGGGGATTCCTATGCTTGTAAAATACTGGGCAGGAACCACCCATGTGGATCTTGGTGGTAATGTACACTTATTGCAAGAGGATAGCGCCTTGGAAATTCGTAAAGAAATCAAAAGCCTAATGGACCGGGGCGAAAAATACCAAAATATGAAAGAAAATGCCGCAAAAGGCCGAGAAGTATTTTCCTACCGCGCCATAAGTGAGCGTGCCATTAATTAATCGGACCAATCGGACCATTTGTACCGGGTACAAATGTTAAAATCGGACCAAACGTACCCGGTACAAATGGTCCGAAATTTGGAGAACAGCGTCATGAAGAAAAAGTATATTCTTCCTATTGTATTACTCATACTAACTTCCATCAGTTACTTTTATATCGATATTTCCTCTAACATCCGTCAGGGAATGTGTTTTTGGGAGGCATTATTTAGCGGAAAACTCTTTCAGTATTATTCCCTAAATCATAGCTATGTTGAAGCAGGCCTTATGGTACATGAGGCTAACTATGATATCTTTGCCAGTTTCCTGCTTTCCATCTGGCAACTTCCCTTATTTATTATAGAAAAAATTGTTGGCGGTAATATTTTAGCAAACCCTATCGCTTGCATTTATGGCAGTTTATACCCTGTCTTAATCAATTTTTTTATCATCGTTGTGTTAAAGCACATTGCCCTTTATTATGTTTCAGATCAGAAGAAAGCAGAACTTGTTGTTCTTATTTATCTCACCAGCAGTCTCACGATGGTATCCTGCGCGGTGGTTTCTCAAATGGATATTCTGGGTGTTTTGTTTATTTTATATGCCTTTGAAAGTTTACTGAAAGATCGAAAAATAAAATTCCTGTTATTCTTATTTTTAGCAGTGCAGTGCAAATTCTTTGCTTTATTTATCTTTATTCCAATACTACTTCTGAAAGAAAAGAATCTGTTAAAGGTGGGAATTACGGTACTCATTCCCTTAGCACTTGGAAAACTTTTTGACCTTCCGTTCACAAAATTAGATCCCGTGGGTACTGCGTCTAAAAAGACCAGATTCCATACTGTATTATTTGAGTTAACTGCGCAGAAGGTAAATCTTCTTGGGGTGGCAATCCCCATTCTATTTATCGTATTTGGCGGAATTTGCATTTGGGCATATTTAAAGAAGGAAGCAGATCATGATGCACTCCTGTATGGAGGCTATCTAGGAATCAGTGCGGCTCTCCTTTGTTTCCAGGTATCCCCCTATTGGATGATCTATGTTGTTCCATTTGGAAGCCTCCTACTTGTGAAAGGTGCAAAGAATCTCACGCGTGCCCTATTGGTAGAAAGCGGCGTAACTCTAGCCCTTACCGTTGGCTTTATGATAAAGTATGCATTTATCTTTGACTATCAAAGCATCATGCTCTACCAGTTTGGAAATGCTTCCAGAGCTGTGAACGGACCCGTTAGCAAAATGGGAGAAGCACTGATGAGTCATAACTACTGCGATGCATATACCCTATGCTTTGGTATTTACGTAGCGTGGTTATTCATTATGTTAGTAAAATGGCGTAAATCCGCAAATGAAACAGAAGCACTTCAAGAAAAGCCTGTAAAAATGCTTTTATGTGCTCGTATAGTACTCGCCTTTGTTCTTTGTATGCTCCCTAGTATTCTGTATATGCTAGGAATATAAATTTTCGGACCATTTGTACCGGGTACGTTTGGTCCGATTTTCGGTTTTTTAACATTTGTACCGGGTACATTTGGTCCGAAACATAGATTTATTCAAAATTGATACTATACAAGAGATTTAATTTGCGATACAATGAAGTTAGCTAAGAGAATCCTTAAATCAGCTAGTGTTTTGCATTATAAGACAGGAGATATTTAAAACTTAAGTTGTTTATGGAGTCATAAGGATTTGGCTTTTACCAGGAAGATGTGGATGTCCGGTCTCGGTAGTACGTACGGACCATGGGTCCTAATGATTCTTCTTCGGAACTTCAGCATAAGGTGCTGACAGGACTTTTAGCTAGAGCGGGCGTTTCGGCGTCCGTTTTTTATGCTCTTTAATTTTCGGACCATTTGTACCCGGTACAAATGTTAAAAAACCGAAAATCGGACCAAACGTACCCGGTACAAATGGTCCGAAAATAATTACTTTACATTTTCTGCGAAAAATTCTATTCTAAATACATTAGTCTGGATTATTTAATCCTTGTAGTAATCTTGCCGTTTCGGCATTTTTTCATTGCTTTTTATATTCAATAATAAAGGAGGGCTTTTTTTGTCTAGAATTTTGAGAAAACAATCCGCTACGGGCGTATATCATGTTGTAATTCGAGGAAATGATAAACAAATAATATTTGAGCAAAAACAGGATTATCAAAAATATTTGAAAATCCTGGAACATTATAAGGCCGAATGCCATTTCAAGATTTATGCTTACTGCCTAATGAACAATCATATTCATTTGCTGATTTACACACCACATACACAAATCAGTGAGGTAATTCATAATATCAGCACAAATTACGCCAAATGGTTTAATGCAAAATATGATCGTTGTGGTCACCTGCAACAGAACAGATTTTATAGTGAACCGGTTGAAACGACCAAATATTTTTTCCTTGTATTTCGATACATTCACCAAAATCCCATTAAAGCCGGTCTAGAATCATCGGTGGGAGAGCGTTATCCCTGGTCCAGTATCCATGCCTATAAAAATGAAGATTCCCATTTTATTGACACCTTACAGGCATTCCAATTATTCGGTTGTATTGAAAATATTATGAAATATCTGCAAGTGGAATCCAAAATAAAATGCCTCGATATTGATTCCTGTAGAAAACGTATGACAGACGACTTTGCACTGGAACGCCTTTTTGATCTTGCAAATTGTAATTCACTAAATGAATTTAATGATCTGCAAGAAGAAGAAAAAATAAAATATGTAACCATTTTACACTCCGAGGGTTCCTCCATTAGACAAATCCACAGACTAACCGGTCTGTCTCGTTATATGCTATTGGAAAAATATAGTATTTAAACTTTCGGACCATTTGTACCCGGTACAAATGTTAAAAAACCGAAAATCGGACCAACCGTACCCGGTACAAATGGTCCGAAAATACACTAAAATTTCACAGTATATGTGTTAAAATAGTAGAGTTTGAGAGGAGTATATAAACATGCTTGAATTAAAAAATATTGTAAAAACCTATATTACAGGTGAATTGAAACAGGATGCCTTAAAAGGCGTTTCCATCAAGTTTCGTGAGAATGAGTTTGTTTCTATTTTAGGACAATCTGGTTCCGGTAAAACCACCATGTTGAATATCATTGGTGGATTAGACAGATACACCAGTGGCGATCTTGTAATCAATGGTGTTTCTACAAAGAAATACAAGGACAGCGACTGGGATTTGTATCGTAACGATTCCATCGGATTTGTATTCCAGAGTTATAATCTCATTCCTCACCAGACGGTACTTAGCAACGTAGAGCTTGCTCTAACTTTAGCAGGTGTTTCCAAAAAGGAGCGCCGAGAAAGAGCAAAGGAAGTTCTTGAAAAGGTTGGATTAAAAGACCATATGCATAAGAGACCAAACCAGATGTCTGGTGGTCAGATGCAGCGTGTTGCTATCGCAAGAGCACTTATTAATAATCCAGACATTTTACTGGCCGACGAACCTACGGGTGCACTTGATTCCGAAACCAGTGTACAGATTATGGAATTATTAAAGGATATTGCTAAGGATAAACTTGTTATTATGGTTACCCACAATCCTGAACTTGCTGAGCAGTATTCTACTCGAATTGTAAAATTAAAGGATGGCCTTATTACGGACGACACGAATCCTTGCGAGGATGTTGAAGAGGCAAAAGAAAGAGTCAAGAAGAAAAAAATATCTATGAGCTTCGGAACTGCTCTTGCGCTTTCTTTCAATAATTTAAAGACCAAGAAGGGCCGTACCATTTTGACCAGTTTTGCTGGTTCCATTGGTATCATTGGTATCGCACTCATTCTTTCCCTTTCAACGGGTATGAGTAAGTATATCAATGACATCCAGAAATCCACGATGACTTCATATCCTCTTTCCATCACGGAGCAAACCATTGATATTCAGGCTTTGATGGGCAACCATGAGAATATGGAAGAGAGAATGAAGGAGGCTATGGCCACTGTATCTCATAATGAAATCCATGTAAATTATCGTGTTATTGAGGCAGGTTCTTCCATGATGAGTGGTATTGCCGAAAATAACCTGACTGGATTTAAGAAATATTTAGATAATCCTGATTCTGAGATTTGGCAGTACATCGGTGAAAATGGTGTGAAGTACACCTATGACACTTCCTTCATGGTTTATACCGAGGATGCTGACAAGGAACTTCTAGATACGGATACAGAAATTGACAAGGGTGCTAGTTCAGCATTTAGCTTAATGGGCAACTCTATGAGTTTACTTAGCAGTGGTACCCACCCTCTTTTTTCCATGATGGATGACAGTACCGGAAGTAATTTCTCTGAGATCAAAGACGGCAACAATGGAGAGCCCGTCAGTGAAATTACCAAGGAAAGCTACGAACTTCTTTATGGTGATTGGCCTACAGAGTATAATGATGTACTTCTCGTGTTAGACCGCAAAAATGCATTAACCATTTCTACCTTATATAGTCTTGGTTTCGTAACAGAAGATACCTATAACGCTGCAGTTGATGCCATTTTTGCTGGCGAAGAACCGGAAGAACTTACCTTTACCTATGGGGAAGCCTGCGCACAACCCTTCTACCTCATTGCAGCATGCGATTTGTATACAAAAAATGATGATGGTACTTTTACTGCATTAGAGGAAATGACCAAAGAACATTTGAAGAAAAATGGTATCAAATTAGACGTATGTGGTATCATCAAGCCCATCGAGGATGCTGATAATGCCAATATTACAACCACATTTGTTTATACCACTATGCTGACAGACTATTTATTGCAGCATACAATGGACAGCGAAATCGTTACCAAGCAGATTGCCAATCCTGATGTTAATGTACTAACTGGAACTAAGTTCTTACCTGCTTCTGATAAAGAAAAGGTAGAGGAACTTCGTGATTTCATGCTTGCTATGGACGAAGAGGAGTTAACGAATCTCGTACAGATGATGACTATGCTTGGTACTGCTATGGGTATGGATCCAACTGCTAACACCCAGGAAACAGAGGAAGACGGCGAAATGGATTTAGCTGCCGTTGCAGAAATGATGGGGATGACCGAGCAGGATTTACAATTAGCGCTTGCTTATGGACAGATTACCCAGGCACAGATTGAAGCAGCAATCGCAGAAGCAATGGCTTCTCTCACCATTCACGATAAAATGGAAATGTGGTTTGACTCTGAACCCGATATAGATACTTTAATGATGATGTATGACAACCTCATTGGAGAATCCACCTACGAAGACAACATGAGCGCATTTGGATATGTGACCTACGATACACCTTCCTCCATTAGCATCTATACGGATACTTTTGAAGCAAAGGATTATATCACAGAATGTATTGAAAGATACAACGAAACTGCTGATGAGGAAGACCAGATTGTTTATACAGATTACATCGGACTACTAACTAGTTCCCTTACTTCTATTATCAATGGTATTTCCTATGTACTCATTGCATTCGTGGCCATTTCCTTAGTCGTAAGCTGTATTATGATTGGTATCATTACCCACATTTCCGTTATGGAAAGAACCAAAGAAATCGGTATCTTACGTGCCCTTGGTGCAAGTAAAGGAAACATCTCTCAGGTATTTAATGCAGAGACCTTTATTGTGGGCTGCTTTGCGGGTATCCTTGGTATCATCGTATCCTGCATCCTTCTGATTCCTATGAATGCAGTAATTCAGAGAATCAGTGGTATCCCGGACTTACGCGCAATCCTTCCTTGGATGAGTGCGGGCATTCTCATTGTAATCAGTGTCATTATTACAGTAATTGGTGGTCTTGTACCTGCTAGAAAGGCAGCTAAGAAAGATCCCGTAATTGCGCTTCGAAGCGAATAAATTTTAGACCAGGGCCCGTTGCCCTGGTCTTTTTTATTTTCGGACCATTTGTACCGGGTACGTTTGGTCCGATTTTTGGTTTTTTAACATTTGTACCGGGTACGTTTGGTCCGAAAATAGCTTGGTACACATTTTTACACACAGGAGATATTAAGATATAATATCCTTAGATGTGAACCAGAAAGGAGAACCTATGGAAAACTTCAATGCTGTGGAAGCAAAAAATAAAATTGTTGCCTGGATTCAGGATTTTTTCAAAGAAAATGGGCCAGATTGTAAAGCCGTTCTTGGTATTTCTGGCGGTAAGGATTCCAGCGTAGTGGCTGCTCTTTGTGTAGAAGCATTAGGCAAAGACCGCGTAGTTGGTGTACTAATGCCAAACGGCGTGCAGCCTGATATCGATATGGCAAGACTCCTCGTTAACCATTTAGGCATCAAATCCTATGAAATCAATGTGCATAATGCAATCGAAGGCGTTCTAAATGAGTTGAAAGACAAGATGGAAGTCACGAACCAGGCTAGAATTAACCTTTCTCCCCGTATTCGTATGTCCACTGTCTATGCTGTGTCACAGTGCGAAAATGGACGTGTGGCCAACACCTGTAATCTTTCAGAAGACTGGGTTGGATATTCTACAAGATATGGTGATGCGGCAGGAGATTTTAGTCCCTTAGCAGATATGACCGTTACAGAAGTAAAAGAAATCGGAAGGGTTCTAGGACTTCCTGGTGAACTCGTTGATAAAGTTCCTTCGGATGGATTATGCGGAAAGACGGATGAAGATAATCTCGGCTTTACCTATGCTGTATTAGATAAATATATTCGTACAGGGGTATGCGAGGATGCAGCCACAAAAGAACGAATCGATACTTTACACGCTCGAAATTTATTCAAGCTACAGTATATGCCTTGTTGCAGACTTTAATTTCGGACCATTTGTACCCGGTACAAATGTTAAAAAAACAAAAATCGGACCAAACGTACCCGGTACAAATGGTCCGATTTTATATTTTATCCAAATCGTAAATATCACTTAGGCTTCTAACCTTAAACCTTAGGACATTTCCTTGCAAAAAAGCAATGAACTTATTACTGGAGTATACCTTTTTCACACTGAAGGTGACTCCATATTTTTTTAGCGTTTTACGGCACGCTTCAATTTCCCGAAGATAAGGAACATAAATAGCATCTTTCGTCGGCTTATGGTGCGTTCCACTGGATGCATTGACTTTTCGCTCGCTAAGATACCGCAAATTTTGGAAATGATAAAACACAAGCGGAAATGTTTTCCCCGAAGATTTTTCCTGAAGCTTTATAGAATCTCCCGGAACTACCTCATACTGTTTTAAATTCCAGGGTGCCACACCGCCGCCAAGATGCATAAGCTCGTGAACTCCCTGAAACAACGACGGGAATTTTTCCAAATACTTCTGATCCCCCATTCGCTCTGGCTCATAGAGATGATAACACCATTCAAAGCACTGCTCTCTCCACCAGGTAAGCGCCTCTCTTGCTTCCTTGCTCTGATCGAAATAGTTAAATTCCACACAGTACTTTCCGCTTCGTTTTAGATGTCTCTGATCAAATAAAGATTTTGTAAAACGGTGTGGCGTAATAATCGTATGAGATCCTTCTGCCTCCGCAAGCAGCACTTTTGGATCCGCAAAGAAATATAAATCCGCATCAATATATACACAGTGCGGAACATTATAGTTTGTTAATACATACTCAATGCTGGCAGGTGTACAAGTCCAGCAATATTCTGCCTTGGATCTCTCTTTTTTTAGTTCCAGAAGTTTTGGAAACGCTTTCTCTAAATCCTCGTGACTAAGTAACACCGCGTGTTTTAGATTTTCTGCTTCCAATACCTCCTTGGATTTGGCATCAAAACAGAAAATATATAAAGAAAAATCCTCTGTGACATGTTCCAGAGACCGGTACATGCACAGAGCTTTATCTAAGTAATAACTGTCAAAAAGGGTGGTAAAATGCATCATTTTACGCCCATCTCCTTTAAGTATTCATCATAATCACGGATGTACTCGCCCCCATCATAATGGGTATTGGTAAGCACCAGAAGAACAGAATCCGCAGAGAACTCATACATATCCTTCCAAAGCATGGTTGGAAGATAAAGTCCCATACGGGGACGATTTAGTTCTACAATCATCTCTTCTTTTCCGTCTGTCACGCGAACTTTACTAGTTCCACTAACATTAATCAGTACAAATTCCGAGTTACGATTGGCATGCTGTCCACGAACAACGCTATCGTCTGAACCATAAATATAAAACACTCTGGCGATGGGAAAAGGAATGCCCTGCTCTCCCTCTATAACCACTAAATTCCCTCTCTCGTCTCCAAGATCTGGGAATTCCAAAATTTTAATTTGATCTTTTAATGCCATATTTTCTCCTGCTTTTTAACATTTGTACCCGGTACATTTGGTCCGATTTGCACATTTGTACCCGGTACAAATGGTCCGAAACTTAAAATCTTACAACAAATTTTGCGCTGCCAATCTGTACCGTGTCTCCAGAGTCAATACGATTCACGCGCTGAATCTGCATATCACAAAGGTAGGTTCCCTTCTTTAAAGAAAGGTTCTCTAAGAAGCACATACCATCCTGTAAATAGATACGGGAATGCAGTTTGCTGACATCTGGCTCATTGAACACGATATTGCAGATGCTGCTGCGGCCAATTAATAACTGATCCTCAAACATAAATGTCTTATTAGGATTTAGACAATTTCCAGAAAGAACCTCAATACTTAAACTATGGCTTCCCTGGGAAGGAGTAAATCTTCCCGCTTCTCGTACAAGATTTGCTCTGCGGAAAATGTTATTCTTGCTGTCCGGTGTGGGAGCAGGTGTATCGTCAGGTACTTCTTTCTTATTATCCGCTTCCTTAACTTTACCAAGAAGAAGAATCACAAGTGCTATGGTCTCTAAAATAACAAGCACACCTAAAATAATAATCAATACCTTTTTGCTGTTGTTTACAACAATGGGCTTATTCGTTGTTTCCACAATATCCTGAGGAAGTGCAAAAATATTCGTCTTATCCTGCTGGGGGTCTACAACCTGCGTTGTCACCACGGTATTTTCAGATACTGTATTTTCAGAAACCGTATTCTCTGATATGGTATTTTCCGAAACAGTAGCACCCTCTGTCTCTTCCTCCAAATATACTGCTGGCATAGCATTTGCCGCATTTACCTGGATAGGACTTACTAAACATGCCCCCGTTAATACGATTAAAGCAATTTTATGAAACATACCCATTCCTTCGCTTTCTATAATCCTCAAATCAATTAACCACTACCGTAATAATGGAGAGATTATCGTTCTCACCATCAATTCTATCCATAAGTCTTACGAGCAGATGGCCCGCCCATTCAGCCGCATTAGAAGATTTATAAAGATCAAATGCAATCTCTCCATCTTTTAAATACTCCCACATACCGTCCGAACAAAGCACAAAGGCATCTCCAGGTACAACGGTAATGGGATCATACACTTCCACCTTACAACGGTCTTCACTACCCACGGTTCGAATTAACGCTGACTGATCGGGATCTTTCGGAATATCCTCTCTGCGAATCTCTCCGCCGCGGAACTTCTTATAAGCCACCGAATGATCGTTGGTATAAAGGGCTACCTCTCCCTCATGAATATAGTAGAGTCTGGAATCGCCAACATTGGCCCAAACAGCCTGACTTCCCTCCGTGGCAAGCGCAACCACTGTGCTCTTTAATACGCTTTCCTTTTCTTCCTGCAAAGCAAGAATACGACGATTGGATTCCATAATCTTCGTATCCAGAAAAGCAGATGCTCCCTCTGGAAAACTTCCATCCCATGCTTCTACCATTGTCTCTATAACACAGGCGGATGCCAATTCTCCAAAGGAATGACCACCCAGTCCATCGGCCACTACAAAAAGACCATTGTCTCCCATCTGCTTATAGGAAACGCTGTCCTGGTTATAGTCTCTTCCGCCCTTATTTGTATATGCACATACATCAAAATTCATACTGCAAAATGTCTCCTGTTATCTGACACACTTTACTACAACGGCTGTAAAATTATCCTGGTTCGGTTTTTGATGCGCCAGCACGCCAAGCTTTATGGCTTCACACATGGCTTCCGGCTCTTTATAAGACAAAGCGGTTAATACCTCACCTTCAGAGAGTACGCCTCCTACTCCATCAGAGCATGCCAGAATGACATCCCCCTCCTTTATAGGATAGGGTTTTACAGATCCATCCATCTCTGCCAATCCCGGCATTCCTAAAAAGGCGGTTAAAGCATGAGACTCAGGATGTACCCTGGGAGGTTCCGGATCTAACTCACCGCTTTCAATCGCTTCTTTATACATGCGCGTACAAAGATTGTGTTCTGTATTCAGACGAATTAATTCCTCGCCTCTTTTCAAGTATAAAAAGCTGTCGCCAACACTCGCAAAATACAGTGCATCCTGATAAATCAAACAGGCCACAGCAGTAGAACCACCCTGACCTTCTAATTTTCCCTCTACAACAGCTGAGGATTCATATACATATTGCTTCAACTGTGCTGCAATATTTTTCTGTAAATCCATATGGGAGAGCTGACTGAATATATATTGCACTGCTGACTCACTGGCAATTCTTCCATCTTTCATTCCGCCCATCCCATCACACACTGCAAAATACAGACCTCTCTCACGAATGGCCTTTACATCACAAGCATTCAAATATCCAAAAGAATCTTCCTGTCGTTCTCTTGAACCAATGCCCTGCATATTCGCAATATGATAACTTGCAAGATGCATGAATTACTTCTCCTCCGCTGCTTCTTCCGTCTTTGCTTCCTTAGGCTTCTCGTTCTTTGACCAGGAAAACTCTTCATCACAGAAGGGCACATAAATCAAAGTAGTCTTTCCAAATTCAATCTTTTCATATGCCTCTAATACAGTAGGTTCTAATACAGCTTCTCCCTTATAATAAATGCTGGAAGCGCTCTCCCCTGCAATCAGATAACATTTTCCACCCTTGCTATCATAATTCAGTTTTGCATAATTCTCTCTGGAAATGGTCGTATCACCCTGGATACTAATATCCATCTGACCGCCACGTCCTACAGAATTAATCTTTTCATAGACACGATAATCCTTACCCTTGTCCGGACCATCAATACATACTAACCAGCCAACTACGGGTTCTTCGCTGGTGTCACTACTTTGCATACCAACGCCTACGGTCTTTCCAATATCAGAAGCAGCAGGTTTTGCTACTGCACCTGATGCGGGAACAGTTTTTCCAACGCTACTCATATCCCCGCCACCCATGGGCATCATCTGCCCCATAGGCATCATTTGATTATTCATCATGCCACCCATTTGACCGTTCATGCCCTGGTTCATACCATAACCATTCATGCCGCCCATCTGGCCATTCATACCATAATTAGGTTCCTGATCCGGTGCCTTTAACTTATCCCCTAACATCTGGAATACATTTTTCTTGGGCTGGTTGTTCATAGCATAACCATTCATACCGCCCATTTGGCCGTTCATGCCCTGATTCATCATGCCCATTTGCGGATTCATCATATTATTGTTCATCTGCTGGTTCATCATGTTATTCTGGGGCATACCACCCATCATATTGTTTTGCGGCATTCCTCCCATATTGTTCTGAGGCATGCCACCCATCATATTATTCTGGGGTACTACGTTCGACGCTGGCATTGTCTTTCCCACGCTGTTCATGGGTGCCTGCTGGGACATTCCTCCCATCATATTATTCTGGGGCACTACGTTCGATGCTGGCATTGTCTTTCCCACGCTGTTCATGGGTGCCTGCTGGGACATTCCTCCCATATTGTTCTGAGCCATACCACCCATCATATTATTCTGAGGTACTGCATTTGACGCGGGCATCGTCTTTCCTACGCTGTTCATAGGTGCCTGCTGGGGCATTCCTCCCATATTGTTCTGAGCCATACCTCCCATCATATTATTCTGAGGTACTGCATTTGACGCCGGCATTGTCTTTCCTACGCTGTTCATGGGTGCCTGCTGCGGCATTCCTCCCATCATATTGTTCTGCGGCATCACACCCATGTTATTTGCAGGAGCTACTGGAGAAACCGCAGCGGTCTTGTCGATGGCAGGTGCAGGTGCAGGTGCACTACCAACACCAAGCGCAACTGTCTTATCGGTTGCAGGAGCAGGTGCTGGCTCATCAGACTGTACTAAAATCTCGCTCTTTCCAAATGTTTTAATGGAAATTTCTCCATTTGCGCAGTATGGACACTGTGCATTCTGGTCTGAGTTATATAAATGTCCCTTATCACATTTTACAAATGCCATGTCGTTCTCCTTTTCTATAAGCGGAAAATCCTTAGTAAATTACCTCAATGCTTGCGCCGCCAACCCAGTTATCATTCTCATCATAGATATCAACAAATAAATAACCGTCATCACTTATTGCGTAGTCATTCCAGTAAATATAGAATTCTTCACCACCCTTGTACTTGTAAGAAATATCACGAGGATCTGTAATTTCACCGTCTGGATGGGTTACTACATAATAACCGCTAAAATAATCACCTTCCGGACCATCAATATAGAAACCAAAGGAGAGGTAGCCACCCTTTTTAAATTCTGACATATACTGGTCGGTATTATTCTGATTGTCCGTGATATAAATGCTCTGCATATTCCAGGTGCTGAACAGTTCTTTATATACACTCATTGCCCAGGAATTTCCAAGATCCATTAAGTCAAGCAGATACTCTTTGGTTGTCGCATCGGAAGAGGTCTTATGTTCTCTAATGTAATCCTCCTTTGTATCTGCAATGAGATGGGAGAGTTTTACGCCAAAAATCTCTTTAACCTTATCTTCATCCAGGGTTTCCAGAATATCTACTGCTGCCTTGTAGTCGCCGTTATTAATATATTCCTCTGCCATCATATAATCACAGCGGACAATACCATCCTCAGCGTCACTATAATTCTTAATTTTCTCGAAAGCAGCTTTTGCTTCTTTATATTTTCCTGCGTTATAAAGCTCTATACCATAATTATAGGTTGCTTTCTCATACTTATCTGATGCATCCTTGTAATTCTTTACGAGGTAATAAGCCTGCGCAGCATTCTTATAATCTTTTTCGCCATATAATTTTTCTGCAGACTGGTACTTGGCTTCATTAGCCTGGTCCTGTGCATCCTTATAACCCTTTGAAATTGCAGAGAAGTAGCCATAAGCCACATCATAATTCTTCTTGTTAAATGCTTCCGTTCCTAATTCATAGTTGGCTGCGTTAAGAAGATCCTGTGCATCTTCATAATTGCCTGCCTCCTCTAAATAAGGAAGCGCTTCCTCATACTTCTGCTCATCAAACAAAGACTTTCCGGCACGATAATTTGCATGCTTTCTAACTTCCTTTGCTTCACTGCGGTTGCCACCCTTTTCGAGGTCATCCGCCTTTGCAAAAAGTGTATCGGTTGCTTTCTGGTCGCTATCCTTATAATCTCCGAGTGCAACATAAGCATCATATGCTTCATCAAATTCACATGCTTCCAGTTTCTTACCTGCACCGTTATAGCGAAGGAGAGGAAGAAGGTGTGCAATTAAACCATAAGCAAGAGCACCTAATACCACTACGCCCGCTGCAACAAAGATAATCCACTTCGGGAATTTCTTCTTTTCCTTAGCTTCCCCTTCAGGATTAATTTCAGAAGATGTCTCTGCTACTTTGTCTATAGCAGTTTCTGTTATACCAAGAGAAGGTGCTCCACCGGAAAAGCCAACGGTCTTACCTACGCTGCTTTCCTCTGCGACAGGCGTAACTTCTCCTGCTGCCACGGTTTTCCCTACACCATCATTTGTCTGGTCTACTGCCTTTGCCATAATGTCACTCATGGCTACGGTCTTGTCTGTTTCAGGAGCAGCCACATTTGCTTCTGATGCCTGAGGTGCGGAACCAATCATCGCTACGGTCTTATCTAGATCTGACTCTGCCTGAGGTGCCGTCATCTCTCCGCCAGCTGCTGGCATTTGGCCATTCATCATCTGGCTATTATCCATACCCATTTGACCATTCATCATCATGCCACCCGTCATAGACATCTGGTCATTCATCATCATGCCGTTCTTATTCTTCTTGGGCTTAGGCGGTTTCTGTTTCTTTCCATTCATGGGCATCTGACCATTCATACCCATTTGGCCATTCATCATCATGCCATTATTCATAGGCATCTGGCCGTTCATACCCATCTGGCCATTCATCATCATGCCATTATTCATAGGCATTTGGCCATTCATACCCATTTGGCCATTCATCATGCCATTATTCATTGGCATTTGGCCGTTCATACCCATCTGGCCGTTCATCATATTATTCTGCTGAGGTGTTTCATTTGCATTCATTAATGCGTTTCTGAAAACACGCATATTCGGAAAACGGTTTTCCGGTGCAACACCCATAGCCATCAAAATAACACTCTCCTTCAAGGGAGGAATTGCTACCCCAAGTCTGGAAGGAGGTACTAACTCATCCATTTCAAGACGGTCGATGGAATCAGGTGGACGCTGGCCTGTTAACGCAAAGTAGAAAGTTGCACCTACGGAATATACATCTGTGAAGGGGCCCTGCTTTCCGTGTCTGGAATACTGCTCCTTGGGTGCGAATCCATGCTTTAATACAACGTCTAACGACTTACTCTTGTCACCAAGACTATATCTTGCTGCACCAAAGTCGATCAGCTTTACATCGCCATCCTGGGTGATAAAAATATTATCAGGGGTAACATCACGGTGGACGATACCTCTTTCATGTACCATTGCAAGAGCTTCCATAACAGGAAGGAGATGTCTCTCGGTGGTTTCATAATCTAATCGACCACCATTATTTCTGATAAATTCTTCAAAGCTCTGCCCTTCTACGAACTCCATAACAAAGTACGCCGTACCATTTTCATCAAAATAGCTAAGGACATGAACAATACCTGGAACATCAGAAAATTCTGCAAGCGTTTCTGCCTCCTGCAAGAAACAAGTCTTACCATATTCAAAATTCTGCTGTCTTTCACCAGAGAAGGAAGATACGGTATTGCCGGTTCTGGTTGCCATGGAATCTGGGAAGAATTCCTTTACGGCTACCTTTACGCCCGTTTCGTATTCTACTGCCTGGTAGGTGATACCAAAACCACCCTGTCCCAAAACTTTCTCGATAACATACTTACCTGCAAGGACGGTTCCTTCTGGTAAGGCTAATGGGTACTTTTCACTCATTGCTTTACTATTTCCTTTCTATGTCTGTCTTATGAAACTCCGCTAATTTGTTCTATCTGTTCCCGCAGTGACTTTACCTGCATGGATAGGGTCTTGATTTTTTCATCCTTCACTGCCATCTGCTTTTCCATCTTCTTCATCATCTTCATAAGCTTATCTTTTCGGATGAATTCGCTAGGTGCACAATCCTCATATCCTGCCACATAGCTCTTATGAATTTCAATCATATCGCGCTTTTCCTCATTGGCATTACGAAGATCTGTGACCATCATATTGAATTTCAGCCGCAAATCACGAAGATTTGCTGTCTGGGAAGGCGTAAGCGTTTGCGCCGGGTTTGGCATCATTTGCGAGCTTGGCATCTGCTGTTGCAACGTAGGCTGTACAGCCGTCGACATGAGCGCACCTTTAAATGCTGCCATCGTTTGGAATCTGGACTGGGCATGAACGGCTAGCGCCATCATGATTGCTTCATCCTTTGCAGGCGTGATGTTCACACCACATTTTCTAAGGGGAAGCAGTTCGTCTTCATCCAGTCGATCAATGGAATCAATGGGTCTTTTCCCTGTTAATGCCATATAGAATACCGCACCGCAGGAATACACATCTGTAAAGGGCCCTTGTCTTCCTCTTCTGGAATACTGCTCTTTTGGAGCAAAACCATGTTTTAATACAACATCTAAGGAACGGCTCTTATCACCCAGACTCTGTCTCGCTGCACCAAAGTCAATGATGCATACCGTCCCATCTTTGGTAATTCGTATATTATCCGGAGAAATATCTCTATGAATAATGCCTCGTGCATGCACCTTGGAGAGTGCATCCATAACCGGGAACATAATCTTCTCCGTGGTTTCATAATCTAAACGCCCGCCTCTGTCATATATGTACTGGGCAAAATCAATTCCCTCCAGGAAATCCATTACGTAGTATGCCGTGCAATTTTCTTCGAAATAACAGTAAACATCTACGACTCCGGGAATCCCGCACAGACTTGCGAGTGTTTCTGCTTCCTGCAGGAAACACTTCATACCGTACTCATAGTTGACCTTATACTCTTCTCCACCATGATGGGTTACGGTTGTTCCATAGCGCGTGGCAAGGCTATCTGGAAAGTATTCTTTTATTGCCACCTTTTTCCCTGTATCATATTCCGTAGCTTTATAAGTGATTCCAAAACCACCTTGGCCAAGGATGCTGTCTAATACATATCTTCCAGCTAATACAGAACCTGGTTGTAGGGCAAGTGGAAATTTTACGGCTTCCATATCTTTCGTCCTTACACAATATATTTGGATACCAAGGCATTTAGCTCATCTGCCTGATTTTTATTTTCTTCCGATTGATTTACTGTATGATTCATCTGCTCGTCAAGGTTTCTTGCAACCTCTCCTACGGCATGAATATCTGCAATATTGCTTTCTGAAGAAGTTGTAACCTGTTGCACTCTACCCCTTACGCCGGCAATTTGGTCACCCACTGCAAGCACTCTTTCTTCAATCACATCCATCATCTGGCGAATATTCTCTGCATCTGCTGCATACTGGTCACCAGCAGAGAGAAGGCTGTCCAATTGTTTTCCCATCTGCTCCTTTGTAAAGGTAAGAAGTTCTTTAGAAATCGTGGACAATTCTTCAACCACATGAAGCACGTCCTCACTTACCCTCTGAATGCCACCAGCAGCTTCTGCCGTATTATGCGCCAGGGAACCTATATTTTCTGCCACTACAGCAAAACCTCTTCCCGCTTCTCCGGCTCTTGCAGCCTCGATGTTCGCATTCAAAGCAAGCATTCTGGTTCGGGCAGAAATACTAAGTATATTCTCCGTAAGCGTTTGTATCTCAGAAACACCCTTAGCCTTCTCCTCGAGACTATTTAGTCTCTCACGCATTGCTTCTGTACGCTTTACAACATCGTCTTTGGATTTCTCCGTATCAGATACCATATCCTGACTTCGTTCAGCAACAGCAATGGCTGCTCTTGCACCCGCCATAGCATCCGTTCCCAGTTCATCCATAATGCTTTCAATGGCTTCCATCTTCGCCAGAATTTCTTCCATGGAAGCACCGGCTTCTTCCAAATCTCTCGTCATACGGAAAAGCTTATCATTAACATGGGTCATACCCTGCTTAGCATCGCCCATCGTGTGGTCCACGTCGCCCGCTATCTGGTCCAGAGTACCAGCAGAACTCTTTACGGAGGCAATAATCTCCCTCGTATGTGCCAGGAGACCATTTAAATTCCTAGCTATCTCCTCAAATTCATCCCCCGAATGCATCTCAACCTGCTTGGTTAAATCGCCAGAGTGGAATGCTACATCCGCCAGCTTATCATTTATAATCTTTAATCTTTTACGAAGAATCAGGGACGGGATAATAGCACATAAAAGTGCTACAAATACACAGATGCCATCTACAACAAGCAGATTCTTTAAAAATGCCTTATCCTTGGCCACGATGGAATCTGCAGAATAGTCAACGCCCACAAATCCACTGATATTCCCTTCGCTATCATAAAAGGGTGCAAAACCGGAAATCTGGCTACCCCATTCGTCGGTACTGATTTCCTCATCGGCGATAACCTCGCCTTTTGCCGCCTCCCAGATAACGTCATAAGTATCTTCATATTCTTCCAGAATATCTGCGGGTTCTTCTGGGTCTGTATCTACGACAAAGCAAATCTTGCCATCTATCACTTTCATGGTGTAGATATAAGATACATTCTCGCCTTCCAAAAACTTTGAGAGCATATCTCTAATAGACAGGAAATTGTCAGATGCATCATCGCCTTCTGTGATTGTATTATGGACATCACCATCTATGGTTGCTGCTGCTATTCTAGCCACATCCAAAACGCATTCCTGCACATCCTGCAGCTGGTTTTTCTCCATAATCCGATAAGACAAAAAGGAGACGCCCGCAACAGAAAGGACCGCAAAAAGAATCATTAAATTTCGAATGGTTGCAACAATGCTTTTTTTCATATCAAAAAAATCCTATCTTCGGTAGGCAACACTTTCATTTTACTATAAAAAGCCTATTTTTCCAACGAAAAACAAGGGTTTATTATGATATTTCAAGGCCAATGGGACAGTGATCACTACCCATGACTTCACGATATATTTTTGCGTCCTGCAGCCGGTCCTTTAACTTCTCTGAAACCACAAAGGCATCTATACGCCACCCTACATTCTTTTCTCTTGCGTGAAACCGATAACTCCACCAGGAATAAGCCTCCGTTTGATCCGGATAAAAATGCCGGAAAGTATCAATGTAACCCGCATTTAGCACATTGGTAAAGCACTGCCTCTCCTCATCAGTAAACCCAGCACTATGGTGATTGGTCTTGGGATTTTTAAGATCAATCTCCTCGTGTGCTACATTCAAATCCCCGCAGTAAATAACCGGCTTTTTCTCCTCCAATTTCAAAATATAGGCAAGAAAATCCTTTTCAAACACCTGTCGGTACTCTAATCGTTCTAACTCCTGCTTACTATTCGGCACATACACCGTAATAAAATAGTAATCTGCAAACTCTAAGGTGATAACACGGCCTTCATGGTCGTGCTCCTCTATCCCAATACCGTAAGTGACCTGGAGAGGTTCCTGCTTCGTAAGAATTGCGGTTCCAGAATATCCTTTCTTCTCTGCGTAGTTAAAATACTGGTGATATCCTGGCGCATCAATAGTTGCCTGCCCTTCCTGCATCTTCGTTTCCTGCAAGCAAAAAATGTCGGCATCCGCTTCTTTAAAGAAATCCATAAATCCCTTCGTAAGACATGCTCTTAAACCATTTACATTCCAAGATATAAACTTCATATTCACCCTCTCTTTTTAACAGTTGTACCGGGTACAAGGTTTACTGCGCGAAGGCCGAGCGGAAGCGTGTTCCAGACTGACATACTATTTCCCGATGGCCAACACATTCTTCGGACCAAATGTACCCGGTACAAATGGTCCGAAACCAATAAAAAATGGGACAGCGAAAACCGTCCCACCAAAAACTATTTCAAATAATCGCGAACCTGCTCGTATACGCCTTTGCCATCTAATTTATATTTTTCCATCAGCGCTGCGGCACTACCGGACTCACCAAACGCATCATACATACCAATACGCTTAACAGGAACGGGATAACTCTCTGCAAGCGCTTCGCAAACAGCAGAACCAAGGCCTCCTATTACGCTATGCTCTTCTAAGGTAATAACCTTACCCGTTTTCTTTGCGCTTTCTGTGATGATGTCCACATCCAAGGGCTTTATGGTATGAATATTAATAATCTCTGCATCAATACCATCCTCAGCAAGCATCTTGGCAGCATTTATCGCACTATCTACCATTACACCAGTGGCAACCAGTGTAACGTCCTTTCCTTCTTTTACCTTAATTCCTTTGCCCAGTTCAAACTTATAGGTTGCAGGATCATTGATTACCGGCACTGCCGCACGTCCAAGACGAACATATACAGGACCTTCATAGTCCGCAATCGCATAAATTGCTGCTTCTGCTTCTACATCATCAGAAGGACAAAGCACCATCATACCAGGGATTGCACGCATAAGAGCAAGGTCTTCAAGACACTGGTGGGATGCACCATCTTCGCCAACCGTGATACCTGCGTGGGTTGCACAAATCTTAACATTTAACTTCGGATATGCAATCGAGTTGCGAATCTGCTCATAAGCTCTGCCGGACGCAAACATTGCAAAAGAAGAAGCAAATACGGTCTTTCCGCAGGTTGCAAGACCTGCTGCGATACCCATCATATTACTCTCAGCAATACCTACATCAATAAATCTGTCCGGAAATGCTTTACCGAATACTGCCGTCTTGGTTGCACCTGCAAGGTCTGCATCCATAACGATAATATCTTCTCTCTTCTCCCCTAACTTAACAAGTGCTCTACCGTAGCTTTCACGGGTTGCTATCTTCTTAATGTCTGCCATTTTATGCTCCTTTTATGAACCAGCGTTCATTCCTATTCTACTTAAGGCTTTCGGCTACCTTCTCTAAATCTGCCATTGCAACTGCAAATTCTTCATCATTCGGTGCCTTGCCATGCCAGCCCGCATTATTCTCCATAAAGGATACGTCCTTACCCTTGATAGACTTCATAATAATCGCAGTGGGCTTTCCCTTTGTCTCTCTTGCTTTTGTAAATGCAGCACGAAGAGAATCAAAATCATGTGCATCCGCATGGATTGCCTCAAAATTGAAGGCCTCAAACTTTTTATCAATGGGATAAGGAGAAGCGCTATCCTTAATATCACCATCAATCTGAAGGCCATTGTTATCTACAATAACCACTAAATTATCTAAATTCTTGCAACCTGCATACATCGCAGCTTCCCATACCTGACCTTCCTGGATTTCTCCATCGCCTAGTAAGGTATACACGCGATAATCCGCTTTATCCATCTTACCAGCCACTGCCATACCAACCGCAGCACTGATGCCTTGTCCCAAAGAACCCGTAGACATATCAACACCAGGGGTATGATTCATACAAGGATGTCCCTGTAAATAAGATCCTACTTTACGAAGGGTGATTAAATCTTCCTTGGGGAAAAAGCCTTTCTCTGCAAGAGCGGCATAAAGGCCGGGCGCTGTATGGCCCTTAGATAATACAAAACGATCACGATTCGGATCCTTGGGATTCTTAGGATCTACCTGCATCTCCTCAAAATAAAGATAAGTGAAGAGCTCCGCTGCGGATAAACTTCCACCGGGATGTCCAGCTTTTGCAGCGTGTACAGAAGAAATGATACCTTTACGAACTTCTACAGCAATACGCTTTAATTCAAGATTGTCCATGATCGTCTCCTAGTTTCATTTGGACCAAAGGCCCATAGATATTCACATTATACCACCAATATAGACATAAAAAAAGGGAGAAGACCTCTTAGGATCTTCTTCCCTTCTTTGCAAGCTTTGGTGCAACCTTCATAATCTCCGGCATAGACTTTTCTATTGCTTCCGGAAGGACTTTTTCCTGTTTCTTTTTCACAGTTACTGTCCCTTTTTTCTTTGAAAAGGACAAAATAGGGGCTCCGTCTTTCACATCCAGAGTTACACTTCCACCATTCTTTAACTTTCCAAACAGGAGCTCATTTACAAAAAGCGGTTTGATTTTCGTATCCACAACACGTTCCAGCTGCCTTGCGCCATATTCTCTGGTTATACCTTCTTTTAGTACATAACGAAGTGCTTCTTCCGACACCGTACATTTTACTTTCTTCGCAAGAAGCTTATCGGTCAGACTCTTTAACTTCTTTTTAGCAATACTCTCTGCCATTTTATCGCTCATAGGATGAAATTCAACAATCCCCGATAATCGGTTTCTAAATTCCGGAGAGAATACCCTTTTTACTTCCTCCATCATTGCAGAACCATTGTAGGAAGACTCCCCAAAGCCCATGGAAGCTTTGCCAAGTTCTCTTGCGCCGGCATTACTGGTCATGATGATAATAACATTTCTAAAATCGGTTTTGCGACCTTTATTGTCTGTAAGAGACGCATAATCAAGCACCTGCAAGAGCACGTTATAAATATCCTGATGCGCCTTCTCTATTTCATCTAATAATAAGACGCAGTATGGCTCCTTATTAACCGCTTCTGTAAGTAGACCACCTTCCTCATATCCTACGTAGCCCGCAGGAGATCCTATGAGCTTGGCTACGGTATGCTTCTCCGCGTACTCACTCATATCAAAACGCACGAGCGGCATGGCCATCTCTTTCGAAAGTACCTTTGCCACCTCCGTTTTACCCACACCTGTTGGACCAACAAACAAAAGACCAGCAATCGGCTTATTATCCTCTAGTAGCCCCGCTCTGGACATAGAAATGGCTTCTACCAGTTTATCCACCGCTTCGTCCTGCCCAAAAATTTGGGAAGTAATCGATGTTTTGAGAGAAGCCAGGCGGTCAATTTCACTACCCTTTGCCTGACTGGCAGGAATTCCGCAGGCATCTGTTAATACCTGCTCAATAATTTCCTTTGTAACAACAGGCGTTTTCTCCTCCGGCACTGCATGTAATTTCACAAACGCCCCCGCCTCATCTAACAAATCAACTGCCTTATCTGGCAGAAACTTTTCATGCACTAAACGACCTGTTAACTCTGCTGCCGCTTCTATTACACCTTTATCATAGCGAACCCCATGAAACTTTTCATAGGTCTTCTTAATCCCTTTTAGTATGAGCACCGTCTCCTCTACGGAAGGCTCTTTTAATTCTACCGTTTGAAATCTTCTAGACAGCGCTGTATTATTACCAAAGGTTTTCTTGTATGCACTATAAGTTGTTGCACCAATAAAACGAATAGAACCATCCTCAAAATAAGGTTTTAAAATATCCGTCGCATCCATAGAGCCACCGCCAATAGAGCCGGCTCCCATAAGTGTATGAATATCATCTACAAAAACGATGGCATCCTCCACCTCTTTAAAGGCTTCCATAACCGCTTTTAGTCGTTTCTCCAGTTCACCCCTGTATTGTGTTCCTGCAATTAGGGCGGCAACATCGAGAAGGTAGATCCTAGCTTTCTTTAATGCTTCTGGTGCCTCTCCCTTTCGAAGCTTTTCCGCAAGGCCGTAAGCCATACTGGTCTTTCCAACACCTGCTTCTCCTATATAGAGAGGATTATTCTTCTCCTTTCGACAAAGAATTTGAAACGTTCTGTTAATTTCTTTTTCTCTTCCGATGAGGGGATTATGCCTTGCTGCCACTTCATTCAAACAAATGGCGTACTGGGAAAGCGCATCCTCTAGGTCTCCTTCTTCCTCTTCATCAATTAATGACTGGATCTTGTAGAGCAGATTTTCTTTCTCTCCAATCTGCTTTTCAATAAAGTAGACCGCATAGCAATCCTTTAACTGATAGATGCCCCACAGCATATGATGCAAATCAATTGCCTCGTTACCGCTATTGTGGCTGGTCTGCGCAGCCGCCTCAATAGTTCTCTCGATTCCCACCGTTACCTGCGCTTCTTCTCCGCCGTGAATTTCCTTATGCGGAAGAATTTCCACAAAATAAGCATCTAGCTCTGCTTTTAATTTTTCAATATCGCCCCCAAGAGAAATAAAGGCCTTGGAAAATACAGAGTCTGCTGCCATTCCAAAAAGCACATGCTCTGGGGTTACATATTCATTTTGCATATACACAGCCTTCATCACTGCCATACGCATTACTTCTTCAACTCGGTTTGTAAAAATCATCTTTATTCTCCATCTGGTTCAATGGAAAGGGTAAAAGGATACTTCCTACTTCTCGCTTCCATCACAACCCTTGTCTGTTTTGTTAGGGCAACATCATAGGGATAAACGCCCACCGCTGCCTTACCGCCATGATGCACCGTTAGCATTAATTCCATTGCGGCTTCATGACTCTTTGCAAAATGCTTCTCTAACATCTCCACCACAAAATCCATGGGGGTAAAATCATCATTATGCATAATCACCTTATATAGAGAAGGCTTCTTTACCCTGGTATTTGTGTGCAACTGTTTTTTGACACTGCTGTGTGTGCCCGTCTTTTCTGCCATATCTTATTCCTGCTGTAAAAAAATAAGGCGCTACCCTTTCGTAGCGCCACACAATCTCATTTAGGAAACTGTCTATTCCTCTTCCTCATCTTCTACTGCACTGGCTACAGAGCTAACCGTAGAGGATACTACTGTGATTACTACTGCAATGATAATAATAAGACCGCCGCCCAGCATCATAATCATCATACCCTTCTGCTGGTTCTGCTTTGCAAGTTCTGCCTTCTGCTCTTCGGTAAGAATAATCTCTTCGGTTTCTTCCTGCGATTCCTCGATAACCGTCTCTTCGGTCTCAGCAGTCTTCTTCGTAAAATCTGTATTGGCCACAGAAAAACCTACCAAAATACCAAGGATGACAAGAAAGAGAAGCCAGAGAATTGTCTTAATGGGGCTTTTCTTTTTCTCCACAGGTCTTGTTATTTCTCTATTTTCCATATCACTCATGATACTAATCCTTTCAAACAGATAGACTCATTTTACCATATTCAAACAATGTGGTCAAAAACTACACAGGTTTTTTCTCCGCTGCTGACAAAAGGATTCGGTCGTTATCTAATGCCTTGCCCGCTCTGTCTGCAAACTGCTTTAAGAGATCCTCTACCGTCATTTTACTTCTTTCTTCCCCGGATACATCTAAAACAATCTTTCCATCGTCCATCATCAGGGTACGGTTTCCCATTTCCAGAGCCTGGTGCATGTTATGGGTAATCATCATACAGGTCAGCTTCCGCTCCTCTACAATGTTCTTTGTAAGCGCAAGTACCTTATCTGCTGTCGCAGGATCAAGCGCTGCGGTATGTTCATCGAGAAGTAAAATCTTGGGTGTAACGAGTGTCGCCATAAGTAGGGTTAGTGCCTGACGCTGACCACCAGATAAAAGTCCCACAGGATTCTTCATACGATCCTCTAAACCCATATCCAGTCTGGAAAGCGCTTCTCTGAAAACCTCCTTATCCTTTCTGGATACACGGCTGAAGTACGCTGAGTTCTTCGTGGAGGCACGAAGATATGCAATGGCCAGATTCTCTTCAATGGTCATATGCGGCGCCGTTCCCTTCATTGGATCCTGGAAGAGATGTCCAATATATTTCGCCCTCTTGTGTTCTGGAACAAAGGTAATGTCTTTTCCATCTAGTTCTACAAACCCTTCATCCACAAAAAATCCACCACAAATCGCATTAAAGGTTGTAGATTTTCCAGCACCATTACTGCCAATAATGGTAATAAAATCCCCATCGTTAACGGTTAGATTTAATCCATCTAAGGCAACTTTTTCATTAATGGTTCCTTTGTTAAAAGTCTTCCGAAGTCCGATTAGATTAAGCATGATCCTCTTCCTCCTTCGAAAGTTCTCTTTGTCTTACCAGTTCTCTATGCTTTCTCATAGCCACAACTTTGGTCTTTTGCAGAGTAATAATTTCCTTAATGGCAGGAACAGAAATTGCAATACCTACAATGACCGCCGATACAAGCTTTAATGCCTCGGCAGGTAAGTTAAAGCGAAGGGCAATACCTACGATGACACGGTATAAACAGGAGCCAAGAATAACACCTATCGCACGCACCTTAATACTTCGTTTTCCAAAAATGGTTTCTCCAATTATTAACGAAGCCAGGGCTACCGTAACCATACCCGTACCCATATTGATATCTACTGACTTTTGATATTCTCCCAGTAAACAGCCGGAAAGCGCAGTTACTGCACCACCAATACAAAGTCCTACTGTTGTTGTAATGGAAGGATTGATGGAGGAACTTTTTACCATGGCAATATTATCACCCGTAGCACGAAGCGATAACCCTAATCTTGTTCCTAAGAATAAAAGCAAAAGCAATAATACCACTACCGCAAATAGTACTGCCGTAATCAGCTTATAGTAGGAAGCCAATGGCGTATTTGCCAAAAGATCCTTCATCATCGTAAAGATTGTGGTCGTTTTATTCATATTCAGGTCTGTCTTACCCATGACCAGAATATTAATCGTGTAAAGGCCGGTATTTACTACAATACCCGCTAACATACTCTCTACCTTCATTTTTGTCTGCAAAAAAGCATTAATCAGTCCTGATAAGACACCCGCTCCCATAGCAGCAGGCAGTGCTAAAAATGGATGTCCGGAAATGGCAACCACAGCGCCAACCGCGGCGCCTAATGTATAGCAGCCATCTGTGGACAGATCGCATAAATTTAACATGGAATACGTCAAGAATAAAGAAAGGGCTATCAGCGAAAAAATAAAGCCGCTTTCCAGTGCTGTTTGTATGATGGGCCACGTAATCATAAATCTCCCCTTTATACGGTAAATTTCGTCACACTATTTACATCATACCACAACAAAGGAAAAGTCAGGTTATCTCTTTTCTAACTTATCAAATATTTTTACAAGCATATAGCTGGAAAGAAAAGCAAGCAGAGAGAAAATAATGAGTATCCAGAGATACCAGGTAAATAAGAATATTTTGGGGTACATAACAGAAAGCATAATACTGCCAAACCATAGACATCCCATTTTGATGCTGGTTCCCAAATGTGACACACCTATTAGAAATGCATTTTTGATCGTTTTTCCAGTGGTGTTTTCATATCGCGTTACCAACGGAAAAAGATAAGGGATTACCAGAAAACCAAGAGCCACCGTTAGAAAGAAAATAACGGTGTATACCGTTACCAGCACCCCTTTAAAATTGATAATAAGCAGATACTGCGATACCAAAATGGCAGCATATAAGAAAACAAGCCCCCAAAGAGCCGTCGCCTTCTTAAAATTTGCCTTAAATGCTCTTACAAAACCAGACCATACAGCAGTATCCTCATTTCTGACAATCCGAAGGGTTACACTGTATAATGCTGTGGTTGATGCCCCAATGGTTACCACGGGCAAAGAAAATAGAATATAAATCAGATTCAGAATAAATAAGTCGCCAAAAATATCCAGGGCTCTTACGAGCCCTGCCATTTTAGATTTCTTTTCATTTGTACTTTGATCATCAAATGCCATCTTTATTCTTTCACGCCGCCGAGGGCTACACCTTCGATAATCTTCTTGCTAAAGAAGGAATATGCCAGAAGGATCGGAATAATCGTAATAAATAATCCGCAATAAATCTGCCCGTAATCTCTTTCCTTATCATTGGCTTTAAGCGCCTCAATAAACATAGGAATCGTTCCCTTCGTTCCACCTTCTGTTGCAAGAAGGATAGAAGGGGTGTAGAGATTATTCCAGGATGCTACGAACGCTAAAATTGCCTGCGTTGCCATCGCGGGTTTTAGCATAGGTAATGCAATCTTATTAAAGATTAAAAACTCACTTGCACCATCAATACGAGCGTACTCAATAACATCTAATGGGAGACTGGCTTCCATATACTGTTTCATAAAATATACCGTAGTAGGCGTTGCTACAGCTGGTAATATTAAGGGCCACAGCGTTCCATATAAATGGGTCAGATTACAAACTTTAATGAGACCAACGATAGAAAGTTGGGTAGGTACCATCATAATACCATAGATTAATCCCCATACTATTTTCTTCTGCTTGAAGCTGTATACCTGAATCGCATAAGCGGTCATGGAGCCAAAATATACCTGTAATAAGGTTGCCGGAATGGTAACTAAGAGACTGTTTCGAAGAGCTTTTCCAAAAGAAATAGCACTGGTTCCAGCAGAACTTTCCAAAACCTTCTTAAAGTTTCTAAAAAATTCCAGTCCAGGGAACACCTTAACGCCACTCATGATATCCGCTGTGGGGCGGGTGGCATTTACAAATAACAGCCAGAAGGGAATCACAACAATGGCTGCAATAATAATACTAATTACCGTACGAAAAATCTTTATAGGAAAACGCAGTTTTTTCTCATCAATGGTGTGTACTTTGAAATCCATTCTTACCACCCCCTTCTACGACTCTTCTTCTCAGTGGTTAATCGATAGAAAATCAAACTGAGAACAAGGGTAATAATAAATAATACAACAGAATAAGCACCTGCTTTACCAAGGTTCTGTGCTTCACCAGGTGTTGCATAACGCTTAATGAGCATAACCACTGTCTTGGTAGAAGCAACAGGCGTGTCCCCTGCGGGAATAACCGGTCCACCATTATTAAACAGGAACGGAATATCAAACATTTGCAGGCCACCAATTAAGGAAGTGATTAAGGTGTACTGGATAACAGGCTTTAATAGTGGCAGAGTAATCATAAAGAACTGCTGTCTGCTGGTTGCTCCATCCACTCTGGCAGCCTCATAGAAGGAAGGATTTAATCCAAGAATACCTGAAATTAAAATAATCATGGTATTTCCAAACCACATCCAGCACTGGATAAAAGCAATAATGAACAGACTGGTTAATCCCTTATTGATGTCCAGGGTAATACCCATTTTCTCAAATAGCGTAACCAGTGGACCATGTCCGTAGCAGAAGTTATAAAACAAAACAGATACTGTTGCAGCCGTTACAATATTAGGTAAAAACATAATAAACTTGTAAGTCTTTACACCTGGCAGTTTATGGAAGTTATCCGTAAACCAGGCGGCTAACAGTAAGGACAACGCTAACTGGGGAATGAAATTAACTACCCATAATAGCATGGTAATGCCAAATGCCTGCCAGAATTCTCCACCACCAGCAGAACCGAATACATAGTTTTCAAAGTTTCCAGTGCTAAGACCCGGTGTTGCAATGGTGTTACGACCATTCTTAAAAGAGAACACAAAGGATCTGTAAAAAGTATCCAGCATGGGATAAAACTGAAATACAAGAAATACAAGGAAGAAGGGAATTAGGAAGATAAGTGCGTACTTTCCATATTCCACGGATTTTTTATATTTTCTTCCGAATACAATACGTGCCATACCTTCACCTCCTATTCTTCCGTAATCATAAGCCCAAGCTCAATCTGCGCCTGCTGCTTAATATAATTAATCGCTGCTTCTTTGCTAAATGTTCCATTGATATAACTCTTTGTAGCGGTATCAATGTAACTCTTAATCGTGGCGTCAGCATATGTCACATTCATAAGGCTTAAATCCAGTGCAGAATCTGTTAAAGTCTTCAAAGGATTCTGTTCCTTTAAGACCGCAGCACTTCCAAGATCTTCTTTTAAGAGTCTCTCGTTCGCTTCTTTATTATTCACGCAGTCACCGTACGTTACAGCAATATCATAGGCAACATCCGCATCACAGCAGAGTGCATAAATGAGAAATGCCTGTAATTCTGGATTCTCGCTATTCTTTCCTGCCATTACATAGGTACCACCCCAGTGATAGGGAGTCGGTCCCACACAGCAGTTCCATGCGCCCTCTTCGGCTCCCATATCTTTCATAGAGCCAAAGAACCAGGGACAACCAAAGTAACCAAATACATTTCCCGAAGGAGCCATATTGGCTGCCCAGGTTGAAGACCACATTTCAGAAGCCTTATCTACATAACCACCATCATATAAACATTTAGCAAGATCCAAATAGGTGTTTACACTCTTGTCTAAGGTCAACGTTTCCAGTCCGTCCACGTTGGTAACCCACGGACCTTCCTGAGAATCAAATACCGCATACTTAATATCATCATAACCGGAAACAATATAATAGCCTTTGTCTTTCAGCTTTTCTGCTGCTTCAAAAAACGCATCCCAGGAGGAAAGCTGTTCCTGAACAACCGCAGGGTCACTGCTTCCAAATACTTCCTCTGCAATATCACTGCGATATACAAAAGCACCAGGACAAGCCTGCCAGGTCATACAGGTTAATTCCCCATTGTATAACCCATACTGCTTGGAGAACTTATAGGCATTCCCATACATCTCCAGAGTAATTCCAATTCTGCTAAGAGGAATGGTTTTACTACTGTCTTCCGACCACAGCTTTGCAACATCATTATCCGCTGCAATCAGGGAAGGATAACGATTTCCATTGGTAAATGCTGTATCCACAGTCGTCTTATACTCGTAAGTCGTACCACCCTGTCCCGTTACAATAATTTCCACATACTCTTTATACTGAGGGTATTTATCAAGAACCACATTCAGTTTATTCTCAAAATCATTATCCCAGCAATACGCGTAAATCTTCTTACTCTCATCCCATCCTTCTGTGGAGGGGGGAGTCATCTTTTCAGTCTCTACCACATCCGGCAGGTCCGGTCCACTCAGTGCTTCCATAGCCTTGGCATTCTCGTACCCATCGTTTCCTACAAGATTCACAACAATGGTTGAACCACAGCCAACTAATAAGCTAAGAAGAAGAAACAAAAGGGGGATGGTATAAAAGTTCTTCTTTTTCATACAGACTCTTCTTTCTATAAAATTCTTTCCTGTAAAAATGTATCATCATCTTTTCAAGAAAACAATTGTGAAATTGTCGATATGCTATAGAAATCCATCTGTTTTTTGTGTATTATCCACAATTTCGGACCATTTGTACCCGGTACAAATGGTCCGAAATGGTACAAATGGTCCGATGTGCTAGCGCAAAAAAATAGGCACGCCTAAGCGTGCCTATCTTGTTTCTTTAGCAATATGTTTTATTCAAACTCTTCTGCAGTGGTAATTTCCTTGAACTGCGTGCAAAGAGGACTAAATGCTGCCTTGATTGCTTCAAGATCAAAACCAATTGCTGCACAAGTCTCTGTGTTCACAGTTGCAATACCATTATCGAAGGTAACAACGGGAGTCGTTGCAACATCCTTACCATTTACAAGAATATCAACAACCATATCTGCCGTTACAACACCAAGGTTTGCATAGTCAACACCATATCCACAGAACGCACCATTTAGTGCAAAGGAATCTGCACCAGTATAGTGCGGAATACCTGCATCAGCAAGAAGCTCATAGATAGAAAGCTCTGCAGTCATAATAGTATTATCGGAAGGGGTAAAGATTGCATCTACACCCTCATCGATTAAGGACTGGGTTGCTAAGAGAACATCGCTGGTGTTAGAACCAGTCTTATCGATGTAGCTTACACCATTTGCATCACACCATGCCTTCGCATCAATGATTGCCTGGGTTGAAGAATCCTGTGCGGTATCATATAAGAAACCAACATAATCCAGATCTTCATCTGCTGCCTTCATTAAGTTCATGATGGTTGTAGTATCTAATGCATCACTGGTACCCGTAATGTTTGCGCCAGGTGCTTCCATAGAAGCAACAAGACCTGCACCAACAGGATCAGATACTGCAGAGAATACAACTGGAATCTGGTTATCTTCGGTTGCAGACTGCATAACCATTGCAACAGGGGTAGCAATTGCTACGATTACATCAACATTATCTGCTACCATATTGGCTGCAATCTGATTTAATACAGTAGCATCTGCCTGACAGTTCTGATAGTAAGGTTCGTATTCAAATACAACACCACACTCCTCTGCCTTCTTATCCAGCTCTGCTTCGATATTCTCAACAATCTGGTTTAAGGAAGCATCGTCTACGTAGTTTACAATACCAACCTTGTAAACCGGTTTTTCGTTTTCCATGCCGTCGCCGTCTAAAGCGCCGCCCTTTCCATTACAGCCCATTAACGTACCAAGTACCAGGGATCCGCAAAGAAGGGATGCCATCAGTTTCTTTTTCATAATTTTTCTCCTCTTTTTGGCAGGCTCGTTCCCTGCCTGATTTATTGAAAGCACCTTGCTTACAACCGCTTTATTTTATCGAGTTAAACTTTTTTTGTAAATAGTTTACCCTTTTAGGTAATGTTCTGGAATATTAGTGAAAATGTCCGTAGCACCTAAAATTCCATACTTACACATATTCGTTTCTTTTAAAATGCGATCCTGTCCAAATAAAGGTTCCTCACCATTCCACACACGCACGGGCATATGCGCAATTTTCTTTTTCTCCTTTTCGGACAGCGGAAGACCACCATTATAGGGATGAATTGCATCCGCAAAATACGTGTCTTTTCCAGCAAGACAATCCATAGCGTTTACGCCAAGCGTTCCCGTCTTTGCCATAGGACATAGCTTCTTCATCTTTCCCATAGAAGCGTGGTTAAAGGATGAAAAAATAATATTTTCCAAAATACCATATTCCTCTATAAGCGCAAGAACCTTTTCCTCCATGCCAGGATATGGCTCCACAGAGTTCTTCATTTCAATATTTATTTTTAGTCCCTGGCGCAGGTAAGGAAGAAGGGTGTCAAATACTTCCCGCAGTGTTGGAATTCTCTCTACGTTTTCATCCACGCTTTGAATAGATAATGCCTTTAACTGCGCTAAGGTATAATCCTTTACTGCGCCGCTTCCATCCGTAGTTCGATCCACCTTTTCGTCATGAATAACGACAAGTTCTCCATCCTTTGATAACTGCACATCTAACTCAACACCCGAAAGACCATCAAGCTCCGCTGCCTTTTGAAAACTAAGCAGCGTATTTTCCGGATAGGCATAGCTGCAGCCTCTGTGCGCCCATATTTTAACATCACCTGCTTTGGGCTCTGGTTTTATGGTTTTTAAATATTCCTCCATAACCCCGGCCATCCAGACAGATTCTTCCTCTGTAAAGCAGTCATACACATTCCCATTCCAAATACGGTCTGCAAACGTGGCAATCTCATAACGAAGTCCCGCCCCATCAAAAGGCGCCTGATATTTTTCTATCTTAGAGGCATCTTCATAACGCACTTCAAAAGTTTTTGTTAGCCACCAGGGAGAAGGACACAAAATGTATCCCCTGGTACCAGCAATCAAAAGTTGTCCTTCCGTTTTTGCCAAAATTCCCGTCTTTGCTGTCGCAACCGCATTCTCATAATCAAATACAGCCTTACAGTAGCCCTCTTTTCCATTTCCCATAAATACATTATGGAAGGAAACCTTCGTAGGATTTGTTCCAAGCAGCTTTACAATGGGGAGCAGACTATACGTACCGAGTTCCGGGAAACTACCCCCTGCTTCTTCATCCCATACTTCTCTTCCATTAGAAGGAGACAGTTTGCTAAATGCCGCCTCTACATCGATAACCTCGCCAATCTTACCGGCCTGTACAACCTCCAGAATCCCGCGAAATCCAGGACAATAGGCTGTCTTAACTGCCTCCATTAAAATGCATCCCTTTTCTCTGGCAAGCGCATAAAGATTACTTGCTTCCTCCCTCGAAAAAGCTAACGGCTTTTCACATAATACATGCTTTCCTCTTTGCAGCATTTCCTGCACATAAAAACCATGGGTTTTATGCGGTGATGCTACATAAACGGCATCTACTTCCCTGGCCAGTTCATCCAAAGATGCGGCTACGTCTAACCCGTTTTCCTTTGCATACTTTTCTGCACTTTCTCTTCTGGGATTATAGACATGGGTAACCGACAACTCCTGAATAACTTTTACCTCTTCCAAGAATCTTGTGGTGATTCTTCCGCAGCCGATTATTCCAAATGTTAGTTTGTTCATGATTTTCCTCTCTTTTAAAATACCGGGCCTTATGCCAGACCCGGTACAAATATGATTATAATAATATGTTCAAATAATCCACATATAATGGAAAGTGTATAGACAGGGTTCGCATATAAAATATTTTGCGAAGTTGCTTGCCGTGGAAGCGAAATCCGTTTTAGATTTTATTTGCGCACTCTGCCAAAACAATAAACGTGAACGGAATTTTTTTCCTCGCGGATTACTCAAGAATATGCGGTCTCTGGCGTTTCATAAATTCCTCTGTAATCCCCGCCATTGCAATCATCTCTTTGCTGGTAATCTTATAAGCATTGTTCATCTGTCCGTTAATCGTCATCACAAACTCATTGATTTCATAACGGAAACCATCCCCCTGAAATTTGGGTTCATAAACTTCCACCTTATTGGCATCTTCATAATGAACTTCGAAGCGTTTCGTGAGCCACCAAGGGGAAGGCGCTAAAATATACCCTTCCGTTCCTGCCACAACTAACTGCCCCTCACTCTTTACGCCAACGCCCATTTTACCCGTTGCCATACCGTGTTCATAAATCACTTGTAATTTGGTATATAGATCAATACCATCCTGTCCCTGAACGCTATCAATACGAAGCTCTTTATAATCGGTTCCCAGAAGTTTCATAATGGGAAGCATGGTATAACTACCAAATTCCAGAAAGGCGCCGCCATAATTTGCATCTGTAGCTTCTCTGGATTCTTTGTTGGCCAGTCGCGTAAAGCAGGCTTCTACATCCACAATTTGCCCAATCTTACCGCTGGAAGCAACGTTCAGCAACTGCTGAAATCCAGGACAATACGCCGTTTTAACCGCTTCCATAAGAACCAGTCCTTTTTCCTGTGCAAGCGCATAAAGTTCTGCGGAACCTTCCTTTGTAAACGAAATAGGCTTTTCACAAAGTACGTGTTTTCCTGCCTCCAACCCCTTCTTCACATATTCATAGTGCGTCTCATTCGGGGAAGCAACATAGATTGCATCTACCTTTTCTATAAACGCATCAAAATCCTCTGTCATACAGGGAATGTTATGATTCTTCTCAAATGTTTTTGCACTGGCGGCTTCTGGATTATATCCCAAGGTTATTCGTACACCGGAAGCATATTTTGCTTCTGCAATAAAACGAGGCGCAATTCGACCCGTCCCGATGATACCCATATTTACGATTTTAAATTTATTCTTTCTAATCTGCGTCGAAGAAATATCGGGGGTACGATCTAAATACACCACCTTGCAGAATTTATTTAAATAATCAAAAGCACCTACCCAGTCAGAACCTAGGGTAAAGATATCTACTCCATATTTCTGAATATCTTCAATCTTTTGCCCCTCATGATCCTCTACGATAATTTCATCTGCAAATCCTGTCTTTCGAACATTCTCAATACGCTCCATAATGGGATCAATCACATTAACCTTTCCTCTGGCAAGATCAAAATGTTCTGTGGTAACACCAACAATTAAATAATCACCAAGTTCCTTGGCTCTTTTTAATAGATTGTAATGTCCCTGATGAAACAGGTCGTAGGTTCCGTAGGTAATAACTTTCGTCATATTTATCTTTCGACTTTCTTTTTTATAAATGCGTGAATCTTTTCGCCCGCTGTACCATCTAATGTAGCTGCAATTCTGGAAAACGCCTTTTCCTGCGTCTCTCTATTATATTTTGCCCCCTGGTAGGTTCCTTGTAAATACATAGAAAGAGAATTTATAGCATCCTCCGTAGCTGCGTAGGGGAATTCATCACTATACAGCGCAAACCCTGGTTCAGCCCTTAGCAAATCTTCCTCTTCAAAAGATACTGGTACCTCTTCAAACGTTAGGGCAGAAGGCTCATAAATATAGTATCGTCTGTCCATACTGCTATAATATAGATTTTTCCCCTCTGCATTTTTAAGAAAGGCACCACCAGCACCGGGAAGATAAGGATTATAGGGTTCTTCTAAGGGTCCCTCTTCCCATTTTTGCAGTTCCCCGGTAGCCAAATCGATTCTAATCCACACCTTTCCAAAACAGGGCGGAAGAATTACTTCTGTATCCGAAATATAAGGAAATCCAAATGGATTCGCTTCACAAATGGCTCCTGTATAAGGATTTACACAGCCCTCAGCTAGACTGCTCGTATCATAGGTCTTTACGGTTCCGTTAAACGGCTCCCAGTAGTGTACCTGATATCCTTCTTTGGGTAGCATCCACACACCCTCTCCCACAGATATCATAGAACCTACTTTTGTGAACTCTTTTATTCCTGTTCGCAGCGACCGGATTTTGCCGGTTTCTACATCCATGGCATAGACCTTATCTTCCGTAGGACTTGCAAGTAGCAGATAATCTTCACAGACACAGTAAGCACCGTAGCCAACATCTTCCGCAAAAGTGAACTCTAATTTTTCTTTTAAATACGTCACTTCGCCCGTCTCTATGGTAATTCGTACCACCGTAGAATATCGATCCGGCAGAAGCAAAATAGTTTTCTCTGTACAAACAAATCCACGGAAGGAACAAATCGGCCTCGTCTCTTCTTTAAGAGAAATGGTATCTATTTTGCCATCCGGTAGCACCTTCTTAATCTGGTATCCATGGTGAGGTAGCACATAATCACCATAAGGGGTTGGTAAAATTCCAAGATAATAGTTCTCCCCCTGCATCTGGCCTAAACAATCTAAGTACCGGTAGGCAAAGGTTCCATCCACAGCTTTAAACAGCTGGTTATGTCTGGTAAAGAGATATGGGGTGAGTAGTAATGTACCATCCGGGCGAACGACTGTCACAGGATTAAATACATCACCCACAACATCAAAATTTTCCGGCTCCCTGTCTAATGCATTGTTAAGCAGGATAATCTCTTTTCCTGCTACACCAAAAAGGGAGGTAACACTGGTAGCAGCATCGCCGACATAGGTATCACAAAATGAAATCGTCTCTGTGATATCTGGTGTCTCATCTAGAATTCCAAAATCACTTTCGACATACCATTTTTTGATAGCATCATACACAGGACGCAAATTGCCCCGCATGGAATCTAACGTTGATTCAAATAGAGGATGCGGTCTCCAAATTAGGCAGGCCTTATCTGCCGCCTTTTGAAAACAGGTAAAGACATACGTCATCTTTCTTAAAAAGGCAGGCGTATTCCCCAAAAGTCCGTGAAGGCTCGTATTGTAAAAATACACCTTTTTCCCCGCCATCTTCTTTTGCCAGCTCTCTGGCGGCTGGCCTGGACTTTTACACATCTTTATTACACGGTCAAATTTAGGGGAACCAAAATACAGAAACTTTTCTTCCGGGAGGGCATCCTCAAAAAATTTACGTATAAACTTTCCCTGCACTGGAATATAATCCGCATGAAGATAAGCAGGCAGTAAACTCTGGGCATCAGACATACCACCTGTGGTTGCATAGTAAGGAATATAAACCAGTTTCTTTACATATTTTTTTAGTGCAGAAGAATAATAAGCAGGATCCACGCTAGTAACGAAATTGTTGCCATCATACGGATTATGAATATACGCAATATCGGGACGGCGGCTCTTTATGTCATACTGCTTATAATTGGTTATGGAAATATTGGATGGAAACAGATCTCCTTCATAATGCATTTGTCCCATACTGCCATCCGGTTTTCTGTCATAATATGGAATCGGCACAACATAAGCATCACAGTCCGGATCTTCCTTCGCAGCTAAATACACGGATTCCAAGCTGTCCCACATAGCCGCCTTATAAGGAAAGAAAACCACTTCTGTTTTTGACTTATTTCGGGCCAGAACAGGTTCTTCCTGTTTTTCGTTTATCGCATTTATAATTTCTTCCCACTTTCCACTTTCTCTGGCAATCTTCTCCTGCTCTGCGTAGAAAGGATAGTCATGCCCACAGGCAGCATTTCTGGGAACCATATAATCTTCGCCATAGTAAGAACGCAAAACACCATCTGCATTTACTGGCACCAAAATTTTTGTTGTTTCAAAAGGAAGAAGCTTTCCTTCCTTGAACCATTCTTTACGAAATAGAGGACGGCCATTCCATCTCCTGTAATCAGGCATCATGGTCACTTCCTCCGCCTCTTCTTCATCAAACAGCGAACAGGCTTTATCATAGAATCTATAAATTTGATTTTGTAGCGGAAAATCTTTGATAGGAGAAGGCCCAAAGAGCTCCGTAAGAGCCTGTATTCCCCCCACTACTATATTTTTTGCTTCTTTGTTTTGCGTATCTCCCTGCTGCAAAGCTTCATAAGCACCCTGTGTCTTTTCACAAAGCAACATCGTCTGCTTTTTCAGTTCCCACTTATGTGCATCCTTTGGAATGGAATCTAACGGAAAAATATCAATCCCCACCACAAAGGGACATCCATGGTACTTTCTGAGCCAGTCTTTTGTCCAGCTTAGCCCTTGTCCATTTGTGATACGAATATTCAAATTCACATGACCCACCTCATTATAAACAGAGGCAACGTTATATCCTGCTGGAAGCTCCTGCTTTGCAATAGAAAGAAACTTCAAATAGTCTGCTCGCAGCATACAGCTATCCATATCATCATCCCAGGGAATAAAGCCCTGGTGACGCACTGCCCCCAAAAGGGTTCCCAGGTGCGCATAGATTTTTAAACCATGTTTTTCACAGATGGCATAAACCGTTTCATAGACCTCCATCTGGGCAGCCCATGCGCGCTTCATCATTCCTGCAATCGTAAAACCATCTCTTGTTTCCTCTTCAAAATAGTGTTCTGGAAAAACGATCATATATGTTCTCCTAACTGTTCCGAATACGCATTAACATTTCTTCTAATTCTGCTACACTGGCTATTTCACAGGCCCGCTTTCTAAGCTGCGCACTTCCTTTGAACCCTGCTGTATACCAGGTAATATGCTTTCGCATCTCTCGAAGCGCAATAAACTCTCCCTTTTCTTCCGCAAGAAGAGAAAAATGTCTTTTAATCATCTCTGCTACTTCTTCTTTGGTTGGTCGCTTTGGAATCTCGCATCCTTCTGATGCGGCTTTTAATTCCCGAAAAATCCAGGGATTTCCTTTGGCCCCGCGGCCTACCATAAATCCATCACAGCCGGTTATATCCTGCATACGTTTAAAATCTTCCGGTGTAAATAAATCGCCATTCCCTATTACGGGAATCTGCACGGCCTCTTTCACCTGTCGTATGATTTCATAATCCGCCTGCCCGCTATAATACTGTTCTCTGGTTCTGCCGTGCACTGCAATGGCAGAGGCTCCTGCATCTTCCAGAATTTTAGCCATTTCAACAGCATTTATATTTGTATCGTTAAATCCCTTTCGAATCTTTACGGTTACTGGCTTATGAATTGCATTCGTAACAGCGCGCACAATCTCTCCCGCAAGTTTTGGATTCTTCATTAGCGCTGAGCCTTCTCCGTTATTTACCACCTTTGGAACCGGACAACCCATATTGATATCCAGAAATCGAAACGGCTTATCTTCTATCATTTTTGCCGCTTCTGCTACTATCTCAGGTTCTGAGCCAAATAGCTGCAGGGACACATCCCCCTCTCTCGGATCAATGTGCATCAGTGCTTCCGTGTTCTTATTGTGATAGGTAATGGCTTTTGCACTCACCATCTCCATGCAAAGAAGATCCGCACCCTGCTCCTTACATAACAAACGAAAAGGCAGGTCTGTTACACCTGCCATAGGAGCCAAGATAATATTCCCTTGTAACGAATAATCGCCAATAGTAAGGGTTTTTCCCATTTTATCCCCTGTTCTTTTCATAGATGATACGAAGACCTTCTAATGTCAGTGTACTGTTATAAACATCTATGCTGTCTGTATTTTCTGAAATGACGCGTCCCAGTCCTCCGGTCGCTACAACCTTCATAGAGGAGAGTCCTGCTTCTTCTTTTACTTTCTTTACAATGTATTCTGTCTGTCCAATCTGTCCATACATAAGTCCTGCCTGCATACTGGTAATGGTATTCTTTGCCAAAATGCTGGAAGGCTTTAAAATTTCAATCTCAGGAAGCTTTGCTGCATTCTCCCAAAGAGCTTTCGCACTGGTACGCACACCCGGCGCCGTAATACCACATACAAAATCACCTTTTTCATTCACAAGGTCATACGTTGTCGCCGTACCGTAATCAATAATTAATGTAGGGCCGCCATACTTCTCAAAGCCAGCTACTGCATCCACAATTCTGTCTGCACCGATTTCTCTGGGATTATCCGTAGCAATGCGAATCCCCGTCTTTAATCCGGGACCAACAACCAATGGCTTCTTTCCTTCATATCGTTCTAAGCCTCCAAGAAGAGAATGCATAATATTGGGTACAACACTTACCACAATAATGCCTTCTAATTCCTCGGGGGAAATACCATGATGTGCCAAAAGATTTTTAATCGTAATACCGTACTCATCACTGGTTCTGGGGCTTTTACTCATCATACGAAAAGAGCACTTTAAGTCCTCTCCCTTAAATACTCCGAAAGTAATATTGGTATTGCCCACGTCTACGGTGAGAATCATGATTCTTCCTCCATCTCTTCTCCGAGAATTATTTTCTTATAGTACAGACTTAAAAACTGCAACATATCGCTACGGCTTTGCTTAATTTGGGTTAATAATAGTCCAGCATGGATCTCATCATACCCATAATCCTCTTCTGCTGCCTGGGTATTTATAAAGACGCTTCCTTCCTCGTCAAAAGCAAAGGAAATAATACCGCCCACTTCCTCTGTGTATAACACACAAATGACATGAAGCTCGTCCTGAATCTCTTTCGGAAGAGAACCAAACTGTTCTCTGTTAAAATAATACTTCTGCTCATAAGCATTGGCACCGCAAAGTACCACCTGGTCCTCTCTAGACATATCCAAGAACCCCCCGCACACTTACTTCTCCAGAATCGACTCGCACAAAGCTTCCATCTTCCTTCTGGATAATCAGTTCTCCATTGTCATTGATTCCCTGGGCAACACCATTATATTCCCCTTTGGGATCAAGGACACGCACTTCCTTATTACGATTAATCAAATAACTATCGTATAAATTAACGAAATCAGAAAGATCCTGATGTTCCTCATAAATACCATAATAGTATTCAAAGAAATCCATAACATTCACGATAATGTCGGTACGTCCCATTCGATTGCCTACTTCATTTAAAAGGCTGGTCGCTTTATCCCTAAGCTCTTCCGGGAACTCCGTATTATTAACATTGATACCAACACCAATCACTACATAGTTAATGCAGTCCATTTCAGCGCTCATCTCTGTCAAAATGCCACAAACCTTCTTGCCATTCACAAGAACATCATTGGGCCACTTAATAGAAATTTCCTGATCCGTTAAATGGTGAAGCACTTCCGCCACGGCAAGGGCCATAATCAGGGTAAGCTTTGGCGCTTTATTTGGTGAAAAGGTAGGACGAAGTAATAAGCTCATAGAAATCGTACTGCCCTTATCGCTTCCCCAGGATCTTCCTCTACGGCCTTTTCCTGCATTTTGGCACTCTGCTACCACCAGGCTGCCATGGAGTGCACCCTCTTCTGCCAAGTCCTTTGCATCTTCATTGGTCGAGCCAGTTTCCTTGCGATAATACACACGGGTACCCGCCCACGCAGTATTAATCCGGCTCATAATTTCTGTACCCGTCATTAATTCCGGATAAGAAATCAAATGATATCCCCGGTTGCTTACCGCTTCGATATCATATCCCTCTGCCCGTAACTGCTCAATGACTTTCCACACAGCAGTACGAGAAACGCCTAATTTTTCACAAATCTCCTGGCCTGAGATATATCCCTGGGCCCCCCGGATCATTCTAAGAACTTCGTGTTTCATATTTATCCTACTGAAGCGTTGCTGCCATCATTGCCTTAATGGTGTGCATACGATTCTCTGCTTCCTCAAATACCTTGGAATACGGTGCTTCAAAAACTTCATCCGTAACTTCCAGTTCTTTTACACCATACTTTTCACACATTTCTTTACCAATTCCTGTCTTCTCATCATGGAATGCGGGCAGGCAGTGTAAGAAGATTGCGGTAGGTTTTGCATAACCAAATAATTCCTTGGTAACCTTATAAGGTGTTAAATCCTTAATTCTCTTTTCCCAAATCTCATCAGGCTCACCCATGGATACCCATACATCGGTATAAATAATATCAGCATCCTTTGCAGCTTCTGCAGGATCCTCTGTTAATAAAATGGAACCGCCGCTTTCCTTTGCATAACCTTCGCAGATAGCTACAAGCTCCTCATTCGGGAAATACTCTTTCTTTGTTCCTGCTGCAAAATGCATACCCATCTTGGTGCAGGCGATCATAAGAGAATTGCCCATGTTATATCTCGCATCACCCATATAAGCAAGCTTTAATCCTTCCAGAGAACCAAACTGCTCCTTAATGGTTAAAAAGTCTGCTAACATCTGGGTAGGATGATATTCATTAGTAAGTCCATTCCATACAGGAACCTTACTGTATTTTGCGAGTTCCTCAACAATTTCCTGGCCATAGCCACGATACTCAATTCCCTCAAACATAGAAGATAATACTCTTGCTGTATCTGCAATGCTCTCCTTCTTCCCAATCTGAGAATCCTTGGGATTCAAATAAGTTGCACCCATTCCCAAATCATGCGCTGCAATTTCAAAAGAACAACGGGTTCTGGTACTGGTCTTCTCAAAAATTAAAGCGATATTCTTTCCACGAAAATCATCGTGTAATATCCCTTTCTTTTTCTTATCCTTATATTCCGCAGAAAGATCCAAAAGATAATTAATCTCTTCCTTGGTAAAATCCTTTAATGTTAAAAAATCGCGTCCTTTTAAATTCATCTTTTCCTTTTCCTTTTTATCCTTAAATATTTCCCATTCTCTCTCGGAAAAAACAAGAGCCACACATTCCTGCGTGGCTGTGTATACTATTATATTTTAATAAAAGACTTGCTTTTTCGCAATACTTACCAGAAAACGTGGCCACCAATTACAATGCCGGAACGACCTGAACTAATTGGTCTGAACTGGGTTGCAGCGCCTACTGGCGAATACCCATTGATGGCATCTTGCGCTGCTAAAAGACAACTCTCTTTTAGCCCTCTCTGAATGGCTCTTTCCACTGCACCAGAGGAGAACACCGTAAACTGATATGGTGCAGAAATAACTTCTAATACCGTGTTAGGATATTTAGGATTTCGAACCCTGTTCATAATGACGGCACCTATCGCCTGCTGTCCTTCATAAGGCTGATTTCCACCCTCGCACTGAATTACTGCTGCAATAAGTTCTACATCGGTTGCCTGGGCCGTATAGGCACCATAATTTACTTCCTGTAAAGTCGTGGTACGATTGGCCTCAACTTCTGCTGCCTTCTTTGCTTCTTCCTCAGCACGCTTTTTCTCTGCAATCTCTTCGTTGGTCTCACCATGACCTACCGTAAATTCTACCGTTACATACTCAGAACTTACATAGGCATCCGTACCATTGAAATCAATAAGCACCCATCCCTCTTCGTCGATGGAGAGCACATCATAAACACCATCTTTCTTTACAACACCAAGGGCAGATGCATCCGTGGTAGGTTCCTTTCGAACATTTAATGTATCCGCTGTAACCGTTGCTTTATAACTTCCTAGTTCCTCTGCCTTTTCCGTGGCCTCTTCACCAAAGTAAACGTATTCGTTGTTGACCCAGCCTTCCAAATTTCCCGTCCGGATCTTGGTCCATTCTTCGCCGTATTCAACAATCACACCGCCACAGTCACAATATAACTGACCCAGAATTTTACCTTCAACACTGGGATCCTGTCTTACATTTAAATAAGAGGTTACATTCGCCATAATCATTGCACCTGGTTGTTTCCAGGCATTGGCAGCTTCTTCTGCCTCCTCGATGGCGATCTGAACCTCTTCGCTTGTTGGTGTTGTATCCACATCCAAAACTTCAGCTACACCTGCGCTGTAACTTAAAAGTAAGGAATTGGAATCAATTGTGTTGTTCGCGTAACCCGTCTCATAAATGAGTCCAGACAAAATCGTACTACACGCGACAAATGTCAGGGCACACTTCTTCAAATCTTTTTTCATAAATTAACGTGGCATCTGTGGAACGTTTTATAGTCCCATATATGGTAAACTGCCTTTGGTTAGTTTAGCATAAAAAAGCTGAAAAAGTCAATGTTTGCAAGGGTTTACGTTATGTAAACCAGTTCCCTACAGCTGTTTATTTTTCTCTGCCGCTGCAATAACACCTTCCATGACTGCACTTCTAAGTCCCTTATCTTCCATGGTGCGAACTGCTGCAATGGTGGTACCAGCAGGAGAACATACCATATCTTTTAATTCTCCCGGATGCTTTCCAGTATCTAACATTAACTTAGCACTGCCGTATACCGCCTGGGCAGCAAACTCATAAGCCTGACTTCTTGGCATCCCCTCTAAAACTGCAGCATCTGCCATTGCTTCAATGAACATAAAGACATACGCAGGTGCAGATCCACTGACACCAACTACAGCATCCATTAAATGCTCTGCTACCACAGAAGCACGGCCAAAGCTTTCAATAATTTCTTTTGCCTTATTAAGCTCCTCTTCCGTTACTGTATTAGAAGGCGTCATTGCCGTAATGGCTTCACCTACAAGGGCCGCCGTATTAGGCATACAACGAACAACTTTTACATCCCCTAAAATTTCCGTTATCCATGCAATGCTCTTTCCTGCAACAATGGAAATAATAACGGTAGACTCTTTAAGTACAGGCTTAATCTCCTCTAACACAGGTGCTAAGAACTGTGGCTTAACTGCAAGAACAAGATACTCTGCATTTTCTACCACTTCCTTATTGGATGCACAAATCTGCATTCCTAACTCTTCTTTTCTCTTCGCAGCCAAATTTGCAGCCACATCATATCCATATAAATCAGCAGGGTTTATTCCTTTTTTTACAAGACCGCCAAGCATTGCGCCTGCCATATTTCCAAGACCTATAAATCCGATTTTCATAATTTCCTCCTAAAATAAAAAGAACACGGCTTTCCAATACCGTTTAAGAAATTTTCCCTTCTTCAGCAGCCACCTTTGAGATTTCTTCTGCGGTCATTTCCTCTGCTGTTTCATCCTGTTTTGCAGTTTCCTGCTCGGCGCGCTTTGCCTCTAACTCCTCTGCAGTAATGGAAGTTCTCTTTAATTGCTCATACATCTGCATAGCAAGAGAGTTGGCACCAAGAGACTGCTCTGTTAACTGCTCTGAAACCTTGGTTACTGCGTTGTCCGTAAAGAAATCTACTAACTGAGAATTGGAGTCTTTCTCTTCATCATCAAAAAGGCTCACCGTATTCTTCATTTCTTTAACTACCTGCTCCCATAAATAGGTTTCAAATTGTTTGCAGGCATTTAATAGTTCTTCATCCGTCTGCGCATTCTCTGCATTCGCTTTTAATTTATCCGTAGCCTGTTCTGCTGCCTTACTCTTTGCAACACTATTTACACTATTTATATTTAATAAATCTAAGCTATCCATAGACTATCCTCTATGTTCCCTATTATCTCTTTAAGTTATTTGCCTGTTCCATCATCGTATCGGAGGTGGTAATCACTTTACTATTTGCTTCGTATGCACGCTGCGCCACGATTAAATCTACCATCTCATCTGCGAGCTGTACATTAGATCCTTCCAAATATCCCTGCTTTACAGAACTCTTCTGGATTCTAGCTGTGGTGGTTGCTTCATTAATAACCGGACCAGATGCTGCGGTTACATTATATAAGCTGTCACTTAGCTTCTCTAAGCCTTCGGGATTATTAAACTGGTATAAACCAATCTGAATTCCCATGGACTGTAAGTTATTTTTCTCATCCGGATACATCAGTGTTCCATCATCACTAATGGAGATATTGGTTGCAGTAAGTCCTGCCTGGAAAATAATAGGCTGTCCCTTGCTGTCTAGTACAGGATTTCCATCGGAAGTAGTGAGCGCAAGTCTTCCCCCAGAATAGGTGGATACGTTAAAATTACCATTGCGGGTATAGTAGGTTTTACCATCTGCTCCCCTAATGCCAAAGAAGCCCTGACCATCGATTGCAAAAGCAAAATTATTGGTAGATTCATAAAAACTACCCTGTGAAAAAATTGTGGTAATAGAAGAGTTTCTAACACCAAGACCTACCTGAGAATGAATCGGTTTTTCATCACCGTTCTTAGATGTCGTCTTTGCCTGTAATTCCTGATAAAGAAGACTCTTAAATTCTGTACGATTGGTCTTATAGCCTGTTGTATTAATATTTGCAATGTTATTGGAAATTGTATCAACGGCGGTCTGCTGGGCAATCATACCCGTAGCACCGCTCCATAAAGAACGAATCATAGTGAGTTCCTTTCTGCAACTACTGTGCTTTATCTATTAACCATTAAGCTTACCAAGGGAGGTCGCCGTTTCCAGAGAAGTATCCATCGTCTGGATAATCTTCTGGTTGGCTTCATACTGTCTGGACACGGAAATCATCTCAACCATCTCACTAACAGTAGACACATTGGATACTTCTAAGTATCCCTGCTCTACAGAAATGTCCGTCGCATCCCGTGGAGTTGCCCCTTCTACTGGATAATAGTAATTCTCGCCATAATGCTCCAAATAATTATAATCTTCAAATGTCGTAAGCTGTAACTGCGCAACTCTCTGGTCATTCTGATAGATACTACCATCTCGCTGCACCACCATATCCGCATTCACATCTAGCTTAATACGACCATTCTTCCCAAGAACGTAGTCTCCATCCTGGGTTACCAGGTAACCATCCTTATCAATTTGGAAATTTCCATCCCTGGTGTACATCGTGGAAGTTTCCCCTCTTTTGTTTGTAAACTCAATCGCAAAAAATCCCTGTCCACCTAGTGCCAGATCGTAGCTGTTCCCTGTTACCTGAAAGCTTCCCTGACTCCAGTCGATATAACTCTCACCAATCTTAACACCGGGATTTACAGAACCGATTCTTCTGGGAAGTCTCGCATACTCCGAGTCATCCTTAATCTTATCAATTAACATAGCATCAAAAGACTGGCTGGTGGTTCCTTCCTTCTTAAAACCAATGGTATCTGCATTGGCTAAATTGTTAGCAAGGGTATCCATCCGATGCTGTTCCTGAATCATGCCGGTATAGGCTGTGTATAAACCTTTTACCATTTCTTACTCTCTTTCCCAAAAATCCGTTTCTGTATAGGGTGCTTCCTAAATTTCGTCACTATTTATCATACCACAATACCTTGTGTGTATAAATCAATTTTTACACAAATCTTGTGTTTCTCGCATTTTGTGCCTATAAAAAAACAGGGACTACCATTTAATATATCGGCAATCCCTGTAAATATTCTTAATTCGTGACCTTAGTCCTCGTTATAACCTGCCAGGAACTCAATGTATCTTCCCGTTCCGATGGCCACACAAGTCATAGGCTCCTCAGCGGTCATGGTATTAATGTGGGTTCTTTCCTCGATTAACTCTTCAAGACCTCTAAGCATTGCTCCACCACCTGTAAGCACAATCCCTCGATCCACGATATCACCAGCAAGTTCAGGAGGCGTCTTCTCTAGTACGGAGCAAATGGTATCTAGAATCTGTAAGGTGGGCTCCTTTAATGCTTCCTGCGTTTCATCAGAAGATACACGGATGGTTACGGGAAGACCTGTTACTAGGTCACGTCCTCTAACATCCATATAATCGTTCTCTGCACGCTTAAATGCAGTTCCAATGGTAATCTTAATATCTTCTGCGGTACGGTCACCAACCAAAAGATTATATTTCTTACGCATATATTTTACGATGGCTTCGTCAAAATCATCTCCGGCAACCTTAATGGATGCGGAAACAACCGTACCACCGAGTGAAATAACTGCAACGTCCGTAGTACCACCACCGATATCTACAATCATATTACCCTGTGGTTTACTAATATCGATTCCTGCACCGATTGCTGCTGCAATAGGCTCCTCAATGATGGCTACTTCTCTGGCACCTGCCTGATAGGTTGCGTCTTCTACGGCCTTCTTCTCAACCTCGGTTACTCCAGAAGGTACACACACTGCAATACGTGGCTTTCTAAAGGTCTTCTTACCAAGCGCTTTGGTGATGAAGTACTTCATCATCTGCTCCGTAACGGTATAATCTGAAATAACACCCTGACGAAGCGGTCTGACTGCCACAATGTTTCCTGGCGTACGACCAATCATTAATCTGGCATCTTCGCCAATTGCCTTAGGCTTATTGCTGTCTTTATCAAAAGCAACCACGGAAGGCTCCTTTAATACAACGCCTTTGCCACGAATATATACTAAAATACTTGCGGTACCAAGATCGATACCCATATCTGCATAATTCATATTTTCCCTCTATCTCACAAACTACTTCCGCTTTTCTAAATAATGCATTTTACCGCATTTTTATCGCCAAGCGACAATACAAAAGATGGCTTTTTGCCAAATGTTTCATAATTATAACAAAATTGTAAAGCTTTATCCACTACATTATATAGGGTAGTAAAACGCCGAAAAGCCCCATAAATAGGGGGCTTTTCATTATGTAAACCGATTGGTATCCATTTTCACTACTTTGATTTCTTAATATTTAACGATTTTCCATCATAAGCTTATATTTCATCTCAGCAATCGCCCAGTCTTCAAAAGTATCAATATCCTGCACTTCCAAATCACTAACAATAATGGGACAAGCGTTATCTCCAATAATTTTTCCAGATTTCACAAAGCTCTCAACCTTTACAATATAAAACTGTCCCACATCATGATAGATTTTCTCTAAATCCTGAGAACGCATTTGCATACATTCGGGATACTGTGGCGTTAAATAGCCATTCTGAATGCGAAGGGAACGCTGCGGCGGAAAAGAATACGCTACCACTGGCATAACCGTATCTGCCCCCTCTTTTTCAAAAGTATCCATAGCCACGCGCAGCTTTTCTGCGGTCACAAAAGGCGCCGTCGGATAGATACAGCAGAGAGCATCAAACTTTACACCACGTTTCTCATACTCTTCGATTACCTCATTTAATACATCCGCCGTTGTTGCAAAATCTCCAGAAGTCTTTTCTGATCGAAGAAATGGAACTTCCGCGCCAGCTTCCTTTGCAATTCCTGCAATTTCCTCATCATCTGTGGAAACCATAACCGTCTCAAAACAGCCGCTTTTTAATGCAGCTTCAATGGAATAGCAAAGGATCGGTTTTCCACAAAACGCCTTCACATTTTTTCTGGGAATTCTTTTTGATCCGCCTCTTGCGGTTATTACAGCAATGGATTTCATAAGTAACCTTTCTGCTTATCTACACGGTCTTCTTCATAGGAAGGTAAATAATCCCCTCCTTCTCTTCTAACTCTGCGGTTTTCGTAAATCCTATTCTTTCATAGAAAGGGATGGCGCCAGGTGCAGCGTTTACCGTTAATTCAAAACGCGGCACCGGTAAATCTTCTCTTATATATCTGCCGGCATACTCTACTAACCTTCTGCCGATTCCCTGCTTCTGCATTTTCGCATCAACAAACAGAAGAGAGATATGATGTTCTTCCCGTATGGATAAAAGACCCTCTATGGTATCGAATTCATTTACTGCTACAAATAGCTGATAATAGTCTTTTATAAACATCTTCTTTAAGGTTTCATCCGAAATAAAATCTAAAAAGCTTTGTATACCTTCCTCGGAATAATCCTTTGCCACATATTTTTGAAAAGTCCGCCAGGCTAATGCCATAGCGGACTCCCACTCATTTATAAGGGCTGGCCTAATGGTAATCATTCGTTCTCCATATTCTCCACAGTCATTCGAATACCTAATTTCTGGCAGGTCTTCTCATCTGCTTCACTTAAAATTACAGAAGAATGCGCTTGCATGCCACGCAGATTAGGAAGTTGCTCCAATGCCTTCTTTGCAAGAGGATTTGTTGTTGCACCAGCGGAGAGCGCAATTAGTGCCTCTTCCATATGAAGACGAGGATTGTGACTGCCTAAATAATCCACCTTCAATTTCTGAATCGGAGTGATGTTCGCGGGATCTAACAGCTTTGCTGCGTCATCAATACCACCCAGTGTCTTTAATGCATTCAGGAGCATTGCAGTACACGCACCGATCAAATCAGAAGTTCTTCCTGTGATTAACTGTCCATCTGGAAGTTCAATCGCTGCGGCGGGACCATTTGTTTTTTCTGCATATGCTCTGGCTGCATTCACAACTTTACGGTCTTCTTCCGTAACACCTGCTTTATTTAATAAGAGTTCTAATCTGCCAACTTCATCGTCAGATACTTTTCCTTTATTAAGGCCTGCCTTTGCAACAAAGTATCTACGAATAATTTCCTGGTTACTTGCTTCCTTACAAGCTTCATCATCCACGATGCAGTTACCAGCCATGTTTACACCCATATCCGTAGGAGACTGATACATACTGCTGCCATAAATTCTTTCGAAAATTGCTTTTAATACGGGGAAGATTTCCACGTCGCGGTTATAATTTACCGTAACCTTGTTGTATGCCTCCAGGTGGAAAGGATCAATCATATTGACATCCTTTAAGTCTGCCGTTGCTGCTTCATAAGCTAAGTTAACTGGATGATTTAAAGGAAGATTCCAAATCGGGAAGGTCTCGAATTTCGCATAGCCTGCACGGATGCCACGCTTATGCTCATGATAAAGCTGGGACAGACAGGTTGCCATCTTTCCTGAACCAGGTCCCGGCGCCGTTACAACAATAAGCGGACGGGAGGTCTCAATATAATCATTCTTTCCATAGCCCTCATCCGATACGATGAGAGGAATGTTGTTGGGATATCCAGGAATCAAATAATGTTTATATACTTTGATACCCATTTTTTCCAAACGTTCTTTGAATAATTCTGCTCTGTACTGTCCGGTGTAACGGGTCATAACGATACTTCCAACATAAAGACCCATTCCTTCTAAAATGCCTTTTAATCGAAGAATATCATTATCATAGGTGATGCCATAATCTGCACGTACCTTATGTTTTTCAATATCCTCCGCAGAAATAGCCATAACGATTTCTACCTGATCCTTTAACTGTAATAGCATACGCAATTTAGAATCCGGCTCAAATCCAGGAAGAACACGGGATGCATGATAATCATCGTATAATTTTCCACCAAACTCTAAATACAGTTTGTTGTCAAAATGACTGATACGCTCACGAATGTGTGCGGACTGCATTTCGATGTATTTTTCATTACTAAATCCCTGTCTCATAATTTATCCCTTCTTTTCTTTTTTAGTGCAAATCGGAAATCTTGATAACCATTATTCCGTCAATCATCGCAACCGATCCTTCCTTTGGAAAGCACGGCATCGACTCAATTCTTTCATCTGTCAAATCTGTCTTTGTGAGATTCATATTCACCTGCATAACATATTTGATGTAACTTTCCGGAAGACCCACATAGGTAAGCGATGTGTTACTAAAGGAGTACAACGTAATATCCTGAAATTCTGGTAAACCATAAATCTCTTCAGAAGCCATAAAGGAACCGGCAAAGGCAACGGGCGTAACCCCTGCTTCATAGGCAGGCTCCTGCTCCACGCGGTCCACAATTCTTGTCATTAGAGATAAGGTCGCTTCCTCCTGCAAATCTCTCTTATAATACGCCTGATTTGCTACAACAATATTGGCCCAGATTAAAATCGCAAAGGGAATTGCAAGATAAATCCTTTTACAAATCTTCCTGCCTTTAAATAATTCTCCGCCCATTGCAATGGCATACACATACACAAAGAGATATGGGAAAATCATTAAATCGTGCACCATCCCTTTGGACAAAATCGAAATGCCATTCATGATGAAAGGAAGAAGCAGGGTTAATAAAATCTTACATACCTTCTGAAATACCGTCCTGCCTTTTAAGCTTCTAAATGTACCCACAAGAATAAGGCATGCGGCTACAAGATTCGTAACTCTAAGAACCCATACCCAGAAAATACCTAGTGAAATTTCTCTTACGGTAAAGGTTACGAATATCTGAGGATGCAGGAAAAAGTTTATGAACTGCACAAAAGATAATTTTAGTAACTGTCCTACGGAATATCCTTCATAGTCCCCTAACGATGCAAGACCATTATAAGAATCGGACGTCCAGATGTTTAATGCCTTCTGGAAGATTTTCCAGCCAATAAAATAAAGGAGGCCTGCAAGTACGAGTGCTCCAACATGCCAGCACACGCTAAGTAGCTCTTTCTTCGTATCTTCTTTGGTACGCAGATTCCAAATAAACTGTAATACCACCAAAGTAATATACACAAATACATAGGCCTGATAAAATCCAAGGGAAATCACAAGGGAAACGACAGCTAAGATTCTGCCCTTCCAGGTATTTTTTCGAAGCAGGTAAACTGCCCATACAGAAAGAAGAAGGCAAATACCATAACTATCCACCCATGGCATATAAGAAGCATTGCTTGTAGTCCAGACGAGATTACAGGATAAAATACCAGACAAGCAAAGTGCTTCTGTCTTACTTTCCATCTGAAACAGCCTGTATAGAAGCACAGCTGTGACAGCAACACAAACCATTGTAATGGTTTCTATAACCCAGGGAACGGAAATACTTCCCCGCAGCACCATTAGGACAGGCTGCAAGAACCGTCCTAACGCTACCTGCCAGGCCGCATCATTTTTATAAATGCTCTGCAAATAGTCATGAGAATAAATACGATTACTAAAACACAGACCATGGGCTACAATGTAAAACACCATGGCAGAAACAAATGCCAAAATTTCATTTTTCGTAAGCCTGCATTTCTTCTCGTTCATTCCAGCTGGGTGTTTCCTCAAAAATGTATTATTCTAGCAGATTTCTGCACCAGCAGGCATCGGCTTTTCTGGGGTCATTAATGCAAGATTGCCCTCTGCATCTTCCGCACATAAAAGCATACCTTCACTCATAACACCGGCAAGTGTTGCAGGTTTAAGGTTAACAAGAACCATAACCTTCTTACCCACCATCTCTTCTGCGCTGTAATGCTGCTTAATACCTGATACAATCTGCTTTACACTGCTGCCAATCTTTACCTTGGAGCAAAGCAATTTCTTACTCTTTGGTACTTCTTCACAGGCAATAATCTCACCAACCTGGAACTGCATCTTTGCAAATTCGTCGTAGGTAATTTCTTCCTTTGCCTCAATATCAATCACTGCTTCCTCTTTCTTTTCTTCCACAGCAGCACCTCCATTTAATTTTGCTTCCTCCGCCTCATACTCTGCCTTCTGCTTTTCCTGAATAACAGATACCTTCTCCATAATCTCCTTGGTATCTAGTCTTCCAAAGAGAGGGGTAGGAGTTTCGGTTACCTTTGTTCCATTTGCAAAAAGGCCAAACTGATCAAGCACATCATATTCTCTAAGAGTTGTATTAAGCTGCTCTACAATTTTCTTTGCAGTACCGGGAAGGAAAGGTGCTAACAAACTTGCACCAATCGTAATAGCTTCCGTAAGGTTATATAAAACTTCCTTTAAGCGGTCTGCATTTGCTTCATCCTTCGCAAGTGCCCAGGGTGCAGTCTCATCAATATACTTATTACTACGACGGAAAATGGCAAATACTTCTGAAATAGCATCTGCTACACGAAGTTCCTCCATTTTCTTCGTAATCTTCTCTCTTGCAGCGGTTACAACAGCTTTCAAATCTGCATCCACTTCTTCTGCCACACCGGTAGAAGTAATCACGCCGCCATGATATTTATTTGTCATAGAAATGGTTCTGTTTACTAAGTTTCCAAGAACATTCGCAAGTTCGGTATTGTATCTTTCTACAACCAGCTCCCAGGTAATCACACCATCATTTTCGAAAGGCATCTCATGTAGTACAAAGAATCTGGTAGCATCCACGCCGAAAAGATCTGCCATGTCATCCGCATAGATTACATTACCCTTACTCTTACTCATCTTGTCACCACCCTGTAAAAGCCAAGGATGACCAAATACCTGCTTGGGTAAGGGAAGATCTAATGCCATTAAGAAAATAGGCCAGTAAATGGTATGGAATCGAATGATATCCTTACCAATCAAATGCAAATCTGCCGGCCAGTTCTTATTAAACTGCTCCGTGCTGTTACCATCTGTATCATAACCAATACCCGTAATATAGTTGGTAAGCGCATCAAGCCAGACATACACAACATGCTTGGGATCAAAGTCTACGGGAATACCCCAGGTAAAGGAGGTTCTGGACACACAAAGATCCTGCAGACCAGGAAGAAGGAAATTGTTCATCATCTCATTCTTACGGGATACTGGCTGAATAAATTCAGGATGCTCGTTAATATGTTTAATCAGTCTATCTGCATATTTGCTCATCTTAAAGAAATATGCCTCTTCTTTTGCAGGCTGACAGCTTCTTCCGCAGTCAGGACACTTGCCGTCTACTAATTGGCTTTCGGTCCAGAAAGACTCACAAGGAGTGCAGTACATACCTTCATAGGCACTCTTATAAATATCTCCCTGGTCATAAAGACGCTTAAAAATTTTCTGTACCTGCTTCTCATGATCTGCATCCGTAGTACGAATAAATTTATCATAAGAAACATCCATGGAATCCCAAATACCCTTAATCTGTCCGGATACACCATCTACGAACTGCTTCGGCGTGATTCCTGCTGCCTGCGCTTTTAATTCAATCTTCTGGCCATGTTCATCTGTACCAGTCTGCATGAATACTTCATATCCTTCAAAACGACGAAATCTTGCAATAGAGTCTGCAAGAATTGCCTCGTAAGTATTTCCAATGTGGGGCTTGCCTGAGGTGTAAGCAATGGCCGTTGTCATGTAAAATTTGCCTTTATTTGCCATGATCTATGCCTTCCTTTCCTAAAAAAATAACGCATATATTATATCACATTTTGTACCAATTGTACCCGACACCACTGGCACAATCAGACCATCGGACCATTTGTACCGGGTACAAATGTTAAAAAATTTTGTTGACATTAATTTTTTTTAGGATTATTATTACTTCATCAGCCGTACTACGACAGATATAGTATGACAGACAAAGTATGATAGACGTAGTAAATTCATTTATAGAAAGGAGTATGCCATGGCAGAAATAAGCAGCGATGTTATTCGCGGATATAACGATACCATTATTCTGTATCTGCTTAGAAATGAAGCCTCCTATGGCTACGAGATACAAAAGCGAATCCGGGATTTATCAAATGAGAAGTACATTATCAAGGAAACAACCCTGTATTCCGCTTTCACCAGATTAGAAAAATCCGGATTCGTAGAAAGCTTCATCGACGACAGCAGCGGAAAGAAGCGTACGTATTATCGCATCACCGACACTGGCAGACAGTATTATAACAGCAAATGTGAAGAATGGGATTTAACAAAAGAAGTGATTGAACACTTTATCCAAAGGGAGGTTTAAAATATGGAAACCATTAAACAGTATATAGAAAGCCTGTTCATCCAATTTCCCCTTGCTCCTGAAGTACTTCGAGCAAAAGAACATTTAATTGAGATGGCAGAAGACAAATACACCAATTTGAAAGAAGACGGTGTGAATGACAACGATGCAGTTGCTCAGGTTATCGCAGAATTTGGTAACCTTGATGAAATAAAGGATATCATCGGCCTTCCGGAAAATATGTTCCAGCCCGAATACAGATCCGAAAATATCCGTACTGTATCTCTTGATGAAGTGAAGGCAATTGAAATAGATTACAAAAAAACCAGCGTTTTAGTCGGTTTCGCAGTAATGTGTTTTATCTGCAGTGTAGTGCCTGCTATCATTTGTGATAACACGCCCCTGGAAGATGTTTTAGGTGGCGCTGGCCTTTTCGTTTTAGTAGGACTCGGTGTTATGCTTTGCATCATCGGCGGAACCTTCAAAAAGAAATGGAAAGAAACACTGCGAATGCCCTTCTATATTGAACTGCCTGTTGCAGAATACGTAAAGAACCAGAAGCACGATAAAAGAAATCGAATCCTGTTTCGCTCCATTGGCGTATTTCTCATCTGCACCTGCTTCGTTCCCTGTATCATTTTTGATGCCGAATACATGGCAGCCCTTATGTTCATCATGATTGGAACCGGTGTAAATCTGATTATTAACAGCAATTACATTGAAAAGCTCTACAATAAACTGCTTGCCGCAAATCCCTCTAACACCGTTGGCAGCACTTACAGTAAAAACAGTGGACGCCTTGTTTATAAGAATGAAGTTCTTGGCGTTTTCATGAGTCTGTACTGGGGACTCATCACCTGTATCTATATCTCTATCAGCTTTTTGACCTTTGCTTGGCATATTACCTGGATCATCTGGCCTATCGCTGCAGTTATCAAGAATTTGATTGATGTAATCGGAGGGGAGGAAGAATAATTATGGAAAATTTTGATATGGAAAACACAAATAATATAGAAGAAAAGAAAGTAAATACCCGCGTACTAAAAGCAGTCATTATTACCATTGCCAGTCTCATTACCATTGGCTGCGTTATATTTGGTCTGTTCCGCTTTATGCGAGATGGATTTAGAAAACCTTTCAGCGGAAGCAATGGTACCTTCGGCGTAGATGATAGTACCACTTTATATGGCACCATTACCTCAGTTAAAGTAGATATGGCTATGGGTGACTTAACGATTAAATACGGAGAAATTGCAAGCATCTCCATTGACAGTGGCAATGCAGAATATGCTCCCACTTATACCTTAGAGGATGGTGTTCTTACGGTAAAACAAAAAAGCAATTCCTCTTTCTCACTCTTTGGTAACGGCGGTATGGGTTCCGATGTTGTAATCACTCTGCCGGATTCCCTGGAAAGCTTAGATGTAACCCTCAATATGGGCGAACTTAACATCAAGGACATTTCGGCAGATGATGTGGATATCGTTTTAAATATGGGCGACTGTGAAATTAAATCTGTAACCTTTGGAGAATGCGATTGCAAACTCAATATGGGCGCTGCTGATTTCAAGGATATTTCCTTTGAAAACCTGGATCTTTCCTGTGACATGGGTGCAGCAGAAATTGATGTTGTCGGTGATCTTTCTGATTACTCCATCGATGCAAATGCTTCTCTTGGTAGCATCATGGTAGGAAATAATAACTACTCTGGTCACTATACGACAAAGGATGGAACCTATACCTTAGATGTAGATTGCAGTATGGGCTCTATTACCATTAAGTAAACTTTATCCGGCCAAAAGGAAAAGCAGCTCCTAACGAGCTGCTTTTTTTGTGTCACTATATAAACGCGATTTCTTTTAATTGTATTTTTTGCTTGCCGTAATATCTTAGGTATAATCCGCTTATTCCATCTGGAATGGATATCTCTGCGGTTACTGCCGACCAGCTTAATGGGGACTCCATAGTTCCAGGAAGGGATACCCTTCCAATCTCTTTCCCATCTTCTTCCAAAAATAGTTTAACAAAACCTTCCTCTGGTGCATCATCAAACGTATTTTCTTCTGCAATTGGCTGGTTTCTTTCATCAAGGCGAAGTGGTCCTTCATATACTGGCTTGTTCCCTTCATATTCCAATCGGTATGTAAGGGTTACTCCCTGAACCTTCTCCATTGCAAAGTATTTGTACCCAATTAGCGTATCATTACAGATTTCCGCAAGGAAGCGCTCCTCCCCAAGATGATTCACATTGGGAAAAGATTCTTTATAAATACTATTAGAACCATGTGGCATATGGCCGTTTGTCAAAATGCAGGCAATCGCGGCGGGATAGGTATATCCTTTTGAAAGAAGAGGACCCCCATTTAATCCACAGCTGGTTAATTCCACCTGCGCAATTTTACCATCTCCTGCGATTTGAATTTCTTCTGCGCAGGCTTGTCTGGAATAATCTGACTTATGGGTCAGGCGATGGAAGAACACGTACCATTTATCAGCTAACTGTATAATGCTGCCGTGCGTTGTACCAGTCATATTATGTTTCTTCTCTGGCATGCGTCCGTCGTAACCAATATCACCATTTGATACAATGGTCCCTCCAAATACGAAGTCATGATCCGGATACTTACTGGTTGCATAACATAGTTCATGATTCTGCATAGAAGAATAGATAAAATAGTAAGTATCTCCCACTTTTCGCATAGATGCAGCTTCAAAAAATGGATGCTTCGCGAAACTAGTTTCCTTCACCCTGTAAGGCAAAATATGATGCGGCGCTTCCTTTACCGTCAGCATATCATCTTCTAAGGTCAGCATGACCGCGCCCATAATGCTGTCTTTTTGATTACGACATCCTTCGTCCTGACAACTCTCTGGTCGTTCAATATAAGAGAGAATTTCCTCCTGTGTTCTGCCAAACATTTCCATTTCGCGAAGAACATATTCCGATTCCTTCGTAAAATCTTCTCTCTCCTCAAAATCATACCAGGTGCCATAATAAATTCGAATGGTCCCTTCATCATTCATTGCCGCAGGGTCAAAGCAGACATAATCCTTCATAACCCGGCCATCTTTATATTTTACTTCTCCTAAGAACGTAAACGGACCAGCTGGTAAGTCACTTACTGCCACATGGAGCGAGCCGGTATAACCACCCACACCATAGTCACCACTCATGCAATAATAGAGATAGTATTTTCCATCATTTCCCTTAACCACATCCGGCGCATACATGTATTTCTTCTGCGGATATTCTGGATCCTGTCTGGCTTTATAAATCACACCTTCATAACGCCAGTTCGTTAGGTCATTCACATCCGCAGAGTACGTAACATAGTCATCCATACAAAAAGTATATCCACCTTCTCTATCGTGAGAACCATAGATATACACTCGCCCATCAAACACATGGGGTTCTCCATCGGGTATGTATTCATGAAGGGGTAAATAGGGATTATAAATTTGGGACATCTTTTCCTCCAATTTGATTGTGTTTATAAGCAGGGCAAAATCCCTTGATGATTGTTTAGGCAGGCTACATCGATTATAATATTTTTGCGAACTTTGATTGCCGCGGAAGCGAAATCCATTTTAGATTTTCTTCGTGCGGAAGGCTCTCCTGAAAGCACGAATAGAAAATCTTAAATTAGTTCGCTGGAGCGTTTGGCAATCCGGAGCAAAATATTATAATCGATGCAGCCTGCTGGTATAGCATTTTAAGATAGGATTTTGCTCTGTCATAATTATACAATGTGTTCGAAAATAAAAAAGCAACTCCGAAGAGTCGCCATAAAGCAGATGACGGGAATCGAACCCGCCTCCACAGCTTGGGAAGCTGTTATTCTACCGATGAACTACATCTGCATATCCAGTTGCGCTTGATGGTTCGGGCCAATTGTACCGGGTACAAATGGTCCGAAAGCCCTATAAAGGGAGGAAGCCGGGAGATTAACATCACCCGGCTTTTATGAAAAAGATACTTATTATTTCCTTAAGTTGTATTAAGTATAGTGCACAAAAATGGATAGAAAACTATATCATATTAAACAAAAGGCAAATGTATTATGAACAAATTATGAACGATTGTTATTCTTTACAGGTTCTGGATAGTCCACACCGAAGGTTTCTACTGTAACGGTCTTCATACGAACATCCGTAACAGGACGATCGCTATAATCGGTAGGAATTTCTACGATTTCATTCACAAGCTCAATACCCTCTGTAAGCTTTCCAAAAGCTGCATAAGATCCATCAAGGAAAGGGGAATCCTTATGCATGATGAAGAACTGACTACCAGCAGAGTTAGGATCCTGCGCTCTTGCCATAGACAGAACACCTGCTGTGTGCTTTAAATCATTTTTGAAACCATTGATTGCAAATTCTCCGTCGATACCATAGCCAGGACCGCCTACACCAATGCCTTCCGGATCACCACCCTGAATCATAAAGCCCTTGATGCATCTGTGGAAAATCAGTCCATCATAGAAACCCTTCTTTACAAGGCTGATAAAGTTGTTTACGGTGTTCGGCGCGATTTCAGGATAAAGCTCCGCCTTCATTACTCCACCATCTTCCATGGTAATTGTTACAATTGGATTCTGTGCCATTTTTTATTCTCCTTTTTTTATTGATTCTTCTTCACTTTTATCTGCAATAGACTCTTCATTTCCACCAAGAAGCTTAACCAATTCTTTCGCAAGTCTTTCCTGCGTCATAACCGTGGGATGATAATTTACTGTATAACCTTCATGGCGTTTGATGCCTTCCAGCTTATGAACCTCTATATTTTCATCCCCTGTCATCGTCTTAAATTTCGAAACAGCTTCCTGCACATAAGGATACAATGCATCTCCCATAAGACCATAGATGACTACTATTTTCGCTTCCGGATTTTTTAATCGTATCACACGAAGAAACTTCGCATAGCTTTCTGCAAAATGCTGCTGTCTATCATTATAATCCTTACAATAGCTGTCGTCATTGGTTCCTAAATTTACAACAATGGTATTTGGAATAAATTCCGTGAAATCCCATTTTACATCATAAATCTGTCGTCCCCTGGCAAGTCCCCAGGAAAAACCAAGTCTGTCATATAGAGGAGGCAGTAATTCATCTAGTTTTGGAATACTACTTTCCGTATAACCAGAAATCACACCATACCCGGAATATGCAACTATGGAATAATCCGCATCTAGAAGCTCAGCTGCCCTGTATGCGTATGCTTTCGTCGCATCTTCCGTGGAAGTCTTAAACTTATGCTCTGGATTTTCGTCATCAATACCATAGCCACAGGTAATAGAATCCCCAATGAATTCTATACGACGTTTCTTACCTGCTGCCGGCTTAATCTCCGCAGTCTCCTCTGTGACAAGTTCCTTAATACCCACTATGCTTTGGGCTGCTTCTGAAACTTTGAGTATCATAATCTCATGAGAAGAAGCCTTTAAGCCTGTCACGATAGAAACGTTGACTTCCTCAGCCTTTACCATCTTTTCTTTTTTGCGCACGCCATCTACATAGATTGCAACTCTGGCAGAATCTTTTTGCTTGATAATGGGTTGTTTTGTTCCATCATCTCCAGCGAGTATAACAGATAACTTCTTTCCCGTAAAAGAAAAAGCAATTCCGCTACAAGACATAGGAAGCCAAAGAATATCCTCATGGATCCAGGTTCTTCCTAATTTCTTAACCTTTGTGAAATCTCTCATACTGTGACCCCCTTACAGAGAATTTAATAATCCCTGCAAACCTTGCTGCTCGTAAATCTTCTTATAATACTGCATCTCATCTGCAATGATTCCGTCAATAACCTTCATACCTAACAGTTCTACTGGTGCCTTATCATCTGTCAAAATATGATTTCCTGCCTCATATTTATAAAGACAGGTTTCTGCATTTTGCATCATCGCTCTTAAATCGTCATAGGAAAGAAGTGCCCCGTATATTTTTAAATTATCCACCGGATCGTTCCCACAATTTGCAAATAGCAGGCGATTCGTATAATGCGGAATATTCATCATATACACATTGGTGAACACACTACCAATGGTGTCTGCTAAATAAACATTGATTCCATCTGGATCATCGGTCTTCATATTGAGATTTACTACCATAACACCATTCTCTTTTAGGTGCTTTCGAACTTCCCGAAAGAACTCCACCGATGACATCTGAAAAGGAATGGTTATATCCTGGTACGCATCTACCATGATGACATCATATTGTCCCTCTAAAGATTGCAGGTATGCTCGTCCATCATAATTTACGGTCTTCACACCTTCTGGAAGATCAAAATACTCTAAGGAAAGCTCCGTGATTTTCTCATCAATCTCCACACCTTCCATTTTGAAATTCGGATAGTATTTTAAAGATTGCCTGGCATAAGTACCTGTACCCATTCCCAAAATGAGTACATCTGCTGCATCCTCTTCGGTTACACCGGCCATAAGCGGCGCTGCCAGTGCATAATCATAATACATTCCCGTTAATGCTTCATCCTTCATGGTAATGGACTGCACACCAAATAATACGTTGGTGGAAAGCCAAATGCTTTCATCATCCTCCACCACCTGCAAATAGTTATATACAGATTCTCCCTCATAGGTTAAATCATCTTCCCAAAATGCAAAGCTGGTAGAATGACCAAAAATCGCACAAAGAATAAATAGTACAATGCCTACTACAACCTTCACTGCTTTCTCTTTTGCACTTATAAAATAAACGATACAAAGAAGAAGCAGAATACCTCCAAAGATAAAGAATGTAACCGCTGTTCCCACGGAAGGAATGGTTACGAAGGTTGGTAAGAATGTACCTATGATACTACCAATGGTATTGTAGGCTCCAAGAGTACCCACAACTTTACCACTTTCGTCCAGGCTGCTAACAGAATATTTTGCAAGGGAAGGCGTTACCGTTCCTAATAGAAACAAAGGAAATACAAATACAATCATACAGGCCAGAAATGCTGCAATGACCAGGAAATTATGATTGATGGTAACAATGAGTAGTCCCGCAATTCCTACAATAATGTATTTTCCAGCTAGGGGGATGGCGGCAATCCATACAGCTGCAATTAAAATGCGTACATATAGCTTGTCTGGATTGGCATTTTTATCCGCACTTCTTCCACCATAAATATTACCCAGAGCCATGGCAATCATAATGGTTCCAATGATGATGGTCCATACAATCTGCGAAGAACTAAAATAGGGCGCAAGTAATCTGCTGGCACCAAGCTCTACCGCCATAACCGACATACCGGCAAAAAATTCTGTCAAATACAGGAATATTTTATTTTTCAAAATCTTACGCTGCGGAATATTACCTGTTGTTTCCTTCTTCATAAATCAAACTCCAATATATTATTTACAAATCCTATCCTTTATTTTACCAAAAAATAGGCGAACCCCCAACGGGTACATTCTGCTGCTTTCCAGCAAAATCATCCTATTGGGGGATCATTTCAAAATTATACTGCTATGCGATTATCGGCTTTCTTTTAGCCAAAGATTCCGCCGCTTACGGGTAAAGGAATGGTAAGCATAAATACAAGCGCTGCTACAAATGCAACCATACTGATTACCAATACAATGGTCTTATTTCTAGGAATCTTGAAGACACCAACGATACCAAGAAGGAATAATACTACACTGAAGATTACAGTAACTAAGGTAAACTTATCTCCATTATTATTGTCTTCCTGACCCTGTGCAATTACTTCTTCACTTTCTGCAAGCACGGAAAGTGCATCATCATAATAAGAATTTACATATTCCTCATCAAAGAAAGGACTAGTCATTGCTTCTTCCTGATCAAGCCAAGCTAAAATATCAGAAGAATCTTCGAATTCATAAGTCCAGCCAATATGCTCTGCCATTGCTTCAGGAATGCTGTCATTTACAATGAAGAGCATTTTATAGGTCGCTTCCTCCAAAGCATCTTCATCGTCAATGCTGTCTGCATACATGATTTCAACCTGCAACTCACTAATCTGGTTCCAAAGCTGCATATCCTGCATAATATTCTGTGCAGCTTCATTATACATAGAGTTACCTTCCGCAGAAAGATTATTGCTCTTTGCATAATTGGTTGCCTGGTTTCCACCGTGAATAGAACCAACGTAGGAAGCCCATGCGGTTAAAAGTGCAGTGATACCTAACATAATAACGGTAATAATTTCAATAACCGCTTCCTTCTTTTTGGTCTTTTCCTCAGAAGTAGCTTCACCCTTTTCTTCGGTAACTACATCTTTCTTTTCTTCTTCTGCCATTTGACACCTCTTTCCAAGCTCTGTAGCTTATACATAATTTCATCCTTAAACCATTTTATGGATTTTCAAAAGACTTGCAAGCAAAATGCACCAAAATCACGTTTTATGCACGAAAAGCATTTTATTCTTCTTCTAATAGCTTCTCTACCTTTGCCATCTGCTCTTTTAATAACTTAATTTCTGCCTTTAACTTATCTTCCTTTGTCTCTTCCTTTTCGTTTTCCTCTTCTTTCTCGTTAATTTCGGCCACTTCACTAATCGCATTTACAACGATACCGACAATAACGTTCATCATAATGAAGGAAGAAATCAGTACGAAAGGTACAAAATATAACCATGCTGTGTGATAAACTTCCATAACCGGTCTGGAAATTCCCATAGACCAACTCTCTAATGTCATTACCTGGAACAGCGTATACATACTCTTTCCGATGGTTCCAAACCAGTCCGGAAATGCCCCGCCAAATAAGGTTACTCCCATAATGGAGAAAATATAATAAATTAATAAGAGCAGACAGCCACTCCACAAAATACCGGGAATAGATTTACCAATAGCTGCAATGATCATCTTTAATTTGTCTAACCAGGATACCAGACGAAGTGCACGAAGCGCGCGAAGACCTTTGACTGCTTTTAAGGTTCGAAGTACTCTAAATACTCTGAACGCTCTAAATGCAGACAGGAAAGAAAGACCTGTTGCGAAGGATAAAATGACAATAACGAAATCAAATATATTCCATCCATCCGTAAAGAAGCGAATTCCATAGGCCATCAGCTTTAATACAATTTCTACCGTAAAAATTATAAGACAAACAAGGTCAATCATACCCATAATATGTCCTATGGAAGCCTCTAATTTCGCTGAGGTCTGTAATCCCATTACCACTGCATTGATGAGAATGACAATGAGAATAAAATTACTAAAAATCTGATTTTCTACAAGTTTTTTAATTGGTTTCATAACTCTCCCACCTTTATTTTTTTACTAAATGATTTTATCACAGGAATAGAATAATCTATCATGAATCCCACGAATACATCATTATTTCACAATTTTTAATTCCAAAACGCGCAAATTCTACATTTGTCATATCATAAAAATAACTTTGTATAACTCTGGAAATCCCATTATGTGCTACCAGGAGTATGATTTTATCCTGTTTCTTTATATCATCAATCACGTTATAAATACGCTGGGCCAAATGCAACATAGACTCCCCGTTTTCATAGCGGGATGCAAAATTCTTTTTTGCTTCCTGAAAATCCTCTCCATCCCTGGGCGTTCCTTCCCATATTCCAAAGCACTGCTCTATAATTCTAGGTTCTTCTTTGGTAGGAACCTTTGTCATTTCCGCAACAATACATGCAGTATCCTTCGCCCTGGACAAAGGAGAATACCAAATCTCATCAATTTTAAGTCCCTGCCTTAGGATTTCCTCTCCCAATTCTCTGGCCTGCTGCCGTCCCTTTTCTGTCAGGGGACTATCTGTTGCCCCACAAATTTTATTTTCTACATTCCAAACCGTCTGCCCGTGTCTGGCAAAGTATAAATGTCCCATAGTCCTATCCTCAAAAAAGGGCACCCTTTCGGATGCCCTCCTAATAACCAATATGCTATTAATTAAGCCTGACCAGCGGAACCAAAGTTCTTGCAAAGGTCAATAACCTTAGCGGTGATAGCATCAAATCCAGGCTTAAGAAGCTTACGAGGGTCATAACCCTTGCCTTCCTGATCCTTACCAGCTTCGATGTACTTTCTGGTAGCTGCTGCGAACTCAAGCTGAAGCTCGGTGTTGATGTTAACCTTGGATACACCAAGTTCAACTGCCTTCTTAACCTGATCAAAAGGAATACCAGAACCACCGTGAAGAACGAGGGGCTTTCCTTCTACAGCCTTGTCGATTGCGTCAAGTCTCTCAAAGTTAAGACCTGCCCAATCTGCAGGATACTTACCGTGGATGTTACCGATACCAGCTGCAAGGAAATCTACACCAAGATCAGAAATAGACTTGCACTCTGCAGGATCAGCAAGCTCACCGTTGGAAGCAACACCATCTTCTACACCACCGATACCACCAACTTCACACTCTACGGAGATTCCCTTGGAGTGAGCAAGAGCGATGATTTCCTTGGACTTAGCTACGTTCTCATCGAAATCGAAGTGAGAACCATCGAACATAACGGAAGTGAAACCAACTTCGATACACTTCTGTGCACCTTCGAAGGTACCGTGATCAAGGTGAAGAGCTACAGGAACAGTGATACCCATGGACTCATAGAGATCATTAACGATATCTACTACCATCTTGTATCCACCCATGTACTTAGCTGCGCCTTCAGATACCTGAATGATTGCAGGAGACTGTGCTTCCTGAATACCCTTAAGGATGGACTGGGTCCACTCAAGGTCATTGGTGTTGAATGCTGGGATTGCATAGTGGCCTTCATGTGCTTTCTTAACCATTTCTGCTGCTGAAACTAATGCCATTTTGAAATTCCTCCAAAAATTTAATATTTACAGGTTTATATAACTCATGAACTTACATAAGCCCGTAGTTATAACTATTATATCATTTATTTACGCCTTTGGTATAGAGAAGATTATTTTTATTCCTAGTTTTTCAGCAAGGTGAACTGCTCTTATATTCTCCCTGGCCACCCTGACATATACGCCTTCTCTTCCATATTTCTGCAAAAGACTCTGACAGGCCGCTATCATAATTCCCTGCCCCTGATATTTTTGTAGTAGCGCATAGGATAATTCCGTTCCCTCCGGTTTCTCCGTAAATCCACAAATGCCCAGAAAAATTTCTTCTTTATATATAGCGTATATTCCTGGTCTATTAAGGGCATACACCGATTGTATATATTCCTTCAAATATACATTACCCTCTTCCCTTGTCTGAAAAAAAGGTTCTACCCAAGGGCTTGCGCTATTTTCTTTATATAGTAGAAGTAATTCGTTTACGTCCCGCGCTGTAAGCTCCCGAATAGTATATTCTCCAAAACACCCTATTTCCTTCGGCTCCCCTATACTTCTTAGCACTACTTCTTCCAAGAATTCCTCGTCTTCTAACGTTTCTTCGTCCTGCATTATGTATGGAAATCCTGCTGCACTACACCCTTCCTTTTCCCAAAATAAAACAGGACAGCCTTCCTCCATCTTCTGACGAAGCGGCTCCCTCTCATCTCCTATATATAAAGTAATCTGCCTGTTTTTTATGGTTACTGCTTTTTGAATCAGCATATCTTTTCCTCTTCGGACCATTCGGACCATTTGTACCGGGTACAAATGTGCAAATCGGACCAAACGTACCCGGTACAAATGTTAAAATCCTCCGCTAACAGGAAGTATAGTTCCTATGATGTGGTATAATAATTCCATGAGAAAAGCAATCTATCAGTTTTTTGTAAATAAAGTCCCTGGTATACAATTTCGTTACCATAGAGTACACGACAGCTCTGTTGGTGTTCGAAAAATATGGTCTTGGATTTATTTATTTCTACTAAATTTCTTCTATTATATACTTTTTATGAAATTTCTCGGACATGTTCCCAAAACTTCCTTTTACGAAGAGAAAAGACTCCTTACAAAGGAAAGTGAATCCTCCAATTTTGCCAGAAAGCATCCCGAAAGAACTATTCAGCATTTTGTCGAAATCCTTTCGGCGTACGACGTTATTTCTTTTGACATCTTTGATACTTTAATTTTTAGAAGTGTAGAACGACCTATTGATGTTTTTCATCTTCTTGGCGAGAAAATGAGCGTTATGGATTTTGTTACCATTCGAACCTTTGCAGAATGGGATGCGCGCGTGAAATGCTACGAAAAACACAAACATATGGAAGTCACTCTTTCAGAAATCTGGAAAGCACTCATCGATGATCTCGGCGAAAGTGCTGCAAATGGTATGCTTCTGGAGCAAGAAATCGAAAAAGATATTTGTTATGCCAATCCTTTTATGCTTTCTGTTTGGAATACCTTAATGAAACAGAAAAAAACCATTATTGTTACTACTGACATGTACTTGCCAGAAGAATGTCTTCGTGACATTCTAGAAAAAAATGGTTTTACAGGCATGCAGAAAATCTATGTCTCTGGCAACCAGAAGAGAAGCAAAGCAAAGGGAGATTTATATAACCTCATTAAGAATGACTTCCCCGCTGGCACAAAATTTATCCATGTGGGCGACAATATGCATAGCGATTATAAGATGGCAAAAAAAGCAGGATTTTCCTCGCTTCCTTATCTTCCAATCAACAGTAACTCTCTATTGTACCGAGCGCAAGATATGTCCCCTCTTATCGGAAGTGCATACAGAGCCACTGTCAATGCACGACTTTATAGTGGACTAGCATCCTACTCCATGGAATATGAATATGGTTATATCTATGGTGGATTATTTAATCTAGGCTACTGCCAATTCATTCACGAGTACGTTAAAAAGAATGAAATAGATCAACTTCTATTTTTATCAAGGGATGGGGAAATTCTTCAAAAAGTCTATAAAAAACTATATCCCGACGAAAAAACTTCCTATGTTTACTGGTCCAGAAGAGCAGCTACAAAACTTCTTGCAGAGGATAATAAACATGATTTTTTCCGCAGATTTATTTACCATAAAATTAACCAGGACTATTCCTTACAGGAAATCCTGGATTCTATGGAACTTAGCTTTTTGGCAGAAGGACTTTCTTCCTGTCGAGATATCTTTAAGCCTAAAGAAAAAAGGCAAACTCCTCTCATCAAGTCAGAAGAGCTTACAGACAAAAATGGCTTCCTGCTTCGTCGCTATATAGAAAAACACTGGGATGAAGTGATGGCTGTTTATGCACCGCAGCGAGAATCTGCCAAGAAATACTACGAAAGTGTTCTGCAAGAAAGTAAAAAAGCGGTTGCCATTGATATCGGCTGGGCTGGTTCAGGCGCTCTAGCTCTTTCCTATCTCATAGAAAAAAGATGGAAACTTGGGTGTGAGATTATTGGCATGGTAGCAGGTACCAATACCATCCATAATAGTGAACCCGAGTCTTCCGAAATCTTTTTGCAAAACGGAAAACTCGTTTCCTACCTTTATACGCAAGCAAACAACCGCGATATTATGAAAAAACACAATCCTGCCAAAGACTATAATGTTTTCTGGGAATTATTGTTGTCTTCTGAAAGTTCGCAATTCGTTGGTTTTTCCTTAGAAAATGACAATGTGCAGTTTCACTTTGGAAAAAAAGATGCAAACCAGGAAGGCATTAAAGACATTCAAAAAGGAATTCTTGATTTTGCAGAGGACTACTTATCTCATTTCAAAAATTATCCCTGCCTGCTCAATATATCCGGCAGAGATGCTTACGCCCCTATGTTGGTTGCCTGCAGTTATCATGAAAAATACGCAAATGCGATTAAGAAAAAGTTTGATTTAGAGGTTCATGTTGGATAAATATCTTAACCATCACCAAGTTCCTCTAACTTCTAGCGCAAATACCACATGAATCCCCCTTCAACAAAAAATTGGGGGGCGACTAATGCGCCGCCCCACTTTCGTATCTTTCCTTGGTATCACTATAAAATTAGTCTCTTGTTACAACTGTTTTTTCATTTCCTCAAGTTCTTCTAGAGAACACTCCAAAACTTCCATAACCAGCTCATCTGAAAACTCGCGCTTTAACATGTTCCGAAGTGTCGTCAATCGAGATTCTTGTTTTCCACGTTCGAGTCCCTGTTCAAGACCACGCTCAAGTCCTTCGGCCACGCCCTCGGCGCGCAAACCTTCTAAACCTTTACACATGTTCACGTCCTCCTTTTCTTCTCTCGGGAATTTGTAGCTGGTAAACAATTCTACTACTCTGATGACGTCCTCCGATGCAAACTGAAACAGTTCCTGTTTCATAATATTCTGTTTAATCATCTCGGTATCTTCTGCGTATTTTAGAAATGTTACCACCTGCCTAAGTTCTGAGT
>JAZLGW010000032.1:0-2328 GCA_045616465.1 Lachnospiraceae bacterium | reverse complement strand
TTCGGTTAACAGACGCCTAAAGGAAGGATTAAGTATTCTTAAGAAAGAATTGGAAGGGGGCAAGCAGGGTGACAGATAAAGAAATTAAAAAGATGATAAAAAATGCGTATGTCTTGGAGGCTACTGAGAGTGAAACAAGATTTGTTAAAACTCATACAAAAAGATCTTTACAGATAGTAGATGTATTGAAATTGGAACTTAGGTATATGGGACTACAGAGTATACTAGCAGGCTTTGCTTTATGTCTGATTTGTCTTTTTATGGTGAAGATAGAGAACTTGGAAACCATGTGGGCCTTTTCGTCAATGATTCCTTTTGGAGTAATGATTCCAATGATTCTTTTGTCTAGATCCGAAAGATGCGGTATGGATGAAATGGAAGCTACATGCAGGTTTTCACTAAGGTTTGTCAGGTTAGTAAGAATGTGTATTATTGGAGTATTTACATTAGTCTTATTCATGGGTGTTGGCATTATTATGAGAACACGATTGGCTATTACATTTATTGACTATATCGTATGCGTTATTACACCATATCTCGTCAGTGATTTTGGAGCAATGCTTGTAGCAAGACGCTGGCATAATAAAGAAAATATATATGGAATTTTTGTAGTATGCATAGTAAGCAGTCTTATACCTTTTGTAATAAAGCTTTTTAGGCAGTCTGGATTTTTATCTGATGTGGCCATTGTGGTGATAACAGCTATCCTTCTTATAGCGGTAGTCAGAGAAAGTATTAAATATGTAAAAGAAAGTGAGAACTTATCATGGAACTTGTGTTAGACGGAGTATCAAAGCAGTATTCGAATAAAATTGCAGTAGATAGACAAAGTGCAACTTTAAAGCCGGGTGTTATTGGACTTTTAGGAGCTAATGGCGCAGGTAAGACCACACTTATGCGAATGATTTGTGGAATATTAAAGCCTACCAGCGGAACGATTTGTTTTCATAATGAGAGTGAGAAGCTGGACGCATCAGAGGAAATGTATAGAGACGCTTTGGGATATTTACCCCAGGATTTTGGTTATTATCCTAATTTTACGGGGAAAGATTTTCTGATGTATTTTGCTGCGCTTAAAGGAATAGATAAGGCTACTGCAAAGAGAAAATGCAGCGAGCTTCTTAAAACGGTAAATTTAGAGACGGCTGCAAATAAAAAAATTAAAACATATTCCGGTGGAATGAAGCAACGACTTGGCATTGCTCAGGCTGTACTGAATGATCCGAAGATTTTAGTATTAGATGAGCCTACAGCAGGTCTTGATCCTAAAGAGCGTGTACGTTTTAGAAATTTGATTGCGGAGCTTGGAAAGGACTGTATTGTAATTCTTTCCACACATATAGTGTCAGATGTGGAACATATCGCTGACAGAATTATTATGATGAAGGATGGTCAGTTTATATTTGATGGAACACTTGATGATGTTGGGATGAATCTGGAGGATTTTTATCTTCAGAATTTTTCTGAGGAAAACGAAGATAAGTGGACGACTGAAGGGGCGAATTATAATGAATAGTTTTTTGATACTTTATAAAGCTGAAATAGCAAAAATTATCTCAAAAAGATCGGTGTGGATTGCTATGGCAATTGGACTTATCTTTGTCTTTTTGATGGGGCTAACAAATCTGTCATCAGAAGGCCACATTAGTTATGTAAAGAGTTCTAGAGATGTGCTTTCTAAACTAGAAGGAACAGAAATGGATGACGATTTCTTTGCAGATTTTCAAAAAGAGGTAGCAGAAGAACTTGTGAATAATCCAGATAAATATAAAGCCTTGATGGCATATGATCCTGGTGCAGCTTTTATGAATGGCGCAAATGCCGTTGGTAAAGCATCTTTGTTTGATGGGATTTACAATGTAGTCCGTGACAGAAGCCTTGTAGAGACTGTAAACGGCGAGATGTTTTATGATAAAATGCGTGAAGATATTATAAGCGACGGTAGGGAACTTGGAGCCAGCGAGGAGGAGATTAATGCATGGCTTAAAGAATATGACAGTATAGATAAACCGATTAAATATTATTATGCTGAGAGCTATTCCAATATTCTGGATGTATTGTTTTTTATAAGCTGGGTTCTTTTTCTTAATATTGCCATTGCACTTTCTGGTGTATTTGCAGATGAAAAAACATATAGAACAGATGCCTTAATCCTGTCAGCAAAGAAAGGACGTAGTACACTTTGCCTCGCTAAAATTGCTGCAGGTGTATCAGTAGCATTATTCCAGGGAATTCTTATTATTGGCTTTTTATTTGGAATTATGTTTGCATTCTTTGGAGCAGAGGGTAGTCGAGGAATGATTCAGAATGTTATTCCATCATCACCAT
>JAZLGW010000031.1:0-4456 GCA_045616465.1 Lachnospiraceae bacterium | reverse complement strand
GCTTTTCAGATTTCTGGTCAAAGGAAATTCTCTTCCATCTGCAGAAACACCTTTTTCGTTCTTGGTACAGTAATCAAGATAGTAGTTCTTTCCTCCGGGTATCTTTTCAGATAATTGCTGACAATGAATATGAATGGAAGTTTCATGAATGTCTTCCCATTTCAACGCACACAGTTCACCAACCCTGACACCTGTTTCAATGGCAAACAACATAGCATGCGCAGACAAGGTTGTTACTGGAAAACGAAGGCCTGATATTTGAACTGGGAAAGAAGATAGAAGTCGCTTATGAAATGGATGTAAACCATTATGGCGGAATTGAGTTGGACGATATTTTACAAGAGGGAAGATTTGCAATGCTGGAAGCAGCAAAGCAATATGATACAGTCGGCAGTGTCAAGTTTTCAACTTTTGCATATACTATCATGCGTAATGCTATGGTGGATTTATGTAGGAAGGGTAATTCTTCTTTTGAGAAAAAACTTGCTGACAATGGTATAGTCCAGGTATCAATAACTAAAAATGTGTGATAGAAAATTGGTATGATAAATGTATAAAAATAGAATGCTGGGAAGTGCCTATTTATTTGGAGTTTTTCTGTTTTCTGTATTGACAAAATGGTCTACTGACTGTAAACTGATGGTAGTTTACATGGTGTAAACTAAAGGAGGTTAAATATGGGAGAAATCAAATTAGGAGTTGTAGAATCACGATTTGCAGATATTATATGGGAAAATGAACCCATGACATCCAGAGAACTAGTTGAGAAAGCCAAAGAGGAGCTTTCCTGGAATAAATCAACTACTTATACCATTTTGCGAAGATTGTGTGAAAGAGGAATCTTCCAAAATGAAAATGGAACAGTTACTTCGTTGATTTCAAAAAATGAGTTTTATGCGGTTCAGAGTGAACAGTTTGTTGATGAAACTTTTGAGGGTTCTTTACCTGCCTTTATTGCAGCGTTTACACAGAGAAAGAAGCTGAGCAAGAAGGAAATAGATGAGATTCAGGCTATGATTGATGCGGCCAGAGAGGAGTAGTTATGGAAAAACTCTTTCTTACAGTAATCAATATGAGCCTGACGGCAAGTATTATTCTTCTTGTGGCAATGCTTATTAGGGTGTTCTTGAAAAAAGTTCCAAGATGGATCAGCTGTGTACTTTGGGGAATGGTGGCATTCCGTTTGGTATGTCCGTTTTCTTTAGAGAGTGTATTTAGTTTGATGCCGTCTGCAGAGCCGGTCCCGCAAGAGATTATGGTTATGGAGGAGCCGAAGTTCACTACCGGTATTCAGGCAGTGAATCAAGCCATTAATCCTATTCTGACTGAACATTTTGCACCAAACCCTGTGGAAACCGTAAACCCAATGCAAGTGGTGGTTTTTATTGCTTCCAAGGTATGGCTGCTTGGTGTATTGATTTTAATTAGTTATGCAGTGATTAGTTATCTGTTGCTGTATAAGAAAGTACAGGGATCCATTTCTTTCGAAGGAAAGGTGAAGATTTGTGATTATATTGAGACGCCATTCATCTTAGGAATTATGAAACCCTATATATATGTTCCCTCTGGTTTGTCTGAAGAGCAGTTTGCTCATGTGATTGCACATGAAAAGGCCCATTTAAAAAGACTTGACCATTTTTGGAAACCATTTGGATTTTTGTTACTTACCATTCATTGGTTCAATCCTTTGGTATGGGTTGCTTATGCAATGCTTTGCAAGGATATAGAGATTGCCTGTGATGAAAAGGTAATCCGAGACATGAAAAAAGCTAATGCAGTATCCTATGCGCAGACACTTTTGGAGTGTAGTCAGGAGCGCAGATTTGTACTCATGTGTCCTTTGGCATTTGGGGAGGTTTCTGTAAAAGAAAGAATTAAGCATGTGCTTAATTTTAAGAAGCCAGCTTTTTGGGTGATTGTGATTGCGTTGGTATCCTGCGTTGTCATAGCAGTATGCTTTTTGACGAATCCAAAGAAAGAGGAGGAACCTCTTGATCCAAATGGAGAGATAAATACTGAAGTAGTGCAGCCTCAGAAAATGGAGAATGATATTGCAAGTAATGAACATGCAGATATCCAGGAGATAGTGAGTTACGATAACGAGACAAATGATTTAGGAGTAGCAGTTAAGCAGGCAATTATAAAACATGGTACAGAGTATGCTCCTGCAGCAGCTCCCAATGAGTATAAAGCAGCCAGCTTTATAGAACTCGGACGATTTACTACAGATGGAACCATAGAAGAAATGTGGCTGTATGGTGTGGCCATGTATATGGAAGCAAATGTATCAGAGAACGGAATCGAAGCTGGTTCAAGTTCTCATATGCCGGTGGTTCTTGGCTTTGAAGTGGTTGATGGAAAATATGTATTAACTGAGTATTGGGAGCCTGGAGATGGGGCAGATTATGTAGCCTCAATCAGAGAGAAGTTCCCTGATGATATTGCAGAACAGGCAATGGATACACAAACAACTGTGAAACAGCAGACGATGGATTGTTATGATCAGATTGTTCGTCAGTCGGGGATGAATCCGGATGTAGTTATTGGAAAATTAGTGGATCAAATATGCAGCGGAGATACAAGTTCTAGTACAAGTGATTACATAAATGCATGGCCGATTGAGTATAGAGAATTAATTTATTATGGCCGATATACTTTGAATTACAAAAAACAGTATTATGATGGAAAACAGGATTTAAAAGCAGCTGTACTTGAGGAAACTTGTAATCAGATTCAGGGATTAATAGGACCACAGATTGTGTTTGAGGGTACGATTGTTGATAATACGATAGAATCCGTAGTACCAATTATTTTAGTTGAAAAATATCCAAGTGATAATCCTATAATACCTTATGACAAAGTCATGTTTGAACTTCCGAAAGAGATGGCCTTTTGGGAAGAAAAGGTAGGAACGAGAGTTCGTATTGTTTGTCATGACAGTTTCTTGGAAACCCTGCCGGCACAGGGAGATATTATTTCTATAGAAGAAGTGTTTCCTAACCGGTTACATCCAATTACAGGAGAAGAGATTCGTGAAGAAGATTCGGTGCCAGGTGCAGAACAGATTGTAGCGGATGATATTACGAATCTTTTGGGGTTTGAAATTTTCCTGCCGGAGAATGAGAGATGGATTCAGAATGTAGAAAGCCAAATCGTGGGGGAGAATGCGGTTCAGATAAATTATTATGATGGTTTTGCAGAAACTGAGTGTACTTTATTTGTGATTCGGCAGGAAGAACCTTATGAATTTAAGGTAACGTTGGATGATAATAGCGAAACAACCTGGGAAGGAAAAACCCGTGACGGAGAGCATATAAATATTAAGGTGTTGAAAACTATCGATGGTAAGCAGTTTTATATTATGTGGCAGCATGCCGGGTATAGCTTTACTATATATGGAGATGTGCCGGAAAAAGGGAAAGTCGGAGAACTTGATTCTATCTGTAAAACTGCAGTTTATATTGTCCAGAATATGAATCATTTAGATAAATGTATAGAATTAAATGTGAATTCGGAGCATTAAAAGGTTTATGTAAGAAATGATATTGGGTGGTGTGTATGGAGAAGATTTTAGTATACAATAACCAGACTGGAATTGCGGAAAAGTTAAGACATCACCTGGTTTCATCACGGATGAGCATAATGGTAGCAGAAGACATAGATAATCTGAAAGAAATGTTATCTATGGAGGATTATTCGGTTGTTCTTTTAGATGTCAAACCTGGTATAAAGAATCATAGCGAAGAAATTGCTTTAATAATGGAGGTTCGCCAAAACAGTAAAATACCTGTAATTGCAGTATCTGAGCGCGGTGAGGAATTAGATAAAATCATAGCTTTAGATGCAGGTGCGGATGATTATATTATTGCTGAGGATAATCCTTTAGTGATTCTTGCCAAGATAAAAGCACAATTAAGAAGGTATCGTCAGTATGCGGAGAATGAGAAAGTACCTTCTAATATATTATCAGTTGGAGAACTGCAGCTAAATGAATTGAATCATGCAGTTACTGTGGAAGGAAGAAATGCAAGATTAACACCAACGGAGTACAGTATATTAAGATATTTACTTGAAAAGCCGGGAAAAGTTCGATCTAGTGCAGAAATCTTTGAAAAGATATGGAAAATGCCACCTATAAATTCTGATAATGTGGTGGCAGTTCATGTTCGTCATATCAGGGAGAAAATAGAAACAGATTCAAAGAATCCTAAGTATTTGAAACTGGTTTGGGGGAGCGGATATAAAATAGAGGGGTAATAAGTAAGAGAGTGTTTTCATCTATAGGTATGGTATGGAATTATTATTATGAAATAAGCTGTTAATGCCGCCGTCTTTTGCCCAATAGTCGGCGGAGTTGCCTGTCCATAAATTATCGAATATAATGTCCACGATATTTCAAGGAGGATAAAAAATGAGCATCCCCTTTGATGATATCGTGTTTGCACCACGGTACCGG
>JAZLGW010000030.1:0-4672 GCA_045616465.1 Lachnospiraceae bacterium | reverse complement strand
CGTAAGCGCTCAATAATACGGTGCCTACCGCTAACAATCGTGTCATGAGATAATCAATTTTTGAATTTCTTGCGGATATCCGGAGAACACGGAGTCAGAGATTCAAGTATCTCAGGATTCTTTCGCCAGTCCTGTGTAGGCATAACGGTAAACAGATATTCCAGATAGTCACGCACATTTATGCCATTGGCTTTTGCCGTCTCGATAATACTGTAGATTACAGCACTCGCCTTGGCGCCTTTGGGCGTATCGCTGAACAGCCAGTTCTTACGTCCGACAGTAAATGGTCTGATAGCATTCTCGGCTGCGTTATTAGAAAGTGCACATCTACCGTCCTTTAGATAGTTCTCCATGTACGGCTTCTGATTTATGGCATATGCTATTGCCTTCCCAAGCTTAGTCTTGGGAAGTACTATAGGTGCCGTTTCGTATATCCATTTCCAGAATTCATCGATCACCGGCTTTTCTTGTTCCAGTCGTATTCTGTACCGTTCGTCTTTGGTTAGTTCCTTCAGTTGTTCTTCTATGTAGAATAACTTGTCACAATAGGCGATCCCTTTCTTGGCATATCCGTCTTCGCCCTTGCTTGCGGTATCTGCTTCCACGAACTTTCTTCTAAGGTGAGCCCAACAACCGCATCGGGTTACATCCTTTACTTTGTTGTATCCCGCATAGCCATCGGTATGCATATATCCTTTGAAGTTTTTAAGGAACTCTGCGGGTATCTCTCCATCTCTGGATGGTTTGTAATCGTATATAACGATTGGCTTTCTTCCGTCGTTTCCTGATCGGTATACCCACATATAAGATTTTGTCTCAGGTTTCTTTCCGTATTCCTTAAGCACTTGTGTGGTTGTCTCATCTACATGCAGGACATCTCTTGCTATTAGCTTTTCTTTAAGCACGTCTACTATAGGCATAAGATAGTTCTCTGCGCCGTAGATCACCCAATTAGCCATTGTAGCTCTGCTGAGTTCAATGCCGAGGTTCTTCCATATCTCTTCCTGTCGGTAAAGCGGAACACTGTTTACATACTTCTGTGTAACTACTTCTGCTACAGAACCGGCAGATGCCAGAGAATGCGGCATAAAGGATAACGGAACTGTCGCCTTTCTTATAAACGGATGTTCCGTCCCTTTGCAACAAGGACATTCATATGAGTTTTGCATAAGTCTCTCAACAGCTATCTGTGCCGGGATATACTTGATCACGTCTCTTACAAACTGAGCACCGATCTTCTTAAGCCTGTGCTCACAATGAGGACAGAACATCTCATCCTCAGGCAGATTGTATTCCTGTATTTCTATAGGGAGATCTTTAAGTGCTTCTTCACGTGCCTTACGCGCTCTAACAGAAACGCCCTTCTTGCCAATTTTTACTATCGGCTCTGTCTCGTTAGAATCTGCGCTTAACTCAGGTTCGTTAAAGAAGTTGAGCTGGTTATCCAACACCTTGGTTTTCTCGCTCTTGCTTCCAAACTTATCTTTCCGCATCTGTATAAGGATCTCGGTAAGAGCATTTACCTGCTGCTGAAGAAGTTCATTCTGCTTGGAATGGAGTTCAAGTTCCTTTTTGAGCTGTTCTATAACCACTTCCTGAGTATGGATCCTGGTAAGATATTCTTGTTCTTTTGCAGGTGTGGTCAAGCTCAATTTCTCCTTCAAATCTTATGCTTACATTATACCAATAAATCCTTGATAAGCCTAATGTTTTCAAGGGTTTTGAAGGATTCTTATATGACATTTTCTTTAATATACTTTGCCTGGTTCTACGCTCTTTATCGCGGTCGGTTGTTCAATGTCCAAACCTTGCATAAGCCAGTTGAATTGTGTCCATGTAAGCGGCTTTACTTCGTCCGCTTTACGCGGCCAGCGAAAGCGACCTGACTCCAATCTTTTGTACAGAAGGACGAAGCCGTCGCCTTCCCAGAACAGTATCTTTATCCTGTCTGATTTACCACCGCAGAACAGAAATATACTTTTGGTAAACGGGTCCAACTTATACTGACTCTGTACCATAGCTGCCAGACCGTCTATCGATTTGCGCATATCAGTCTTACCACAAACAATGTAGATATTCTCTGCGATACTGATATCTCCTACCATGCTGTTTTTACCGCCCGCAGTATTGTTGTAATTGTATTCTCGTCTATGCCTTGCGGTACATCTATGGTTATGTCACCGCGTCGAAGTGTCACTTTATCTGCACCGTGATTCGGTGCCGGAACTACCGGTAATTTCGTTATTTCATGAGTAACAACATTGTTGTTCTGTTCAAGAAACATTTCTCTTACTCTGCGAAGGCGATAGTAGTATGTCTTAACACCTATTCCATTTGCACGGCACCATGCCCTTGTTGGCATTCCGCTGTTCTGACAAGCATTAACCATACTGATCCAAGATGCATACTTAACATTATTCTTAACAACTGCAATACTGTCCATTTGGACCTCCTTAGACTTTTTCCAAAGTATTTCATTGTTTTCTTTTCTGTTAAAGGCACCCGGTTGTTAAGCGCTTACATTTGACACAACAGCCTAGGGGTATTTTTACAGCAATTTATAAGTTGGTTGAGGCGAAAATTTTGTCGGAAGACGAGGAAAAAGAATATTGGAGAAATAGAGAGTATTTTGAGAAGGAATTACCAGTTCCACCTTTTTATGAAAATGGAAATCCTCAAAATGCAGTCACTTGGTTCAAGGATACAGATGATGGAAATAGAATATATCAGGACATGGAGTTCTATAGAAATATGGCATCCAAATATGGACTAAAGTTGTTAATGACTGAATGTGAAGAAATTCCTGGAGATATAATTTATGAGGACGATTATCAAATTGCAGTAATTAATCAGAAAAAAGATTTGAAAACAAGAGTAACATTAGTATGTTAACAAAATTGTAATTTATTGACCATTTGCTAAGTAAATGGTCCGTCAAGAATCGGAAAAATAATCTGCCATTCATCGGAAAAATATTTCGCCAACAATCGGAAAAATATTGATAAACTGAATGATTTAGCATATAACATAGGAATAAAATAGAGATGAGGTGGTCGGGTGAAGGATTACAGGAAAAGAATTGCAGATGATGTTTTGAAGCGGAAATTAGAAGGCAAAGGAGCGGTTTTGATTGAGGGGCCTAAATGGTGTGGTAAGACTACGACTGCTGAGCAACTTGCTGCTAGTGTACTTTATATGGATGATCCGGAGAAAAAAGAACAGAACATTACCATGTCTGAGTTAAATCCGAAACGACTGCTGAAAGGTGATACACCGAGACTGATTGACGAATGGCAGCTTGCTCCAAAACTGTGGGATGCTATTCGTTTTGAGGTTGATCACCGAGGAGAACTTGGACAATTCGTTCTTACCGGATCTGCTGTACCTGCGGACAGCAAAGAGATTACTCATTCCGGAACAGGACGCTTCACATGGTTAACCATGAGACCTATGAGCCTGTATGAGTCAGGAGACTCCAACGGAGAGGTTAGTTTGAAAACTCTTTTTGATGGTGAAACGGAGTTGGATGCAGATTCAAATCTCGATATTGAGCGACTAGCTTTTCTTGTGTGCCGCGGCGGATGGCCTCAGGCCGTGAATATGCGTGATGAAATTGCACTGGAACAGGCCAAGGATTACTACGATGCTGTCGTTCGTTCAGATATTAACAGAGCAGATAATGTACAAAAGAATCCTGAACGTGTTCGCAGACTGATGAGGTCCTATGCCAGAAATCAGGGAGGGCAGGTGCCGAATACGGTATTGGCGCAAGATATCATGGCCAATGATGAGACGACCATCAACGAGGAGACAGTTGCTTCTTATCTGAATGCGCTAAGAAAAATTTTTGTAGTGGAGGATATGCCGGCATGGAATCCGAATCTGCGCTCTAAGACGGCGATTCGGTCTTCTGACACCAGGTATTATATCGACCCGTCAATTGCGGCAGCAGCATTGGGGATTGGGCCAAAGGATTTGATAAATGACCTGAAAACTTTTGGTTTCCTATTTGAGACTTTGTGCGTTCGAGATTTACGCGTGTTTGCAGATGCATTAAATGGCGAAGTATACCATTACCGCGATAAGGATGGACAGGAATGCGATGCGGTTGTTCATTTGAGAAACGGAAAATACGGTTTGATTGAAATTAAACTGGGCGGAGATAAGTTGATTGAGGAAGGCGCTGCAAGCCTGAAATCCATGGAAACGAAGATCGATACCGACAAAATGAACAAGCCGGGGTGCGGGATGGTCCTTACCGGTACGGGTGACTATGCCTATTGCCGACACGATGGAGTATATGTTGTCCCGATTGGTTGTTTGAAAGATTAATCAAAATTTACAGGGGAGGCATCATATGAGTTTCGTTGAAATTGATTTGGAGAATTATCCTCGCCGCAAGCACTTTGAATATTTCTCTTCGCTGCAACATCCTTACGTTGGTATAACAAACAATGTGGACGTTACAGAACTGGTGCAGTACTGTAAAGATAAAAAGTGTTCCTTCTATCTGGTGTTTATGCATGCCGTTGCGCTTGCAGCTGACGACATCGCAGAGCTGCGTCAACGCATCAGAAACCGGGGGATCATCGAATACAGTGAGTGCCCTACTTCTCATATTGAGTTGTTAGAGAATGGCACATACTGTTATTGTACGCTTCAGCACCATATG
>JAZLGW010000029.1:0-184342 GCA_045616465.1 Lachnospiraceae bacterium | reverse complement strand
AAACATAGCCGCATAAATCGATAGATAAACACGTTTATGGGGGTAAGGGGGAGCTATCCCCTTTTTTAATGAAATCTGATTAAAAAACACCCAAAAGAAAAAGCCGTGTGAGAAAACTTTCATTTTTTCACACGGCCTTTTAGTGAAATCATTCATCATAAACTACTTGGATTTCGTTTCCAGAAGGGGTGGATCCAGAAAGGACGCTTCCCATAATTTGTATATAAGACATAGCAGCTTCATATTTGATGCGCGCCTGCTGCCCTTGTAATGTATCATATGTTCCCTCACTGTATGCCTGCGCGTAGAAACCTGATGCAGCTGTCATAGAGCTGGAAGCACTACTTGCTAAATTATTTAGGGTTTCATACCCTTTAGGTGCATTAAGCGAACTCATCTGAATCATAATTTGATTCATTTCATCGATATAACTGATGAATATGCCTGGTGCATTATTCTCGCTTACTGTCAGGGTGTCAATTTTGTTTCCAATGGATTCAATCTGGGATACATATTCGGTCATGGTGGATATATATTCATCTGCTTTTTTGTTTCCACATCCAACTAGGAAAAGCCCCAGAAGAGATATTAAAATCCATTTACATAATATTTTTGTTTTCATAATAGGTATTCTAGACCAAAGGCGGGAACTATTCAAGAATTTAGTGGTAACCACAACATAAATATTGTATAATTTTATTAATTATGCAATGAGAGAGGTATAAACATGAAGGGCGCTGAAGCAATTGTTAAATGTCTTGCAATGGAAGGGGTAACCCATGTATTTGGATATCCTGGTGTTGCCATTTGTCCGTTTTATGATGCAATTCTTAATGAAGATATTAAAACCATTCTTATCAGAACCGAACAGAATGCGGCGCACGCGGCTTCTGGTATGGCAAGAGTTACAGGAAAGCCTGGTGTTTGTGCTGTTACCTCTGGTCCTGGTGCAACCAACTTAATTACAGGTGTTGCTACCGCATTTGCTGACAGTATTCCTCTCGTTTGTATTACCGGTCAGGTTAATTCTGAGTTACTTGGATCGGATGTATTTCAGGAAGCTGATATTACAGGTGCCGTTGAGTCTTTTGTAAAATACAGTTATCTGGTACGTGATGTAAAAGATATTCCTCGTATCATTAAAGAAGCGTTCTATATTGCAAATACTGGTCGTAAAGGTCCTGTATTAATTGATATTCCTTTTGATATCCAGAACAAAGAGATGAAGAACTTCACATATCCCAGTGAAGTAAATCTTCGTACTTATAAACCGACGATTAAGCCCAATGCCTTACAGATTAAGAAGGCTGTTAAAGCACTTGAAAATGCGAAAAAGCCACTTATTTTAGTCGGCGGAGGAGTTATTAGTTCAGATGCCTGCAAAGAACTGATTCACTTTGTTGAAGAGTATCAGATTCCAGTAGTATCCACGATGATGGGTATTTCAGCAATTCCGACAGCACACCCTCTATATTTTGGAATGGTTGGTAATAATGGTGCACAATGCGCAAATGCTGCCATGAAAGAGTGTGATTTGATTATACTCGTAGGTGCTCGTGTTGCAGACCGCGCTGTGAATCAGCCCGAAGTTATAACCAAAGATACAGTTGTTATTCATATTGATGTAGATCCTGCTGAGATTGGTAAGAATGCAGGCGTTACCATTCCCATCGTTGGCGATGCAAAGAATGTATTTAACGATATTTTGGAGTATGAAGTTGACGGCTATTATGATAGCTGGGTTAAGACGATGCAGGAATATAAGGAAAAGATGGCGCCAAAGCGTAATCCCAATCCTGATTATGTGGATCCTGCCAAGTTTGTCACGATGCTTTCTGAGAAGATGCCGGCAGATGGTGTTTATGTAGCTGACGTAGGACAGAATCAGATTTGGTCCTGCAAATACTATATTGCAAAGGAAGGTCGTTTCCTAACCAGTGGTGGTATGGGTACCATGGGCTATTCTATTCCGGCAGCAATGGGTGCTAAGATTGCTGCACCAGACCGAAAGGTTGTAGCTGTTTGCGGAGATGGTTCATTCCAGATGAGTATGATGGAACTTGCAACCATGCGCCAGCATGATATACCGGTTAAGATTGTGGTTATGAAGAATAATTACCTTGGTATGGTAAGGCAGTATCAGCATTTCTCTTTGGGAGATCGTTATAGTGTTGTTGATTTATCTGGTAGCCCTGATTTAGAAAAGCTTTCTTCTGCGTATGATTTACGTTTCCTTAGACTTTCTAATATGGATAATGCAGATACTGTAATTGATTCATTTTTAGCTGGTGATGATTCATGCCTGTTAGAAATTTTGATTGATCCAATGGATATTGTTTAAGGAGGGGACAGATGAATCGTATTTTTTCTGTTTTAGTTGAGAATAAGAGTGGTGTCCTTTGTAAAATTGCTGGATTGTTTTATCGAAGATGTTTTAATATAGACTCTCTTGCTGTTGGAGAGACAGATGCAAGTGACGTATCCTGCATGACGATTGTTTCCTCGGGTGAAAAAACAACGCTGGAACAGATTGAAAAGCAGCTTAATAAAAAGTTAGATGTTATTAAAATAAAAACCTTTGAGCCTTCACAGGCTATCACCAGGGAGCTTATGCTCATAAAGGTTAAGTATAATAAAAACAATCGTCGTGAGCTGATGGAAATTTGCGAGGTAATGCACGCGCAGATTGTAGATATGGGACAATCCACGATGATGCTTCAGATTTGCGATGAACCGGATAAGATTAAACTTTTAATTAATATGCTTAGTGGAATTAGCGTGGTTGAAGTGGCTCGTACGGGAACCCTGGCACTTCCGAAATGCAGTGAAAGTGTTGAATAAAATAGGGCATTATAGTATAATATTTAAGCCGTAAAATCATTGTTTTACGGACAGTAAAGGAAGATTTAAGGTAGTTTGTCATGGAAAAGAAGATTAAAGTATTTCAGTTATTAGTTGATAATACGGCAGGTGTTCTTTCCCGTATTTCGGGACTTTTTTCCAGAAGAGGATATAATATTGAATCCATCACAGCTGGTGTGACAGCAGACCCTCGTTTTACTCGTATTACGATTGTAAGTAGTGGTGATGATGAGATTCTTGAACAGATTGAGAAACAGGTTATGAAACTTGTGGATGTTCGTACCATCAAGGTGCTTGAACCTTCTGAATCTGTATATCGTGAACTTTGCTTAATTAAGCTTTCTGTTCCCGCAGAAAAACGAGAGAGTGTTATTGCTACGGCAAATGTATTTAGAGCGAATATCATTGATGTTAGCACAGATTCTGTCATTATTGAACTGACTGGTAAACAGGACAAAATTGAAGCATTCCTCAAACTATTAGAGGGATATGATATTCTTGAACTTGCAAGAACTGGTATTACTGGATTGACTCGTGGTACAAAAGATGTTGTATTTTTAGATTAATGAAACTCTAAAGGAAATACCTTTTCAGTATATATTAATAATCCAGAAAGCAGGTTCCCCGACGCCAAAGGGAAAAAGAGATGCTTTCAAAATCTAAGGAGGATAAAAAAATGGCAAAGATTTATTATCAGGAAGACTGCAACCTTTCCGCTCTTGAAGGAAAGACCATCGCTGTAATCGGTTATGGTTCTCAGGGACATGCACATGCTCTTAATGCAAAAGAGTCTGGTTGCAATGTTATCATTGGTCTCTATGAAGGTTCTAAGAGCTGGAAGAGAGCTGAGGAGCAGGGCTTTGAAGTATATACCGCTGCAGAAGCTGCAAAGAAGGCTGATGTAATCATGATTCTTATCAACGATGAATTACAGGCTTCTATGTACAAGAAAGATATTGAGCCTAATCTTACCGCTGGTAAGATGCTTATGTTTGCACATGGCTTTAACATTCACTTTGGTCAGATTGTTCCTCCCAAGGATGTTGATGTTACTATGATTGCTCCTAAGGGACCTGGACATACCGTTCGTTCTGAGTATCAGGCTGGAAAGGGTGTTCCTTGCTTAGTAGCTGTACATCAGGATGCTTCTGGTAAGGCTTTAGATAAGGCTCTTGCTTATGCACTTGCAATTGGTGGTGCTAGAGCTGGTGTTCTTGAAACTACTTTCAGAACCGAGACCGAAACTGACCTTTTTGGCGAGCAGGCTGTACTTTGTGGTGGTGTTTGCGCTCTTATGCAGGCTGGTTTTGAAACACTTGTTGAAGCTGGTTATGATGAGAGAAATGCTTACTTTGAGTGTATTCACGAGATGAAGCTCATCGTAGACTTAATCTATCAGTCTGGTTTTGCAGGAATGAGATATTCTATCTCCAATACCGCTGAATATGGTGATTATATTACCGGTCCTAAGATTATTACTGAAGAAAGCAAGAAGGCTATGAAGAAGGTACTTAAGGATATCCAGGATGGTACTTTTGCAAAGGACTTCTTATTAGATATGAGTGCAGCTGGTGGCCAGGCACACTTCAAGGCTATGAGAAAGCTTGCTGCTGAGCATCCTTCAGAGAAGGTTGGTGAAGAAATCAGAAAGCTTTACAGCTGGAACAATGAAGCTGATAAGTTAATCAACAACTAATATTTGCCTAAGTTGAAGGCCGGTGTTTTGCCGGCCTTCTTTTTTGAAATTATGACTAATAAAAACGAAGCATCTGAAAATAAAAAAGTTCCCAGAAAAGCGTCCTTCTCCAATTCCATTGTGAATTTGGTGGGGCTTTGTTTTGGTATTGTTTTTCTGGTGATATTTATATTTTGCATTATATTTTTATTATCCCAATTTAAAGATGACCTGGAATCCTATTATTCCAGAGTTGGAATTTTGTTTGGTATTTTTCTTCTTACGTATCTTGGGGTATCACTACTTGTTGCAAAAAGAATTAAGAAGATGATCAATCCATTAGACCAGCTTGCTTATGGATTGTTAGAAAATAAAATTAAAGTATATGGTGATTCCGATGATTTTAGCGGTCTTGCAGACAGTTTGAAGAAAGAGATGACCCGTTTGGAAAAAATGTCTCATGAATTAAAAGAGACAAAGGAAAGTTTAACCGCAATATCAACTGAATCGGAGAAGAATCAAGAGTATTTTGCGCATCATTCTCAAAATATGATGGAAGCATTTACTTCGCTAGTAGAAAATGAAAAGCAGTTGAATAAATTCCAGACACGTTGTATGGAACTTCGAGATGATATCAGACCAGTTCAGGATAAGCTGTTTAATAATAGAAAAAATATGCTTGGTGTTGTAAAAGGCCTTGATAATTCTGTAATGGAAGGCTTAAAAAATAGCCAGGATTCTGTTGAGGATCTTCGTCTTGCAAAGGAAGCAGAAGAAACGATGGGAAATATGATCTCTGAGAGTATAGAGCTCGTGGAGAATCTGTATAATGATTTATCCTATATGCAGGATATGATGAATAAACTTACACTCTATGCTACCAATACTTCTTTGGAACTTGCCAGAAGTGGTGCCTTTGGTGTGTCAACAGCATCAGCGCTTGACGATATGAAGATGTTAACCAACGAAATATCAGCTAGAAATGATGAAGCAGCGCTACTTTCCATTCGTGTTAAGAATTCTATTAAATTAGCGAAGGAACAGGCTAATATTTGTGAGGAGAAGTTAGAAGCAGGTAGAGAATGCCTGTTAAATAACGAAGAAACATTAAAAAATGTTTTGTCTAACACAAATATGTCCCGCAATGGTTTTGAACTCTCCGCCAATTCTATTGGATTAATTATGGAAAAAATCTTTGACCTTGAAGAGATTTTTGAGGAAGAAGGTAAAGTACTTGATGATATGCATAATAATGTCGCATCGATTGATCAAGAACTGCATTTGCTGAGTACAAACACGACAGAATAATGAAGAAATCGGAAATTGTGTTTTTAATAGCGGTGCTGCTTTTAGGCGCCGCTATGTTTATAAATCGTGGAATTCAAAATAAAAGTGCTCTTCATGTTATGGATGATGAGATTGTTGTAATTACCGTAGATGGAGATGAATTCTACAAAGGAAGTTTATACACAGATACGGAACTTCGCGTTGAAACAGGTGCAGGATATAATTTGGTAGAAATTAGCGCTGGAAAAGTGCTGGTGACAGAAGCAAATTGTCCCGGTCAGGATTGTGTGCAACATAGCTCCATTACATATCAGGGACAAACGATTGTCTGTTTGCCTCATAAAATGGTGATAACCATAAGGTAGAATATTGAAAGATAAGAATCAGTCTTTGCGTTCAACGAAATCCCTCGTGCTTACAGCTTCATTATTAACCATAGCGATTGTCTTAGGGTATATTGAGGCTATCCTGTTTCCGAGTCTACCTATTCCAGGGATTAAAGTTGGATTACCCAGTATCATTACAATCTTGCTTTTGTATACGGAAAAGCGACCTATAAAGGCTTTTGTTATTGGACTTTTACGTTGTATTATAATCGCTCTATTGTTTGCAAATTTTGCGATGTTATTATATTCGGTCTCAGGATTTATTCTAAGCTTTGGAATCATGCTGTTTTTCAAGAAGGTCCTTCATTTCCGAATATGGATTTGCAGCGCGGCAGGTGGTATTTTTCATAATACAGCGCAGTGGTTAGTGGCATATTTTGTGCTTAGAAGTGATGCGTTATATTACTATTTTCCATGGTTATTTTTAGCCGGAACCATCGCGGGGATTTTTACTGGTTTCTTAGGGAATTTATTGATGAAGCAATTTCATAGATTATATAATTTGTATTATATAAGAAATCAGAGTATTTGATTTAGGAGTAAGTTATGTATGCGTATTTAAAAGGGATTGTCACGGACGTTTGTGATAATCAGATTGTAATAGAAGTCAATAATATCGGATATAATGTACTTTGCACTACATCTTTACTCGAAAATCTGCCTGATAAAGGTGAAATATTAAAGGTCTATACGTATACATCTGTGAGAGAAGATGCGATTTCTTTGCTTGGTTTTGCTTCGAAGGAAGAACTAAGATTGTTCCGAATGCTCATTACAGTAAGTGGTATTGGTCCAAAGGGTGGTTTATCTATTTTATCAACGTTTAGCCCACAGGAAATCAAGTATGCTATCATAACAGGAGATGCTAAAAAATTAGCAAAAGCGCCTGGTGTAGGCATTAAAAGTGCAGAGCATGCGATTTCTGACTTAAAGAAAAAACTATCCGATGAAGGCGTTATTGATTACGAGCCGGTTTCTGTGGAAACAGAGTCTGTAACGGATGCAGAAGATGTGAAGGATGCAATTGCCGCTCTCGTAGCACTGGGATATGGCATGACAGAGAGTAAGCAGGCTGTTGCTTCTGCAAGAAAAGATGGTGTTACAGGTGTTGAAGCCTTATTGTCAGCAGCGCTTCGTTATTTTTAAATAAGGGAATAAAATGGCTAGAAAAATTGAAACCTCATTTACGGAGGAAGATGTAAAAATTGAATATACACTACGCCCTCAATTTTTAAAGGATTATGTTGGACAAGAGAAATTAAAAGATAATCTCAAGGTGTATATTGAGGCAGCGAAGGGAAGAGGGGAAGCGCTAGATCATATTCTGTTTTATGGCCCTCCCGGTCTTGGTAAGACAACGTTATCTGGTATTATAGCCAATGAAATGGGCGTTCATATGAAAGTTACGAGTGGACCGGCCATTGAAAAGCCAGGGGATTTAGCTGCTGTATTAAACGGCCTACAGGAGGGAGATGTTCTGTTTATTGATGAAATTCATCGGTTAAACAGACAGGTGGAAGAAGTCCTCTATCCTGCTATGGAAGATTTTGTTTTAGATGTGTTAATTGGCAAGGGAGAAATGGCAAAGAGTATTCGTATGCCATTACCTAAATTTACCCTTGTCGGTGCCACAACGCGTGCGGGTATGCTTTCTGAGCCTCTCAGGGATCGTTTCGGCATGACGGAGCATTTGGAGTTTTATAGTCCTGAAGAATTAAAAAAGATTATTCTTGCGTCTGCTAAAAAATTAAAAGTTGACATTGAAGAAGAAGGGGCTTATGAACTAGCCAGACGCAGTCGTGGTACACCGCGACTTGCAAATAGAATGTTAAAACGTGTACGTGATTTTGCAGCGGTAAAGTTTGAAGGGGTAATTACAAAAGAAGTTGCAGAATATGCGCTTAATCTTCTTGATGTAGATCCTGCTGGACTAGATCAGCTTGATCGAAAGATTATTTTGACCATTATCGAAAAATATGATGGTGGTCCGGTTGGATTAGATACATTAGCTTCATCGGTAGGAGAAGATTCCGGAACCATAGAGGAAGTTTATGAACCTTATTTAATAAAAAATGGATTTTTGGACCGTACGCCTCGTGGACGCACAGCAACAAAATTGGCATATGAGCACTATGGATTTTCGATATAAGTGATTTGACCAAAAGAGTGCAGGTGTTATATAATATTTTTGCTAAAAAGCTTATTTTATGGTGATGAGAGATGAATGACAAGACAGCAGTTCAAGTAATTATTGATGGCAAAGTGCTTACAATTCGTGGTTATGAGAGCGAAGAGTATATTCAGAAGATTGCTACATATATCAATGGTAAGATTGGTGAATATAATAAAGTAGATGGTTTCCGTCATTCTCCTAAGGATATTCAGCAGAGATTGATAGAGATTAATATTGCAGACGATTTCTTTAAAGCAAAGGCCCAAAATGAAGCTTTGGAAGCTGAAATTAAGGTTAAGCAGGAAGAACTGTATAATATGAAGCATGATGTTATTAATAAAGACATGCTGATTGAGTCACATAAGGAATCATTAAAAAAGACACAGGAACAGCTTCATGAACAGGCAAAAAGAATTGCGGTTCTTGAAACAGAATTAAAAGAAGCAAAGAAGAACATCTAAATTCCAAAGGACATGGGAACATGTCCTTTTTAAATATTGCCAAGTATAGTGAAGGGTATCATAATTTTATTATGTTAATGGAAGAAAAGTCGAATTACATACCTGAATTGTTAGCACCTGCCGGGGAGCCGATGGCTGCATACGGTGCTTTTTCTGCTGGGGCAGATGCGGTTTATCTTGGAGCGGCATATTCCGCAAGAGCGTATGCGAAAAATTTTACAGATGAAGAACTGATTGATGTGATTCATTATGCCCATTTATGGAAGAAAAAAATATACCTTGCGTCTAATATTCTGATGAAACCGGAAGAACTATCAGATGCTGTTCGTTCTATTCGTCCATATTATGAAGCGGGACTTGATGGTGTTATTGTACAGGATCTTGGGCTATTAAAATGCCTGCACGAGGTATATCCTAATTTGCCATTACATGCTAGTACACAGATGACGATTTTAAGTACAGCCGGAATTCAATTTTTAAAAGAGCAAAATGTACAGCGTGTTGTTCCTGGTAGAGAATTGTCTCTTCGTGAATTGGAAAAATTAAAACAGACAGGAATGGAAATTGAAGCATTTATCCACGGTGCAATGTGTTATTCCTATTCTGGAAAATGTCTGTTTAGTTCGTTAGCAGGGGGACGAAGCGGGAATCGTGGACGTTGTGCTGGACCATGTAGAAAAATGTATTTTTCAGATGGCCAAAATGGATGCTATCCACTTAGTATGAAGGATATGCACGGACTGCCTGCTCTTCCTGGTTTGTTAGATGCCAGGATTGATTCCTTTAAAATTGAGGGGAGAATGAAAGATGCTTCCTATTCAGCTGGTGTTACTGAAATATATCGTAAATACATTGATGCTTATTTGAAGGATGGTGAGTTGCATGTTTCCCAAAAGGATTTGAATATTCTTGCGGGGCTCTATCAGCGTTCGGAAAAACAGACTGGTTATTTTGATTTATATAATGGAAAAGAAATGATTTCTCTTAAAACACCTGCTTACAATAAGGTTGATGAGATGCTTGTAAGCAAGTACAGAGAGAAATATGTGAATATGCCTAAGAAGATGCCTGTTTCTGCGATTGTCTTCGGATGTGTTTCGAAACCTCTTCGTTGTGATGTTATTTGTGGTCAGTATTCGTATTCCTATGAAATGCAGTCCGCAATAGAAGTAGCCAACAAAGAGAGCGATGTGGAAGCAAACATTAAAAAGCATTTTGAAAAGTTTGGTGACACTCCATTTATATGCAAAGAATTAACAGTACATGCTTCATCGAATGCATTTATTCCGGTTTCTGTAATTAAGGAACTTCGAAGGAAGGTTCTGGAAGGACTTTTTGAACAAATTCTAATACAGAATATGCCATATGAGCCAAGTGTTCAGGCTGCTGGCGAAACAAAGACCTCCTTTGTTGTAAATCGAGAGGAACGTGTTCGAATTGGCGTTACAAATTGCAGGCAACTTAAGGAACTTTGTAAGCTTGCGTATGATTTTGATATTATACTTCCTTTGTTTGATATCTCGTTAGATGATATGAAACTTGCTTTTGAAACGGGCAGAAACTGTTTTCTCAGATTACCAGAAATCATGAGAGAATGTAATTATACAAAGATCAGGAAGGAATTTCAGGAAGCGACTGCCCGCTATTCTTTTACAGGTTATTATGCGGAAAGCATTGATGGATTAGCATTTCTTTGTGATAATGTTTCAAAAAATGATATTATTTGTGGAAATGGTTTATATGCAATGAATATTTCTTCCTGCGCATTGTTATTACAAAAGGGATATCTGCTATCGGTTCCATATGAACTTCATGAAAAGGAATTCAGAAAATTACCATTAGGAAACATGGAACTGTTAGTGTATGGATACCTTCCTGTTATGCAAAGTGCAAATTGTCTCCAAAAGACATTAGCTGGCTGTGATGTTATGCAGGAGAAAACGATCATTAAAGATGAAAGCGGAAGAGAATTTACAAGTTTGATGCATCATGCGCTTTGCTATAACACACTTTATAATTGTGTTCCTCTGTATTTAAAGGACTACTTGAATAAGGATCATAAAGAGAAATTGTTTGGAAGTTTCAGACTTGATTTTTCAATCGAAACGGAAAAAGAAATTCGTGAAGTTTTGAATGCTTTTTTTGATGGTGGAATGAAGAATTTTGCACATACTACCGGACATGTAAAGCGAGGAGTTTTATAGATGAATTATTTTGTTGCAGAAATTTCAAAATATGTGATGATTGCTGCGTTGCTTTTATATGTAATAGAGTCTTATGTCGGTTTATTTGTACATAAAGGGGATTATAAGGTTGCTCGCTATATAAGGCAATATGTTTATATCATATTAATTGATGTAGCTGGCATGTTGAATATCTATTTTCATATTTTAGATTCGGCTGTTCTGATATTTATGGGCATTGAAATAGCGGTCCTGTTTTTAATTAGTCGTTTTGCGGCCATTATATATAGACAAATCAGCAAAATGCTGCTGAATCATATTTCCTTATTTCTTGTAATTGGCTTTATTATTCAATCAAGACTATCCTTCCAGGTTGCACTTCGACAATTTAAAATAACAGCCGTTGCACTTGTTCTTTTTCTTGTTATTCCGTTCCTGATTAAAAAACTAGAAAAACTTAAAAAGCTAACATGGATCTATGCAGCATCGGGAATTATTTTACTGGCCGTGGTGCTAGTGTTAGGTCGTAATACTTACGGAGCGAAGTTATCTATTCGGATTTTTGGCTTCACATTCCAGCCATCTGAAATTGTTAAAATTCTCTTTGTATTCTTTGCAGCTGCATTTTTGTATAAGGCATGTAATGGGCTTAAGGTTTTACTTTCGGGACTGGTTGCAGCCGTTTTTGTTGGAATTCTGGTTTTATCAAAGGATTTAGGTTCTGCATTAATCTTTTGTATTACCTATCTCGTTATGGTATTTGCTGGAAGTGGGAAGTATCGATATTTGATATTTGGAACAATTGTTGGAATTGCGGCTTCCTTTGCAGCATATAAATTGTTTGCGCACGTACAAGTTCGTGTTGAAACATGGTTAGATCCTTTTGCGGATATCGATAATAAGGGATATCAGTTAACGCAGTCTTTATTTGCGATTGCAACAGGTGGCTGGTTTGGTTCAGGTTTATGTGATGGCATACCTACAACGATTCCTTTTGTTGAGGAAGATTTTGTCTTTTCAGCCATTGCAGAGGAACTGGGAACGGTGTTTGGAATTTTACTGATTCTGGCATATTTATCCTGTGTATTACTGTTCTTAAAGATTGCTGGCAGACGTTCCGAATCTTTTTATCGATTGGTTGGTATGGGCCTTACGGCATCCTTTGGAACGCAGGTATTCTTGACGATTGGTGGTGGAACAAGGCTTATTCCTTTGACTGGTGTTACATTACCCCTTATCAGTGTCGGCGGAACATCCATGATGGCAACGGTGATTCTGTTTGGAATTATGGCTGGTGTTTCTTTGCGGCCAGAAGGGGAAGAAGAATTACAAAGCTATGATGATGACGCGGATTTAATAGAGTCAGAACCTATTACGTATATTGACGAAAACGGGAAAGAAAAAATTTTGGACGAACCGTTATATGTTGAAGAACTCAATCCTGAAACGGGAAAGAAAATTCTTGTAAAACAGAATCCTGTAATGATGCCAACAACGAAGATGAGTCGACGAAGAGTTGTTGCAAAACGCCAGTTTATTATGGTCACAGCTGTTTTATACTTTGTACTTTTTTCAGCTATGATTTTTAATGTGTCGAGGTTTGTTATCAAGGACCGCGATATGGCAATGAATAATGCATATAACCTTCGAAGACAAAAACTTTTAGAAGAAAAAATTAATCGTGGAAATATTTACAGCAGCGATGGCCAGTTGATTGCAACTATGGACAAGACTGCAGATGGATATAAGAGATCCTATCCTTATGGTAAGCTTTTTTCTCATGTAGTAGGTTATTCAGAAAATGGCAGAATGGGTATTGAGAAAGATTATAATACTTATTTGGCAACCAGTAGTGCTAGTTTGACATATAAGGTAGAAAGCGCAGTAAACGGTGAGAAATTAGCAGGAAATAATGTTTTTTCAACAATAGATTACAGGCTACAGAAAGCCGCATACGATGCGATGGGTTCTTATCAAGGTGCAGTAATCGTCACGGAAGTAAAAACGGGACGGATTTTATGTATGGTTTCCAAGCCTGATTTTGATCCGAATCAGATTGTAGAGAACTGGCAGTCCTATCTTGAAGACGAAAAAAATTCTGTTCTTGTAAATCGTGTAACCCAGGGACTTTATCCTCCAGGTTCAACGTTTAAAATTATTACAACCTTGGAATATTTAAGAGAAAATCCTGATGCGATAGATAATTATGCTTTTACCTGTAATGGTTCCTTTACAAAAGAGGATAATACGATTAGCTGTTATCACGGGCAGCATCATGGACAGCTGAATTTAGAAGCTTCTTTCGCCCGCAGTTGTAATTCATCCTTCTCCAATATGGGCGTAACCTTGGATCCAAAGCAATTTGCGAAAACATTAAAGGAGCTCTATTTTAACGAGAAATTACCTACATCCTTGCAATATAACAGGAGTCGATTATATGTTACGGAAGATATTTCGGTAAAGGATTTAATGCAGACTGTAATCGGACAGGGAGATACGCAGATAACACCCCTTCATTTGAATATGATTACAGCGGCAATTGCGAATGATGGCGTGATGATGACGCCTTATGCTGTGGATTATATTGAAACCTGTAACGGTACAGTCATAAAGAAATATGGATCTCATGAAGTCGGCAAAATTATGGAGAAGGAAGAAGCGGAAACCTTACGCTATTTTATGTCAAAAGTTGTCGAATATGGTACTGCTATGCGGCTTAGCGGACTAAGCTTTACTGCGGCTGGTAAAACGGGTAGTGCTGAATACAACAAAGGAAGAGATTCGCATGCATGGTTTACTGGTTTTGCTCCTGCTGAAGCACCAGAAATCGCGATAACCGTTATCCTTGAAGGGGCTGGAAGTGGTGGTGATTATGCTGTGCCAGTTGCCAAAACCGTGCTGCAAAAGTATTTTGAGAACCTATAAAAATGATGTATAATTTAAATAATACTTGTCATTTTTTGTAGCACTTTTGGTGCCCATGGGAGAATTTGTATGGCGCATGCCGTTAGTTGCGGTGGAGTAGTGATTTTTCGTGGCAAAATCCTGCTTCTTTATAAAAATTTCAGAAACCGATATGAGGGGTGGGTTCTTCCCAAAGGAACAGTTGAACCCGGGGAAGAATATCCTCAAACTGCACTACGAGAGGTAAAGGAAGAGAGCGGTGCGGTTGCTCATATTGTTAAATACATTGGTAAAAGTGATTATGTATTTACGGTTCCGGAAGATGTTGTGAATAAGGAAGTGCATTGGTATTTGATGCGTGGAGATAGCTATTATAGCAAGCCCCAGCGCGAAGAGTATTTTATGGATTCTGGTTATTACAAATTCCATGAAGCGTATCATCTTCTTAAGTTTCCTAATGAAAAGCAGATTCTGCAAAAGGCTTATGAAGAATATCAGTTATTGTATCATGCAAGACTTTGGAATAATTAATTATGCGGTTTGCAAAAGATTTATATATTGATGAAGCGTTTTCGGACTCTGCGAGTATTATTCGTCAACTGCGTTATGGCTATGGTAAACCAAAGGGCTATGCTATTGTTAGGAACGAAAATACCGGGAAGCTGGAAGGAATTAGCTTCACAAATTTAAAGAATAAATATTATCGTAATTCTAGACAGGAAATCCTTGAAATTTGGTCCTCCTATAATGATATGTTGCTGGTTTTGGCAAAAGATGCTGTGAAGATGATTATGGGCGAATCGGATCCTGTTATAGAAATTGAAGAACCAATTTTTGAGGGTGCTGAGGCATATTAATATGCTGGTTACGTTTTTGAGTATATTAAAAATTATTGGAATTGTACTTGCCTGTATTGTTGGTTTTGTCCTTTGTCTAGTTCTACTTATTCTGCTTGTTCCTGTTCAGTATTCTGTTGCGGGGGATCGGATGAAACCGAAAGAGGAAGTGGAAAAAGTACCAGTACACGGAAAAGCTGCGGTATCTTGGTTTTTTCACTTCATTCATGGAGAAATTATATATAATGACGGTGTAAATCTCATTATTCGTGTCCTTGGAATTCCTTTGTATAATAAAAAGCGTAAGGATGCGAAAGCGGCAGCAAAAGAATCTAAATCTCCTAAATGGCGTCATAAGAAAAAAGAAGAAAGCGCAGATTTTGAGGAATCCGTTGAAGAACTGGAATTAACGGAAGAAGAACAATCTATGGTATTGGCTGAGACGCCTGTCTTACAGGAAGAAAAAGCAGAGATTTCAGAACCATTTGTAAACTCAGAGCGCGAAGAAGAACCAGAAGATTGTGCAGAAGATAAAAAAACGAAAAAGAAGAAAAAATCTTTTGCTGATTTTGTAAATAAAATAGAACAATTTATTGGGGCTATCCCCAGAAAATTTGAAGAAGTACGACAGCTTATTCTTGATAAAGTGAATGGATTTGTAGAGACAATTCGCTATTATTATAAGTTATTGCAGACGAAGGGCAGCAAATACGTTTTTGAATTTATCAAGAAAGAGCTAAAATGTATTTTTAAGCATATTAAGCCAAGGTGTGTAAAAGGTAAGGTTTTATATTCCTCAGATGATCCGGCTTCTTCGGCAGGAATGTGTAGGTATTATGGTTATGCTTTACCCTATCTGCCAAGACGGTTAAACGTGGATATAGGTTTTGGGGAAAAGTATATGTACTTTGACTTAAAGGTGAAAGGACATATTACCCTTGGTTACTTAGTGATACAGGGTTTGAAGATTGTATTGAATAAACGACTTAGAATTTTTATCAAGAAGATGAAAAGAGAGGATTAAAGGATGGCGGAGAATAATATTAAAAATGTTTTGGATTCCTTAATGAAAAATGTGGACGGCCTTGTTTCTTCTAAAACAGTTATAGGAGAGGCTACTACTGTTGGAGATGCTATCATTGTACCTCTTGTAGATGTATCTGTTGGTGTTGGCGCAGGTAGTGTGAGAGGGGATAAGAAGGATTCGGGCGCTGGCGGTCTTTCTGCTAAAATGTCACCTAGTGCAGTACTTGTAATTCAGAATGGTCATACAAAAATGGTTTCTGTAAAACCAGGCGATACCTTAAGCAAGGTACTAGATATGATTCCAGAAGTAATTGATAAGATTAAGGCGAAAAAAGAGCCCATGGTAGATGATGAGGAGGCTGCAGCTGCGGCATTCCCTGACGAAACGTAATAGTTAGAGGTTTTGCATGGAAAATTATGCAGAAAAGATTGCGCAGGCAACCTCTATGGATGAAGCAGAGGCAATAAAACATCATCTTTTTTTAGAAAATGTTCGAATCCAAGCTGAAAAAGCAGAACTGGAAAAAGAACTAAATGAACTTAAAAGAGAACGAAAGAGCATTCTGGAAGATCGTAAGAGGTTACAGAATGAGAAGAATCAGCTCACCGTAGAGATGTCTTCCTTAAAGGAAGAAGTGCAGTTTGAAAGAAAAAGACTGCGTGATGAACAAAAACTGTATGAACAGCATGAAAAGATGATTCAGCATGCATATGAAATGCTGGATAAAGATAAACAGTACATTCAGGAAGAAAAGCTGCGCAATGAAAAAGACAGACAAACTATTTTGCGTATGCAAGGAAATCTTCGTAAAGAGAATTATGCGACTGGTCTATTTTTTAGAGGGGTAAATAATGAAGTTGCCTTGAAAAAAAGATACAAGGAACTGATGAAGATTTTTCATCCAGATAATCTTTGCGGTGATCAGGAAATATTATTAAAAATTAAAGAAGAATATGAAGAACTTCGCCGAAAACTCGGTTATGCAATGTAAATTTGGCTGAAGATTACAAATTATAAATTTTTCTTGCATTGTTTTAAAAAGTTTGTTAAAATATTCTTCGTTGTGTGGGTTTACATAGAGTATCTATGCTAAACTAGTATGAGAAGTAAGGAGGCGAAATCATGGCAAAGTGTGCAGTATGCGGTAAAGGAGCTCATTTCGGTAACAATGTGAGCCATTCTCATAGAAGATCTAACAGAATTTGGAATTCCAATGTTCATAATGTAAGATGTATCGTGAATGGTACCCCGAAGAAGCTTGCAGTATGTACTACCTGTTTAAAGAGTGGTAAGGTAGAGCGCGTTTAATTTAGATGTTAAAAGAACCCTGCTATGGGTTCTTTTTTTGTTCCATTTTTTTGAAAAAGAATGCTATTTCATATATAATAGAAATATATTTGGCAAGGAGGAACAATCATGAAGAGTTCTGTTGATACGCATTTAGGAAATATTGAAATTGACCGCGAAGTCATTGCACAATATGCAGGCAGTGTTGCTACAGAGTGCTTTGGTATCGTTGGTATGGCAAATATTAATATGAAAGAAGGTCTTGTAAGTCTATTAAAAAAGGACAAGCTTGGTAAAGGAATCAAGGTTTATGCCAGAGGCAATAAACTAGTTCTGGATTTTCATATTATTGTTGCCTATGGTGTAAGTATTTTAGCAGTTACCGAAAATCTTCGCAGTGATGTTAAATATAAATTGGAAACCTTTACGGGTCTTGATGTCGGAAAGGTTAATGTTTATGTTGAAGGCGTTCGCGTCATTGATTAGTTAGGAGGAATTATATAATGGCTACGAATGTCATTGACGCCAAGCAGTTGGCACTTATGTTTTTATCTGGTGCAAAAGCATTAGAAGCACAAAAAGAATATATCAATGAATTAAATGTATTTCCTGTCCCTGATGGTGATACAGGAACCAATATGACGCTTACTGTTATGAGTGCAGCCAAAGAAGTGTACGCATTAGGTGATAATCCTTCTATGGTTGATCTATGTAAAGCCATGAGTTCTGGTTCTTTAAAGGGAGCAAGAGGGAATAGTGGCGTTATTTTATCGCAGCTTCTTCGTGGATTTACGAAGGTCATTAAGGAATATGAAACCCTCGATGTAGTAACGCTTGCAATTGGTGCAGAAAAAGCGGTAGAGAGTGCTTATAAAGCAGTTATGAAGCCTAAGGAGGGAACAATCCTATCCGTGGCTCGTGCTATGAGTGAAAAAGCTGGGGAGATTGCTGATTCTTATAAAGATGATTTGTCATCTTTTGCGCAGAACGTAATTGATGCTGGCGAAAAGATGCTTGCACATACGCCTGAATTACTTCCAGTTCTTAAAGAAGCCGGTGTTGTGGACTCTGGCGGACAGGGACTTATGGAAGTGATCAAAGGAGCCTACCAGGCATATTTAGGCTTTCCTATCCCGTTTTCACTTGATGAGAATGGCGAAACAAACGAGAAGAAGGAAGCAGTTGTAAAGAAGAATGCTGGTAAGGCTTATCAGGTATCAATGGTTTTATGGCCAAAGAAAGAGTTTGATAAGAAGAGTGAAAAAGAACTCACGGACGCGTTAGGTGCTATTGGCGATAGCGTTGTGATTTCTATTGCTTCTGACAATGTTTCTGTTTCTGTGTCTTCCAATGACCCCGGTATTGCTCTGCAAAAGTGCGTGAAAATGGGTGCAGTAACAGATATTAACATTGAAAATGTTTTGTTTGAAAAGCCTGTTAAGAAGGAAAGTGCGCCTGTGCAGAAACCGGTAGAAAAGCAGCCTTATGGATTTATTAGTGTTGCTGCTGGTGAGGGAATGACGAAGCTTTTTGAAGATCTTGGTGTAAATGTTGTGATTTCTGGTGGACAGACTATGAATCCGTCCACAGAAGATTTTCTGAATGCAATCTCTGGTATTGCAGCGGATACCATCTTTATCTTGCCGAATAATAAAAACATCATTATGGCGGCAAATCAGGCTGCTGAATTAACCACTGATAAGAAGGTGATTGTTTTACCGACAAAGACAATGCCACAGGGAATTTCTACGCTCGTAAGCTTTGTACCTTCTGTTTCTCCCGAAGAAAATGAAAGTGCTATGAATGAGGCGGCTGGTATTGTGAAGACAGCATCTGTAACTTATGCGGTAAGAGATACGGTAATTGATGGTATTGAGATTCATAAAGATGATTATATGGCAGTTGGGGATGATGGTATTTTGTCCTGCGGAAAGGACCTCACAGAAGTCATGAAGGATCTCGTTTCCAAGATTACAGATGAGGATACAGCTCTTGTTAGCGTATACTATGGGCAGGATATTACGGAAGAAGCAGCTATGGCAATGGAGGGAACCATTGGGGAAATGATTGGTGAAGCAGACCTTGAGTTCCAAAATGGTGGTCAGCCAGTATATTATTACATTGTAAGTGCTGAATAATGAATTTAACGGATTCGTTAGAGAGTATAAAAGGAATTGGTGAAAAAATGAAAGACCTGCTTAATAAGGCAGGTCTTTTTGTGGTTGATGATTTTTTGCATAATTACCCCAGAGACTATATTTCTGTGCCAACTTTATCAAAAATTGCAGAAACAAGTCTTAATACACTAGCGATTGTAAAGGGAACGGTTTGCCAAAAACCATATGTGATTTCCCGTGGAAAAACGCGTTTCTTTTCATTCCAAATAGGCGATGGAACAGGGACACTAAAAGTAACCTATTTTGGAATGCCCTATCTTATGAAACATTTTTCTCTTGGAAGAGATGTGATTTTGTATGGAAAGCTATGTCAGGTAAAAGGTGTATTAACACTAGGACAGCCTAAAATATTAACAGAAGAATCATACTTATCCATGAAGGATACCATTACACCTGTCTATTCACTTCCGTCAGGTTTAACCAATCAAAAGATGCTAATGGTAAGAGACCAGTGTATAAAGGCTTCTGAAAAGATAGAAGAATATTTACCGATAAAGCTAATAGAAAAGTATAATCTAATGGAACTTTCTGATGCCATTATGGAGATTCATAAACCGCACAGTGAAGAATCGCTAAAAGAAGCGCAATGTCGCCTGGCTTTTGATGAGTTTTTGCTATTTCTTATAAAGATGGAAATGCTGAAAGCTGGCGACGAGTCACAGGAAATCATTACCGATGCTGTCTTTAAAATTGATGAATTGTCAAAACGTTTGGAAACCATTTTGCCTTTTACGCTCACAAAGGGGCAAACAGAGGCTTTTGCAAGAATTAAAGAAGACACGTTGAGCGGACATCTCATGAATCGTTTGGTGCAGGGAGATGTTGGTTGTGGAAAAACAGCAGTAGCCATTCTATCGATGGTTCATGCTGTTGAAAATGGCTATCAGGCTGCGATTATGGCGCCCACCGAAGTACTGGCTATGCAGCATTATCAGGATTTAATGAATCTTAGCGAAAAGATGCAGGGTGTATTTTCGGTTCGTTTGTTATCGGGGAGTATGAAAGTATCCGAAAAACGATACGTTAAAGAAGAGATTGCCGACGGTAAAGTTGATATTATTGTAGGTACTCATGCACTATTAGAAGATAATGTTTTGTTTCATAAGCTTGGTCTTGTGGTTACGGATGAGCAACATCGATTTGGTGTTAAGCAAAGAGAGAAGCTTATGAATAAAGGAAAAAGTGTGCACACACTTGTTATGAGTGCAACACCAATTCCAAGAACGTTAGGTCTTATTTTGTATGGCGATTTAGCGGTATCTAGTATTAAAGAACTTCCGTCCGGAAGATTGCCGATTAAAAATGCCGTTATGACAGATAACGACAGACCGAAAGCATATCGTTTTATAGAAAAGCAAATTGCAGAAGGAAGGCAGTGTTATGTAATTTGTCCCATGGTAGAAGCCTCTGAAACGGATGATTTGGAAAATGTATATGATTATGCGGAAAAACTAAAAGAATTTTTGCCAAATGCAAGAATTGGAATCATGCACGGAAAATTAAAGCCATCCGAAAAGGATGCGCTGATGGTTTCTTATAAGTCACATGAACTCGATGTTTTGGTATCTACAACGGTTATTGAGGTTGGCGTTAATGTACCGAATGCTACTTGTATGTTAATAGAGAACGCGGATCGATTTGGCTTAGCGCAGCTACATCAGCTTAGAGGACGTGTTGGAAGAGGGCAGTATCAGTCTTACTGCATGTTTATTACAGCAAATTCTTCGAAAAAGACACTTGAGAGATTGAGAGTTTTAGAAAATACGAATGATGGATTTGTTGTTGCCGAGGAAGATTTAAAACAAAGAGGGCCGGGTGATTTCTTTGGAATACGCCAGTCGGGTGGATTTCACTTCCGAATTGCAGATTTATATAGAGATGCTCATATTCTTATGGAAGCCAAGGAATGTGCGGAAGAAATCTTAAAGGAAAAAGATTTTTACTCCAAATTATTACCGGCAATTGCTGGTAATCCGGAACTATCTTTGCAGGAATTTTATCGAATTTGTCTATAATTGTTTACATAATATTCTGGAAGGGGCGTTTAGCCCCTTTTCATACTTCTTGTACCTTATCTTGCAAAATCCTCTAAATTTAGTATAATATCATAATGTAGTGTCGAAAATTCGTTCGTATATTTGACGCTATGGAATAAAAGTAAGGAATTATGTTAAGTATGGCTGAAAAAGTACAGGATTATGGCGCTGACAATATTGTGGTTCTGGAAGGACTGGAAGCAGTTCGTAAACGTCCCGGTATGTATATCGGTTCTGTGAGCACAAAAGGTCTGAACCATTTGATTTATGAGATTGTCGATAACTCTGTTGATGAACATATGGCAGGGTTTTGTGATCATATAACGGTTGTGTTAGAAAAAGATGGATCCGCTACCATTACAGATAATGGTCGTGGTGTTCCGGTTGAAATGCATAAGAAAGGCGTTACTGCGGAGCGTATTGTTTTCACAACATTACACGCCGGCGGTAAGATGGATGATTCTGCTTATAAGATTAGCGGTGGTCTTCATGGTGTCGGTTCCTCTGTTGTTAATGCTTTATCGACGCATTTTAAGGTACAGATTAAACGTAATGGTCATATTTACGAAGATGAGTATGAGCGTGGTAATCCCATCGTTGCTTTAAAAGATGGACTTTTGGAAGAAAAGGGGAATACTAGACAGACTGGAACCAGTATTAACTTTACGCCAGATCCCGAAATTTTTGAAAAAACGAGATTCAAAGCAGAAGAGGTAAAGTCCAGACTTCATGAGACCGCTTATTTAAATCCTAAGCTTACCATTGTATTTAAGGATTTAAGAGGTGATTCTCCTGAAGAAGTGATTTTTTCTGAGCCGGAAGGTATCAAAGGTTTTGTAAAGGCACTGAATAAAGACAAAGATACTGTTCACGAAGTTTCTTCTTTTGCTGGTGAAGTTGATGGCATTATGGTCGAGGTTGCTTTCCAGTATGTGAATGAATTCAGAGAGATGGTTCTCGGCTTCTGTAATAATATTTATAACTCCGAAGGTGGTACCCATATTACTGGTTTTAAGACTATGTTTACCACAGTTATCAATAACTATGCTCGTCAGTTAAATATCTTAAAGGATAAAGATATTAACTTTACGGGTGCAGATGTTCGAAATGGTATGACGGCGGTTGTATCCATTAAACATCCAGATCCTCGTTTTGAAGGTCAGACGAAGACAAAACTGGATAACCAGGATGCCAGCAAAGCAGTATCCAAGATTTCTGGTGATGAATTAACCCGTTTCTTTGACCGTAATTTAGAAACCTTAAAGGGAATTATCGCCTGTGCTGAAAAGGCTGCGAAGATTCGTAAGAATGAAGAAAAGGCGAAAACCAATATGCTTACGAAGAGTAAGTATTCTTTCGATTCTAACGGAAAGCTTGCGAATTGTGGTTCAAAGGATGCTTCAAAATGTGAAATCTTTATCGTAGAGGGTGATTCCGCGGGGGGCAGTGCGAAGACAGCAAGAGACCGTGAATACCAGGCAATTCTTCCGATTCGAGGTAAGATTTTGAATGTAGAAAAGGCTTCCATAGATAAGGTGCTTGCAAATGCTGAAATTAAAACCATGATTAATGCGTTTGGCTGTGGTTTTTCAGAAGGATATGGCAATGATTTTGATATATCCAAATTGCGCTATGACAAGATCATTATTATGGCGGATGCGGATGTGGATGGTGCGCATATTTGTACCCTTCTTCTTACTTTGTTCTATCGATTTATGCCGGAACTCATTACAGAGGGACATGTTTATATTGCGATGCCACCGTTATATAAAGCAATGCCGTCAAAGGGACAGGAAGAATATTTGTATGATGATGCAGCGCTTGAAAAATATAGAAAAACGCACAAGGGTCCATTTACCTTACAGCGATACAAAGGTCTTGGAGAGATGGATGCAGAGCAGCTTTGGGAAACGACCTTAGATCCTGCTCGTCGTATGCTTAAACGTGTGAATATTGAAGATCCATTAATTGCCTCCGATACAACGGAATTACTCATGGGAAGCGATGTCCCCCCTAGAAAAGCATTTATTTATGAGAATGCAGTAGATGCTGTACTTGATATTTAAGGGAGAATGTGATGACTGAAGATAGAATTATAAAAACTGCATATTCCGATGTGATGCAAAAGTCCTATCTGGATTATGCTATGAGTGTAATTGTAGCACGAGCACTTCCTGATGTTCGAGATGGATTAAAGCCAGTACAGCGCCGTATTCTATATGACATGATGGAGTTAGGAACGAGATATAACCAGCCCTATCGTAAGAGTGCGCGTATTGTAGGTGACACCATGGGTAAATATCACCCACATGGTGACAGTTCTATTTATGGCGCTCTTGTTGTAATGAGTCAGGATTTTAAATGTGGGCAGCCACTCGTGGATGGCCATGGTAACTTTGGTAATATCGAAGGCGACGGAGCCGCGGCTATGCGATATACCGAAGCAAGACTTCAAAAAGTAGCGCAGGAATGCATTCTTTCTGATTTAGATAAGAATGTTGTGGATTTCATGCCTAATTTTGATGAAACCGAAAAAGAACCAATGGTTTTACCTGCAAAGTTTCCCAATATTTTGGTGAATGGTTCTGAGGGTATTGCTGTTGGTATGGCTACGAGTATTCCGCCACATAATCTTGCGGAAGTTATTGATGCCACAAAGGCTTACATTAAGGATCCTGAAATTAGTAATGCCAGATTATTTAAACACATAAAAGGACCTGATTTTCCGACTGGCGGTATTATTATTAATGAGTCAGAGCTTCCTGAAATTTATAATACCGGTTCTGGGAAAGTAAAAATTCGCGGTAAGGTTGAAGTAGAAGAACAAAAAGGTGGAAAACTATTAGTTGTAATTACAGAGATTCCTTATACGATGATTGGTGCTGGTATTAGTAAGTTTTTGCAGGATGTAGCGGCACTTGCTGAAAATCATGTAACAACAGATATTGTTGATATTAGTAACCAGTCCAGTAAAGAAGGAATTCGCATTGTTATCGAGGTAAAGAAGGGTACTGATATAGAGAATTTCAAGAATATGCTCTATAAAAAGACCAGGCTTGAAGATACATTTGGCGTTAATATGCTTGCGATAGCGAATGGCAGACCCGAAACAATGGGCCTTAGAGATGTTATTCGTCACAATGTTGATTTCCAATTTGCCTGTGCGACGAGAAAATATACGACTTTACTGAATAAAGAAAGAGAAAAGAAAGAAGTACAGGAAGGTTTAATCAAAGCTTGTAATGTAATTGATTTGATCGTAGAGATTTTGCGTGGTTCCAAAGATAAGGCAATGGCTAAGGCTTGTCTTGTAGAAGGTAAAGTAGAAGGAATTCAGTTTAAGTCTTCTGAATCCAAGATTATGGCGCAAATGCTTAAATTTACTGAAAGACAGGCAGATGCGATTTTGGAACTTCGTCTTTATCGGTTGATTGGATTAGAAATCGAGGCTCTGAAAAAGGAGTATGCGGAAACAACCGCGAATATTTTCCGGTACGAAGATATTCTTGACCGCAGAGATTCTATGGCCCAGGTTCTGATAAACGAATTAGAAGCCATGAAGAAGGAATATGGTCGTAAAAGAAGAACGCAGATTGAGGAAGGGGCAGAAGCTGTCTTTGAAGAAAAGAAGATGGAAGAGACAGATGTTGTTGTTCTAGTGGATCGTTTTGGATATGCTAGATGTATTGATCTGCCTACTTTCGAAAGAAATAAGGATGCTGCAATTTCTGAGAATAAATATATCGTAAATTGTAAGAATACAGGAAAGATTTGCGTATTTACAGATATCGGTATGTTATATACCATTAAAATCAAAGATTTGCCGTTTGGTAAGTTCAGAGATAAAGGTGTTCCAATCGATAATCTTTCTGATTTTGATACAACAAAAGAGCAGATGATTTCAATTATCAGCCAGAGTAGTCTTAATTTGTTTAGAATTATGTTTGTGACCAAGTTCAGTAACTGTAAGATTGTATCTGGTGGAGAATTTGATGTAACAAGAAAGAGCGTAGCAGCTACGAAGCTAGAAGAAGGTGACTCGTTAGTTTCTGTGAATGCATTAACGGATTTGTCCAAGATGGTTTTAGAAACGAAAGATGGTTATTTCTTGAAGATGGATATTTCAGAAATTCCTGACAAAAAGAAAACAGCTGTCGGTGTTACTGGAATGAAGCTTGGCGTCAAGGATGAGATTGTTGCGGTTCATTATATTTCGGAATTTGAAGAGAGTGATGTTCTTGTTGTACATGATGGAAAATCTATGAATATTACGAAATTAAAAACGGCTGCCCGCAATGGTAAGGGCACTAAGGTAAAATAGGAGATTTTATGCGCGTTATAGCAGGAAGTGCAAGAAGTATACCACTGATTTGTCCTGAGGGGGATGGAACCAGACCCACGACGGATCGTATCAAAGAAACTTTATTTAATGTTATTCAGAATGATGTACCAGGTGCTGTCTTTGTTGATTTATTTGCAGGCAGTGGTGCTTGTGGTATTGAGGCATTAAGTAGAGGAGCCAGTAAAGCATATTTTATTGATAACAATAAGCAGGCGATAGCGGCAATCGAGGCAAATCTTAAAAAAACGCGTTTGGAAGATCGTGCTCTTGTATTGAAGCAGGATGGTGTGACTGCTATAACATATAGTATTCATGAAGACGTAGATGTTGTATTTATGGATCCGCCCTATGGCAAAGGCTTTGACCAAATGGTTTTCCAGGCCATGCGCGATGCAAAATGTATAACGAAAGATACGATGATTATTGCAGAAGAGGAAGCAGCGTATGATTTCTCTTATGTAGAAACATTGGGATTTTCTATCATTAAAGAAAAAATATATAAGTCTAATAAACATGTCTTCTTTAAAAGAAAGAGTGATGAATCATGAAACATGCCATTTATCCAGGATCTTTTGATCCGGTAACCTTAGGTCATCTTGATATTATTGAAAGAGCCAGTGAGATGTTTGATAAACTCACCGTATGTGTTCTCAATAACAAGGCGAAAAGTTCGTTGTTTTCTGTTCCTGAACGTGTTAAAATGTTAGTTGACGTAACTAAGCATTTACCCAATGTGTCGGTGGATTCTTTTTCTGGGCTTTTGATTGATTATGCAAAGGAAAAGAATGTGCATATCGCAATCCGCGGTCTTCGAGCAATTACTGACTTTGAATATGAATTGCAGATTGCGCAGACAAACAAATTATTAAGTGGTGGATCTTTGGATACGATATTCCTGACAACTTCTCTGGAATATGCTTATTTATCCAGCTCTTCTGTTAAGGAGATTGCGTCTTTTGGTGGAGATATTACACCTTGTGTTCCTTCGCTGATTAAACCGCTTGTATATGAAAAGTTTAATGCGAATAAGGATTAAGATACTTTAATACTGAAGGGAGATGCCATTATGGCAAAGACAACCAGTAAGATTGAAAAAGCGATTGATGCTTTACAGGATTATGTAGATAACTGTAAAGGAGCTGCATTTAGCAGTAGCAAGATTATTGTCGAAAGAGAAGTGATTGAAGATTTGATTCGTGATCTTCGAGATAAACTTCCCGATGAAATCGAGAGATATCGTAAGGTTATCAGTAACCAGGAAGCAATCGAAAAAGATGCAAAAGAAAAGGCAAATGCTCTTTTACAGAATGTGCAGAATAAGAGTAATGAATTAATTAGTGAGAATGAGATTACGATTCGTGCACAGGCAGAAGCGAATGATCTTATGAATACAGCTGCTGAGAGAGCACAGGCTGTATATGATGAAGCAGTATTGCAGGGTGATGCATATAAAGCATCGGCACAGCAGTATCTTACCGATATGTTAAGTACTATTCAGGGTATCATTGTGGATTGCTTGGAGAACACCCAGAAGCAGACCAATAAGTTCTTAGAGAATTTAGGGGCGACTGCGGATACCATTCAGCAAAATTTAGATGAAATTAATGCTGTTGAAGAGGTTGCTGAGCTTGAAGAAGAACCTGCTAGTATCTTTGATGAAGAAACACTGAGTGGCATTGATCCAAATACCGGCAAGCTTCTAGTAGATTTACCGATGAATAACTAATGAAAACCGGCACTTCGTGCCGGTATTTTTAAGTGAAATGCGATTAGATAAGTATTTAGCGACCTTAGGGATTGGAACAAGATCCGAAGTAAAAAAACTGATTTCCAAAGGACAGATTATCATCGATGGTAAGACTGTTAAAGATCCCGGGCTATCTGTGAATGGAACCGTATTTTATAAGGGAGAGGCACTGCCTCCTATCAAGGACCAGTATTATGTTATGATGCATAAGCCTGCTGGATACGTGTGTTCCAAGGATGAACCGGGAAAGAAGCTTGTGTATTCCCTTTTTGGAGAGGCAATTTATCAGAAGCTAAATAGTATCGGACGACTTGACGAAGATACGGAAGGCTTACTTGTTTTTACGGATGATGGGAAACTGAATCATTTTCTTATGAGTCCGAATAAACATATAGAGAAAGAATATTATGTTGAATTAGATGGTCCTTTGCAGACAGATTTCATAGAAGCCTTTGAAAAGGGAATTGATATAGGGGATGATACCGTATGTAAGCCGGCTAAATTAATTCCAGGAAATCGTGCGGAAACCTGTAATGTTATATTAACAGAAGGACGTTATCATCAAGTGAAAAGGATGTTTGCTGCTGTTGGAAGAACGGTTACTTATTTAAAACGTGTTCGTCTGGGGCAGCTTGAATTAAAAGATTTGCCAGTTGGCAGTTATCGTGAACTGAGTCAGGAAGAAGTAGATAATTTATGGAAAAAGGAAGAATCATTAAAGGAAGTTTCGGTTATTTAAAGCGTCGTTTTACTAGAGTTTTATTTTTAACGATACTGATGTTTGTATCTGCGATAGGCGTTATGGTTATTGGAATTGCGATTTCAGGTTCCAAGAAGAATTTGTTGACGATTGTTGCAATACTTGGCTTATTACCAGCATGTCGTTCACTCATCGAATTTATCATGTTAATCAAAGCGCAAAAATATAAATGTACTAATGCATTACATGAAACGATTGAAAAAAACTTAAAGGATTTGGATTGTAGCTTTCTCCGTTATGATATGTATATGACAGCCTATGAGCATAATTTTCCAATGTATGTTGTTGCTTGTAAAGGCGGCTCATTGGTTTGTTATATGGGAGATTCCAAGCAGGAAGAGAAAGATGTTAAAGCGCATCTCGAAAACTTGCTAAAACAGAATGCGTTAAAAACAGGCAATATTAAAATCTATTTTAGTGATGCCAAGTTTGTTGAAAGAATCACAGATATGGGACGTAGCGAGCAGGAAATCACGGAAATGGATTATAAAGTATTACGACTGATGGAGAATATATCCCTTTGAAAGAAATTGGTGTAACAGATAAAGAAGCAGGTCAAAGAATTGATAAGTTCTTAAAAAAATATTTTGGGAATGCAACCCCTTCTCTTTTGTTTAAACAAATGCGTAAAAAGAATATTACGCTAAATCGGAAAAAAGTAACAGGGAATGAAATCGTTCTTGCAGGGGATAGCATTCAGGTGTTTTTTTCGGATGAAACTTTTGAAAGTTTAAAAACAGCAGGGGTTTCATTTAATAAATTTGGTAAAGCAAAGCAGGAAACGCCTTCTGAATATCATGAAGTGAAAGTATTATTTGAGGATGAGGATTTTCTGATAATTCAAAAACCCAGTGGATTATTAACAGAAAGCGACGGCTCTGGCAGCGGTAGTGTTAATGATTATTTATTGTGGTATTTGAAAGGGAAAGGCGAAAAACTGAATTTATCTCTATATAAGCCTTCCGCTTGTAACCGTCTAGATAGAAATACATCAGGGATTGTATTATGTGGCAAAACATATAAGGGCGCTAGATGCTTGTCGGATGCGATTGCTTCTCATGGATTTCGTAAGATTTATCGGGCTATTGCAGAAGGAACTGGAATTGGTGAGCGGACCTTAACCGGGTATCACCACAAAGATAAGAAAAAGAATATTGTTAGCATAGAGCAGGAACCTAAAAATGAGCAGGATACACCTGTTGAAACCAGAGTGAAATCTCTGTGTGAAAAAGAAGGCTATTCTTTGCTGGCAGTCGAACTAATCACTGGTAAGAGCCATCAGATTAGAGCTCATTTGGCTTCCATAGGTCACCCTCTTGCGGGCGATAAGAAATATGGCGGGAAAAGTTACCAGGGAAGAAGAGTGCAGATGCTTCATGCTTATCAGGTGATATTCCCAGATCTTAAAGTATTGGGCAGTCTTGCTGGTCAAACGATTACGGCGAAGTTACCAGCATATTTTGGAGAGTGGAAAGAATGAAGGATATATCAAAGCAAAATGGAAATTATCTATCCTGGCTTAATGGTTTAAAAGGAATAGCCTGTATGGGCGTTTTTTTGCATCATTTTTTCCTTGCGAATCGTAATGGTGCAGTGTTTGGCCCACTTATGAATCCAGAAACAGCAACTCCCAGAGAAATCTTTCTATCTACCAATACGGCCGGTTTTTTCTTAAATGGTAGCTATCATGTATGCGTATTTTTACTAGTGAGCGCATTCTTATTGGCCAGACAGGTATTTCTTCTTACTGCAAAAGAAGAGAATATTACCGAGAAGCTATCCGGCATTGTAATCAAACGTTATTTTAGACTTTTGATTCCGGTTGGCTTTTTCTGCTTGTTGAACTGGTTTTTGATTAAAGGATTAACGGCGACTGGTATAAATTATGTTCATAAAACAACTGAGTTAACGTTCATTCAGCTTTTGTCCCATATTTTTGTTCGTGTTTGGACACTTCCCGACACGGAAATGATTGGACCTCTTTGGATGATGACTTACTTGTTTGTTGGTTCTTTTATTGCAATTATTACTGCTTTGATGGCTGGAAAAGACCGTAAACATATGTGGATCATCTATTTAGTTGCCACTGCATTTTTCTTCCATTCGAATCCGTTCTATTTTGTTTCAATGCTTGGCGTCGATATCGCATATTTAACTGAAAGAACGGGACTTACTGGTCGCATCGAAAAAGGTGCAAAGCCGCTAGTGATTATTCTTGGTGTTATTTTACTGGCACTTAGCGTAATTCTGGGCGGATATCCAACCTATTATATTTCTGATAATTTTTATAAGTATTTTAATAAACTGCGTGAGAATATTGCGAATTTCTATGTCGTGATGCATGGTTTAGGTGCATTTTGCCTAGTACTTAGTGTGTATTTTCTAAAACCATTTGCACAATTTTTGAGTTTAAAGGTATTTCGCTTCCTAGGCGATATCTCCATGGGGATTTATTTGATCCATATTATGGTAATAGAATATTTTGGATATTTCTTCCTGGATGTATTAAAACAGAAAATGGCATTTATTCCAGCATTTTGGTTATCATTTCTCGTTGTTTGTGTAATTACATTACTTCTTGCGTGGTGTTCAAAAAATACCATTGAGAAGTGGGGAGAAAAGCTTATAAAAAGGATATTTGCGAAATAATCTGATTTGAGAAATGCTATGATTATGATAAAATATAGAGTGTTATTCTAAAATAGAGGTGCATTTATGAAGTCATCACTTGTACATACACCAGAGGGTGTACGTGATATATACGGAAAAGAATTACAAAGTAAACTGATTATCAAAGGAAAAGTGCATGAGCAGATGCGTTGCTACGGTTATCGTGATATTCAGACGCCTTCCTTTGAGTTTTTTGATATTTTTGGAAATGAAGTAGGAACCACACCTTCCAGGGAACTCTACAAGTTCTTTGATAAAGAAGGAAACACTTTGGTACTGCGTCCTGATTTTACACCTTCCGTTGCAAGATGTGCGGCAAAGTATTTTATGGAGGATTCTATTCCTATTAGGCTTTGCTATGAAGGAAGTGCATTTAATAATACTTCTGAATTGCAGGGTAAGTTAAAAGAAACGACACAGATGGGGGCAGAGTTAATTGGCGATCCTTCTGAATATGCCGACGCAGAGATGATTTGCATGGTTATTGATGCGCTTAAAAGCTGTGGTTTTGATAAATTTACCATTTCGATTGGGGAAATGGATTATTTTAAGGGCCTTTGTGAAGAAGCATGTCTTCGTCCTGAGGTTGTATCGGAACTGCGTGAAGCGATTTCTGTAAAGAATTTCTTCGGCGCACAGGAAATTTTAGATAGACAGAATTTGCCCAAGCGGTATCACGATGTATTCCTTCAGCTTGGTGATATTACCTCAGTTTCTGACCTTTCCAAGGTGAAAGAGATGGTCGATAATCGTAAGAGCCATGAAGCATTAAAGCGTGTGGAAGCGATTTATCGCATTATTGATAGCTATGGTTTTGGCGATTATATTTCCATTGATTTGGGCATGTTATCAAAGTATCAGTATTATACTGGCATTATCTTTAAGGCCTTCACCTATGGAACCGGTGACGCCATTGTAAAAGGTGGACGCTACGATAACTTATTAAAGCATTTTGGGAAGAACGCACCCGCTGTTGGCTGTGTATTCCTGATTGATGACATTATGAGTGCCTTAAAGGCGCAAAACCTTATGCCATATTATGAGCGTAAAGAAATTGCGATTGTGTTTGATAAAGAACATCGTGAAGAAGCTTTCCAAAAGATGAAGAATTTACGCAGTAAGGGTAATATAGTTTCTGGTACCTTAAAAGAACAGGATATTGATAAAGAAGAATATGTTGCTTTTGGTGCTGCGCATCAGGTTTCTGAAACAATTTTTCTACTAAATGAATAATGTATTGGAGTATTTATGAGCGAAGAACGTTATTTAACATTTGCATTAACTAAGGGACGCCTTGCAGATAAGACTTTGAAATTGTTGAACAAGGTTGGAATCACCTGTAAGGAAATGGAAGATAAAGAAACCAGAAAGCTGATCTTCGTTAACGAAGAATTAAAAATGCGCTTTTTCCTAAGTAAGGGACCCGATGTGCCGACATACGTAGAATACGGTGTTGCTGATATCGGTGTTGTTGGTAAAGATACTATTATGGAAGAAGGCAGACGTGCTTTTGAAGTTTTAGATCTTGGATTTGGAAAATGCCGTATGTGTGTTTGTGGCCCAGAGTCTGCGAGAGAAAAATTATCGCATCATGAAATGATTCGTGTCGCAAGTAAATATCCTAAGATTGCAAAAGATTATTTCTATAATCAAAAGTTTCAGACCATTGATATTATTAAGTTGAATGGTTCTGTGGAACTTGGGCCAATTGTTGGTTTATCGGATGTTATTGTAGATATTGTAGAAACAGGTTCTACCTTAAAAGAAAATGGATTAATGGTTCTCGAAGAGATTTGTCCTTTATCAGCGCGAATGATTGTTAATCAGGTTTCTATGCGTATGGAAAATGAAAGAATTCGTGATTTAATTGGAAAACTTAGAGAACTTACGCAGGAATAAGAGGCGATATATCATGAAAATTTCTAAATTAACAGCAGATAGTAAAAAAGAATTTCAGGAATTATTGGCAGCAAGAGCGATGGGTTCTTTTCCTGAATTAGAGGAGAAGGTTGCGAACATTCTTGAAAATGTCAGAACACGTGGTGACGAAGCACTATTTGATTATTCCAGAGAATTTGATCATTTTGAATTAAACAAAGAGAATATCCGGGTAACAGAAGAGGAAATGGAAGAGGCTTATAACAGCTTAGAGCCTGATTTCATTCGTGTATTAAAGGATAGTGCTGAAAATATTCGTGCTTTTCATGAAAAACAGAAAAGAATTTCCTGGATTGATACCAAAGAAGATGGCTCTATTTTAGGACAGAAATTTACTCCGATTGAAATTGTAGGTTTATATGTGCCAGGTGGTAAGGCGGCATATCCATCTTCTGTTTTGATGAATATTGTTCCAGCTAAGGTTGCAGGAGTTGAGAAAATTGTAATGTTAACGCCTCCTGGACAGGGTGGTAAAGTTAGCCCTGCTACGCTTGCGGCCGCTAAAATCGCTGGAGTTGATGAAGTTTATCGCGTGGGCGGTGCGCAGGCTATTGCAGCGATGGCTTATGGAACAGAATCGATTCCTAAGGTATACAAGATTTGTGGCCCTGGAAATATCTTTGTTGCGCTTGCAAAAAAAGCAGTCTACGGTCGCGTATCCATTGATTCTGTTGCAGGTCCTTCTGAAATTTTGGTTCTTGCAGATGAGACGGCTAACCCGAGATTTGTTGCGGCGGATTTATTATCACAGGCTGAGCACGATGAGATGGCATCCGCAATTCTGGTTACGACTTCTCAGGAGTTGGCTGAAAAGGTATCCAAAGAAGTAGACGCGTTTACGGCTGTTTTATCGAGAAAAGAAATTATTGAAAAGTCAATTGAACGATTTGGGAATATTTTTGTTGCGGATACTATGGAAATGGCAATCGATGCGGTGAACGAGATCGCTTCGGAGCATTTAGAAGTTCTTACAAAGGCACCCTTTGAAGTTCTTCCTAAAATCAAGAATGCGGGCGCTATTTTTCTTGGCAATTATTCCTCAGAGCCACTTGGGGATTATTATGCTGGACCCAACCATATTTTGCCCACTAATGGTACAGCTAAATTTTTTAGCCCGTTAAATGTTGATGACTTTGTAAAGAAGTCCAGCATCATTGCTTATTCGGAAGAGGCACTTCGTAAAGTGCATGAAGATATTGAATTATTTGCAAATAAAGAGGGCTTAACAGCGCACGCTAATTCTGTTCATGTTAGATTTGAATAGGGAGATTGATTATGAGAGATGCAAAAGTAGCTAGAAAAACCGCAGAGACGGACATTAAAATTGAACTACATTTAGATGGAAAAGGCAATTCTTCCATTCACACTGGAATTGGTTTTTTTGATCATATGCTTACCGGATTTGCAAAGCATGGTTTCTTTGATTTAAAAGTGGATTGTAAGGGCGATTTAAATGTTGATGGTCATCATACGGTTGAAGATGTCGGCATTGTTCTTGGTAACGCAATCAAAGAAGCTGCTGGCGATAAGAAGGGAATGGCACGTTACGGAAATTTCATTTTACCTATGGATGATGCGCTTGTTCTTTGCGCAATTGATTTTTGCGGCAGACCTTATTTGAATTTTGATATGGAATTCGACACAGACCGTTGCGGATATTTTGAAAATGATTTGGTTAAGGAATTTTTCTATGCAATATCTTATACTGCTGGAATGAATATTCACATTAAGAAGCTGGCAGGTGAGAATGCACACCATATTATTGAAGCAACATTCAAGGCTTTTGCAAAAGCGCTTGATATGGCTACTGCAAAGGACAGCAGATGTGCAGATGTACTTAGTACAAAAGGTTCATTAAAGTAGGTGGAAATATGCAGGCTAAGATTTCTTGGAGCGAATTGAAATTAAATGTAGATGGACTCATTCCTGTTATCGCGCAGGATGCAGAAAATGGGGACGTTCTTATGATGGCTTATATGAATGAGCAGGCCTATAATGATACCCTGAGAACTGGGCAGATGCATTATTATTCCAGAAGTCGAAAAAGCCAGTGGTTAAAAGGGGAAACCAGTGGCCATCTGCAAAATGTTAAGAGTTTAACCGCAGATTGCGATAAAGATACGCTTCTCGCAAAAATTGAGCAAATTGGCGTTGCGTGTCATACAGGTAGTAGAAGTTGCTTTTTTAACGAGATTATCTAATTCGTATATGAGAAATGACTACGGATATTTGAAATATGCATAATAAAGAACGTAAATTAGCATTATCTGATGATATTCTAATGACAATTGAAAAACCATCCAGATATATTGGAGGGGAGTTAAACAGTGTTATGAAAGACAAGGCGAAGGTAAAACTTCGCTTTGCTTTTTGTTTTCCAGATTTGTATGAGATTGGAATGAGCCATTTGGGCATATCGATTCTTTATGGGCTGATGAATTCCTATGAGGATGTGTGGTGCGAACGTGTATATAGTCCATGGAAGGACTTGGATGCAATTATGCGTATTGAAAAGATTCCTTTATTTGCATTAGAAAGTCAGGAGCCTGTAAAGAGTTTTGATTTCCTTGGATTCACACTACAATATGAAATGTGTTACACGAATGTATTGCAGGTTTTGGATTTATCAGGGATTCCTTATTATGCAAAAGACAGAACAGAAGATGATCCGATTGTGATTGGTGGGGGACCTTGTGTCTATAATCCAGAACCCATTGCTGATTTTTTTGATTTATTTTATATCGGTGAAGGGGAAGTATGTTATAGACCCTTATTTGATTTATATGAAGATTGTAAGGAAAAAGGGCTTTCTCGAAAGGAATTTTTAAGACTTGCTTCTCATATTGAGGGAATTTATGTTCCTTCCTTATATGAGGTTGTATACCGCATTGATGGTACGATTGAAAGCCAGAAACCAGTTTTTGAAGATGTTCCCCAAACCGTAAAAAAATGTATTGTTAAAGATTTTGATCATGCTTACTATAACACGAAGCCTGTGGTTCCTTTTTTGAGAGCGACGCAGGACCGTATTGTTCTGGAAGTGCAGAGAGGCTGTATTAGAGGATGCCGTTTTTGCCAGGCTGGGCAGATTTATAAGCCAATTCGTGAAAAAGATCCAGAGATGTTAAAGCAGTATGCAAAAGAAATGATGAAAAATACGGGGTATGATGAGATTTCTCTCAGCAGTCTTTCTACCAGCGATTATTCTCATTTGCCGGAATTACTGGATTATTTGATTGAAGAATGCAATGCAAAAAAGATGAATATCTCTTTACCATCTTTGAGAATAGATGCCTTTTCGCTTGATGTCATGAAAAAGGTGCAGGATGTTAAAAAGGTGTCGGTTACGTTTGCGCCCGAAGCAGGCAGTCAGCGGATGCGTAATGTAATTAACAAAGGTCTTACCATTGAGAATATTTTAAATGGTGCAGAAATGGCTTTTCGAGGTGGTTGGAATAAGGTTAAGCTGTACTTTATGCTTGGTCTTCCTGGTGAAAAAGAAGATGATATTAAGGCGATTCCTGAATTATGTAATGAAATCGCAAAGTTATATTATGATACAGTTCCTAAGTCTGAGAGACATGGTAAAGCGGAAATTACAGCAAGTACGTCGTTCTTTGTACCAAAGCCATTTACCGCTTTTCAGTGGGCACCGATGGATACCATGGAGCATTTTATTGAAAAAGCAAGGCTTACAAAACAGACGATGTTAAGTCAGCTCAATGCAAAAAGTTTATCCTATCACTGGCATGAAGCTGGAACCACAATTATTGAAGGGATTTTAGCAAGGGGCGATCGTAAAATTGCTCCTGTTATTCTGGAAGTATATCAAAATGGAAATTTCTTTGATGCATGGACAGAAGAATATAATCACGATGCTTGGATGGATGCGCTTGAAAAGTATAATTGTTCTTTGGATTTTTATATTTTCAGAGAACGTTATGAAGAAGAAATCTTCCCCTGGGATATCATTGATGCCGGTGTTTCAAAGGCTTATCTATACAGAGAATGGATGAATGCTAAGCAGGAAATGGTTACGCCGAATTGCAGACAGAAGTGTGCAGGATGTGGTGCAGCTAGTTTTGGTTGTGGTGTATGTGTGGAGGCTAGAATATAGTGCCTAGAACATTTCGTTTAAAATTTAATAGAATTGGTCCTATGTGTTATATTGGTCATCTGGATATGATGCGTTATATGCAAAAGGCTGTTATGCGTGCAGAACTTGATATTCGCTACTCGGAAGGATATCATCCGCATCAGATTATGTCCTTTGCCTATCCGCTTGGTGTTGGAATGGAAACCCATGGTGATTATTTTGATATTGATTTATTGTCATACACGATTTCTTCAGGGAAAGTTTTGTTTGGCGATGAGACTGCGCTAGAAGATGGCATTGTATCAGAGGTGTGTTCTGGTATTATGCGAGATCTGAATGCCGTTATGCAGGAGGGGACAGAAATCCTTTCTGTTTCGCTAGTCCCAGTTAAAGCAGATAATGCGATGGCAAGCGTAATGGCCGCCAGCTATGATGTATTATTGGATGATATGACAAACTTTACGGCTGATAAAATAAAGAATTATTTATTACAGCCGGAAATTATGGTAGAAAAAGAAGGGAAAAAGGGTCCTGTTCTAAAAAATATTAAAGAAGGTATATATAACTTTGCTTTAGCAGAGAATGGGCATTTATATATGTATGTATGCTCTGGAAGTTCCTTAAATATAAAACCGGCAGATATTGTTAGTTCCTATCTTCGATATCATCAGCTAGAAGAAATTAAAATCCGCCATATTATTCGTCTGGAAACTTATCGCAGTGAAAATGGAAAACTGGTACCGTTAGGATATGATTAAGCCAAGAACAAATAACCTAAATTTACAATCGGAAATGCTAAGTAACGAAAGAAGAATTCTGTGTTTTGAAGCAGGTTCTTCTTTTTTTGTATTTGTAATGGAAGAGGGGAGAATTGTTCGTTATTTTGTAAAACAATATCCTTATACTGTTGGGGATATTTATATCGGTAAAGTACAGAAAATTTTGGATGGTGTCGGCGGAGCCTTTGTGGAGTTTCTTCCAGGAGAGACGGGATACTTACCTTGCCATAAAATGCATAAATTGCATATTTTCAACCGCGTGGGCAGTGGGCTTAAATGTGAGGATGAAATTTTAGTTCAAATTCAAAAAGAACCTTTTGGTGAGAAAAAACCGATGCTGTCAGGTAAAATGCATGGGATTTCCAAAGAACAAAAAGAAGAGCTGTTCGCTCGTGCAACGCATACACCGCCCAGAACAAAGCTGCATGCGGCACAGTCCGAATTCGAAAAATATATTAGGGATTATCCTATAAATGCGGAAGATAAGATTTACGGAGATACGAAAGAAGCTGCAAGTTATCTGGCTTCATTACTAGGAATATGTGATAAATATACCGCGGATGAACTACTATATAATGATCCTAGAATTTCTCTCATGGAATTATATGGAATAAGAGGCAAATTGCATTCATTACTCAGTCGAAAGGTAGAAAATGCAAGTGGTGTTAGTATCGTTATTGATCATGCCGAAGCGCTCACAGCAATTGATGTGAATTCTGCACATTATGATAAAAATAAGCCACGGGAAGAAGCAATTTTTGATATCAATATGGAAGCAGCGAAGGAATGCATCTATCAGATTCAGGCCAGAAATATAACAGGAATGATTTTGATTGATTTTATCAATATGGAAAGCGAAGATTATAACAATATGTTGCTTGCAAATTTACAGGAACTTGGTGAAAAATGTTCGCCGCCATTGCGTGTTATAGACCTTACAAAGCTTGGTATTATTGAATGTACGAGGGAAAAACAAGCCGAAAATCTAGCGTTCTATAAAGAAACAATTTATAAAACAATATTGACGGAATGAGAAATGATTAACGGAGCATGTGCTGAAAATTTGAAAAATATGAGACACATGCACACATATCGACGAAATGCACAAAAAACATGCTGATTTTATCTTGCTTTATGTTAAAATAATACATGCACAGAAAGTGTGTTTAGAGATTTATGGAGGATGAAATTATGGCTGTACAAGTATTTCAATGTAACTGGGGTAGTTCATTAAAGAGTTTTCTTTCTGCAAAGAACCAGGAAAAGCTGTTCTTACAGATCGATGATACCAAACCAGAAGGTATTAAGATTACTGGTAAGGGATATATTTGTAATGAAGAAGGTAAGAATGAATATATTTCTCAGTATGATTATCCTGCTTCTGATATTAGAGATGTAAAGAAGGGTGAATTCCAGGGCGCAGAAGCGCTTGTTCTTGTTACAAAGTTAAAGACTCTGTACGGACTTAAGAATACACAGACAATTCTTCCTGGAATTAAGGAAATTGATAGAGCAATTGATGAATTAAAGAAAGCTGCTGAAAGTGCTGGTGCTGGTGATAGTAAGAAATCTACCGCAGCAGCTAATGCAGCACCTGTTCCTGCTCCTAAGCCTGAAGCAAAGCCTCAGGTTGCTCCTGCACCAGCACCTGCTCCTGCACCGGCACCCGCTCCTGCACCGGCACCTGCTCCCGCACCAGCACCTGCTCCTACTCCTGCACCAGCACCTGCTCCCGCAGCACCCGCTCCTGCACCGGCACCCGCTCCTGCAGCAGCTCCTACTCCTGCACCCGCTCCTGCTGCACCTGCTAAGCCTAAGAACAATGAGTCTTATGAGCAGAAGCTTAAGAAACTTGAAATCATGCATGAAACCGGTATGTGCGGCGATGACGAATACAAAGAGAAGAAGTTAAAGCTCTTATGTGATGAGAAGGGTCTTGGAAGTTTTTATGAGAAGATTCAGAAGATTTTCGTAATGAAGAGAAGCGGACTTCTTAGCGATGCAGAGTTCGAAAACAATAAGAACGCCATCGTTGATGAGTGCTTTGATACCAAGGTTACTGATCTTGCAGTATTTAAGGAGAATATGAGCCGTCTTCCTATTATCAAGATGAGTGAGCTCATCCCTGCTATGGAATACGATGCAAAGACCAGCAAGGTTATTGAGTCTGTTCAGTATAATCCTATGGATTCCAATGATTTGTTCTGCGCTAAATTACAGAAGTTACCTATTCTTGTTGAGTGCGAGCTCATTCCTAAATCTGAATACGAGAGCGACATCAACGATCTTAAGAATATGTTAACACCTACCGTTTCTGATTCTATTGAAGGATTAGAAATGAAGCTAGCTAAATGGCCTGCTATGGTTAAGGCTGGTACTGTAACAGATGCAGAGTTCAAAGAGAAACAGACTACTTTAATTAACCAGATTATGGCTATGCCATCCTCTGATGAAGCAACCTTCAAAGAGAAGGCTGATCGTTTCATGAAGATGAAGAATCTTGGCTGGATTAATGAGATGAGCTTCTCTAACCACAAGCTTAGCATTCTTAAGGATATTTCCCAGGAGAGTGATTACATTCTTCGCATGAAACTTATGAGCGTTGCTAAGACAAGCGGAATCATTTCTCAGGAAGATTATGATGCTAAGAAGAATGAACTTATTAAGGAAGTATTTGCACCTACTGCAAATCTTGATGAGTTCCAGGGTAAGATTCAGATGCTTATGAAGTTAAACCAGGCTGGTATTATCAATAATGAAGAGTTTGAAAGCTATAAGAATAAGCTTATGAGTGATCTGTAAGATTAAGAGAAAGTATTGTAAAGGGGGAGCATATTTGCTCCTCCTTTTTTTATGAAAACAAGTTGACATATTTCTCTTTCAATGTTATAGTATCAAGGTATGCCGCTTGATGTGGTTTAAGTATTCGTTAGAATCACCAAAGTCAGCGAGATTAGTTAGAGGAGGAATAACCATGTACGCAATCATTGCTACCGGTGGTAAGCAGTATAAGGTTTCAGAAGGCGATGTAATCTGTGTTGAGAAGCTCGCTGGTGAAGCTGATGCTACCATTACTTTTGACAATGTACTTGCTGTATCTGACGGTGCTCTTAAAGTTGGCAGCGACGTAGCTAAGGCTACTGTTTCTGGTACTGTTGTAGAGCAGGGCAGAGGTAAGAAAGTTATTGTTTATAAGTACAAGAGAAAGACCGGCTATCACAAGAAGAACGGTCACAGACAAGCATACACCAAGGTTAAGATTGATAAGATTAACGCATAATTATGGTTAAGGTGTTGGTTACAAAAGATAAACATGGTACATATAGAGGATTTACATCTTCGGGCCATGCAGGATATGCAGATGCAGGTGAGGATATTATTTGCAGTGCATTATCTATGTTGCAGATTAACACTATTAATGCCATTGAGCGTATTGCTTTGTGTAATGTGCTTAGTAAATCTGACGCTAAGAAGGGTTTACTAGAAGTAAAATTTTCAGATGACTTTAATGAAAAAGCAGAAGTTTTGATGGATGCTATGATACTTGGAATAGAGTCTGTTATAGAATCTTATGGAAAACAATATGTTTCATTAAAGATTAAGGAGCAGTAGCTTCAGAAGGGAGTCACCATGATGAGATTAGATCTTCAGTTTTTTGCTCATAAGAAGGGTGTAGGTTCTACTAAGAACGGTAGAGATTCCGAATCCAAGAGACTTGGAGCAAAGAGAGCTGACGGACAGTTCGTAAAGGCTGGTAACATTTTATACAGACAGCGCGGAACCAAGATTCTTCCTGGTAAGAACGTTGGTATCGGCGGCGATGATACTCTGTTTGCAACAGTTGACGGTGTGCTTAGATTTGAAAGAAAAGGCCGTGACAAGAAGCAGGCTAGTGTATATCCTGTAGAACAGTAAGATTTGTGAAAGCCTCAAGCCTTATGGTTTGAGGCTTTTTAAGAGTGGAAGATTATGTTTGCAGATCATGCGAAAATTTTTATAAAAAGTGGAAAAGGTGGCGATGGCCACGTTTCTTTTCGTAGAGAAAAGTATGTTCCCGATGGTGGTCCTGATGGAGGAGACGGCGGTGCTGGCGGTGACGTACTTTTTGTAGTTGATAAAGGCTTAAATACGTTAATTGACTTTAAGCATAAAAGAAAATATTGTGCCACAGATGGAGCGGAAGGTGGAAAGAGAAACTGCCGCGGAAAAGATGGCGAAGATATGATTATTAAGGTTCCAGAAGGAACTGTTGTTAGGGATGCTGTGTCCGGACAGGTCATCATTGATATGTCTGCTGGACTTACGGAATATAAGGTGCTTACTGGTGGTAGAGGTGGTTGTGGCAACCAGCATTATGCGACGTCGACTATGCAGGCGCCCAAATACGCGCAGCCAGGTCAGCCATCCAAAGAACTTGAAGTTATTTTGGAATTAAAATTACTTGCGGATGTTGGTCTAGTTGGTTATCCTTCCGTTGGAAAATCTACATTTTTATCGGTTGTGTCTAATGCTAGACCTGAAATTGCAGATTATCATTTTACAACCTTAAATCCACATCTTGGTGTTGTGGATATGGGCGATGGTAATTCTTTTGTTGTTGCTGATATTCCCGGAATTATTGAAGGTGCCAGCGAGGGTGCTGGACTTGGATTACAGTTTTTAAGACATATTGAAAGAAATAAAGTATTACTTCATATAGTAGATGCTGCCTCTGTGGAAGGAAGAGATCCGATTGAGGATTATGAAATGATTCGCGCAGAACTTGAAAAGTATGGCGAACATGTAAAAAATCTTCCTGAAATAGTAATAGCAAATAAGATTGATGTGTTGCAAGCGAATTTAGAGCCTGTTGACGTGGATGAAGCGGGTGAGCTGGTTTATCCAAAGACACTTCCTGCCATTGATCGAATTAAAGAATATTTTGATAAAAAACAAATTCCTGTTTTCGCTGTTAGTACGGCAACAGGGGAGGGTATAAAGGAAGTATTAAATTATACATATAAGAAATTATCAGAAATGAAGACAGAACAGACTGTTTTTGCTTCTGAGTATGATCCTGACACCTTCCTTGTGACAGAAAAATTACCTTATGAAGTATCTTATGATGCGGATGAGAAAGAATATGTTGTAGAAGGACCTCGTATTGAAAAAATGCTTGGCTACACAAATCTTGAATCTGAAAAAGGGTTTGTATTTTTCCAGAAGTTTCTTAAAGAAACGGGTATCTTAAAAGAATTAGAAGCACTTGGTATTAAAGATGGTGATACCGTACGTATGTATGGATTTGCATTTGATTATTATAAATAACAGGAGATAACATGGAAGAATTAACAAGTAAGAAAAGAGCAGAGCTTCGTAGTTTAGCGACGAACTTAGATCCTGTTGTACTTATTGGAAAAAGCTGCTTGTCCCCCGAGATACTTAGCTCTATCGAAGAAGCATTTCACACAAGAGAGCTCCTCAAAGTAGCTGTTCTTAACAATGCGGATGTTAATATTAAGGAAGTAGCTGCTTCAATTGGAGATGAATTAAAGTGTCAGGTTGTTGCAGTAACGGGACACAAAATTATTCTGTTTAAGATAAATCAAAAACTTCGTCAGGAAGCTGCTGAGAAAGCAAAGCGAGCAAAAAAGCACGAACAGGCTGCAAAGTTAAAAGCGAAGAATGCTAAAAATGCAAAGCAAACAACGAGTAATGCAGGTTATAAGAAAGAATATTCTGGAAAACGCCGATAACATTCTATGAAAATTGCAATTTATGGTGGGACGTTTAATCCACCGCATTTAGGACATCTGAAACTTGCCATACAGATGCAGGAAACTTTCTCCTTGGATCGTATATTATTTATGCCCTCTGGAAACTCTTATATGAAAAGCGGTGTGTTAGAAAAAAGGCATCGATATAATATGACGAATTTGATGGTTTGCAATTTTGATCATATAGCTGTGTCTGATTATGAAGTTAACAAAGATGGCCCAAGTTATACTTTTGAGACACTGACTTATTTTAAAGAATGTTATCCAACCGATCAATTATATTTTATTATGGGCGCTGATTCTCTTATGCACATCGAGAATTGGAAACATCCTGAGATTATTTTTGAGAAGGCTGGCATTCTATGCGCCTTTCGAAAAGAGTTTAAGAATACTAATCTTGATATTTCGGTGTTGGAAAAGAAAGCACGAGAATTAGAATCGCGATTTGGTGGAAAAATCGAACTTATGGCATTTCATGAGGCTATTTCATCTTCGGAAATTCGGAATAAAATAATGCAAGATATGGATTGCACAGCAGATTTATCTGAGGCGGTGCATCGGTATATTCAGGAAAATCATCTTTATCAGACATTATGAAAAACGCTTGGAATGAATTAAAAAGTAAGTTGCAAAAAATACTGGATGAAAAACGCTATGAACACACGATTGGTGTTGCGGATACGGCAGCAAATCTAGCTTTTGCATATCATATTGATTTTGAAAGGGCTTATCTGGCCGGCTTACTGCATGATTGTGCTAAATGTTATAGCAATGATAAAAAACTGAAATTGTGCAAAAAATATGATGTTGAATTAAGTGAATTTGAAATAGAAAACCCGTCATTAATTCATGCAAAGCTTGGTGCAAAGCTTGCTTGTGAATTCTATGAGGTAAAAGATCCTGAAATACTTAGCGCAATCTCTTTTCATACAACTGGAAAACCGGCTATGACCCGATTGGAACAAATCGTTTTTTGTGCCGATTTTATGGAACCCGGCCGTAAAATGATTAATTGTCTCCCTGAGATTAGAGATGTCATATTTCAGAATATAGATTACGCAACGTATCTGATTATAAAACAGACATTAGTACATTTGAAGAATAACGATCAGGGAATTGATCCCATGACATTAAAAGCTTTAGAATACTATGAGAGGTATGAAAACAGTGACGACAAAAGAAGCAATTAATATAGCGCTAGAAGCAATGGAAGAAAAACTGGCTGTGGATATAAAAATTCTCGATATAGCAGAGATTTCTTCTATCGGTGATTATTTTATTATATGCAATGGCGGAAGCGTGCCGCAGGTCCATGCTATTGTGAATAATATTGATGAAAAACTTGGAAAATGCGGATTTGCGCCTAAACAAGTAGAAGGTTACCAAAATGCAAACTGGATTCTAATGGACTATGGCGACTTTATTATCCATGTATTTGATAAAGAAAATCGTTCTTTTTATGATTTAGAAAGAATCTGGAAAGACGGAAAAGAAGTTACAAAAGATACTTTATAAATGAAAAAGCCCCACATAACGTGGGGCAATATTATTATCGGATGGTTCTAAATACTGCAAATACTTTGCCGAGTATTTCACAATCATCAACGATGATAGGGTCCATACTATCGTTTTCTGGTTGCAGACGAATATGGCCATCTTCTTTATAGAAGGTTTTGACCGTTGCACTGTCCTCTACCAAAGCAACGATAATTTCACCATTTCGGGCTGTTTTCTTGCATTCAACAAAGATATAATCCCCATTCATAATACCAACATTTATCATACTATCACCTTTAACTTTTAACATAAAGGTTTCTGCATTTGGAGCATATTCCATGGGAAGAGGGAAGTAGTTTTCGATATTCTGCTGCGCTAGAATTGGCTGACCGGCAGCTACCGTACCAACAAGCGGAACACTGGTCATTTCACGACGCATTGTATTGAAAGAATCGTCGCAAATTTCAATCGAACGACTTTTTGCTTCGTCTCGTCTAATATATCCCATAAGTTCCAGGGATTCTAAATGTGCATGAACTGAGGATGTTGAACGAAGGTTAACCGCTTCACAGATGTCTCGAACTGTGGGAGGAAAGCCTTTGCTAACAATTGTATTCTTAATGAAATCCAAAATTTCTTTTTGTTTTGCTGATAAAGTCTTATTTTTAGCCATCACAGACTCCTTTCAAAATTACGAAAATAGAAAATTCGTAATATTATTACTTGCTAAATTAATAATAGCACAAATATTCGAAAATTCAAACATATTTTCGGAAAAATTTGTTCGAAAATTATTGACATTCGAATAATTGTTCGGTATAGTATGTATAGAACGTATATTCGGAACATAAATTCGAGAAGGAGATAGATGATGAGACATTTATTGGGAAAACATATGCGAAAGGTACTTTATAGAATCCAGAGAAGCAGAAGATACAGAAGAAATCTTTGCTTAAAAGTTGCGATGCTATTCGCTGCGTTATTAGTTATGCTCTGCGTATTTGTAAAAAGAAGTACCTTTGCTGATGCTGCAGAAAGTAATCCAGCGATTTATGAGAAGTCATATGTTAAGTATTATGTTTCCGAGGGAGATACACTTTGGGATCTTGCAAGATCATTTGGAGAGAGCGTGTCGATTAAAGAATATATTAAAGAAGCGCGCAGTATCAACCATTTACAGGAAGAAGATAAGATTATGACGGGAGAGATGCTTGTTTTGCCTTATTATGAGAAAGTAAACTTATGAGATGAATCGTGTTATGATTTATGGAATTAGTTCCGAAGGTTAACCATATGTGCTGCCTTCCTTCTATTCATGTCATCCTGGTCAGCATAGTGTTTTTTCGTAGTATTAACATCTTTATGTCCAAGTACGGATGCAACTAGATAGATATCCCCTGACTCTTTATAGAGCTGGGTACCATATGTACTGCGTAGTTTATGTGGTGTAATCTTTTTTAAAGTTGTCACGCGCGATGCGTACTTTTTTACGAGGTTTTCTACGGCTCTTACAGTAATTCTTCTGTTCTGAATGGATAAGAATAAAGCTTCTTCGTGTCCCTGTAAGGGGTTCATATGAATTCTCTGGTCCATATATTCGCGAAGCGCGTCTTCAACTTCATCCCCAAAATAAACAATAGCCTCATTGCCACCTTTTCGAATGATTTTTAGTCCATTATTATCGAAGTCTATATCGGATAGATTTAATCCAACACACTCACTGACTCGAATTCCGGTACCCAAAAGAAGCGTGAGAAGACAAAGATCTCTCGTTTTGGTAACTACATGAAAGTTCTTTTGCTGTTTGGTTTCTTCAGCAGAACCAAATTCTACAATATCGAGAAGATCCGCGACTTCGTTAGCTTCCAGCCTTATAATCGATTTTTCATGTATTTTAGGCATGTGAACAATTGATGCAGGATTGTTTTTGAGTAAACCGGCTTCATAAAGATAATTATATAGCCCTTTTATAGCCGATAATTTTCTTGCTTTACCCATAGCATCATTGGCGTGGGTAATTCCATCACTACCCTGATAATAAGAAAGGTATTCCAAATAATTTTCTATATCAAATTTTGTGAGAGCATCAAGCGTTTCTAAATCTAACTGTTTGACGGATAGATTCTTTTCTGGAAATACATACATGCAAACATAATTCATAAAGATTTGTAAATCATATGCATAGCCAATTGCTGTTCGGCTTCCATGCTTATCGCTCATTCCACGGAAATATAGCGTACAAAAAGAAGGAAGAGCAGATTGCAGTTCCCTTAGTTTTTGCACATTTTTAATTTTAATCATTTCATGATAGTTTGTGTTTGCCATATTTTTTATTATAGCATAGAGTGTTTACAGAATTTACGGTAACATAATGATTTGCAAATTTTTTACAATAATTTTTCGTTTTATTTTATTAATGACTTTCGGAATGTGATATAATAAAATAAGTTTTTTGGTTGTGCTTTAATAATAGAAGGTAACTATGAAGATTAGAGAAGAAAACAAAAAATATTTCAAATGGGGAATTATGGCATTTACCGTCATAATTGCTTCCTTTCTATTCATATTTATGGTAACCCATGCGCAGGGATTTCAGTCTGGCGTATGGAAGATTGTAAAGAGCTTGGCGGCCATTAATTATGGTCTAATTCTTGCTTATTTATTAAATGGTATTGTTAATGCCTTTGAGAATTTGTTTTTTAATAAAATCTTTAAAAAGAAAAAGTTTGGTAAGAAATCGAAACGTGTTGTTCGAGGCGTATTTATTGTATTATCTGAGATTTTATTGTTAGCATTACTATATGGATTTTTATATCTAGTATTTCCACAGTTATATGATTCTATTGTAGGTATTGCAAAGCAGCTTCCTGATTATGCAAATAATTTAATAGACTGGCTGAATAATATTTTTAAGGATTATCCAGATATTCAGAAAAATATTAATGTATATATTACAGAAGCAACAGACAATATTCTTGCATTTTTAAAAGATTCTATTTTGCCGCAGATGGGTAGTGTAATTAAGTCTGTGGGTAGTGGTGTAATTACTGCTGTAAAAACGATTTGCAATATATTCTTGGGCTTAATTGTATGTTTTTATACTTTATACAATCGAGAGACTTTTGCTGGTCAGGCAAAGAAGATGTGTTATGCACTTTTAAAGACCAATCATGCAACCAGCTTCATCAGAGGTGTTCGTTTCAGCAACAGAACGTTTAGCGGCTTCCTTTTGGGAAAGATTGTGGATTCCTTTGTAATTGGCTTAATTTGCTTTATTTTATTAACCGTTCTGCAAATGCCTTATCCTGCACTGATTAGTGTAATTATTGGTTTTACAAATATTATCCCTGTATTTGGACCATACATCGGTGCCATTCCATCGGGTTTGTTGGTTCTTATGATTAACCCTAAACAGTGTTTGATTTTTGTTTTAATGATTGTAATTTTGCAGCAGATTGATGGTAATATTATCGGACCTAAGATTCTGAAAAATTATGTCGGCATTAACAGCTTTTGGATTATTTTTGCCATTACATTTATGGGTGGTATGTTTGGCGTAGGTGGTATGATTGTAGGTGTACCTTTATTTGCTGTAATTTATACGGGTATACGTTTGTTCCTGACTAATAAGTTAAAGAAAAAGAATTTATTAACAGATACTACTGATTACTGTAAGCTTGATTATATTGATGACAATGGTAATTATATTAAATTGAAAAAAGATATGCCACCTGCATTGCTCGAAGAAGATATGAAAAAACTGCAGACTGCAGAAGAAGGTTCTCATATTGGAGAGAACTTTGAAACGGGAACCCTTGATGTAGATTCGATTAATGAAGTAATTAAAGAATCGGAGCATAGCATATCAACTGAACCTCCGAAAAAGAAGAAATTATTTAAAAAGTAATAAAGATAAGGCGTCATTTGGCGCCTTATCTTTATGTGGTTTATGAAATACAAAGTTAAGGAATAAGCCGTTATGGGAAAGTTTTTAAAAAGAATCTTAGCTGCATTGTTTTGTGCAGCTGCTGTATATGGATGTTATTTTGTTGGTAATCACTATATGCCAGATGCAGAATTGACTGTTTTTGATGAATATGCGAATGGTATTAATTTTAAGCAGGGCATGGATGAAAATATGGGTCCCTTCAAAGCATCATTCTCGATATCTGCATATATTACAAATCAAATCAATCAGGAAATTTACGACTTATATAAAGATTTTACCGAACCAGTAGCTTATGCTTTGTATACCGATGAAATGGTATATCAGGTTTCTTTGGATGTTTTACCGCAAAGCGATGATGGTATGGCATACTTATATGCTCTTATGCCTTATGAATATGAAGTCACTGCTGATATGCAGGCGATTCTTACACTTCCTCTCACTGAGAATTTACAATTTGTATTCCCTTTATATACAGAGTCAGAAGAAAATCGTTTATATCAAAAATTTTGCGTCTGTGTTATGGAGGAGGGTACCCTCACGCAGGTTAGTGATGCTAAATATATTGTGAATCCAGAGGTTCTAGCAGAAAACACCAGACCTTATATTCCGCTGGAAAAAGGCCTGCAGAGTTTATGCATGCATAATGTATTTATTGATGGATCTGGCTCGGACCAGGGTGTTAATTTACCGGTTGTATGTATTTTGGCTTCTTTGGATTCTTCAAATGTTACCGTACATCCCGCTGTAAACGACAATGATTCCCATCCAATGGAGCACTATATGTATATGCTAAATGCCTCGAATGAAGAAGGGGTAGAGGCTCTATTTAAGGATTGCAGCGCGATTGCCGCTGCTGGTGGTCAGACTTTTATTATCGGAAATGAAGTAAATGAACGTATATGGAACTATGTGGCATTCGACGGATGGGAAAGTTATGTGCGAAACTATACACAGGCTTTTCGTGTCTGCTATAACGCTATTAAAAGCCAAAATGCGGAGGCAAAAGTATATTTTTCAATTGGACAGGACTGGGATCGAAATCGGCCAGAAGGTCATGGGGAATATTATAGGTACATTGACGAAAAAGATTTCTGTGATTTATTTAATGCGCAAATGAAAAAAGAGGGAAATGTAGATTGGGCGGTTGCTTTACATCCTTATATCGTTCCATTAACTTATGGAAAATTCTGGGATATGACTGGATGCAGTGGCGGAGATTATTGTAAGGCACAGGTTGATTCCAATGCGATGGTTTCCTTTCAGAATATGTCCGTAATAACGGATTATCTAACATCTGATGAATTCTTAAATCCAAAGGGGGAGCCTAGATATTTTATAATTGGTGAAATGGGCTTATCAAATACTGAAGGTTATGAAGTACAGGCTGCTGCATTATGTGCACTTTGGTATTCTTATCAATCAAATCCATATGTTCATGAACTCATTTATTGTGATTTGCCGGGTTATGGTGTAAATCCCTGCTTTGCCGGAAAATCTATGGATACGTGGTTTGCGCTTGGTACAGAAGAGGAAGAAGAATATATGAATTGGGCACTATCCTTTATTGGTATAGATTGTTTTGATGCAATCATTCGTTAAATTTGATTTTTGGGCTTATTACCTGATTTTTGTGATATTTCTCTTGTAAATATAAGAAAAGGAAAGTAACATAACATCAGTTTAATTTAGGAGGGGAATAAATTGAAAAAAAGAGTTGCTTCTTTATTGCTCGCATTAACGTTTTCTTCGTCTATGCTATTAATGGGATGTGAAGATGAAGATATCTTAGGGCAAATGGACCTTACAGATGTATCTGAGGATTATGAAAGTGGTGACACTGTAACAGAAACGAGTGAAAAAGCATCTTCAGACCGTAACATTAATATGAATCTTGAAGAGTCTGGCTCGTTATCGATTACGCGTAACTGTGGAAATATGGCGCTTGGTTCACCAATGGGCGAAGAAGGTACATGGACTATTTTTGTATATTTATGTGGTTCTGATCTCGAAAGTGAAAACGGAATGGCGACTATGGATATAGAAGAGATGATGGATGCTTCTATTTCAGAGGGAATTCAGTTTGTAATTCAAACTGGTGGTGCTAATTCATGGGAGAATGGAATTGATGAAGATAGTCTTGGCCGCTATGTTATTACCGATGGCGAGATATATGAAGCAGACAGTCAGTCTCTTGCATCAATGGCAGATCCAAGCACTTTAGCTGACTTTATTACCTGGGGTGTTGAGAACTACGCAGCATACAATATGGGTCTTGTTTTTTGGAACCATGGTGGCGGAAGTATTTCTGGAGTATGTTTCGATGAACTAGATGATTATGACTCATTATCTTTATCAGAAATCAATGAAGCGCTTTCCAGTGTATGCAATGATATGACGGACAAGTTTGAATTCATTGGTTTTGATGCCTGTCTCATGGCCACTTTGGAAACCGCGAACATAATGGCGACTTATGCTGATTATATGGTCGCTTCCGAAGAAACAGAACCTGGTTATGGTTGGGATTACACGGCGATTGGTGACTATCTTGCAGATTATCCGACTGCTGACGGCGCTGCATTAGGTAGAGTTATTGTAGATTCTTTCTATAAAAGCTGTGCGCAGATTGATCAGGAAGATGGTGCTACTTTATCTGTGATTGATTTAAATCGTATCGATGATTTGCTTATTGCATTTAACGATTTCAGTAATAAGTTGTATGATTATTCGCAAGATACATCAAATCTTGCGAAATATGTTCGTTATTGTGCAGAAGCCGATAATTTTGGTGGAAATAATAAGGCTGAAGGCTACACCAATATGATTGATCTAAAAGGCTTTATAAATGCGCTCAATATACAAGGTGGGGAAGCTGTTATAAACGCTTTGGACAACGCCGTTATCTATAATGTTAATGGTAATGATCACTTATATGCTGGTGGTATTTCCATGTATTATCCGCTTTCTATTCAGGGTTCAACTGAATTAAGTACTTTTAGACAAATTGCAACAAGTCCTTATTATTTGTCATTTGTTAATCTGGTGGCTTATGGTGCATCTGACGAGGTTGATATTTCAGATGCTGAAGAAGACTTTGATAACTGGGACTATTCTGGCGATTATGATGATGAAGATTATTCCTTCTATGATGATGTAGAGATAGATGGTAACAGTGCATATATTACCTTTGATGAAGCTCCCTACCTCTCAGAAGATGGAGCCTATACGTTTGTCCTTGATAACGATGGAATCAATAATGCTACAATGATTGAAGCTTATGTTTATCAGCTCAGCGAAGACGGTGAAGATTATATTAGTCTTGGTATCTCAGCTGATGTTTTTGTTGATTGGGAAACAGGAGTAGTTTCGGATTTATTTGATGGTTATTGGTTTTCTCTTCCTGATGGACAGAACTTATGCATCTATATTGTTAATGAAACGGATGATTTTGGTGTTTACACTTCTCCAATTTTGTTAAATGGTGAAGAAACCAATCTTCGTTTGACAATTGATTATTCTACCTATGAGATTTCCATAGATGGAACCTGGGATGGAATCGATGAGAATGGTATGGCATCACGTGATGTTTATCGTTTATCCGCTGGCGATGTTATTACACCACTCTATGATGCATTTTCCTTATCAAATCCCGATGAAGAATTCTATTATCAGGGATCTGATTATATATTAAAGGCAAATGATGTGATTTCTTACGGACTCATGGATGAAGGAGACTATGCATATGGTTTCTATATCGATGATGCGTTTGGAAATTATTACACAACCGATTTTGTAACATTTGCAGTAGAAGACGGTAAAGTGTATTTCTATGAAGAATAAATAAAAAATGTTTTAGCTTGGCCTCTGACTGGTTCAGGGGCCTTTTCTTTTGCTGATTTTATAAAAATCTGTTACACTAATAATTGTTTACATAATTGTTTTATGTTAACCCAAAACAGGAGAGTAGAAAATGTCTTATAAATTAGTGGTTTTTGACTTTGACGGAACTTTACTAGACACCAGAAAAACAATTGTATATGCCAAGCAGCAAACGATGAAACAATTAGGTCTTCCTGTATTAAGTGATGAACTCTGTGCATCAACAATTGGTTTATCAGCATATAAAGGATTTAAACAATTGTTTCCGGATGCATCTGAGGAAACCATACAGGAATGTATCGTTGTATGTCGTGAATATTTTGAGAAGGCTAAGGACGAAATGCCTCCCAAAGTATTTGATGGCGTGATGGACACATTAAATGCGTTAAAAACAGCTGGCATACAGTTATCCATAGCTACCAGCCGAAATACACCTTCGCTAAAAGGATTTTTAAAAAGTTTAGATTTAGAAACGTATTTTCCTTACGCTTTAGGTGGAAATGATACCGAAAGACTAAAACCAGATCCAGATCCAGTATTTAAAACGATGCAGGACTTAAATATTCAAGCTAAGGATATTCTGGTAGTTGGCGATATGCCATTTGATATTATGATGGGAAGTGGTGCTGGTTGCGATACATGTGGTGTTACTTATGGAAATGCCACGAGAAATGAACTAAATAATGCAGGCGCTACTTATGTAATAGATCAAATTGGTGATTTATTGGATATCGTATTATAGCGGTTTATAGGCACTATCTCTTCGTAAAATGTGCGTTTAGCGAAGAGATGCATATACTCTTACAACGTCATAATCGTATCTATTATCGAAGGCGCTCTATTAGTTTTTCAAAATACTCTGGTAGTGGAGAATCAAAAAATACTTCTTCATTTGTTGCAGGATGAAGAAATCCTAACGTTTTAGCATGTAAAGTTTGACCTTCCAGATTAGAAAACTGACTGGAAATTCCACCATAAACATCGTCCCCTAAAATAGGATGTCCAAGGCTAGACATATGAACACGAATCTGATGTGTTCTGCCGGTCTCTAAATGAAATGAAACGAGGGAATATCCATTTAACTTTTCTAATACCTTATAATGGGTTATGGCTTTCTTACCTGTGCCATTTGTCACCTGATATTTTTTGCGGTCTTTGGGATCTCTTCCTAGAAAATTTTCGATTACACCAGAATCTTCTTTTAAGTATCCCTTAACTATGGCATAATATTCTCGCGTTATGGAATGCTCTTTAAACTGCGCAGCAAGGTGATTGTGCGCTTTATCGTTTTTACAAACTACTAGTAGCCCTGTTGTGTTTCTGTCGATTCTATGGACAATTCCGGGCCTTAGAACGCCATTGATGCCGCTAAGATCTTTTGTGTGATATAAAATGGCATTAACAAGTGTTCCACTATAATGACCGGCTGCTGGATGAACCACCATGTTCTTTGGCTTATTAACAACAACAATATCACTATCTTCATAAACAATATCTAAGGGGATATTTTCGGGCTCAATTGTTAAATTTACAGGATCTGGTACATTGAGTGTTATTTCATCACCGGCTTGTAATATAAGAGATGGCTTGACTTTTTTTTCATTTACGAGAGCCTGTCCGTCTTTAATCATAGCCTGCAGACGACTTCTGCTATATTCTGGCAAAAGAAGCGCCAGGACTTTATCCAGACGCTCCTCTTCGTTTTCTTCATCGATTGTAAAATGATATAATTCTGCCATTATTTAGTATCTTTCTTTTTCCCTTTAATAAATGCGAAATCATCATCTTTATATCCAAATATTATAAATAGAACTAGTAATATTGTTGCGCAGGTAAGGCAGATATCCGCTACATTAAATAAAGGGAAATTAATCAGTTTAAAATAGATGAAATCGGTAACAGACTGTTTCATGATACGGTCAATGGTATTGCCGATGGCACCTGCTAAAATAAGCGACAATACAATATGCAGCTTATTAAATTTCTTTTCCTTTGGGATCTTAAACAAAAAGATTATAATTCCAACAATAACAAATGCAAAAATAATAACGAATAAGAGCTGTTTCTTTTGAAGCATACCAAAGGCTGCCCCTTCGTTTTCCAGATAGGATATTTCAAGTACATTTTTGATAATTGGAATCGGCAAAGTATCCTGTTTTAAACGAATGACATATTTGGTAATTTGATCTAAAAAGGTCATCAGACAGACGATGAAGAGATCAAGAATTAATATTTTATTAAACTTCTTTGTATTCTTCTCTTCCATCAGGCCTTTTCGTCCTCTTCACTAAAATATATTTCACGGATTGCATTTAAGGCTTCCTCATCCGTTACTGTGGTATCGATAAACGCTTTTCCTACTTTCTTTAATAAGATATATCTGGTCGTGTTGCCATCTTGCTTTTTGTCAGACTTTGTGTAGCGAAGAATTTCCTCAGGATCAATATCATCAATACTGATTGGAAGGTTAAATGGTACGAACATATCACGGATTTCATAATATTCATCCATGGATAATTTATCTTTTTTCCAGGATATATAAGCTGCCGCAACACATCCTAAAGCTACGCATTCACCATGGAATAAGGTGAAGTTTTTGGCTTTTTCAATAGCATGTCCAATGGTATGACCAAAGTTTAATAGTGCGCGGTCTCCGTGTTCATAAGGATCTCTTTCAACAATTTTCTGTTTGCAGGCACAGCTGGTTAAAATCATCTCTTCTAATACAGCCGGATCTTTCTCGAAGATTTCATACATCTTATCTAAAATCCACTCATAGAAAGAAGCGTCCATGATAAGACCGTATTTTAATACCTCAGCCATTCCTGAATAAAATTGTCGATCGGATAGTGTCTCTAACGTTTTTGTATTGATGTATACCAGCTTGGGCATATAGAAAGCGCCAACCATATTTTTATACTGCTTATAATCAACCGCCGTTTTTCCACCAATCGAGCTATCTACCTGACTTAACAAACTAGTAGGAACCTGAATGACAGCAATCCCTCGCATATATACAGACGCAGCAAAACCTGCCATATCTCCTGTTACGCCACCGCCTAATGCCAGGATAAAATCCTTGCGGTCAAAATGTTCTTCAACGAGAACATCTAAAATACCTGTCATGGTATCCAAATTTTTACTTTCTTCGCCTGCGGGGAATGTATGGCTAACAACTTTGCTACATAAATCTCCTATCGCTTCTTTAATTGCATTTTCGTATAAAGGTCCAACATTGGAGTCGGTAACAATTAAAACTTTTCTACCTTCGTAACCCAAATCGGTAAGAAGTGGACGAAGCTGTTCCCATGAATTATCGATATGAATATCATAAACTGGTTTTTTGTTTAATGTAACATTTAAAATGGATGCCATACTTTTAACCTCGATAGTTTATTAACGCAAAAAGGCGACAGAAGTATTATACCATCTGCCGCCCTATTTTGTGAAATCTTTGGACTAAGCCTGTTCGATGAATGCGCCTTCTACACTAACAGCATCAGGAGCAACAATAAAGATATTCTCAGCAAATTCTTTTAAATTGCCACGAACAGCGTAAGAACAACCAGAAACGGTATCTAATAATCTTCTACCTTCATTCTGATTAATCTTGTTTAATTTCAAAATAACAGTTTTACCCTGTAATAAAAGATCCATAACCTGAGTAGCATCTTCGTAGCAGGAAGGTTCAACACCAACAAGCTCCATATCTCCTGAGGAACTGGACTTTCTTCTGTTGATAGAAGCTACTTTTGCAGGCTTCTTCTCAACGGCTCTCTGAGGTACTTCCTCATCTACTTCTTCTACATCATCTAAATAATCATTCTCGTAATCTTCACGACCAGCAAGCTTTAAAGAATTGAAAAAACTAGACATTGCACCCATTGTTCGTCCTCCATATAAATCCTTTTACAAAATTATTAATAAGTAATTCCGTTTACCTTAACATATATTATGTAACCAAAACATAATTATGTCAACAAAAAATATTTTTTTCTTTAAAATATTTTCATATTTTACGCTATTTTCATTGATTTGATAGGATTTATAGAATTTATTATGTTAAGTGCAAAATGTAATAAATTGAGTTGAATTGTTACAATATTTTACAATTAAACAAGATATGGACAGAAAACAAAAACGCCCACTATATATAGTGGGCGCCTGGCTATATAGAATAATCTCTTTCTCCAAAAATTCCGGTTCCAACTCTTACAAGCGTTGCACCCTCTTCTATCGCAACAGCATAATCACCTGTCATTCCCATAGATAGGATGGGAGTCCCCTCAATATAAGGTGCTGCCTTACCAAGTGCAAATTCTTTTAAAGCGCGGAAGTATTTACGATTATCTTCTGCATTCTCTGTGTAAGGCGCAATGGTCATAAGACCTTTTATATGGATTCCTGGCAGAACAGAAATGGATTTAAGAAGTTCTAAATTGGCAGATTCATCATTCGTCCCAAATTTACTATCTTCGCCTGCGACGTTAATTTCGATTAAAATATCGTTTTCCACATTTGCCTTGAGTGATTCCTTGCTAATTTCTTCGGCAAGACGGAGGGAATCTACGGAATGGATAAGGGTAGTCTTTCCAATCAGATATTTTACTTTATTACGCTGCAAATGACCAATCATATGCCACTTACAATCTGCAGGCATCTCAGGAATTTTATCCATCAATTCCTGGACTTTATTCTCGCCAAAATGTCTGCATCCAAGGGAATAGGCTTCTTTTAATGCAGATAGCGGCTTAGTTTTAGAAACTGCAATTAATGTGACTTCGCTTCGATCTCTGTTTGCATTATGACAGGCTGCGTTTATATTTGATTCAACAAGGGAAAGCTTATCTTTCATATATGTTTCTTTCCTTCCTATTCATAGATGAAATCATTTTCGTTAACAGTGCTACTATCTAACACAATATAGTCATAAACATTTAGTCCATATTCGGTGTTGGATTTAACGATAGCATATTCATCATTTTGATACAGAATAATAATTCTTCTAAAATCAGCATAGCCTTTATTGATGTTATAAACGCCCATTAAACTACCGATGCGGCTAATAGCATATTCTTCGTTTGCAACATCAGAGGATGCATTTTCATTAGGCTTTTCGGTAATAATAGGCACGGCATTGCCAGATATTGTATTTTCAGAAAGAGTTTCTTCTGCGGGTTTTGTTTCTTTATTGCTACCAATTTCTCTTGGAAGCAGTAAATAGTCACCGCTATGTAGCTGCGTACTATCTACATAGTATTCTCCATCAACCAGAGCATAGACCTCAATGGCAATAATCTCAGATTCAACAGTTCCATCAGATCGGAAACTCTTCTTTAAGAACTCAATTTGATTATCCTCTCCTTTTTGAAGCGCATATTCTTCCGGAACAATGTAAAAATCCTTCGTTACGATGGAAGAAACAGGAATCTTCAAACCTTTTGTTGAATCCTCTAAAAGCTCAATTTCAATAAAACGGTCTGTACAGAACTGTACCATGGAATTATTAAATGTCAAACTTAAAAAGAATTCATCATCGTTTTGGAAAACTCTGCTTTTGGCCCAGGTTGTATTTTGCGTCTTTAAAAAACGTATTTCGATGTAGGAATCATTACGGAGGGCTTCCGCTTTTTCTTCCTCTATCGGAATGACAACTTCCCAGGTCTCATCCTGAATGAGTTTATAAGCTGGCTCTCCTGCTTCAGCCCATTGTCCGTTGATAATTTGGGTTTTCTCGTAGTCTGTCTTTTTGAATAATTCTTTTGTTATGCCATTTTCAGATAAGGTCTCATATCCATCGACATGGTATATAACGTAGCCAACTGCAGCAGCATTACATAGATCAATTTGTTCCGCATAAATACCATTTCCTAAATTCTCTATGGAATCCAGCACATTCATATTGGCTAATTTTAAAACGGTTCCATCACAGGTGTATAGGAAATCATATGCATCATTAAAGTACTTGGGGTCAAAAACACTCTGAAATGCTACAATTTCTCCCTTTAATTCCTGGAGATTATCATCTGTTAATGCGTTCTCGCCAGGTTGCCCATTGCTGATTAAGGTTTTCATAATATCAGTATTATCGATTGTATAAACAAGATCAGCGATTCCGACGTGTTCTCCTTCTCTTGCAAAGTAGTTAAGATACCCTGCTTTCGGCGCTCTTACAATTATTTCATTACGAATAATAACACCTTCATAAACGCTGTTTACTGCTAAGGTGCCTTTTTTCACCTGATAGGAAAAAACCTGATCATTTTTCTTGTACTGGGTAATTGTAAATATAAGATAAAATACAACAAAAATAGCTACAAGATACAGTAGCTTAAAGAGGTTATTACTTTTCTTTCTAGGTCTATGTCGCATAGACGTTTGTTCTATATCTTTGTCCATCATTACTTATTAATAAAATCATCGCATAAGGAACGCATATTTCTGTAAAGCGTATCCTCATCAGCAGCACCCATAATTACACAAATATAGGTTCTTCCTGCGCTATCCTGTAAATATTCCAGCAAACATTTTTTAGCTGCATTGGTTGAACCAGTCTTGCCGCCTAACGCTATAATGCTAGAAGAAAATGCATAGGTACCATCTGTAAATTTATTGGTTGTTGGAACTGTTTTGCTTTTGGGTTCCCCTGTTGCCGTTAAATAGTTTGCTGTATATTCTGATTTCATTATTGCTTCTCTAAATTCGGGGAACTGGGAAGCTGCATGGAACATAATATATAAATCATAGGCCGTTGTATAATGCTCTTCGTGGGTTAATCCATTAGAATTATAAAAATGTGTCCCTGTACATCCAAGATTCTGGGCTGTCTGATTCATAATTTCAACGAAAGCTTCTTCAGAACCTGCAACATATTGTGCAAGCGCTAAGGATGCATCATTACCAGAATATATGAGCGATAAATTAAATAAATCTCTTACCTGAATCTGGTCGCCCTGGCTAAGACCGATGGTTTGGGCGCCAGACTCTTTAATGGTAACATCTCCTAATGTAATGGTCTCATCTAAGGATTTATCACCATAATAACAATAATTTAGAACAACCAAAGCGGTCATAATCTTTGTTAAGGAGGCCGGATTGATTTTGTCGCAGGCATGATAGGAATATAAGACTTCTTTATCAGTTACATCATATAAAGCAACAGCGAAAAAAGGCGTAGGATCAAAGCTACTTCCTTCTAATATATCTTTATTGGTTGCCGCCAAATCACTCGCAAAAAAATCCAGTTCGCTTTGACTACTTTCATTATTGATGTAGTAATTTGCATTCTGGTTCATTTCAGAATAGGGCATATCAATTTTCTTTTCGCCGCATCCAAGCAGTAAAGTTGAGCAAATTAAGGCTCCTGCGATTGGTTTTGCAAATTTACCGTACCATTTCACGCCACTCAAGCTCTCCTCTATCTAAGGCTTTAATTAGTAGTTCCGCACTCGCTAGATTGGTAGCAAGGGGAATATTATGGATATCACATAATCGCATTAAATTGGTGATATCAATTTCGTGACTCATAGGATTTAATGGATCGCGCAGTAATATAACCAGATCAATCTGATTGTGTTCGAGCTGAATACCAATCTGCTGTTCTCCGCCTAAATTACCGGCTAATAATTTATGAATAGAAAGATTGGTTACTTCTTCGATTAATCTTCCGGTTGTACCAGTTGCATAAATCTCGTGGTTGCTTAAAATCTGTCTGTAAGCAATACAAAAATTTTGCATCAGTTTCTTTTTCGCATCATGCGCAATTAATGCGATTTTCATTTACGTTACCCCCAATACTTAATTGTCAAAATCAAAATCTAAATCTTTTACAGGATCGAACTTAGCAATGTTACTGCTTCTTTTACGTTGTAATCCTACATTTAAAACAAATCCCATTCCAATAAACAAACTGACTAAGCTCGTTAATCCATAACTTACAAACGGCAATGGTAAGCCTGTATTAGGCATAATTCCGGTGGTTACAGAAATATTCACAAAACTTTGGAAACACACCAGCCCCCCCATTGCTGCGGCGATAACTCTTCCGCCTATGTCGGGGGCATAATAGGCGATATGGAAACATACTCCTGCTATAAGCATTTCCATAATAATAACGAAACTACATCCCACAAACCCTAACTCTTCACCTACTATTGCAAAGATAAAGTCTGTCTGTGGCTCCGAAATATAATTACCATTCTTTACAGAGCCAACTTCATTATTATCTAGCCCTTTTCCATTTAACTGCCCTGATCCAATCGCCATAATAGAATTACGTGTCTGGTATGCAAGGTCTAACTCATATTTTTCGGGTTCAATCCAAGCTAAAATACGATTTTTCTGATATTTGTCGATGATTTGCTGGTCAGGTTGCATAATGAGAAATACCAGTATTAAAACAGCTGGAATAAGCAATCCAATTATAGCTAAAACAATCTTATATCCGAGCTCTCCAACATACATCATTACCGCAAATAGTATAATTAAAATAATGGATGTGGATAAGTCTGGTTGTTTATAAACCAAAAACCAGGAGGGTAAATATAAAAGAACAGCCATTAGTAAAACTAACGGAGATTTCATCTTATCCTTCATTTTCATTATAAACTTTGCATAAAAAAGTATCAATAAAATTTTAGATGTCTCCGATGGTTGAAAACGAATTCCTGCAATTTCAACCCATCTTTGCGCATTATGTGAAGAATCACCAATAAACATAACCAGAAGTAAAAGTGCAATATTTATAAAATAAATAGGCCAGTGAATTTTTAAAATAACATGGTAGTCGACAAAGGATAAAATTAACATAAGAACAAAGCCAATGATTAATCCAATAATCTGCTTTCCTTGCACGGATTCCTTTGCGGATCCAATAATGACTACGCCAAAAATAGACAGCATTAATAGCATAATTACAAGTCTGAAATCAAAATTTTTAATACTATATTTCATCTTATTCATACTAATCACCATTACTAGCGGCATTCGCCGTAGTTGTTGCTCTTCCGGTAATTAATTCTTCTTTAGGCTGTACTTCAAAATAGTAAGACAAAACATCGCGTCCAAGCTGCGCTGTATAATCAGAAGCATAACCATTCGCAATACGAATGGTTAAACTGATAGCAGGATTGTCATAAGGCGCATAACAAACAAATAACGCATGGTTCGGCTTATTCGTTGCCTCCTGTGCGGTTCCTGTCTTACCAGCAACTTTTACTGGGAAGCTTGCAAAAAAGGCTTTCTTTTCGCATACTTCCTTCATACCTGAATGAATGGCATTCCATTCCTGCTGGGGAATCACGACTTCATTTCGTATTTGGGGAATATAAACCTGCAAAACGCTTCCATTTACATCCTGTATCTTGCTGATGAGACTATACTCGAATACCTTTCCGCTGTTCGCAACAGCTGTAACATAACGGGATAGTCCAACCGTTGTAAAGTTGTTGGTTCCCTGTCCAATGGCTGAAACAACAGGATACTGGTCAGATACATGCGGCTCTGATTCTGTAATTTCTACACCGGATTTTTCGTTTAAGCCAAACATCTCCGCGTAGGTAAACAATCGAGAAACGCCGTAAGGGTCATTATAGCCATTTCCGTCATTGGCAAGACGGTAACCAACTTCGTAAAAGAAATTATTGCAGGAGTTTGCGATCGCACCAGTAACATTTAATTTACCATGCGCACCGGGGTAAACCCAGCATTTATGAACAGAACCTGTTAGTTTATCAAATTGACCGGTACATTGGATGGTAGAATATAAATCGATCACCCCTTCTTCTAGTCCGGCAACAGAACTAAGCATTTTATAGGTAGAACCAGGTGCTGTACGCTGCTGGGTGGCATAATTCCATAATGGCTTTGCGTTATCGGCATTTAATTTCGCTAAATACGCTGCATCTGCATTTCCTGATAAACGATTGTTGTCATAGCCTGGATAGGATACAAGCGCCAAAGGTTCCCCGGTATTAACATTGGCTAATACAATGGAGCCGGAACAGGGCGCTAACGCCATCTGTGCAGGTGTAAGTCTTAGTTCATCAATAAGCTTGTATACAAAGCTATAAGGGGTAATTTTACCGGTTTTCAGGGCGTTAATCTCAGAATTAGTGATAGGAATTACGTCCTGCTCCCATAATATAATGCAAACCTCCTTAGGAGAAATGACATTATTGTATAACATGTATTTATATATTTTCTTGGCAAATTCTGTATTTCCATATAATTTTTCGATGGCATAATCTACCAGTGCTTCATAGATTTCTGAGGAGTCGGCATAATCACTCTTTAATTCCAGTTTTGAAATATCTACCCAATTCTTGGAAATAGCATATGTTAAAAATTCACGAATTGATATATCCTCTGTCTCCTTCCAGCGCTTATAGACAGCGTCGGTTGTATCGATTTCAGAAGATTTAATAATGCCGATATTGCTGGAACTTAACAAATTAACAACAAAACTTTCATAAACTTGCATTTCCTTAGAAAGACTGATGTATTTCGTATTTCCATTTAGCATCTCGTTTTTTAACTTAATAAGCGTATTATCCTGATAGTTTGCAAATCTGCCGTAAACAATTTTTTCTGTTTCTCCAGCATGATCTTTGGACATATGCTTTATATTAATGAGATTATTGGAAAAGAAGGATTCATATACTTCGTAGACTGCAATTCCTGTACTACGTCCCTGGTCCTTTGCTTCCTTTGAATTTTCTAATTTCGATAAAATGATACCTGCAATCTTCTGCTCCAAAAGTCTATATAACGCCATCTGTAATTCTGCATCAATGGTAAGGTAAACATCATTACCTGCAACTGGTGCAATCACATTTGTGGTTTCGATTACTTTACCTAGATTATCCACAAAGAAGGTCTCTGATCCCTTTTTTCCTTGTAGAACAGATTCCATAGAATACTCAATGCCGGTCTTTCCAACCATATCTGTTAAAGAATAATCGGGATTATCCTGCACATATATATCATATTCTGCCTGCGAAATCTGACCGGTATATCCGATGATTGAGGAAAAATACTGGGGATAATTATATCTTCGAATGGTATCCTCTTGGATAGAAACGCCTTCCAAAACATTACAATTTTCCATAATGGCAGCCACAGTTTTATCAGATACGTCACTGGCCACGGTGGTTGTAATATATTTCTGGTAGCGATTTAAGCTAAGGTTATAGCGTACATTAACAATCCCTAGGATCTCTTTTTTTGTAAAACCCATGCCAGGGGCTAATGTAGTATTGCCTTTATCGTCCGTTAATATCGTACCAACCCCAAATTTCTTAGAAGAAATCAAAAAATCAATAATTTGGTCAGGGTTTGCATTCTTTTCCTCGTATGTCAAATCATTTGGGGATGTTTTTCCATAAACATCAGCAATAAAACGTGTAAGCTGGTTTCCTTCTACTGAAAAACAGTAATTATCATCTTCATCCAGATAGATTTTAAAATCACTGCTTAACGAATCATTATTTTCATCCAAAATATGCAACATTTTTAAAATGATGTTATTTAAGGTTTGATTTTTATTTTTACCAGATGCTATGGTATCCGAAATTACAACCGAATAAGATAAATCATTATAAGCCAGTAGTACACCGTTTCTGTCATAAATATTGCCACGAACCGCCTTAATCTCTCTTTGCTTTTCGATTGTTAAAGAGAAATTATCCATATATTCCTCTCCGTGTACAATCTGCAAGGAAAAAATGCGACCAATTAAAATACCCATGACAAGTGCCATGATTAAATACAAAGGGAAAATGCGATTTTTTAGAAAAGCTATCAGTTTTTCTTTAAGGTCGCTCAACGGTTACATCTTCTTTCTTTGCAAATACCTTGTATTCTAAAAACATCATTAAGAAAAACAAGGGAATAAACATTCCAATGGTGTAAAAGAATTCTGGCAGCATAATGTTTACAAAATAGGTGCCAAAAGCAAATCTTCCAAATAATAAAAATTTAAAAACATATGTTGATAAAAGAACAATAAACTTAGACACAACAATGAGAAGTGCTGGAATTCTTAAATCAAATGCGATGGTATAATCTTTAAACAATCCGCATAAGAAACCAACAAACATATAGTGAAGTGCATTGAATCCAATAAAAGAGGAAAAGAAAACATCAAGAAGAAGTCCTGCAAAGAAACCGTAGGTCATTCCTTCGTTAGAGCCTCTAAATAAAGCAATCAGAACAACCAAGGATATGAGCAAATCTGGGGTTGCTCCATTAATTGTTAAGTGGCAGAATACACTGGACTGTAAAACAAATAATACCAGTAACAAAACTGCCGCTATAATACGTTTCTGTATCATCGATCTGTGTTAATATCTAAATCTTCGTAATCTTCTCTTAACTGTGTAATAATCAGTACCTGGGTTAAGTTTCTGAAATCAACTACGGGAGTTATGGAACCTGATTTTGTCAGATTATTATCTCCCATACGAATATCCGCAATATACCCAATTAAAATACCAGGCAAATATTTATCAGAAACATAACTTGTTACGACTTTATCACCCTGTTTTACAAGGTTATCCTTATCACCTAGCTGTTCATAGGTAATATATCCACTTTGAGACAGTTTTAAATCACCGCAGGTAATCATATGATCCTGCGTATGTAGTACCATGGAACTGATCTTGGAATTATCGTCTAAAATAGTGGTTACTCTTGCCCAGTTTTTACCAACATCTGTAATTCGACCAACGAGTCCGCCGCCAGCAATAACATTCATATCCATTAATATACCATTGTCCGTTCCCTTATCAACAATAAACGAACTATAAAAGCCGTTGCTATCCCATGCAATAATACGGGCGCCTGTCTTTTCGTAATTAGAATATGTGTTATCCAGTTCATATAAGGCTCTTAGATCTGCAAGTTCAAACTGTTCTTCGAGCAATAAAGTATTCTCTTCGGTAAGACTATCAATCTTGTCTTGTAGTGCCTTATTTTCTTCACGTAATTCCTTGATGGTAGCTACACGCGTTGCTTTATCAATAATCGATTCCGCAGCAAAACTAACACCTTTTTGAAAGGGGGCAATGGCGCCCCCTATGGTATTTTTGAAAAATTGTTCTACACCAGAATTGAAAAAAGTCAGCAGCATTAATCCAACACTTACCGTTGTATATATGAGCAGTAAGTATTTGCTTGGCATGAGAAACTTTTCAGTTTTGGTTTGCTTAATTCTTGGACTCATATTCTCTAATTATTATCGATAGTATATGCGAGCGTTCTGTACTTGGAGTTCTTAATAATCTTTGCAAGACCTTTGATAACGCCAGCAAGTGGCTCGGTAGGAAGATTTACTTTAAGACCAGTGGATTTAGCCAGTAAGTTCGCAAAATAATGAATCTGGCTCGCACCACCAGTTAAATAAATACCACGATGATAAATGTCTGCACCAAGTTCAGGAGGCGTACGTTCTAAAACCTGCTTAACATTCTCAATAACCGTCATAAAATGCTCTGTTAATGCCTGATGAACAAGTGCAGAACTAATGCTTTTTTCTACCGGAAGACCTGTTACAATATCACGACCATAGATAATAGCATTTTTCTTCTGGTTTTCCATCTCACCGACAGAATATTTTACTTTTTCGGCGGTTTTATTACCGATTAACAGGTTATATTCCTTACGAATTGCACCTTTAATCGCTTCGTCAAACTTGTTACCACCTACTTTTATAAGCTTGGAAATAACAATTCCACCTAGTGAAAGAATGGAGATTTCGGTTGTATCATACCCCATATCTACAACCAGGACACCCTGGCTGGTCTTTACATCAATATCAAGCCCAACACCATCTGCGACAGCTTTTTCTACCACATATACATTCTTGGCTTTTACACCAGAATCCTTCACTAAATCATAAAAAGCACGTTTTTCTACATCTGTTACGTCTGTTGGCACCGCAATATAATAATCAGCAGGATGTACACTGCCTTTAAATAAATCCGTGATAAAGTAGTTTACCAGGGTTTGCATATGCCCAATATCCGCTATAACACCATAATTTAAGGGATAAGTAACACTAATATTATCAGGTGCTTTCTCATACATTTCAAAGGCAGAGTCACCATAAGCAAAGAAGGTATCTTTTCCTTCTATTGCAATCATATTCTTCTCCATAAAATATGTGTCATTGTTTCCGTTATATATTTTGATATTTGATGTACCCAAATCGATACCAAATGCACTAATTCCCACGATGATTCCCTCACATATAATCGCCTAAATATACTAAAATTTTAGCATATCTGGTCGTTTCATACAATCTTTTGGTTGACATAATCATGCAATTGTATGAGTATATTCTTAGTAATAACTAACTACATAATCAAGGAGGATTATCATGAAAAAATTTTGTGCTGAGTTTATTGGTACTGCCGTTCTTGTCATTATTGGATGTGGTACCGCTATGTTGGTAGGATGTAATTCACAGGTAGGCAGTGGTTATCTACTAACTGCACTTGCATTTGGTCTTGTAATCGTTGGAATGGCATACTGTATTGGAAATATTTCTGGATGTCATATTAACCCCGCCGTTTCCTTAGCAGTACTTTTAAACGGAGGTATCTCTGCTGTTGAATTTGCGGTTTATGTTATTGCACAGGTACTCGGCGCCTTTGCAGGTGCTGGTATTTTAGCTGCAATCTTCTACTTTGGAGGCGTTTCAGATATGACAGGTGCTTTGGGGGCAAATGGTCTTGACAGCATTTCTGGTAATATTTTAGCCGGTCTTATTGTGGAAATAATCTTAACATTTATCTTTGTTCTTACTATTTTGGGTGTAACATCCAAGAAAGCTGCCCATGGTTCCTTTGGTGGTCTTATCATCGGACTTACGCTCACTTTAGTGCACATTTTCGGAATCGGACTTACTGGTACCAGTGTCAATCCAGCAAGAAGTATTGGACCAGCTATTGTTGCTGCAATACAGGGCAATTATGACCCTATGGGGTGTCTTTGGGTATTCATTGTTGGACCTTTTGTTGGTGCTCTTCTTGCGTCGTTTGCTTATAAGTTTTTGGAAAAATAAAGCATTTTTGAATTTACGATTTAAAAAGGAGGCAATGCCTCCTTTTTTTTATGGTGTTACTTTCACTACATCAATTGTTAAACTAGGGTCTGTGAAATTGATTATGCAAGGGTTGCTTGCATCAATTATAGTTCCGTTTACATTGTATTTTGCTGTATCAGCAGGATTCTTTAATTCCACCTTAAACTTCACAATTTCATCCTCTAAATCATCAGAATCATAAGTGTTAACTTCTGTATCATCACTCTTAAGCGCTGTTACTTTAATATCTGAATCTAACCCGTTTAAGTGTATAGTCACCTTTCTTACGTCTTTTGTAATTGCAGTAACTGTGTCTGCCGAAGAACCCACTGGAATTGTAACCGTGTACTTTCTTTCTCCGCCAGCTAACGTGGTTGGGCTAAACCCAGATAATGTACTTCCGTTCAAAGTAACGTTATCTAATTTCTTATTAACGTTAGTAACAATAAGATATACCACTTCAGCATTGGCAGTTACCGTTCCAGAAGCATCAGAATCAATTTGCACACTGGTTATCGTAGTTCCCAAACTATCTTCCCAATGATAATCTGATCCAGAACTCAACGTAAACACAATTGGAGTAGGCATAGTTTTTAACGTAACTGAAATCGTGCAAGCCTTAGTACCAGTAGGAATCACAATAGAATATTTCTTATCTGTACCATCTAATACATAACTTGGAACAGAAATTGTTGAGTCACCAAACTTAATGGTATCCACTTCCTTATCCGTAGCAGTAACTGTTAAGGTAACCGTCTTATCTTCTGTTGTCAGATAATTTGCATCTCCATCCACAAAGACTTTATCGGTCTCCCATGAACAACCATCTGTTGCATTTAAAACAAATAGTACTTTTGTTTTCATATCGCAGTGGTATGCTGACGAATCAAAATCTGCTTTGCTTCCAATAAGATTATACGTTGCTTCTGGCGATCTGCTATTTGTTATGGAACCAGCAAAACTGTAGTTTCTTACATAATATCCATTACTTCCAATACAGCCGATTAAAGCGCCTACTTCATTCATAGAACCTGTTGCGACAATATCAACCGTAATCTCCCGATATTCCGCTGTAATTTCATTCTTCTGCAAGGATGTTCCATTAATATCAGCTTGTCCTGATGAACCATAGAAGTTTCCAATGAGTCCACCAACCTTTGTTAAATTTTTACCCTGAATTTTGCAGTTTGCCGTTGCCAAATATAATTCGTTTGTAATTCTATTTTTTGCTGCTCCTGCTTTCGGTTCTGTAATTTCGTTGTTTCCAATAATTCCACCAACGCAGTTCAGATTACCCTGATTTGATATAAGATTACCTTCATTAACTACATTACGGTAGAGCTGGTTTCCATAGATTTCGTAGCTGGTATTTCCTAAAATTCCACCAACAAACTGTAAATTTCCTTCGGCTGTTATAGACCCCAGATTTTTGGTTGGATTAGAACCATTCCCAAGGTTTTCATCTTCAATGGTTGCTGGGCTCCATATATAACCAACAATACCACCAGCATTCTGGATATATCCTTTTGCATAGATATTTCCATAGTTTATGCAGGACTGAATCGTCAGCTTATTTTTAGTAACATTATTTCCACTATTTTTTGCAACAATACCACTCACACAGTCAATATTCTCATCGCAGATGAAATCACCATAATTTGTACAATTCTTAACGAGCGCACCTTTTGCAAAACCGATAATACCGGACAAATTACGTGTGTAATCCTTTATGTGGGCATCTCCATGATTTTCACAGTTTGTGACGGTAATACAGAAATCAACATTGCTGCAACCAATAATACCTGCAATATTTTCCGCTGCATAATTTACATTCAGATTTCCGGAGTTTCTACATCCAGAAACATTGGCACTTGTAGGTGTTACACGCGCTATACAGCCAATAATGCCACCAAGATATTTTTTACGTTCCGTTTTATCGGTATCTTTGTCAGGCTTCTTTTGTGGTCCTTCGTAGGTTACAGATATTTCTCCTTCGTTGACAGTATTTTGTATATCAAATTTTCTGATACAAAATGTTCCTGCGACACCGCCAATACCGGGGATATCATCGATTTTCTCGCCAGTTCGAAATACTGAAATGGCACCTTTGTTAAGACAAGATGTTATTTTAACAGTTAATACTCTATTATTCTCTTCAGAACTGTATCCAAGAATTCCTCCAACACGGATAGATTGACCACCTGTTATCGTGATGTTACCTTCATTTGTTGCACTGTCTATCGTAAGCTGTGTGTCAGAACCAGAACTGCCTAAAATATGTCCTAAAATTCCGCCGACAGCAATCACTTTATTACCACTGCTAATTTTACCGGTATTCTTAAATTTAACATAACTGGAATAGGTTCCTCCGCCAAGCTGTCTTCCTATAATTCCTCCTGCATATTGCAGAATACAGGAAGAAACCGTAATGTCGCCACTATTAAAGAGCCCATTAGCAACAAGAGGCTGATCTAACTGTCCGGCAATGCCTCCTATAAACTGACATGTTAGCGATGTATTAGTTGATTTTAAATTAATACTGCCCTCATTTTTTACAATATTACCTTCGCTAACATCTTGAATCTTTTTAGCTCTTCCAACGATACCGCCAACGTATTCCATTTTTCCATTACCAGTTATGGTTCCTTCGGTTGTATTACTTACGGTATGGAATGTATTAAGATCTCCTGGTAAATATCCAGCAACACCACCGACATTTGTCATAACAGAATTACCAGAGATAGAACCAGCATTGGAAACTGTTTCTAAAGTTAGGGCTACTGTTACATCGCCAACAATACCGCCTACATTGTTTTGGTTTCCGGAAGCATTCAGTGCACCTGCATTTGTAACAGAATTTAGGGTATTGGTATATCCTGGTAAATAACCAGCAATTCCTCCAACATCTAACATGGTAGAGGTTGCAATAATTGAACCAGAATTATTAGCCGTTGTCAGCATCAATTTAGTGGTTGCTTCTCCGACAATGCCTCCGCACTTTTCCATAGCTCCAGTTCCAGTTAAAATACCAGAATTAGTTGTGGATGACATAGTTAATTCTTTGGTGCAATATCCAGCAATTCCGCCAGTATGTTTCATTGTCGTTCCACTGGTAATATTTCCAGAATTTGAAACGAATGAGATGGAATTGTACCATGACTGATCGCCAAGGTAGCCGACAACACCACCAGAATTCATCACACTAGTTCCAGCAGAGAGCGTCCCACTATTTTCAGCATTTTCAAGCAATAAAGAGCCGGTATTTTCTCCAACGATACCACCAACTTTGTCAAAGCTCTGCGTTGCAGTAATATTTCCGCTATTATAAACATTGGATATCTTATTCCATTGCTCATTTACTGCGACAATACCAGCCACATCGGTACAGGTGCTGTTAGAATGGATATTTCCTTCGTTGTAGATTGTATCAAACTTGCTATTTGGCTGATTCGGTACCAATTTTGCTGTAATACCGCCAACATTCGTCATAGGACCTGTTGACTGTAAGTTTCCGTAATTATAAAGATTCTGGAATACATGATCCTGATAAGTAAGCGCACAGGAAAAGATTCCGCCGCAAGAATCCATTTTTCCAGACGAAATAAGGGAACCATGATTCTTACAGTTATTCGTAAACTGCATAATTCCGACTGATTCTACTCCGCCACCATAAATTCCACCGCAGTATTGCATGGTGTAGCTTGCAGAAGCAAGATTTAAATTTCCGTAGTTTTCTGAACTATTTACTTTAAGATAATACCCCTGCGACTGGTGTGAGCCAACAAGTCCACCGCAGGACATCATATTTCCCGTGTTTTGATTGGCCAGAATATTACCATAATTATAGGATGCAGTAACAGAAACCGTCTTATAACACTTACCAAGAAGGCCACCACAATAACGGATATTGTTAATTTTTGAATCTGCTTTAATATCTGCATAATTTACGCAGGAAATTACAGAAAATTCTGCTATAGTATCCGCATTACAAAGTCCACAAATACCGCCAATACTTTCAAAATCATATTTTGCCTGTGTATTAGGACTTGCATATATTGCTGGAATAATATTTACATTTCCAAACTGTTTTATATTCTCGTCCGCACTCTTATCACAAGCTACATAACAATTCTCAATGGTTGCGCCATTTACAGCACCAGCAATACCGCCAATATACTTATTTCCAGAAATCGTAAGTGCTGTATTAGCTGTATTAGAATAGACCTTGCAATTTTTGATATTGTGAAGGGATCCACCAGCGATACCGCCAACGCATTCTGCGTAGGTGCCGATAATATCTCCATAATTGGTACAATTCTGAATAGGAAAACAGGACATACCTGCAATTCCACCAACAAACTTAGTTAATGCGCCATTTTCAAAGGCAGTTACATTACCATAATTGATACAGTCTTTTATACTATACAAACTGGTTTTGTTTTTGGAATCTCCAAGTAGGCCAACAATACCGCCTAAATTCTGGAAATTTGTAGCATTTAGCGTAACTACTTTATCAAAAATCTGGCAAACATCTAAATAATTCGAACAATTTTCAATAGAATTATTTGCAGACCCTGCGATACCGCCTGCTCTCAATTCATTTCCATTTGCAACAACGCAGGGATAAATCTTCTTCGCATTTAATCGGTTTGATTTAGCGCCAAGGGACAAACCAACAGGCAATAACTCACTATCGTTTTCTTTTAATACGTTGCAGTTACTGATTTTAAATTCACTATGCCCAACGATACCACCAGATTTTGCAGAAACAGAAACAAAACAATCCGTCATGGTACAATTATCAATACTAAATCTATCATTGTCAGAAGCATCTTTTGCATATGCCCATCCAACAATACCACCGCCATAAGAATCTACGCCATATACAATGCCTCTTTTTACAGCGCAATCCTTCATGGAACTATAGGTGATTCCGCATACGCCACCAACCATTGAACCATTGTAATCAATGGGGTTTCCGCTTTGATTGATTTTCTCTTCACCCCAGTTAACGATTTCATAACTATGATCAATACTCGTTTGTTCATTGCCAGTTCCGCCATTATAATATGCATTTCCAGCATTTTTATAACTTAATGATTCCTGGGCTACAACAAAATCTTCTACTTCAACATTTTGGATGGTTCCACTATTTCTTCCGCAAACAACGCCAGCGCAAAAACCAGAATATATTGTTGCCTTTTTAAAGGTTAAATTCTGAATCGTACCTTTATTGGATTTAAAAAAACCATTTTCTTTGTTAGCTTCTGCAACAATCGTTATACCTGTAATGGTTGTTTTTGTTCCATCTGTATTTCCAGCACCTTCAAATATGCCATCAAAATATTTCATGCCATCGGTGATTTCACCAAAAGTGATGGGCGCTACATTATTTTTAAAATGTCTTTGACTAGTACTATCTTCTGCAGATTTAGCAAGCGCATTAAGATTTAATTTTGTTACGGATGCCAGTTCGCTTTCCTTTATGCCAAGAACACTGGACAGAGCCTTACTAAGATTCCGTTCTTCGCGCTCATACTGCATCATATTAATATTATCCACAACCCTATAATGCAGTTTTTTCCAGTCTAATGAGGCATTTATTACTTTACCATTATTAAGATTAGCCAAATGTCTCGTACAGGAAAGGTTATATATTTTTTCGGTTCCCTCTGTTGTAACGCTTTCAAAGAACGGATTGATGGTATTGGATTTTAGACTTTGTTTACCAGTTAAGGATATATATACTTCTGCTTCTTCAGGATGATCTCCCAGCGGAGCTACCCCTTTCTTTCCCTCTTTTTCTGCAAGTTCAAGAAATAAATCATCCTCCAAGCAAGAAAGGACAACAAAATAGATGGCGTTACCATCTCCTAAATCGATATGACGAGCAGATAATAATTTATCATTATTTTTTTTGCTGGTTGTGTGAGAATCTAATGAATCAAGCACCTGCGAAATACTTTCATTATTTTGGATTGGTGTAGATTTCTGAACATGATACTCATTTCCGATCGGAGTGCCATCCTTTAAATGTAATTGAATTTTTTGATTCAGGTTATTATTTCCATTAGGAACAGAAGATTTAAAAACAAGATATATTCTGTCATCATTAACGAGAACAACCTTTTCATTAATAGCTTTTTCTACAATTTCAGATAAAGCAGAGGTTTCAAAAAGACCATAATAGCCCTGTTTCTTTATATCAATAGCGGTCTCACTACGATCCAAAACATTATTTTTGTTAGTAAGTGCGCCAGCAACGTAAGAATTTGGAGAAAATTTTATACCTGGTTCTTTGGTAAAGAAAACAGACTGCACAATTCCTGTCGTCTGATTATACTCAAATAAAAACTGGCAGTCTAAAATGCCGGTATCTACGCCAAGTGAGACAAATAAATCGTATATTTTTTTATACTTATTTTGATTTTTGTTTTCACCATCATAAAATACGGCAACAATCTTTGTACCGTTGTGCTTATTAATATAAGTTGTATCAAGAGAAAGCGAATTTGCCTCTAATATGGATTTTTCTGATGTATTGTTTGTAAGAGAATTTGTATAATCAAAAAGGGTATAGAAATCACTATCATTTACCATATCGTTAAACTGCTCTAATCTACCGGCTTTCTTCTCTTCAAGCAGATAGTTTTGCAGACTCATATATAGTGTTTGGGCCGCCCCTATTCTTTCAGTCTCATCAGCATTATCCATGTACTGTGCTACACCAATTGCGCCAATTCCAAGTAATATTGCAATAATTGAAATTACCAGAATGGTTTCCATTAGCGTAAAGCCTTTATTTATATTATTTTTCCAAACTTTTTTCAGATAAGTAAACATAAGAAATACACATCTCCTATATTTTATTATGTAAAAAAAGGGTAATTTTCCCCTCATATATTATATCGGAATTTTATTGGAAATAGTAAGTAAAATGGCATAAAAATTGCATAAAAAAAGCACAGACAAGTCTGTGCTTTTGAAGTCAATCCATTCGATTAATTAGCTGGATAAACGCCAGTTTTTCCATCAGATGTATAGGTAGCTTTTATGCAAACACCATTCGCATCAAATTCTAATACACACTTATCACCAGTTGACCAGGTATCAGCCTTAATGGAATCGTCTAAATCTTTAAGACCATCAGCATCAATTGTTATTTTACTTCCTTTTTTAGTAGGAGCAGCAGCTGGAGCAGTATAAGTAATATTTCCGGATCCAACGCTCTTTCCTTTTACTTTCTGCTGTGCAACCCACGCATTTGCAGAAGTATAGCAAACCTTAGCGTTAGCTGCTACCTTAGTATCATTAGCGGTATTTAAGTAGCTAATTAAATTGGGGGCGATGAGTGCGATGAGGATTGCAATAATTGCAATTACAATAATCATCTCCATCAGAGTGAAACCTTTGTTGCTGTCTTTCTTAGCAAGTAATGCTTTTAATTTTGTCATACCTTTGTCCTCCTTGAACATATATATAATTATATTTTATTATACAACAATTTACCTTTCGACGTTCTAATAATATATCGGAAATTTACGGCCAAAATTGATAGGTTATTAAAAATAATTCTAATTAAATTTTACTCTTAATCAAGGAAATTAATAACCTTTCGCATTTCTTCAATAGTTGTTTTCCCTTCGAAAATTAACTGTTTTGCACACTGCTGCATATCCATAAATCCATATTCACCAGCTGTTTCTTTAATTTTCTGGGAAGAAGCTCTATCCATAATCAGCTTACGAATTTCATGGTTTACTACAATGATTTCATGCACGGCAGTTCTTCCTCGATATCCTGTATAATTGCAGCGTTTACAGCCTTTGCCTCGGTATAACATTTTGGGCATTTCACCACTTCCCCACATAGCGATATCTTTTGGGGTTGGAGCATATTCTTCTTTACAGTCCGGGCAAATAAGCTTAACCAGTCGTTGTGCCAGAATACCAATAACAGAAGAAGCGACAACATAAGGTTCAACACCCATATCGATGAGTCTCATGAAGGTTGACGCAGCGTCATTTGTATGAATGGTTGAAAGAACCAAATGTCCAGTGATAGCAGCTTGCGCAGCAATTGTTGCGGTCTCCTGGTCTCGAATTTCTCCGACCATAATTACATCAGGGTCCTGACGCATGATGGAACGAAGTCCAGCGGCAAAAGTTAGGCCAGCCTTGGTATTGATGTGTACCTGGGTAATGTTTTCCATAACCTTTTCTACAGGATCTTCAACGGTTACAACATTTACCTGCGGTCTTGCAACCTCATTTAAAGCCGAATAAATCGTGGTTGTTTTACCAGAACCAGTAGGACCTGTTACAAGAATTACACCATTGGGATTATGAATTAAAACATCCATCATTTCCAGGTTTTTCGCGTTCATACCAAGATCTGTTAAAGGAACGACATCAACCTTATTATCTCCCAATATACGCACAACAATCTTCTCTCCATAAACAGAAGGAAGTGTTGAAATACGGAAAGATACATTTCTTGCACCCATTTCCATAGAAAAACGGCCATCCTGGGGAATACGTTTCTCAGAAATATCCAGTCCAGAGACAATCTTCAATCGGGTTACCAGGGACAAATGTATGGAAGCGTTTAATACCATAACCTCCATCAAGTCACCATCAATTCTAAATCGAACCACAACATTATTCTGCTTGGGTTCAATATGAACGTCAGAGGCCCCCATAGAAACCGCCTGTGTAAGAATCGTATTACAAAGCTTAACAACCGGAGAAGAATCTACACGATCCATCATCTGCTGATAGGATTCGCTGCTGGTTTCTATTTCCTGTTGCTGTCTTTCGTAGATTTTATTGGTTTCATTAACCACGCTGAACATGTTTTTGTTCGCATAGTTCTGTTCTATGGCAATACGGATATGTTCCTTCTTTGCCAGTTTGGGCATAATTTCCTTACCGACCTGTTCCTGTAAGTCTTTAAAGCCCATATAATTCAGAGGATTATCTGTCGCAACATATAAAAAGTTGCTATCCATAGATAGAGGAACTAACGATAATGCCTCTGCGATCTCTCTGCTAATGGTCGCAATGACTTCAGCCGTAGAAGTTAATTTATTTAAAGGAAGAACATCAACGAGAAGCTGCCGGCTTAACTCGGTAAGAATCTGGTCCTCTGTAACGTAACCCAGTTCAACTAAAATATCACCCAGCATCTTTCGCTCAGGTAGACTTTTCTGATAGGAAAGTGCTGCATCTAACTGTTCATTTGAAATGTAACCACCCTGGATTAAAACTTCACCCAATCTCAGTTTATTATTTGTCATCGGCTACTACCTCTTTTTCATAAGGTTTAATTCCATAAATCTTAAAAGTAATACTGCAATTGCCATAAATGTCATTATGATCATTGGTTCCAATATAGTCATACTCTTTTGAGAAATTTGTTTCGGTAATTGCAATTGCTTCGCTTTCTTTATTTAATTGATCCATAAGAGCTAAAACATCATCATATTTTCCGAATACGGTGATAGAAACATCACAGGAAAGCAATAAATCCCCTTCATCTGTATTTGTACCATATTCATCTTCGTCTTCATCGTATTCTTCATCATCCTCGTCGTCATCTTCTTCGACTTCCGCAAATGGAACGTTCACACCAAAGATTTCATCGGATACATACTGAAAATCATCAATGGTAAGAGATTTAATTTCTAATTGGTTATCTGCAACCAGTTTATTAATAAATCCATCAACGGTATAACTATTCCAAATACCATTAAAAAATAAATTAATTTTTTCAATACGCTTTTCAGAAGAAGCAAGTGAATCATAAATATTAATCTGTTGAAGAGCTTCATTCATTTCATCAAGAGTAGCCTCATCATCCGCTTTTGTAATTAATAAAGTCTTTTTCTCTTTTAACTTTGGAAGTAATAAATAGATTACTAGCAAACCTACAACAAGAACCCCAAGAAGGATCTGTAATAAGATTTTCTCGCGCTTCGTCATTGTCATCTATTTGTACCTCCTTCACTTACTTTTGCAATTGTAACTGTTATTTCAAAGGAATAAATTGAATTCCCTTCAAAAGTAAGCATCTGCTGGAAACCACCATATGTTACTTCACAAAATTCAGGTAGATTGGATAATATTTCTGTAAAGGCAGCAGGAAGGTACTGATTGTTTCCTGTGCAAGTGATCGTAATTTGCCCATCATTAAGAGAATACTCACTAATCTCTACACCTTCGGGAGTGTTCTTATCAATAATACGGATATAATCGCTCTTAAATCTGCTTCCATCGGTTAATTTTGCCTGATAAGCTTCCCCACGATCTGCATAGCGGCTGGCTTTATCCGCTTCAATAATAGCAGCATCAATTGTGTAATATTCATAAAGAAGATTGGGATCATTTATGGTTATTTCTAAATCTTCAATTTCATTCGCCAGACGTTTATTCTCTCGCACCTGCCTCTGATAAAGAACGACAACAACAAGTGCAGCAAATAATGCTATTACGATAGGAAGAAGCATCAAATCCCTGTGCTTTCCTTCTTTTTGTTTTAAAAACTCATCAAAAAACTGGTACTGCTGACTCTGATCAGAAATAAAAAGAGATAGGCCAATAGAAGTAATATCCTTCGTAATTCCTCGTCCCTGTCTTATGGTAAGACCGGTAATACTTCCAGCAGGATTATATACCTTTGCAGGGATTCCAACACCATGTGTAACTCTGTCACAAAGTGTTGTAATGTTGGGATAATTACCATAAATCAATACACCACGAATATTTACATCAGGGTGACGCTGCGAATGAAACCTTGATAATCTTGTTACATTTTCAATAACTTTTTCAATTAAATTCTCGTCTTTATCAATTCCTAAATCGATCTTTGTAGCAGCTGACAGGACAAACATGCTCTCTTCAAGACTATCCCCCTGCTCGATAACGGCATGACGATAATAAGGTTCTTCATTCTTTCCGCAGTATAAAAAGTGGATTTCATCCTCATTAATGCAGGCTAAAATCGAAATTTCATTAGAGGATAGTAATCCGCTTCTCTCTGCTAGAAGTTCCATACTATGACTAATTAAATCAATTCGATATGGTTCTAATCCCGCTTTCTTGATGACATCAAAATAATTAGCAATTAAATTCTTTGGAAATAGAACCGCTCGAATCAGAACACAGCCATTTTTTAAAGGATCATCCCCTAAAACGATATAATCGTAAATATAGTTAGCATTCAGTTTTCTTCTTTTTTGCAGTTCCTGCTGTACCATACCGTCTAAAACTCTTTGTTTTCCTTTGGGAAGAGAAAATTCTTCAGTTAGACAATCCGTAGGGGTTACCGTTACAACAACTTTTTTATCCTTAATTTTCTCCTCTTTCAAAGTATTTGAAAGAAGTTCTGAAATGCGAAGATCATTGTTAATTAGCATACCAGACGCATACGTATTTGCTGGCATAGGAACATAAAGTGAATTATGAACAACAGCATTACGTCCATTCACTTCCATTTGATAAATTTCTATAAAATTTGCTGTAAATTGCATAGATAGAAATTTCATATATTCACCTCTTATCGATACATACTGTATAGTGGAATTAAAATACTTGCTATAACTAGTGCAACCAAAATACCAATAATAATTAACATTGCAGGCTCCATGATTGCCATTAATTTCTCGGTAGCACTATCCGCTTCCTGCTCATAATAATCTGCTAATTTCTGATACATACCATCTGCATTACCAGTTGATTCACCAGTTGAAATCATAGACCAAACCATATCATCAAATAGATTCTCTGTCTCCATTGCATCCGATAAACTGCGGCCTTTTTCTACTTCTTCACGACAGTGCATTAATTTTCCGCGAAGAAAAGTATTTGCAATGGTTGCTCCGCATATCTCTAATGCATTTAATATTACGATACCACTGCTACTTAAAATATACATGGTACTGGCAAATCTTGAAATAATACTTTTTTCTAAGAGTTTACTAATTAACGGAATATTACATGCGAATTTATCGACCGCCAGTTTTCCACCTTTTGTTTTGGTAATTAGTTGCCAAATCATCATAAGGACAAGAATACCGATTAAAATATAAAGCCATTTTGTTGTAAGGAAATTACTTACTTTCATGAAGAATATTGTAATTCCCGGAAGGTCTTTGCCCTCGAACATTGTAAAGAATTGCGGCATAACATAGGTAAAGAGCAGAATCATAACGCCTAAGGTTACAATCACTAACATCACAGGATAAATCATAGCAGCCTGTACACGAGATTTATTCTTATACTCTTTCTCATAATAATGCGCCATCTTATCAACGACATACTCCATAGAACCGGACTGTTCGCCGATACGAACCATTTCAATTAGGATAGGAGGAAATACAGATCCAATTTTTTGCATTGCATCGGCTACGGTATTTCCTTTCTCAATCGCCTCAATAAGATACATATAAACCCGCTTTTTCTGCGGTTTCTTCTCTCTGTTATTTAACTTTTCCAGTACATTAACGATAGGAATACCAGCAGAAAGCATAATTGCAAACTCGCGGCAAAACACAGAGAGTTCCTTGGTCTTGAAACGATACGGAAGCTCAACGGTATCTAAATTACCTTTTTCTTTGTAATTAATACAAATCTGATTACGTCTTTCCAGTTCGAGATAAAAGGTACCTTCATCTATTGCCTGAATGGTATCTTTAATAATCTTTCCTGTTTTATTGTCTCTTGCGGTATAACGATATTCTGGCATAATGCCCCCTAGTAAATAATTAACGGCTTTTCACTTACCGTAATAATTTCATTAAACTCATCATAAATGGTTACCTTTACAGAATAATCTGTATCATCCTGTTTAAGAACAACCTCTGCTGTCCATCCCCATTTATAAAAGGATTCATCAAAGACGGCTCCATATATAATCGGTTTTCCTTTTACAGAAATCGTATGATTTACAGAATCTGCTGTAATCGATGTATCTGCTTGATCTTTTTCAACCGGGAAATATCTTTTGTATTGTCCTATCTGATATGATAATCTTGGATCTTTTGTGGAATCATCAGGCATGGTTATTTGATAGGCTTTTGCCCATTCAGCGGACAGCCCATTTTCTATCACTGTGGTCATTTCTAAGGCCTTATTGGTCTTATTCATCGTAACGTAATTATTTAAAATGGCTGGCACAACGACAGCAACGGCAGAGAAAAATAATGTCACAAGCGCCACAGTAATAATCATTTCCAGCATCGTAAAGCCGTCATTGTTATCTTGTATTCTCGTATTATCGAACATATTTTTTGAAAGGGCCCTCCTTAACCAGCGTAAGGTTTATAGTGCCTTTTGCATTTCCATCAACTTTAATAGTTATGGTTTCAGAACTCTTGTTTGAAGCTTCTTCTTTTGCTTTTATTTTATTGATTGCAAGCAAACTGTTGTTCATATCTTCTCTTGCGACAAAATTATCAATAGATATCTTACTGGAAGCCTGAAATATGGTAACAATCATGCCTACCATGATAGCAAAAAAAGCGATGGCAATAATCACTTCCATCATCGTTTCTCCGAGATTATTTTGTATATATCCATTCTTTTTTTTCATACCGATCTATAAATTCTCAAATACCGTCTGTGAAATTGTGGAATGCGAAGAAACATTATGTTCCGTTTCTGTTACACTGCGAATTTCAGCAATACATTTTAAAATACGATCTGTATCGTATAATGCATAAACTTCATAGATGTACAAATTTCCATCAGAAGCAGTATATGGAATATCATATATAGCTCGCCCATCTGTCGTAGTATATAAATAAACTGTTCCATATCGAAAACCTTCAAAGGAAATGGTCTGATTATTTCCAAATACATTAAGTTTATTTAGTGCACTGTTTGACTGCTTCATTTCTGCACTAATCGTTTCAAAAACAGAACTCACATAAACATTCGCTGCATCAGCGTCTAATTCCATTGATAAACTGTTGTTGCTAGCATTTGCTGCCATAAGCATAAGTGTGCCAAGAACAAGAACCAAGACAAAAATAGCCATAATAATAACAAGGGATGCACCGCGATTATTATCAATGTATTTAAGATATTTTTTCATCGCTATCCTTTCCCTAAATTGTGTCCTATTATTCACAATTTATATCGGCTAATTTCTTCTATTTATGAAGATTTAATAATTATGTTCTTTTCCCTTAAAACGTTAATCATTGTCTCTAATAGAGACACTTTCGAAGTGAGAACCTGTTTATCCAGGAATAATACATCTTTTTCCCTGCGAAACCAGGTCATCTGTCTTTTTGCAAAATGTCTGGTATCTCTTTTGATGATATAAACCGCTTCTTCCAGAGATATTTTACCATCCAAATAGTCTAATATCTCTTTATAGCCAAGTCCCTGCATGGCAACATCTGTGCGCTTATAGCCTTTGGCTTTTAATGCTTCCACTTCCTGTACGAGTCCATTTTCTACCATAATATCCACTCTACGGTCTATTTTTTCGTACATAATACTTCGATCATCTGTTAATACAAAATAGGCATAATTATAAGGACTTTCTTTTTGCCGTTCTGTTTCATTATGTTCGCTGATAGGTGTTCCTGTCTCATAATAGAATTCCAAAGCCCTAATAACACGTTTTATGTTATTTTCATGAATTATTTCTGTGGATTTTGGATCAATTCTTTTTAAATCTTCATATAAAGCGTGAGCATCTTCCCTGGCACGTTCTTCAAGTTCTTTACGAATTTTCCCATCACTACCACCCTCAGTAAAATCAATATCATATAAGAGGGCCTGTATATAAAATCCTGTTCCACCACATACAATAGGAATATTCCCTCTATTCCAAATCTCCTGCGCTGCTTTCTTTGCTAAACATTGAAATAAAGAAACATCAAATGATTCTTCGGGGGAAAGCACGTCAATCAAATGATGTGGAATCCCCTGCATTTCTTCTTTTGTAATTTTGGCAGAACCAATATCCATCCCTTTATAAACCTGCATAGAATCAGCAGATATAATTTCTCCGCCAATCACTTTGGCTAATTTCACTGCAAGGTCTGATTTACCGGTTGCAGTAGGACCTGATAGGATAATTAATGGTTGTTTTTCCTGACTCATTCAACAATTCTCTTAAATTTCTTTTCAAGTTCAGTTTTCTTCATAGAAAAGATCGTCGGTCTTCCGTGCGGGCAATGGTATGGATTCTCACACTCTAATAAGGCATCAATTAAACTCTCTATTTCTTCTCTGGACATCTTTTTGCCACCTTTTACAGATGCTTTACATGCCATTGTTGCAATTTGTGATGTAACAAAATGAATATCCTTCTTTCCGGGAAGATCACATAGTTCAGCAAGAATCTCCTGAAACATCTCTTTTTCGTTGGAAAAATAAACTTCCATAGGGACAGCTCGTAAAGCAATTTCACTACCCCCAAACTCATCAAATGAAAAGCCCAGATTTTCAAATGCAATACGATTATCAATCAAAACCATTTTCTCGCTGGGACTAACAGAAAGAATGATTGGCGGAGAAAGAATTTGACTATCAATTTTATTTTCATTATATTTTTTGATTAACTTCTCATAATTGACCTTTTCATGCGCTGCATGCTGATCGACAAAATATACGGCATCATGATAGGTAATAATCCAGTATGTATTAAAAATTTGACCAATGATTTCGTATTTCTTTCGCGCTTCCTTTGATAAAACCTTTTCTTCTTCTGGTATAAAAGAGAGCTGTTCGAATCCCGGAAAAACTTGCCTTTCTATCGCGGGCTCCGACTTTTGCTCTACCCTAGGCTGCGTTTCTTTAACAATCGGCGCATCAAAATCAATTTCAAAAATATCCTTTTCTTTAATAGCCTTATCTTCTGTAACATTACCTGCAAGATCTGGTTTTGGAATATTCATTATAGGAACTGGATTATAAGCTTCGTTGAGCGCTTTCATTCGGCTACTTTCAAAAACTTCCGGGAGCTTTTGTGGAGGTTCTATTTCCGTAGCCGGTTTGTCTAATGGACATTCCGGAATCATTTCTCTTTTATGAAGAGATTCCTGTACAAGCCTGGAAACAATTTCACGAATTCTTTCTGTATTTTTCAAACGAATTTCTGTTTTAGCCGGATGCACATTTACATCCACCTCTGCTGGGTCAATAAAGATATGCAGTACGCAAAAAGGATATTTATGCTGCATAACATATCCATGATATCCTTCCTCAACAGCTTTTGACAAAATATCAGATTTCACATATCGTTCATTAACAAAGAAATTCTCATAACTTCTGCTCGATTTATTAAGAACAGGCGTACCTAAAATACCAGAAATTTGAACGTCTTCTCCTTCTCCTTGAAAAGCAAATGCTTCTCTCTTTGTTTCTCTTCCGAAGATACGATATACAATTTCTCCTAAATCACTGGAACCAGTTGTAGAAAGCTTTGTTTTTCCTGCATTAATAAACTGAAAGGAAATATCAGGTCTTGCCATAGCAAGATGCTGGAGCATATCCTCAATATGGCTACCTTCCGTACTTTCGCTTTTTAAGAATTTACGACGAACCGGTGTATTATAAAATAGATTTCTTACAACCATGGTCGTACCAACAGGAGCACCAACTTCTTCCAGTTCTTCACCAACTCCGCCTGCAATAGAGTATCTAAAACCAAGTAACGCTTCTTTCGTCTTAGAAATACACTCCATTTTGGAAACGGCTGAAATACTTGCTAATGCTTCGCCACGGAATCCCATACTTTTTAAAATAGATAAATCATCAATATCATGAAGCTTACTGGTTGCATGACGTAAAAATGCGACTTTCATATCTTCTTTGGCTATACCAGAACCATTATCCGTCACGCGTATATATTCAATACCACCATTTTTAATTTCCACAGTAATGGCAGTAGCGCCAGCATCCATAGCATTCTCTATAAGTTCTTTCACAACGGAAGAAGGCCGCTCAACAACCTCTCCAGCAGCTATTTGATCAATCGTATGATTATCTAATACCTGAATGCTTCCCATAAAACTCCCTACATCCGATTATTCAATCGATTTTGCAAACGATATAATGTATTTAGTGCATCTAGTGGTGTCATATTAGGCACATTTAATGCACGAATTTCTGATAATATCTCTTCATCTGAAACAGTTTCTATAAAGGATAACTGCCCAGCTTCAACTTCATCTGGTTTTTTGATTGGTTTACTTTTTTCTTTGCTGACAGATACCGGCGATAACTCTTCCATTTTATCTGCAATATCATTGACTGAAAGAAGCTCAGCAATTTCTTTGGCTCTATCAATGACCATATCAGGGATACCCGCTAACTTAGCTACCTGAATACCATAACTTCGATCGGCTCCACCCTTAATAATCTTTCGAAGAAAAACGATATCATCCCCTTTTTCTTTTACAGCAATACAATAATTATTTACGCAGGGCATTTTTCCTTCTAATTCAGTCAGTTCATGATAATGCGTTGCAAATAAGGTCTTTGCACCTAATAACTTAGGATTCGCAATATTTTCGACAACAGCCCATGCAATTGAAAGACCATCATAGGTTGAAGTACCTCTTCCGATTTCATCAAGAATCAGAAGACTGTTCTTCGTTGCATTGCATAGAATATTAGCAACTTCATTCATTTCCATCATAAAGGTCGACTGACCACTTGCAAGGTCATCACTGGCTCCGACTCTTGTAAAAATTCGATCAACAACGGAAAGGTTAGCACTCTCTGCCGGAATAAAGCTTCCTGTTTGCGCCATTAATACAATTAATGCCACCTGACGCATATAGGTGGATTTTCCTGCCATATTTGGTCCTGTAATAATGGATATCTGATTCTTACCATTATTTAAGAACGTATCATTCTCAATAAATTGCTGCTCGGGAATCATTTTTTCAACAACAGGGTGACGTCCTCCCTTTATGTCAATGACACCGTTATCATTAAATTGTGGGCGAATATAATGATTTCTTTCGGCAACAAAAGAGAGCGCTGTAAATACATCTATTAAGGCAACGACTTTTGCTGTTTTCTGCACTCTTGCTAAGTTATCTAATATTGTCTGTCTCAGTTCGCAAAATGCATCATATTCCAGCGTATTTAATTTATCTTCTGCATTTAGTATTTTATCTTCCAGTTCTTTTAGCTCAGCGGTAGTGTATCGTTCTCCGCCAGTTAAGGTTTGTTTTCGAATATAGTGCGCAGGAACCATGGATAAGAAGGAATTCGTAACTTCCATATAATATCCAAACACTTTGTTATATTTAATTTTTAATGTTTTGATACCGGTTTCTTCCCGCTCTTTTTCTTCCAAAGAAGCAAGTATGGTTTTTCCACCTGTTTTTATTTTTCGTAGTTCATCAATATCATCAGAAAATCCATCTCGAATAAAACCACCCTCGCGAATCGATATGGGAGGTTCTTCCATAATTGAGTTTTCAATCAACTGGGCAATATCCTGTAAAGCATCTAAATCTTCATATAAGTCTTTAAGTAGCGGTGCTTCACATTCAGAAATTATATTCTTAATATAAGGCAGTGTAGATAGCGAACCCTTAAAGGCAAGCATATCTCTTGGATTTACAGAGCCATAAATAACTTTGGTTAATAAACGTTCTAAATCATAAACAGTGTTTAAATATTCTCTAATTTCGTCTCGATCCACACTATGCGCAGAGAATTCTTCAATTACATCCTGTCGATTTAGGATTTCATTCTTATCAACGAGTGGCTGTTCAATAAAATTTCGGAGTGCTCTCGCCCCCATTGCCGTTTTGGTTTTATCAAGCACCCAGAACAATGAGCCGCGTTTTTGTTTTTCACGCATAGTCTCGCAAAGTTCCAAATTTCTTCTGGTCGCCCCATCCATCAGCATATATAAACCACCAGAATATATCTGCATACTTGTAATATTGCTTAATGGAATTTTTTGCGTTTCATATAAGTATGTCAGCAGAGCACCGGCAGATAAAATGCATGGATCATCAGTCTCTAGTCCTAAACTAACCGGAGAAGTGATTTTAAAATGCTTATACAGAAGTTTTACGCAGCTTGAAATATCATAATAGTAATTATCGATGGTAAATAATGCGAAAGAAGTTCGTTCTTTCAGTGCTGTCAGATCAGAAAAGCTTTCCTGTAAATTCTGCTTACAGAGTACTTCCGAGGGGGTAAACTTTTGTATTTCATCCATAACCTGCTTCTTGGATTGTGTTTTGGTAGATAAAAAATCCCCTGTTGTAACATCCGCAAAAGATAATCCATACCACCCACCAGTTTCACTCAAACAAAGTATATAATTATGCTTACTTTCTTCTAGGGACGCCATATCCGTATTGGTTCCTGGCGTAACTACTCGAATGACTTCACGTTTTACAATCCCTTTTGCTAACTTGGGATCCTCAACCTGTTCTCCAATTGCAACTTTATATCCCGCTTTTACGAGTCGGTTGATATAGGAATCACAGGCATGAAAAGGAACGCCGCACATAGGGACGCGCTCCGATAAGCCACAACTTTTACCTGTTAATGTGAGTTCAAGCTCCTTTGAGGCAGTATAAGCATCTTCAAAAAACATTTCATAGAAGTCCCCGAGACGATAAAAAAGAATACAATCACTGTATTCTTTTTTTGTATCCACATATTGTCGCATCATAGGGGATAATTCTTCGATGTTAATCTCTGATAATCGCATAGTATTTCCTTATGTGTTATATTATATTACCGATATAGTAAAATCCTTTGTTTTCCGTTAGGGAAACATCACAAATAGAACCAATCATGGAAGCATTTCCTGGGAAATGCACAAGAAGGTTATTACTGAGTCTTCCAGTAACAAGCGATGCATCCTGCGTATTTACGTCTTCAACAAGAACCTTCATCGTTCTTCCTTCGAAACGTTTTGCTCTTTCTCTTGCAGTATCCTGTACCGTTTTTAAGATAATATCAAAATGCTTTTGGCTTTCTTCTCGGGGAACCTGTTCCATTTTTGCAGCAGGTGTACCAGTTCGAATAGAATAAATAAAGGTAAAGGCGTTGTCATAGCCAACTTTCTTAACCATTTCATTGGTCATCATCGCATCTTCATAGGTTTCGCCAGGAAATCCTACAATAATATCTGTCGTTAAGGATAGATCTGGAACTTCATCCAAAAGCTTCATTGCAAGTTCATAATACTGCTCAGCGGTATAACGACGATTCATTGCCTGTAAAATCTTGGTTGAACCACTTTGTAAAGGCAAGTGCAAATGCTTGCAAATCTTTTCAGATTGTTTCATAACCTGTATTAAATCATTCGACAAATCCTTCGGATGACTTGTCATAAATCGAATACGCTCAATGCCATCAATCTCTTCCACGCGCTTTAATAATTCAGGGAAGGAAATTTCACCCTCTAAGCCATTGCCGTAAGAATTCACATTCTGTCCAAGAAGCATAACTTCTTTTACACCATCCGCTGATAGCCTTTTAATCTCGGCTAAAATATCTTCGCTTTTACGGCTTCTCTCACGTCCTCTAACGTAAGGTACAATACAGTAGGTGCAGAAGTTATTACAGCCAAACATAATGTTTACGCCGCTTTTAAACGCATATTTCCGATCAACTGGTAAATCTTCAACAATCTGTTTGGTATCATCCCATAATTCGATAACATGTTTCTCGCCAGATAACACTCTGCATAATATTTCAGGAAAGCAAAAGATATTATGAGTACCAAAAATAAAGTCCACAAATGGATAGGAAGTTTTAATCTTTTCAATAACAGAAGGTTCCTGCATCATACAGCCACAAAGACCTACTCGTTTAGCAGGATTCTTCTTTTTCATAGCCCCTAAATTGCCCAGATGTCCATATACACGCTGGTTTGCATTATCACGAACTGTACAGGTATTATAAATTACAAAATCCGCTTCTTCACTTTCAATAACAGTGAAACCAATTTCTTTCAAAATACCAATTAGTTTTTCGGAATCACGGCTATTCATCTGGCACCCAAAGGTAACAACCGATGCTGTGATCGGTCTGCCATATTTTTCGGAATATTCTTTATATAGAGTTTGGGCATATATAAGCGCCTGCTTTTGATTTTCTAATGCTTCAACGCTTGTAATACTATTATCGGTCATCCTCTAATCTGTCCATTTCCATGAATTCTATACTTATAGGTTGTTAATTCTGGAAGTCCCATAGGACCTCTTGCATGCAGCATCTGCGTAGAAATACCAATCTCTGCGCCAAAACCGAATTCAAAGCCATCGGTAAATCTAGTGGATGCATTGTGATAAACACATGCAGAATCAATTTCTCTTAAAAATTTATCAGCATTTTCCTGATTCTCCGTAACAATACATTCAGAATGATGTGTAGAATACTTATTAATATGTGCAATCGCTTCATCAATAGAATCAACTGTCTTTACAGAAATCAGTAAATCCAAATACTCTCTTCCATAATCATCTTCCGTTGCTTTTTCGCAATCCAGTAGAAGTACAGTATCTTCATCGCCACGAATCGTTACCGCTTTTTCCTGCAAAGCACGGGCAACTTCTTTTAATATAGGCATAGCATCCCTATGAACAACAAGGGATTCAATGGCATTACATACACCAAGACGCTGTGTTTTAGCATTTACAATGATATCGCGAGCCATTCCTTCCTTTGCGCTGGCATCTATATATACATGACAATTGCCAGTACCGGTCTCAATTACAGGAATTCTTGCATTCTCCTTTACAAAATTGATGAGTCCAGCACCGCCTCTGGGGATGAGAACATCTACATAATTATTCATTTTCATAAATGCAGCTGTTGTTTCACGATCGGTATCAGAAATTAAGCCAAGTGCAGTTGTTGACACTCCAGCTCTTTCAAGACCATGATGAATTGCTAAGGTAATTGCCTTATTGGAGTGAATTGCATCTTTACCACCTTTTAAGATAACAACGTTACCACTTCTAAAACAGAGTGCAAATGCATCTGCAGTTACATTGGGTCTTGATTCGTAAATAATACCAATTACGCCAAGTGGTACACGAACTTTTTCGATTTTTAATCCATTAGGTCTTTCAAATGAACCAAGTATTTCACCAACTGGATCAGGCAAAGAAGCAACTTGTTTTACCCCTTCTGCCATTGCATAAATACGATCCTCTGACAATTTTAATCGGTCAATCATCGCAATCGCCATGCCATTCTTTGCAGCCTCGGCAATATCTTTTGCGTTTGCCATCAAAATATTTTCTTTTTCAGCAATGATTTCCTCGGCAACAATTAGTAATGCATCTTCTTTTTCTTTGGAAGAAAGTAAAGATAAAGCATATTTAGCGGCTTTTGCTTCTTCACATAAAGTTTGCAAATCCTTATATTCTAATTCCATCTTACGCCTCCAATTCCATCTCTTATCCACAATCTTCCTTCTGTTACAATGGAATCCATTACTTCATCAAAGGAGTCAAAAGGGATTGCTTCCTGCATCTGCAGTTCATACGCTACGCCGCACTTAAATATTTCTGGGAAACGCTGCAAATACCTGTCATAATAGCCTTTACCATATCCAATACGATATCCGTAATTCGAAAATACAAGACCTGGTACAATCATTAGCGTATCTGAAACGCCCGTAACATCTTTTTTAGTATATACTCGTTCAAAACCATAAGGTTCACGAATCCCGTAATTTCCTGTGTTTAGATCAACTAGAGAAGTAATTTGGTAAAAGTCCATGGAATTATCACTAGAATTTGTCTTGGGATAATATACTTTTTTCCCATCTGCAAGACAGCTTTGTAAGAACTCATCTGTACGAACTTCACTGCCAAAATTGGAATATAAAAGAATATTATTGGCACGCAAATAATATCTCTGCGCACGGATTTTTTCAAAAATCATACGAGAATAAAAAATTTGATCCGGAACAGAGATTGCATTTCTCTTCTTTGATACTTCTCTTCGAAGCTTATTTTTTAAATCCGCAATTTGTTGCGGCGACATAATGTTATACACGCTTCATATCCTTTAAGGGAATAACACTTCCGTCTTCTTTAACAACATCAATATTCTCAATCTGGCTCTTTAAACTATTACGAATACTAGCAATATATTCCTTACGAAGCGTAGCCTGCTCCTCTTTTTCTTCGGCAGTTAATCCTTCTGCCTGGGATTTATGATATAACTCATTAATACGCGCAATGCGTTCTTCCATTGTCATATAACTACCTATTTATGTAGTCCTTCTACATAATCCTTTAAATAAAAATCTTCATCCTTATTGGCTTTAAATAAGGTACCAATATCTCTGCCATCTATGATTCTATGGATAATGCGAACATCTTCTGAATTGGCAATCAGCATATCACACCCACTCATTGTTGCTATTTTAGCTGCAATCAGCTTCGTACTCATGCCACCAGTACCAACATTTGAACCAGTTTCTGACTTTCCCATTGCCATTACTGCATCATCCAGCTTTTCTACGACCGGAATAAATTTAGCATCCTTATTCGTTCTTGGGTTATCTGTATATAAACCATCAATATCAGATAGAAGAATTAACAAATCTGCTCCAATCAAGGCTGCCACAATTGCACTTAATGTATCGTTATCACCAAATTCAATTTCATAAGTTGAAATAGTATCATTTTCATTAACAATAGGAATTGCCCCCAGTTTTAAAAGCTCAGAAAAAGTATTCTGGGCATTAAAACGATTCAAATTATCTACAATCGTATTTTTAGTCATTAAAATTTGGGCAGCCAAATGATTATATTCAGAAAATAATTTCTGATATACCATCATAAGTCTTGCCTGTCCAATTGCAGAGCAAGCCTGCTTAACTGCCAGAGGGTTATCATCAGGAATATTTCTGATTGCAGTTTTACCAGCTGCAATTGCTCCAGAAGAAACGAGAACCACTTCCTTTCCGCGATTTCTTAAATCACAGATTTCTCGTACAAGAACTTCCATTTTTGTATAATCAAAGTCACCCGTCTCCTTATGGCGAAGGGAAGAAGAACCAATTTTTATAACAATACGTTTCTTATCTTTAATAGCTTCCCGTAAATTCATTTTGACTCTTTTCTGCTCAAAAATAGCACAGTTTTATATTTGTTTTTTTAGAAAAAATCAACAAAAACTCTTATAAATTATAATGCTTTACCACTATTTCCGCAACTTTGAGACCATCTAGTGCCGCACTGGTTATTCCACCTGCATACCCGGCACCCTCTCCACATGGATAGACACCATGAATAGAACTTTCATAATTATCGTCTCTAAGAATTTTTACCGGTGATGATGTTCGACTTTCTACTCCACAAAGAACAGCGGATGGGTGATTAAATCCGGCAATTTTCGTGCCAACGCCCGCAATTCCCTCTAAAAGTTCCTGGTTTAATGCCTCTGGCAAAATTTCTGCAAGAGATGTATTTATGCTCTCGCCCTTTATCGATGGAATAAAATTTTCAAAATATTCTGCTTTATTGATACTACATACATCAAGCTTTCCAAAATCCTTCGAAAATTCTCCCAAAGTTTCTATAGGGATTTTGCCACACCCTGCTGTAAACGCTGCTTTTTCTAGTTGATTTTGGAAAGCAACGCCATCAAATAAGTTAAATCCATAATCATTTTCGGAAACATTCAGTACCATAGCACTATTCGCAGAGTCAGAATTTCGTCCATGATAACTCATCCCATTCACACAGGTCAGTCCTGGTATAGAGGAAGCATTAACTACATACCCACCGGGACACATGCAAAAGGAATAGAAGCTTCTGCCAGATGCAGTATGATAGGTGATTTTATAGTCAGCCGCAGGAAGCCCCTTTTTCTCATAACCTTCTCCATATTGAATATGATTCCAAAGTTTTTGTGGATGAATAAGCCTAAAACCTACCGCAAAGGGTTTATTTTCCATTGCTATGCCACTATCATGCAATTTGAAAAATGTATTTCTAGCACTATGTCCCGTGCATAGGACAAGTTGCTCACAGGGAATTTCTTCTTCAACATTATTCGCTATATTCTTTACTAGAATGGAATGAATTCTCCCGCCACTACTTTTTATATCTAAAAATAAGGTTTCAAAACAAAAAGTTGCACCTAAACCTTCCATTGCAAGACGCATATTTTTAACAACCTGTTTTAATACATCTGTGCCGATATGCGGTTTAGAATCATATAAAATAGCAGGATCCGCACCAAATTTCACAAAAGTTTTCAAAATATATTGAATTCTTCCATAGGGATCCTTTACACCGGTAGCCAGTTTTCCATCAGAAAATGTTCCAGCACCGCCTTCTCCAAATTGAACATTTGAATAATTATTTACTTCTGAAACAATTCCATTCCAAAAGGCCTGAATGTCTTTCTCTCGTTCATCAACATTTTTGCCCTGTTCAATAAGAATAGGACAAAGCCCAGCCAAAGATAAGTAATAACCAGCAAAAAGACCAGCAGGGCCCGTTCCTATAACAATAGGGCGTTTTTTCATTGCTTGTTTTGATGCTTCCGAAACATAGTATGGTGAATCATCCTGTGAATGCAAAATTCCTTTTTCCTTCTTTAGAAGCCTGGTTCCCATTGTATTATCACACGTAAATAAAACTTTATAGCGAGCTATAATGCATGGTTTTTTTCTGGCATCAAGTGACTTTTTTTGAATAGAAAAAGAAGAAATATCATCCTGTTTCAAATGATATTTCTTAAGAAATTTTGATTGTAAGAGCCGGAGTTCTTCCGGCTCTTTTAGTTTTGTATTCCATTCAATCGAAATTTCAGTAGTAAGGTTCATTAAACCTGCTCACCAACAGCATAACCACCTGCTGCTGCAAAAAATAAATTATAACCGCCACATTCACCCGTAACGTTTAACATTTCACCTGTTATAAATAAATTCTTCGCACGGCATGATTCAAAATGGGTAGAGATTTCCGACAATGGAATACCTCCTGTAGATACCTGCGCTTTATCATAACCATTTAGTTCGCTAATACGAACGGTATAATCCTTCATAAGTGAAACCAATTTCTCAGGATCATTTGCACCGGGCTGCTTAACCATATGTTCAACAAGCTTTACAGGCATCATACCGGCAAAAGCTTCAGCAGGTGTTAAATACGCTAAATGCTTTTGACGTTCTTTTACCTCTTCAAGCAAGTCTTCCTGGCTTACATCAGGCATAAAATCAAGATGGAGTGCACAAAGTTTTCCTTTTTCCAATGCTTCTCCCAAATAATGTCTGGTTAACTGGAATACAGGAATACCTGACAAATATTTTTCTGTAATCTGTAATTCTCCAGTATCAGAACCCACAACACCTTCATCAATGGTAAGCGTAACCTTCGCATGTGCACGAACACCTGCAATTTCTGACTGCATAGCCATATGCGTTCTCGCCTGAACAAGGGCGGGATAAGATGCCTCCAAAGAGTGTCCAAACTTTTCCGCAATACCAAAACCATTATTCTTTTCTTCGTTATAAACACCAGCTTTACCGCCACAACAAAGTAATAATGCCTTCGCATTAACAGAATTCCCTTTGTCTTCTCCCTTATCATAACCAATGATAAAATCATCGGTTCTTCTCGTAGCCACAGTAACGGTTGCACCAAGAATAGTTCTTACATTTAGTTTTTTCAGATTTGCAACCAAGCAATCAACAACTGATACAGCCTGATTACTTAATGGATAAATATAGCCATTCTTTTCAATGGTATATAAACCAATAGACCTCCAAAAGTCTTCCTCTTTTTCCTTATAATATTCAAGCATGCCTTTTAACTGTTCGGGCTGATCACATACATAATTTCTGTCAGATACAACAACATTCGAAAGATTACATCTCCCATTTCCTGTTGCTAATAGTTTTTTCCCTAGAGCATCCTGTCTTTCTAATATTAAAACTTCTTTTCCGCGTCTGGCTGCTACAATCGCTGCAACCATACCACTCATACCCCCACCTACAATCACTAAATCTTCCATATAAATACGCCTTCTCCTTTCCGGTTTAAAATAAGCGAAGTAGTGAACCCAAATTATGGAGTAATAAACCTCCTGGAACATTAAAGAGTTCCTCTGAACGAACAGCTTTTGTTAAAATCAATGCAACAAAATATGCCAAAAATCCTGCTACACAAGTAATCACATAATTAATACCGGGTACTTGTTTAAAAGGAAATCCAAGTACCAGCTGAAGAAGAAACATAACAATACCTGCTATTGCCATCGTAATCGCAGGGAAAATTATATGATTTGACAAATCTAACTGAAACCGAATCGCACTTGTCATCGAGAATGATGCGAAAATGCATAACACCAACAAACTAATAATATCTGCAAGTATAATGCCATAAATTCCCATCGTTCCAGAAGCTAGAAAAATAATGTTGAGTACAAAATGTAACCCTGCAGTAAATAAGGGGATAATCCAGGACATATGACGCATGGATTTCGTGTAATATAATCCACGAAGCATCGTTATACCATAACCAATTAAAATTACATAAATACTGCAAAAACGAATCATTCGACTCGTCATTGCAGAATGGTAGCCAAGAAGAACTTCATCTAAAATTCCAGCAGTCGCCAAAAAGAGTGCTGCAAAGAAACAAGCTATCATAATGTTCGTCTTTAAAATACGATGAAGAACATGAATAGATTCCATGCGGTCCATACTGGAAAAACACTTTTTAAAATCTCTCTTACAATACTTTAAATACAACCAGATAAGTAAAACTGGAACAGACAAGGTAATCATTAAAATGCCGCCATATATTCCTGATGTATAGGAATGCATCGCCAGAAGCCCCGTCTTTTTTAAACTCGATCCATACTGAATTTGGTTTAGAACTAAAATAAAGATAAAAGAAAAAATAGACAAAGCCATTGGCATATGTTTTTTTATGAGAACTAAAAGCAAAGCAGATACGTCCTCTACACCTCTACTTTTATCTTTTCGGGCAGCACGATAAAACTTATTTTTTGCCTTAAGAAATACAGTAAGGTGAAGCAGAAAGCCAATTACACTGCTGATACTGCATCCTAATGCAATTCCAGATGCAATATAGGCATATGCATAATCTTTGTGTTCTAGAACAGCAGCGACTTTCATGCCATTGCCACGAAAAGCGAGTGCAAATATAACCATACAAATGCACTGCACAAAATAGGTAATTGCTCTAAATAATGCAAGCTTCTTTTTCATTCCCTGTGAATCAAAAAATCCTTTTATTACACCGGTTAAAGATGTAAATACAATACTGGGAAAATACAAAAATAATGCCAGACTATTTTTACCATTTAATAATATCTTATTAAATATTAAGTCTTTTAAAGCCACAAAAAGAATTAAAGAAATAATCGTATAAAAAATAGCAGCGATAAACCCAGCATAAAGTGCTCTTCTCGCATTAGCATATAAGTCCTTACTCATGCGCTTACGAATCAGTGAAGAGACACTATCTTCTACAACGATTGGTAACAGTGCATAAAATAAACTAATTACAAAAAATGTATTATAAAAGAACCCGCCTCCAGATAAACCGCCAATACGAAGGGGAATCCACCTAGATAGCATAAATAGAATTACAAAAAACGTAACGCATATACCAATAAAAATAGCGCCAGTATCTTGCAATTCATAAACTTTTTCATGTTCTTTCTTTTTTTGTTTACGAATAGCCATATCTGCTCCTATTACTCCCTTAATATACCAAGCGTCTCCATAATTTCGCTTTGTGCTTTTTCCATCACTTTTCTTTCTTTATCGTTCATATGATCGTAACCAAGAAGATGCAAAATAGAATGACATACTAAAAAACAATATTCTCTTAGAAGAGAATGTCCATATTCCTTCGACTGCATTTCAATCTTATCGGCACAAATCATTATATCGCCTAAAAGAAGATATCCCGTTTCCTGATCAAAATATTCTATATCAGCACCATCTTCGTATAACACTTCAAAACCATCAGGTTCTAAAAATGCAACACTAGGAAATGACAAAACATCGGTTACTTTATTAATATTCCTGCATAAATTATTTGTTTCCTGAATTTTTTTCTGCGAAACAATAACAAGTGAGACCTCTGTTTCGAAAGGACATTTATGAAGCCGGAGTGCTGTCTGAATAACCTTTGAAGCAGCCTTTCTCGCATCAAACGGAAAATCGTATTTTACTTCATTACTATAATGTAATCGCATTTTATTAACCCTTTATTTGTCTGTTACTCTTAGCACTTCCAGAAACTTTATCATATGCTTCAATAATTTGCTGTACAAGTGGATGGCGAACAACATCTTTTCCTGTAAGTTTACAAATCTTAATATCTTCAATATTTTTTAAAATTTTAACAGCATCCGTTAAACCAGATGGTGTTCCTTTAGGTAAATCAACCTGTGTCAAATCGCCTGTCACAACAACCTTAGAACCAAAACCGATACGCGTTAAAAACATCTTCATCTGCGCTGGCGTTGTATTCTGCGCTTCATCTAAGATAATAAATGCATTATCTAGTGTACGACCACGCATATAGGCAAGCGGCGCAACTTCAATAAGCCCTTTCTCCATATTTTTGGCAAAACTCTCAGCGCCCATAATCTGATAGAGTGCATCATAAAGTGGTCTTAAATATGGATCTACCTTACTTTGTAAATCGCCAGGTAAAAATCCCAGTTTCTCGCCCGCTTCAATGGCAGGTCTTGTTAAGATAATCCTTTCTACCTCTTCTGCCTTAAAAGCAGCAATAGCCATTGCCATTGCAAGATAAGTTTTTCCTGTTCCAGCCGGACCTATTCCAAATGTGATAATGCCATTCTTAATAGCATCCACATATCCTTGTTGACCTTTCGTCTTTGGCTTTACTGGTCGTCCGTTCATTGTATGAATAATGACATCCTGTTCCAGTTCTTTTAAGTGAGATTCCTCACCGTCTTTTGCACAGTGAAGGCCATATTCAAATTTCTGTCGATCAATATTCCCTTCCTTTGAAATGATGGCAAGTTCCTTTAATAAATCACAAACTTTCAGAACATTTCTCTCATCACCTGAAACAGAAAGCGCATCCCCACGAAGAACAATATCTACCTGAAATTCTTTCTCGAGTTTTTTGATATAGGAATCACACTGTCCAAATAATTCCTGCAATGTTTCCTGAGAAAAATATAATTTTTCATTATGTAAACCGGTCAATATTAGTCACCAATGCGGTCAATAATTACTTTTCTCTTTTGAACCGCTTCATCTGTTAATGTAATAGCATTCAAATATCGTTTCACAGCAAGTTGCATTTTAGATGCATCGTTATAATAAATTGTGGCAAGGCTTTCCCCCTGCTTAACTTCGTCTCCAATTTTCTTATGAATAATAAGTCCCACGGAGAGATCGATCTCACTTTCTTTATTTTCTCTTCCACCACCTAAAACAAGACTGCAATTACCGATTTCTTCGCAGTTCATTGCTTTGATAACACCATTTGTCGGAGCAGGAACTTCTGCACTATATTTTGCAGTAGGTAAAATCGAAAAATCATCTACTGCATTTTCATCACCACCCTGTGCTTTCACAAAAGCCTTAAGTTGCGCATATGCTTTTCCCGAAGATATCGCCTCTTTCAGCAACGTCTTAGCACTATCAGGATCGGGAGCAATGCCTGCCAAAACAACCATTTCAGAACCGAGGGTTAAGCAAAGTTCTGTAAAATCCTCTGGTCCCTCGCCTTTTAAAGTCATAATAGCTTCTTTAACTTCCAAAGCATTTCCAACGGCTTTGCCAAGCGGCTGGTCCATATCTGTTATTACAGCCGTCATCTTTTTACCAGCATTTTTTCCGATGGTAACCATTTCCTTAGCGAGTGCTCTTGCATCCGCTTCATTCTTCATAAATGCGCCACTGCCACACTTGGTGTCAAGAACAATGGCATCTGCGCCGGCAGCTAGCTTCTTACTCATAATGGAAGCTGCAATAAGACTCATATTATCAACTGTGCCTGTAACATCACGCAAAGCATATAATTTCTTATCAGCAGGTGCTAAATCCTTGGTTTGCCCCATAATTGCCATTCCAAGTGTATTTACCTGCTTCATAAAATGATTGGTTTCAATTCCGGTGGTAAATCCAGGGAAACTTTCTAACTTATCAATGGTTCCACCAGTATGCCCAAGACCTCTTCCACTCATCTTGGCAACTTTAACACCTACCGAAGATACGAGTGGTGCCAAGGTAATACTTGTCTTATCTCCTACACCTCCTGTAGAATGTTTATCAACCTTTATACCATCAATCATTGACAAATCGAGAGTATCGCCGCTATCTCTCATATTTAACGTAAGAGCTAAGGTCTCTTCTTCATTCATTCCCTGAAAACAGATTGCCATCATCATAGCGGACATCTGATAATCCGGAATTTCGCCGTTTGTAAACCCATTTACCATCCAGGCAATTTCTTCCTTTGTAAGAGCTTTTCCAGATTTCTTTTTTACAATTAAATCAACCATTCTCATAGTTATACCCCCTGCTCTTTTTTGACGGTCTTATAAAAATATGCTATATTTTCATACGTTATGACAAAGGTTCAATTACCCGAAGATTTTCAAAATCAAATGAAAACACTCTTGCAGGATGAATTCGACACTTATGTGTCTTCTTTTGACATGTCGGATGAAAAAGGACTATATTATCACAACAGGATAAGCGCATCGAATACAGCATTACCCGCTATTGCATCTGCGCTAACCCCAATTCATGGAATTCATGGCGGTTATTATAATACGCTGGAATCCGTAGGACATCATCCATATCATCACGCAGGAACAATCTATTCTCAGGATCCAGGTGCTATGTGCGTCGCAGGAGCATTATCTTTCGCGCCTTACGCCAAAGTACTGGATTTGTGTGCAGCACCAGGTGGAAAAAGCACACAAATCGCTTCTTTACTGGAAAACATCCACGGTGTTCTGGTTAGCAATGAACCTCATCCCAGCAGAAACCAGATTCTGTGTTCCAATATAGAACGAATGGGGTTTACAAATGTACTTGTTACGAAGCTTCTTCCTGAGGAACTGGCCTTATACTATCCTTCTTATTTTGATGCTGTCCTTGTGGATGCCCCATGCTCTGGCGAAGGGATGTTTCGCAAATATCCAGAAAGCATCCAAGAATGGTCTCTGGAAAATGTCAATAAGTGTGTAGAACGTCAAAAAAGCATTCTAGATTCTGCAATTACAATGTTAAAGCCTGGCGGACAACTCATCTATTCAACCTGTACATACAACGAACAGGAAGATGATGAGATCGTTCGATATCTTATGGAGACTTATAATTTACAGGCTGGTTCTATTCCTTCAGAAATAAAATCCTATTTATCAAGCAATCCTCATTATACGGATTATGCGTCCTTCAGTGGCAGGTTCTATCCTCATAAAAATCCTGGAGAAGGACAGTTTATGGCTTATCTTACTAAATCAGGCAACTATAGTGCTCCCAAAGAAGATTTCTTCTTACCGCCTCTAAAAAAGATTAATGATAAAGAACGAAAACTTATCATGGAATCCTTTGGTAATTCCATAGATTTAACTAAGGAATCGCTGTATAAATTCAAGGAGGATGTCATTATATATCCCTCTTTTTATCCTAAATTACCAGCAAAAGGAATTGCATATAGTGGCGTAATCGTCGGAAGTTTCAGTAAAAATCGTTTTGTTCCACATCACAATTTCTTTCACTGTTATGGCAACTGGTTCAAGAATACAGTAAACCTGCAAGCAGACGATATAAACCTACAAAAATACCTTCGTGGCGAAGAAATTATTGTCGAAGATGTCAAACCAGGCTACGGTGCTCTTCTATGCGAGGGAACACCCCTTGGAGGATACAAGGCTTCCAATGGACGATTAAAAAACCATTATCCCAAAGGGCTTCGTAATCCTTAACTATTTATGGTAGGGCTCATTATTTTTAATGCGATAGGCCCGATAAATCTGCTCTAATAAAATGACACGCATCAGCTGATGAGGAAACGTCATTTTGGAAAAAGAAAGCTTTCCTTTGGCTTTCTTTTTTAATTCTTCATAAATGCCAAGTGAGCCACCTATTATAAACTGAATATGGCTAATACCACTTATTTCATAATCTGCTATCATTTTTGAAAAAGAAACAGAATCATATTCTTTTCCTTCAATACAAAGTGCTATAACCGTTGCTTTATCTGAAATATATTTGGCTAGCCGTTCGGCTTCCTGCGCCTTAATTAATTCTTCTTCGTGAGGACTGGCTTTATCTGGTGTCTTTTCATCCTTCACCTCTATAATCTGCATATTACAGTAAGCTGAAAGGCGTTTCCTATACTCTTCTATTGCCTTACAGTAAAAATCCTCTTTTACTTTTCCAACACAAAGAATATCAATCTTCACGACTAATCACCGTTTCCAGTAAGTTCAGGAGGAAGCGTATAACTTTCAGGTGGAATCAAAGTGCCAAAAATCAACTTGCCATTATCATCTAGGAATCCATTGGTTTCCGCATTCTTTCCTGCAACATAAATGTCACCTCTTTCTGCGTTTACAAGATAAATGACACCTGTCTTACTATCATTGCCCATAGAATCAATGAGCCTTTCGACAACAACATAGAAAATCTGATCATTTTTAACAGTAGGCATAGGGGATTCTAAATCATCCCAAGCAGGGAAGGTTACACCATTGGTACATGCCCACTCAAACTTATAATCATAGTGAGTTGTATTACCAGGAAGGTTACCTGCAACATCAAAAGCTCTTCCTGCTAGATAATCATATACACATAAATTTACAACAACCTGATTTAAATCCAGTTTAGAACTTATCTGTAAATTATAGCTAACCTCTGTAACATCACCGCTTATTCCCTCGGCCGTATAAGCAACAAAAAGGAAATGACTTGAGCCAACTGGCATTGGAATCGGGCCTTCATATTTATTACTCATACGCGTAGGAAGCGTGTTATCTGTTGTATAGTACAAGTCACAGCCCTTTTGCACATCAACTTCAATAAGTCTTGGATAAGAATACGTTCCTCCAGCAGTTAATACCTCCGGTGCGTCGGGTGTACGAATATCAACGGTATAGGTTTTTGTAACCGTTGGACTTTGAATTCCATATGGATTAACATACATCGCTTTAATATGATAAATACCCAAATCCAGCATAATAGGACTATAGTAGATATCGGAATCCGTAGTAGGATCTGAACCATCTGTTGTATAGTAAACAAGACCATTACCAGGTGGAACAATCTCTACAACAATAGTATCCTCATAAGTACCTTCTGCCTGACTAAACATAGGTTCATTCGCTACGTAATCTGCATACATACTTAAAATCATCTCGTCTGTGCAGGTACTCAATAAAGTATTTATACTTTCATAATCACTGCGCTCAGAATAATAGTCCACTAACATCTGGTAAGCAGTTGTATAGCCTGCTCCTTTTTTACCAACAATAATCTTGAGTTCAATAAGCGCAGATTCATTATCATCTAATGCGAAATAATAATTTGCCTGTTCAAAACGCAGTCCATCATCTTCTGGGGATAAATTAATGGCTTTTGCCATATATTCAATGGCACCTTTATAATTTCCATTTGCTGCTTCAGCTCTTGCAAGTTCTGCCTGATGCGTCGCTGAAGAATTTTCGTAAACAGAGCCAGTTACCTTTCTGACAAGAAGTACGACAAGTAAAATGAAAACTGCAAGCAAAGCAATTGCTACCCATCTAAACTTACTGTCTCTGATGAATTCAAAAATAAATCTAAAGATGTGAATGTCATCATCAAAATCTCCGAAATCATCATCGGGATCAAATTCATCCTCATCACTTTCTTTTTTCTTTGATAAAATACTATGAAAGAAAGAAGGTTTATCTGCTTTCTTACTTCTTGCAGGCTTTTCTTTTTTCTTTGGTGCCTTATCTGAAACAGGCTTTTTTACAGTAATGGACGCCTTTACCGCTTCCTTTAGTGCTTCATCATCCTCTGCGATATCAATAAACTCAGTTTCTTCGTACTCTGTAATATCCTCTTCCAAAAGTTCCAAATCATCTCGTTCAACAACAGGTTTATTTTGCGTCGTTATAACGGGCTTGGAAACAGAATTATTTTTCGTCAGTGCAGCTTTCGCATCGAAACGTGGAGATTTCTTCTTTGTATTCAGATGAAATGCATTTACAAGTTCTTTTTCTGCATCTTCAACTTTGGGTTCAGAAACTTCTTCATAAGGCTCAAACTCTTCATATAGACCATCATCAGCAAGAGGTTCATCCACATATTCTTCAAACGTTTCTTCCCCTTCGTAGGTTTCAAATTCATCAGCGTTATCAGCGGTATATTCAATAAACTCATCCTCTGTAACAATTCGAGAAAGGGTCTGGTTAATTCGTTCCTCAATCAGTGGTTCAAATTCCGGAACCAAAGAAACCTCTGCGCCACAAACCTCGCAGAGTAACTGATCATCCTTTAATTGTGCTCCACAATTCGCACAAATAGCCATGGTTCTATCCTTCTATCAATCTTTTAGATTAATCCCTGTAGTTTCGCACACCTTACACAATTCTGCATAAGCATTGCAATTGTCATAGGACCAACACCACCAGGAACGGGCGTAATGGCTCCACAAACAGGCTCAACTGATGCAAAATCTACATCACCGCATAATTTATTATCAGCATTTCGATGAATTCCTACATCAATTACTGTTGCACCTTCTTTTATATATTCTGCTGTAATCATCTTTGGCTTTCCAACAGCAGCAACCAAAATATCTGCACGCTTACATACCGACTTTAAATCTTCTGTTTTGGAATGCGCAATGGTAACCGTACCGTTCTCACGAAGTAAAAGCACACTCATAGGCTTCCCTACAATGTTGCTTCTTCCAATTACAACACATTCTTTTCCTTTAATCTCAATCCCGGTTCGTTTAATCAGTTCAATAACACCGGCTGGAGTACAGGGCAAAAATCCCTCCTCACCAATCAGTAGTTTACCAACATTTTCAGGATGAAAACAATCTACATCCTTTGCGGGTGAAATGGCATCTAAAATCTTCTTTTCATCAATATGTGCAGGTAACGGAAGCTGACATAGAATACCATTTACTTCCTGTTTCGCATTAAGTTCCTCTATTAACTTTAAAAGCTCTTCTTCTGAAGTATCTTCTTTTAAATGATAACTTAAAGATTCAATGCCAATATATTCACAAGCTTTCTTTTTATTTCCAACATAAACAGAGGAGGCCGGATCTTCCCCTACTTGAATCACAGCAAGACATAAAGAAATCCCTTTTTCCTTATAAGAAGCTACCTCTGCTTTTAATTCATCTTTAATTTCGCCGGAAATCTTTTTTCCATCAATTAAGATTGCCATAAATATTCCTTTCTAGAAAAGTCCAGTAATTACACCATTGTCATCAATATCAATATTATAAGCAGCAGGAGATTTCGGAAGTCCGGGCATGGTCATAATATCTCCGGTCAGTGCTACCACAAAGCCTGCACCCGCAGAAGCATAAATATCACGAACCGTCACCGAAAATCCAGACGGTCTTCCAAGAAGCTTCGGATTATCAGATAAGGAATACTGTGTCTTTGCCATACATACAGGAAGATGACCAAATCCCAAATCATTTAATTTCTTAAGCTTCGTTAATGCAGAAGAAGTAAAGGTTACCTCCTCACCGCCATAGATTTCTTTAACAATCGTTGCGACCTTTTCCTTGATAGGAAGTCCATCATCATATAAAACATGGAATCCACTCTCTTTACCATCGATGAGTCCGATTAACTGCTCTGCTAAATCGAGAGCACCTTCGCCGCCCTTTGCCCATACTTCTGATAAGCTAAATGCTACATCATTTTCTTTGCAAAGTTCCTGAATATAAGCAACTTCCTCTGCTGAATCCGCAGAAAATGCATTTAGTGCAACAACAACAGGTACATTATATTTCTTTAAATTCTCAATATGTTTTACAAGGTTGCCACTACCTGCTTTAAGGGCATCCAGATTAGGAATACTTAAATCCTCTTTTGTAACACCTCCGTTATATTTTAAGGCTCTGACTGTGGCAACAAGTACAGCGGCAGAAGGCTTAAGACCAGCCTTACGGCATTTAATATCAAAGAATTTCTCTGCACCGAGATCTGCACCAAAGCCTGCCTCCGTAATTGCATAGTCTCCCATCTTCATAGCAGCTTTTGTTGCAATAACAGAATTACAACCATGTGCAATATTTGCAAAAGGGCCACCATGAATAAGAACCGGTGAATGCTCTAAAGTCTGCACAAGATTAGGCTTCATGGCATCCTTCAAAAGAACTGCCATCGGTCCAACCGCCTTAATATCCTTTGCAGTAACAGGCTGGCCGTCATAATTATAAGCAACGATAATCTTGCCTAGCATTTCTTTAAGGTTAGCCATATCTTCTGCAAGACATAAAATTGCCATAATTTCAGAAGCTACCGTAATAATGAAATGGTCTTCTCTTACAAAACCATCACCCTTATTTCCCATACCTACAACAATATTACGAAGAACTCTATCGTTCATATCTTCGCAGCGCTTCCATAAAATCGCTCTTGTATCAATGCGAAGCTCATTGCCCTGCTGAATATGATTGTCTAATAATGCTGCTAATAAATTATTGGCGGATGTTATCGCATGAAAATCCCCCGTAAAATGAAGGTTAATATCTTCCATCGGAACAACCTGGGCATATCCGCCACCAGCAGCACCACCTTTCATACCAAAGCAGGGTCCTAAAGAAGGCTCACGAAGTGCAAGGAAAGAATTCTTTCCAAGACGTCTAAATGCATCCTGCAATCCAACACTGGTCGTTGTCTTTCCCTCACCAGCAGGGGTAGGGTTAATGGCAGTTACCAAAATAAGTTTACCGTCTTCTTTATCCTTTAAAGACTGCAAGTAAGCATTAGAGAGCTTTGCTTTATACTTTCCATAAAATTCTAAGTCATCTTCATAAATCCCTGCTTTTTCTGCAACGGATTTAATCGGATCAAGAGTTGCTGCCTGTGCAATTTCAATATCTGTCATTTTTCTACTCCTATATATACGCTTTATTAAATCTTATGTGCTTCAAAAATACCATCAAGCTGATAACTTTCACATAATATATCTCTGGGTTTGGTGCCATTCTCTGGGCCTACAACTCCAAGCTCACAAAGCTGGTCCAAAATTCTCGCTGCACGGTTAAAGCCAATTCGATATACGCGTTGCAAGCCACCAGCAGAAGCCTTTTTACTATCGGTAACATATTTCGCAGCTTCTTTAATTAACTCATCATAGCCATTTCCATCGTTATCAGGAGATGCACCTGCATTCCCAGAAGCCGAGCCAACGTTCTCGATAGATTCAACAATGCTCTGATCATATAATTCAGAGGCATCTACCTGACTTCTAAGATAGTCAACAACCTTTTCTACTTCACCATCACTGACAAATGCGCCCTGTACACGAAGAGGCTTGGGATAACCCTGTGGATAAAACAGCATATCACCTTTTCCTAGTAATCTTTCTGCGCCAGTCATATCTAAGATCGTTCTGGAATCTACACCAGACGATACGCGGAATGCAATACGGCTAGGCATGTTGGCTTTAATTAATCCAGTAATAACATCAACAGAAGGTCGCTGTGTTGCAATTACCAAATGGATTCCAGCAGCTCTTGCAAGCTGCGCAAGACGGCAGATACTCTCTTCGACTTCTTTTGCTGCAGTCATCATAAGGTCTGCAAGCTCATCTACAATCACAACAATTAAAGGAACACGCTTATCCTTTGCATAACCATATTCATCAGCTGCTTCAAGAGCCCGTGCATCACCTGCCAGAAGTTTCTCATTAAAACCTTTTAGGTCACGACAACCAACATGTGCAAATGCTTTATAACGCTTTTCCATTTCCCTAACAGCCCACATAAGAGCTTGATTTGCTTTCTTGGGGTCTGTTACAACAGGAATTAGGTTATGCGGAATTCCGTTATATACAGAAAGTTCCACCACTTTAGGGTCAATCATAATAAGCTTCACTTCATCCGGTGTTGCATTATATAAAATACTCATAATCAAAGTATTAATGCATACGGACTTTCCAGAGCCAGTAGAACCAGCAATAAGCATATGAGGCATTTTGGCAATATCCCCAATAATTACTTTTCCGCTAATATCCTCACCAACACCAAAAGATATAGGACTTTCTGCTTTCTTAAATTCTCTGTTTTCTATCAGATCACGAATTAATACTGGAGAAGCTTCTTTATTTGGTAATTCTATACCTACCGCTGCTTTTCCTGGAATCGGAGCTTCTATACGAACATCCTGCGCTGCCAATTGTAACTTAATATCATCGGTTAAGGCGACAATCTTATTAACTTTAACACCTTCTCCAAGGGTTAACTCATATCTCGTTACACTAGGTCCCTGACTAATATCCGAAACCGTAACGGAAACGCCGAAGGTTTTCAAAGTTTCCTGTAATTTGAACGCCGTCTCTTTTAAGGACTGATTAGAGTCTCCGCCATGTTTATGCAGATTTTCTTTTAATAAATCAATGGAAGGCTTTTTGTACTTAAACGAAGTCTTCTTAGGTTTCGCAGGAACTGGAACAGGGTTACTTGCTTCTTCAAGCTTCGCTATTTCCTCGTGTGTCTTACTTGTAACAGGTTCGGGCATATCTTCATATAAGATACTGTCTGCTTCCTTGTTACTGTCAAAGCGTTCTTCAATTACAGAAGCAATAGGCGCCTCATCTGCCTGCATAGCAGTGGGAATAAGTTCCTCTTCATAAGTAAAATGATTAGCCTTTGCTTCCTCTTTTTCAGGAATATTTCCTGTTTTTTCCTCTTCATAAACAGGAATTGCCGCATCTGTTTGTATATCCTCCGGAAGAACTAGTTCTTCCATCTCACCAGAGGACCTATGATGATTCTCATAAGAAAGCGCAGTAGGAAATGCAGAAACGGCATGCGCTTCTTCTATGCCTTCTTGAACAGGCTCAAAATTAATATCTACCTGAATATCATGAACTTCATCTCTTGATTGTTTCGTACTTGCCGATGCTGTATCATTTCCAAAGGAGGAGCCAACATTGTACAGTTTTCTTCCAGTGTCCGAAAGAGGTCTATTGGAATTCACAATCCTTTCGTCATCACTGCGTTCTCTCTTCTTAGCAAGTTCCTCTTCGCGTCTTTGCTTTTCTTCTTTTAATTTCTGACGACGCAGTTCATATTCTTCCTCTGCTCTGGCTTCTTCCTCTGCAGCACGAAGCCTGCGTTCTTCTTTAAGTCTGCGTTTTTCTTCTTTAAGTCTTCTGCGTTCTTCTAAATAAGCTTCTTCTGCTTCTGGATTATCATATTCATGGGTCTTATTCACATAATCCCCAATTGAAGCCCCACCTCTTTGTAAAAGTCTGATGAAGGACTTTTCGGTCACAACAACCAAACAGATAATTGCAAATAATATGCTAAGAACAATACTGCCGGCTTTTCCAAGACCTCTACACAATAAACATGCAAAAAAGCCAAAAATAACGCCGCCACCTTGTCCTTTTGTATATAACTGCTTAATAAAATCAGAATCTTTGCAAATCAGTGCAATATCCGTTCCGCCAAGAAAACTCCAAATAATTCCAACAGAAAGCAGTACAACAACAAGACTTACTTTTTTAACTGGATGTAGTGGGTCTTTAAAGATGTACGTCTTTAAATAATTAAGTACCACCAACGTTCCAATAATAAATGGTAATACAAAACCAAACGAGCCAAATAGACCTTTAAATATAGCATTTAAGGATGGCCCAATTGCCCCTTTGATTGCACCGCACATACAAAGGAACATAAAAACACAAAATAACAGAATAAATAAACTAATAACTTCCTGATGAATTCCGTCATTTATGGGAGCTGCATTTTTCTTTGACGAAACAACTGCTCTCCCACTTCTCGCAGAAGAAGTACTTTTACCTCTGGTTGATGGTTTCGTAGCGGTCTTTCTATTTGATGAAGTTTTTTTCTTTGTGGTTGCCGCCAAAACGATACCTCATTCAATTAATATCAAAATTCATATTCGTAATCGTTAGATCTATATCAAAATGCATGTCCTTCTCATCCACTGCATAATCAAAATCAATTTCCTTCTTGATATGTTTTGCAGGGGTTGGTAAAGGATTTTTAAGAGGAGTACTACTTGGTGTCTCCTGCGCTATCTCCGGCACATTAACGATTTCATTTTCGATTTCTTTAACTGGCTCTTTTTCTTCCGGGGCCTCTGGAATCGTTTTCACCTGCAATGGAGGAGCCGTTACCTTACTAGGAATTTTTCTAAATCTTCCACCACGCTTAATATCATCACTAATAGGTTTATAGGCTGGATATTTTGTGCGATCAATAGAATCTTCTGCCACAGGAGCAACTACTGAATCATTTGCATCCTCTGTTACAGGCTTCTTTTCCTCTATCCCATCAGATATCCCCTCGGAGAAATTCTCTTTCTCAGCTGACTCATTATTTTCTTCTTTGGAAGTATCTTCGGAAGGCTTTTCAGGCGAATCTTTTTCTTCTTGATCAGAAACCTGAGATTCCGCTTTTACTGGAGCATGCAAAAATTCAAGCGTTGCTTCGAGCGCTTTCGCTTCCTGCTTTGCAATTTCCTCTGGTGAGGGAACAACAATATCTTCCCCTTTATGTTTCTTTAAAAACATTAATTATGCTTCCTTGTCTCCTAAATGTGTTTCGATATGATATTTAGGACGATGCTTTACTTCAATAAATACTTTACCAACATATTCGCCAATTAAGCCAATACAAACAAGCTGTACACCACCAATAAACCAGATGGAGAGAATAAGACTTGTCCATCCATCGGTAACGTTACCAGTAAAATAACTAACAAGCGCATACACAGCCGCTGCAACACATACTAATAAAGTCAAAACACCAATCGTAAAAATGGTACGAAGTGGCTTAATACTAAAGGAGGTAATACCATCCAGTGCAAAAGAGAGCATTTTCTTAAAGGGATACTTACTTTCTCCTGCCGGTCTAGCTTTTCGTGCATAAGTAACCTGCGCTGTTTTTAATCCAACAAGCGGAACGAGTCCTCTTAAAAACAGATTGCTTTCCTGGTATTTTAAGAGCTCCGTAACAGCTCGGCGACTCATAAGACGAAAATCTGCATGATTATAAACAGATTCAATTCCCATAGATGCCTGAAGTTTATAAAAGCCCTGTGCTGTACCGCGTTTAAATGCTGTATCAGACTTGCGATCATCACGTACACCTAGTACAACCTCATAAGAGTCATTATAGGCATCTACCATTTTCTCTATTGCATCCACATCATCCTGTAAATCAGCATCAATACTTACCGTCATATCAGCAGTCTGAATTGCTACTTCCAAGCCCGCAACCAGAGCATTTTGATGACCTTCATTACGCGAAAGAAGAACAGCCTGTACACGTTCATCTTTATTGTGTTCTTCAATCAAAATAGAACGCGTAGCATCCTTACTACCATCATCAATAAATAGAAGAAAACTATTCTTTGCAATCTTCTCTTTGGATACTAAATTTTCTAATACCACTTTTAACGCGGGAATGGTTATTGGTAATACTTCCTCTTCGTTATAGCAGGGTACAACAATCGCTAATCTGTCAGCCATATACTTTATTCTTCTTCCCAGTTGTGATAAACAGCCTGCACATCGTCATCTTCATCTAATAAATCAAGAATACGCTGCTGTTTTACCTTACTATCTTCGTCATCAAGTGTTACATAATTCTGTGGAAGTCTCGTTACTTCAGCCGAAACCATGGGAAGCTTATACTCTTCTAATGCTTTTAAAACGTCTGTAAATGCATCCGGATCGGTAATAATTTCATAAGAATCTTCTTCCTCTGTGAAGTCTTCCGCACCGGCATCAATTGCCTTTTCCATTAGCGTATCACTGTCAAGAGAACACTCTTCCTTGTCAATAATAATCTGGCCCTTTGTATCAAACATATAAGATACACAACCCTGGGTTCCGATATTACCGCCGCCTTTGGTAAATGCACTACGTACATTTGCTGCAGTTCGATTCTTATTATCAGTCAATGCTTCTACAATAATAGCAATACCTTTCTGACCATAACCTTCATATACAACATGCTCATAGTTCACGCTTCCACCTTCGCCAGAAGCCTTCTTGATACCTCTTTCAATGGTATCGTTAGGCATATTGTTTGCCTTTGCTTTTGCAATAATGGTTGCAAGTTTAAAGTTATTGGAGGGATCAGGGCCGCCTTCTTTTACAGCAACGGCGATTTCTCTACCTATAATGGTAAAAATCTTTCCCTTAGCTGCATCATTCTTCTCTTTCTTGTGTTTAATGTTGGCGAATTTTGAATGTCCTGACATAACTACTTCCTTTCTATACTTCGTAATACGAGTAATTTACATAAAATAATTATGGAAACCAAAACATGCACGTAAAAAATGGCATAGAATTCCACATATATAGAGTTAATTTTATCATTTTAGGGAAAAATATACAAGATAGGCGAAGCAGTTTGTTAACATAACATCATTCCTGCTTCGCCTATAAGAAAGTAAAAGAAATCTTAATCAACGTATACACGTGGTACACGTTTTCCAATGTCACAGGCAGCCTCATAATTGAAACGATCTGCTAGTTCTCCAAAAAATTCCATGGAGATAGTTTCATCCCCATCGGTTCCAATTAAAGTAACAACATCCCCGCGCTTCGCACCTTTAATATGACTAACATCAACCATCATCTGGTCCATACATACGCGGCCAATAATGGGAGCTTTCTGACCTCGAATAAGTACATATCCCTTATTGGAAAGGCTTCTAGGATAACCATCCGCATAACCTACGGGGACGGTTGCAACAATCGTCTTTTTCTTCGTAATATACGTACCGCCATAACTAATTGGACAGCCTTCCGGCAATTCTTTCACAAAACTTACAGTGCTTTTCATCGCCAAAACGGGTTTGATATCAATGATATCCTGATGTACCTCCGAAGACGGCCAAAGACCATAAAGAATGATTCCTGCTCTGACAAGGTCTAAGTGTGTAGCTGGATATTCAATAATGGCAGCAGAATTGGCAGCAGATACATGTTTTAAAGAGATGCCATTCTCCTCTAAGATAGACTTTACCTTCATAAATGTCTGGAACTGTTTTTCGGTATAATCATCGCCGACCTGAGAATCATCAAATGCAGGATTCAAAAGGCTCTGGCAGATTTCACCCTCGTCCGCTTTTGCAAAATGCGTAAACATGCCTTCTAAAACAACATGTTCAAGAGATGCTATTCTTTTACACAAACCAAGTGCCTCCTCAGCAGAAGCCCCAATTCGATTCATTCCAGTATCGACTTTCAAATAAATACGAGCATTATTCTTTACCTTATGCGCTGCTTCCTCTACCTGTAAAGCCGTCACTTCATCAAAAACGGTTAATATAACACCCGCCTTAATCAATTCTTCATAATAAGACGGAAAAACATAAGACAGAATTAAAATATCCTTTTTCACGCCATATTCAATCAGTTCCATAGCCTCTTCTGCTGTGGCAACAGCATAACCATAAATAGAAGGCTCTTCTTCCAAAACTCTGGCACAACTTACTGCCCCATGCCCATAGGCGTTGGCCTTAATAACTGCTAAAATCTTTCCGTTCTTTCCAATACGATTATAAATAACTTGCACATTGTGTCTTAAATTTTTCAGATTAATTTCTGCATAAATTCTTTCGTGGTTTCCCATATCTAACCTCTAATTTACATAGTTTGAAGGATTCACTGAAAAAGTATCCTTTAAAACAAATTCCATTCCTGTAATAATGTTGGAAGCAGTTACACTAAAATGATTTCCTTTATCTAGTGCAGCCCTGTCTCCCCCTAATCCATGAAGAAAGACGCCAGCTGCAACAGCATCAAACGGGTCACTGTGTACACATAATTGCGAAGCAATAACGCCCGTTAGTACATCGCCGCTACCAGCTGTAGCCATAGCATCACTACCCGTAGTATTCACATATAATCTTTTGCCATCACTAACGAGTGTTCTGTGGTCTTTGGAAACAAGGATGATACCTTCTTTTTCAGCGCGTTCCATGACAACGCATGGATCTTTGTATCTCTTATGTTTTATAGACTCACCAAAATATCTGGAAAATTCTCCAGGATGCGGTGTTAAAATCGTTAAATACCCTTTTGCATGTCTTGCAGCTATACACTCATGATGCTCTGCTAATAATGTAATGGCATCAGCATCAACAATAACTGGTACGTCACAATTTTTCAGCACAAAACGAACCATTTCGCCAGCTTTCTCTGAAAGTGAAATTCCTGGTCCTATAATACAAACACTGCACCAGTCTATACTCTTTAATAATTCAATTTCAGAAGGAACACCAAACATCGCTTCTGGAAGAGCCTTTAATAAAATGTCCCGATTTTTTTCAGAAGAAAGGACTTTCACCATGCCAGCACCACTTTTTAAAGCAGCCTTTGCGGATAAAATAGCAGCACCGCCTACATCCTCACTTCCACAAATACATAGAACCTTTCCAAATGTACCTTTATTACCATAAGGATCTCTGGAAGTCATCACAGAGGCTAATTCCTCTGGCTTATAGGTGAAAGCATTCACCTTAGGAAAATGGTCCGATATAATTCCAATGTTTCTTACAACAATATGTCCGCAATATTTAGGACCATCCCCAATGTAACATCCCAGCTTTGCAAAGCCAAAGCATACGGTTCCTGTTGCTTTCACAGCGATTCCCATCACTTCGCCAGTATCTGCATGAATGCCAGAAGGAATATCGGCTGACAAAATGACACTTCCGTCAAGCTTCGCTTTTTCATTAATGCTTTCTATTATTTCTCTATATACGCCTTCGATATCTCTGGATAATCCAATCCCCAAAAGACAATCTACAATTGCATCATAATGTTCAAATGGAATTTCTTTAATAATCGGTATTTCTAAGGAGCGAACAAAAGCTAGCTGTGTACGATTCTCTTTCGTAGCTCTTTCTTCACTACCGGGATAGCAAACTGTAACCTTGCGTTTTTTTTCATATAAGAGTCGTGCTAATGCAAGTCCATCTCCGCCATTATTTCCTGTCCCACATACGATTAATATCTTACTTCGTTCATTTAACTCCCGTAAGAATGGCATCATAGAAAGCGCTGCACGCTCCATTAAAACAAGGGAAGGAAGGCCAAACCTTTGTATGGTATCCATCTCCCGTTCCCTTATTTCACTTTCACGATACAATCGTAACATATATTACACTCTTTTAATGACATGTTCCGTTTCAGGATTGTATTTCATATCAAACAAATCAATGACTTCCGGACCAAATATATCATGCATATATTGATACATATCCTGATTCTTTAATTCTTTTTCCTGTCGTCTGATAATGTTCTTTTTTAGTTCAATCCTGGTTTCGGTAATCCAATCCGAGATTTCATTAATCTTTTCTGTATTAGAACCAATTACTTCATAACACTGCTCCATAGTGTCTAACATCAGTTCTAAATTATATTTATCAATCTCTCTTGGTAAATCTAGTAATTCTTCTTGATACTGATCATACAAGCTATTGCATTCTTCAATCAGCTTCTTATTCTTATTCTGAATCTCATCTGACTGTTCAGAATCCATACCATCTACAATTTCTTGCATGAGACGAGCTTTTTCTTTTTTGATACGTTTACAATCTGTGGTTAATTTCCCCTGTTTTTTAAGAAGTTCCTTAACCTTGTCTTCATTTGCCTGCATCTCAGGTGTCTTTCCCAAACCATACATCAACTTATACCACTTATTATCTAAGGGCAGTATCGGTATGTTTCTTCCACTTAATGCAGGTGTATAGACTTCGTCTCTACGGGGCAAGACAGTATCCTTTCTAATGCTTACAGAGCTTTCTGTAAGGTTTCAGCAATGGCCTTAATGAAATCTTCACTATTTAATACAGTTACATCCGTAAGATCCGTAATTAAAGCAAGATCCTTGGTCATCTTACCACTTTCAATGGTGTCGATTGTTGCCTTTTCAAGCTGATCGGCAAAATTCATAAGTTCTTTATTGTTATCAAGCTCACCACGCTTACGAAGTGCACCAGACCAAGCAAAAATAGTTGCAACAGAGTTGGTAGAAGTCTCTTCACCAGCAAGATGCTTATAATAATGTCTCTGAACAGTACCATGCGCTGCTTCATACTCATAAACACCACTGGGACTAACGAGTACAGAGGTCATCATAGCAAGAGAGCCAAATGCACTACTAACCATATCACTCATAACATCGCCATCATAGTTCTTGCAGGCCCAAATAAAGCCGCCCTTTGCTTTCATAACACGAGCAACAGCATCATCAATTAATGTATAGAAATAGGTAATGCCAGCTTTTTCAAACTTCTCTTTATATTCTGCATCAAAGATTTCCTGGAAGATATCTTTAAAGGTATGGTCATACTTCTTGGAAATGGTATCCTTAGTCGCAAACCATAAATCCTGCTTGGTATCTAACGCATAATTAAAGCAGCTTCTTGCAAAGCTATCAATGGAAGAATCTAAATTATGCATCCCCTGTAAAACACCGGGACCCTTGAACTGATGCACAACTTCACGAATTTCAGTGCCATCTTCTGCGGTAAATACAAGTTCTGCTTTACCAGCACCGGGTACCTTAATTTCAGCATTCTTGTAAACATCACCATAAGCATGTCTTGCCAGAGTAATCGGCTTCTCCCAGTTTCTAACGCAGGGCTTAATGCCTTTAACGATAATGGGTGCACGGAAAACTGTACCGTCAAGCGCCGCACGAATGGTTCCATTAGGGCTCTTCCACATCTCTTTTAAGTCATATTCAGTCATACGTGCCGCATTGGGTGTAATAGTCGCACACTTAACAGCAACGCCGTACTTTTTTGTTGCTTCTGCGGATTCAATCGTTACCTTATCATCAGTTTCATTTCTATGTTTCAAACCAAGATCATAATATTCAGTCTTTAAATCAATAAATGGAGTTAATAAATTGTCCTTAATCATGGCCCAAAGAATACGGGTCATTTCGTCTCCATCCATTTCTACAAGGGGGGTTGTCATCTGAATCTTTGCCATTGTTTCATCTCCTCAAATAATTTATCAAATCTTATTTATTATACCATAATACACGCTTACAAAGACACGGGACATTTCTCAAAACTGGTTTCTTCAAAAAGAATATTCCCGCCAGCATTGTGAATCATTTTCATGTTCTCACAACCAGCAAAACTACCAGCCCCAATGGAAATAATACCGTCCGAAAGGGTCACTGACTCAATTTCCTTATGATCTCTAAACGCATTCGGAGCAATATGTTTAACCGTTTTAGGAAGAACTACATCCTTTTCGTTCCCTTTGTAAGCCAACAAAACACCATCTCCAACTACCAGAAAATCAGAAGCTTCATCATCATTAAACCATGTATCGAGCCATGGAGTATGATCGAAGGCAAAGGCTTCAATACTGGTAACGGAGGCAGGAATTACCACCTCCTTTAAATCATCGCAGTGGTAAAATGCACCATAATCAATACTAACAACAGAGGAAGGAATCACAAGTTCCGTAAGACCGGATCGAGCAAAAGAAAACCTTCCAATAGCTTCAACATCCCCATCCAAATCCTGAAAAGAAAAATTTTTAAGTTGGGGACTATTATAATAAGCATAATCTGAAATAATAGAAAGCTTCTTTTCAACCGCTTCCGCATCACCAGAATACACGCTTCCTTGATTTACGGTATATTGATCAAACATTATATATGCTCGATCTGAAACAATCTTGCCAGAGAATAATACTTCTCCCTCTACCGTAGTAACCGTATTCTGAACAGGAATCGCTTCCTCTTCGTCTATTGTATTCCCACTTACTGTATTTTCGCTAGGGTTGGTAACAACTGGCTCCTCCACATATTCCGTATGATACTGTGGTGTTGCTGAGGATTGAAAGCCGTTGTTTCTTGCAAATGTATCAACATAAGATCCATTTTCACACACAAAAAGAAGTGAGGGATTGCAATAGTTAAAAGCAGTCTCATGTATGGTTCCAACAGAGGTCGGCAATGTAATTTGTTTAAGATTGGTACATGTATCAAAAGATCTAAGACCCACTGCATTGAGAGGCGTATATGCTGTGAGATTTTCAAGACTGCTACAATTGGCAAATGCCATATCTGGAACGTTTTTTAAACCTGTGGACAAAATTACATCTTCCAGATATTCGGTACCCCAAAATGCATAACGTTTAATATCCTGTACAGAATTGGGCATCTGATATTGTCTTCTGGTATATCCTGGAAGATACATATAAAGTGTCGTTAATTCTTTATTAAGGATTGCACCATCCTGCAAAGTAAATGAGGTATTCGTTTTACTAATATCTATGTTCGATAAACTTTTACAAGACCCAAAAACGCCGCTACCAAGAGATGATAATTTGGAGCCAAAATCAATTGTCGTAAGATTCTCATCACCGTTAAATGCGGAATCTTCAATTCTTAAAAGTCCATCAGGAAGCGCAACAGTTTTTAAATTTTTGCAGCCTGAAAAAGCGGCATAACCAATGGTTTCAACGCTCCCAGGCAAAGCAACTGCTTCTACCATGGGATTCCCACTAAACGCCTCAGCTCCGATTTCCGTGATTCCGTCCGGTACCACAACAGAAGCATCGCTTCCGTTGTATTTCGTTAGAACAGTACCATTCACCGTAAAATCAGGGCTATAGGAAGCCTTAGGCTTCATTGCTCCACTAAAAACAAGAGCCGCGCCCAGAATCAGTGCAGGTATTAAAATTGCTAATACAAATCCTTTTTTCATAATCCTTTTTCACGAAAATTGCCGTCTAATCAGACGGCAATCTCTTTGTTATTTTCTTACAACCGGTAATGCACGTTGTTCTTTATAAAGGAACAGAACTGCTGCACCAAGAGCCAGACCAATCGCTAAAAACCACTTGGGAGCAATACCATCACCTGTCTTCGGAGTTACATCAGCGCCATTTACAATTGCCTGTGTATTCACATAAATGGTGTAAGGTGAGAAATGCGTCGCCGTAAAGGTCATACAAGGCACACCATCAATTGTGCTAAACCGTACGGTCTTATCATCAATCTGACCATTAATAACTGCTGCAGCCTGATTGTTACCAGCATAAGCCACCATCTCATCAGGGATTGGTAACGTAATCGTTACGGCAAGATTCTCAAAGTTCTCAATCTTTCTTGTTCCCGTTTCGTCATATAAGCTAATATCGAACGCAACAAACTTAATATTTGTTAAATCATTACCATACTTGGTGCGAAGAGCCTGTTCAACCGCTGCATAACTAGCGGCACTGTCCGTAATCTTTACAACAAAATTATCAGTTGAGCCAGCAACCGTAGCGCTTACAAGGTTCTTATTGTTGTTGTCAATGGTATCTGTTGTTACAACAACATCCGTACCATTTGTTTTGTTACCACCATTACCGCTGGTTGTATTGTTCGTTCCACCCGTAGGTTTATTGCCACCATTACCACTCGTTGTGTTATTGCCACTAGTTGTATTCGTTGCAGTCTTGTAAGTTGCAGTCACTTTCACATCATGTGTTGGCATAACAAAAGTGGTTGAAGTACCTGTATTATTGCTAAATCCGATATCCGTGTTACTAGTAGTCCACTTATCAAATACTTTTTTAGGATCACTTGGCGCATAAGCCGTAATCGTAACAACACGTCCCGCTTCATATTGTCCGCTACCACTACCATTTTCAACTACTACATTGTACTTTACAGTATTTGCTGAAGTTGAATTATTATTTGAAGTAGAACCAGCAGTTTTATAAGTTCCGGTTATATTTACATCGTGCGAAGGCATAATAAACGCTGTCGTTGTAGCAGTAGGATTATTAAATCCTATATCCGTATTACTTGTCGTCCAACGATCAAATACCTGACCTGCAGTAGGACTAGCAAAAGCAGTAATATTTACAGTCGCACCGGGTGCATAAGAGCCAGAACCAGTACCATTGGTAACCGTGACAGTAAACTTTCCTGCTCCGTTTTCAGAAGCACTGCCACCCTGGCCGCCACCTTGACCGCCGCCCTGGCCACCTTGACCACCACTTCCGCCGCTTTGACCATTCACTGTAAACTCAGCAATCGCCTGACGGTTTTCGGTAACCTTCTTAAAGCCATTCGGATTGTCATAATGCCATCCGGAAAACTTATAGCCATTATGAGAAGCAAGCTTCGGTGTAGGATTATTTTCAGGTTCAAAACCATTCGCACCATTTGTTACAGTAATTTGCTCATAGATGGTAAGATCATCATTTAAGAACGTAATGGTATGATCTGAATTTAGATATTTAATATAAACAGTTGCATTGTTACCAGGCCTATAATTGGATGTAATGGTACATCTAGGATAAGTCTCGATGGTAACAGTACTTAATGGTTTAAACGCCTCATCAGAAATCTGCGTATCTGTAGGAATTACAATATCAAGCACAGGACCACCATCCTTAAATGCATCCTTACGTATGCTTCGAATGGTTTCCGGTAAAACAACACTGTTTAAAGCTTCACATTCCTTAAAGCAATTTACAGGAAGAACCGTAATCTCAGAATCCCCTAAATCTGCCTCCGTAATATATTTACAGCTATCAAAGGCAGCATCCTTGATACTACTTACACGATCTAAATTAGGGTCATTATCAGAATTTACCCAAATCTCCGTTACGGCACGATTTTCACCACGTGTCGGTAAACAGGTATTTAATTCACAGGTTCCGTCACCATTTTCTTCGTAAAGGATGAAATTATCAAAGGTAAACCTTGTACTATTGGTAGGATCAAGACTTGTCAGCTTGCTGCATCCTTTAAAGCAGGATTCTCCAATCGTCTCACAAGCATCTGAGAATGACACGCGTTCCAGGCGTTCACAGGAATCAAAGCAATTATCCGGTAATTCTTTTACACCAGGCAAACTAACAGAAAGAATCCAATCATTACCCTTCACATCGTTAAAATTCGTAAGTTCAGAACCCGCACCATAAGCAATGAGCTCTGTATCTTCCTGGAAATATGAGGAGAACAAACCAGGTGTATAATCATCCAGTCCTAAGGTTGAACTAATATCCGTACCATAAAGAATCTTCTCCGTATAAGTTCCACTTACCGGCGTGGCTGCATCTACATAATCAAAATTCTTCTTATTTCTGTTATTCGCATCGTCTTTCAGATAGGAAACAATATCAATGGATTCGACCGCAGCAGGTACATTGATATACAAAGTCTCATCGAGCATTGCCTGCTGTAAACTACTTAATCCAAGATGGTTTTCATAGTTCGTTTTTGTTTCAAGATCTAAATCATAGTAATGCGGATAATCAATCAGCGTTACAAGGCCTGTATTTAAATCCTTAATAGCAGTCATATGAGAATCATGCCCATCTTCAAATGCACCAGCAGACAACGTCTGGTATGCAATATTCACGGACTTATTGTTGATACTGTTATTAGGATCCATTGCATAATCGAAAGGAACGTAGCCCGCTTCCATACGGCCATGGAAGGTTAATACCTTAGAACCAGTAGCAAATGCTTCAGAACCAAAATGCGATAACGTTGCAATATTCTCTGGCGCTTTAAAATATACATTCTCTAAATGATCGCAGTCTGCAAAAGCTCTATTTCCGACAGACTGAATATTTTCGCCAATAAATACCTTTTCAAGTAAAGGACAGCCTTCAAACGCACTATCACCAATCTTCTTTACAGAATTACGCAGATAAACTTCCTCAAGTTTCTGACTGTTCTTAAAGGTATTTTCTTCAATTTCTTCAATAGAATCATTGTCCACAATCAGTGTAACAATATAATTTTTAACAGGATTTAAACAGCCATCCTGCATCTTCTTCACTTTGTATCCTGCTACTTCACCAGGAACAACAAAAGGATTATTCTCAAGATATGTTTCTGTTGCCGTCGCATCCATGGGAGTGCAGCTTTGTAATTCAGCAGAACCGTCGTTATTAACCTTTAATTCATAACGATAACCTTCACCATCATGTTCACCGCTTATACCAACCTCATAATGCTCTTCTCCCGAAAGTTCATAAACATAAGGAACGTACTTGGAAACAGCAGTAGAACATTTCCAGGTGCTGGTTCTAGGGTAAGCAATACCATCATTATCAGAATTCTGGCTCGTTCCCTGAGGACCTCTTACGTAAAGTTCAGAATTCTCAACATCTTCAAATACATTATTGTCAAATTTCACATATTTGCTGGCAGGATTAAATTCTACACATCCAAGATCCAAACATCCATCAAATATGTTCATGGGCATATATTCTTTTTTGTTGGAATCAGAACCAAAATTAGTGGAAAATACAACTTTTTCCAAATTATTACGATTTGCAAATAAATAATCACCAAAAACAAGAGGATCACTCCATGTAGTTCCATCCTTCATCTGGTACCCTATATATTGTTCACCATGGGCAGCACTTTCGTAGGGTGCAATACGAATCGGGAAGTCAAACTCTGTAAGCTTAGCAGTAGAGCCAGTACCAACCTCTAAAGCAAAACATCCTTTACCAAAACTGTATCGGTTGTTTGGATTAAAGGTAACTTTACTAATATTGGTGTCGCCAAAGAATGCATATTCACCAATACAGCAGATGTTTGCGAAGTTATTAGAAAAATCAACTTCCTCCAAAGAAATACAATCACTAAACGCACCAAAACCAATACTGGTAGTTTCCTTGGGAATCACAATCTTTTTAAGCTGATTACAATTGCGGAAAGCTTCTTTACCAATAACCTTAACATTGTCACTTAAATTGATATCTGTAAGCTGACTGCAACCCTGAAATACGTTATTACCAACATATTTAAGGGAGTCAAAGTTTACACTCTGGAGCAGAGAAGAATTTAAAAATGCACTATCACCAATATAGGCAATATTTTCATCAGCTACAAGATTCTTAACATTACTTGCATTTGCAAATGCATTGTTTCCGATTGCGTCAATTGGCTTATCAGAGAGAATCAGATATCCATTCTTATCCGTGGTACCTGGAATTTCTTTTCCATCAATGGTACGCGCAACATAGATATTATCCTGCGTAGGAATCGTACCACTCTGAGAAGTACCTGTTGAATCCACGTACTGATAGGACTGTCCCTGTGCACCGTTGGTAATAGATACCAGGGTAAAACCATTCATATACACATTTGATTTAGAAGACTTCATATTATCGCAGTAATAAATCTTCTGGATGTCAGGCTTTGCAATAATATCTGACATATTTCTATGGAAAGCAGATAGACCATAAGTGGATAAAAGACTAAAATTTGTCAGGTAATCGTCTTCATGACCTTCTTCTGCATTGTTTCTATATTTTTGTACTGCCTCATCATACTGTCTCTTATAGGCATTAAAATCATCTGCGAAATACTTTTCGCATTCGGTAATCTCATTTCTATGGCCAACGGTATCGTAAGGATTCGTAACATCAAAAGTTTTTCCAGAAACCTCAGGCTTTGCAAAATATTCATTAAACTTCGCCTGTGTTACGTATTCATATCCACAGATAATCTTTCCTCCAAGCTCTAACTTCTCGGTAGCAAAGTCACTGTTATATCCACAGATAATACCGAAAGAAGAAGATTCCGGTAACGGATTCTGATAGTATTTATATAACCAAATAAGCGTGGGGGAACCTGCCAAATTACGGATCTCATAGGATGTATAAGTCGTCTTCCCAGTACTATCCAGAAAGGCAGGGTCTGTCAGAGTATTGTCTTTGATATTATCATTACGAGCTAAACCACTATCTGCTGCATAATCAAGCGACTCGTTTCCTGCTGCGGAAGCCATTCCAGAATGATCACCAGGAATAGCAGCAACCACAAGGGAAGATGCCAAAAGAACCCCCGCAATGGCTTTTCGGATGACATTTTTCTTTGATGCACTGGCGCTCTTTTTAACTGCCCCTTTCTTTTTTACAGCAGAAACTTTTTTTGTCTTTGCCTCTGCTTCATTCGCTTTTGGCTTTTTAATGACCTCTCTGCGAACAGGGGTGATTATTTCGGTATTTTTTTGTTTCTTTTCGCTCATTTGGGTAAATCCTCACTTGCGTTTACTAAGATACTTACTGTATCTGTTTACATACAACAACAAATCTTCCGTTCATCTCCACATAATCACAGGTTGACAGGGTCAGAAGCTGATCCCCATAGTGGGCTGTCACACCAGTATCATAAAAAGATAAACTTTTCATCTCTGCCATAGCAGAATTAAATTCTTCCTCTGAATTAGCATTAATGAATTGATAATATTTAAACACCATATCGTTCACATCATAAACTTTGGAACGAAAGACATACATAACCTGATAGGTATGTTCCTCATATATGGTGTCAAAAGTCACATAAGGATGCTTGTCGTAAAAATCTTTTTTCTCATATTTTTCAATCTGCGAGAACATCTTGCCGCTTTGCAGATGATGTCCATACAAAATGAAATTATCACAACCGCGAACCACATCACAGGCACAATCCATGAAGATAGAACCAATTTGATCTTCTTTCTCATCAAAATTGTGCTTTAAATAATAATCATTATCATCTCCCTGCATAACAGGGTAATCTATTATAGTATCGGCTATTTTTATCCATCCGATTAGATGATTATTCTTTGTATAGAGCGTCTTATATTTATATAAAACAGGGGGTACCACTACATCCTTATCATCATAATGGATAACAAGAGGCTCCTCCTCTTCTTTCTCATTCCCTAAAAGGACATCGCTTCCTACAAGACCAGCCAGTTCTTCCATACGAGAATTCGTGGAATCAGCATGCTTATAGTACCAAACAAAATATCCTATAGATAACACTGCGAGAGCAGAAAGAATCGTAATCAGGGTTCTTCTTTTCTTTTGCGTTCTTTTCAGTTCAATAAGAATGCTCTCCTGCATACTCTTATCAAGTTCTTCAAAGCGCTTGGAATCTAAAGCTTTCTTCTCAGGCTTTTTAATTTGTGTTTTATTTGTATGCGCCTTTTCTGAGATAGAGATGGTTCCTTTTTCATAGAGGTTCTTAATATCCTCTGTAAAGCGATCTCCTAAATCAGAAAATAAAAGTACTTTACCATACTGCAGTTGCATATAAAGACGTTTTAAGTCAGCAGGCTTATTGGGGTCGTACTTTTCTAATAATTCCCTTATGGTTTTCTCATCATTTCTGGCTTTTTCAAATTCAGAAACATGTTGATAATCGGCCTTGTGGGCGACATAACTTTCCATACGCATACATCATCATTTTACTATATTTAGGGCTTTTTGCAAGGTTTTTGCCTATATTTTGTTTACATAAGAATTTTTCTCTAAAAAGCCCTTGGGTATTTTGATACAAGTAAGTAATAAAAAAGTAGAATGCAGCGTTATGAACTGCATTCTACTTTTAACATAATCGGTATCACTATAAAATAAGCAAATCCTAAATTTCTCTAAAGGTAGCCTCTTCCACTTGGTCGGTATTCGTAGCGTTGTTCTGGCTGGTTTCCTTAACCGTCTTAACAATAGACTGGCCCATACCCTTAAAAGCACTGCCAAGTTCTTTTCCAGTCTTTCTCCAGCTGCCATCAGAATATACAGAACTATTTGGTGCCTGCTCTTCCTTTGGCTTATCTTCTGCCCAATCAACCACTTTATCTGCTGTGGTCTTTGCACTTCTTATAAAGGTTTTTCCAAATGTTTTAAACGCATGACCAATTTCTACACCACTGTTCTTAATATCTTCATTAGACATACCATCACCTACTTTTTAATTACTAAGTTCAAAATCTTATTCTTTACGTAAATCTTCTTAACAAGACCAGGATCCTTCATAAACTGGGAAGCATTTGCATCTTCTAATGCCTGTGCAAATACAGTTTCCTCATCTGCGCCGGTAGGAATGACAAGCTTGCCCTTCACCTTACCATTAACCTGCACAGCAATTTCAACAGAAGCATCAATTGTCTTAGTCTCATCATATACCGGCCAGGAAGCAAGTGCAAGGAAACCTTCTCCGCCCACTTCTTTCCAAAGTTCTTCTGCAAGGTGAGGGGCAAAAGGATTTAATAATTTAACAAAGTCCTTAAACTGTTCCTTTCCAATCTTACCTACGCCGGCAATCTCATTCATAAGGGTCATAAGAGAAGCAATCGCTGTATTGTACTTCACTTCTTCAATATCAGAAGATACTTTCTTGATCGTCTTATGAAGAGATGCTTCTAACTCCTTAACATTTTCTTCCACTAAGGAGTCCGTGAGTGCGCTAACTCTGTCAAGGAATCTCTTACAACCCTTTACAGAACTGTCAGACCAGGGGGCAGCTGCGCCATAGTCACCCATAAAGAGAACATAAAGTCTTAGGGTATCCGCACCAAAATCTTCGACTATATCAAGAGGATCAATAACATTGCCCTTACTCTTACTCATTTTCTCGCCATCAGAACCAAGAATTAAGCCCTGAATGGAACGTTTTTTATAAGGTTCTGCCGTATTTACAACACCTTCGTCATATAAGAAGTGATGCCAAAAACGGCTATAAATCATATGACGGGTTACATGCTCCATACCACCGTTATACCAGTCAACAGGCATCCAGTAGTTCAGTTTTTCCATATCTGCGAACTTTTCACTATTGTTTGGATCGCAGTAACGCAGGAAATACCATGAAGAACCTGCCCACTGAGGCATGGTATCGGTCTCTCTTTTTGCATCCTTACCACACTTAGGACATTTGCAATTTACATAGGATTCCACAGAAGCAAGAGGGCTTTCGCCGTCTGTACCGGGCTCAAAGTTCTCCATATTCGGAAGTTCTAAGGGAAGCTCTTCATAAGGAACTGCTACAATACCACAGGAAGGACAGTGAATTAACGGAATGGGTTCACCCCAATAACGCTGTCTGTTAAATGCCCAGTCTTTCATTTTAAACTGAACACCAGCATGACCAATGCCTTTTTCTGCCAGATATTCCAGCATTCTCTTAATGGAATCCTTCTTGTTGGTGAAACCATTTAAGAATTCGGAGTTAATCATCTGACCATCGCCAGCATAAGCCTCAACAGATATATCGCCGCCTTCAATGACCTGGATAATATCAATGCCAAATGCCTTGGCAAAATCATAGTCTCTCTGATCATGTGCAGGAACAGCCATAATTGCGCCTGTACCATAACCCATCATTACATAATCTGCAATATAAATAGGAATTTCTTTGCCATTGACAGGGTTAACAGCGCTCAGTCCTTCCAGCTTGACACCCGTCTTATCTTTCACTAACTGGGTACGTTCAAATTCTGTCTTCTTTGCACACTGTTCTTTATAGGCCTCAACGGCGTCCATATTGGTAATTTCGGAAGCATATTTCTCAATAATAGGATGCTCAGGCGCAATTACCATAAAAGTAACACCGAACAAGGTATCACAACGGGTTGTGTAAATTTCTAAGGTGTCTTCTTTACCAGCCACTTTAAAGTTTACGAAAGCACCGGTTGACTTACCAATCCAGTTCTTCTGCTGCGCTTTTACATTCTCAGGATAATCAACTTCATCTAATCCCTGTAATAGTTTATCAGCATATTCTGTAATCTTTAAGTACCATACCGTCTTGCTCTTCTGTACAACATCACTGTGGCAGATATCGCACTTACCACCCTGAGAGTCTTCATTAGACAAAACAACCTTACACTGAGGGCAATAATTAACAAGAGCAGTATCTCTAAATACCAAACCCTTTTCAAACATTTTGAGGAAAATCCACTGTGTCCACTTATAATAATTGTGGTCCGTTGTATCTACGGTTCTTGTCCAGTCAAAGGAGAAACCAACGCGCTTTAACTGGTCAGAGAAGTGTGCAATATTCTGGTCTGTAATCTTTCTGGGGTGCATCTTGGTCTTAATTGCATAGTTTTCAGTAGGAAGACCAAAAGCGTCAAAACCAATCGGGAATAAAACATTATATCCCTCCATACGACGCTTTCTGCTAAGTACTTCAATGGAGGAATATGCTTTAATATGACCTACGTGCATACCTGCACCAGATGGATAAGGGAACTCTACTAGACCATAAAACTTCTTTTTATCTTTATCTTCTTTTGCATGAAAAATACCGGCTTCTTCCCAGCTTTTCTGCCATTTCGGTTCGATCTCTTTCGGATTGTATAACATCACTTTTCTCCTTCAAATGAAAGTAATTCTGTCTTAAACAGACTAAAATATTTTAACACCGAAAGGGCATTTATTCAATAAAATTCAGCCCTCTTCCCCCAGTCTTCTCGCAATTTTGTGCTAAAAATGATAAACTAAAAACAGGTTTGGCAACAAAATTCCAAATTCGAAAGAAGGAAATTACTATGGCATTTGCACCTGATTTTAATTGCGCATTCATTGGTTTTGGACTGATTGCTGGCTCTATTGCCAAAGCTTTTCGAAAATATTACCCAGCCTGCGCACTTTCAGCCTATGCACCCAGTGGAAAAAACACGACGCCAGCCTTTACAGATGGCACACTGAATAAAATTATGGAATCTGTAACGGATGGCATATCAGATGCTGATCTTATTATTCTCTGTGGCCCTGTTACACTAAATGAAAATAATATGGCCATTATAGCACCTCATTTAAAACCGGGTGCTATTCTCACCGATGTCGGAAGTGTAAAAGGAAATATTGTAAGAAAAGCCGCAGAACTCGGAATATCCAGCTCTTTTATTGGCGGACATCCTATGGCGGGATCTGAAAAAACAGGCTACGCCTTTGCAACGGAAGACTTACTGACTGACGCCAATTACATTCTTACACCAACCAGCGAGAACAAAAAGGAAGATATTGAGGCGTTAACTGGATTACTATCCATCTTAAAATGCAAAATCATCATCACAGACGTCGAAAAACACGACAAAGCAACTGCGGCTATCAGCCATGTCCCCCACCTCATTAGTGCCGGTCTTGTAGAGATGGTTATGCAGGAAGATTCAGAGGATGGTTTCATGAAGGAAATTGCAGCAGGTGGATTTCGTGATACCTCTCGTATTGCAGCATCCTCTCCTACCATGTGGAAACAGATTTGCGAAACAAATACAGAAAATATTATCGATTTATTAGAAAATTATATTGGACATTTAGAAGAAATTAAGACCCATTTGGAAGAAAAGAATTTTGACGAGATTGCCAATCTCTTCGGAAAGACAGGTCCATACAGAGAAAGCTTCAAACAATTTTAAATTAAAATCCATTATTACTTTGCAATAAAAAAGGCCATCCTTACAGGATGGCCCTATTTCATTGCTATGCAATTATCTGATTACCTGAGACCAGTTGCTGATTCCAAGGTAAGACATAGCCCACTGCATGAAAGCTGGTTCGTTAGGAGTTCCAAGTGCATCCCACATAGCTGCACTCTGACCGCTAAGGGAAGGATTGGTGCTCATATCAGCGCCATCACAGTAGATGAGCTCATGAACGAAAGGATTGCTTACATAAGATGCCCATAAGGTAGCAAGAGCAGCCGCCTGAACATCAGCACCCTGCATTGCAGATACACCAATTTCATCGATGATGAAGTATCTAGGCTGTCCAGCAGGATTGAAGAACTGAGGCTGGGTTAAGTAACCGGTAAGTAAGGACATGTTCTGGAAGGAAATCATTGCACCACTCTTAACCTGGTTAGCCATATAAGCGCCGTTTGCACAGCCACTCATATCCCAGTACTTAGCATAAGTTAAAGGAACAGTGTAAGGATGGAAAGAAATACCATAATCGATGTTACCTTCGCTGCAAATATAAGCATTGAAGATATCGCAGAAATCCTTACCATCAACATACATCTTTACATCGCCGGGACGGTTTCTGTTCCAGTCCTGGGTGATAGAGATAAATACTCTTGCGTTAGCGTTCTGAGACTTGATTGCGTTATAGCAAACACGGAATGCCTGATAATATTCCTTAACGAAGGTCTGATCACCCTGGAAGGACATATAATAACGCTGTCTCTCATTTACTTCGTTACCGATGATGAATGCCTGACCAGATCCACATGCTAAGATGGAGGAATCAAGTGCAAGAGCATTAACACCAGCCTGGTTGAATGCGTTTAATGCAAACTCATTGTGAGGAATGGGTGCAGAATCAGGAATCTGTGCATAAGGGTTAACCGTTACAGATGCGGGGTTAAGAGAAGCACAAATCTTGATAACCTGCATACCATAGGTAGGATAGTTGATTCCCATACCATCAATATTAACGTTCCACATAGAAGTTCTCTGAAGACCCTTTACGACAGGAACATAAGGCTTAGTGTGGGTAGCTAATACTTCAGGGTTGGTAATGTACTGAGGAGCAGATACCTGAACTACCTTGCCACCAATCTTAACAGCTGCTACAAACTTCTGATAAAGACGAGTGTTTGCAGTACCAAAGCCAAGAGGGAAGTTAAATAAGATAGAGGTATTTGCAGGAGCAGCAGCGATAGGCTGCGCACCCATAGGAATTGCATACTCATAAGGATTTAATGCGTATACATATACAACACCATCATCACTTACAGGCATAGCAGGGAAAGTTACACCAAGAAGTGCAGTATTTGCATCCTGTGCAAGGGCTGCCTGGAAATTAGCAACAACAGCTGCATCATAGGTCTTCTGGGTAGTAACAACAATAGGCGCATTGAAGGTACGGCTCATAGCTGCATAATTGTTATATGCCTCCATCATACCAGTCTCGGTCTTTGCTGCATCGATAACAGCAACGAGTTCTTCAACAGTAGTAACACAGGTAGTAGCGGCAACTTCCTCTTCTACCTCGCTGATAACTGCAGTTTCAGCAGTAGTATCAGCAGTAGCATCGCTTGCAAGTACAGGTACTGCGCTAGATACAACAGTAACAGCACTTAAAAGTAATGCTGCAAAAGCTTTTAACTTCTTCATCTTTCTCTCCTTTCATATGTTAAAGCTATCTCTTTTTTATTTACTTATCATTCTCGTGGAATGCATTATAAATCTCGATTCTCTGGCTATCTGCCTGAGGCATACCAATGAAAATACCGCCGTATTCAAAAGAATTCTGCTTTCTAACAACACGAACAATCTCAACAAAAGCATGAATTACTTCTTTTGTCCAAATGGTAAGTTCGCATTCATAAACAGCACCAACAGATAGAGAATAATTACAGATAAATCCCATACCAGTCTTCGATACATCTTTCACTTCAATATCGATACGGGTATCTTCACTATTCGGCACATCCAGACGCTTTAATAAGATTTTTGATTCAAGCTGTAGTCTGGTCGCTTTTCTCTTTTCTTCCATAACATCCTCCAAATGAAACAATTACGTAACAATTATAGCAGAAACACTAATATCTGACAACTAAATAATCAACATCGCATCACCAAACGAAAAGAATCTATATTTTTCCTTTACAGCTTCCTCATAAGCCTTTAATACATGTTCTCTTCCTGCTAATGCAGACACAAGCATAATGAGTGTGCTTTCCGGCAAATGGAAATTGGTTACAAGTCCATCCGGTATTTTAAACTGATAACCCGGATATATGAAAATGCTGGTATCACCCTGCATAGGAAGCAGTACTCCATCCTCCGTAGAGGCACTCTCCACCGTTCTGACAGAAGTGGTTCCTACACAAATGACTCTCCCGCCGGCTTTCTTGGTTGCATTAACTAGTTCCGCAGTTTCCTTGGTTACCTCAAAGGTCTCTGTATGCATAATGTGGTTTTCTAGATTTTCTTCTTTTACAGGCCGGAAGGTTCCAAGACCAACATGTAGCGTAACATAGGCAATCTTTACGCCCATATCCTCCACTTGCTTTAACAGTTCTTCTGTAAAATGAAGGCCGGCAGTGGGGGCAGCGGCAGAACCATCACGCATAGCATATACCGTCTGATAACGGTTTTTATCCTCTAACTTGTGATGAATATAGGGAGGCAGAGGCATTTCGCCTAACTCATCAAGGATTTCTTCAAAAATTCCTTCATAAGTAAATTTAATCTTTCGATTACCTTCCTCTAAAATATCCACGATTTCCCCGGTAAGCTTATCGCCAAAGTGCAGAACACAACCAACTCTCGCTTTCTTTCCTGGTTTAACGAGACATTCAAAGCTATGATCATCTAATCTTTTTAGTAGTAGGACTTCAATCGCGGCACCAGTACCTTCTTTGATTCCATACAGCCTAGCAGGCATTACCTTGGTATTGTTTAATACAAGACAATCTCCTGCTTTTAGATATGATAAAAGATCAGTAAACTCTTTATGTGCGATTTCGCCACTTTCCTTTCCAAGAAACATAAGTCTGGAAGAAGAACGATTTTTTAATGGATCCTGGGCAATGAGTTCTTCCGGCAAATTGTAATAATAATCGGATTTTAATAACATACAATAACCTTATGCATTCTTTAGAAATGCAACATAGCCCTTCTTATTTTCATAGACATCCGCCTTGCTGGTAACTTCAAAAGGCGCATGCATATTCATAACAGGCACGCCACAGTCAATGACATTCATGCCATATAAAGCAGTAATATATGCAATAGTACCACCGCCGCCAAGATCTACCTTACCAAGTTCAGACATCTGATAGGAAGCTTTTGCGTCATCCATAATACCGCGAAGTTTTCCAAGGAATTCTGCATTTGCATCATTAGAACCGCTTTTTCCTCTAGAACCGGTATATTTGCAGAAGCTAAAACCATATCCTAAGTAAGCCACATTCTTCTTGTCAAAGCTACCTGCATAAGAAGGATCATAGCCACTGGTTACATCACTGCTAAGCATAAAAGAGTTCTGTAAACATCTTCTTACGGTAAGTTCACTATAATCGCCTGTTGCATTCACAAGTTCTGCAACGCAGTTCTCAAAATATTTGGACTGCATTCCAGTTGCACCAACAGAACCAATTTCTTCTTTATCAACTAAAATACAGCAGGTGGTCTTCTTTACCTTCGTCACTTCTAACATCGCTTTATAGGAGCTGAATGCACATACTCTGTCATCCTGACCATAGGCCATAACCATACTTCTATCAAGACCAGCATCTCTTGCTTTTCCTGCAGGAACTACTTCAATTTCAGCAGACTGGAAATCTTCTTCTGCAATGTCATACTGCTGCTTTAAAAATTTGAAGATATTGGCTTTTACGGTTGCCTTTTCTTCTTTACTTTCAGCAATAGGCATATTGCCAATAATAACATCTAACGCTTCGCCTTCAATAACCTTTGCAGCTTTCTTTTCCATCTGTTCCTGTGCTAAATGAATCAGCAAATCAGAGACGAAAAATACAGGATCATCCTCTTCTTCCCCAATATTTACAATAATTGTAGTGCCATCCTTCTTAACAACAACACCATGTAAAGCAAGTGGAATCGCAACCCACTGGTATTTTTTGATTCCGCCATAATAATGGGTATCTAAGTACGCAAAAGGCTTATCCTCGTAAAAAGGATTACTCTTTAAATCCATTCTTGGAGAATCAATATGTGCCCCTAAAATGTTAAGACCATCTTCCAGAGGAGCAGAGCCAACTTCAAACATAACAAGCGCTTTATTCATATTACAAAAATAGATTTTTTCGCCTGCCTTTAACTTTGTTTTTCTCTTAGGGTTAAATTCCTTATATCCCTTTGCTTCGATTTCATTAATGATGTAATCCGTACATTCTCTTTCGGTCTTACAATTTGAAAGAAATGCCTTGTATTCTTCATTATAAGCCAGTACTTTGTTCAATTCTGCTTTGCTATAAGAAAGCCATGCTGATTTCTGTTCCATAGTATTATCCTCTTTTAATATAGTGATACCAGCTTCAAAAGCCTTGAAAACTCGATAAGCTCGCTCATAAGAGTTTGAAAACAACCTTATGACCTGCAAAAATATGAGAAAGAAGAAAATCCCAAGATGATTGGCATCCTGGGATCCTCAGCTTGTTATCATTAAGCACGAAGTTCAATGCCCATGCTTTCAAGACCATTTAATACTTTCTTCATGGCTGCAGCAACTTCTGCTTCTTCCATCGTCTTGGTCTTGTCTCTAAATACCAGGGAGAAAGCAACGGACTTAAAGCCTTCTTTAATCTGATCTCCCTCATAGATATCAAATAAGGTTACAGATTCAAGATTCTTACCACTTCGCTGTTTAATCATGGCTTCTATTTCGCCAACGCGAATATTCTTAGGTACAACCATCGATAAGTCTCTATTTACAGCAGGGAACTTGGCAATTCCTTCAAACTTTCGCTCAAAGGTTGTTAAAGGCACAATCACAGGCATATCTAATACCGCAACATATACCTTGGTCTTAATGTCATAATTGCTGCAAACAAGAGGATGAACCTCGCCCAAATAACCTACAACCTGACCATCGTATACAACATTTGCCTGTCTTCCAGGATGTAAGAAAGGCTTTCCAGACTGGTGATCATAGGCAGGAGCCTTCTTCATACCAACCGTATCAAAGAATTCTTCAATAACACCCTTCATCGTAAAGAAATCACCTTCACCATAGAAGCCTAAAGTAAACTGCATTCTTTCATCAGGAAGCTCCGTTGCAGGAATATCCTTTGGAATATAAATATTTGCCAACTCATAGAGACGTACATCTTTATTACGACGATTAAAGTTCGTAGATAAACTGGTGAGCATACCATTTAAGGAAATGGTTCTCATAATAGAGAAATCCTCTCCTAATGGATTGGAAATGGTTAATGCCTTTCTAAGAGCGTCTCCCTCGGGAATCAATAGCTTATCAAACACCTTTGGACTTTCGAAGGAGTAGCACATACCTTGAGAGAAACCGCAGTATTCTGCAATATCCCTTGCCTTCTGCTCAATGCGAAGCTTATAAGAAAGACCACCTGCCGTAGCCGCACCTGAAGGCAATGTCATAGGAATCTTGTCATAACCATAGAATCTTACAACTTCCTCAGAGATATCTGCAAATTCTAATAAATCCTGTCTGAATGAAGGGCAGATTAACATCTCGGTTGCAGGGTCGTACTTAATCTCTAATCTTTCAAAATAAGAAAGCATCTCTTCCTTACTGCAATCAATACCAATCACGCGATTGATTCTTTCTGGTTCGAACTTAATCTGAACCTCAGGCTTAATGGGTTCTTTTACATCAATGACACCACCGACAACCTCACCACAGCCGAGTTCCTGAATAAGCTGACAGGCACGATTGATCGCATCCATAGCATTAACAGGATCAAGTCCCTTTTCAAATTTACCAGAAGCGTCTGTACGAAGACCGATACGCTTTGCACTCTTCCGAATATTGGCGCCATTAAAGGTAGCAGCTTCAAAAACAACAGTCTTCACATCATCGGTAATCTTACTATTCTCGCCACCCATGATACCTGCAATACCAATGGCTTTCTCAGCATCATTGATCATCAGCACATCGTGATCCATGGTACGCATCTGGCCATCAAGCGTCTGGAACTCCTGACCGTCCTGCGCACGTTTTACAATAATCTTTCTACCTGCAATGGTATCAATATCAAAAGCATGCATGGGCTGGCCATACTCTTCCATTACATAGTTGGTAATATCAACTAAGTTGTTAATCGGACGAATGCCGCTGGCAGATAGTCTTCTCTGCATCCACTTAGGAGAAGGGCCAATCTTAATATTGGTACAGACTCTTGCACAATATCTAGGACATAAACCCTTATCTACAACTTCTACAGAAAGATAATCATTAACATTCTCGCCATTTTCTTTAACGGACACAACAGGAGGAACAAAAGGCTTTCTAAAAGTAGCCGCTGCTTCTCTTGCAATACCAAGGATGCTATAACAATCTACACGGTTAGAGGTAATCTCATATTCAAATACAGTATCATAAAGACCAAGTGCTTCCACTGCATCATCACCAGGTGTAACGGAATCGGGCTCAAAAACATAGATTCCCATTTCAGGTGCTTCCGGATAGAAATTACGATCACTACCAAGCTCCTCGATGGAACACATCATACCATTACTGGGAATACCGCGGAGTTTACCCGCTTTAATGGGAATACCCCCCTCAGGAAGAGGGCCACCATCATGACCACCAGCAACCTTACCACCATCAAGAACAACCGGTACAAGATCTCCAACCTTAACATTGGGAGCACCCGTTACAATCTGAATGGTTTCTGCACCAACATTTACCTGACAAATGATAAGTTTATCCGCATCAGGGTGCTTTTCAATCTCTTTAATCTGACCAACAACAATTTTCTCTAAATTCTTATCTAATCGTTCATAACCTTCAACTTTGGTACCCGTTAAGGTCATTGCATCACAATATTCCTGATCGGTACAGGAAAGTTCTGGAACATATGCTTTTATCCAAGATAATGCTGAATTCATTAGTACTGCCTCCTTAGAACTGTCCGAGGAAACGAATATCGTTCTCGTAAAGTAATCTCATATCATCAATTTCGTACTTAAGCAGTGCGATTCTTTCAAGACCTACACCAAAAGCAAAACCATTATACTTTTCAGGATCAATGTTGCAGCATTTTAGTACGTTAGGATGAACCATACCACATCCTAAAATCTCAATCCAGCCACTTCCCTTGCAGAAACGGCAGCCACTTCCACCACACTTAAAGCAGGAAACATCCATCTCTGCGGAAGGTTCGGTGAAGGGGAAATGATGAGGTCTAAACTTCGTCTTGGTTTCCTCGCCAAACAGTTCCTTCGCAAAACGATCCAAGGTTCCCTTTAAATCAGCAAACGTAATATTCTGATCAATGACAAGACCTTCAATCTGATGGAAGGAAGGACTATGCGTTGCATCAACTTCATCAGAACGGAAAACTCTACCAGGAGCAATCATCTTAATGGGAATCTTGCCATTTTCCATTTCATGAACCTGAACGGAAGAAGTCTGGGTACGAAGTAAAATATCTCCGGTAATATAGAATGTATCCTGCTCATCCTTTGCAGGGTGATCAGCAGGAATATTTAATGCTTCAAAGTTATAGTAATCTTTTTCAACTTCCGGACCTTCTACAACCTCATAACCAAGTCCCACGAAAATTCTCTCTACTTCTTCTTTTGCAATGGTGTTAGGATGACGATGTCCCATTTTAGGCTTTTTAGCAGGAAGAGTAACATCAATTTCTTCATGCTTCATTTTCTCTTCCATAATCTTTGCTTCTACTTTGCTAATAGCAGCAGAAAGCTTGCTTTCAATAGCCTCTCTTGCCTCATTAACAAGCTGTCCTACCTTCGGTCTGTCCTCAGCAGAAACATCCTTCATACCTTTTAATACAGCAGTTAATTCACCTTTCTTACCAAGAATCGCAACACGAATCTCATTTAACTTTTCAAGATCGCCAGCGGACTCGATTTTCGCAAGGGCATTTGCTTTAATACTCTCCAGCTTTTCTTTCATCGCTGTAGTTCCTTTCTTCTATATTAATTTCATTGAATGTTCACACAAAAACAGGTGTAAGTGCATTACACCAATCATTAATTATAAGAAAAATATCCTATTTTTTCAAGGAAAACCAACGAATTAGAAAGCTCCGATATAGAAGAATGCATTGGGAATCCAAGTGACTTTTTCACCGTTTACCGCAACAACATCAAAACGAATGTTGGTATCATCCGATAAATGATGCATTACACGATATAAATCAGAAACACGAGAAATAATCTGTTGTTTTTTCATGTCGACGGCGCTCTGTGCAAATCCGCTTCTCTCAAGCGAACGATGTTTTACCTCAAAAAATATGAGTGTATTACCCGCTCTTCCAACAAGATCAATCTCGCCAATTTTGCAGCGAAAATTTTGCTGTAAAATCTGCACGCCGTTCTTTTCTAAAAATGCGGCCGCCTTTTGTTCATATTGCGAACCTTGAAGTCTTTTATTCATAAATTACTTTCGTAGAATTTTATTTAAGTGTGCTTTCTCTGTTTTTGCACGAATTTTATCCATACCATCAACGAAAATAAGAATTTCAGCTACAACACCATAAAGTTCTGGCGGAATCATATCTCCTATTTCCAGTTTTGAAAGGGTATCTGCTAACGGACCATCCTTATGGACAGGCACCTTGGATTCCTTTGCTTTTTCGATAATTCGCTCCGCCAGTGCACCAGTACCCGAAGCAACCACCGTAGGCGCTGTTTTGTCTGGATCATATTCTAGCGCAACAGCCGTTAATTTTTTCTGTTTATTCTCAGCCATTTTAAGCCCTCATATCAAAAGAAAGTTTATCGAGTAATACTTCTTTCGACTCACTTTCTTTTGGCTCTTTTAGAATCGACGGAATATCTGAATTACTATCATGTAGTGACGTCTCAGCTTTTACTTTAAATCCTCTTTCTGTAAGCTTTGTTGTTAGCTCATCCATGTGATTTTCTAAAAAAGAAAGAACATCATCATCTGCCACATAGAATCTGGTAAACACCTGATTTCCAGGATTTAAAGAAGCATATACATCAAGTGGCCCAAGATGCGTCATATCCAAATGTAGTAAAGCACTTACACTACCATCGGACTTTGCCAAATGTTTTTTATTCGTATAAACATATAAATCCCCGGTGGTTTCTGATCCAGCCATTTTAAGGGGAATCTGCACATATTGGAAGGTCTGGTTCATCTGGTGCATAAAATCCATATTGCCACTCATATTGGACAAATCCGTCTTTAAACTGCTCGCCTCGGGGGATGCTTCCTGTAAAGTCTGCAAAATCCCTTCCACCTGATTGTGTAGTTTATGATAGAGCTTCTCCACAGAATTTTTAGATACATCCTCTGGTTTTAGTATAATTTGATTCACAAAAGCACTTTCTAACTGCTTCTGAAAACCTGGATTTTCCACAAGTTCTTTGAGCGGCTGCGTGAGTCCCTCTTTTCGAAGTAACGTTTCTGCGGCCTTTAATACCGGTGTAAAATCATCGGTTTTTTCATAATTTTGTATAATGCTTTCATCCATTCCACTCTCTTTTAAAAGCTGCATTACTTCGCTTTTTAATGCAGGTGGCAATACATCAGAAGGCTTAGCACTATTTATTTCAGCGGAAAGTGTCTGCGTTTGATTTAACGAACCTTGCTGTTCAAAATTCGGCAAATCCTTAACCATCGTATTTTGTTCTGCCATGGGAATGTCTTTGGTAAGGTCACTAATTACATTTTTTAAAGTCTGCTCTGAGGGAACTTTATTTTCACTCTCTGAAAGAATTTCTTCTTTTATCGGCTGTTCCATAGACTGATTCGCAATATCCTTTAAGGTATCTGTCATCGTTTCTGCATTCTTTAACAAAACCTTATCTTCCGCAAGCATTGTCTGTTTGTCCACAAATTCCTGCGGCATACCGTCTGCCATCGTTTGAGATTGCACTTCCTGCGTTTCTACGTCTGCATCGTGGTTAATCACATAAAGAACATCCCCTAATAAATTCGCAGCGCCCTGATCATTTCCTTTTCCAATGAGATCCTGAATTACATTCGGAATATCGGAAGCAATGGCACGAAGTCCATCCGTTACCTGTGACTCATAATTCTTAAAAGCAGTAAAATGTTCAATGTTCTCTGCGTCTACGGGAATGCCAAGATGATTCATTTCAACAATGGTCTGCGGAGATGATTCAGGGAAATGAGAAACGCTTCGAAACATAGCCGTAAGATTCTCTCTGGAAATAGGCATTTCTCCGTCCATCATGGCACTGGTCATCGATAATGTCATGCTATTTACGGGAAGTCCCGCACTGGAAAGCGCATTTTGCGCCATGAGTCCCTGATTCATATTGGTAAATAGCGGTGACAAAACAAGGCCACCGGAAGTCGTATTCTTCGCAGTAAAGGCAACCATTTGACCTTCTTTCAAATCCATGTTGCCTTCCAGTTTCGCAGATAATTCCACACCGCCAGGCAATTCTAAGGTAACCTTATCACCATTTAGCGCTACAACTTTACCGCTAACGGTTTCTCCGGTCTGTAAAGACACATTTTCACCATGCAAAACAGGCCCTTTGGGGCCTGCGCTGTATGCACTTAAATTCTGTGTATTATTTTGTGATGAAATTCCTGAAAAGAAACTCAATATATCCTCACCTTAAACTGGCCAAAAATTACCAATAAATGATCTTCGATGAATCTCACAGGGACCATATTTTTTAATTGCTTCAATATGGCTAGCGCTTCCATATCCTTTGTTTCCAGCGAAACCATATTCTGGATATTTCTGATCCATCTCCAACATATAACGATCCCTTGTTACCTTCGCAATAATACTAGCCGCAGCAATCGATGCACTTTTCGCATCACCCTTGATAATAGAAACCTGTTTTATATCCACCCCAGGGATATGTACGGCATCATTCAGGAGCAAATCCGGAGAAGGATTTAACTTTGCAATGGCTATCTTCATCGCTTCATAATCTGCATTTAGTATATTAATCTCATCAATTAATTTTTCGTCTGCGAAACCAACGGCAGCAGCCACCGCTTCCGCAAAGATTAAATCATAAAGCTCTTCTCTCTTTTTTTCGGATAATTTCTTAGAATCATTTAGATATAATAATTTACAATCCTTGGGAAGAATTACGGCTCCTGCAACAACGGGACCAGCAAGGGGCCCACGTCCAACTTCATCCACGCCACAGATATATGCACAATCTGGATACTGTCTTTCGAAAGTATACATATTTTCCATTCGAACAATCTCTGCTTCGTACGCATGCAACCTTTTTTCGGCCTGAGCAACCAGCTTCATGACACCAGTGCGTTCATCGCTTTTATAATTTTCAATAAACGCTTTTAAATTCTCATCCGAAGTATTCTTTAATTCTTTTGTAATTTCAGCTGCAGATATTGCCATTACTTAACTGACCCCCATTTTTTGAAAGGGAAAATACGAAATACTGCTTTACCAATAATGTCTTTCTTATTAATTTTACCGACAGACGGAGAACGTGAATCGGAAGAATGATTTCGGTTATCTCCCATAACAAAGTACTCATCTTCTCCAAGTTGAACGCCCATTAAAGCCATCCCAGGATCATTTATTACCTCTGCACCATAGATATCATCATCTAAAAGTACTTCGTTGATATAAATGTTACCGAGTGCATCAATTCTAACCGTCTCGCCAGGAAGACCAATAATACGCTTAATATAGTAGGTCTTCTTTTCGTACTTATAGGGAAATACAACAACATCGTATCGCTTTGGTTCGCTAAAACGATAAAGGAACTTATTGACGATAAGATTATCTGCATTTTGCAGAGTTGGCTCCATACTGCTTCCTACAACCACCGTACGCTGTGCCACAAATTTAACAATAAAAAGCGTAAGGGCAAATACGAGCAATAAATATAAACTATTTACAAGGAATTCATTTCTGTGCTTCGCCTTTTTTCTTTCCTTTTGCTCATCACCTGCAGGCTTTGTCTGTGCATCATGGGGCGCAGTAAGTTCCACAGTTTCTAATTCATCATCTATCTTCATAATCTCTCCTACGGTCTCTCTATACTGATACGACCAAGCTTTCCGGAACGAAACTCATCAATAATAATTGCTGCCGCCTTGATAGGATCTGCTTCTCCGCCCTTTACAAGGCACCCTCTCTTTACGGCTAACCCTTGCATAAGCGATGCATTATCCTGCGTCACATCCATTTCAAATCGTTCTTCTAATCTCGCTGGATAGTCTGCCTTCATAAAACTTAAAATGCAGTCCCCGAGTTCATATGTATCGATAATCTCATCATTAATAGAACCAATCATGGCAAGGTGCTCACCAATTTCGGGGGTATCAAAACGAGGCCAAAGTACACCGGGTGTGTCGAGTAGTTCAAGCATTCCACTCATTCGAATCCATTGCTTTCCCTTGGTAACGCCTGGTTTATTGCCAGTCTTTGCAACCGCCTGATGTGAAAAGGAATTGATGAACGTAGATTTTCCAACATTTGGAATCCCTACAACCATAGCACGAATGGGTCTGTTCTTAATCCCTTTTCGCTTGTCTCTTTCAATCTTCTCCCGACAGGCTTCCTGGATTGCATTTTGGATTTCTTTGGTATGAATATTCTTTCGGGCATCCATAAGAATACATACAATCCCCTGGCTTTTAAAATATTCTACCCATTTTTTATTGATTGCATCTTCTGCCAAATCACACTTGTTTAACAGAACCAGGCGACCTTTATTCTGTCCAAGCTTATTCAAATCAGGATTACGACCACTTACCGGAATACGCGCATCACAGATTTCAATAATCAAATCAATTAACTTAATATCTTCCTGCATTTGGCGCATGGCCTTGGTCATATGACCTGGATACCACTGAATATTCATTTAATAAAACCTGCCGTTCTTTCTGTACTTTTACCATGGAACCAGGCTTTTCCAAGAATATAATCCTTATGAACAACACCAATGTTACCATGTCTGCTGTCTTCGCTATTATTACGGTTATCTCCTAGTACAAAGTACTCATCTTCTCCCAGAGTAACACCGCTTTCTGCAATGCCTCCCGACTCCATACGGTCATATAAGGCATCTTCCATATATAAATCATCATTAATATAGATATAGCCATCTGAAATTCTAACTGTTTCCCCAGGAATTCCAATGACTCTTTTAATATAATAATGGGAATTGTCATTTCCATTTGGTTTAAAAACAACCACATCATTACGCTTCGGATCCGCAAAGAAATATACAAAACGATTTACCAATATAGACTGGCTATTGTATAAAGTGGGCTCCATCGATTCTCCCACTTCACGAATTCGTATCCCAAAGCAATACACCAGTGCAAAGGCAAGAACGATCATAATCGCCGTCCAAATAGAAAAAGTACCAATGGTTCTGGCTACATTTTTTCCAATCTTTCGTTCTTTTCTGTAAAAGGACAGGCCTTTGCTTTTTCTTCTCATAGATATTCTATTTTACTATGTTTATACAAGAATTAAAACCCTTATGTAAACCATTTCGGACCATTTGTACCGGGTACATATGGTCTGATGTATGTCGTTTCGGACCATTTGTACCCGGTACAAATGGTCCGAATGGTCCGATTGATCCAATGGTCCGAAACGGTGGCGTGACATATTTGTAAAAGAAAAAAGGGCGCTTCTTAGCGCCCTTTCGTAAGAAAACTTATTTTGCTTCCTTAACCTTTGCTGCCTTACCAACACGGGTACGGAGATAGTTAAGCTTAGCACGTCTAACTTTACCCTTACGAACAACTTCTACATGATCGATGGAAGGGCTGTGAAGAGGCCAGGTTCTTTCTACGCCAGTACCGTTAGCAATCTTTCTTACGGTAAAGGTAGTACGAACGCCACCATTCTGCATCTTTAATACGGTACCTTCAAATACCTGAATTCTTTCCTTCTCACCTTCCTTAATCTTAGCGAAAACCTTTACAGTATCACCAACATTGAAAGCAGGTACTTCAGCCTTAAGCTGTGCACTTTCGAGTTCTTTAATAATGTCACTCATTGTTATTCTCCTTTGTCTTTTCATCGGATGTTCTTAATACATTCGTAACAGCGGACCATCTCTTTACTCGCAACGTATAATAGAATATCACACCTGTACATGAAACGCAAGAAAAACTTACAATTTCTCAGGTTTTGCTCCTAGTTTCAATGATTTATTACTAGCATTAACAAGGATAAAGCCCCCAACCAGTGTTACAACAACAATAGCACCAACCAGTAAATAATCCGTGGTTACAAGATTATTCTTAAAGAGAATCGGAAAAATCTTTTGGCATAGCTCCGCCTTATAGGTAACAAACACCGCGGTGAAATTATTAATAAAATGTATGCACATACCGACAAAAATTGAGCCGGTCTTCCAAACTGCGTAGGCAATAACGCCACCAAGGAGTCCAACCACAAAGAATTTAACCAAATTCATATGGTAAGCGCCAAATAACGCTCCAATAACACCAATCGCAATAAATGGCTTATATTTATGTTTCAAGACTCCAAACAGGAATCCTCTAAAAGCCAGTTCTTCACAAATGGCTGGCAATACCGCAATAGAAAGGGCTGCCCCCAAAAATGTTGTATCGTCAAATAATGCCAGCATAGTATCGTTGGCGCTTTCAGTACTGGAAGGGAATACATGCACAAGCAGTGCACTTAAAAAGATATTGAGTATCGTCATCCCAATAGCAAGTAAAATTCCCCCTAGAACACCCGTAACTTTCGGTGCCTTAAAAGAAAATAATTTCTTTATATCGGACTTCATATACCACGCATAGAATAATGGCACAAATCCAATAAGAAGCTGTTGAATTCCAACACCCTTTAAGCCAAACTTTACTGTTAGTGAGGAACCGACAAGCAAAACAATAATTAGTAAAAGCGCGAGAAGAAGCACGAAATCGCCAATACCAGGCATTTGTCCTTTTTTCATTTCGCTTCGCTTCTCAATGAGTCGAATGCTGCCTGCTCCGTCTCCGAAAAGTACATCCTCTGCACAGAACAGACGCGTCATGATGACAATAACCACAGCGCTGTATGCCACATTGGTTAGTAATACCGTAGTAACAACAGATGCTTCAATATGAAAGCTAAACAGTTCGCTAACCAGTAAAGAAAGATTCACGACAGGAATATAGCAAAGCGCACCTTTTAATTCAAAAGAAGGAATAATGCTGGCCATAGCAGCCACTAGGAACACCAGCATAAGCGGTGTGGTAAGGTTCTGTGCTTCCTTGAAGCTCTTTGCAAATATACAAAAACAAAGGCAGACTGCCGAAGCAAACATTGCAAACACAACAGCACCTAATAGGGTAAGTAGCAATGCAGGAATATATGCGCCTAAGCTGAAGCTTACAGCGGTGTCCGACGTTGCAGAAATTCCGGTATAGAAGTACCCACCCAAAATGCCCATAGATAGCACATTTAATAATGCGGCACCTATTGCTATACTGGATGTCGCTAAGAACTTCGATACAATAAGCTCAATACTCTTAACCGGCAGTGTCATAAGTGTCTCGAGGGTTCCTCTTTCTTTTTCCCCTGCTGTGGTATCAATTGCAGGATACATCGCCCCCATTAAGATACTCACAATAAGCATAAAGGGCAAAATTGTGCCTAGCATCATGCCCATCGTTTCTTCATTTGAAGAAAAATCGTCTTTGGAAATTGCAATGGGATGCATCAGAATCTCGGGATCATACCCAAGTTTCGTGATTTCATCGTCTCTAAGCATGGCATTATAATCTGCCAGCATATCACCTAACATTCCGGCAGCTGTTGAAGACTTATTATTGGAAGAATTATAACAAATGTGATACGTGGGCTTACCATCCACCACTTCTTTCGTAATATATGCCTCTATCGACAGTTTTTCGAGAGCTTCGCTGACTGAAACATCCTCTTGCGCAATGAAATCAAAATGATAGGAACGTTCTTCCTGATGTTCTCTTATATATTCCATCAAGTCATCTCTGGCTTCATCAGAAGCAAAGGATACGCGATACGTCTGTACTGTGCTTTCCTTCATCACAGACTGTGCAAGCATCATAGAGCCAATAAACAGTAACGGATAAATAACAAGAGGAATAATAATCATCATTAGGATTGTTTTCTTATCGCGCAAAATATCTGTAATCTCTTTCTTATAAAGAGCACCTATTACACGTCCTGACATTATGCTTCCTCCTTTCCTGCAGCAAGATCTTTATTCTCTGCAAGAGAAAGAAAGGCTTCTCGCAAATTTGTGGTACCAGAAAGCTGCATTAGCTCCCCAGGTGTACCTGCATGCAGTACCTCTCCATGGTGCATCATAATTACTTTATCACACAGATACTGTGCTTCCTCCATATAATGCGTTGAATAAAGAATGGCTTTATTCTTTTTCTTCTCCTCTTTCATAAACTCCAAAATAGTTTTAGAGCTCATAACATCCAGTCCCAACGTAGGTTCATCAAAAATATAGATATCTGGTTTATGGACAAGACATCTAGCAATATTCACACGCTGGGTTTGTCCAGTCGATAGTCTTTCAATTTTATTATCTGCAAATTCTTCCATATGAAGAAGTGCGATAATCTCTTCCGCGCGTTTTGCAGCCTCCTGTTTGGTAAGTTGAAAAATATTTCCAAAAATGCAGAGCATCTCGCGAACGCTGAAACGATTATATAACTTTGTATTTTGTGATAAATAACCAATCGTTGCTTTCATTTTAGAAGCATTCTCTACACGCTCCCCCTGGTTATTTTCTACAATCACTTCCCCGGAAGTAGGAGACATAAGGCCTCCAAGCATACGAAGAAGCGTCGTTTTTCCCGCACCGTTGGGTCCTAGAATACCTACGATTTCACCAGCACTTGCCTGAAACGAAATATTATTGACCGCAAGAAACTCTTCCGCTCTGGTTTTACGCTTGTTTTTCTCATCCTGCAAAGTCCTTTTAAAAACTTTACAGAGTCTATTTGCTTCAATCATCGCTTCTTCTTTTTCTCCTTTGGTAGTTCAAGAGAGCCATATTTTTTCAAAAATAAGTCTGGTCTTCGTTCTAGCGTTCGTTTATTAGACTCCTCCAACCTCCACTTTTCGATATTGGCGTGATGCCCGGTAAGTAATACTTCCGGTACAGCCTTATCATGCCAAACCTCTGGTCTGGTATACTGCGGATACTCTAATAACCCTTCCGAAAAACTTTCAATTTCGTGAGACGCCTCTTTATTCAGAACGCCAGGAATCAGTCTTGCCACCGCATCCATCATCACAAGAGCTGGCAATTCACCACCTGTTAACACATAATCACCAATCGAGTAATAATCTGTGCAGATTTCCGTAAGAACTCTTTCGTCAATCCCTTCATAATGCCCACAGAGAAATACAAGATTTTCTTCTTTCGACAATTCCTCTGCTGCGGCCTGGTCAAATACCTTTCCCTGTGGTGTAACGTAAATTACCCTGGCTTTTTGACCAATTTTATTCTCAATAGCCTTATAGCAGTCATAAACAGGCTGTGCCTGCATGAGCATGCCAGCACCGCCACCATAGGTATAGTCATCCACACGATTGTGCTTATTTTCTGTATAATCCCGAATATTGACACTCTCTAAATGAATCAAATCTTTTTCCATGGCCCGCTTCATAATACTGGTATCCATGGCAGCGTCAATCATCTCCGGAAATAATGTCATACAATAAAAGTTCATTTTAAAGAAGTCCTTCCAGAACATGCACTTTCATATAGCCTTCTTGCATATTCACTTCCAGCACGCACTGCTTAATCGCTGGAAGAAGTAGTGTCTCCCCAGAAAGCATCGCAATTTCATATACGTCATTTGCCCCTGTGGGAAGTACTTCTGTCAGCTTTCCTAATTCTTTATCATCCTCATCCACAATCTTTAAGCCAATCAGATCCGATATATAATATTCATCGTTTTGTAAGGGAGTCGCATCTTTACGCGCAACATATAATTCTGCCTTACGGAGTGTTTCCACCGCATTACGATCCGTAAACTCCTCAAATTGCAAAATTAAAAATTGCCCATTAACTCTTACCTTTTGTAAAGTAAGTTCCTTATCTTCTCCTTTCATGGGATGAAGCAATACCTTCTTCACCTTTTTAAGATGCATAGGGTCATCCGTGGTAGAATACACCTTTACTTCACCTCTTATCCCATGCGGTTCAGTAATAACCCCTATACGAAACATATCTTCAAGCATACTATCTCCTTCACTATGCATATATTTAAGAATCGTGGCCTCTCGCCACCGCTCAATATCCTATTTTATCATAGCACAATAAAAAAAGAGAGAACTCTGTATGAATTCTCTCTTTAAAGATTAGTCTAAGATATCCACATCAACTCGTAAATCATCCTTCGTGGATGCCGCTTTGACAACACTACGAATTGCTTTTGCAATACGACCCTGCTTGCCAATAACTTTTCCCATATCAGCTGGAGCTACACGAAGTTCTACTGTAATGTGCTTACCGTTTACCTTTTCGGTAACCGTTACTTCCTCGGGCTTTTCTACCAGAGCTTTAGCGATTACTTCTACTAACTCTTTCATAAGTGCCTCCTTCGGGATGTAACATTTCCAACACTACAAGCGAAGAAATTACTTCTCGATACCAGCAAGCTTGAAGATTTTGCTAACAACTTCAGTAGGCTGTGCACCATTCTTAAGCCACTTCTTAGCCTTCTCCTCATCTACCTTATAGGTGGAAGGATCGGTGTTAGGATCGTAGGTACCGATTTCTTCGATGCATGCACCATCACGAGCTACACTAGCTTCGGATACAACGATTCTGTAAATGGGATGTCTTTTCTTACCCATTCTTGTAAGTCTGATTTTTACCATGATTGTTTCTCCTTTAAGAAAATAATATATATTGGAGCGAAGCTCCTGTATCTTAGATGAACTAAGGATACTTAATACTTAGAACGGAAAGCCTTTACGGCCTCCCATCATTCCACCAAGGCCCATAGGCATTCTGCGTCCGCGCTTTCCGCCCATCATACCGCCCATCTGCTTCATCATCTTCTGGCTTTCTTCAAACTGTTTGATGAAACGATTGACCTGTGCAATATCTAATCCTGCACCTCTGGCAATTCGATGCTTACGGGATGGATTTAATAACTTGGGATTCTCCCTCTCTTCCTTGGTCATGGAGTATACAATGGCTTCCGTCTGCTTGAGCTTACCTTCGTCCACCATGTTTTCAAGATCACCTGACTTAATACCCATTCCTGGCATAAGTGACAAAATACTGGAAAGGCCGCCCATCTTTCGCATCTGGCGCATGGATTCCAAATAGTCGTTGAAATCAAATTTACCTTTCTTCATACGTGCCGTCATATCACGGCTGGTATCTTCATCAATATCAATGTTCTGCTGCGCCTTCTCTATAAGGGTTAATACATCACCCATTCCTAAGATTCGACTAGCCATACGATCGGGATAGAACTGCTCTAAATCAGAAAGTTTTTCGCCCATACCAACATAAAGAATAGGCTTACCGGTAACAGCCTTTACAGAAAGTGCTGCACCACCTCTGGTATCACCATCCATCTTGGATAAAACAACACCTGTAATGCCAATCTTTTCATCAAATTCCTTGGCAACATTGACAGCATCCTGACCGGTCATCGCATCGACAACCAAAAGTGCCTGATGAACCTCGACTTCTTCGCGAATCTTTACGAGTTCTTCCATCATTGCTTCATCAATGTGAAGACGACCCGCAGTATCTAATATAACAACGTTATGTCCATTCTTTTCAGCATGCGCAATTGCCTGCTTAGCAATTTCCACAGGAGATACATCTGTTCCAAGTGCAAATACATCTACACCCTGCTTTTCTCCATTTACCTTTAACTGCTCTACCGCAGCTGGTCGATATACATCACAGGCAACAAGAAGAGGCTTCTTCCCTTTCTGCTTCCACTTTCCAGCAAGCTTGGCAGTTGTGGTTGTCTTACCAGCACCCTGCAAACCACACATCATAATTGTGGTAATCGCCTTACCGGGCTGGAACTGCACCTCAGTGGTTTCAGAACCCATAAGGGCAATCATCTCTTCATTAACAATCTTGATAACCATCTGTCCTGGATTCAGACCTTTTAATACGTCTTCTCCGACAGCACGTTCTTCAATGGATTTCACAAAATTCTTTACAACCTTAAAGTTAACATCAGCCTCTAAAAGCGCCATCTTAACTTCTTTAAGAGCTTCCTTAACATCGTTCTCTGTCAAACGACCTTTTCCGCGAAGTTTCCGAAAGACATTTTGTAATTTATCACTTAAGCTTTCAAAAGCCATCTTAATATTCCTCTAATAAACCAAGGGCAATCTCTTTAATCTTTGCAAAATCAGGCTCCCCTGCTTCACAAAGCGCAATAATCTGCGTTAAACCGTCCGCCGTCTTCTTTCCCTGACTAGCAAGGCCAATCTTCTCCTCATAATCTAGAAGTGCTTTATCAACCTTCCTTAGCTGATCATGCACGCCTTGCCTAGAAATTCCCGCTTCTGCAGCAATCTCTGTAAGAGACATATTGTCATTCACCTTACGTTCATACAGAAAACGCTGGTGTTCTGTAAGTAAAGAGCCATAGATATCATATAAAATTCCTTGTTCTACAATATCTTCCATAAGCCTATACTTCACCTCACAAAGGGCATTATAATACACGCACAATATGGTGTCAAGCACTTTATCTTGCCACCCAATAAATAATGTCAAGATTTGCACATTTGTACCCGGTACAAATGTGCAAAAAGGACTCCGCAGAGTCCTTTTTTATACATCTAGAAATATCGCATGCAAAACTTCTTTTAATTCCGGAGCCTGCAGTGGTTTCACAAAATATGCAAGTGCACCGATTGTCTTTGCTCTTTCCATTAGTTCAATATCGTTATTGCCTGATATAAAACAGATTGGAACAGATTTTCCTTCGGAACGAATTCTTCTGTATCCCTCAAACCCTGTCATATCCGGAAGAACCATATCCATAAGCACCAGGTCAGGAATTACAGTATTTATTATATTCATACCTGTTTCAAACGTCGTAGCACCAATTACATTATATCTTTCGTTCTTTAAGATACCTCTAATCTGATCAATGCAGGTTACATCATCATCAACAACTATAATGTTATATCTTCGGTCCGTATCCTGACGAAGTGTATAATCCTTATCTTCATCAATCATCTGTAGCATAATATCTGCATAGAAAGGATCAAACTGTGTACCCTTACCCTGCTCAATCTGTTCGCGCACTTTATCCTGACTCATAACATTACGATAGGAACGTTTACTGGTCATTGCATCGTAAGAGTCAGCAACAGCAATGATTCGGGCAATCTCAGGAATCTTATCACCAGAAAGGCCATCCGGATATCCTTTACCATCGTAGCGTTCATGATGCCACTTCGCACCGGCTGCAAATTCACCCTGGGAAGAAATACTGCGCAGAATCTGAAATCCCATCGAAGGATGCATCTTTATCTGTTCAAATTCATCATCTGTCAAACGACCATTTTTATTGATGATTTCGTTTTCAATACCAATCTTACCCACATCATGCAATAAACCGGCATAATAGACCTCACGCTGTCGTTCGGCGGAAAAGCCAAGTCGTTTTGCCATCTCAGAGGAATACATTGCAACACGCTTACTATGACCATTCGTATAATGATCATTAAAATCTACCGCATTACTAAGCGCTGTAAATGTCTCTTCAGATATCGTTCGAAGTTTGTCTCTCTCTGCTTCCAAAGCAGTATTAGCCCGGTCAAGCTCCTCGATGTATTTTGCCTGTTCTGCAAGAACAAGTGCCTCGCTTAAATCTTTTCGACTCTTATTCAAGACTTTGATAATCATCCTTGCAAATATGGAATATGCGACAAAAATACATAAAGCAATAATGGCTTCAGGAATAATATCCTTATTGTATAAAGGATCCTTCGCGCGCATAAATACGCCAAGCGCCAGCCCAAAGAAATTAAAACCAATAATAAACTTTAAGAGTTTACGACTCTCAATTAAAATGGCAACAATAACGGGAAGAACCACGATTCCATAGCTTATGGAAAACTGGTAATGAGAATACATAACGTTACAGGAAACAAAAGAAAGGCCGACCAAAAAAGACGTGCACTGTTTCTCGTATGAAAAATGCAGGGCTTTGTTAATAATAATCGGCACTACAACACAACATAGATTAAAGAGTGTCGTAATAAAAAGATAACGAAACAGCTTCTCAACAAGCGTATCAGGACCATAGCCCTGACTTCTCGTAATATAAAGCATAATGTTATCTGCCACTTCGATAAAGAAAATCCATGCCACAATTAAAATCAGAATCGTGGTGATAATCTTTTTTGTTTTTTTATAATCAAGCTTTTCGCTTCCCATTTTAGATTCAAAACTCCAAGTAACTGATTACAGCATCCTGTAATTTTAAATTATACAAAAACTTTGCCTAACATACAATTACTGACGGTTATAATACTCTATTCCGTCATCAGGTATGAAGTAAGTCCGAATATAGCCATCCGTGGAAACAACAACAAATTCGTCCGTAGACTCTAAATAATAAACATCATCCCCATCTTCTGCTTCTAACTTATGAAGCGATGCAGGATTATTAACCACAGCAATCGCACCATACTGGTATTCCTCAGCAGATTGATAGCCCATTTCCATACCGTGCTTTTCATAATGCTGTTGCAATAAATAATCATTACGGAAGGTGACAACAACCTCAAAGCTTTCTTCAAGAGATTCTTCGTAGGTTAATTCTTCGTATGATTCATCAGATGCCTCTATGGTTGCTTCCGTTTCATAGGAGTCATTGGTATCGTCTTCGTTCCCTGTATCAACCTCCGCGGTAAGCTCCGCAACCTCTTCCGTTTCTACAGTCTGCGTATTCTCATCTTCAATTACATCTGTTACATTTAAATCAATACTACTACCACAAGCCATCATGGAAAGGACAGCACCACCTAACAAAATGGAAACAAACATTTTTTTCATCGTTTATACTCCTATAAAATCTAATTTAGGAAAGTCGGCACTTAAAATCATCATAACCAAATGATTTTACAACCTGACATTCCCCATTTTTATCCATTTTAACAATATCCGGCAAAGCAATACCATTAAATGTATTATTCTTTACCATCGAATAGATTGCCATATCTTCAAAATACAAAGTATCTCCGATGCGAATCTCGTGGTCAAAGGAATAATCCCCAATGATATCTCCCGCCAGACAGGTAAAACTGCTTAACCGGTAGGTAAACGGCTTTTCTCCAGCTTCTCCGCTGTCCTTTAAGGGCGGACGATAGGGCATTTCTAGCACATCAGGCATATGACAGGCCGCGGAAGCATCTAATATTAAGGTCTTAATACCAGCATTCATAACGATATCTAAAACCGTCGTCTTTAAATAGCCTGCGTTCAGAGCAACCGCTTCGCCTGGCTCCAAATATACCTGTACATTATATTTTGCAGATATATCCTTTACCAATTGTACCAAAAGTTCTATATCATAGTCTTTCCTGGTAATATGATGACCACCGCCCATATTTAACCACTTCATATCATGAAGATAGGAACCAAACTGCTTCTCAACAGCTTCTAATGTGGTAGCAAGATCATCTGCATTCTGCTCGCAAAGGGTATGAAAATGAAGTCCCTCCACCCCGGTTAAATCCAGTTTCTCAAATGTTTCTAAGGGAATTCCGAGACGAGAACCAGGTGCACAGGGGTCATAAATCGCATGATCCTTCTGGGTAGAACACATTGGATTAATGCGAAGTCCAAAAGATTTTCCCTTACATCTCTCTCTAAACTGATCAAGCTGCGTGCCACTATTAAAAATAATATGGTCGCAATAGGAAAGAATCTCATCAAATTCTTCCTCTCTGTACGCAGGAGAAAAAATATGATTCTCTTTACGCATCTCTTCAAAGCCAAGTCTTGCTTCATAAAGTCCACTGGCCGTGCAGCCACTGATGTACTGCCCGATTAAAGGGTACGCAGAAAACATAGAAAAACACTTCTGGGCTAAAAGTATTTTAGCACCAGAGCGTTCTTCCACTGATTTTAAAATTTCTAAATTGCCTAGTAAAGCCTTTTCATCAAGAATATAGGCCGGCGTTTTCACATCTTCTATTCGCATACTTATTCAACTAATGCAGGACTATCGCTTGTTTTAATAGGAAGGCCATACTTACCAAGTGCTTCAATATACGGATCCGGATCAAATTCTTCCACGGTATGCACACCCACGGTATTCCACTTACCCGTAAGCAGCATCATCGCGCCGCACATAGCAGGAACGCCAGTTGTATAGCTGATTGCCTGTGAACCAACTTCTTTATAGCATTCCTGATGATCACATACATTATAAATGTACCATGTCTTTTCTTTGCCGTCCTTCATTCCTTTAAAAATACAACCAATATTGGTTTTACCTACAGTACGGGGGCCTAAAGATGCAGGATCTGGTAAGAGGGCGCGAAGAAACTGAATAGGAACAATCTTGGTACCTTCATAATCAATGGCTTCTGTGCTAAGCATTCCTACATTTTCGAGGCACTTCATATGGGTTAAATAACTCTGACCAAAGGTCATAAAGAAACGAATTCTCTTTACTTCGGGCATATTCTTTGCAATTGATTCAATCTCTTCATGATGAAGTAAATACATATCCTTCATACCAACTTCATCAAAATCATATTCTCTCTTAATGCTCATTGCTGGTACTTCTACCCAGTGACCATCTTCCCAATAAGAACCGGGCGCTGAAACTTCACGCAGGTTAATTTCAGGATTAAAGTTGGTCGCAAACGGATAACCATGATCGCCTCCATTGCAGTCTAATATATCAATGGTATCAATTCGGTCAAATTCATGCTTTTTTGCATATGCACAATAGCTCTGCGTAACACCAGGGTCAAATCCGCTACCAAGAAGCGCAACAAGTCCTGCTTCTTCAAACTTCTTTGCATACGCCCACTGATAGGAATAATCAAAATAAGCAGAAAAACCTTTTTCTTTACAGCGTTTTTCATATGCTGCTTTCCAGGTTGGCTCCGTAATATCTTCGGGCTCATAGTTTGCTGTATCCATGTAATTTACATGGCAGGCAAGACATGCATCCATGATTGTTAAATCCTGATAAGGTAGTGCAATATTCATAACCAGTTCAGGCTTATAGTCATTAATGAGTGCAATTAACTGATTAACATCATCCGCATCTACCTGCGCGGTTGTAATTTTTGTACTTGTCGTGGGCGCAAGTTTTGCTGCTAATGCCTCACATTTGCTTACAGTACGGCTAGCAATGCAAATCTCCGTAAATACATCACTTGCCTGACAGCACTTACTAATAGCAACCTGTGCAACGCCACCACAACCTATAATCAAAACTCTGCTCATTTTCTAACTCCTTTTCCTTACTGCAAATTCAAGGCCAATAACAACTCTCTTACTACTTTACATGCAAGCGCAGTGCTCGCTCCGCTTTGGTCAAGCATTGGCGAAAGTTCATTTACATCCGCTGCAACCACATTTAGTTTTGTCACTTCTAGAATTGCTTCTAAAAGTTCCTTAAAGCTAACGCCGCCTGCCTCCGGGGTGCCTGTTCCCGGGAAAATCCCTGGATCTAAACAGTCTAAATCAATCGTAAAATAGATTGGGACCTGTTTTTCAGATAATTCCTTCACACACTCTTTTAAGCCAGTAAAATCAAACTTATGAAGATCTGTATGTTCCTTGGCAAACTGAAATTCTTCTCTTTCTCCACTACGAATACAGAACTGATGAATTCTGCCATCGCCAATGAGATCGTGACATCTGCGAATTACGCAGGCATGACTCAGTTTTGCCCCTAAATAATCATCCCGCAAATCCGTATGGGCATCAAAATGAATCACATGAATGTCTGGGTATTTATGAAAGGCAGCTTCAAACGCCGGTAAAGTTACAAGGTGCTCACCACCAATCATAAATGGAAACTTTCCATCCGCTAAGATTTCTGCCGCCCTGTCTTTAATATCCTTCAGGGCATATTCCGGTACTCCAAAAGATAATTCTAAGTCCCCACTATCAAATACACGAATATCCGTTAAATCCTTATCCTGATAGGGACTATATGTTTCCAGCCCAAAGCTCTCATGCCGAATCGCAGAAGACCCAAATCGAGTACCGGGTCGGTAACTTGTCGTACTGTCAAACGGCGCCCCAAACAGCACGATATTTGCTTCTTCGTAAGAGGCATCGCAGCCAATGAAATTCTCAATATTTCTTTCCATTGTTTAATTCCTCCTCTACCAGCATATCTTCTACATATTTCGGAAGCATGAAAGCACCTCTGTGCAAATTGGTCGTGTAATACCATGTCTTAATATTTCTAGCATCCCACTTCTTTGCATCCAAATCCTTAAACGGATGATACTTCTTGGAAGCAAATCCAAAGAGCCAGTATCCAGAGGAGCAGGTTGGGATATGTGCCTGATATACGCGGCTAATCGGAAAACTGTGGCTTGCCTTTCGATGCATCGCTCTACAAGTATCCTCATCCTCATCATAGAAAGGACTTCCGTGCTGGTATACAAGAATTCCGTCTTCCTTTAATGCCTTATAACAGTTACCATAGAATTCTTTCGTAAATAGCCCAGCATAGTGTCCAAGAGGATCAATGGCATCATTAATAATCAAATCATATTCCGCCTGTTTGGTTCGTAAAAAACGCAGTCCATCTCTGTAATGAACCTTTACTCTGGGGTCATCTAATCCGCAGGCATTATCTTCAAAATATTTTTTGCAGACAGCTACGAAGGTTTCATCCGGCTCAACAACGTCAATTTCCTCAATTTCACTATAATAGGAAAGTTCTCTGGCAACGCCGCCGTCACCACCACCGATTACAAGTACTTTTTTTACGTTAGGGTGTACTGCCATCGGTACATGCACAATCATTTCGTCATAAACGAACTCATCCTTATCAGAAAAAACAATACTACCATCGCAGGAAATAAATCTTCCAAACTCCTGTGAGTCAAATACATCAATTCTCTGGTAATCGGTCTGTTCACCAAACAACTGCCGGTCTACTTTTACAGAAATTTTCACTTTATCGGTATGATAATCGGAAAACCATAATTCCATGGACCCAGTTTCCATACTTTCTCCCTTCAAACTACTCTTTTAATACATTTAATAACTGCATGCCTGGATCCTCGGTACCCTGCATAGAGCAGCCTTTTTCCATAGCATAGAGAATATAGGAAATAATCTCCTCTGTAATCATCTCGCCCGGCGCCAGAATCGGAATGCCCGGAGGATAACACATCACAAATTCTGTACAAATGCGGCCCTTGGTTTCCTTAATCGGCAATGACTCCTTCGCACCATAGAATGCCCCTTGTGGCGACATACATACCGTAGGAGAAATATATTCTGCACTCATGAGTTCAGAAGGGTCTTTCTGATAAAGACGCTTGATATCAGCTAATGCTCCTACCAGTCTTTCGATATCCTGAATACGATCTCCAATGGAAATATAGGCAAGAATATTGGATAAATCGCCAAATTCTATTTGGATATCATATTCATCACGAAGCAGATCATATACTTCAATTCCTGCTAGACCTATATCTCTGGTATAAATGGAAAGTTTCGTAACATCAAAGTCATAGATACTGCTTCCATTGGTCATCTCTCGCCCATAGGCGTAATAGCCGCCAATAGAATTAATCTCACTTCTGGCATATTCCGCCATCTCCATTACCTTACCAAAGGATTCTTTCCCACGTAACGCTAAGTTACGACGGCTAATATCGAGACTGGATAAAAGTAAATAGGAGGCTGATGTGGTCTGGGTTAAATTGATAATCTGGCTTACATATTCCCAGCTTACATTTTCCCCTGTTAACAGAATCGAACTCTGGGTTAAACTACCACCAGACTTATGCATGGACACAGACGCCATATCCGCGCCAGCTGCCATCGCATTTATTGGTAAGTTCTCTCCAAAATATAAATGCGTTCCGTGCGCCTCATCCACAAGGACAAGCATGTTATTAGCATGCGCAATCTCCACAATCTTTCGTAAATCTGATGCAATGCCATAATACGTGGGATTATTGACTAGTACACATTTCGCATCAGGATTTGCTTTGATCGCTTCCTCCACCTCCTGCGTAGTCATTCCCAGGGAAATACCCAGTTTATGATCCACCTGTGGATTGACATAGATTGGAACGGCACCATTTAATACCAAAGCATTGATTACGCTCTTATGTACATTTCTCGGTAAAATAATCTTATCCCCTGCTTTACAGGATGACCAGACCATGCTTTGTACTGCACTGGTTGTTCCTCCAACCATGAAGAAGGCATGTTTTGCGCCAAATGCCTCGGCCGCCAGCGCTTCCGCTTCTCTAATTACGGAGACGGGATGACAAAGATTATCAAGAGGCTTCATAGAATTCACATCCAGTGAAACACACTGTTCGCCCAGTAACGCTTTTAATTCAGGATTACCCTTTCCTCTTTTGTGCCCGGGGACATCAAAGGGCACCACGCGCTGCCGACGCAGTCTTTCTAACGCTTCATATACAGGAGCACTTTTCTGCGCAATAATATCCATCTTCTTTCCTTTCCAAAGCCTGCAATAAAAAACAGGTACAACGGGACCGCTGCACCTGTAATACTCTTACCTCGTCAAGTTCGGAAAGATTTCATCCTATCAGAGCACATGCCCCTATTGATGTTTCACAAGTCAGCACGCTTCCCGTGCCATCGGTTGTAAGAAACCAACTGGTTTATAAGAAACCAACTTATCAAACTGGGCTTTTAACCCAATCAATGGTTGCATTGGATAAAATATTGATAGGATTATCCAAATGACTTCCTAAATGTAACAAAAAGAAACTCTTGTGTCAACTACTTGATAAAAGTTTCGTAAATTGCCTTAATAGCAGTATCAAAATCACTGTTCTTAACACCAATGATGATATTAAGCTCGGATGAACCCTGGTCAATCATTTTAATGTTAATGCCCTTTGCTGCAAGTGCATTAAAGAGCTTTCCAGCTGTACCACTAGCTGACTTCATACCACGGCCTACAACAGCGATTAAGGCAAGGCCTGCTTCGATTTCTACGGAGTCAGGATTTGCAAGTCTGTGAATGGTAGAAACAACGCTCTGCTCCTTGTGCATAAACTCATCTGCATGCACAACGATGGTCATCGTATCAATACCGGAAGGCATATGCTCAAAAGAAATATCATTCTCTTCAAACGCCTGTAAAACCTTACGTCCAAAGCCAATTTCTGCATTCATCATAGCCTTGGTAATAAATACAGTACAGAAATCCTTCTTACCTGCAATACCGGTAATTACATAGTCCTGCTTCTGTGCAGTACTCTCAACAATCCAGGTACCCTCATCCTCAGGTCTGTTGGTATTACGAATATTAATAGGAATACCAGCCTTACGCACAGGAAAAATAGCATCCTCATGCAGTACGGAAGCACCCATATAAGAAAGCTCACGAAGTTCTCTATATGTAATATACTTAATTACTTCCGGATTCTCAACGATACGAGGATCTGCTACAAGGAAACCAGAAACATCGGTCCAGTTCTCATAAACGTCAGCTTTTGCAGCACCAGCAACGATAGAACCAGTTACATCAGAGCCACCACGGCTGAATGTCTTAACCTTACCGTTCTTACCCATACCATAGAATCCAGGAATAACGGCTCTTTCATTCTGAGAAAGACGCGCTGCCAAGGTCTTCTCGGTCTTATAATCATTTAAATTTCCTTCTTCATTAAAGAAGATAACTTCCGCAGCATCAATGAAGGTTGCCCCAAGATAGGCTGCCATAATCTTACCATTTAAGAATTCTCCACGGGAAGCAGCATAATCTACTTCGGGATCCTCCTTTAAATTCTTGGTAATTTCTTCAAAATCTTTATCTAAAGAAAAATCTTTTAATGCAAGGCCTTCAATAATCTCATCATATCTGGCTTTGATTGCCTTAATTTCTTCAGTAATATCCTTACCTTCGCTTGCTGTCTGATATACATGTAACAACATATCTGTAACCTTGGTATCTTCCGAAAAACGCTTACCAGGTGCAGAAGGTACTACATACATACGGTTAGGATCTGCATTGATAATAGCGCCAACCTTTTTAAACTGCTCAGCGCTTGCAAGAGAACTTCCACCAAACTTAACTACTTTTTTCATAATCATGTCCTTCTTTATAGTAATCAAAATCTATCGTTAAAATTCTACAATGAAACCACGCGTTCGTCAATCAAATCCACAAATATGGGCATTAAAAAAGCCGCAGGTTAACCTGCGGCTTCTTAGTCAACTTCATTAGTGCTTTACATAAGCATGATCATAGTTGTATCCGTCATCACCATCTTTCGTGGTAATTTCAAAGTCTACATAATAATCATCATATCCAATCGGATAACCATATACAAAGATACCAGTAAAGGTCATACCAGGTCCAAAATCATCAACTTTTTCATAAATGTCCTTATTGCCACCAATTAAATACCAACCGTCAATAGAGGAACTTCCATCATTATCGCAGATATCAATGTCAATATCATAAGAATAAATCTTACCATTGTCTCCGACAGGGAAATCTTCTGGATAATATACTTCGTAGGTAAGTGCACGATAACTTAACTCATCCTTGTCCCAAGGAGTAATCGTGGAATAATTGTCACCAGAGTTGTAATCATCAATGATTTCCTGAACCGCATCTTCGTCATCAATAAATTCTGTTACTCTTACATATACCGTCTCATAATCGCTTGTCTCAACACAGTAACGGGTGGTTCTTACCCATTCACCTAAAACTGCAGGATTATCAACCGTAGCCTCAGCAACTTCATCTACATCTCCACTTCCAGTGGTCTTGTTGCCTTCAGTCTTAAATTCATCAAGCATATCAGAGGTAGGAATTACATAACCATAGGTTGCTTCAATTACTAAAACAGCAGAGAAATCATCAACATTCTCATAAGCTACATAATGAAGCCAGTCATTCTCATCAGGGGTTTCAAATACATAATTTACTAAAGTAACACCATCATCATAGGTACCATATACCTGATATGCCTCATAGCCGCCAATCTCAGCCATAGCGGTCGTTACTTCTACACCTTCCTGCTGCATGCTGTTTGCTAAACCATTTGCAAAATCTTTGGCAGATCCAGCATTCATCTGCTCCATATCATAGCAGCACATGGTAATAATCTCTACAGGATCATTCTCACCTCTCTTGCAAGCCTGCTTGTAGGAAATCATGGAACCTTCCAGCTCTCTGTCAACAACTCTCCAGTCATCAGGAATTGCAATATAACCTAAATCTTCATCTCCAACATAGTTGAGTTCAACAATTTCTTCTTCGGGCTCTTCCTCAATAACAGGATCATCAAATCCAATAGGCTCTTCCTCGATTTCAGGTTCCTCTTCGATTTCAGGCTCTTCCTCGATGATTTCGGGTTCCTCTTCGATTACGGGCTGCTTCTTCTTCTCGCATCCAGCAAGGCTTCCAATCGCCATGGTTGCAACAAGAAGGGTTGCTAATAATTTCTTTTTCATAAACATACTCCTCCAAAATTAAAAAAACAACATACCCTATTGTATGTTGTTTTCTAAACTCATGTCAAATATTCTTTATGCAAGGTGTCCTTTTTCTTCAATTACTTTAATGACACTATCAACATATTTCTCACATACAGCATCAGACCCCGCTTCTACCATGACACGAATAACAGGCTCGGTCCCGGATTCTCTTACAAGAATACGGCCATCATCCCCAAGTTCCTTAGAAACTTTATCGACAGCTGCCTGCACGTCAGGGTCATTTTGCGCATCAGGCTTACTCTTCACGCGAACATTCTTTAATACCTGCGGATAGAATACAACGGGAGATGCCAGTTCTCCAAGCGTCTGATTCTTAGCAATCATTACTTCGAGCATCTTAATTCCCGTAAGCATACCGTCTCCGGTCGTCGCATATTCTTTAAAAATAATATGACCCGACTGTTCGCCGCCAATCATATTTCCGGTAGCTACCATATTTTCGTAAACGTATTTATCCCCTACGCTGGTCTTATCGTATGCAATACCTGCTTTATCAAGGGCTTTGTAAAGACCAAAGTTACTCATAACCGTAGTCACCACCTTATTATTGGCAAGCTTACCCTGTTCTTGCATATACTTTCCATATACATAAATAATATGGTCACCGGTTAATACATTCCCATGCTCATCCACGCCAAGGCATCTATCCGCATCACCATCAAACGCAAAACCAGCATCCAGCTTGTTATCGACCACAAACTTCTGCAAATGTTCAATGTGGGTACTGCCACAATCGGTATTAATATTGTAACCATCCGGAGCATCATTCATGACGCATACCGTTGCGCCCAATTTCTCATATAAATCCTTTGCAAGTGCAAAGGAAGCACCATTTGCGCAGTCAAGACCGATCTTCTTTCCATCAAAACGAACAGAACATAAGGAAGCCAGATGCTCTGCATAAGCCTTGCGCCCTTCCTCATAATCGATGATTGCTCCTACTTCTCTTGTTGCAACAGGGATTTCAAGCTTCCCATCGATATAATCCTCAATTTCCAAAATGGTCTTCTCGTCCATCTTCTCGCCGCACCCATTAAACAGCTTAATACCATTATCATAGTAAGGATTGTGAGAAGCACTAATCATAATACCGCAGGCAAAATCTTCTTTTCCCGTCATATAGGCAACGGAAGGAGTCGTGGTAACATGCATTCTGTAAGCATCTGCACCAGATGCCATAAGACCAGTACAAAGCGCATACTCAAACATATAGGAAGATCTTCTGGTGTCCTTACCAATTACAATCTTTGCCTTCTTTCCTTCCTTCTGACCATAGTACCAGCCTAGGAACCGGCCAATCTTAACAGCATGCTCATACGTTAAGTTCACGTTCGCTTCCCCACGGAAACCGTCTGTTCCAAAATACTTTCCCATTTTATCTCTCCTCGATTTTAAGGACAGTATCGTCCTTTTTATAAATACTCTTTTCTGGTACAACACCACGAACGCAGCTGGTGGGATATACACGGCTGTCTCTGCCGATGACCGTACCAGGATTTAGCACGGAATTACATCCAACCTCAACGCGATCTCCAAGCATCGCTCCAAACTTTTTAAGTCCGGTCTCGATGTTCTCATTCCCGTTATGAACCACTACAAGCTGCTTATCTGACTTAACATTAGAAGTAATAGAACCTGCACCCATATGGGAATAGTAACCAAGAATAGAATCCCCAACATAGTTGTAATGAGGGGTCTGCACATGATCAAAAAGAATTACATTCTTTAATTCACAGGAATTTCCAACTACACAATCGGCTCCCACAAGGGCTGATCCACGAATAAAAGCTCCATGTCTCACCTCTGTATTGGGTCCAATAATACAAGGCGCCCCAAGATAGGCAGAAGGCATAACCTTTGCGGTCTTGTGAACCCATACTTCACTACTTACTTCTTCATAATCGTCCCCAAGATTGGGTCCAAGAGAAAGGATTAGCTCCTTAATGCCTTTTAACGCCTCCCAGGGATAGGTAAAGCCAGCAAGATAATCCTTTGCTAAGGTATGTTCTAAATCGTATAAATTCTGAATGGTTAACATCATACACTCCTAACATTTTCCAAAGTTATGTTAATTATACCATATTATAGAAGTAAATTTGCTTTGTTTTCCTTACAGTTGATATAATGATACAAAATCTTTTGAAAAGAGAAAAATTATGAAAAAACCATTTTCAATCGTTGCCAGTGCACGCATTCCTCTATTTATTCTTATTATTCTTATTGCGATTGGAACCATCTTCATTCCGCAAAACAAAGACTTTAATAGTGATCTCACCAAATATCTCGGTGCAGAATCCTCTGTTCGTCAGGGACTTGATATATATGAAGAGGAATTTGGGGCACTCCCTGCGAGCGCAACCCAGATTCGAATTATGGGTGAGAATCTCGCTTCAGAAGAAACTAAAGACATTGTAAATACACTGCAAAGCCTCGAAAATGTCACCAGTGTAAACTATCACGACGATGATGAAGCCTATCATAAGGATGGATATAGCCTGTTTATTGTAAAAACAGATGCTTCAACAGGCTCCGAAGAATTTGCTGCTCTTACAAATGCGATCGAAACAGGCTGTGCTTCCAACTACAATCTGGTTGTAGAATATGGAAATGAAAATGCGATTTCTTCGGTTTCTCCTTTAACTCTAGGAATAATAGCTGGTGTATTCCTTATACTATTGTTTCTCTTTTCCAAATTCTGGATAGAACCTGTTCTGGTTCTGCTTGCTATGGCCTTATCAGCTTTTTTGCAGGTTCGTACAAATGGATTCTTTCATGGACTTTCTACCATTACGAATTCAGTAGCCTTACCTGTCCCACTATTATTGACTGCACATTTTAGTTCTATCTTAATCAATCGCTATCATATTGACAGACCACGTTTCTCTGACAAGAAGGATGCGCTTTCTTTTGCTGTTAAGAATTCCTACTCTCAGCTACTTGGCTGTACTTTAACAACCATTGCCAGCTTATGCGGGCTCTTCTTTCTTCCCTTTACGATGGGCAAAGAATTGGCAATGATTTTATCAAAAGGTGTCGTAATCAGTTTCCTTTGCGTGCTAACATTCCTTCCGTTCGTACTTTATATATTAGACGGCGCTCTCCTTAAAACCTACAAGAAACCGCTTGCCCCTAAAATGGCTGGAATTTCTTACTTTTTCCATAAAACAAGATTTGTCTACCCTATTCTTATTGTCGTAATTACTTCACTTGCATTTTTCTTAAAGACGAAAGCTGCTGAAACATATAGCCTTCCTTCTGCCTCCCAAATCGATCCGATTTTCCCTAAGTCCAATGCAATTGTGGTTTTATATGACAATGACGACGAAAAGAATATGGAAGCGGTGATTGACTCATTAGAAGCATACGACGATGTTTCCGGTGTAACCTCTTACTATTCCATTCTGGCTAAAACCTATACCGCTGATGAAATGGGCGACAAAATCAAAGAACTTGCAGGTGATATCAATATTGAGCCCTGGATTATTGAATTTGTTTACTACGATTATGCTGGCGGTGCCATTGAACCGTTATCTCTGGATGAATTTCTAACCTACTTTATTGATTTCGTTAATGCAAATCCTGCTTATAGCAGTTTCATTGATGAAGCAACAATGGAGAAATTAGATTTACTCTCTCTCCTTGCTAATAAAGATGAGCTCAACAAACAACGCTCTGCCGCAGAAATCGGTTCTATCCTTGGCGTAGATTCTTCTTATATTGAGAAGGCATTTTCTCTTATGAAGAAAGATACGATGAGTATTGTGGAAATTCGGGAAACACTCGAAAAGATTGTAAATTTATATAATAAAATTACCCCCGCAATCAAAGAAAAGATGGATTTTATTTCCCTATTCACAGATCCTACGGAACTCAACAAACAACGTACCCCAGCAGAATTATCTTCTATCTTCGGAGTTAATGAAAAAGCCATTAACATTGTAATGTTAGTCGCTCGTAGAAATACCATATCCATTCAGGAACTCCTGGATCTCGTTCATGTGGATTCTGCTCTATTCCAAAAGCTTCCCGCAGCGTTCCAGGAAAAAATCAAACAGGTAATGCAGTTTGTGAATGGAATCGATTACGAAAAAATTCGAAGCATTGAGGAAATTGCTGATATGCTTGGTATCGATGTTAGCTTCCTGGAATCAATCGGAAGTACAAGTACCAGCATCAAGGAAATCTATGAGTACATTAAAAAGTTATCCACGATGGATTTGTCCTTTATCGATTGGGACCTCATTAACCTGATTCAGACCGTAATGGACGACACGTTAAACGATAAAACCTATACACCTGAGGAGCTGACGGATTTATTTGGTTCTTTCTCGGCCATTATCAATAAAGATAATCTGACGTTACTCTATAAATTGTATTATAGTCAGCACACAGAAATTGATTTGAAACTTTCTCTCGAAGAACTATTAAATCATGTAACCGAGATGTCTAAGAGTTCCGAGTACGGAAGCCTTTTTAGTGATGATATGAAGGATGCCATTCGCACTGCTTCAAAAATGCTTGCAGATGGTAAGGCACAGCTTGTAGGAGAAAATCACTCAATCCTTCTTCTGGATGTAAATCTTGCAGAAGGCTCTCCTGCGCTTCTTTCTTTTATCGAAGACCTTGACGCTGATTTGCAAACGCATTGTAGTTCAAATTATTACATGATGGGCTATACCATTATGCAGTATGAAATGTCGCAGTCCTTCCAAAAGAACATGAATTTCATCATGCTAATCACGCTACTTGCTGTATGTGCCATTGCCTTTGTATGTACCAGAAATATTGCTGCACCTTTCTTAGCTGCTGCAGCACAGGCCTCCATCTTCTTATCCATGTGGATCATGGGAAAGAATGGAAATGGGCTGTATTTTATCTTCCTCTTTGTTCTGCAATGTCTTGTATTGGGATTTGTTGTGAACTTCGGCATATTACTAGCCTGCACATACCGAAAAGAGAAGAAATTTGGAGATTCCGTTTATGCTCTGTCGATGGGATACGAAACAGCGCTACGCTTCATTGGTTGTTACGGTGTGTTCTTTATCTTTGTTGTGTTCTATCTTGTTTCCGTCTTTAACAGCGCAATGCTGTCCCAAATTTTGTGTTTAGTCGTTGGATGCGGCGAAATTACATTCCTTTTGACGCTCATCGCACTGCCCGGAACAGCAGCGCTATTTGCTAAATCCTGATTTTTTCACATTTGTACCGGGTACGTTTGGTCCGATTTGCACATTTGTACCGGGTACAAATGTGCAAATGCGCCAATAAAAAAAAGCCATTGGCTTTTTTTATACTACCATGCGTAAGTTTGCGTTGTGCCAGCTTCCACAGTCTTAATCGTATTATTCTTCAAGTCTTTTACAATAACAGAACCAGAAATCACTTCCAAAATGGTTTTATCTTCTACAACATCGCTAACAACGGTAAACTCAGCATTTGAGCTGGTAATCGTTACATTTGAAGTTTCTATCACATAATCAGATCCTGTTACCTGATGAATTGCGCAAGTTAATTTTCCTGAAACCATTTGAATATTCGTTGAAAACTCTTCTTCACCGAAATATACGTTAAAAAATGCATTTCCTTCTGCTTTAATTCGTTTATCATCATCCACAAGCAGGACTAAGCTTGCATTTTCTGGCAATGAGATTTCATCACCAGAAAGAGGTTCCATGCCATTTACAGCAGGAATTTCTTCTAGTTCTTTATCACCACGATAGACATATGCAACTCCCTCTATTTCAGAAAGAATTATTTTCCCCTTTTTCGCTTCAATCGCAGTTTCCGTAGTTGTTTGAGTTGAAGAATCTGCTTCGATATCATTCTTCTTGTTTTTCACAAGCAAAATAACTACCACTGCAATAGCGAATAAGAAAACAATACAAATTGCAACAATAATGGGTGTTTTCTTTTTCATAACCATACTCCTCCAAATTTATTTATTGATAAAATAACTATCCTTTAACATTTCCTCTTTCGAAACAAGGCATTCTTTAATAACATTGCTTATATCCAGGAAATGTCCTACTAATGTTGGATCAAACTGCGTACCTACGCTTCCGGAAATCATCGTCATTGCTTTTTCATGGGTAAACGCTTCCTTGTAGGGGCGTTTGGATGTTAATGCATCATATACATCAACAATACTCATGATTCTCGCAAGAAGAGGTATTTCTTCTCCCTTTAAACCGTCTGGATATCCACTTCCGTCCCATCTTTCATGATGAGAACGTGCCATACAACCAGCAACCTCCGCTAATTCCTTATCCGGAATACGTTTTGCCAAATAAGAGAAGATATCTCCACCAATAACCGCATGCCCCTGCATCTCCAAGAACTCCTCACGTGATAGAGAAGACGGCTTTTGTAAAACTGCATCCTTGATGGCAATCTTTCCGACATCATGTAGCGGTGCACTTCGTACAGCCTTTTTCACCACCTGCGGAGTCAAAATATCTCGGTAGGCTGGCAATGTCTTTAAATAGCTTATGAAAGCGGAAAAATAGATGGATGTGTTTTTCAGATGACCGCCCGTTACGCCGTCTCTCGATTCAACAAGACTCGCAAAGGAAACCGTAATAAGATCATACATCTGCTCCGTTTCCTGCACCTTTTGCTCCACTTTCTTTTCGAGATCCTTCTCGTATTCTGAAAGCGCGATTTGCGTTTCAATACGCTTTTTCATAACCGGCCCAACAAAAGGCTTGGTTATATAATCAACAATTCCTTGATTAAAACCTTCCACTTCAGCTTCGGCACTGGTGTTTGCTGTCAAAAATATGACAGGAATATCAGCATATAAGGGTGTTGCTTTTAATTTCTGCAACATTTCCATACCATTTTCTTCAGGCATAACAAGATCAAGAAGAATAAGGTCAGGAATTACCGTTTTTAATATCTCATAGCCATGCTTCGCAGAATAAGCCTCATAGATTTCATAGGTATCGGCTAAAACTTCTCTAGCTGCCGCATGATTCAGTTTTACATCATCAACCATCAGAATAATTTTCTTACCCATATCCCGCCTCCATTCCTTACAACAACTAATTAATATCAATTATAACGTAATCAATGATATTTTAACACTTAATTGCAAATAAAAAACTGCCAACAGGGCTGGCAGTTTCTTACTTCTATATTACACATTTGCACATTTGTACCCGGTACAAATGTGCAAATCGGACCAAACGTACCCGGTACAAATGTGCAAATTATGCTGTAATGATATAGGGATGATTGTATAGCTCGTCTATATTGTCTCTTGTGTTATATTTCTCGCCCAGACAAAATTCTCTGGACCAAAGCATAAAGTAAGCAAATGGCGTTTTAGTCTTTGCTAGCATCTCTGCATTAGGCAAATACCCAATCTCTGCAAGCGCAGCAACCTTACTGCGTGTCGTTCCCTTGATTAATTCCTCATATTCCTTTATATAATCTGTTTTCGCATACTCAGGAAGATAAATATCCACGGATATGACGTCCACAAATTCGTCACCAGGATACCCTTCTTTTAACCTGCAATTCCAAACCCAGAGTAAATTGTCTAACTTATGAACCTCAACAAAGTAGGCATACATCAGTTTATAAAGCTCTGACGCCACCTTCGGGCCTTTTCTTCCCCACCAGAACCAGTCTCCATCAGATTCATGAAACGGTCTCCAAAGTATTGGGATTCCTGCCTCTTTGAACGGCTTTAATAATGCCGCCATCTTCTCCATATCGTCGTAGAAGGCTTTTCTTTCTTCGCTGCCTTCTACCAATATTCTTTCTGGATCAAAGTTCGTATTCTTCGCATAGAAGCTCTTATCACGTCCTCCAATGGGCGAAAACCAGTGATAGGAAAATGTAATAATGTGGTCCGTTGCATTTTTAGATGCCTTTCCCCACTTCAGTGCTTCTTCCATCGTATTTCTATCCTGATAAATTTCAATTAAACAGTCCGCGTCTGCGTCCGCATAATTGATATTCGGCGAATAAGCTAATAGTTCGAAACCTCGAAGCTTAGGCTCTTTTCCAGATACGTCCTTAATATATTGAATTTCATCCATCGAAACGGTTTGGGTATGCTGTCCACTAACCATTCCCTTGCCTACCATCTCAGACAGATAATTTAATAATTCCTTCGCTTCTTTTGTTGCATTACCATTTACCGGATTTTGCATAGTTACCTCGCTAATTTACTATTATTCTTTCCACTTTATAATTTCTTCAATCTTATCATTCGATAAAATGTTAATTTTCTGAGCAAGCTCTGTGCTGATATCACCAAGTGTACTGGTAAAAAGACGCATCTTCTCTAAAACTTCCGAAAAATTCACTGCTTTGAATATACCGCTAAATCGATTTTCCTCATTATCGGTATATAACTCTATCTCATAAAAATCCTTAATAATCTTAACGCTGGCGTTAATTACAATGCTGTAATTGACCAGTTTTACTTCTAACGTCTTAGAAGTAAGCGAAATCTTATCGATATGGCGATTCAAAAGATCCGAATAGACGTCCGTTTTGCTCTTTTTATATTCTTCTACAACCTCTGTGATGCAATCATCATCCGTATAATAGTCGCCACCCTCAATCTCTTTACTTACAACAAGCTTATCATCAAAATAATAATGCAGGCGTCTCTTATCATCAATATGTTCCGCAACAGCACGCATAATATGTGATGACACAGAAAATACATATTCCTGTCGAACTGGTATTATATCCATTGTTTTCTCCTTCAAATCAAATCCAAAATAAAAACATTAACCTTTTTTCAAAAACGGTTCAATCTCTTCGATTGCAACCGGCTTTGAGTACTTAAAGCCTTGCAGGTAATCAAAACCTAAATTCTGACAAACATTCTCATCATCCGAATCTTCAACACCTTCAAACAATATGTTATAGCCGATGTCCTTAAACATCTTAGACATATTCGTAACCATATATTTGCTAGTGTCACTTATCTTCATAGACGTAAGAAGGCTCTTATCAAACTTAACAATATCAAAAGGAAGCTTAATCAGTCGTTCAAAATTAGAATATCCTGTTCCATAATCATCCAGATAGAACTTGATATTATAATCGCCCAGCTTATTCATATTTTCATGAACTTTTTCAAAATCGTAAGAATCCTGTGACTCTGTAAGTTCTATGGCAATCTTATCAACTGGAATATTATTCTTTTCAATGATTCCAAGAAATTCCTTCCTAAAACTGAGTTTATTAAACTCATCAATACTATAATTCACAGAAATACGGTCCACTTCATAGCCTTTATCTAAGAAATTTCGGATTGCAATACACGTCTTATTGAGAATGATATTTGACATAGGATGAAGCAAATCATGTTCCTCTGCTAACGGTATAAATTCATCCGGATAAACCATTCCAATCTCGGGAAGTTGTAGTCTCATAAGAGCTTCACCGGTTGAAAAACGTCCTGTTTTCTTATTTAGAACAGGCTGGCAAAAAGCTAACACACGTTCATCATTTAAATCCGCTCTATTTTTTATATCATTTAGCTGTTCTAGCACCAATTGCTTCCTGCTAAAATCTTTTTTTACTGCCTCATCTGCAAAAGTAAAAGAATTAACTCGTAAATTACCAATGGTGGACTCACAATATCCTCTAAGTTTATCGACTGTATCTAATCTGCAATCCACATCTACCAAAATCTTATAATCCATCTCGAAGATTTCATAAATACTCTTAAACTGTTTTTCTATTTCATCAAAATCGGGATGTTCTTTCTGGCAGTTATATACCAGGATGAAACTATTTTCCCTAAATTTATATATCTTATATTCTTTGAAGAAATGCGTATTAAAATGAAGAAGGTTAAATTTTATGCCATCTGTCATTTTTTCAACGCTGAAGTCCTGCAGTTTTAAGTATATAAAACCATAGGAACGGGCAGTTTTAATCTCATTTGCCAAAAATTCAAGGCCCACCGTTCCCGTGTTTAAATCATATGCAATGGAATGTAAACAGTAAAAGAGCGCAATGATAGGGAACAAGAAGGTAAGAACCGTAAATTTACCATCTAAATAGATTTCCTGTATGACCATAGTCAAAAGAGAAATAGCGATAATGGATACAAGAATTCCATAGATCTCCTTAACCATCGTTTTTCGATATTTAATTACAATAAATGTGATAATGATTAAATCCAGAGAATAGCCAAAAACAACACCATTCGCAAAAACATTTCTATAAATCTCACCATCAATTATATAAAAACCAAGATGCGTAATATTACTTGTTAATATGATTGCGGAAGAAACTCCATAAATGCACCATTTCATTATATTAATTATCTTGCATTCTCGTTTGCTCACATTAAACAAGTCCAAAATATAATTAATGTAAAATACAAACATAGTTAGCAAATGTATATAAAAAGAATTATGTGCTACATAAATAAATACTTCCGATAATTCTCCGTTTTGAACCAAAGGCAATAATCCATTATAAGCAATAGAACATAAGCAAGAATTAGAAAAGCAGAATAAATTCAGTTTAAACAATCGATCTCTATGAGAAGAGGACGTTCTTGTTAGGGATATTAATATAAAAATCAAAAAAGCAATTAACAAGCAACATATTTCAACTGCGTTGTTAACAAATATCGCTGTCATAGATTTTACTGCTCCTTACCTGATTCCAAATACAAATCCACCTACGTGAAATTCGAAAGAAAGAAATCCAAAGAAATCCTGGCACATCTTGTTGATAAAAGAGGCACTGGTGTTACTCGTGCCGAGCTTGCATCCATTATCTGGGAAAATGAGCTATACATATGAGTTCCTATTCCTGGGCTGAGGCTACGAATGCATATATTTCTAGGAACATAACCCGAAAACCCAGGAACAACTAAGCCCGCCTGTTATCTACCATTTGCCCATTCTACAATGTCTGATATATCTTTAATAGCAAGTACAATTTTACTTCTGTCATTTTGTGTATAACAGAAATTAAATCGATAGCAAGCTCTGCTTCCATCATCACGAAGTACATGATGGAAATAGGATAATAATTCTTTACCTTTAAGTTTTTCAATAATATTCTCTAATTTAGCATGTTCTAAAAATGCTTCTCTTTCCTCAGGAACAATCACATTTTCAGCCATAATCGCATTGCCATCATTAAATGATATGTGTTCAATTTCCTTGAAGGCTTTCAGTTCCTGTGAGAAAACATCCTTCATAGTAACCTGCTCTGTTTCCAAATCAAGGATACCAATCATGCTATATTCCTCACGAAGACCAGCTATCATACGGAACTCATCAGATATTTCCTGACGTTCTTCCATTCGCTTTGCCATCGCAGTATCAATATCCTGAGAATAATATATAACCTTTGATACTTCACCGGCTGACAGCTCCATTCTCCAAAAAACAGCTTCTCTCCAATAGCCATTTCGTAACTGGTACGCGCAGGAGATGTGATCTTCTTCTAACAGTCTTTTCTTCAAGGTTTCAATAGAGCCAACTTCTTCGCGAAGGCTTTGAAATTCACTGGCAACATATGTTCTCGCAAAGTATTTATTTCGTAACGAATATACGCCTCTTTCTGCTTCTTCCTCGGCAATACTGGTTTCGCTCTTCTTCATGATGCGGTATTCATCCAGTTCGAGATCAATAAACAAAAGAGCCTCATACGAATCTGTCAATATTTTTACCAGTGCATCCATCTCTTTTTTGAAGTTTGCCTCAGCAATGGCTCTCTTAAACTGCGGAAACTTCTTATAGAACGCCTGCTTATCTTCATACATCATCTGCTCTGCAACAGTGGTAATCTTTTCAATTTCATCTGTACATCCAAAGGAATAACCAATAGATGCAGTTGGCACATTATCTGCCTTAATAAACTGATCAAACGCCTTCGCTCTCTGATAAAACAGTTCCTCGTCTTCTCCAGAATAAACTATAAGAAATTCATCACCACTTATACGATAGCAGTTCCAATCATAAAAAGCTTTCTTTAATTTCTCTGCAAAAGTACGAATATAAACATTTCCAGCCTCATGACCTTCGGTATCATTCACATATTTAAGCCTGTTCAGATCCCCAAACATGACTCCAACGGGCTTTTCACATAAGCTGGATGAAAAGGTATTGCAAAAAGAGCGATAAGAATAGAAGTTCGCAAGACCCGTCATTGTATCAAAATTACAATAGAATTCGAGTTCTTTGTTGTGTTCCAGTTCTTTCACATAGGAATCATGCACGTCCTGAATATATAAAATCACAATCTGATGATCGCTACTATATTCAGACGATTTCATAATTTCCATTACAACCCATTTGAATTCATCATGCGTCTTTCTTCTGTAACGGAATTTCATCTTTTCATCGCTTTGTTCAAAATGGGACTTTATATTATTAATATCAGTGAATTTAAGATAGCCCTCGCAATCTTTGGGATCCACCTGTCCTGTCAACGCAAATTGTTTGAGCCATACGGATATTTTTTCAGAATAACCCTTATGTATATCTTTTTCGTTTGCATACATTTTAAGTTCTGTATGCGAGTCATCTGATAAATTAATTCGCAAAATCTTGTGATAGTTATTGGCTAATAGCTGTAAAGAATCTTCCAGTGTAAATTTACCGTCCATAAATACTCCACCTTTTTTCCACGTAAAATTGAGTCCCCTCTATAAAACAAGAAAACTTCACACCTATTATTTCGACAGAACAGTATTAAAAGTTAATCACTGACATGAATCAATTCTTCTGGTAACAACTTTCGAATCATTGCTTCAAGCTTGTCCGGATTAACCGGTTTTGATAAATAATCCGAAAAACCTACTCCAAGATATTCGTCTCGGGCTCCCGAAATCGCATTTGCTGTCAGAGCTATCACCGGAGTTTCCTGATTTGGATACGCTTCCGTCCACTGCTTTATCTGCTTCATTACTTCTATACCATCAATATCAGGCATCATGTGGTCCAAAAAGATAATATCATAGGGGGTGTCTTTAATTTTACTTAAAGCCTCTTTTCCACCTGATACTTTGTCAATCTGCACCTTGGTATTCTTTAATAAGCCCGCAAAAACCATTAGATTGATTCTATTATCATCCACCACCAAAATATGCGCATCCGGAGCGGTAAAATGACACCGGAATTCCTTTGAATCCTTTTGCCCTGCAATTCTTTTCTCTAAATTACCAACCGCCTCTTTTCTGCGAATTTCCTGACGGATTTCAAACGAAAATACAGAACCCTTACCATATACACTACTTACATTCAGTTTTGAACCCATTAGAGAAAGAAGCTGTATCGTAATAGTCATACCCAGTCCAGTACCTTCGATATTACGATTTCTCTTCTCCTCAATTCGTTCAAAATCAGCAAAGAGTTTATGCATATCCTCTTCTTTAATACCAATTCCCGTATCTTCGACAACAAAGGAAAGAACCACTTCCTCATTCTCAACAGTCCCGTCTATTTTAAGTGTTACACTTCCTTTTTCCGTGTACTTAACAGCGTTATTCATAAGATTAACCAGTATCTGACGAATTCGCACATCATCTCCATACAAACCAGATGGCAATTGTTGATTCATTTCTAATTTAACATCCAATTTTTTCGACTGCGCTTTTATGGTAATCATATTCATAACATCATGAATCAAACTGGATAAATCATATTCATTTGGTATGATTTCCATTTTTCCTGATTCGATTTTGGATAAATCTAAAATATCATTAATCAGCGCCAGTAAAACCTGCCCAGCATTTTCTATATCCTTTGCATAGGACTTAATCTCCGGTTCCTTCGTTTCACGAATAATCATCGTATCAAGACCTAATACCGCATTAATTGGCGTCCTGATTTCATGCGACATATTCGCAAGGAATGCAGATTTCGCTTTATTAGCTGCCTCAGCCTCCATTGCTCTTTCTTCAATTAATTTCAACTTTGCTGAATTGTTCTTATTCGACCTTTTCGTTGTTCCAATAATGGTTGCCATAAATATTAAAAAGGTTCCTATTCTTATCATCAACACTGGGATATCAATCGGCGCACCCGTATGAAAATGGCCCAAAACTGCAACAATATAAATAATATCTGCTGCACTTATCAGTGTATACAATACGGATGTCACCAGTATAAATGTATAATCAAAATATAAAACATACATAACGATAATGGGAAACACCTGCACGTATATATGATCGTTTTGGGTAAAAAACAAAGAGATACCATAAAAAAAGGCAAAGGAAATCATCGTAATATATCTAAATTGTACAGGCCAGAGTTTTAGCGCAATTATACTGACTACCAAACCCACAAATAAGATTGTCATCAGCATATAAAGTTTTGTAACAGGAAGGCCACTTTTTATTGTTGCCGTTGCAAATCCACCAAACGTGCAGATATCAATTATAATTGTTATAATCATTACAAAACGATTGACCGATTTCAAAAAATCTAAGTCCATCACTTGTCCCTGTAATTTTTGTTTAATATCTGCCAATCTATTTTCAGCCACCTGGATACCCCTTTTCTTCACTCCATATAAACTCCAATGATCCTATTAAAATACCTACTTTATATTATAAAACACATCCTTGCAAAGTGATATATAAAAATTGCCAGAGAGTATTATTCATTAAACTCTCTGGCTTGTTAATTCATATTTAATTTTTGGACTTAGTGGAATCAAAAAATATTTCTATAACTATTTGCAATGGCAGGATGCTGAGCCCGAATAAGGGCATCCTATACATTTTTTACCTTTTTTCTTCTCTTTCCAAATATAGAAAATTGCAGTTCCAACAATAGCCACTAATATTACACTAATAATAATATTGATCATTCCAATCCTACCTTCTTCAAAAACGCCTTTTCTTATCTAATTTATTAAATAGTGAGACGGGATTTGAGGTAAAATTATCAGTAAACCATAACCCCGTCCCAGAGCTTTTTAGGCCTTATTCAATGCATAGTTACTATCAATCTGCTTGTTTGCTTTCACAATAAGTCCAACAATAATTGCTACAAAAACAAGTACTACAATAAGTCCACCGACGAATCCGGCGCCTATGCTTCCTGTTGTAATTAGCGTTCCAATCTGGTATACAAGGAAACCTACCGTAAAGCCTGTTGCAAGCTGTAATAAAATTGCACCTGCAAGCCATTTACCACTTTTAAGTTCTGAATTAAGTGCGCCGATAGCTGCAAAACAAGGGGGCGTATAAAGGTTGAACATAAGATATGCAAGTGCGGCCACCTTTGTAAGTCCCATAACAGCAGCAACTTCATTTCCACCCGCTACTAATTCAAGTTCCTCCGTATCAATAAAGTTAGTAATCGCATAACATACTGCAAGTGTTCCTACTACATTTTCCTTTGCTATAAATCCTGTGATAGCAGCAGCTGCTAACTGCCATGCTGCAAAGCCAACAACGGGTACTAATAAATAAGAGAAAGGGGATGCAATCGTTGCAAGAATAGATGTACTCTCCATACCTTCTTCAACGACCTGAAAGTGTGTATCAAAGGACTGCATAATCTGAACTACCGTGTTGCATACTAGGATTATGGTTCCCGCCTTGATGATGTACGCCTTTCCACGCTCTAACATGGATCCTAATGCGAATTTAAGACTAGGTGCTTTATATTCAGGTAACTCAATAATGAAGAATGATTTTCTATATTTCATTCCGTTGATTGCCTTTACAAGTAAAGCGCCAAGAAGAATTAAGGCAATACCCACAAAATACATAACCGGTCCAACCCATGCGCTGTCTCCAAAGAATGCTCCTGCAAAAAGCGCTATAACTGGAAGCTTAGCACCGCAGGGCATAAAGGTCGCCAGCATTGCAGAAGTTCTACGCTCACGCTCATTTCTGATTGTTCTGCATGCCATAATCGCCGGGATGCCACAGCCAGTACCAATGACCATAGGAATAACTGTTTTACCAGAAAGACCTACTCTTTTAAAAATGGGGTCAAGTACAACTGTCGCACGTGACATATAACCACAGTCTTCAAGTAATGCAATAAGAAAGTACATAACCATAACAAGCGGAAGGAATCCAACTACGGCACCAACACCACCGATTACACCATCTACCAGAAGTGCGTAGAGAAGCGGATTAGCATCAGCCATCATCCCGCCTACCCATTCCTGAAAGGTTTCAATCCACCCTACTAACCAATCTGCAATCCACGTCCCTAACGTTGACTGAGAAATAAAGAATACAAGGAACATAATTGCAGCAAAGATGATAAGTCCTAAAACCGGATGTGTTAATACCGCATCAACCTTGTCCCCTTTATTCTTCTCTTTTGTAAGAACTTTTCTTGTTTCAACCTCTTTAACAATAGTGTTTACAAAATCGAATCGTTTTCTATCCGCTTTCTCAACTTCTGATTTATCGTGCAAATCTATGTTACCCTGAGAGTAAGGAGCTTTTTGCGCACTGCCAGCAAGCTTTACGGCCTTTTTAACAACTTCTTTAAGTCCACTTGATGATGTAGACACAGTTTCTACTACGGGGCACCCAAGTTTTTCAGATAATTTCTCTCCTTGGATCTTAGTACCCTTCTTCTCATTTACATCACTTTTGTTAAGAGCAACTACAACTGGAATACCAAGTTCAAGAAGCTGTGAAGTAAAAAATAAGCTTCTGCTAAGATTTGTTGCATCCACAATATTTATGATTACATCTGGATTCTCATTCTTCACATAGCTACTTGTAATGCTTTCCTCAGAAGTAAACGGTGACATAGAATAAGCACCAGGAAGATCCACTGCGATAACTTCTTTATCGCCATCATAATAAGCCTTCTTGATACTGCTTTCCTTTCTGTCAACTGTTACGCCTGCCCAGTTTCCAATTTTTTCATTACGACCAGTCAGCGCATTATACATCGTGGTCTTTCCACTGTTTGGATTTCCCGTAAGTGCGATTCTCATAGTATTCTCCTTTAAATTTTTATGAATTTGCTAGTTAGTATTACCTAACCACAATTTTTAAAAAAAGGAATCTTTCGATTCAATTTTTCGCATAACATATAACTTTCAAACTCTATGCTTTTACGCATTATATTTGTATAGCCTTTGCCAAGTCTTCGTCTATGTTATATCTGGCATCCTTAATAGAAAGCACATATCCTCCACGTTTTTTAGAAACAACTGTAACTACTTCACCGCTATAACATCCTAATGAAAACAAAAAGCTTTTTAATTCCTCGTCCTCTGTTTCTATATCCTTTACGATGCAATCCTCGCCAATTTGTGCCTCAGTTAAATTCATTACACTTACCTTTCAATAATGTCTTTAATGCTATGGTTAGATTTGTCTAACCGCAAATAGTTTAGTATATCTAACTCGGTTTGTCAATACTAATTACGCTTATTTTTAATTTGTCACATCAACCCAAAACTGTTATAGTTTATGTAGAAGGAGATTCAATATTATCTAATAAGAAAGGCGATTCGTATGAGTTATATAAAACATAAATCAGAAGAATCTATGGAAGATTATTTAGAAACAATTCTTATACTTAGTCAAAAAAAAGGAAAAGTTCGTTCCATTGACGTTGTTGGAGAACTAGGATTTACAAAAGCAAGTGTAAGCGTTGCTATGAAAGGTCTTCGCGAAAAAAATCTTATTACTATGGACGAAGTTGGCTATATTGAACTAACCGCCCCTGGACGTAAGAAAGCCGAAAAAGTACTAGAACGTCATAACTTACTTGCGGAATGTCTGATTAAGATTGGTGTTAGCGAAAAAGTAGCTATGGAAGATGCTTGCAGGATTGAACATGATATAAGTGAAGAAACTTTTGAAGCACTAAAAAAACACTGTTTAAAATAATAGGATCTTACGCAATCCTTATTGCCACTCCTCAACAAATTTAATTATGCGTTTTAAACTATCCTTTCATCACATAATCAAAAGGTACTACTAGAACAATACACGCAGAAGCCCTTATCACTGTCAAGACAATGATAAGGGCTTTAAAACTATTGCAAATACACGTTTTTTCTTTTTCTTTATGACTTGACAAACTCATAATTTGATAATACTACACTCTTCTCTTTTTTCCAGATTTTTCGTAATACTCGTTTTTGGATTTAAACATATTTTCATCTGCTCTGTGAAGCGTTGTTTGAAAATCTTCGCCATCAATATGCACTGCGTATCCTACTGAGGTTGCAACTTCAAAGCCTAATTTTTTACTTTCTTCAACTAATTTAGCATTCATATTTTCAATGTATTTGGGCATATCATTTTCTTCTATAAGCGTAGAAAAGCCTACAAACTCATCTCCGCCAGTTCGGAAAACTTTTGCCTTTGCGTGCATTATTTCCCAAGCACTATGACCAACAGTCTTGATAACCAAATCTCCATATTCATGCCCCATATTATCATTGATATACTTTAAACCATTGGCATCTAATACGAATACAAGGTAAAAACCATTTGAGGGAAGTCGATCTATTTCAGAATAATAAAATCTCTTACTATAAACGCCAGTCATCTGATCATAGCGCCCCTCTACTTCCATCATGAACACATAATATATATCAATCAAAAAAGCAAAGGCTACATGTATTACTTTAAATTCAATTGCGAGCGTTTCCAAAATAATGGCAACCAGTTCAAAAACACCCAAAAGAAGGACATATATTCGTTTCTTTAGCTCCACATTTCTATAGGTAACTGCCAATACACCAATCCATATAAGGGAGAACAAAGCATGAGAACCAAACATTACAACATATAATTCCCCTCTTTGATACAAACCATTCTCGTCAATGTAAAATGCCCAATGTGTCCACGGCGTAGTAACTATATACAATAAAATGAGGCCTTCCAAAACGAGAGTTAACTTATATATAATTCCATTTCTTTTTATACTCGTTAACAGAATTAAATATCCACTTAAAGTTGCAGCTATATAAAGAACATAATTATCAATAAAATTTAACCAAAAATGATTTCCATCATTCGTTATACCTCTACCTGCGTATCCTAGTAGGGTTAATATATTGCATAGGACACCTAAACAAAACAGTTTATTTCTTCTTGTGTCCATATACGCACTTTTCCAAGCAATACTAACAAAAACGATTTGTGCTATTGCGCATATCAAATAATTATATACGTACATGTTATCTCCACTTTAAATTGTGTTATCCAGTAAACGTGGTTTGTGGCTCAATATCCTTTTACTATCCTAACATAAATTGTACCATTTATTCTTATCATTTACATACTTCCTTGCATTTATATAAGCAGCTCTATCATGCTCATTTCTTTGGTATATAAAAATACCACCAAGTAGCTTTTACACTACCTAGTGGCATTCATTAGCTAAATATTTAAATACATATTTTATGTTCGTCCTAATTTCTTTACATATCAATATTTTTCACATACAAGAACAATGTCTGATTATCATCTGAATAGTCATCAGCAGGAATCATATCCATCGCTACCTGTTTGAATCTATCAGAGTATTTTCTTCTGTATTGAATGCTAATCGATGTTTTTCCTTCATTAAAATATTTTCTTAAATATTCTAAATCCGTCTTCTTTAAATAACCATCCAAATCATCTTCATGAACCTGTCCTGATTTGCCAAAGCCTGAAAGCCATCCTGATATTGTATCAGCAAATCCCTTTTCACTGGTTTGCTCTGACATATCCATTCTTACAATGCTGTATGAGTCCTCTGTAATGTTGATTTTCAATATCTTTGTATATAAATTGCAAAGGGCAGTATTTGCAGCAGCCTGTCCTCTTCGGTCAACTCCTTTTTTAGCATAATAAGCAGATTTTGCCTGATACATTCTCTTGTCAGCAAGTTTAGCAATATCAAGGATTGTTTTATCTTCACACTCACTCTTTGCAACATAACCAACTGATAACGCAAGCGAAGAAACTAACTCTCCAGACCAGTTTCCCGTAATGGATTCTAATTCTTCTTTTATAACAACTAACTGTTCTTTATTGGCAAATAAAATGCTGACAAATTCATCTCCACCAGTTCTATAAACCTTTCCATAGCTGCCAAAGGCTTTCGTCATGCAGTCAGCTGCTCCTTTTATTAATTCATCACCTGCAGCATGACCAATTTCATCATTAACGATTTTAAGTCCATTAACATCTATTGAGGCATAAACAAAATTTTCACTCAAAGGCGCTGCACTATATTCTAATATATCTTCTTCATAAGCTCTTCTATTGTATAGTCCAGTCAGTTCATCAATTATTGTCTTCTTGACGAGGATTTCCTCATTTTTCTTTTCCTCTTCAATTACTCTTGTTGTAAAAATAACTTTTGTCGGCTTTCCATAAGGGTCAAATGCAATAGCAATAAACATCGCCTGAACCCAGCCTGTATGTTTTCCAACAAATTGTTTTGTAATTGTCTTCCTATCGCGCATCCTCTCAGCAAGAGTTGATAAATCGGTGAATTCTAATACCGATTCTAGGTATTCATCTACAGTAACAGCATTTATTACAGTGCGCATCATTTCTAATGCACCATTTGTTCTATTGACGATAGTCTTTACTTCATCTCTTGAAGTTAACTCCTGTACTGTATCTTTGGCAAGGTCAATTACGTGCATACTATAGTATATATTGGCTACTGATTGCAGAACTCTAAACTGTTCCTCTCTTTCGCCTTCATTAACAAAAGTATGTATAATACCGCCTCCTATGAGAAGACCAATTGCATATATAGGTAGCAATGGATACAGTATCTGCAGTACTATAGCAACTGCCATTGCTACGCAAAAGAAAAAGATGGTAAAATATCTTTTCTTCATTTCATCGGAAGATTTAAGCATGACAATTCCTGTCTGAACAGACAATAGCAGACACAGGAACACCTGCATATATAAAGCAATGTATCTATATACAAATGCCTGATATGTACCATCTGGATGAATCCAAAAGAATATATGCACAAAATGATTAACAACTAATAGTACAAGCTCCAAAATAGCAAATATTTGTCCAAATTTTCTTATAAATTTTCCAAACCCACTATTAAGATGTAAATATTCTGTGACATAGAAACATAGGTAAGCAATGGTGAGTGCCATTGAAACATAGTAAACAAATGTATCTACATATAATAGCCTTGCCATTTTCAAGCTATTAAATACACCCCATAATGCATCTGTAATAAAGTACAGCAACGAAACAAATACAAATTTTCTATAAGCTCTACTTATTTCATCTCTATTTTTATCTATCTTTACATATCCATGATTCATTATCAAATGTAGCACAATAGCTATCATTCCTATTACTGAATAGTACATTTTATTGTTCACTCCTTAAAAAAGCATATTAAATATCTTTTTTTATATTGGCAAGTTAATTCTAAATATTAATCATCCTAAAAACTGGAATTTCATCTGTCTATATTATAAAACACACAAATTAAAAATGAAGACAAAAAATACCACTAAGTAGCTTTTTTTACACTACCTAGTGGCATTCATTAGCTTAATATATTCAATCGCCTACTTGTTTGCAATGGCAACCTGGGCGGGTGCATCCTTTGGAGTGGTACTGCATAATCAAACTTTATTTATTTCCAGAATAATAATTAATTCTAATAATTATTCTGGAACTGCAACTAAAGATTGCTAATCAAAAGTGAAATATTCATTTTACTGAAGGTCAAAGGAACTTCCTTTCGAATGTTTGCTAGAGTACACACCTGTATCAGCTGATTTATATACACTATCGAAATCATCAGTTTCTTTCACAAAGCGAGCACCCAAGCTTATCGAAACTGACTCATCCATCGGTTCAACATGAATCAATGCAATTTGTTCAAATATTTTACGAATAAGTGCTTCTCCTTCTACTTTATCTTTGATATTTGGGAAATATGCTGCAAACTCATCTCCACCAAGTCTCATTGCTATATCGCCCGAACTAACAACCTTCGTAAGTGCTTCTGCAACCTTAATCAATACCTCATCACCTACATTATGACCATATCTATCATTCACAAGCTTAAACTTATCTACATCAAACAGAATGAACATACCAAGTTGTTTGTTATCAATTAAATCGCTAATAGCCTTTTCGCCATGACCTCTATTGTAAATACCAGTAAGCAAATCTGTTTGTGACAAATACAATAAATGATTCTCTCTAATTTTTTCTTCATGAATACATTCAACTGTATATAAAACATGCGATAATCTACCAGTTTCATCACGATCAAGAACAATAAATCTTGCTCGACACCAACCATTAACCTTTCCCATAAATACAAGAGAAACATCTTTCTTATCAGCAAGTCTTTCTTCAAGAGTTGACAAATTTGAAAACTCCATAATCAAATCAACATGTTCTGGGACAGTAATATTCTTCATAACATTATAGAGTTTTTCCTGCGCACCTTCGACTACTTCTGCAAGCGCATCAATAAACTTATTACTCTTTATTGGCTGAAGCGAATTATTAGTCATATCGAACTCGTATATCGAAATATAAATCTCTGCCAAAGCAAGTAAAGCTCTATCAAACTGAATGTCTTTATGCATAATCTGCCTCCTCGGATATCCTACATATAAATGCTTTTGTTATAAGCATTTCTTCACCAAATACAAATCAACTGCTTATTAATATATCGACAATTAACACTAAAATAATAACTTGGTTGCATAAGTTTTTGTTGCCAAAGTGTTGCCATCTTGCTTATGCAAACTGGGAGTTTACTTGTTCTTGATTAAGGAAACAATTTATCATTCACTCGTAAAGCACAAAATTTTCTTTATAATGAGCCATCTATTTTCGCATTTTTCAATCTGCAATAAAGATAACCATCCTCTTCATAGGTCTCAAATACACCAACAACCGTTATCTTCGTTTCCATTTCCGGATACCCCTCTGGATATGATGGATTTCCCTCCAGCACAAATTCAAGTCCCTGTGAACAGCAGGCAGTTGCATCGGCAATAAGTACTGCAGGATAAAACTGACTTTCATCCTGATTAGTGTATACCACAAACGTACCGCTCATTCTTATAGTTTTTCCAATGTAGTTTTCAGGAGTATACATCATGTTATAAACTTCAGAATATACCATAGTACTGCTAAGCTCTGTTAAGTCTACGTCCACATCGCTTTTCGGAGTATTATCTGTTGCCGTGGCTTCTGACTGCGGCTCTACGGTTGTTTCAGCTGTTGTATCTGACTCAGGTTTCTCAGCAGTTTCACTCTGATTGCCTTTATTGTCTGCTTTCTGCATCTGACTTTGTATGACCTGATTCACCTTAGAATCGTTATTGCCACATGCTGTCAGTATTGCTGCAAGTACCACTATGCTTAATATTTTTATTGCTTTCTTTCTCATGCTCTGCTACCTCCCTTTAACTTTCCAACAAGCAAACATACAAAGAATGCTGCCACATCAACAGCTACAATTGTAGATCCAACCGGTGTACCTGCCAGAATTGAAACAACAATTCCGCCAAATGCGCAGATAACTGAGATAATTGCTGAGCATATCGTTACACTCTTAAAGCTGTTAAAAAGGCGCATAGCTGACAAAGCCGGAAAAATAATAAGTGCTGAAATAAGTAGCGAACCCACCAGATTCATTGCAAGTACAATTATTACAGCTATAATCACAGCAATAATCAGATTATATAAATCTACCTTTGTTCCTGCAGATCTTGCAAAATTCTCATCAAATGTCACATCAAAAATTTTGTTATAAAAGAAAATGAAGAACAATACCACCACTATAGACAAAATAGCACATAACCATACCTCTTCTTTTCTTAATGTAAGTATTGATGTCGAACCAAACAATGTGGAGCATACACCACCTGAAAGATTAGATGATGTAGAAAATATATTCATAAGCAGATATCCAAATGCCAGCGCTCCAACTGATATCATTGCAATTGCAGCATCACCTTTAATCTTTGTATTCTGCCCTGTTTTCAATAATAGAATTGCACACACTATCGTAATAGGAAGCACAACAAATGTATCATTTGCCACTCCCAATATTCCTGAAATGGCCATTACACCAAATGCTACATGTGACAATCCGTCTCCTATAAATGAAAATCTCTTTAGAACAAGCGTCACACCCAAAAGTGATGAACATAATGCAATCAAAACACCTACAATCAATGCATACCTAACGAAGGGATATTCCAAATATAAGAATAATTTTTCCATTAATTAGTCCCTCCTGTCTCGCCGACGTCATCACACGCAGAAACGTGTGATAAGTCATTCAAAATCAAA
>JAZLGW010000028.1:0-2545 GCA_045616465.1 Lachnospiraceae bacterium | reverse complement strand
GGATATGTTTTGGCTATTTCATTTGCAGTAGTTTTATACTTACCACGATATGAAAAAGATGTATACTTCAGCAGTTCTCCATGCAATTGCAGGATATATGATGATCTTACAGGAATAGCCTCATAATTCTCATGTATAAGTTCTAAAACATTTCTATATCCTAAGATTTCTTCTTCATCACGATTCTTAGGTGTTGTTTTGTCCTCCATAAGCTCTTTCAATCGCGGCTTAGTTGTAACAATACCTTCGATGCTGTTCGAACTTTCTGTACTTTGAATTTTTGCAATTTCAATAAGTCTTTCCAGTTCAACAGGCTTCTGTCTTATATATAAATCCTGCTTTCCACGATACTCGTGAATCTGTGAAACATATGATATAATCTCATTATCCCATGTATGTTCTTTGTATTTTTTATAATCAAAAGTATGCATTACATTCTCCCAATCGATATTTCTTTCTCCCAATTTTACTCTTCTTTTGGGAGAAAAGCAATCTATTTGGGAGATAAATAATAAATAAAAAAGAGCCGATAAGAAAATCTGCTAATCATTAACAAACTTTCTTACCGGCTCTTTCTGTCTACTTGACTCTCATTTTCTCTGATTTTCGTATTCTTCGTTTTCATCGTTTTCACCTGTTTATCGTTTATTCGGTTGCCACCTCAAATTCCGTACCATCATGATATCTTATCTGAAGTCTACCATCTTCATGTACTGTAAAGTGGTCAACAATTGCCATCATAAGGGCAGGATCAAATTCCTCAATTCTTCCCTTTAAGGCAGCTTCTCTTATTAGCCTTGTCTGATATCTTAATAGTGGATTGTCACCATTTTCATTTTTATCCCATAATTCCTTAAAGGAATCAATGGTGTCCACTATTTCATTGAAGCTCATAATAAATAATTTTATAAAAGCTTCTTCGGCTACATATCTGTTATAACAAACCTTATGCCCCCTCGCTTTATTACAGGAGCCGCACCGCCATTTTCTAATCTCATGGCCATCCTTGGCTTTGCATTTAGTTCTCGAATATACGCAATTACAGTCTCCACATATTATTTTTCCAAAAAGTGGATTCACCTCTGGTCTTTGACCATATGCATTATTTCCATGCTCTTTAATATAGGCATCTCGCCTTTCAAGCTCCATCTGAACTGCCTGCCACATATCCGGCGGAATTATAGCCTCATGGTCTTCTTCAATATGATATTTTTGAATAGTGCCATCGTTCATAACTCGCTTCTTCGAAAGGAAATCTACGGTATAACTTTTCTGCAATATCGTATCACCCATATATTTTTCATTTCGGAGCATTGAGTCCAGTGTGCTAGAAAACCAATTACATTTCCCGTCCCAGTTTTTCAACTTCTCAGCTGTAAATATCCTGGCAATGTAATCGACAGTCTTTCCTGACAAAAACTCTTCATATAATCTTACAACTATTTTAGCTTGTTGCCGGTTAACTACTAAGTTTTCATTTTCATCGTAATCATATCCCAGGAATCGCTTGGTACTCATCTTATGCTTACCCTGCTCAAATCGCCTTCGAATCCCCCAAGTGCAGTTCTCCGAAATGCTGCGACTCTCATCCTGGGCCAAGGAACTTAATATTGTAAGAAGAACTTCACCTTTTGAATCCATCGTATCAATATTCTCTTTTTCAAAGACAATACCTATGCCTAATTCCTTCAGTTCCCTCACATAATTAAGGCAGTCCAAGGTATTTCTCGCAAATCTGGAAATCGACTTTGTAATGATCATATCAATTTTCCCCGCCCTGCAGTCTGCAATCATACGATTGAAATCATCACGCTTCTTGGTATTTGTGCCGGATATGCCTTCGTCTGCATAAATATCAGCAAGTTCATATTCCGGCTTACTGCCAATCAACTCCGTATAATACCTTACCTGGTTCTCATAACTTGATAACTGTTCTTCTTGATCGGTTGACACGCGGCAATACGCTGCAACTCTCTTTTTCTGCAAGCCTATCGGCTGCCCGGACTCCAGCATCATAGTCTCTTTTGCTGGTATAACCGTAATGCTTCTCGCCATTAATCATTACCTCCTCTACTACTGTTGGTTCGTTAATTGTTACATTTTTCAAATCAGATTCATGAAGGCGCACCCCTTTACAGGCATCTTTCCCTCTATGAATATAGGTAGCACATATCCAGTCAATCTTGCCGCCATAAACAACCCTGCGTCTTAGGTTCTTTCCACAATAGGAGCAAATAAGCAGACCACTAAGCGGATATCTTTTCTGGTATGCTCCCTTTTCATTACTGATTCTTCGTTCTTTGCGCCTATAAGCCATTAGCTCCTGGACCTGTTGCCATTCCTCTTCGCTAATAATGGCCGGATGGTCATCTGTTACATAATAACTTTGAACCTTACCATCATTAGGCCTGCTCGAATGTTTATCCGGCGGAGTATAATATTTCTGAATCCAGAAATCACCTTTGTATTTTTCATTGGTAAGCATGCTTTTTATTGTTCCTGCATTCCACGTACCACCTGTTACAGTTGGAACGCCTTCAGCATT
>JAZLGW010000027.1:0-179250 GCA_045616465.1 Lachnospiraceae bacterium | reverse complement strand
ACATAGCCGCATAAATCGATAGATAAACACGTTTATGGGGGTAAGGGGGAGTTATCCCCTTTTTTAAAGAAATCTGATTAAAAAACACCCAAAAGAAAAAGCCGTGTGAGAAAACTTTCATTTTTTCACACGGCCTTTTTTTATTTACCATAATTTTTGTATTATGGTAAGTAGGGGCTTTTGAGGATAAATTGTGCAAATTCCTCTTTTAAAATTTTCTTGTTCTATACTCAGGTGGGAGAGAGATAAGTACTAACTGCATTCTTTTTGCCTGTTATGTTAAGGAAATCTCCTTCATTTTTTGGACCAGTATTCTGGCCTTTTCTCCGCTTTATTCCCTATTATTTCTGTGATTTTTTTCTATATTAGCTTTCTCTCCTTTTTTTTACTATTTTTTCGCTTTTTTCTATGTCTTTCTCCTTTTTTTGATGAGTTATCCACAATATCCACAGAAATATTAACATTACGAAAAATTGACGTTATGTTAACTAAAATAAATTATCTCTAAAACTATACAATTATTAGAATTATAGGGATACTGGTTAGAATAACAAAAAATATTATGTTAACATTAATAATTCAAATTTAATACGAATATTTACAGGACTGTTTCGTGAAGGATTTACATCATTTCGTAAAAACAACAAAAATTGGTCGAATGATAACAGGGGCGTGTCGGAAGTATAAAAAATATGACAAATCCTGTGACAAAAAATAAACATACTGATTTTTCAATAAAAATTCGGTTAAATTTTGATTTAGATTGGCTGCAAAAAAGACACGAGAAAAATTTCAGTGGTTTTGACATCAATGATGGAAAACTTTCACGCCCTCCAAAATGTCAGGATCTGGTATGATTTCATGAAAATCAATATCTCCTAGGTCAATATTCTGAAAGAAGATAAATCAGCAATGTTATGTTAACCATATCGAAGGAAAAATATTATGTAAACCAATATGAAAAACATCAAAAATAATATTATGTAAACCAAACAGAACATAAAATATCCACATAATTTTGTGGATAACTTGGAAAACTCGATATTATGTAAACTAATAGGGAATGGAGCAGGCATTTTCTGCAAAGCAGATTTTGTCATTGTGTGTCAATAGAAGCAGGGATTTTTATAGAACTTAATATGAAATAAAAGGGGCTGGAAAAAGGAAAAGAGAGCGTTACGGAATCCAGACACAACCAAACCTGGCAGAGCAAAAATAAAGCATAAACTTCGCTCTCATGTTATCTGACCTAAACAGTCATTTGTGTAAAATTACGAAGATTCTTTGGGTTCTACTTTCTTATACTAAGATATAGGCGATTCGCAGAATCTAAATTTGACAACATTATTTTCTGACCTTAAAAGAGATTTTGATACAATTTATTCCACTGGGTTACATAATTGTAAAATGCGCATTTTACACATGAAAAACAGCCAGATTGTATGGGGAATTTGCAAGCGCAAACCTAGAGAAGAACTTTAAAAACTTTATCATCACATTAGGGAGATTATGATAAAATATTAGATTAGAGTTACTGTCTAAGGAGAAGAGGTTTGCTCCATATATTTGAGAAAGATGCGCTTCTTGAAAAAGATGAGCTTCTGGCAGAAAAATTTAAGGAAGCAGGGGTTGAGTCGCCTGTGTTCCCGTACATCATGAAGCGGCTGTTAGAAGTTTGCAAGTCTTTTTATGAGGATGATGTAGAGGCTATCCAATATCTTGTTAGCCTGTATGAGCGTGTTGTAGAGGACCCGCTGGTTTTACCTGAGGATCGGAGTCTTCTTTGTTTGCTGGGGAAGCTAGAAGAGGATGTGAAAGAAGATGCAGGTATTTTTGCCCCCAGAGCATCTTATGTACTTGGGTTTTTAGAGGCAGATTTGCTTTCTGAATGTCTGAATGTAAGTGATAACGAGTTAGCGCAGCAGGCAATTGGCCGTATTCATAGAATCCGAAATCAGTATCTTAAAAAGCCCAGTGTTAAAGAACATAAGGAGAGTTTAAAGCCTACGGCTATTAAAGCATATTTGGATCGCTTTATCGTTGGCCAGGATGCCGCCAAGAAGGCTGTTAGTACTGCGGTATATGGGCATATGAAGAGAATTACACACCCAGACACGGCTTTTGCTGGGGATGTTTTGTTGTTAATTGGTCCCTCAGGCTGCGGGAAAACTGAGATCATGCGTAGAATCCGGGAACTGACTGGACTTCCGATGGTTTTTACCGATGTATCGAATCTGGGTGCAGAGCAGTTTCGCGGACGCCACAAGAGTGACATATTGCTGGAATTATATGATGCCGCAGATGGCAAAAAGGCCCTTGCAGAAAAGGGAATCATATTTATGGATGAGTTTGATAAAGTTCTGCGGCCTGCCATTTCTGAAAGAGGCGTTGATATGCATGATGATGTACAGTCACAGCTTCTTACAATGCTTGAAGGCAGCGATGTTGAGATAAAGGACGGGAATACCACGTTTACCATGAATACTTCCCGGATTTTATTTGTTCTGGCGGGGGCATTTCAGGGAATTGAGGATTATATTCGCGACGATAGTATGCGAAAGGGGAAAGTGCAAGGGAATATTGGCTTTCTTGGAATCCCCAAAAGTGAAATGGATGTGTCTATCACGAAGGAGCACATCAATCACGAAGTTCTGAAGGATTATGGCATGAAGCGGGAGCTTGCAGGACGTATTGGCAGCATTGCTGTTGTGAATGCCATGACGGAAGAAGATTTGTACCGTGTATTGACTGAGCCAGAGGACAATGTGATTGACAAATACGCAAGAGAACTTGCTCTGGCTTCGGGCGCAGAACTCACGTTCACGGAAGATGCGTTAAGGGCGATTGCGCGGGAAACACATAAAGAAAAAACTGGGGCACGTGCACTCTTTGGTAAGGTGCAGCAGATTATGAAACCAGTCCTTTATAAAGCGCCATCCCAAAAAGGACGGTTATCATCGGTAATTATAGAGGAAGATGACGTATTAGGTATTACAGAGCCTGCATTTTTCTATGAAGGGGAGGAAGAAGATGAAGGACATCTTTGATTTTCCGGATGAGGAAAGCAGATTTCAATATATCAAGTATGCGCTCAAGAAGTATGAGGGAGAGCGGGGACTTGTAAGAAACGAAGATTGTATCATTGCCTATACGTGTCTGGTGGTGCACTATATTGTTGCGGTTCGGCCCAAGAGTGAGCATACCATATACAGTGTTATGAAATTGGCAGGTGCATCGATGAAAGAACCCGGATTTCGAGCACCATTTTGGTCGATTGTCCACAGATACAGCCTGCAGCATCCGGAGGATGAATTGTTTCAGGCTGGACAAAAGGTGGAGCGCGTATTTACGAATGAAGATCTAGAGGATTTCTTTGCCTTTTTAGAGTGGAATCTAATGGAGGTGAGGGATGAAGAAGAAAAAGAAAAATTGTTAGGTCATCTGACCTATTGCAGAATTCGCTATATTCATAATCGGCCGAAGAAGGTTGCCTTTACAGCAGGAAAGAGAAAGCATAGGGGCAGACCTGTAAGCCTTTCTGGTGAGGAAGAAAAATACCAGAAATTTCTGGAGAAATACACGCCTGAAAAAATTAAATCTTATTTAGATGAATATGTAATAGGGCAGGATGAAGCGAAGGAAACCCTGAGCCTGGCAGTCTATAATCATTATCTCAGGCTACTGTATCCAGAAGAGAAACTATTAAAGAATAATGTTGTGATGATCGGTCCTTCTGGGTGCGGGAAGACAGAGCTTATACGAAGGCTTTCGCAGCTGGTGGATGTGCCGGTTGCAACCTGTGACTTTAGTGGAATTGTTGCCACCCCCTGGAAGGGACGGAATAAAGAAGAAGCCCTGTTAAATCTATATTTGAAGGCTGACCGAAATATAGAACTGGCCGAGCGTGGCATCCTTTTTCTGGATGAGTTTGATAAGATTATTCCCTCCCGTAAAAGTAGTCGTGGTTCGGATATTAATGATGAATTGCAGGGGCAGCTTCTGGGGATGTTAGAGGGAACCATGGTCGATGTACCATTTCAGTCAAAAGAACAGTCCAGAGAGATGATTACGATGAATACAGAGAACATTCTCTTTGTATGTGCAGGTGCCTTTGAAGGCTTAGAAGAGCTTGTTCAAAAAGATAGGAAACGAGAAGGAGATGCCTTTGGTATGGCTTCTCAAAAGCAGAAAGATGTTCCGTTAAATAGCGAGACGCTGACGATGCAGCATCTCATGGATTATGGAATGAAAACAGAGCTAGCAGGGCGTCTTTCGAATACAGCCGTATTGCAGAAACTGGATCGAGATACATTAAGGAGAGTGCTAACGGAGCCCAAGGATAGTATCCTTGAGAAGTATAAAAATGAGTTTAGGACAGAGGATGATTTACGGCTGACATTTACGGATGAGGCGCTTGAAGCTATTGTTGACCAGGTGAGTCATATGGATATAGGTGCGAGAGGGTTAAATGCCGTACTGCATTCTATTTTGCAGGAAGCCCTGTTTTATGCACCGACGGCTGAGAATTTAGTAGAAGTTATCATTACCAGTGACGTAGTGCAGGAAGGAAAAGAGCCAAGATATATCTACTTATAGATAATTTCGGGGGTACATTATGAGTAAACAGAAGAGTAAAAAACGAGGGAGTTTAAAAACTAGCGTACTAATCCGTACATTGATTCCTATGCTGCTTATGGGAATCATTTTTGCAGTTGCTGCCATTAGTATTTATCAGAAATTTATGGAGCGGGAAATTGAGGCGACGCTAAAAGGGGTGGCGAGCAGTGTGATTGCTGCCTATGATACCATGGCGCCCGGCCAGTACAGAGCAGAGGGTGATACGGAGCCTTATCGAATCTATAAGGGCGAGCAGGAAATTACACAGCACTATGGTCTTATCGATGCTGTTGCAAAGGATAGTGATGTGGAAATTTCCGTAATTTTTGGAAATACCCGTGTTATTACGACACTCAATAACTCGCATGGAGAACGATATATCAATTCTGGTGTTAATTCCGCTATCGTGAGCGAGATGGATGCGACGGGAAAGAGTATTTGCCATCGTGTAGATATTGATGGAGTTTCCTACTTCGCCTGCTATTTACCAGTCTATAATGGCGATATCTATGTTGGTATGGTGGCAGCCGCAAAATCCATTCAGGATATGAACGCACAGCGAAATGAAGCGCTGATTCCGATTGTGGTCATTACCATTGTCTGTATGGCCATATCCAGCTACATCAGCATCGGATATACATCGAATATTGTTGGCGATGTGGGAAAGATGAGAAAATTCCTGAAAGGAATGATTGCAGGTGAACTTAGCAACGAACTCCCGGGGACCATCTTAAAGCGACCAGATGAACTGGGGGAAATCGGAAAAGACTTAACAGACATGCAGTCTGCGATTCGTGTGTTAGTGGAGAGAGACCCCTTAACGAGTTTGTTCAATCGCCGCTATGGTAGCGCAAAGCTCCGGAAGATGATGGAGTCAAAGGAAAAGTATGGTACCAGCTGCGCGGTATGTATTTGTGATATTGACTTCTTTAAAAAGGTTAATGATACCTATGGACATGATGCGGGTGATGAAGTTCTTAAGCGAGTTGCTTCTGTGTTAACCAGAGGAATGAATGGAAAAGGCTTTGTTGCAAGATGGGGTGGCGAAGAGTTTTTACTTGCCTTTAACAAAATGGGCCAGACGCAGGCCGCACAGGTACTGGAAGAGATTCTGGATCAGATTCGTGCGCAGGAAATTCATTATGGAGAGCATACCATTCGAATCACGATGTCCTTTGGTGTTGCAGATGGTGGTCCTTATACCGATTATGGCCCGCTTTTAAATGAAGCAGATACAAGACTTTATTATGGTAAGCAGAATGGCCGAAATCAGGTCGTATCAACGTCCAGCGAGGTCTTAAAGGCCATGGCGGAAGAAAAGAAAGCGTCAGAGGCGGAAAACAATGTAAGTCGTACCCCTGAACAGGTAACGCAGGATGCTGCAAAGAAGGTGGAAGAACTTGTTGCTGACGCGGAAACGGAGACGACGCTGTTAACGGAAGAGCAACCCTCTGAGAGTGAACTGGAAGCACTCGTTCCGTCCGCTGAAATGGCTAAAAAGATGGCAAAAGAACACGATATGGATAAATCGCTCTTTAACCAGAGTGAACTAATCGAGCAGATTATTCAGCGTATTGGTGATACCCTGCTAAAAGAGATTAGTGAAAATGATGAATAAATACAAAGCGTGAAAGAAAATGAATGAAGAAATAAAAACAGATGAAATCACAATAAATGGCCAGGGACCTTCAGAGAACAAAATGGGAGTAATGCCGGTTGGTAAGCTTCTCATGAGTATGTCTCTTCCCATGATGGCGTCCATGTTAATTCAGGCATGCTACAACGTTGTAGATAGCGTTTTCGTAGCAAAGATTAAGGATCCGATCGTAGAAAACGCAGGAACTGCGGCGATTAACGCACTAGGAATGGCATTCCCTTTTCAGACGCTTCTCATTGCTTTTGCAGCAGGTACCTGTGTGGGCGTCAATGCGCTTTTATCAAAGGCACTTGGGGAAAAGGATGAAAATACAGTTCATAAGGCGACTATGAATGGAATTTTCCTAATGGGACTGAGTTATATTTTGTTCTTATTAATTGGATTATTCCTCCCTGAAATTTTAATCCGGTCCCAGGGCGGTGATGGACTTACCCTTCAATATGGTACGCAGTATTTAAGAATTGTTTGTGTGCTGTCGTTTGGACTATATGCACAGTTTATTTTTGAGAGACTGCTGCAGGCAACGGGGCGTACTCTTTTTACAATGGTGACGCAAACAACGGGCGCTATTATAAATATTATTTTAGACCCTGTTTTCATCTTTAAATGTGGCCTTGGTGTTGCAGGTGCTGCCTATGCAACGGTTATTGGACAGATTGTAGCCGCTATACTGGCTGTCATATTTAATGTTAAGAAAAATCCAGACATTCACATTCAATTTTCAGGCTTTAGACCGGATGGGAAGACCATTGGACGCATCTACGCAGTAGGCATTCCTACAATAATTATGCAGTCCATTGGTTCCGTCATGACCTATCTGATGAATAAGCTGTTAGTTCGACTAGATGAAGCGGCCGTTGCAGTATTTACGGTGTATTTTAAACTGCAAAGCTTTTTCTTCATGCCGCTGTTTGGCTTGAACAACGGTTTTGTTCCTATACTTGCCTATAACTATGGTGCTCAAAAGAGAAAACGTATGAACAGTGTCATTAAGAAGAGTATGTTCGTAGGATTCTTACTAATGCTTGTGGGCTGTCTTGCTTTTGAATTCATTCCTGGAGTTCTTCTGAAAATATTTGATACAGGAGATGCATCGCTGATTGAATTGGGAAAGCCAGCTCTACGCATTATTGGAACGCACTATCTGCTTGCCTGGTTCTGTATTGTTGGTGGCTCGGTATTCCAGGCCCTCGGCAATGGTGTTTACTGTATGATTGTTTCCGTATCACGTCAGTTAGTGGTATTACTCCCTGTTGCGTACGTATTAGGCACATTCTTCGGACTTCCATGGGTATGGTTGTCCTTCCCAATTGCGGAGCTTGTAAGCTTTGCTTTGAATCTTATTTTTATGATTCGAATTAGCAAAAATATAATTCAAAAAGTACCAGATGGTGAATAGGAGAATCTTGTGAATAAAGCTAAGTTAAAAATCATTCTTCCTGGTGCAGCAATCATTTTGGCGACCGGAGGCGTTTTAGCAGGGGTTATTGCACAAAAGGATGGCAGCATTTCTGCAAATTCCGTTTCGCAGACGATGGTAACCGTAGATGCCCAGGGTAATACAGTAACCACCGTATCGAATGCGGATGGAACGGTAACGATGACAACAACGGATGAGGCAGGGAATGTGATTTCGACGACAGTACAGGGCACGAGTACAATCGATACAGGAAATTTAACGGCAGCAGGCTCTGGCCTTGAGGGAACGGTTGGAACCGGAAAATACAATTACGGAGAGGCTCTTCAAAAGTCCCTTCTCTTTTATGAATTGCAGCGAAGTGGTGATTTGCCTGAGCAGACGAGATGTAACTGGCGAGGAGATTCCTGTTTAACCGATGGTGCGGATAATGGTGTGGACCTTTCTGGCGGTTGGTATGATGCCGGGGACAACGTAAAATTCAATCTTCCTATGTCCTATACAGCTTCTATGCTTGCATGGTCTTTGTATGAAGACTGGGATGCTTACGAGGAGTCAGGACAGCTTGCTTATGCGCTCGGTAATGTGCGCTGGGCCAATGAGTATTTTATCAAATGCCACCCAGAGGCAGAGGTTTATTACTACCAGGTCGGAAGTGGTAGTGCAGACCATGCCTGGTGGGGACCCGCAGAATTTGTGGATGTTGCAACCAGTCGCCCTTCTTATAAGGTAACAAAGGATGCACCGGGCTCTACCGTAACGGGAGGAACTGCCGCCTCTTTGGCTTCCTGTGCAATTCTATTTGCAAAATCGGATGCCGATTTTTCTGCAGTTTGCCTAGAACATGCGAAATCCCTTTTTACATTCGCAGAAGCTACAAAATCGGATGCAGGCTATACGGAGGCCAATGGATTTTACACCAGTAACTCTGGTTTTTATGATGAACTTTCCTGGGCTGCTGTCTGGTTATATTTAGCAACGGGTGAAGAAACCTATTTGCAGAAAGCAAAAGATTACTATGCACAGAGCAGTCAGGACTATATCTGGTGCCAGTGTTGGGATGATGTTCATTATGGAGCAGGCCTTCTTCTTGCAAAGTTAACGGGAGAAGATACTTATAAGAAAGCAACCGAGAAGCATCTAGACTGGTGGTCTGCTTACAGCAGTGACGATCATATTACTTACACCCCTAAGGGACTTGCCTGGTTAGATTCCTGGGGAAGCCTTCGTTATGCATCTACGGCTTCTTTCCTTGCACTTTCTTATGCAGAGTATGAGGGCTGCGATGCGAATCGTGCAGCGGCTTATAAGGCTTTTGCAGAAAGCCAGTGTAACTATATCCTGGGAGATACTGGATTTTCCTATCTGATTGGATTTGGCGAGGATTTTCCGAAAAATCCTCATCATAGAACAGCACAGGGTTCCTACTGTAATAATATGAATGAACCTGCTGTGGCAAGACATATTCTATATGGCGCGTTGGTAGGCGGACCGGATGCCAATGACGGTTACGAAGATACCGTATCCAACTATGTCAATAACGAGGTTGCCTGCGATTATAATGCAGGATTTACCGGCCTTCTTGCCAAAATGTATAAACAGTACAAGGGGCAGACATTAAAAGATTTTGGTGCCGTGGAAATGCCCGGAAAAGAACTGTTTGTGGAAGGCGGCATCAATGTAGAAGGGCAGGATTTTGTTGAAATTAAAGCCTACGTCTATAACATGACCGCATGGCCAGCAAGAAGTGCAGAAAATTTAGAACTTCGCTATTATATTGACCTGTCAGAAGTTTATGCGGCAGGCGGTAGCGCGGAAAATATTGAGATAACCACCAATTATATGCAGGGTGGTTCTGTACAGGGAATTAAGTGCTGGGATGAAGAAAATCATATCTATTATCTGGCAGTAGATTTTGCTGGTGGTGGCTTATATCCTGGCGGACAGGAACACTATAAACAGGAGATTCAGGTGCGGCTTCGAAATGCTGGCGGCGCCTGGGATAATAGCAACGATCCTTCCTTTGTAAATATGCAGGCAGGTACTGTTTCTGACCAGACCGGTATTGCGCTTTATGATGGAGATGTTTTGGTTTATGGAACGGAACCTCCTGTGGGAGAAGGCGCAGGCAAGACCATTGTGGCTACGGAAGGTGGTGCAGGGGGGAATAATAATACGACCACTACACCCGCACCCGGCGAGCAGAAGGCAACGAGTGAGAACGTTTCCCTAACCATTAAGTATGACAATATGGGAGCAAGTGCTTCCTCCATTCCCGGAACCATTAAAATTAAGAATACGTCGGATGGCAGTTTAGATCTTTCTGCGCTTGCCATTGAATATTACTTTACCAAAGATGGCGACGGTACGTTTGTTTTTGAATGTTATCATAGTGCTATGACGGGAGCGGATGGTTCTTATAGTGCCATTAATAAATGCACAGGAACTGTCTCAGCTGCGTCGGGGGAAAACACAGATGCAAAATGTGTAATTTCCTTTGGGGATGCAGTCACCATTCCAAAGGGTGGTGAGATTACGGTGCAGTTTGCTCTGCACAGAAGCGATTGGGCAAACTTTAATACAACCAATGATTATTCAGGCAGTTCTCCGGAACATATTGTTGTAACAAGCGGCGGTAAAATTATACTTGGTACAAGACCTTAGTTATGGGAAAAGAAAAGACACCAAAGAAAAAAAGAAAACTTCGGCTTAAGAAAGAAGTAAAAGGAATTTTAGCTTTTATTTTGGTGCTTGCAGCGATATGTGTTGTAATCGGCATGATTCGGATGCGAAAACGTTTTGTATTCGAAGAACGCTTATCGGATATCGTTTTGCAAGTTGAGGACACGAACATTAGTCTGAAAGAGATTTCCTATTATATCATGCTGTTAGAGGCGGATGTTGATAAGGCAGCCCGCATATATGATGCAGAGAATCCACGAGCGTATTGGAATCTTTATATGAACCAGGAAACGCAGGAGGGATATGAGTCCGGTTATATCTCCGATCTTGCTAAGCAGGCTGTTATGGATAACTGCATCCTGGACAATATTTATTATAAAGAAGCGGTGGCAGCAGGTTTCACGCTTACGCCAGAATTATTAGAAGATATCCGGTATGAGGCGAATAAAAAGTGCGAAACCATGACGAAGCGCCAGCGGGAAAAGACGCAGTTAAATCCAGAAGAGATGTATCTTATTATGGAAAAGGCCTATACAGCAAGACAGTATATGGCAAGTCTCGCGGCAGCAGCAGATGAGAAAATGCTGCAGAAATTGCTCATCGAGTATGATATCGGTGGGGATTTATATGAAAATATAAAACAAAAGTACCATGTTGCGATAGATGAGTCCTTGTGGGACAATGTGATAATGGGTACCATTACTGTAGATTATTAAGAAAGACGAATATGACTATTTAGCCATGAATTTTATCGAGATTCCCCCCAGAGAAAAAATCATAATCGCCGTCACCAATGGCTCTGATATGCAGGCAAGATTTATGAGTCAGGTTGTAAGAAATACAGGCGAGGCGCTTCTTTGTGTTCCCTTTCATCACCAAAAGAAACAGATTGTATTCGATGGTGACAAGACCAGAATTATTTTGGAGGTAAGAAACAGAGAAGGTGTTCTTTACAATTTCAAAGGATGTAAGATTACACGTATAAAAAAGGATGGTCTCGTTTTCCATAAATTGGAAACGAACATGAAAACCGGCATCGAAAACCGCCGTGGTGGTCGTCGTTTTAGTTATAACGAGGCTTGTACCATTGCCATCGATGGAATTGAAAATCCTTATTTTACCAAAATTAGAGATATCGGTTTTGACGGTGTTGGTTTTGTATTAAAGCACGATAAGACAAGAGGGATAAAAGAAGGAAAGAAGTTTACCATGACCTTTAGAAACCATGAGAGCATCGAGATTCGTATTCGTGGCCTCATTGTTCGAAAAGAGTGGATGGAGCAGTATATGGTTTATGGTTGCCGTATAGAAGAAAAGGATAATGATTTGGATCTATTTGTACGCTATATGGAAGCCAAGAATACACTGACAGATATTTCCTTTGATGATATAGATTATTAAAGGCAGCGTAGCAATAGAAAGGAGCAGGATATGGCAGGAAGAGGGATAGATGTATTTAAGGAAAGAAAGAGATGGGTATTCTTTGGAATTCCCTGGACTTTTACGGTATACCATATTAGCGAAGACTTCGTCACCATTGATAAAGGATTCTTTACAAAAACAGAAGACGACTGCTATATGTATAAGATTAAGGATGTGAAATTAGAGGCAACCTTAGGGGAGCGTATGTTTAAATTAGGAACGATTATTTGTTATACCGGTGATACAACGCACCCCGAACTTCGGATCAGACATGTAAAGCACGCTAAGCAGATTAAAGATTATATTTTGACACAGTCTGAAAGCGAGCGTATGAAACACCGTACCATTAATACGATGGATATTGGTGACGGCGGCATCCAGATGGATGTAGATATTGATAATTAACTTTATTTAAGGAACCGGATATGCCATTCGTAACAGGCGAATGGCATATTTTTTGTAAGGAAAGCTTATGACCGAAAAGGAAAAAGACGAATATCTAGCATATCTTGCGGGAAAAGGCAGCATTATGGGGCTAGCCTCTATTAAGTGTCTGCTTTCTTATTTTGGAAATCCAGAAAAGGACCAAAAGGTTATTCAGATTGCAGGAACCAATGGAAAAGGAAGCATTTTGTCGATGCTTTCTTCAGTATTAAGGGAAGCTGGTTACAAAGTAGGCGCGTTTTCTTCCCCAGCAGTTTTTGAAGAGCGGGAAATCATAAAATGCGGGAAACGGAATATTGCAGCCAGTGATTATCTGACTTATTTGCAGAAAATGCGGGAAACAACAGAGCAAATGGAAGCAGATGGGCAGCCTTGCCCCACTCTTTTTGAGGTGCAGACGGCCATGGCTTATTTGTATTTCAAGGAAAAGGCTATGGATGTGGTGATTATGGAAACAGGTCTTGGCGGAGCGGAAGATGCTACCAACGTCTGTGCGAAGAATCTTGCCGCAGTGTTTGCAACCATTTCCTTAGACCATATAGGAATTTTAGGCGATTCCATTGAAAAAATAACTGCGGTGAAGGCTGGAATTATGAAGGCGGGCTGCGCCGCTATTGCAGGCCAGCAGGCAAAGGCAGCGTTAGCGGTTCTTCGAAGGATGGCAAAGGAAACGGGAACTGTGCTAAAAGAACCCGAATTTGTTCCGGAAAATATAAAATGTTATAAGAACAAGACGATGTTTTCTTATGGTAATTATAAGAAGCTGATCATTCCGCTACTGGGTGCACATCAGGTGAAGAATGCGATTGCTGTACTGGACACCGTAGATGTACTAAATGGGCAGGGCTTCCATATAACGGAAAAAGCACTGCGCCAGGGTCTTGAAAATGCCGTTTGGCCCGGGCGATTAGAAATCATCAAAGAAAAGCCGTTAGTTATTCTGGATGGCGCACATAATGAGGATGCTGCCAAACAGTTAAAGGAAGCTCTTCTTACGCTGACAGGGAAGCAGCCTCTCATTTTGCTGATGGGAATGTTTCGGGATAAAGAATATGAGAAAGTGGTGTCCATCATGGCACCCCTAGGGGCACAAATAATCACCGTTTCGCTTCCGAATCAGCAGAGAACCCTGCCCGCGCACCAGTTAGCAGACTGTGTTAGAAAGTTAAATCCTAATGTGACAGAAGCGGAAAGCATAGAAGAGGCGGTGGAAATTGCTAAGTTGTTATCTGGTGGAATCTGTCCGATTGTAGCCTTTGGTTCTTTATCCCACCTGGGGAAAATTAGGGCGTGCTTCCTGCAAAAAGGGAAGCAATTTGTTCCATAATAAGGTCTTCTCAAGCAGGTCTACATAAGATAAGATATTATAGGAAACGGATATTTACATAAATATGGAACAAAATATCTTAAAACCAGCATTTTTTTAGAAAAGCCAAAAGAAGAATTGATGAAATAATGACCGAGATAGTCAAAGAAAAGAAAGCGAAAAAGAGCAGAAAATGGAATGTTCCAGCGACGATATTAACGCTGCTACTTGCAGGTGCTTTTTTTATCTTTCTAGCGTGGGGAAAAGGAAATGGTCCCTATAAATTAATGACTGCGGGTAATCCCGCTGAAACTGCGGGCGCCTTTATGGATGCGTTAGTAGCAGGAGACGAAGAAACAGCCAGAGGGTTTGGCGTGGGTTCGTTACCATTAAGTATCCCGAAAAATACTGGAGACGATGGTGCAGCGACACGATTATATACTGCACTGTTAGCGTCTTATGACTATGGTCTGGCAGGGCAGTGTCAGGTGGAGGGACTTACCGCCGTGCAGCCAGTGACCTTCCAGTTTTTGCATATGAGTGCAATGGAAGAAACGATTGCTGGGCTTGTACAGGAGAATTTAGCTCGTTATGTAGACGAGAGAGATTACGATTCGGTATATGACGAAGCGAGGAATTATCTTCCGTCTGTAATTGAAGAAGCCTATGCTGAAGCAGTGGAGACCGTTTGCAAAGGTTCTTTAGAGGAATTTATGATTTCCCAGGAAGTAGAAATACAGTTGGTCTACGAAAATGGAAGCTGGCTTGTGAAGGAAACGGGGAATCTCAATAAAAATTTATTAGGGGAGAAACCGCAGGAAGCGGCCAATGATTTTACCTCATCTATGCAGACGCTGAAAGCAGAGTGTTTGCAGGGACTTACCTATATAAGGAAAATATATACCATTCCAGAACATGCAATGTCTCCTTCAGAGAACCAGGCTTGTTACGGGGAAACCACAGATCCCTATGAAGTGCTGAAGGTCATTGAAAGTGCTTCGGAATTACTAGAGGGACAGGAAGTTGCTTATGATCCAGAAGTAAACTTTGCCCCCAGGTCTAAAATTAAATACTATTACGACGAAACACTTTTAGTCATTTGCTGGAAAGAGATTATAGAAGGCAAATGCTGTGCTATGGCGGAGATAAAAATTGCCCATGGAAGTCAGCTCAGAAGAACCATCGCAGGGGGTGAATATGGTTCCTCGATCCAGTTACTCCCTAGCACTATGGCAAGGGAGAGCAATGCTGTCCTCGCAATCAATGGCGATTTTTATGCATTTCGCCCTTTAGGGATAACCGTTTATGACAGAAAGGTCTATCGATTTGCACCCCAGACTTTGGATACCTGCTATTTTACGGCTTCTGGGGACATGCTTTTTACTTATGCAGGAGAGCCGGAGACCATAGAGGACGCACAGAAATTTGTGGATGATCATGATATTACCTTTGCGGTTGCTTTTGGCCCAGTACTAGTAGACCATGGCGTGCTTCGCGATATTAAGAATTATCCCATTGGGGAAGTGAATGAATATTATTCCAGAACGACATTTGCCCAGAAGGATCATCTGCATTACCTGCTAATGTGTATCAATTATGAAGGGGTTACCAGGGCAGCAACCATTCAGCAGTCTGCGCAGTTTATTTATGACAAAGGGGTTCAGATGGCTTATGCGCTCGACGGGGGGCAGACCTCGACCCTGGTCTTTAATGATTCCTTATATAACGTTGTAGATTTCAATGCTGAGAGACTTATGAGCGACATTATCTATTTCTCTACCGCACTTCCGGAGGAGGATTAGATGCGCACGATATTTTTTCTGAAAGACAGCTTCATACTCTATTACGATAATGTCATCATGGCAGCGGCTATGCTATTATTTGTATGTGTGGTGCTTATGCTATATGGCAGCAGCGGTGGCAGGAAGAGGGAATTGCTTTTTTATATTCCCGTATCGTTACTTTTTTCTATATTATGCAGTCGATTACTGTATTGGTTTTGCCACCAGGAGCAGTTTGCGGGCGTGAGAAGCGCTTTTCAGGACTTTTTTACCACTGGCTACTGTATGACGGGAGTGCTGCTAGGAACGCTACTGACAGCAGTTCTTGCAAAGCTTTTCCATGTGACCAGGAAAGTGTGGCGACTGTTAGACAGCGTGGGCGTAGCCAGCTGTTTTGCGTTTGGCTGTATACGTCTTTCCGCTCTGTTTAATGAGACCTGCCGGGGAAAGATTCCGGCACCGGTAGAAGCATTTCCCTTGGGTGCAACGATTACCAATGCCTTAGGGGAGCAGGAATATCGATTTGCTACCTTTATGGTGGAAAGCGGATTGTATTTTCTGGGATTTGTCATTTTACTTTGCATATTTATCGCGCTGTACTATGGAAAGAAGAAGGCAGGAAAAAGAAAGAAACGTGTTGGCAATGTGTATCTTCTTTCTCTTGTTGTTACCGGAAGTATTGCCCTCATAATGGATTCTACGCGGTATGATTCCTGTTTTATGCCATTTAATGGGTTTGTGAGTCTGGTGCAGATATTAGCAGCAGTAAGTGCGCTTGTCGCGATGATTCTATTATTTGCGAGAAAGATAAGAAATGCAGGGGTGTCAGCTGGAAAAATCATGACATTACTTGGTTTTGTCATACTGGTGGGAGCGGTCGCTTATACGGAGTATTTGATTCAGCGTCACGGAGACTGGTATAAGAATTGTTATATGGGAATGGGCGCAGCCTGCCTAGGAATGAATATTCTCGCTTTTTTCATGAGCAAGAGCGCAAAAACTGCGGGCGAAAAGCCGTTAGTAGAAGTGGAAGAGAGCGAGATCAAGCAGCCTAAGGAGTTAGGAAGCACTGAGGAGAAGACAGTTACCCCAGATACGATTGTGATTCAGGAACTGGATTAACGAGGAGTTTTTATGAGTATATTAAATGTTGAACACGTAACCCATGGATTTGGAGACAGAGCCATTTTTGATGATGTATCTTTTCGCCTGCTAAAAGGTGAGCACATCGGTCTCGTAGGTGCCAACGGAGAAGGTAAGTCTACCTTTATGAATGTGATTACAGGGAAACAGGCACCGGAGGAAGGAAAGGTTGAGTGGAGTAAGCGTGTCAGAGCGGGATATCTGGATCAGCATACTGTATTAGAAAAGGGGATGACCATTGGCGATGTACTTCGCAGTGCCTTTAATTTCCTGTACGAAATGGAAAGCCAGATGAACGCGATGTACGAGGAGATGGGAGAAGCTTCAGAGGAGAGAATGAACGAACTCATGGAAGAAGTGGGAACCCTGACGGATCTTCTGGAATATCATGATTTTTATATGATAGATGCGAAGGTGGAGGAAGTTGCCAGGGCATTAGGAATTTTAGACTTAGGTCTGGATAGAGATGTTAGTGACTTATCTGGTGGCCAAAGAACGAAGATTTTGCTGGCAAAGTTATTACTGGAAAAGCCGGACATTTTGCTTTTGGATGAGCCTACAAACTACCTGGACGCAGAGCATATTGTGTGGCTGACCAGATATTTGCAGGAATATGAAAATGCATTTATTCTCATATCACACGACATTCCTTTCTTAAACAGCGTTGTGAATATTATTTATCACATGGATCACTGCAAGCTGACGCGCTATGTAGGAAACTACGATGACTTTATGAAAGTCTACGAGATGCAGAAAAGTCAGTTAGAGGCTGCCTATAAAAAGCAGCAAAAGGAAATCGCGGAGTTAGAGGACTTTGTGGCGCGGAACAAGGCGAGAGTGGCTACCCGTAATATGGCGATGTCCAGACAGAAGAAGCTGGATAAAATGGAAGTGATTGAGTTAGCAGCAGAAAAGCCGAAGCCGGAGTTTTATTTTAAGGAAGCCAGAACCCCTGGAAAATATATTTTTGAAACAACGCAGATGGTGATCGGTTATGATAGCCCGTTATCAAAGCCATTAGATTTATATTTAGAGAGAAAGAAAAAGATTGCCTTAACTGGTGCCAATGGTATTGGGAAATCGACGTTATTAAAGAGTCTGTTAGGGCTAATAAATCCCCTTTCTGGAAACGTTAAGCAGGGAGAGAATCTTGCCATAGGCTATTTTGAACAGGAGATGAGTCAGGATATCCAGACAACGTGTATTGAAGAAATCTGGAATACATTTCCTTCCTTAAATCAGGCAGAAGTTCGTTCTATTCTTGCAAAATGTGGACTTACAACGAAACATATAGAGAGTAAGGTTAAGGTACTATCCGGTGGAGAACAGGCCAAACTGCGTCTTTGCAAAATCCTAAATCAGGAGACAAATGTACTCTTATTAGACGAGCCGACCAACCACCTGGATGTGGATGCCAAAGAGGAATTAAAACGCGCTTTAAAGGCGTATAACGGAACCCTGCTCATGGTTTGCCATGAACCAGACTTCTATGAGGGCTTAGTAGATGAGGTATGGGATTGCAGCAAGTGGAGCACGAAGTTATAGAGGGAGAAGTTAGGGGAGAACCATGAAGGAAAAGAAAGAAAAAAAGAAGAGAAGAGTTTTTATTAAGAATCCAGTCTTTGGAGTTATTACGTTAACACTGGGCCTTATTTTGCTGGCGTTATGGCAGTTTTTGCCGCATGAGGCCTATGGAGATATAAAGAATGCGTGCTTTTCAGAGCCTACGTATGTAGTTGCATCGGAGGATGGAAGACTGGCTGTGGTGGATGCGTGTACGCAGCTTTTCTGCTTTGATGCGGAGGAAAAACTTCTATATACCTTTGATGTGAGTCGGTTAAAGGGCTACACGAATGCGGGCTTCTTTAAGGCTGAGTTTGATGCGGATGATAATCTTTATGTTGCAGTCGCAGATTATGATAAGAACTCCATGATTGATACAAAAGAGGCAATTTTAAAGTTTGATGCAGCTGGACATTTTGTGGAAGAAGTTCTTTGTTTCGACTATGCAGATGCAAAAATTCCCCACGTTTATTCAGAAAGTATTCTTGCACTTTACTACGCAAATGGTGCACTAAATTATGCATATAAAAATGATGATAAGAGTATTTCCTTCTATGCGTTAGACGTAGATAGTCACGTTGTCAGTGAAATCGGCACCTATCAAAGAGCAGATGATGCGGATGCCGGAATTATAAAACCTGATTTTAAGGGAAATTATTATGTCACTTTTAACAATGGGGAAGTTGGCTGCCTGGCACGGGATGGAAGCTATACAGAACTGTGTAAATATAATTTCGAACCTTTTGAGGACTTTGATGCGCCGGTTCCGTCGAGCGTTGCTTATTATGATGGAAGTCTTTTGCTGGTGGTAGGAACCGCTTCTGCGGAAGTTGCTACCTATGAAGATGGGGAGTTATACAGTTTTTGTACAATCTATGACATTCTAAATGATGAGGATCTGGGGGATATAAGCGAAGAAGAAATTCAGATTTATTACTATTTTTCAGATGTTGTTTCCCTTCGTGGCAACCGCGCTGCATTAATGATTAGTGATAAAGTATTTATTGTCGGGGAAGATGAAATCACGCCTCTAAACAATCAATATCCGAACGCATTCCCAGAGCGTGTTCGTCTGTGGATTAGGAACTATGGACTGATTCCAGCCATTGTACTAACCCTTGTTGGTCTTGTAAGTGTAGTGGGCTGTTTGATGAAGTGGCATATGGGCATTATCGCCAAGCAGCTACTTCTAAATATTCCGGTAGTTGCCATCTGCATTCTTGTGATGATTTTCCTTGTAGGAAAGAATGTTAAGGAAAAATACATGGAGACTCTGGAAAACGAGCTGCTAGCGATTAGCGAGCTTGCATCGAAGCAGATTGATGGGGATATGCTTACGACAATAACAGATTTAAGCTATGTAGAAGATGGTCGAATGAGGGAACTAACGACGATCTTAAAGGAACTTGTGGGGCAGAATAAGCGTTCCTGGAGCGAAGCATATTCCGCAGAAATATATCTGCGTATGTCCGAGTATGAGTATACGATGTGCGCCAATAGTGGAGATTTTCAGCTTCCATTCTTCAGCATGTATTTTAAGGCGGGAGAGGATGCAGACAATGTTCTTGTGGATGAGGATACCGGAATTACCATAACCAACACGTATTCCAGTTCGGATGAATATTTGCAGGCAGATGTTCCCATTTACGATAGCTACGGCAACCAGGTTGGGTTATTTGTTGTATCAACGCTTACCAGTAATGTGAATGAGATCGTAAAAGGCGTTATGCGGACTGCACTTCGTCCGATGATTGTTTGCATTCCTATCCTGCTGTTTGCACTAACCTTTGTATCCATTATGAATGCAAGAAGCCTGCGGAAAGCAAGTCAGGCGGTGGCAAAGATTGCTGGTGGTGATTTTAGTGCGCGTATTAAGAATTCCTCTTCTGACGAGGTGGGCGAGATTTGCCGTGGCGTAAACGACATGGCTTATCGACTGGACGAATTCTTTAAAACGAAAGATAAGAATGAGAAGTTCTACTATAAATTTGTTCCAGAGAAATTTAAGGAACTACTGCATAAGGAGAAATTTACAGACTTAGCATTAGGCGATGCAGAAAGTGCGGATCTTACGGTACTTTTCTGTGATATCCGAGCATTCTCCCTGAATTCCGAAATGATGACAGCGAAGGAGAATTTTGAGTTTGTAAATGTTATTTATGGTAAGGCTGGCCCGATTATTAGAAAACATGGCGGTTTCGTAGATAAGTATATCGGGGATGCTGTTATGGCGCTGTTTGAAAATGCAGATGATGCGGTGGCAGCAGGTATTGAACTTTACCATGAGGTTGTGCTAAATCCTAAAACAGCAGAAGCATTAGGCGTAAGCTCCATCAATATCGGTATTGGTATTCACTCCGGTATGGCGCGTATTGGTATCGTAGGTGAAGATGAGCGTCTGAGTGGTACGGTTATCAGTAATACCGTTAATATCAGTTCACGTCTAGAATCTTTAACAAAGGCATACAATACAGCGATGTTAATTTCCAAGGATACCCTGGATCGTATGGATGATCCTGACAGTATGAATATGCGTTATTTGGGTATGGTTCAGGTTGCTGGTGTTAATGAGGTTAAGGCAGTATATGAGGTATTAGACTGTCTTGATGATACCCGAAAAGATGACCGATTAAAGACCAGCAAAGATTTTAGAGAAGCGGTACGTCTGTTCCACCTAGGACAGTTGGAGGAATCCTTATCTCTGTTTAAACAGGTGAAGCAGGATTCCACTACCGATGTGGCATTAGATATGTATATATCCACCGTAGAAGAAAAGCTTGCTTCCGGTGATATGGAACATAATGTATTCCGTTTTAATAAAAAATAAAAAAAGGAAAATAGAAAGGAAATACCGATGTTTAATTTTAATAAGTTTGGACTTGTATGTTACATTTTATGTGTGCTGTTAGGCGCAGGTGCCAGCGTTGCCTTCTTTCTGAGAGGCGATTATCTGTTTGGCGGAATTTGGGCAGTATTTGCCGTTATGAATCTGATTTCCTTTATTTTACGTGTTACAACGAAAAAGAAGGTGGAGGAGAAGCCGAAGGAAGAGGATGATTTAATAACACTGGATGAAGTGAAGAAGATTATGAACAAAGAGGTCGATGACTAGTAATAAAAAAACGGTGGATGCAGGTCAACCACCGTTTTTTTATAGGTTATTTTTTATTCAGATGCCAGCTTCTTGACGGCAGCCATTGCTTTTTGTACAGGAGGAATTGCCAAAATGATAATGGTAATGGCAGCCTCTGCGAAGATGTAGATGGCGTTGTAAGCAAGAGAGTAGGGCAGTGGATTCCAGCCTTCCCATGCATACGCACCAAAGAATAAGAAACCGGAAAGAACTGCAAAGATGTATCTTCCGATTACGGCAAAGATGTAGCCTTTTAAGATGCCCGCCTTGGATTTTGCAAAGCATCCGGAGAGACCGAGTGCACCAAAGGCAAGGATGTAGTCAACCACTAACTGGGAAGGGTATAGAACGTAAGGATCAATAATGAGCTGTAACATACCGTAGGCAGCACCGGTCAGTACACCGGCCCCTAAGCCAAACCAGTAACCAGGCAGACAGATGATTAACATGGAGAATAAGGTAATGGAACCACCGGTAGGGAATTTGAATACCTTGATGTTACTAAGGACAGTACCGAGCGCAATGGCAACGGCACAAAAGGCTAACTGCTTAGCAGACAGCGCGGCTTTCTTCTCCTTGCCGGCTCTAAGCTTTCTGGTAAATAAAATACCGAGCAGGAACAGCACAAAGATGCCTGCACCTAAGCATACATTACCAAGGGTAGTAGGGACGTAGGTTACCTCATCCCAGTCATTTACCACTTTGTTGTAAAAAATGGTTCCTTCCGTAGCAGCTTCTTCTGTGGATTCCTCGGTAGTTTCTTCCGTAGTTTCCTCAGTTGCTTCTTCTACGACTTCAACGACTTCTTCGTCTTCTGCAACATAGATGAACATAAAAAATCCTCCTAGCATAAAATGTAATGCCAGGAGGACATAAAAATCCAAATCCATCTGCTTCCTTACGCCGGTATTACCCGGTTCAAGTAATGAGGGTCGGCCCGTGGGCCTCTCAGCAATATGCACCCCTAGCATTTTTACGTTTGATAGTATAACGACTTCACGAAAAATTGTCAAATGATGACAATTATGCTTCCGTTTTGTCCTTTTCAAGAAGCATATACACGCTTGCTGCAAGACCAGAACCAAGGAAAGGTCCTACGATAAATATCCAAAGGGAATGCATGGGCTCGCTGTTTCCGTTGATCAGTGCCATAAGAGCGGGTCCAAGACTTCTTGCAGGATTTACGCTGGTACCGGTTAATTTAATACCGAAGATATGTACCAGGGTAAGGGTAAGACCGATGATGAGACCGCCAAAGGAACCGTGGCCAGCTTTCTTGCTGGTTACCCCTAAAATGGTGAGAACAAAGATGAAGGTGAGAATTACTTCGACAAGAACACCTGCCACCTGACTGCCATTTACGCCAGCAAGACCATTGCAGCCAAGACCCATAACGAGTTCTGCGTGAGGACTGGTCATATCTAAAACGCCGCCAAGATTAAAAATGGTAGAGAGAAGACCAGCACCAGCAAAGGCACCAAGGCACTGTGCAAATACATAACCACAGAATTCACTAACCTTCATGCCGCCGCTTAATAAAACACCTAATGATACGGCAGGGTTAATGTGGCAACCAGAAATATTACCGATACAGTAAGCCATCCCCACAATTACAAGACCAAATGCGAGTGCGGTTAACAAATAACCAGTGCCGGTTGTGGAATCACAGCCAACCAACATTGCGGTACCACATCCAAGAAGAACGAGGACAGCGGTGCCAATGAATTCTGCAACAAATTTTTTCATACTCCATATACTCCTTTCAAAATCACACAAAATAAGGGAATGTTCCATTTCCCTAATAGGGTTATCGGAGAGTTATGTAAATTATATTAACAAAAAAACCAGTTGTATTTATTTACATAATATTTTATAATCTGTAATAATAATGTAACAATTTTAGAACTCCCACACGAAAGATGTAAGTGAGGTTTGTTATGAGAGCAAGCGGAATATTACTTCCTGTGGCATCGCTACCTAGTAAATACGGTATTGGTGGCTTTACCAAGGAAGCATATGAATTCATAGATTTTTTAGAGAAAGCAAAGCAGACATACTGGCAGGTGCTTCCTATGGGACCTACTGGATACGGAGATTCTCCTTACCAGTCTTTTTCGACATTTGCAGGAAATCCGTATTTTATTGATTTAGAGGAACTTATAGAGGAAGGACTATTAACTGCAAAGGACTGCGAAAAAGTCCCTTGCGGAAAAGATGTTAATATCATTGAGTATGAAGAAATCTATAAGGGTAGATTTAAATTACTTCGTAAGGCCTTTCAGAAGAGTAAGAAGATGGGCCGCTATGAAAAAGATGCGGATTATAAGCAGTTTGTGAAAGACAACGCATTTTGGTTAGAGGATTATGCGCTTTTTATGGCAATCAAAGCTTCGCATAAGGGTGTGGCATTTGAAAAGTGGCCCGCAGAGGAGAAGATGAAGAAGCCTGCCGCTATGAAGAAAGCAAAGGCGGATCCCAAGCTTGCAGAGGAAATGGAGTTCCAGCGGTTTATCCAGTATCTTTTTGCAAAGCAGTGGAAAGCACTCAAAGCCTATGCCAACAGTAAGAATGTAAAGATTATTGGCGACATTCCAATTTATGTAGCAATGGATAGTGCTGATACCTGGTCGCATCCGGAACTATTTTTATTAGATGAAAATAAAACACCAATCGGTGTAGCAGGCTGCCCGCCGGATTATTTTTCCGCAATGGGACAGCTTTGGGGAAATCCCTTATATCGCTGGGATTATCATAAGGAAACAGGTTATGATTGGTGGCTTAAAAGACTTAGTCACTGTTTTGCGATGTATGATGTGGTTCGTATTGACCATTTCCGTGGTTTCGACGAATATTATCATATCCCTTATGGCGATAAAACGGCAGAATTTGGACATTGGGAAAAAGGCCCAGGTTATGAGCTTTTTGCAACGGTAAAGAAGGTACTAGGCAAGCAGCCGATTATTGCGGAGGATTTAGGCTTACTAACCCCTTCTGTTGTAAAACTGGTGCAGAAGTGCGGCTACCCCGGTATGAAGATTCTTGAGTTCGCGTTTGATAGCGGAGAGGAGAATGACTATCTAACCCATACCTATGGAAAGAATTGCATTGTTTATACGGGTACCCATGATAATGACACAGTGTGTGGCTGGTGGAGCAGTTTAAAGAATAAGGATAAAGTTTTTGCGAAGGAATATCTTGGTGTAAAGAGTAACAAAGATGTGCCGGTGGCATTAATTAGTGAAGCAATGAAGAGCGTGGCAGATACCTGTATCATTCCCATGCAGGACTATTTAGGACTGGGAAGTGAAGCACGCATTAATACACCTTCCACATTAGGCGGAAACTGGGCCTGGATGATGAAGGAAAATGCTTATACAGCTGAGCTTGCAGAGCACATTGCGAAATTAACCAATTTGTATGGCAGATGCCCGGCAAAAGGGAAGAAGAATTAGTAAAGCGCAGGATGAAACAATGGAACTTTGGGACATTTATGATGAAAATAAACAGTTAACAGGTCGCACCATGGAACGTAACGACTGGAATATGAAACCAGGAGATTATCATCTTACTGTTATTGGCGTGCTGCAAAGACCAGACGGGAAATATCTAATCAGCCAAAGAAGCGCAGATAAGAGCTGGGGTGCAGGCTGGTGGGAAGTTCCTGGTGGTGGTGTAACCGCTGGGGAAACATCTCTTAAAGCGATGCAGAGAGAAATGTTAGAAGAAACCGGAATTGATGTGTCTGGCGCCCAGGGCGGTTATGTCTTTTCCTATAAGCGGGATAATCCGGAAGAAAAAAATAATTATTTTGTAGATATATATAAGTTTGTTATGGATTTTTCTGAGGATGATGTGAAGGTGCAGGAAAAAGAGGTTCAGGGCTTTCAGCTTGCTACGCTAGAGGAGATTAAAGCGTATGCAGCCCAAGGGATTTTCCTGCATTATGACAGCATGAAAAGGGTATTTGAAGAATAGTTTTTTGGGCAGGGAGTGTTCTCTGCCATTTTTTAATGGATTCTGTGAGAGGGGAGAATTATGGAATACATGACGAGAGAAAAACTACACCAGAATATTATTCTTTCAATTGAAAGACAGCGGGTTGCGATGGGATATACCCAGGCGCAGATGGCAGAAATTCTGGAATTATCACTATCTGGCTATAAGAAATTAGTGGCCGGAGAAACGGAAAAAGTGGATGTTTATCTGCTTTATAAATTGTCGGAGTTATCTGGGAAGTTCTTTTTTGAACTGGCAGGGTACAGCATGGGGCCTATGAGCTATGTTGCCAGCCTGCGAGATTTATCGAATAGTCAGCATCAGTTTATTTCCAGTATTGTAGAGTTTGAACGAAGATTTCGGGAAGAACATAAAGACGATTATGAGGATTATCTATCCGTTCTCATTCTGACGGGGGATATGGAGGATGGTATGTACTATGACTCCAGTAATATAGAGAAGGTGCCGATTGGAAATCTCCGTAAAAAGTATGGGGAGTCCCTCACCTGTGGGATTCGGGTAACCAGTAATCATCTGCATCCTGTATATCATAAGGGCGATGTCCTTTTGGTATCGAAGCAGCCACCCAAGGATGGAGATACCGGTATTTTTATATGCAAAGATAACAATAGAGCATATCTTCGTAAATTCTATCAGACTTCCCCGCGAAGGTTGGTGCCCATCAATGATTATGGCGAAACCTTCACAGTTGATGCAGAAAGTGAGGAAGAAATGAGCCGCTGGATTAAGTTTGGAAAGGTACTTTCAAAGGCGCGGCTGTAATGCGGAAAGTGCATGGCTACTTTTTGGTACCTTTCTATGAAATAGTGCGTTGTCTGCGGTTATGAATAGGACAAGTAAGTGCGGCTGAATTTTAGTATCCTTTTCTTACTAAAACAGAGCGCCTTACAGTTCTCTCTTTGCCCTTTTCTCTGTAAGTCCCTCTGTTAATATAACAGTAAAGGAGGGATGCCTAGGGTAAATAACTAACAACTTCAAGATGAATGTTTTATAACTCCTACCTGAAAACGGGGCCGAAAGGCTCCGTTTTTACAATTTCGGACCAATTTCGGACCATTTGTAACGGGTACGTTTGGTCCGCTTTGCACAAACGTACCCGGTACAAATGGTCCGATTCGTTCTCCGCATTGGCTTGATAATAAGGTTTCGTGGTAAAATAAAAAAGAATTTGGAGAAATATCCATAAAACGCTCATTTTTAATCGTGTAACTAATAGAGGTACCTATATGACAGACGAACACTTTAACGAGTGTATGAGCAGAATTGTCCAGAAGGACAAGTCTGCTTTGAATGAAATATACGTCGAATACAATACCTATATATACAAAACCATATTTGGTATCCTCGGGCAGCGGGAGAACGCGGAGGATGTGGCAGTTGATTTCTTTATGAAGCTTTGGCAGATTGCAGAGCAGTATAAGAATGGAACTGGTCACAAAGGGTATCTGGCAACCATTGCAAGGAATATGGCGCTTGATTTCCTCCGGAAACGAAAGCATGAAGTCCTGCGCGATGAATTTACGGACGCAGAGCTTGCTGAGGAAGAAGAAAGACCGCCGACACAGGCTGAGGAGGAAGCGGCAGATATGCGCTTAGAAGAAGCGTTGTCGAAGCTAAAGCCTGCGGAACGGCAGGTGATCAGTATGAAAGTACTATCAGAAATGACATTTCAGGAGATTGCGGATTCCATAGGGAAACCGCTAGGCACGGTAACCTGGTGGTACCGGGAAGGCATTAATCGTTTGAAGAAGTGTGGATATGCATAAGAATTTTGAAGAAGAATACCACAAAAGCATAGAAGAATCCGTTCCAGACCTTTGGGGACGTATTTCCGCCGGGATTGACGCATTAGAAGGTGGTGCTGCAGTTAATACCATGGCGCAGGAAAACGTGGTTCCCTTTCAGGCGAGAACGAAGGCCAAGAATCATTGGTGGAAGCGATATGGTGGTGTTGTAGTGGCTGCCGCCGTCCTTGTTATTGCGATACCCGTAGTACTGCTAGCCCAAAATGCAGGCGGTCGTAAAAAGAGTGAGACAGCAACGGGCATGTATTTTGAAACAGAGAGCATTACCGTCACCGCGGAATACGAAGAATGTGATAGCGTAGATACAGTGTATACCAATGAGGCGCAGGAGGAAGCGGATGCGGAGGAAAGCTATTATGAAACCGAATCTGCGGAGACAACCTGTGAAGAAGCTGCATGCGAAAGCGCCGCTGTGGATGAAGGGGTAATGTATATACAGGTCATCTTCGAGGTACAAAAAATAGAGGGAGAGGAATTAACGGTTCGTTTCGTGCAGGAGACGGTCGAAGATACGATTTTGCAGGATGTAGAAAGTCTCCTCGTACAATATGTTCCAGCGGATTATCCGGATGTGCAGGAAGGCACTACCTACGAAGCCTATATTTATTCAGATGGGAACAGCTGGTTCCTGAATGAAATCCTGGGGAATGTGACAACGGAATGATAGAAATTGATTTGATTACCGGCTTTTTAGGAGCCGGTAAAACTACTTTTATAAAACAGTATGTTGGCGAACTGAATAGGAGAGGCCAGAAGGTCGGTATTATTGAAAATGACTTCGGTGGTCTTAATGTAGACATGCTGCTATTAGATCCTTTACAGAATGAACTCTGCGTGACAGAGCAGATTTTGTCGGACGGGGATCGGGTAACCTATCAGAGACGATTAAAAGCGAAGCTGATTGCGATGGCAATGCAGGGATTTAAGCGGATTGTCATAGAACCCTCCGGCGTTTTTGATATTGATGCATTCTTAGATACCATTTATGATGAACCCGTAGACAGATGGTATCAGTTAGCCAATGTCATTGCCATTGTAGATGCGAATCTGCCGGAAGAACTTTCGAAAGAAACCGCCTTTATGATGACGGGACAGATTGCGCATGCTGGGAAAATCATAATCAGTAAATGTGCGGCCGATGGGAATAAGGACTCCCTGTTAACCGCTCAGAAGCTTAACAAAGTTCTGGCGGGGCTCAAGTGTTCACGGTCCCTAAAACCAGAAGATATTCTCCAAAAATCTTGGGAACAATTTTCAGAGGAAGATTATGAGAACCTATTTTCCTGTGGCTACAAGCAGGCAAGTTATGAAAAATACTGGTTACAGGAAAAAGAACATTTCTCGTCGCTTGCCTTTTTGGAACATGGATTCTCCTTGCAGGAAATTTTAGAAAAGGCAGAAACACTACTACGGGAGCAGCGATTTGGCAAAATTCTTCGAGTCAAAGGATTTGTGAAACTGGAAGAGGGACGATATAAAAGCGTTAATCTGACGGCGAACGACGTAGCTGTGGAAGACGTAATGAATGGCCAGGAGGTATTAACGGTAATTGGCGAGCAGTTAAATACCCAGGCAATTAAAGAATATTTACAGAGGGAATAACGGGGGCAATATGGCAGAAAGCAATATGCAGTATAATGTGGGCACACTTCCCATTCGGGCAGGGATTTATGGGGACCGGGAGATTCCCGGAACGGAGAGATTTGAACATTTACATGAGTCCTTTGAACTGATTTTAATGCGTACCGGCAGTATGCAGTATCAGGTTGAACAGAATGTCTTTTCTTTAAAGGAAGGACAGCTTCTTTTTGTAAATAGCGGACGGGTTCACAAGTGTCTGAAAGCAAGAGAAGAGGAGGCAACCTATGCGTATCTTGCCGTTCACCCCTCTTTGTTTTCCGTGCAACCGGCATTCTTAGAAAAAATGATGGATGGAACATCCAGCGATTTCTTAATACTAAGTCCTAGCAGTCAAAGACAAATGAAAATGACCGAAAAAGCAGAGGATGCTTTTGGATATATTTTACGAAAAAGAGAGTGCTATGAAATCTGCGTAACGGGTGCATTGTATGAACTCTTTGGCTTTTTGTATGAGTACATGTTAGAAGCTTCCGCAGGACAGGAAGAAAAGACGCCTGGATCAGAATCCTTACATGCTATGGTGGAATATATCCAGGAACATTATGCAGAGAAGATTACTTTGGAAATCCTGGCGGCAGCAGGAGATACATGCAGAAGCCGCTGTTGTGAGTACTTTAAGGAAGGATTTCATAAGTCTCCCAACGTCTATTTGACGGAGTATCGACTTGCAAAGGCTGTTGATTTACTGCTTACCACAGAACTAGGCGCAAAAGAGATTGGAAAGCGTTGTGGTTTTGCAGGAGGCAGTTATTTCACAGAAACCTTTCGGAAATATATGCAGCTTACGCCCCTGCAATACCGGCAAAAATACAAAAAGTGACACATTTGTCGCATAGTACCCTATCTTGGCAAAATGCCCCTAAATATGATAAAATAAGGCTTTGTAGGCCCCTGTGGTCAATTTAATTTAGGAGCATGCGTATGAGTGGATTAAGTAAGTATGAATTGGCGGCATTTATCGTCTATTTCATTCTGGTAATTGGTGTAGGTGTTTTCTTCTTCTTAAAGAGCCGCAAAGGTGGCGGTGAGAAGGAGTATTTCCTTGGTGGCCGTAATATGTCAGGTCCGGTAGCAGCCCTTTCAGCAGGCGCTTCCGACATGAGTGCCTGGGTGTTAATGGGTCTTCCTGGTGCTATTTATGCAGCAGGTTTAGGACAGCTTTGGATTAGTATCGGTCTTGCAATTGGTACGGTGCTTGCGTGGATTTTTGTTGCACCCCGTCTTCGTACCTTCTCGATGAAGGCCAATGATTCCATTACCATTCCCCAGTTTCTAACCAATCGTTTTAAGAGTAAGAACAAGATACTTCAGATTGTCTGTGCGATTGTGTTCATCATCGCATATACCGTTTATGCAGCATCCAGTATTTCTGCATGCGGTAGTCTCTTTACAACCGTATTTCATCTTGAAAACAGTTTACCCCCTATGATCATTGCCGCGGTAATCATAGTTGTCTATACCTTCTTAGGTGGCTTTAACGCTGTGTGCTGGACAGACTTTTTCCAGGGACTTCTTATGCTTGCTGCATTAATGGCAGCACCCATTGTTGGTCTCTTTGCTCTGAAAGCAGAGAATTTCGTACCGCTTAGTGCAGTGAATATGGGAGACAATTATTTTAATATTCTAAGCAGCGGTAAGTTTGACAGAGCAAGTATGGTTGACATCCTTTCTGGTATCGCCTGGGGACTTGGATACTTTGGTATGCCCCACATCCTGATTCGCTACATGTCCATCCGCTCCAAGAAAGAGATGAACAGATCCAGAGTGATTGGTTCTACTTGGACGATTTTAATCTTAGCAGCGACTTCTGTTGTGGCGATTGTCGGAAGAAAGTATGTTGGCGATATGTTAATTGGCGTAACCAAAGAGACCGATCATAGTTCTGAAATTTTCATTAATTTGGTACGTAATCTTTTCCCTGCATTGTTATCCGGTATTTTACTTTCTGCAATTCTTGCAGCATCTATGAGTACTGCGGATTCCCAGCTTCTTGCGTCATCCTCTGCATTTGCGAGTGACGTCTATAAGCCGGTATTTAGAAAGAAAGCAAGCGATAAAGAGATGCTTTGGGCTGGTCGAATCGTAGTAATGGTTATTGCGGTTGCAGCGCTTCTCATTGCGATTAACCCGAAGTCCGGCGGTATTATGGATCTTGTTTCCAATGCATGGGGATTCTTCGGTGCGGCCTTTGGTCCGACGATTATCTTATCCCTTTATTGGAAACGCTTTAACTATGCAGGTGCGGTAGCAGGTATCATTACTGGTTTTACCGTGGATGTACTTTGGTTATATGTGTTACCCGGAGAAGCCCTTGGCGGATTTGGTGCTGTTTATGAATTACTTCCCGGCTTCATTGCAAGCTTATTGGTTTGTGTGATTGTTACATTAATAACCAAGAAACCCTCCGAGGAAGTAGAAAAACTTTTTGATGAAGCCGTAGAGTTTACAAAGAACGAGAAGGAATAAAGAGACAGAGGAGATTAAAAATGGAAGAACAGTCTATTGAATTTCGTTATGATACCCAGCTCCTTATCGAAGGAGAGAACCTGGATGAGGATGCCATCAATGATTACTTTACAGAGAATTTTAAAGGAGACTGTCTCTTAGCAGTTGGAGATGAGGAACTGATTAAAATTCACTATCACACCAATGAGCCCTGGAAGGTACTTGAATATTGCAGAAGCCTTGGGGAAATCTATGATATTGTGGTAGAAGATATGGATCGTCAGGCGAGAGGTCTTCAGGGTTAAAGACGGATACAGTAAGTTTTCAAAAGAAGATATATGGAGGAAGCAGAAAATGGAAAAGTTAAATATTGCAAAGGAACTTTCCGGCAATACCTATCCTGGTCGTGGAATTATTATCGGTAGAAGTGCGGATGGAACAAAAGCAGTTACCGCGTACTTTATCATGGGAAGAAGTGTGAATAGCCGTAACCGTGTATTTGTAACCGAAGGAGAGGGCATTCGTACAGAAGCATTTGATCCTTCCAAGTTAACCGACCCCCATTTAATCATTTACGCACCGGTTCGTGTTTTGGGAAATAAAACCATCGTAACCAACGGAGATCAGACAGACACCATTTATGAAGGAATGGACAAGCAGTTAACCTTCGAACAGTCTCTTCGCAGCCGTGAATTTGAGGATGATGGTCCGAACTATACCCCTCGTATTTCTGGTATTATGCACATTGAAGACGGTAAGTATAATTACGCAATGAGCATCTTAAAGAGCAACAATGGAAATCCAGATGCCTGCAATCGTTATACCTATGCTTATGAAAATCCAGTAGCAGGAGAAGCGCACTTCATTCATACCTATGCGCAGGATGTGAATCCACTTCCTTCTTTTGAGGGAGAACCCAAGTGGATGGAAATGCCTGATGAAGACATTGATACCTTTACCAAAACCGTATGGGATAACTTAAATGAGGATAACAAGGTTTCCCTGTTTGTTCGCTATATTGATATTGCAACGGGTACCTATGAAACCCGTATTGTGAATAAGAATACAAAATAAGTGGAGGATACTATGAAAGAACTTGAACTGAAATATGGCTGTAATCCCAACCAGAAGCCTGCAAAGATTTTTGTAAACAACGGAAGTGATCTTCCTATTGAAGTCCTTTGTGGTCGTCCTGGCTATATTAACTTTATGGATGCTTTTAATGGCTGGCAGCTTGTTAGTGAATTAAAGAAGGCAACAGGTCTTCCTGCTGCGGCTTCCTTTAAGCATGTTTCTCCTGCTGGTGCAGCAGTAGGTCTTCCTATGAGCGATGTGTTAAAGAAGATTTACTGGGTAGATGATTTGGGAGAATTGTCCCCTCTTGCTTGTGCGTATGCAAGAGCACGTGGTGCAGATCGAATGAGTTCCTTTGGTGATTTCATCTCTCTTTCTGATGAGTGTGATGCAGATACCGCAAAGTTAATTAAGCGTGAAGTATCGGATGGTGTCATTGCACCTGGTTATTCTGAGGAAGCTTTGGAAATCTTAAAGCAGAAAAAGAATGGTAACTATAACATCATTAAGATTGATCCTTCCTATAAGCCAGAGCCTATCGAGCACAAAGATGTATTTGGTATCACTTTTGAGCAGGGAAGAAATGAGTTAGACATCAATAGAGAACTCCTTTCTAATGTTGTTACAGAGAACAAAGAGATTCCTGACAGTGCGCAGATTGACTTGATGATTTCATTAATTACCTTGAAATATACCCAGTCTAACTCTGTATGCTATGTAAAGGGCGGACAGGCAATCGGTATTGGCGCTGGACAGCAGTCTCGTGTACATTGTACAAGATTAGCAGGCAGCAAGGCAGATAACTGGCTCCTTCGTCAGTGTCCAAAGGTATTAGAGCTTCCTTTTGTGGACACCATTAAGAGAGCTGATCGTGATAATGCCATCGATAACTATATCGGTGAAGAGTATATGGACGTACTTGCAGATGGTGCATGGCAGAAAGTCTTCAAGACAAAGCCTGAGGTATTTACAGCAGAAGAGAAGCGCGCATGGCTTGATCAGTCTACAGATGTGGCACTTGGTTCAGATGCTTTCTTCCCGTTCAGTGACAACATTGAAAGAGCAAAGAAGAGCGGCGTAAAATACATTGCACAGCCCGGTGGTTCTGTGCGTGATGATGCTGTTATTGAGTGCTGCAATAAGTACGGCATGGCTATGGCATTTACGGGTATTCGTTTGTTCCATCACTAATAAATATAGGTTCCGGGGAGGTATCATCCCCGGACTTTTTTTCAAAATATGGTTTTTACATCTGCAAACTTTGTGATATTTCTCATATTAACGGTAGTACTTTATTATGTGTTACCGAAAAAAGTACGGTGGTTAGTGCTTCTTCTGGCCAGCTGTATTTTTTATATTGCAGAAGATGTGAAAGCCCTGGGTTTTATGGCGGGAACCACTGTAATTACCTATGCTGTAAGTCAGTGCTTTACCAGTAAAAATGATGACCGAAAAGGTCAAAAAGGGAAAGGTGTACTATTTGTAATTGCGCTACTACTAGATTTAGGGGTGCTACTATTAACCAAGTATACAGGGTTTGCTTATGAAATTATAAATACATTTCGAAAATCACAGCCACTCACCGCACCGAAGATTCTGGCGCCGATGGGCGTATCCTTCTATACGTTTAGAACGGTGGCATACTTAGCAGATGTGTACAGGGGAAAGTGTAGTCCGGAAAAGAATCCATTAAAGTTCTTTTTATATATTTCATTTTTCCCTACTGTGGTGCAGGGTCCGATTACAAGATATGCGGACTTAGCACCCCATTTGTATAGCGGAAAAGGAGCGGATGAGAAGACATTCTGGTTTGGTGTGCAGCGGATTCTTTGGGGCTTTTTCAAGAAACTGGTTATTGCAGACCGCGCGGGAATTGCGGTACAGACCATTGTGGGAGATATAGATACCTTTAAGGGGGGCTATGCCCTGTTCTACATTGCCCTATTTATGTTTGAACTCTATGCTGACTTTTCCGGTGGTATGGATATCGCGTTAGGGGTTAGTGAACTATTTGGAATCCCTGTGCAGGAGAACTTTTTGCGTCCGTTTTTCTCCAAGAGCGCAGGAGAATTCTGGCGAAGATGGCATGCGACGATGGGTGCCTTTTTCAGAGATTATATTTACATTCCACTGGGTGGAGATGGTAGAAATGCAAAGACAAGCGCAGGAAAGAATGTAGTATTTTATCGCAATATGATTGTTGTTTGGCTTGCAACCGGCTTATGGCATGGAGCAGGCTTTAACTTCATTATTTGGGGCGTATTAAATCTGGCAGTGTTACTGTTAGAAGCAGTAACGAGACCTTTGACGAAGAAATTCCAGGAAACAGCTCTGTCAAAAACAAAGGGATTTCAGATTTTCCGTATGGTGCGCACTACCATCATTGTGAGCTTCATTATGTCGCTCCTAAGTTTTTCAGAGTCGAAGACAGCATTTGCTTTGTGGGGAAGTATTTTTACTACCGCTAATTACGGGGAAGTATTTGGCGGAGGCTTACTGAATTTAGGTCTTGTGGTGCATGACTATGTTATTTTGGGCGTTGGTTTTGTACTGCTATTCCTGGTAGCACTTTTGCAGAGAACGGGCTCCGTTCGGGAAAAATTATTAAAACTTCCCTATGTGCTGCGTTTCCTTTTGTTCCTGGTATTATTTGTGAGCATTTTGCTGTTTGGCATTTATGGAGTTGGTTACGATGCCAGCCAGTTTATTTATAATCGTTTTTAACGGAATTGTTTATGAAGAAAATTTTGAAATATACAATTTCATCCTTGATTGTTCTGTTGGTGTTCTTTGGACTCCAAAATCTTTTGGTGCCGAAATATGTTACAAACCTGCCAGAAGGAAGAATGATTTCTGAGTACTACGAAGAAGAACGTATGGACCACGATGTTGTATTCATTGGGGACTGCGAGGTATATGAGAATTATTCTCCGATTACGATGTGGCAGGAATATGGAATCAATAGTTATATTCGAGGAACCTCGCAGCAGTGTATGTGGCAGACCTATGCTGTATTACAGGACACTTTAAAGTATGAAACACCGAAGGCCGTTGTAGTCAATGTTTTGTCCATGCGTTTTGATGCACCGGAGAGTGAGCCCTATAACCGAATGACATTAGAGGGCCTTCGCTGGTCAAAGGCAAAGGTGGATGCCATTCGTGCGTCTATGACAAAAGGCGAAAGCTTTGTCAGCTATGTATTTCCCATACTCAGGTATCATGAACGAATTTGGGAACTAACGAGCGAAGATACAGAGTACTATTTCAAAAAAGATAAGGTCGTACACAATGGATATCTTATGCGTGTGGATGTACGTCCGATAGAATACATTCCGACTGGAAAACCGCTTGGAAATTATGAGTTTGGTGCAATGGCCTGGGAGTATTTAGAGAAGATTCGTCTGCTTTGTGAGGAAAAGGGGGTGGAGCTAATTCTTGTAAAAGCCCCCAGTGTATATCCTTATTGGTATGAAGGCTGGGACAACAATATTCGGGAATATGCATCGGAGCACGGACTTAGCTATTATAACTTGTACAGTGTGAATGAAGAAATCGGGATTGATTACCAGACCGATACCTTTGACCAGGGACTTCATATGAACAAACCCGGCGCAGAAAAGGTAGCCAGATACTTTGGCAAAATTCTGATGGAGAACCATGGAATTCCAGACCGCAGAGAGGATGAAGCCCTTAGCCGCATCTGGGAAGAGAAGATTGCATTTTACGAAGCTGATGCAGAAAAGAAATATGCTGCATGGGAGGAGGAGCAGAAACGTGATTAAAAAATACTTTGTTTCTTTAAGATATCCAGTGCCGACCGCTTTGGAAGATTATCTGGAAGAAATGGCAAGCAAGGGTTACTTTTTGAACTATGTAAGTCAGGGCGGTTTCTTTTATTATGAATTTGAAGAAACCAAAAAAGAAAAATGTTGTTACATGGTAGATGCGTCCCCTCTTGATACAGGCAGTTATGTAAAACACATTGTGGATGATGGCTGGGAATATTTGGGAAAGAGCGGAAATGTTCTTATTGCCAGAAAACGCTACGATAAGAAACGCCCGGAAAAACCGGTTAATGACATTTTCCGCAAAAGACACTGCCGAAACATTGCCATTGCCTATCTGATTATCGGCATCATGTTCCTGGGACTATGTGTTCTTTCCGGTTATGGCATTTACCAGGAACAGCTTGCCCAGGTAGAACGCATGGGATTACATAAGCTTCGCTATTTGCTACAAATTGTAGTGCAGCTGCCTCTTGCGGTATTTTGCTTTATCAATGCGAAGAAGTGTTTTGCCTATAAACCAGTGATACGAAGAACCAAAATAAAAAGGGCGCAGGAAGAAACGACGGATAAATTGGAATTTTTGGGGGAGAAAGAGGAACCCGAAGAAAAGAAAGAAGAGAAGGGAGAACCGGCTTCCATCTTTGATACAGATCCCGAGGAACCCGAACTGGATTTCCTGAAAGAGAAGAAAAAGGGCAAGAAATAGGAGTAATTATGATTAAGACAGAAAATATCACAATGGTATATGGAAAAGACTTTATGGCAGTAGACCATTTGTCTTTTCATATCAAAAAAGGACAGATTGTTGGATTTGTTGGACCGAACGGTGCTGGAAAAACAACGGTTATTAAGATGTTAACGGGAATCTTAAAGCCGGTGGAAGGTAGCGCAATGATTAACGGGTTTGATATTGTAAAAGAACCCTTAAAGGCAAAGTCATCGATTGCCTACGTTGCCGATGATCCGGATATTCTTTTACAGTTGACAGGTTTAGAGTATATCCATTTTATTGCGGATGTATACAAGGTGCCTGCCGGAGAGCGTAGTGATCGTATCAAAGAGATGGCCGAGCGTTTTGCCATTACAGAAGCATTAGACAAGCCGATGCGTGAATATTCCCACGGTATGCGCCAGAAGCTGATGATTATTGCGGCGCTGATTCATAATCCTCCAGCATGGATTTTGGATGAGCCCATGACAGGACTAGACCCTGCGGCGGCCTATGAATTAAAGCAGATGATGCGTGAGCATGCTGCTAAGGGAAATGCCGTTCTCTTTTCTACCCACGTGTTGGAAGTGGCAGAGAAATTATGTGATCAGATTCTGGTTATTAACCACGGTAAAGAACTGTATCAGGGAACCTTAGATGGCTTACAGGAAAAGCATCCTGGCGAAGATTTGGAAAAGATATTCCTTGATATGATTAGTTATAAAAAAGGTGAATAAATGAAGCAAAGAAATGGCGTTCTTACACTAATTAGAGTATTACTCCACAATGCAGAGATGCGCATGCCGGATGATGGAAAGCGGAAGGGCTTATATACTGCCCTGGGCGCAATTGCAGTCCTTTGCATTATGATTCCCTGTTGCGGGGTTGTAGGCTACATCAGCTATATGATGACGGCCTCTATTATGATAGAGGGTGGACAGCCAGGCAATGGTCTATTGTCCATGGTGCATATTATGTCCGCATTCTCTATGATTTTTGGTATACTGGTCATCTTTAATGTGCTTTTCTTTTCCTCAGACAGAGAGCACCTGGTTCCGCTCCCGTTAAAACCGGAGGAAATTATGACTGCCAAGTTTTTCTACGCTTATTTTGCAGAGAGCGTTATGGAATTCATGGTATTACTTGCGATGTTTATTGGGTTTACCATTGCCTACGGTCCAAGCGTGCAGACGATTCTTGGCGGGGTAATTGGCACTCTGATGATTCCCTTATTACCGCTGACGTACTGTGGAATCATTAGCATTTTGCTGATGGGACTACTGCGCAAAGTACGTTCTTCCAAATTCTTTGGACAGATTTCTACCGCACTACTGCTTTTGTTTGTAGCGCTGTTTCTTCTGTCCTTTAGAGGAATGGGAGAGATTACCGTAGAGAATTATATCAGCAGTCTTTCGGATGGAAGCAATCTGTTCTTAAAAGTACTGAATGGTATTTTCTTTACCAATCCTTTTCTGATGAAAACCGTAGCAGGTGGAAATATTCTGTACCTGCTCGCTTATTTGGCAGGGAATGCGGCTGTGTTGGCGGTTATGGTTTGCCTTGGACACTTCCTGTATCAGGACGGTTTATATACCGTGGGGATTCTTGGTGGAAAGAGCGGAAAGCGTAAAGGGGAGCTTGGCAAGAAGAAAGCAGAGAGTATGCTTTCCAGTTATCTGAAAAAAGAGTGGAAAGTACTTATGAGAACCAAGGCATATCGCGTGAATTGTGTTCTAGTCAATGCGCTTTGGCCGATTGCGGTATTTGTTATCTTTATGACGCAAAAGGAAGGCAGTTATTTGGCACATATCTTTGAACGTTTCAGCGCGCAGGAAGATTGGGCCATTGTTCTGGTTTCTATTGTGATTGCAGCAGTTGCGTTTATTGCATCTGCTATGAATTCGGTTGCTTCTACCTCCTTTACGAGAGAAGGGGCACACCTAGCGCTTGTAAAATATATCCCTGTTTCTTATAGCTTACAGGCAAAAGCCAAAGGCCTTCTGGCTGTTTTGGTGTCCTTTGTTCCGCTGTATGTCATGGTGGTTATTGCTGGTATTTTTCTGCATATGCAGCTGATTGGTTATTTGTATTTTGCCGTTCTGCTATTAACCATTATCATTTTTACAACGATTCTTGGGATGGTGTTGGATTCCACGGCACCTCATAGTGACTGGGATGATGAATATAGTGCCCTTCGTGGCAACTTAAATACGTTCTTTAATATGGCAATTGTTATGGTGCTTGCAGGTATTATTTGTGGCGGCGGTTTTCTTCTGTACTACTACGGAACCATGAGCAGTACAGTATTCCTGTTCGGCATGCTGTGCACAATGTTAGTCGTGACCAGCGTAACCTTTGCGATCGGAAGAAAAAAGATTATGCAGAACATGGATGCAATGTAGCGAATGAAGAAAGAGCGAAATTACGGAATTGAATATCTGCGTATTCTTGCGATGGTGCTGATTGTACTCAACCATCTGAATACCTATGGTCAGATTTTATATACGACAAAGAATTTATCGCCCCAATACGTAACGGTGTGGGGCTTGCACCTTTTAGATATGGTCGGTGTAAATGCCTTTGCGATGATAAGCGGCTATGTTGGTGCAAAAGCTGGCTTTAAATTATCCCGTCTGTTTAATCTGTATTTTAAGGTTTTATTTTATTCGGTGGGGTTCTTTGCCATTTTTGCCCTGATAAATCGGGAAAATGTTATGAAAGCGACAATCCTGCAAAGCTTTCTTCCGATATCTACCGGAACGTACTGGTACATTTCCTGCTATGTAGGATTATTCTTCTTAATGCCGTTACTAAACCTGGTAATTGAAAAAGCAAGTCGAAAGGTTCTTTTTGGTTCGATTGCAGGTACGTTGTTTTTCTTATCCGGGCTCTCTGTTGTTTTACAGATTGACGCCTATGGTGTGAACCATGGTTTTTCCGTACTGTGGTTGGCACTGATGTATTTGATTGGTGGGTATTTGCAGAAGCATCAGGTTGCAGCGCGTTATACCAAACGGAAAGCAGGGCTCTTCGCATTTCTCTGCTTTTTGGCTGCATGGCTTGGCAAAATGGCAATCGATTTTGTCTCAACGAAATTTTTTGGCGAAATCAAATTCATTTATGTTCTTTGCAATAATGATACGATTTTCATTGTGCTGGAAGCGATTTTCCTGGTTATTCTATTTTCAAAGATAGAAGTGAAAAATAAAGGACTCCAGAAAGTTACGGGACTTATTTCAGCGGCAACCTTAGGGGTATATCTCATTCATATGAATGTTTTTGTGAAGACACAGCTATTGCAGGATGCTACCATTTCTTATGCAGCTGCGTCCCCAGGGAAAATCCTTGGCGTAATGTTTCTGATGACAATATGTATTTATTTAGGATGTACCATAGTAGATATAATCCGAGCAGGTTTATTCAAATTATGCCGCATAGACAGACTGGCGGCATTCCTGGGTGACTTTTTCACGAATTGCTACAACAAAATGTTTGAAAAGAAACTGGAAAAATAGATGAATTCTATAATCGTTGATGGTCGCAAAGTGAAAGCAAGAGAGATTATTAAGAAGTGGGGCGTATACGCAGGAAAGTCCGAGGAATATACGGACGCATTGTGGGATGAACTGGTATTTGACGAGCCACTTTTTGAGGAACTATTGTACTACCTGGAACATCACGAATTATTAGATCATTATAAGTGCCATGGTTATAGTCTGACAGACCTTTACGTACTACGGTTAAAGGATTATAATCTTCGCATCGATTATGGAAAGAATCCCGTTTCCTGCAACAAGGAAGCGATGGTATTAGAGACCTTTGCAGAGATGCTTCGACTAAAGAAAGATCCGGAGCATTTTATCAAAGTATTAGAAGAGGGCAGAGATCAGGATAAATTTTAAAACTGGTTACAACAGGATTGATTGATTTATTCCATTGATATTGATGGAGAGAGGAAAAATAGAGATGAAAAGTAAAATAGGCGGCTTTATTTTTAAATTAGCGGTACTGGGAATTGGTCTTGCCATTAAATTTGCTTTACCAGATACCGACAATATTCTGTTAAATGTTCTGCTACTTGTGTTTGGATTTTTCATGCTCATTAAGGGGGCAGACTGGTTTGTAGAGAGCGCCAGTAAGATTGCGGACAAATTAGGGGTAAGCCAGCTGATTATCGGTCTTACCATCGTAGCGTTTGGTACCAGTGCACCAGAGGCGGCAGTTTCGATAACGGCAGCAGCAAAATCAACAGCAGCAGCGCCGGGAAGTATTGATATTGCCATTGGTAATGTAATGGGAAGCAACATTATGAATATTCTGGTGATTCTGGGTATAACCTGTATCATCTGTCCACTAGCGGTACAGGCATCAACCAGAAGAATTGAAATCCCTTTTGTTATCGTAATAACGTCCTTAGCGTTATTCCTTGGATATAGTGATGGCGCGATTGGGAAAGTGGATGGTGCGATTCTTTTGGTGCTCATGATTGCCTTCATTGTTTATCTTCTGGTCATGGCAAAGAAAGGGCAGGGAAGTGTTGAAGAAGGGGAAGCGGCAGATGCCAATGATAAAGTGCCGCTCCTGCTTTTACTTGCGTTAATTGGCGGTGCTGCCATTGTGTTTGGTTCTGATATTACCGTTGCAGCAGCATCTACCATTGCAAAGAAAGCGGGTATGAGCGAAAAGATGGTAGGACTTACCATTGTGGCCTTTGGAACATCGCTTCCGGAACTTATGACCAGTATTATTGCTGCGTCTAAGAAGAAGGCAGATATTGCAGTAGGAAATATTGTGGGCTCCAACATTTTTAACCTTTTGTTTGTTATGGCACTTACAGCCATTGTATCCCCCATTCCTCTGCCTTATGCGAATGCGACTACGAACTTTTTAGTAGATAACTGCGTCGCTATTTTTGCAGCGATTCTGTTATTTATTGGGGTACTCAATAAAAAGAAACGATTAGAAAGATGGTGTGGTGTCCTGATGGTTCTTTCTTATGCAGGATATTTCACTTATTTAATGATGTTTCAGGGTGTATAGATATATCCATTCACATCTTGCCGTGTTACAATAAAACATAATCTCAAAAATGAAAGGACAGTGCCTTCGTGAACACAGCCCGTACCATTGATATTCATGAAATTGAAAAAGAAATTGGTGAGAACCTAACCTTAACCGATTTGATTGAACCAGAAATCCTGCAGAAGACACAGGATTCCTTTTCGGATCTGGTGGGAATGGCAGCCCTTACAACGGATGCAGATGGTATCGCGGTTACCAAAGGATCAAATTTCTCGGAGTTTTGTACTGTCTTTTGCAGACAGAGTAAGGTGGGACTTAAACGCTGTGAGGAGTGTGACCGTCAGGGTGCCATGATGGCCCTTGAATGGAAGAAACCAGTTTCTTATGCTTGCCATGCTGGACTTGTCGATTTTGCGGCGCCTATTATGCTGGGGGACCGAATGATCGGTTCCTTTGTCGGCGGTCAGGTGCTTAGTAAGGAACCGGATCTAAAAAAGATGCGGGAAATTGCAAGAGAAATCGGTGTGGATGAAGAGGCTTTTGCTGCAGCGGCAAAAAAGACGAAGATTGTACCCCAGACAGATATCGAAAAGGCTACGCATTTTATTTATGAATTTGCCAGCGTTCTTTCCGATATGGCGTATAAGGCGCTTGTTTCGAAAATGCTTGGGAAAAAGGCACTAGAAGCGGCTACCCAGAAGGCAGACTTTTTGGCAAATATGAGTCATGAGATTCGTACCCCCATGAATGCAGTTATGGGACTTTCCGAAATTGCTTTGCGGGAAGATATGCCAGATAACGTAAGGACCTATATTGAACAGATTCAGTCAGCGGGCAAGAATCTGTTAGTTATAATTAACGATATTTTAGATTACTCAAAGATTGAGTCAGGACAGTTAAATATCCTTTCTGTAAACTATCAGCCAACCTCTCTGGTTAGCGATTTGGTGAATATTGTAAATCGAAGAATTGATGACAAGCAGATCGAGTTTTTGGTAGATTATTCTATTGATATTCCCCAGACGGTAAAGGGTGATAAGGTACGCGTTCATCAGATTTTATTAAATCTGCTAATCAACGCAGTGAAGTTCACCAGCGAAGGCTATGTGAAATTAAAGATGTATCATGAGAAAGTAAATGATACGACCATTTTATTGCATGCAGATATCATAGATACAGGCATCGGTATTGCAGAAAAAGATATAGACAGTCTTTTCCAGTCCTTCTCACAGATTGATAGTACAAGATCGAGAGAGCAGGAAGGAACGGGTCTGGGACTGGCGATTACAAAGCAGTTACTTGGCCTAATGCAGGGTACCATTAAGGTTACCAGCGTTCTTGGTAAAGGAAGTACTTTTTCAATTACCATTCCGCAAACCATTGTAGATTCTGGCATGGAAGGTGTTATGCCGGCTGCTCCAACTGCCATTTCCTGTTTGTTAGACAGTGGGTATGTGAGTGCCCAGTTAAAAGCAGATATTTTTAGAGTGGGTCGCGGCCTCGTGGAGTATCGGGAAGTAAAATCTGTTTCGGAATGCGATGCACCCTACTGTATCGTGGATGGCAAATTCTTTGATGAGAATGCAATTCAGTTTTTTAAGGAACATCCTTCTGTAAAAGGCTATGTATTAGTGCCGTTTGACTTTAAAGGGCGTTTTAGCATTCCAAATGTGGAAATGTTATATAAGCCGGTTTATTCCAAAACATTAATGAACATTTTGGGACTGGTAATAAAGCGGGAAGAAAAGAAGAAGGTGGATAATACCTTCACCTTTACGGCGCCTGACGTGAAGATTCTTGTGGTAGACGATAACCGTATTAATCTTGTGGTTGCGACCAAAACGATAGAGCCGATTGGAATGCAGATTGATACAGCGTTAAGTGGTATGGAAGCGATTGCCAAAGCAAAAGAGAAACAGTACGATGCCATCTTAATGGATCATATGATGCCGGAAATGGATGGCGTAGAGGCAACCCATCGGATTCGTGAAGAAATTCCTGCCTATAAGAATATTCCAATCATTGCGCTTACCGCAAATGTTGCGCCTGGTGTGAAAGAGATGTTCTTAGAAGAAGGATTAGATGATTTTGCACCGAAGCCAATCCGCACAAAGGATATGGTAAAGCTGCTTGCAAAGTGGCTTCCGAAGGAGAAACTTCGGATGATGGAAGAAACATAAGGATGATTTGATAAACGAACTGCGATGTGTTAAAATAGTGCAGGAAATGCAGTGAAGGAGACTCCTTCTTTCAGAGCGTACAAGAGAGGTTGCGTCGTGGGCTGCAAGCGCGACTTACAGGAGAAAGAAGTGGGAACACTCCAGAGCAGGTGGTTTGAGCCATCCCCTTCGGGTGAGAAACGGGGTAGGGCCATCCGGGTAGTTTCGTGATAGACTAAAAAGTGGAAGATACGGCTTGGTATTTTCAATGCGGGTGGTACCGCGGATCTATGATTCGTCCCGGGATATTTCGAAGGAAGTATCCCGGTTTTTGTTTTTTTATATACGGATAATTAATTAAAGGAGTGGATAAATGAGCAAGATTTACAGAGACATTACGTTGAATCAAATGACAGAAGCGGATATTGATAAGAATCTCCGTATTGCAGGCTGGATTGAGAACATTCGTGACCATGGCGGCGTATCCTTCATCGATTTAAGAGATATGTACGGCGTTGTGCAGGTAGTACTTCGTGATACTTCCTTATTAAATGGACTTACGAGAGAAGATTGTGTATCGATCGAAGGTAAGGTAGAAAAGAGAAGTGAAGAGACCTATAATCCCAAGATTCCCTCAGGAACGATTGAATTAGAGGCACACTCTATTGATTTATTAGGTAAGGTTTATACCCAGCTTCCTTTTGAAGTACAGACCAGCAAAGAAATCAGAGAAGACCTCCGATTAAAATATCGTTATCTTGACCTTCGTAATCAGAAGGTAAAAGACAACATGATTTTCCGTTCTAATGTAATTTCCTTCCTTCGTCAGAAGATGACAGATATGGGATTTATGGAAATTCAGACCCCGATTCTCTGTGCATCTTCCCCAGAGGGCGCAAGAGATTATATCGTTCCTTCTAGAAGATATAAGGGTAAGTTCTATGCGCTTCCGCAGGCACCGCAGCAGTATAAGCAGCTGCTTATGGTTTCTGGATTTGATAAGTATTTCCAGATTGCACCTTGTTTTAGAGATGAGGATGCAAGAGCGGACAGAAGCCCCGGAGAATTCTATCAGTTAGACTTTGAAATGAGCTTTGCAACCCAGGAGGATGTATTTGCAGTAGGCGAAGAAGTTCTTACCGCTGCTTTTGAGAAGTTTGCACCAGAAGGCTACGAAGTAACCAAAGCACCTTATCCAATCATTCCTTATAAGGAAGCAATGTTAAAGTATGGTACAGATAAGCCGGATCTTCGTAATCCATTAGAGATTATTGACCTTACCGATTTCTTCCAGGAATGTACCTTTAAGATGTTCATTGGCAGAACCGTACGTGCGATTAAAGTTCACGCGGAGATGAGTAAGGGCTTCCATGAGAAACTCTTAAAGTTTGCAAATTCCATTGGAATGGGTGGACTTGGCTATTTGGAAGTATTGGAAGATGGCACCTTTAAGGGACCGATCGACAAGTTTATTCCTGATGAAAAGAAGGATGTATTAAAGCAGTTAGCAGGTCTTTCTGTTGGAGACACAATCTTCTTTATCGCAGATAAGGAAGATAAGGCAAATCTTTATGCAGGTCAGATTAGAACAGAACTCGGAACGAAGCTTGATTTAATCGAAAAGAATGCATATAGATTCTGCTATATCAATGATTTCCCTATGTACGAATACAAGGAAGAAGAGAAGCAGATTGGATTTACCCACAATCCATTCTCTATGCCACAGGGTGGATTAGAAGCCTTAGAGAACAAAGATCCTCTGGATATTCTTGCATACCAGTATGATATTGTATGTAACGGCGTTGAGTTATCCTCTGGTGCAGTTCGTAACCATGATATGAAGATTATGGAGAAGGCATTTGAAATCGCTGGATACGACAAGGATGTTTTGAAGAACAAATTTGGTGCATTATACAATGCATTCCAGTTTGGTGCACCTCCGCATGCTGGTATGGCACCTGGTGTAGACCGTATGATTATGCTTCTTCGTAACGAAGAGAATATCCGTGAAATCATTCCTTTCCCTATGAGTGGAACCGCCCAGGATCTGATGTGTGGTGCGCCTAATGATGTTACGGAATTACAGCTTCGTGAAGTACATATTAAAGTGAGAGATTAATGTATTGACGGCATAGTGCCATGTGAGAATTGTAAGCCGCTTCCTGCTCTTTGGGTGGGAAGCGATTTGCCATAATAGAAAGGAGAATGCTATGGCCAACGTAATTAGCGATGAAACCATTGAATATGTTGGAATTCTTGCCAAGCTTGAACTGGATGAGGCAGAAAAAGAGCAGGCTAAGAAGGATTTAGCAGAAATGCTGGATTATATTGACGAGTTATCTGAACTGGATACTTCTTCCGTTGAACCTATGAGCCACGTGCATCCTACTTCCAACGCATTTCGTGAGGATGTGGTAACCAATGGGGATGACAGGGATAACATATTAAAGAATGCACCCGAAGAAAAAGACGGCGCATTTGTCGTTCCGAAGACGTTTGATTAAGGAGGAAAGCATAGTGGAATTATTAGCATTATCAGCAGTAGAGCTTTCCAACAAGATTAAGGCTGGAGAGGTAACTGTAAAAGAAGCATTAGATGCATGTTTTGCAAGCATTGAAGCGAAGGAAGAAAGCGTTCACGCTTATGTGACAGTATGTAAGGAAGAGGCTTATAAAAGAGCAGAAGAGGTTCAGGCGAAGATTTCTTCTGGCGAATTAACAGGTCCGCTTGCGGGTGTTCCGGTTGCCATTAAAGACAACATGTGCACCGAGGGGATTTTAACAACCTGCTCTTCCAAAATCTTAGGGAATTTTATACCGCCGTATTCATCCGAAGCAGTGAAGAAGTTAGAAGAGGCTGGCCTTGTTGTAATTGGAAAGACCAATATGGATGAGTTTGCCATGGGTTCTACAACAGAGACCTCTGCGTTTGGCGTTACCAGAAATCCTAAAAATACAGAGCATGTACCCGGTGGCTCCTCTGGTGGTTCTGCTGCGGCAGTAGCGGCAGATGAGTGTTTCATTGCCTTAGGAAGTGATACAGGTGGTTCTATTCGTCAGCCAGCATCTTACTGTGGCGTTGTAGGAATTAAGCCTACCTATGGTACGGTATCCAGATATGGTCTTATTGCTTATGGATCTTCCTTAGATCAGATCGGACCTCTGGCAAAGGATGTTACAGATGCTGCAACGATTCTTTCTATTATCAGTGGTAAGGATGAGAAGGATTCTACCTCTATGGATAGAAAGGATACAGATTTTACAAAGGCGCTCGTAAATGATGTCACCGGTCTCAAAATTGGTATTCCCAGAGATTATTTTGGGGAAGGTTTAGATCCGGAGGTAAAAGCCGCTGTATTAAAAGCAGCAGACGATTTGAAGGCAAAAGGTGCTATTGTAGAAGAATTTGATCTTGACTATGTAAAATACGCCATCCCTGCTTATTATACGATTGCGGATGCAGAGGCGTCTTCCAACCTGGAACGTTTTGATGGTATCAAGTATGGTTATAGAACCGAAGAATACAAAGGACTTCATAACATGTATAAAAAGACCCGAAGCGAAGGCTTTGGTCCCGAGGTAAAGCGTCGTATTATGCTTGGTTCCTTTGTCCTTTCTTCTGGATACTATGATGCATACTATCTGAAAGCCCTACGTGTGAAAGCCCTTATTAAGCAGGCTTTTGATAAAGCATTTGCAAAGTACGATGTCATCCTTGGACCGGTAGCACCCACGACTGCGCCCAAATTAGGAGAAAGCTTATCAGACCCTATGAAGATGTATTTAGGGGATATTTACACCATCTCTGTAAACTTAGCAGGACTTCCTGGAATTTCTGTGCCCTGCGGCAGTGCATCCAATGGTATGCCCATTGGTTTACAGCTTATCGCGGATTGCTTTAAGGAAGATGTACTCTTTAAATGTGCATATACCTATGAGCAGTTGCAGAAGGAGGCGTAATTATGGCAAAAGAATATGAAGTAGTAATTGGTCTTGAAGTACACGTAGAGTTAGCTACGAAGACAAAAATTTTCTGTGGATGTTCTACCGCTTTTGGTGGTGCACCCAATACCCACACCTGTCCCGTGTGTACAGGTATGCCAGGTTCCCTTCCTGTACTAAATAAACAGGTTGTTGAGTACGCTATGGCAGTCGGTGTTGCAACCAATTGTGAGATTACCAGACATGGTAAGTTTGACAGAAAGAATTATTTCTACCCGGATAACCCACAGAACTATCAGATTTCTCAGCTTTACCTGCCAATTTGCAGAAATGGTTATGTAGAAATTGAAACAGAAAATGGAACCAAGAAAATTGGAATCCATGAGATTCATATGGAAGAGGATGCAGGTAAACTTATTCACGATGAGTGGGATGATGTATCCTTAGTAGATTTTAACCGTTCCGGTGTACCCTTAATAGAAATCGTGTCTGAACCGGATATGCGCAGTGCAGAAGAAGTCATTGCATACCTTGAAAAACTTCGTATGTTAATTCAGTATTTAGGAGCTTCCGATTGTAAATTACAGGAAGGCTCTATGCGTGCAGACGTCAATCTTTCTCTTAGAGAGAAAGGGACTACCGAATTTGGTACACGTACGGAGATGAAGAATTTAAATTCCTTTACAGCGATTACTCATGCGATTAAGGGTGAGATTGAAAGACAATCAGACCTTTTAGAGGCTGGAAAGGCTGTCGTGCAGGAAACCAGAAGATGGGACGATACCAAGGGTGAGTCTTATGCAATGCGCAGCAAGGAAGACGCACAGGATTATCGTTATTTCCCGGATCCGGATTTAATTCCGATTGATATTTCCGAAGAATGGCTTGCTGAAATAAAGGCCCGTCAGCCTGAATTCAGAGATGCAAAGAAGAAGCGTTACGCAGAGGAGTTTGGCCTTCCTGAATATGATATTGACCAGATTACTTCTGAAAAGGCACTAGCAGATATCTTTGAAGAGACGACAGCAATCTGCAACCAGCCGAAGAAAGTATCGAACTGGCTCATGGTGGAGACCATGCGTCTGTTAAATGCCCATGAGATGGATGCAACTGATATTAAGTTTTCCGCAAAGCATTTGGCAGATTTAATTGGACTTGTGGATCAGAAGGTCATTAACCAGCCTGTTGCCAAGGAAATCTTTGAGCACATGTTCACCGATGATGTAGATCCTGTGCAGTATGTAGAAGAGCATGGACTGAAACAGGAAAGCGATGAAGGTGCATTAAAGGCTGTGGTAGAAAAGGTTATGGCAGATAATCCAAAGTCTGTTGCAGATTACCGCGGTGGTAAGGAGAAAGCGATTGGTGCGCTTGTAGGACAAACCATGAAAGCCATGGGCGGGAAAGCGGACCCGGCAGTAGTTACCAAGCTCCTAAAAGAATTGTTATAAGATAATGCCCCTTGTTTAACGAGGGGCTTATTCATTTTCTTTCACAATCGCCGAGTTGGTTGGATTCATTACAATAACAATCGCCGAGCTGGTTGGATTCTTACCAACGCAGGCACGCTTTCGCTGCCCTCAGCTCGCAGCGGTTCTAAGCTCTCCTTCGGAATCGCTAAGAACCGGCGGCTTCACAGCACCTGCTTATGGTAATGAAATCCAGCCAGTTCGGCTCGGCAACGAGAACGAAAAGAATCCAGCCAGTTCGGTGTGGAAACGTGATGAATAAGAATCCAGCCAGCCCGGCGTGGAAACGTAAATAAGCCGAACGCGAATAAAAACGAATGTAGGAAAGGAAAAACTATGTACTTTGTCCCTGATGATACGATAAAAGCAGGCTTTTACACCTGCCGTAAATGTGACTACCGTTTTTTATCTGTCCAAACCATGTCCAAAATTCCCTGCCCATTATGCGAGCAGGATATCGACTATGAAATTGGTCCTGACGAGAATATGGACGATTTTTTGGATACTGCTGACTTACAGGAAGTGGTGGAAGGAAAAGAGAATGTGGAGCGTATGGACATCCTATTAAGCGCAGCGTTTACAGACGATGAAAGCTGGGTATAAGTAAGAGTCGCTATGAAGATTTATTTGATTAGACACGGACAGACCGACTGGAACCTTACCTGGAAATTGCAGGGGCAGACGGATGTACCCTTAAATGATACCGGTGTTTCACAGGCTAAGGCAGCTGCCCAAAGACTGAAAGAAGTTCCTTTTGATGCGGTATTTGCAAGCCCGTTAGAGCGTGCGCGAAAAACGGCAGAAATGATTGCCGAGAGCCACAAAGTAATTGTGGAAACCGATGAACGATTGAAGGAAATCGCCTTTGGACCACACGAGGGCACAACACCGGAAAATGATCCGGATAAGGAAGATCGCAGAGTTCTTTTTAAAACGCCAGAGAAATATGTTCCGAAAGAGGGGGCAGAGTCCTATGAAGATTTGGCAGCGCGCTGTCAGAACTTTCTTTTGGACTTAACGAAACTTGAAAAAGAATGTGTGTTAGTTGTGGCCCACGGCGGATTGTGTAAGGGACTGATTCGGGAGATGCTAGGCGCAAGGCTTTCTGATTTTTGGAAAATGCCTCTTATGGAGAATTGTGAGGAACTGGTTGTAACCTATGACCAGGGAAAGTTTACGCTGCCAGCGGTATTTGAAGCTTTTCGTGGGACAACCGAGTAGGGAAGGAATGCACAAAGTATGCAGGTAGAGATTACAGAAAACTTTCTGCGGGAAGAAACCAGAAACGGCTATCTGATAACAACAAAAATGAAGAAGGTTTGGGCGGTAGAGCTTAATATGCTTGCGGTCATTGACGCGCTTTGCCAAAAACACGATATCCCTTACTTTGCAGGGTATGGTACGCTTCTTGGTGCGGTAAGAGAGGGCGGTTTTATCCCCTGGGATGATGATATTGATTTGCTGATGCTTCGAAAGGACTACGAGAAGTTTCGTAAAGTAGCTCTTGAGGAACTGCCGGAGCCTTATATATGGCAGGATTGGTACAATAGCCATGGAAAGACCTGGCCTTTTGGAAAGGTGAGAAATAGCGCCACGACAGCCATTGAATTTCCAGATAAACCAGCAACTTTTAATCAAGGCATTTTTATCGACATCTATCCCATTGATGATGCACGCGATGATAAGGAAATTGGGGAAGCAGAGAAAAGAATGCAGCGGGAAATATTTGACTGCATTATGAATCCCGTAAAGATGTTAAAAGGAATTTTGGCTGGTGAAAAATATGCCATTGGAAATGAGCTGGTCAAAGAACTGGCAAGCGATGAGACAAAGGCGCAAAGGCTTTTTGAGTCCGTGGCAGGACAGATGGCGGGCCACTCTGCGTATCTTAATTTCTATGCGGATGAAATTCTTGGGAATGGAAGAACGTATACGAAAGAAGCCTTTAACGAGAGGATTTACCGTCCCTTTGAAAGTGTGGAAATCCCAGTACCGGCCGGCTACGACGAGATTCTCACAAAGTGCTATGGCGATTATATGGAGCCTGCGCAGCTTCCGAATAATCACACGAAACATATTCTGTTAGATGCAGAAAAAGCCTATACGGAGTACCTGTAAATCTACAAGAACTTGTGTTTTATGGACATATTGAACAATAAATATGGCATATTACTATGGCAAATTGTGAAATAATTGTGATGATTTTGATTGACACCCCGCGGAAACCATAGTAAAATAGCCATTGTAATCCGTGCGGGTTACATAACAAATATTATCCTATCAGAAAAGGGAGGAATGTAACAATGGCAGCAGCAAGTTTAGTATTAGGTATCTTATCCATCGTACTCAGCTTCTTCTTCAACAACCCTATCGGTGCAAAGCTTATCTTAGCTTTAATCCCTATCATCATGGGTATTGCAGGTATCATCCTTGCAGCAACCGCTAAGAAGAAGGGTGCATCTGGCCCCGCAACTGGTGGTCTTGTATGTGCTATCATCGGTACCGTATTCTCTGTAATCCACTTTGCAATCTGTGCTTCTATCGCATGCGCAGCTAACAAGGGAATGCAGGCAATTGGTGAAGCTCTTGAAGAGTCTGGTTGGGAAGTAACATACTAATTTTATTTTCACAGCGAGTTTTCCCCGTACATCGTACGGGGATTTTTTTTACAAAGGTAAAAAGTAATGTGTGTATATTTTAAAATATTTGGACTGCAATTTCCTGCGTATGGATCTATGATCGCGATAGGGCTTGTCATTGCCAGTACGTTAGGCGTTCTGGTTATTGGTAAGAAGCACGGCATCAATCCTTACGATTTTCTGATTATGGAGGCTTATTGCCTTTTATTTGGTATATTAGGTGCGAAGATTTTATATTTCATTGTTTCCTTTAAATATATTGACTGGCATCGTTTCTTTCACGATGGAGAGTATTTTACACTGTTAATGAATGGTGGGTTTGTATTTTATGGTGGACTCATCTTTGGTGCCGTAGGTGCTCTGGTTGGAAGTAAGATTCATAAGATTAGTCTGAAAGAGTTTGCGTTACATGGGCTTTTCATGGTGCCAATGATTCATGCTTTTGGCCGCGTGGGTTGTTTTTTGGCGGGATGCTGCTACGGAATTCCTTATGATGGGCATATCGCAGTCATATTTCCGGAGAACGAGATCGGTGGTGGAGCGCCGGCAGGTATTCCTTTGTTTCCGGTACAGCTCGTGGAATCTGTCTGTCTTCTCGTCATTTCGCTCATCATGATAGCAATTGACCGAAAAGGTAAAAATGCACCGACGGTCTCTTTCTATCTGATTGCTTACGCGATTGTTCGCTTTACCTTGGAGAATTATCGCTATGATTCTATTAGAGGAAGCTTTAAAGGTTTTTCTACCTCCCAGTGGATTAGCATGGGACTGATTATCTTTGGCATCCTTATGTTGTTTGTGCAGTATGGTTTTCGAAAGAAGCAAGAGGCGCCCGTGATACCTGGGGAAAACCAAAATGACAAAGTCGAAGAAAACAAGTAAAATAGTAGTAATATATTCCGAAAGAAGAACGTGATGGATCAGGATAAGATTAAGCAGGGTGTACAGTTAATATTAGAAGGCATTGGCGAGGACACAAAACGAGAAGGGCTCTTAGAGACACCAGATCGTATTGCTCGTATGTATGAAGAGATTTTCGGTGGTCTGGGACAGACGGCAGAAATTCCTCTGTCAAAGACCTTTTCTTCGGATGCCAGGGAGATGGTGGTAGAAAAGGATATTGTATTTTATTCTATGTGCGAACACCATCTGCTTCCTTTTTATGGTAAGGCACATGTGGCTTATGTTCCGAACGGGAAAGTAGTAGGGATTAGTAAGCTTGCCAGAACGGTGGAAGTGTATGCAAAACGTCCCCAGATTCAGGAACAGCTTACGGAACAGATTGCAGATGCGCTTATGGAATATTTAGGACCAAAGGGTGCTATGGTAGTGCTGGAAGCAGAGCATATGTGTATGACGATGCGTGGTGTTAAGAAGCCGGGAAGCCAGACTGTCACGATGGCAGCCAGAGGTGTATTTCTTGAAGATAAAGATTTGAAGGACCAGTTCTTCCAGATGATTCACAGATAGGATGAGAAATGGACGAGATATTTATTGAAGATTTAGAAGTATTTGCATATCACGGCGTATTTGATTTTGAAAAAGAGAAGGGGCAGAAATTTCTTGTTTCTTGCCACCTTTTTTTATCTCTGCAAAAGGCAGGGCAGAAGGACCTTCTTACGGAGTCTGTAAGTTATGCAGATGTTGCAGATCTTATCTGTAATCAAATGCAGGCGAAGATCTATGATCTGATAGAGGCGGCTGCGGAGAATTTATGTACGACGATTTTGAATACGTTTCCGCAGGTACAGGGCTTGGAACTGGAAATTAAAAAACCAGAAGCTCCTCTTAGTCAGAAGTTCGGCTGTGTGTCTGTAAAATTAAGAAGACAGAGACATCGGGTTTTTATTGCGCTTGGTGCGAATCAGGGCGATGCGGAAAGCCAGATTCTGAGTGCCATTGAGCGGTTAAAGTACAGAAATGACACGGTTGTGCAGGGCGTTTCTGAACTGATAAAGACCACCCCTTATGGGGGCGTGGAGCAGGACGACTTTATCAATGGCGTACTGGAAATAGAGACCTATTTAGAACCTATGGAATTATTAGATACCCTGCATGAACTTGAAAAGACCTTTGGCAGAGTGCGGACAACGCACTGGGGCCCTAGAACACTGGACCTCGATATCTTATTCTATGATGATTTGGTGATGCAAAATGCAGTATTAACCATTCCACATGTGGACATGGAGAACAGAGACTTTGTCTTAAAACCTTTATGCGAATTGGCACCAGACCTGCGTCATCCCATTACTGGAAAGCGTGTTAAGCAGATGTTGCAGGAAGTAAAAGAGCACCATGTGAAAGCATAGAAAGGGTGTTAAGGGTTATAAGGAGACCGTATGAAATTTAAAAAGATTCTTCCTTTTATCATTATTGTGCTGATTATCGTGGGACTTGTGGTGGTAAGGCGAGTGGTCACGAAGTTAAGTGTAATTCCAGAGAATGCACCGGGAATGTTAGGCAATACTCCAGGCAATCTGTATAACGGTGGTTTGTTTTGCGAGACAGATACAGGGGTATTCTTTTCCAATGCATACGATGGGGGCGCCCTATATTTCTGGGGAAATGATGGCAGCATGAAAAAGGTGGCAGAAGGCAATATCACCCACATCAATGCTGCTGGGGATTATATATATTACTATACAGCAGAGACCAGTTCCGGTGCAGGACTCGGCTACGTACGTGGTGGACGCGGAATATATCGGGCATCCATAAACGGTAAGAATGACACCATTTTGGTGCACGGAACATCGGATGGCGTGATGCTTCTTGGTAGCGAGCTTTATTATACGTATTTTGGTGAAACAGATCACAAAGACAATGCGGAAGTATCTGTTCAGAAGATTTCCATTAATGGCGGAGATGCGCAGAGCGTTCTGGAAGAACATATTGTACTTGGCGCAGCTGAGGGACAAACGATTTATTATGGCGGGATTAAAGAAGACCACCATTTATATGCATTAGATACCCTGTCGGGTGTTCCAAGAAAGGTTCTTCCGCAGAATGTGTATTTGCCGATTGTGAGTGGCGGTGTTGTTTACTACATTGATATCACGGATGACTATAAACTGAAATCCTGCCGGCTTTCCGATGGAACCATTACCACCATCGTAGCAGAAAGAATCGATTCTTATAATATGCTAGGAGATATGATTTATTTCCAGAACTGTGATAAGAATGGTTATGCGTTAAAGAGAATTCGCACCGACGGAAGTAATATGGAAGTTGTATTTGAGGGCGTCACGACGGGGATTTCCTGTACGAAGAATTACACCTATTTTACGGTGTATGGAGCAGATGTTCCTGTATATAGGACACCTACCTTTGGTGCCGTGAATGTAACGACTTTTACGGAGGCATTAGATGCGGTAAAGGCCAGCGTAAAATAGGGGTAGGAAGGTGTAGATAAGAAAATGAAGATATGTATTGATTTAACTTCTCTGGCAGATCATTTTTCTGGCGTAGAACGCTATGGAGCGACCTTAGCGGAGACACTTATTAGAGAAAATAAAGTAAATTGTATTCTTTTGTTTAAGGGGCGTGTGCATCCTTTCTTTTGGGTGTATGAAAAGCATCCCAGAGTTCGCGTGGTGGTGCTTCCAGACTGTGGGTCCAAGGTCTTATTTAACCAGGTAACCCTTTTTCAGGCACTGTGTAAAATAAAAGCAGACGCGTATCTATTTCCTGCTTTTCCGATGCCAGTCTTACTTCGAAAGAAGAATTGTTTTACAGTGATTCATGATGTAGCATGCTTTGATGTGCCATCCACAATGCGTTTCTTCCAAAGAATGTATTATGTGGTATCCAGACTGCATGAAGCGGCAACAGCGAAACAGGTACTGACCATTTCTGAATTTTCCAGAAAACGCATTATTCATAGACTACCCTTAAAAAATCCTGAGGTAGCAAATGTTTCCTGCGGAATTGACGACCGTTATATTTTTTATAGAAAAAATGAGCGTGTCATCGAAAAGGCCAGAAAAAAATATCGTATTCCAGAAGAATACATTTTCTCTCTATCAACGCTTGAACCTCGAAAGAATTTAAAACAGCTGATTCTTGAATATGACGCGTTAGTGCAGGAAGGACATAAAATGCCCGCTCTCGTTCTTGCAGGACGTAAAGGCTGGCGAATGCTAGACTTCCTAAATGGTATTTCAAAACGTACCAGAGAAAAAATATATATTACTGGATTTGTTGATGAAGAAGATTTACCTGCTTTATACGGCGGCGCCGTTGGCTTTGTATTTCCTTCCATTTATGAAGGTTTTGGAATCCCGCCGGTAGAGGCAATGGCCTGTGGCGTTCCGGTGCTTTCTTCTGATGCAGAGGCATTAAAAGAGGTTCTTCGGGATGCTCCGCTTTATTTCCCACTCAAAGAAAAAGATGGAATGAGAAAGGGCTTACTTAGACTTTGTGGGTTAGCCGGGAAAGAAAGAGAAGACGTGATTCAAAGAGGACAGGAGATTGCACGGGAATATAGTTTTAAACGTGTTGCAGATCAGACAATCAAGGCTATTAGAAAAGCAAAGGGGTACATTGGATAGGCCATGCGTATAGCCATTGATGCCAGGAGCCTTTCCTGGGAAAAAGGGAAATATACGGGTGTCAGCACCTATTTGTACGAGACCATGGTGGCCTTGTCCCTTTATTATCCAGAGCATTCTTATTATGTGTTAGCGCCCAGACCATTTTCTATGGCGCATACTTTTCCCGAGAACTGGCATTTTATGACGCAGGGTAAAATCTCTGAAAGAGGCAAAATATGGGCACTTCTTGAATTGCCTAAAATTCTAAAAAAAGAACAGTTTGACATCTACTGGGGACCGAATTTTACATTGCCCAAAGTTATGGGCAGGTGTAAGACGGCCTTTTTTGTTACCATTCATGATCTTGCGATGTGGCATTTTCCGGAGGTGGCAGAAAAAAGTAATTTTATCCGGGTTCGAGTAGGGGCAAAAAAAGCGATAAAGCGGGCGAGAAAGGTATTAACGATTTCGCAGTCAACGAAGGAGGATTTGGTAAATACACTAAATGTTCCTGCGGATAAAATTGGAATTGTATATCCGGGCGGCGTAGAACAGGTACCGGAAGATAGTGCGTCTGCAAGACCTGCATTCTTACCGGAAGAACTCCCCTACTTCTTATTCATCAGTACCATTGAACCCAGAAAGAATATTTTGACCATTATAAAAGCCTTTGAGGTATTTAGGGCAAAAGAAAGTAAGCCATATTTGTTAGTACTTGCTGGTAAAAAGGGGTGGAACTGCGCAGAGATTTATGTGGCAGCAAAGAGCAGTCCTTACGCGCAGGATATTATCATGCCGGGTTATATTACCAGTGAGGAGAAAGACTATTTGTACAGGCATACGACAGCTGTTCTTTATCCTTCTTTATTCGAGGGATTTGGAATTCCAGTACTAGAAGCCTTTGCCTACAAAGCACCAGTGATTACGGCGCGAAATTCTTCGCTTCCAGAAGTTGGTGGGGAGGGCGCTCTTTATATTGAAAAGGCAACCGATGCGCAGGTTTTATGCGAAAAAATGCAGGAGCTGATTGCTTATTCAGATGCGCAGAGGGAGACACTCCTTACAAATGCCAGGACGCAATTACAGCGTTTTACCTGGCAACACTCCGCAGAGCAGATTATGAAGCAGTTTAGGGAGGTACAGGAACGTGATTAGTGTGATTATTCCCGTATACAACATTGCACCCCACATTAAAGCTTGTGTACAGTCTGTTTTACGACAGACCTATAAAAATTATGAAATCCTGTTGGTGGATGATGGTTCAACGGATGAGAGTGGACAAATCTGTGATGCTCTAGAAAAGGAGAACGCATGCATTCGGGTTATTCATAAACAAAATGGAGGATTATCTTCTGCCAGGAATGCAGGAATTAAGCTTGCCAAAGGAGAATATATCGTTTTCGTAGATGGAGATGACTATGTTCATGCGTTATATCTGGAAAAACTTTTGACAGTATGTGAAAAGTATCAGGCAGACATTGCTTGCTGTGGCTACCTGCAATTGACGAGCCAGAGCAGTTTTACCATTACAGAGAAGGAAGAGGAACAGGTCTTTTCTTTCCATGAAGCACTTGCGCATAGAGAACAGGTGCACCAGATGGCATGGAATAAACTGTATAAGAAGCGTATCTTTGCAAACACCTTGTTTACCGAGGGAATCCTTCACGAGGATATTGATAGCTACTATCGTTTTTTGCAGCAGGCGGAGAGAATAGCCTATTGCAGCCTTCCACTATATGGATATGTGCAGCGGTCAGGCAGTATTTGCCATGTGCGTAATAAAAAAAGTTACAAAGACTGGTATCATGCCCTTCGAAGAGAAATCACATTTTTTGAAAACCAGAAGGATGCCGTTGGAAAATATTATGCTGTAGAAGAATTCTCTGAATTTATGGCGATGTTTTTCTTCCAGTGTGGTTTTTCGATTGGACAAAAACCGATTCAGAATGCCATACATAAGAAGTTTAAGCAGGTATTACAGCAGAACAAGGATGTGAAGCTTCCAGTTCGCTATAAACTATTTAAGGCTCGGCCGATTTTGTTTTTCTTATACATGATGGTCAAGGAACCAAAGTGGTATAGAAATGTTGTCCTGCAAGCGGCCAGCCAACCAGAAAAGAAGAGTAAGGCGTATAAACTTCGGGATGCCTTTTGTCAAAAATTATTTCCGATTGTCTACCGTAGAAAAATGCACTTGCAGGATATAAAGAACCCTGCCCGGGATTTGTATTTTTGTGATACGCCGTATCATTTGTTAATTACCATAATAAAGGCTATGCAGAGCGGAAAGCGGCCGGCATTACTTCTTTCTGATAAGAATATGGATACGAAACGTCTGGTTCCCCTGCTAGAAGAGCTACATCTGTTTTCTGAAATTCTTTGCATTCACGAAAGAGAAGAAGATCTTATGCATTATATGGAGTATTGCAAACGCTTCTTCGTTATTCGTAGGAAACTAAAAAAACAGTATATGGAAAGCAAATTTCCGGTACTTGCATGTTTGAAAAAATATCGGATCCACATGTTCTGCGAAGTTTGCATCGTGGGCTATTATTTGGAAGTGATTGAGAAACCTTTTCATCTGCTGGAAGATGGCAGAGATGCTTTTTCTTTACGCGGAGAAGTGTTGTCCATTGAGAATCGAACCAGGGAAAGCGAGGCTGTTGATTATATATGGCATAGTCGCAGCCTGTCCATGGGGCAGTCTCCCCTTATAAGAAGCATAGAGATGCATCGTAAGGCTGCAGAGTTTAGATGGATAAAGCAGTGTCCGATTCGTGTTAAGAACAAGGATAAAATGTTAAAATGCGTAACCCGCAGCCAATGGGAAAAACTAATCCATATTTTTGGCGCGGAGGAATTAATTGCGTTAGAAAAAGAACTAAAAGCGACGGACTTTACGATTTTACTAACGCAGCCGTTATACCAGATTCAATATGTTCCCTCCTATGAGAAACAGCTGGAGGTATATAAGCGAATGGCAGAAGAATATGCCGAGGGCAAGCTGGTTATTAAGGTGCATCCACGGGATAAAGCTTCTTATGAAACGATTTTTCCGCAGGCACGCATTTTGAAATCCTCTTATCCGGCAGAATTATGGCAGGGAATTGCGTTAGAACCGACCCGTATTCTTTGTGGGTTTTCAACGACAGCAGGTATTTTCTCGGAAGAGATAAAAAGAGTATATTTCACGCCAGAAGAATTTAGGGAAAAATATTTACAATAACACGATATGAAAAAAATAAAACAGGAATATAAATACATTCTGACTCTAAAAGAAAAGAAAAAGATATTTGGACTTGTGGTAATGATGATTGTGGGAAGTGCCTTGGAACTATTGGGTGTTACCCTGATTATGCCACTCATGAATATTCTGATACAAAACAGCGACAGCAGTGTATTACTCTTTTTAAAAAGACATGGTTTCACTTCTTTGGTATCTCCTGTTATCGCGATGTCGCTTTTAGTTATTATCGTGTATCTCATAAAGAATTTGTATCTGTACCTGATGAACAAAATAGTATTTCGTTTCATTTATCACGGATACAAGGATCTTTCCGTGCGACTTTTATCGGGCTATCTTAGGGAAAACTATGAACTTCATACGCAAAGAAACATGGGTATCATCCAGCGGTCCATTCGTAGCGATAGTTTAGGCTGCTATCAGGCATTAAAGAGTATATTGCAGTTTATCAGCGAACTTTTTGTCTGCTTTCTGTTAGGAGTCTATCTGTTACTTACGAGTTTAAAAACCTCTCTCCTTGTGGGCGGACTATTACTACTTGTTTGCGGTGGATATCTGATTTTTGCTAAAAAGAGGGCGAAAAAATATGGACTATGGAACCAGCAGAGTAGTGGGGAGATGAACCAATGGATTATGCAGTCCATGGGGGGAATTAAAGAAGTAAAACTCCTTGGAAAAGAAACGTATTTTGAAGATGCTTATGGGAAAAGTGCAGCACTTTATGCAAAAGCCAATGAAGGACAGCAGATGGCACTGAATGTTCCCAGACTTTTGGCAGAAACAGTATGTATTATAGGGGTGGCTGGACTTTTCATTTTGCATGCTCTTTCTGGAGAGGACATGACACAGATGATTCCTGTGCTTGCAACTTTTGCAGTAGCTGCGTTTCGTCTTCTTCCTTCTATCGGAAAGATGAATTCCTTTATTGCAGATTTTACATTTTTTAAGCCATCTGTACACCATGTATATGAAGAACTTTCTGGACAGTTGGTGGAAAAAAAAGCGGAAGAGGAGGCAGTTATATCTTGCCCGTTCCAGGATAAAATTGAAGTACGGGATTTGGTATTTTCCTATCAGGGGAGTGATAAAAAAATATTTGAACAGGGTGCCTTATCGATACCAAGAGGCGCCGCCGTGGCGTTAGTGGGACCTTCTGGGGAAGGAAAGACAACGCTCGCCGATATCATTATGGGACTATTAACGCCGACTGCTGGCGTCATAAAGGTAGATGGGGTTCCAATTCAGAAGAATCTTCGTGGTTGGCAAAAGCAGATTGGGTATGTGCCACAGAATATTTATTTAACCGACGATAGCATTCGCGGGAATGTAGCCTTTGGTGAACCGCCGGCTTCGATAAAGGAAGAAGACGTGATAGAAGCCTTAAAGAAGGCGCAGATTTATGAGTTCATAAAGGAACTACCAGAGGGACTGGATACCAGGGTGGGAGAACGCGGTGTGCGGTTATCTGGAGGACAGAGACAGCGTATTGGTATCGCAAGAGCGCTCTACCATAAGCCTGCATTTCTCGTATTCGATGAGGCTACCTCAGCGTTAGATACAGAGACAGAAACGGCAGTTATGGATGCTATTAACCATTTGAAGGGAGAAAAGACGCTACTGATTATTGCGCACAGGCTTTCGACCATAGAGAACTGTGATACCGTATATGAGATAGCTGGCGGAAAGATTAAATAACCATTTGGGGACAGGTGCAAAATGGCTTGCACCTGTCCCTTTTTGGTTAATTTGGATCCGATGTACCCGGTACAAATGGTCAACAACAAAAGGGGACAGTCCCCAATTGGTTATTTTGTAATGGTCAAAAATAGCAAAACGTACAGGAGGCGCGAAGAACGCCTCTTTTTATAAGGTAAAAAGTTTGTGAGAAAAGTAAGAAACACGCCTTGATATACTGCATATCAAGTGCTGCGGCCTCTTGACAGTGCCCACAGCACTAATTTTTTTATGAAAATAAAAGGAGATTCGTTATGGAAGAGAAGGTGTTAATTAAGGTAACTCATCTTGGTGATTATCTTGCGGGAGTAATCATCTGGGGGATTGCATCAGTGGTGGTAGCTATATGGGGAATTTCAGGCTGTGGTTTTGGGGGCATATTCTTTGCCCTTGCTCCGCTTGCTCCCTTTATCAGAGAACTGGTATGTTATCTAACAAAGCATGTAACGGTAACAAATAAATATTTTAGGGCAAAATGGGGAGTTGCAGGCAAAACCTTTCAATTTCCAATAAACACAGTACAGAGTTATGCGTTGGTTGGAAGCAGAGCGTTAATAGTAAATGGAATAACATTTAAACATCTTCCTAAGGCGGCGAAGGTTCTTGAAGCCATTGAAGAAGCGAAGCGTATGGAAAACTAGCCCATTAGCCCATTTGGGGACAGGTGCGAGCCATTTTGCACCTGTCCCTTTTTGGTTAAATGTACCCGGTACAAATGGTCAACAACAAAACGGGACAGTCCCCAATTGGTTATCTGCATATAAATGGAGACTTAATATGCAGATACAAATTGATAATCTGCACATTATTTGATATTATATATGCAGATACATGGAGGCTTGATATGCATATTTTTGACTATTCTTTTTTAGATAATGGTTTACTACCTGCAGAAATAGTTAATTTAACATCTACTATTGCAGCATTTAATGCTATATCAGGAACACGTAAAGAAAAGAATATGATTATATATACAGAATTAGAAAAAATAGCAAGAGTCCAATCTGTAAAGGGCTCAAATGCTATTGAAGGAATTGTAACTACAGATGCACGTATTAAAGAAATTGTAGATGGCAATAGTGCGCCACTGAATCACAGTGAACGTGAGATTGCAGGGTATAGAGATGCGTTAGATGAAATACATACTTCTCATAAGCAGATGTCTATGTCCGAAAATATGATTCTGCATCTTCATGAAGTTATGACGAGCACTGCGGGATATGAGTTATCTGGTCAATTTAAAGTTGAAGATAATTTAATTTTGGAAATCGATGAGAGTGGGAGACGAAAGGTTAGATTTACCCCTATTCCTGCTGGAGAAACAAAAGAAGCAATAAATCAATTAATTTTAGCTTATATAGAAGCAAGAGATAATCCTAAAGTAAATAAGTTACTTTTAATACCTTGCGTGATTCTTGATTTTTTATGTATTCACCCATTCACGGATGGTAATGGTCGCATTTCCAGACTGTTGTCCTTGCTTTTGCTGTATAAAAGTGGATATGATGTTGGAAAATATGTTTCATTTGAAGAACAGATAAATGAAGCGAAAGATTATTATTACGACTCTTTACGGGATTCTTCTAAAGGCTGGCATACAAATGAAAATTCGTATTTTGTATTTATGAAAAATTTTCTATCTACTCTTTATAAATGCTATAAGGAGTTGGATAAGCGTTTTTCAACTGTAAACGGTAAAAGGCTTACTAAAACAGAAAGAATAGAACAAACTGTATTGAATAGTGTTCTACCTGTGTCGAAATCTGAAGTATGTGACATTCTGCAAGATGTCAGTCCGACAACTGTCGAATCTGTGCTTGGTAAAATGGTTAAAACGGGATCGGTAATAAAACTCGGCCAGGCAAGAGCTACAAAATATGTTAACGCGAAGTATATAAGCAAAAAATAGACCAAAAGGACCAAAAGGGGACAGTCCCCAATTGGTTATTTTGCACCTGTCCCCTTTTGGATTAAAAAAAGGCTTCACCCGAAGGTGAAGCCTTTCGTATATTTATTGGTGGATAATGTTGTTATCAACCAGCTTATCAAGTGGTCCGAAAGGAATATCCTTGAACTTTAAGCTAAGGAATCCAATGGATACGAAGAAGATAATCTGAATCCAGTCAATGATATCGCGAATGAAGTAGAAAGGCTGGGTAACCATGCTCATGTTGAACTTAATCTCTTTTGCATAAGTTCTAACAAGATCCATAATATCACCGATGATGACAGGAATGATGAGGCAGAACTCTTTGATTAAAGCAAAGCCAAGCATAAATACGATTGCTTTTAAGGCGGTACGCTTTAAGTAGTCATTCTCCTCTTTGAGGAATACGTAGCCTGCGATGAGGATTAAGGGAATCATACCATTGAAGAATCCGCACCAGTACATAATGGCTGCCAGTAAGCCAGCAGAAATACCAAGTTTTGTTCTCATTTCTTAGTCTCCTTTTTTTCTTTTTTAAGTTTTAGAAAAGGGGTTGCAAGCCGCCTTTCTTCACGTGATTGCTATCTTTAATTGTAAAGAAAATCTGCTTAAAATTCAAGGAAAAATGCATTGCGCGAAAGGAAAAAAATTGAAAAAACAGAGGGCATTTCGTAAAATAGAGTAGAAGAAAAAAATAGGAGTATTCGTATGGAAAATAGAGACAACGAAGAAGTGCTTTCTCCCCTTGTAGAAATGAAAGTGGAAGTGAAGGCAGCGGATATAAATAGTGGGAAGCAGGTGGTGGAAACAGAGACCCCTCTTCTTGAAAAAAAAGAGGAAGAGACGCCGCAAAAGCCGGAACCTGAAAAGAAGATGTTAGAAGAAAAAACAGAAGCTACGAAGGTGCAGCCGACTGTTAAAAAGAAGGCATCCTTTGGCAGAAAGCTTATCGGTGTGATTCTCTGTATATTGCTAGTGATTAGTATTATGATGACGATAACCTTATCCTGTGTTCGCCGTCTTCTTTCTGGCGATGGTTTGAAGAACTTTATTAAGAGTGCTTTTAGCGGCTCTTTTGCCAGCCAGGTATATGATGATGCTACGGACAAAATGATGGCAGAAGTGAGTGACACCTTAGGGATTGATGTGGCGGCAGCAGATGAAGACGAGATGGAAGATATGTATTATGAAACCATCAGTAATCTGATTGCTTATTCTGCAACCGGCGAAGGTACTGCGGTGGATGTAGAAATGTGGATGGATTATTTTGAAGACCACCAGGAAGAAATCGCTGCAGCGTCTGGAAGAGAAATCACCGATGAAGACTTTGATCGTTTAGAAGAAGAACTGAATGCGGCGAATGAAGAACTTATGGAGGATTTTGAGAATAATATCGAGGCCGAAGCAGATGAACCTGTTTTCCAGGGATATGCTTTGTTAATTGGATTTTCTATGTCTAATGTAAAGTATTACTGCTGTGTAGCCCTTACGGCATTACTTCTCATTTTAATTCTATGCGTCTTTAGCCGGTATGCAGATTACGCATTTATCTATTTGGGAGTCACCTTTACGGTAACCGGCGGACTTTGGTTCTTAGTGGTTGCCATCCTTGCAGCCGTAAAAAGCGTTGGTTCGTGGGTATCAGAAGGCCTGGGGGACTATTTTGGCGGCCTTATGAAGACGAATATCATTGTGGCAGCGTCGATTCTTGCAGGGGGAATCTTCTTAAATATCATTGGACATATTATTCGTAAGCAGAAGTAAATATGAGACTAATTAAAAAATTACGAAGTCTTCGAAAGAAGACAGAAACAAAAGCAGCGGGGGAAACTATGGACGTACGCGTCACACTGGAAGATATTGATGAACAGAACTGGCGAGAAGTTGCCATGCTTACCACAGAGGAAGATCATCTTCCCAAGGTTTGCGAAAAATTTGTACCAGGGAATGCGCTGTCCATATGTCAGGCTTTTTTTGAAGATACATGGACGGTCAGAGTAGCATACTGCGGACATCGCCCCATGGGTTTTGTCATGTATGGCTATTGTGAAGAGTATGACTTTTATGAGTTAGCCAGGCTGATGATTGATGTACGCCACCAGGGCAAAGGATTTGGTAGCATTGTGCTCGGCCTTGCCATCGAAGAAATTATGGAATTAGAAGAGTGTGAAAGTCTTTATATTCGTATGAATCCAGAAAATATAAGAGCGAAACATATTTATGAGAAGGCAGGCTTTGTGGATAGCGGCAAAATGGCAGGAAATGAAGCGGTATATGTGCTGGATCTGGCGAAATATAGAGAAGCAGAAGAAGTAGATTAAGTGGGGACACAGTTTGCTTTTTTGCAGTAAGTGGTGTAAAATTTTACACACTATGTATAGCCGAATGAAGGGTACGAGTTAGAGAGTATTATGGCAGAGATTACGTTTAATGATATGGAAATATCCGCGATTGGCGAAGTGTCCAACATTAGTATGGGAAACGCCGCTACCGCGATGAGTGTTATTGTGAACAGGGAGATTGATATTTCTGTTCCGAATGTAGCAATTAAAAATAAAGACGAGTTTGTTCGTAACCACAAAGAAGACAGCGTTGTGGTTCGAGTAGATTATGTAAAAGGTTTGCAGGGATACAGTATTTTCTTTTTGAAGGAAAATGATGTAAAGATGATTGCAGACTTGATGATGGGTAGTGATGGTCATGGCATGATGACCCAGATGGAGTTCTCGGAGATGCATCTTAGTGCCATCTCGGAAGCAATGAACCAGATGATGGGAGCTTCGGCTACCGCTATGAGTACGATGTTAGACCATCTGGTAGATATTTCTACCCCGAATGCGACCACCATGAGTGCCGGGGAATATATTGCATTTGAAATTCCAGGTGAAGAGAAGTTTATCCAGATAGACTTCCAGATGCGTGTTGGTGATTTAATGGTTGCAGATATGGTACAGGCATATCCCTTAAAACTTGCAAAAGCGATTGCTGACTTGTTTATTATTAAGAAGCAGCAGGGTAGTGTTTAAGAAGCGTAACAGAAAAAGGAGAGATTTATGAAAAAGGTAGATGTAACGATACGTCCTACGGATATTCGTTCTATGAGTTATGAGAACAAGTTCCAGGGAAAGCCTGGCGAGGCTATGAAGATTCAGGTTCGCAGCAATGCAGCAGTAAAGCTGAATCCTGCACAGCCTACTATGGCAGTTGTTGGAATTAAGTTTGAAGCAAAGGATGAGGCAGAGACCATTAATTTTGTGGTTGAGACTGTTACTGCAGTACAGGTAAGCACCTTTGTAGACAACTTAGATGAGATGATTAAGACATACTATATGCCTAACATTATGATGGCAGTGAATGAGAAGATTAGAGCCGTATCTTCCATGGTTGGTATGAACATTGCAATTCCACCCGTGAAGTTTAATCATCAGGATGGTTCAGACAGTATCAATGCGGAGATTTATCGCGCATAATTGTATGATGAGAATGTTTGGGGCAAAAACAGTTTATGTTTTTGCCCATTTTTTATGAAATAAAAGGTTCGTATATGCTTTTACAGATTACAAATGGCACCGTATCCTTTGGGGATAAGGTGGTACTAAATAACATTAACTTTGAAGTCCGTAATACGGAGAAGATTGCCGTCATTGGGAGAAATGGCTGCGGAAAATCGACGTTACTAAATCTGATTCTGGGAGAGATTCCACTCACAAAGTCTGATGGATGTGCTTCCTCTGTTGCGAAGACAGGAGGCGTAACCATAGGCTGTTTAAAGCAGATGACTTTTGAGGACGAGCATATTACCTTAGGCGAAGAACTTCACAAAGTCTTTCAGCCAATTCTTGAAATGAAAGCGCGTATGGAACAGCTCCTTTCGTCTATCGAAAAAACAGCGAAAGAGGAGGAAGTGGCAGAGTATTCCGCACTGGAAGAGCGCTTTACCTATTTAGGTGGGTACCGATATGAGAAGGATTATGCCTTAATTGTAGAACGATTTGGTTTTACTCCGGAAGACGAGGCGAAGCCACTTACCGCATTTTCGGGTGGACAGAGAACCAAAATTGCTTTTGTAAAACTGCTTTTATCAAAGCCAGATATCCTGCTTTTAGATGAGCCTACCAACCATTTGGATATTTCTACCATATCCTGGTTAGAAGGATACTTAAAGGAATACCCGAGAGCGGTAATTCTGGTGAGTCACGACCGACTCTTTTTAGACCGCGTGGTGGATGTGGTTTATGAAATAGAACGTGGCCATATGAAGCGTTACGTAGGTAACTATACCCAGTTCATGGCGCGGAAAAAGCAGGACTATGAACAGCAGCTCAAAGCTTATGAAGCCCAGCAGAAGGAAATTGCCAGATTATTAGATTTGGTGGAGCGGTTCAAGAATACGCCGACAAAGGTTGCCATGACGAGAAGTAAGCTCAAGGCAATCGAACACATGGAAAAGATTGAGAAGCCGGAAACTTTTGATGACAGGGCGTTCTTCAGTAGTCTGGTTCCTGAAAAAGAAAGCGGGAATGATGTTTTATCTGTGCAGAATCTGGTGGTTGGTTATGACACCCCTTTGGCAAAGGTGAACTTTGAACAAAAGAAGGGACAGAAGATTGCAATCATTGGTGGGAACGGACTAGGTAAATCGACCTTCTTAAAGACACTTGTGAGTGCTATCAAGAAACATGGCGGAACGTTTTCCTTCGGTTATAATGTGGAAATCGGATACTTCGACCAGCAGATGGCCCGCTATGAGAGTGACAAAAAGGTTATCGATGAATTCTGGGATGAATATCCTACCATGACAGAAACGCAGGTGCGTAATATCCTTGGTGGATTCCTGTTCCGTGGAGATGATGTATTCAAGCAGGTTAATAATCTCTCCGGAGGGGAAAAGGTACGACTGGCACTAGCCAAAATCTTTGAGGCAAGACCGAACTATCTTCTGTTAGATGAGCCTACAAACCATATGGATATTGTGGGAAAGGAAGCCTTGGAGTCCTTATTAAAGAATTATGAAGGAACGGTGCTCTTCGTATCGCATGATCGATATTTTGTAAGAGAAATAGCAGATTCTCTCTTGGTTTTCACGGAAGAAGGGGTACAGTATTATCCCTTCAACTATACCGAGTATGAAATGCATTATGGAAGCGGAGAGAAAGCGAAAAAAGGCGATGACGCCCTTCGTCTCCACGCACCGGCCGAAGATACCACTGAAAAGACGAAAAAGCCAGATGCACAGAAAAATTATAACAATCCCGGAAAAGAAAGAGCCAAAAGAGAACGCAGAATTGCTAAACTGGAAGAACTCATTGAGCAGGGAGAAGAGAAACTTGCGACGCTAAATGAGGCTTTGGTTGCGAATGCTACGGACTATGGAAAACTCGCAGAAATTCAAAAAGAAATTGATGCGATAAATGCCCAGAATGATGCCTATATGGAAGAGTGGGAGAAACTTTCCGAAGAAGAATAAAAAAAGGTCACCTGAGGTGACCTTTTTAAGTGAACAAAATCTTAAATCATCTTCATAAGTCCATCACGATCGTTACTGTAGGTCATAGCCATACTTCTGTCGATAACGCCGTTCATGATGAGTCTCTTAAGATCTGCATTTAAGGTGTGCATACCCATTGCTGCATTAGCCTGCATGGTAGAAGCAATCTGTGCGGTCTTATTTTCACGAATCTGGTTACCGATTGCAGGGTTCATAATCATGGTTTCGGTTGCTACAACTCGACCATTGCCATCAGCGGTAGGAATGAGCTGCTGAGAAACAACACCATAAAGAATGGTGGAAAGCTGAATACGAAGCTGATCTCTTCCTTCCATAGGGCATCCGTCGATGATACGATCGATGGTCTGTGCTGCACCAGTGGTATGTAAGGTGGAGAATACTAAGTGTCCCGTTTCAGCTGCGGTAATAGCTGCACGAATGGTTTCGTAGTCACGCATTTCACCAACAAGGATGATATCAGGGTCTTCACGAAGTGCGGAACGAAGACCAGCAGCATAATCCTTAACGTCAGTACCAAGCTCACGCTGGTGAATCAGTGCTAAGTGGTGGTTGTAGATGTACTCGATAGGATCTTCCAGAGTCATAATGTGGCAAAGTCTGGTACGGTTAATCTTATCAATTAAGGCTGCCAGAGTAGTGGTCTTACCAGAACCAGTAGGACCGGTAATGAGTACAAGACCTCTGGGAAGTGTTGCGAAATCATTGATAACGTCAGGAAGCTTTAATTCCTCAATAGAAGGAATGGTCTCATTTAAGATACGAACGGTAGCAGCTAAGTTATTACGCTGGTGGAAAATATTGACACGAATACGCACACGACCATTTAAGCAGAAACGAGCGAAGTCAAGATCCTGACCTGCGTCTGCTTTCTGAATCTGCTCAGGTGTCATCAGCTCATCAATAAGCGCACGGCACTCAGGCATGGAAAGCTCGTTGTCAAGGAACATTAAGGTACCGTGACGACGAAGGGCAAGATGGGTTCCTACTGTGATATGGATATCAGAGCAGTGGGTATCAAGTGCATAGGTTAAGAGTTCTTCAAATGTCATGATTCAACCTCCTCATACAAGAATATGACACGTTGCCATAGTTGTTTCTATGTTAACATAAGAAAAAACAAAAAACAATGAAAAACCCTTGCCACTTCCCTTAAAAAATGGTATTATAGCAAAGTCGCATGTTGCGATATATAGGGGCGTAGTTAAACGGTCTAACATCGGTCTCCAAAACCGTCGAAGAGGGTTCGACTCCTTCCGCCCCTGCGCTAGGACGTATGTGTTTTTGACACATGCGTCTTTTTTTGTGGTATAATTATTCTATGCTTGAAACATCATTTTTAATCTTATATATTCTGGTAGTTGCCACGTTGCTGGCAATTATTTTTATTTTGGTTTTTCAATTCAAACATGCGGATCCAGTAAGAAAAGCGAAAGACAGTATTATTGATTCTACCCAGGATGGTTTTGCTGTTTTTTCTGCTACCGGAAAGATGTTGCTGGCGAACGACAAAGCCAAAGAATATTTTCCTGAACTTACAGATGAGCATAAGGCAAAAGAATTGCTACGGACTTTTCAAGAGAATGATAAGCAGAATCTGCTAGAGCATGGTCGGTTGTTGCAGGTTTCGGTGGAACCCTATGGCAAGAAAAAACTGGGGAACATTATCTGGCTGCACGATAAGACAGAAGAATACGAAACTACAAAACGTCTGACAGAGCTGAAAGATGAGGCAGAGAAGGCCAATGAAGCCAAGTCATTATTCCTTGCCAACATGAGCCACGAGATTCGTACACCTATGAATGCCATCATCGGTATGACGGAGATTATTCTGCATGACAACATCAGTAGCAACGTGGAAGAGAATGCAAAGAATATTAAGGCCGCTGGCAATTCTCTGTTATCGATTATTAATGGTATTCTGGATTTTAGTAAGATAGAGGCCGGTAGCGTTGAGCAGATTGAAACGGAGTTCCATTTAGGACGTCTCGTAAAAGAAATTTCCAATATCATTTCCCAGAACCTGCGGGATAAGAATGTCGAACTCATCGTACATGTGCCAAGCGATGTGCCGGTTGCATTAAAGGGCGATGCTACCCATTTAAGACAGGTTTTCACCAATATTCTTACCAATGCAGCCAAATATACCAAGCGTGGCTATATTCGTATGCACATTGACTGGAAAAAGGTGAAAGGCGACAGAGCGTTCTTTAAAGTCACGGTAGAGGATACCGGCTGTGGTATCAAGGCGGAGCATTTAGAGACACTCTTTGATTCCTTCCAGCGTGCCGACATGATTAAGAATAGAACCATTGAAGGTACGGGGCTGGGACTTGCGATTTGTAAGCGTCTTATTGAAGCCATGGGCGGAACGATTCAGGTAAAGAGTAGCTATGGTATCGGTTCCGTATTTACGTTCTCTTTCTATATGGAAGTGGCAGATTATAGTCATATGGGTGATTACGAAGCCATTGAGGATGTTGCTGTTGCTTCGGAGGAACGAAAGCAGCTAATTGCACCCCTTGCAAAGATTTTGGTGGTCGATGATAACCAGACCAATATTAAGGTTGCAAGAGGCATACTGACGATGTATCAGGTTCGCGTGGATACAGCAAGCAGTGGTAAGGAATGTCTCGAAAAACTTGAAAAGAATCGTTACCATATGATTTTCATGGACCAGATGATGCCGGAAATGGATGGCATAGAGACAACCCAGATGATTCGAAGCAGTAGCAATCCGGAAATCAGAGCCATCAAAGTCATCGCCATGACAGCAAATGCTATTACAGGAGCGAGGGAGATGTTCCTGCAAAATGGTTTTCAGGAGTACATCAGTAAGCCCATCGATTTGGAGAGCGTTGAAGTTATCCTTAAGAAATTTTTGCCACCAGAAATTATTAAGTATATTGACAGGCCGGAAGTGGATATGGACTATGACAGTTTGGAAATAAAGATTCCTTCTGTCAATGTGGAAAAGGGCCTGGCCAACTATGGTAAAGACAAAGGCAAGTACTTACAGATTTTAAAATTCATATACGATGATGGCGAGGGACATTTGTATCGCATAAAGGATTATCTGGAAGGAAAGCATTACAGAGAATATGTATATGAGGTGCATGCATTAAAGGGACTGGCAGCAGGCATTGGTGCAGATGAACTTTCAGAACTTGCAAGATTACAGGAATATGCAGGACGCGATGGAAATCTTTCTGTCATAAAGAGAGACAGCGCCTATATGATTAGTCAGTACGAACTCCTGCTTGAAAATATCAAGGTGGTGTTAAATGACAGTGGTATGCTGCGTGACCAGATTATTCAGATTAGAGACCATGAGCTGACCTGGAACGAATTTTGTAATATGCTTCATTCCCTGCAAGGTTCATTAGATCTTTTGGAACAGACAGAGGCAGCCATTAAGGCAGATAACCTGCTTACGTATCCGCTAGAAGAAGGAATTCGTAAACAGATTATTGAAATAAAACATGCCATTAACGAATTTGAGTATGACCAGGCAACAGAACTGATCAGACAGTTGTTATAAGGGGGACGTTATGGAAATCGCAAACAGCAACAAAGAAAGTATTTCTGAAATGATTAATACGTACAGGGAGGATATTCAAAATCTTAGCAAATATCTGCCCTGGCTTATGAAAATGAACGGACAGAATTTACAGATGTATCAGAAGCCAGAGGGAAGCGGAGAGCATGCTATGCAGGTCCCGGTTTACGATGGAACTCTGCTTTCTTTTGTAAAGCTTGCGCAGAAGTCGAAGCTGATGCGTCGTAACTATGTATATACCTTTTCTAAGAATCGTCTGCGTACGGCGCAGGATGAAATTCGTTTTGTACAGACAGCCGGTGTTATGGATATTCCTCTCGTTGGAGATGTGCTTGCAAAATACATTTTGGAAGGACAGAGAAAAGGAACCGTTTGGAACGAGGGATTATACAATGGCGTTTACTTAGCCGCAGTTACCAAATTAAAGGAACTGGTTGAATACTGGACGATGCCTTTATAGGGAGAAATAAGATGACAGAGAAATCCGTAAAAAAGAAACAGTTTATTATAGAGACTGCCAGAGATGTGTTTGCAAAACAGGGCTATAAGACCGTTACCATGAAAGATATTGTGGACGCTTGCGAGATTAGCCGCGGTGGTCTGTATTTATACTTTGAAAATATTGAGCAGCTATTTCTAGCCGTTTTAGAAGCAGAGCAGAAGAAAAGCGATGAGACCGTTACCGGCGCCCTCCCGCGCATTGATAACCAGCTGAAGCTCCTTCTATTATTTTTGAAGGTTTTGAAAAAAGAAATTGTGCATGGAGAAAGCAGTCTCATGATGGCGATTTATGAGTACTGCGCTACGAAACGGGGCGAGGTTCCCAAGACCGTTGTACAGACACAGTTCGACGATGGTGTCACATTTTTACAGCGTGTCATTACGGATGGAAACAAATCGGGTGAATTTTTATCCGCTGATCCCCACAGAGATGCCAAGCAAATTATGTATGTTATGGAAGGCCTTAAAATTTTGTCACGAAGCGGCAGCGTCAGCAGCGCCGATGTAGACGACGCCATCGTGAATGTGGTGCGCTCTTTTGTGCCTTCCGATTCTATGGTACAATAGAAAAGAATGGCCCATTTTGGCCGAATTGTAATTTGAACTTATTTTTTTTGAATATAACCATTATGGAGGAAGAAAGAAAACATGGACACTGTCAAACGGGTGTATGTCGAGAAGAAAGCTGATTTTGCGGTAAAGGCAAAAGAATTAAAGGAAGAAATTGCTGGTTATCTGGGAATTACCGGAGTTACTGGCGTTCGTGTATTTATTCGCTACGATGTAGAGAATATTTCGGATGAGATATTTGAGAAGGCTTGCAGAGGTATTTTTGCAGAGCCTCCTGTTGATATTTTATATAAAGAGACCATCGAGATTCCTGCTGATGCAAAAGTATTTGGTACAGAGTTCTTACCTGGACAGTATGACCAGAGAGCCGATTCTGCTATGCAGTGTATCCAGTTCCTAAAAGAGGATGAGAACCCTGTAATTCGAACCGCAGTTGTTTACATGATTTCCGGTTCCTTTACAGAGGAGGAATTTGGTAAGATTAAGAGCCATTGCATCAATCCCGTAGATTCCAGGGAAGTTGGAATGGAAAAGCCGGAGACGTTGGTAACCGAGTACGCAGATCCTGCTGATGTAAAGATTTTTGATGGTTTTATTACCATGACAGAAGCAGAGTTAGAAGGTTTATACGATTCCTTAGGCCTTGCAATGACCTTCAAAGATTTCTTACATATTCGTAAGTATTTTGAGACGGAAGAAAAGCGCAATCCTTCTATGACAGAAATCAGAGTATTAGATACCTACTGGTCTGATCACTGCCGTCATACAACCTTTGCAACGGAGCTCAAAGATGTTGAGTTCGCAGATGGTTTTTATAGAACGCCGATTGAGACAACCTACCAGAGTTATTTAGATACCAGAAATGAATTATATGCTGGAAGAGATGATAAGTTCGTATGTCTTATGGACTTAGCCCTTGTGGCAATGAAGAAGTTAAAGGCCAATGGTATGCTTACCGATCTTGAAGAGTCGGAAGAAATCAATGCCTGCTCCATTGTTGTTCCTGTTGATATTACAGAAGCAGATGGAACCAAAGAAACAGAAGAGTGGCTTATTAGCTTTAAGAATGAAACCCACAATCACCCTACGGAAATCGAGCCTTTTGGTGGTGCTGCAACCTGCCTTGGTGGTGCAATTCGTGATCCACTGTCTGGTAGAAGCTATGTATACCAGGCAATGCGTGTTACAGGTGCCGCAGATCCTACGGTTCCAGTAGCTGATACCTTAAAGGGTAAGCTTCCACAGATGAAACTGGTTCGTGGTGCAGCAAGCGGTTATTCTTCCTATGGTAACCAGATTGGTCTTGCAACGGGATTCGTAAAGGAACTTTATCATCCTGGATATGTTGCAAAGCGTATGGAAATTGGTGCCGTTATGGGTGCTGCTCCCAGAAAGAATGTTAAGAGATTAACCTCAGATCCTGGCGATATCATTATTCTATTAGGTGGTCGTACCGGTCGTGACGGCTGCGGTGGTGCAACTGGTTCCTCCAAGGTTCATACGGAGAAATCCATTGAGAACTGCGGTGCAGAAGTACAGAAGGGTAACGCACCTACGGAGCGTAAGATTCAGAGATTATTTAGAAGAGAAGAAGTTAGTACCTTAATTAAGAAATGTAACGATTTTGGTGCGGGTGGTGTTTCCGTAGCCATTGGTGAACTTGCAGATGGCCTTATTGTTGACCTCGATAAGGTGCCGAAGAAGTATGCAGGTCTTGACGGTACGGAGCTTGCCATCTCTGAATCCCAGGAAAGAATGGCAGTGGTTGTTGATCCTAAGGATGTAGAAAAATTCCTTGGTTTTGCAGCAGAAGAGAACTTAGAGGCGGTATGTGTTGCTGAGGTAACCAAAGAACCTCGTCTTGTTCTGAACTGGCGCGGAAAGGACATCGTAAATCTTTCCAGAGCTTTCTTAGACACCAATGGTGCACACCAGGAAACAAGCGTTTACGTAGAAGTACCTTCCGAAGAAGACAATTATTTAAATAAGATTGCAATTCCCGCTGTTGAGAAAGCCGTTGCAGAAGATAAGGCAAAGGATGCTTGGTTAGCAACCTTAAAGGATCTCAATGTATGCTCCCAGAAGGGCCTTGTGGAAATGTTTGACGCATCCATCGGTGCGGGTAGTGTATTTATGCCATATGGTGGTAAGTATCAGTTAACAGAGACCCAGGCCATGGTAGCAAAGCTTCCTATGCTTGGATTAAAGAGCAGTGATACGGTTACCATGATGAGTTATGGTTTTGATCCCTTCCTGTCCAGCTGGAGCCCTTATCATGGTGCGATTTATGCCGTATTAGAATCCATGTTAAAGTGTGTGGCAGCAGGCGGTGATTATAAAAAATTACATTTTACCTTCCAGGAATATTTCCGTCGTATGACAGGCGAGAAGTCCAGATGGAGTCAGCCTTTTGCAGCATTACTTGGTGCTTATGATGCACAGGTTGGTTTTGGCCTTGCTTCCATCGGTGGTAAGGACAGTATGAGTGGAACCTTTAATGATATTGATGTTCCTCCGACGTTAGTATCCTTTGCTGTTGATGTTGCAAAAGAAGGCGATATCATCAGTCCTGAATTTAAGAAGCCTGGTAGTAAGCTTGTATTATTTACCTCCTACAAGGATGAATATGACATTCCTGTATATAAGGATGTATGCGATATGTTAGAGGCAATCCAGAAACTTATGCAGGAGAAGAAAGTATTAAGTGCTTACGTACTAGATGCAAGAGGTATTCCCGCAGCTGTAAGTAAGGCTGGATTTGGTAATGGATATGGTGCAAAGCTTTACGACACCTTATCTCTTGAAGAAGTATTTGCAAACCAGTGCGGTAATATTCTGTTAGAAGTGCCCGCAGAATATCTTGATGACATTGATACAGATTACACTGTGGTTGGTGAAGTAACCGAAGGCGACTTTGTATATGGCGATATGACCTTATCCCAGGCAGAAGCACTTGCTGCATGGAAGAAGCCCCTTGAAAAAGTATTCCCTACCAAGGGAACCGATGCACAGGGAACCTTTGAAGATCAGATTTACAAGGCTGATAGTGTTTATGTTTGCAAGAATAAGATTGCAAAGCCTACTGTATTTATCCCTGTATTCCCAGGTACGAATTGTGAATATGATTCTGCAAGAGCCTTTAAGCGTGCTGGTGCAAACGTTGTAACCAAGGTATTTAAGAACCAGAACGCGCAGGATATTCTAGACTCCGTAGCTGTCTTTGAAGAGGCCATTAAGAATGCACAAATTATTATGTTCCCCGGTGGATTTTCTGCGGGTGATGAGCCAGATGGTTCCGCAAAATTCTTCGCAACAGCATTCCAGAATGCGAAGTTAAAAGAAGCGGTGCAGGATTTGATTGGAAATCGTGATGGTCTGGCACTTGGTATTTGTAATGGTTTCCAGGCACTGATTAAGCTTGGACTTGTACCTTATGGCGATGTTGTTGGTCAGACCGAGGATTCTCCTACACTGACATTCAATACTGTAAATCGTCACATCTCCAAGATGGTTTACACAAAGGTTGTATCCAACAAGAGCCCTTGGCTTGCTGGTGCTGAACTTGGAAAGACATATTGCTCTCCCGCATCTCATGGTGAGGGACGTTTCGTAGCACCGAAGGAGTGGTTAGACAAACTCTTCGCAAATGGGCAGGTTGCTACAAGATATGCAGATGTTGATGGCGTTATTTCTGCGGATGAAGAGTGGAATGTAAATGGCTCTTATATGGCTATTGAAGGTATTACTTCCCCTGATGGAAGATGCTTTGGTAAGATGGCACATGCAGAGCGTCGTGACAGAAGCGTTGCTATGAATATTTATGGTGACCAGGATCTGAAGATTTTTGAAAGTGGTGTAAACTACTTCAAATAATGCGCAGGTAAGAGAATAAAATGCTGATTCGGGAACGAATTGAAAAAACAGAAGCGGAATATTTAAGTCCCTATGCTACTTTAAGCAGCAAGAGCCTGGGCAGAGAGGCAGAAGAAGAACAGTGCGATATTCGTACTGTTTTTCAGCGCGATAGGGATCGTATTATTCATTCCAAGGCCTTCCGCAGACTAAAAGATAAAACGCAGGTGTTTTTAACGCCAGAGGGAGATCATTACAGAACGCGATTAACGCATACCTTAGAGGTTTCCCAAAATGCTCGTACCATTGCCAAAGCTCTTCGTTTAAATGAGGATTTGTGTGAAGCAATTGCCCTTGGGCATGATTTAGGACATACGCCCTTTGGACATGCAGGAGAAAGAGCATTAGACGCTGCCATCAAAGATTATTTGGATGGTGTTGTAGGGTATCATGAGGGCGCAGACCCGACGAGACCTTTTGGTTTTGTGCATAGTGACCAGAGTGTTCGCGTAACCGATTTATATGAAAGAGAAGGACGAGGCTTAAACCTGACCAAAGAGGTACGGGATGGTATGCAGAATCACCAGACATCCACCATGCCTTTTACCTTAGAGGGCAAAATTGTTCGTCTCTCTGACAAGTTAGCTTATATTCATCACGATATGGATGATGCCATTCGGGCAAAGATCCTGACGGATGAGGATGTGCCAAAGGAAATTGGCGAAGTGTTAGGCTATCGTACCAAGGATCGCTTAGATCGCATGATTCATGATATTGTGACCACAAGTCTTGATCAGGATGACATTAAGATGTCTGATACCTGTTATAAGGCGTTAATGAACATGCGGGATTTTATGTTTGACCGTGTCTACACAAATCCCAAGGCAAAGAGTGAAGAAGCAAAAGCAGAACAGTTGGTTTTAACCCTTTTTGAACATTTTATAACCAACCGGGAGGCAATGCCGGAAGAATATGTAAAACTGTTAAAGGAAGGACAGTATCCGGAACGGGTCGTAGCTGACTTTATCAGTTCGATGACGGATCGTTATGCCATCACCTTGTATAATGACATTTATGTCCCCAAGGCGTGGCATACCTAAGAAACCTGTAGGAAGATATGTATTATCCCGAGGAATTAATCCAGGAAATTGCACAGAAAAATGACATTGTAGATGTAATCGGTACCTATGTGCATTTGCAGAAGAAGGGGGCAAATTATTTTGGACTTTGCCCTTTTCATAATGAAAAATCGGGCTCCTTTTCGGTAAGCCGTAACAGGCAGTTTTATCACTGTTTTGGTTGCGGTGCGGCTGGTAATGTTTACAAGTTCCTAATGGAACATGAGCGATTAACCTTTCAGGAAGCAGTGCAGAATCTGGCAGACAGGGCAGGCATTAAGCTTCCGGAAAAAAGCCAGTATTCAGAAGAAGACAGAAAAAGAGCGGATCGGAAGTCAAAGCTCTATGATGCCAATAAGGAGGCAGCAACCTTCTACTATAAACTGCTTCGCTTGCAGCAGGGGGAAGAGGGACAGAAGTATTTTGACGAGCGAAAGCTTTCCAGGGAGACACAGCAAAAGTTTGGTCTTGGCTATGCGCCGATGTATAACGATGCCCTCGTAAAGTATTTACGAGAGAAAGGCTTTGCGGATGATATCATACGGGATGCGGGCCTTGCATCTTTCCATGAGAAGTATGGACTAACGGATAAATTTTACAACCGTGTCATGTTTCCCATCTTTGATGTAAATCAAAAGGTAATTGGATTTGGCGGGCGTGTACTGGGCGATGCAAAGCCTAAATATTTAAACTCTCCCGAAACAGATATTTTCGATAAGTCGAGAAATTTATACGGCTTACAATTTGCAAAAACCTCGAAGAAAAATCATTTCATTTTATGCGAGGGATATATGGATGTCATTGCACTGCACCAGGCAGGCTTTACAGAAAGCGTCGCGTCCTTAGGGACGGCATTTACGCCAGGGCAGGCTATGATTATAAAACGATATGTGAAGAATGTTCTCCTATCCTATGATAGCGATGAAGCTGGTGTGAAAGCGGCCCTTCGGGGAATACTCATCTTACGGGATGCCGGTTTACAGGCAAAGGTTGTGGATATGAAACCTTATAAGGATCCAGATGAGTTTATTAAGAATCTAGGTGCCGAAGAATACCAGAAGCGTTTAGAGGGAGCAGAGAACGGTTTCTTCTTTGAAGTACGTCAGGCCATGACAAAATATGATTTGTCTGACCCCGCAGAGAAGACGCAGTTTCATAAGGAAATTGCAAGTCTCCTGTATCGGTTCGAGGAAGAAATTGAACGGGAAAACTATTTAGAGGCCATAGCGGAAAAGTATGGAATTGTACCGGACAGTTTAAGAAAGATGGTTCGGAGTATTGCCGCAGAGGGAGCCCCCAAAAGAGTTTTTTCCACCGAAATCAAATCCGGAATGGGTAAACCAGAAAGTATGGAAGATGCTGGGAAGAAATCCCAAAGGCTACTTCTCAATACGCTGACAGCCAACCCCGCCCTTTATGGGAAAATCAAGGCCTATGTATCGGCAGAGGATTTTACAGATGATCTGTATAAAAAGGTTGCGGAGAAGGTATTTCAGGCGATGGAAGAAGGCACGTTTGTCGAAAGTACGCTGGTAAATGCATTTGCGGACCCCAATGAGCAGGATCTGGTCGCACGGATTTTCACCACAGAAATTCCGGCAATTGAAACAAAAGAAGAAAAAGAAATTGCATTTCGTGATGTTCTTCTTTCGGTTAAACAGCATAGTTTCATAGCCATGCAGAAGAATTGTAAGGATATGAAAAAACTATTAGAAGCTAGGCAGAACCTGGAAAAATTACAAAAAATTAGGATATCCATGGAGTAAGAGGAGGAGCCTTATGAGTACGAAAAGTACAAAAACAGTTGCAAAGAAAACAAGTGCAAAGGAAGAAAAGAAGGGTACGGCAAAGACTGCTACGAAAAGCACAGTAAAGGAAAAGGTAGCAGCAAAGAAGCCCGCAGCAAAAGAGGCTACCAAGAAGGTAACCGCAAAGGTTGCCTCAAAAGAAACTCCTAAGAAGAATAGTAAGGCTACTACGCCTGCACCGAAGAAGGCAGCAGCAAAGCCTGCAAAGGCAGAACCAAAGAAAACAGTAGCAAAGGCAGCTACAAAGCCTGTTAAAGCGGAAACGAAAAAAGCGGTTGCAAAGCCTGTAAAGGCAGAACCAAAGAAAGCAGCGAAAGCAGCTACAAAGACGGAAACCAAGAAGACGGTGGCAAAAGCAGCTGTAAAGCCTGCCAAGGAAGAGACTAAGAAGACCGCAGTTAAGGCAGAGACGAAGAAAACTGCAAAAGTTTCTGCTAAAAAAGAAGCAGAAGTAAAGACTGCAAAAAAGACGGTCAAAGAAGAAAAGGTAGCGAAGAAAGCCGGAAAGACAAAGGAAGCACCTGCTGCAAACGAAGATTCTGTTGCAGAGGATGATCCCTTCTTCATCATGCGTCTTGATGAAGTGATTAAGACAGGACGTAAAAAAGGTTACCTTGAGATGGCTGAGTTAAATGATGCCTTTGATTCTATGAATCCGGGTGAGGATATATATGAAAAAATTTATGCGGCATTAGATAAGAATGGCATTATTTTAAGAGACGAAAATGTAAACGTTGAAGGCGATGACGGCCCTTCTGATGAATTCTTTAAGGATTCAGAAGATGAAATGAGTGAGGAAGATGCAGAGATTATTGCCGAGGTGGAAGAGCAAGGCGAGAATGCGGATCTTTCTGATGATTATTTAGATACAACAGATCCTGTAAAGGTATACCTTAAAGAAATCGGACGTGTGCCGCTTCTTTCTGCAGACCGCGAGATTGAACTTGCAAAGCAGATGGAAGATGGTCACGCAGCAAAGGCAGAGAATGATGAACTTCTCGGCCAGTTAGAAGAATTAGAAGAAAAGCAGGCCATTCGTCCCAGCCAGAAGAATCAGAAAGAAATCGATAAGATTAAGGCAAAGATGGATGAGAACAAAAAGCCTATTGAAACGGGCAGACGTGCAGCGAAGAGACTTGCAGAAGCAAACCTTCGTCTGGTTGTATCGATTGCAAAACGTTATGTAGGTCGTGGTATGCAACTACTTGACCTTGTGCAGGAAGGTAATATGGGCTTAATTAAGGCTGTTGAGAAGTTTGATTATCGCCGAGGCTTTAAGTTCTCAACATACGCAACCTGGTGGATTCGTCAGGCCATTACCAGAGCAATTGCTGACCAGGCAAGAACCATTCGAATCCCTGTACATATGGTCGAAACCATTAACAAGATTGTACGTATTAACAGACAGCTTGTGCAGGAACTTGGTCGTGAGCCTTCCACCGAGGAAATTGCAGAGCGTATGGGTATGACAGAAGACAGAGTTCGTGAGATTCAGAGAATCAGTCAGGAACCGACTTCCCTTGAAACACCCATTGGTGAGGAGGAAGATAGCCATCTTGGAGATTTCCTTGCGGATAACGACACACCTACTCCTGAGCAGGTAGCAAAGTCGGTTATGCTTCGCAAGCAGATTGACAAAGCGCTGGATACGTTAACAGAGCGTGAAAAGAAAGTACTTGTTCTTCGTTTTGGCTTAGAGGATGGAAGAGCGAGAACGCTGGAAGAAGTTGGTAAGGTTTTTGAAGTTACGAGAGAGCGTATCAGACAGATTGAGGCAAAAGCACTTCGTCGTCTGAGACATCCGAAGCAAAGAAAACTGTTTGAAGGATTTATGAGTTAATATGGAATTATCGAAGCGACTAAAAAGATTAATCGAGTTGCTTCCATGTGGTGAAGTGGCTGCGGATATAGGTTGTGATCATGCCTACGCAGCCATATCGCTTATTGAAGAAGGAAAATACCAAAAGGTAATTGCCTCTGATCTTAGAAAAGGTCCCCTGGAAAGCGCGAGAAAAAATATTGCAGAGAAAGGGTACTCAGATAAGATAGAAACCAGATTATATGACGGACTTAAAGGTGTGAATCCTTTTGAGGCAGATGCGATACTGATTGCTGGAATGGGCGGAGCCACTATGCGTCAGATATTGCAGGAGCGCAGCGAAGTGGCAAAGAGTGCGAAGGTGTTGCTATTGCAGCCCCAGTCAGAACTCTATGAGTTTCGCGTATATCTTCGGGAAGATGGATACGAAATCATAGAAGAAGACATGGTATTTGATGATGGAAAATATTATCCCATGATGCTGGTTCGCCCTGGCAAAGCTTCCGATGATTCGACGAAAGAAGTTTTTGACCATTTTGGTAAATTGTTGTTAGAGAGAAAACATCCGGTATTGAAAGCATATCTAATGCATTTGCGGGATGTAAAGATGGGAATTTTGGAGAAACTTTCGAGTGCTCCCGATTCCGTGAAGAATGAAATGCAAAAGCAGGAAGTGGAGGCGCTTCTATCTTATATTCAGGAAGCGCTTTCCTATTATGCATAGACAGGAAATCGTATGACATTACATGAAATAGTTGAACAGTTAGAACAGCTTTCTCCCCCTCCCTTAGCGATGGACTGGGATAAAAGTGGCCTGCAGTGTGGAAGATGGGGCCAGGAAATTAAAAAAGTACTCATAGCTGTGGATCCCTCTGAGAATGTTGTGAAGCAGGCGGTAGAAGGCAATTATGATTTGCTACTTACCCATCATCCCTTTTTGTTTTCTTCTGTGCGCTCTATACGGGACGATGATGTTAAGGGACGACTGCTGTACGATTTGATAGAAAATCATATTGCGTGTTATGCCATGCATACCAATTTTGATGTAACGGGTATGGGAGAAGCGGCTGCCAAGAAACTGAAACTGACCAATGCAGGCGTATTGGAACTGACCTTTGCCCGGGAAAATGTGAAGGCAGGAATTGGACGGGTAGGACTGGTTCCCAAAGCGATGAATCTGAAAGTATGCGCTACGTATGTGAAAGAAACCTTTGGAGTTGACAGCGTTCGCGTTTTCGGTGATTTAAAGAAGAAGATTAAAATTGCAGCGGTATGTCCAGGTAGTGGTAAGCATATGGCTAAATATGCATTAAAGGCAGGCGCAGATGTACTAATTACTGGCGATATCGATCATCATGAAGGCTTGGATGCAGTGGCAGAGGGGCTGGCAATTATTGATGCAGGCCATTATGGCATTGAAAAACTGTTTGTGGAAGAGCTATTGTCTTTCTTCCGCAGTCAGATGCCAAAGCTTACAGTAAGCGGGGCAAAGGAAAAAGCACCTTTTGTAACGCTATAAATCAAAACAGGTAACAGAGTTACGATTTTTGAAGGTGGGGACAAAGTCCCAAAGAATAAAAGAAATGGGGGTATAAAACGATGGCAAAGATTACACTGACCATTGAGGGGGAGAAGAAGGTTTATGATGCTGGTACAACCTACGAGGACATTGTTGCGGAATACCAGATTGCAAATGAAGGACTGATTGCGCTTGTTCGCATAAATGGAAAAATTGCGGAACTATCAAGAAAAGCCGAAAAGGACGGGGAATTGTCCTTCATTCGTTTAGATGAGACCATAGGGCATAAGACATACGAGAGAAGTGCCATTCTGCTCATGGTAAAAGCGGTTCACGATGTAGTGAATGGAGATTTGGATAAGAAGGTTAAGGTAGAATTTGCTATTGGGGAAGGTTTTTATATCAGTCCCAGAGGCTCCTTAGAGATTACCGATGAATTTGTCGCTAAGGTGAAGGAGAGAATGCAGTTCCTTGTTGAGGAGGGACTACCTTTCAGAAAGGCGACTTTACCGATTGGAGAGGCAAGAAAAGTCTTCTTAGAGCAGGGCATGGAGGATAAGGATCGATTATTTAAATATCGTCGTTCTTCCTTTGTTAATGTGTACGAGGTAGATGGTTACAAAGACTACTATTATGGTTATATGCTGCCAGGAACTTCTTATGTGCGCTGGTTTGACTTGGTACCTTATGATGAAGGCTTCATGTTAATGCTTCCCTGCAAGAATGACCCTAAGGAGGTACACGAATTTAAGCCACTACCGAAGTTATTCAATGCATTAAAGGAAGCAACGGTTTGGTCGAATACGATGGGTATCGATACCGTTGGCGATCTTAATAATATCATTAGCCGTGGTGAGATGAATGATATGATTCTGCTGCAAGAAGCATTGCAGGAGAGAAAGATTTCCGAAATCGCCAAAGATATTGCTGCTAAAGAGGGCGTTAAGTTTGTTATGATAGCAGGCCCCTCTTCTTCTGGAAAGACCAGTTTTTCACACCGCCTTTCCATACAGCTTGCATCTCTTGGCCTCAAGCCGCATCCCATTGCAGTAGATAACTATTTCGTAGACCGAGAGAAGACCCCTAGGGATGAGAAGGGGGACTATAATTTTGAGTGTCTGGAAGCCATTGATGTAGAACTCTTCAATCGAAACATGGTAGATCTTTTGGACGGAAAGATGGTTGAACTTCCGGTATACAACTTCCTTACCGGAAAGAGCGAGTTCAAAGGAAACTTCATGCAGCTTGGAGAAGAGGATATTCTGGTCATTGAAGGTATCCATGGTCTAAATGACAAAATGAGTTATGCGCTTCCAACAGAAAGCAAATATAAGATTTATATTTCAGCACTTACCTGCTTAAATGTAGATGAACATAATCGTATTCCCACTACGGACAACCGACTGCTTCGTAGAATGGTAAGAGATTTTAGAACCCGTGGTGCTTCTGCAAAACGCACCATTCAGATGTGGCCTTCTGTTCGAAAAGGTGAAGAAGAGAATATCTTCCCCTTCCAGGAGTCAGCAGATGCTACCTTTAATTCAGCTTCCATTTATGAGCTGGCAGCACTTAAACAATATGCAGAGCCGATTCTGTTCTCTATTGAACCGGAAGAACCAGAATTTGATGAGGCGAAGAGACTGTTAAAATTCCTGGATTACTTCTTAGGAATGCCTTCGGATCGATTACCTAATAACTCTATTGTGAGAGAATTTGTTGGCGGAAGCGTTTTCCCTGTATAAGAGGGCGATGTAGATTATAGTATGGAAGTTGGCGGTATGGTAGATACCGCCAACTTTTTAAGAAACCGTAATGTAGTGATGGCTATGCAGGAAGAATTAATTAGTATTGTTGTACCTGTGTACAACACAGAAAAATATATAGACGACTGTATGGCAAGTATCCTAGCGCAGTCCTATAAGAATTTACAGATTATTCTGGTAGACGATGGTTCTACGGATGGTAGCGGAAAAATCTGTGATGCTTATGTTGCAAAAGATGATCGATTTCAGGTTATACATAAGGCAAATGGGGGCGTGTCTTCTGCGCTAAATGCTGGCATTAAAGAAACCACTGGTTCCTGGATTATGCGCATTGATCCGGATGATTATGTGCACCCCCATATGGTACAGCGTCTTTATGAGACCGCTTTGCAGAAAGAGGCTGATCTTGTCTGGTGTGCCTACGAAAACGTCCCGGAAGAGAGTTCTTATGACAAGCAGAGCTTTAAGGATACACAAGGAAAGTTGGAAGAGTATACGAATGTAGAAGCGGAGAAACTTTTCTATTCCCCACAAATCGAGAACTATATTGTTACATGGAATAAACTTTATCGCGCGGATTTATTTAAAGCAGAGCCCGCTCTTACGTTCCGAGAAGGTAGGGTGTATGAGGAAGGATACATTGTTTATCAGCTGGTATACAGAGCGAAAAAAGTTGTAGTACTTTCCGAAGAGCCGCTTTACTTTTACAGGCAGCGAGGAAATGGCATTATGGATAAGAATGGCCATAAAATCTATTTGCCTGTTTTGGAATCTGGTGAGGAACGTATAGCCTTCTATAAAGAAAAGGGAGAGAAGGAATTATATCGTCTGGAAATTAACATGATGATGAACTCTTCGATATCGCTTTACCAGGATATGACAGATGCGAGTAGCCGGAAAGAAGTAAAACAGTGGTTTCGAAAGTTTTATAAGAATTATTTCCAAAAAGAGAAGTGGCCGATGTCAAAGAAAATTGGAATGCGAGCCTTCCTGATGGGAAATGGTCTTTATAAATTATTAAAGAAAATAGGCGGATAGCTTAGAAACCTCCCTTGTGGAGGAAAAGAAAAAAATATCATATAATAGATGAGTAGTACATCAGTAGGGCGGATGATCGCGCAGAAATGTGAGGAAAGTCCGGGCTTCATAGGGCAGGATGCCGGATAACGTCCGGTGGAGGCGACTCCAAGGCTAGTGCAACAGAAATAAACTGCCATAGTAATATGGTGATGGTGGAAAGGCGGTGTAAGAGACCACCGTACCTACGGTAACGCAGGTAGCCATGTAAACCCCATCCGAAGCAAGACCTAATAGAGAGCGATAGACTTGCCCGGTCTGCTTTCAGGTTGGTCGCTTGAGCTTATCGGTAACGGTAAGACCAGATAGATGATCATCTCGGCTTTACGCTAGGACATAACCCGGCTTACAGCCCTGCTGGTGACTTATTATATTTAAGAAAAGCTTTCATTATGGAATCCATGGATATGTTCTCTGTATTATCAGAGATGAAAAAAGAAGATGCGGAAAAGGAATCGCCACTCGCTGCGAGAATGCGTCCTGAAACCTTAGATGAACTCGTAGGACAGGAGCATATTGTCGGCAAAGATAAGCTGCTTTACCGTGCGATTAAGGCGGATAAACTAAGTTCCGTCATTTTTTATGGTCCCCCCGGAACGGGAAAAACCACCTTAGCGCGAATCATCGCCAGAACGACCAGTGCTGATTTTAAGCAGATTAATGCCACCATTGCTGGAAAAAAAGATATGGAAGAGGTTGTGGAGAAAGCAAAATCCGCGGCAGCAATGTATGGAAAGAAGACCATTCTTTTTATAGACGAGATTCATCGTTTTAATAAAGGGCAGCAGGATTATCTTTTGCCATTTGTGGAAGATGGAACGCTTATATTAATTGGTGCGACGACAGAGAATCCCTATTTTGAAGTAAATGGGGCGTTGATATCCAGATCCAATATTTTTCAGTTACAGCCACTTAGCAGAGAGAATATTGTTGAACTGATAAAACGTGCTGTTTATGATGAAAAGAAAGGAATGGGTTCCTACAAGGCTGAGATTGACGAGGCCGCCATTGACTTTCTAGCAGACCAGGCAGATGGAGATGCCAGAAGAGTATTAAATGCGGTTGAACTAGGTGTACTCACAACGCAGCGTGCAGAGGATGGGATCATTCATATTACGGCTGAGGTAGCCAGCGAGTGTGTACAGAAAAGAGTCATTCGTTTTGATAAGACGGGTAACAATCACTATAATACGATTTCTGCATTCATCAAAAGTATGCGGGGATCCGATCCTGATGCAGCAGTTTACTATCTTGCAAAGATGCTTTATGCAGGGGAAAGTGTAACCTTTATTGCACGGCGTATTATGATTTGTGCAGCAGAAGATGTTGGTATGGCCGATCCCAACGCCTTAGTGGTTGCTACAAACGCTTCCCTGGCAGTAGAAAGAGTAGGCATGCCAGAGGCCCAGATTATTCTTTCGGAGGCAGTAACCTATGTTGCAACAGCCCCGAAATCAAATGCTTCCTGTAATGCAGTATTTGATGCACTAAACTGCGTGAAAGAGGAAGGCGATTTGGAAATTCCAGCCCACTTACAGGATGCGCATTATAAAAGTGCCAATAAGTTGGGGGCAGGGATTGGTTATAAGTATTCCCATGATTATCCAAATCATTATTGTAAGCAGCAGTATCTGCCTTACGAATTAACCGGAAGAGAATTCTATAAGCCTGGAAATTTAGGCTATGAAGTAAAAGTTAAAGAACATATGAAAAAAATCAAAAAGGAAGCACAGTAGCGAGCTTCGAATCGATTTTTTTATAAGCAACAATCGATTTTGCTGTATATAAAGGGTGGGAGATCAAATGTATATCAATGAAATTGCCGCTGACACCAATATTAGTGTTAGCGTTACTTCGCCGTTAACACAAAGAATGATGTTCAGTACGGTTTCTGTGGGTGAGATGGAAGCAAAGCAGGAAGCAGAAATTCTCAAACGCATTCGGCAGGTTTCGCAGAATGCAATATACTGCATTGTAAAACCGATTTTATATAATCATGCCATCGTAACCTTCTCGAATGAAGTGGTGGTGACGGTGTCCATCTTCAAAGAGGGGAAAGAGTATAGCTGGTATGGTGTGAATGTTAAGACATTCCATTTGGAAGAAGGCGGTACTTTCCAGGTAATATTTTCAAGTAAAGATTCCAAAGAACTGAACAGACGGAGTGCGTTTCGTGTTTCCATCGGGGAGAGTGCAACTGCGCAGATTGGAATTGGCGGAAAGCCAGAACCAATGGTTGTTAAGGATCTAAGTGTTACGGGAGTTGGACTTTCCGCAAAACAGGATTCCCCTGGTAAGGTTGGAGATACGGTGAAGGTGAACTTCAAGGATTCTGAAGCGAACAAATATATTGATATTTCTGCAATGGTGGTAAGGGTGGAAAGTCCCGAAGATGCCAATAAGACATTAGGCTGCTCCATTAAAGCCTGTTCAGAGAATCTTGCAACATATCTGAATAATAAACAGCGTAGTAAAATGCATACGTAGCTTATAGTGCAAAAGGGGAAGGGGTAAAGCGTCTTCCCTGGTAGGCACCACGTGTGCTCATTTCATGAAGTAGTGTGTTTAACACTACTTTTTTATTGGTGCTCCAAGTAGGGGCTAGGAGAAGGTTTTTAGGACCATCGCCGGTAACGCGGTGTAATACAATATCGGGATTGAGACACTCGATACAGTCAATTAAGATATCAATGTATTCTGCCATAGAAAGAACCTCAAATTTGCGGTCGGCATATTCCAAAGAAAGATCGGTGCCCTTTAATACATGAAGAAGCTGCAGCTTGGCACCAAAGATAGGAAATGTATTCAGGTATTCTACGGTGGATAGCATATCCGCTTTACTTTCTCCGGGAAGACCTAGGATTACATGCACAATGGTGGGAATGGATATGGCATGTAAATTTTTTACAGCCGTTTCAAAGACCGAAAGATCATAGCCACGACGAATATATTCAGCACTTTTGCGGTGAATGGTCTGTAAGCCGAGTTCAATCCAAATAAACTTATCGGGATATTCCATTTGAAGGTCTTCAAGAAGATGAAGAACAGGTTCCGACAAACAGTCTGGACGTGTCGCTATGGAGAGTCCAACAACATCCTCATCAAGAAGCGTAGCCGTGTATAGCGCGCGTAAATGCGGAATGGGTGCGTAAGTATTGGTAAACGGCTGAAAGTAGGCAACAAATCGGCCCGAAGGAAACTTGTCCTGAATCAGTGCCTTTCCTTCTTTTAATTGTTTTTCAATATTGGGATGCAGCCTATCAAAAGAGGCAGCGAACTCGCCGCTGCCACCTTCTGAACAAAATATGCAGCCTCTGGTGCCAAGGGACCCATCACGATTTGGACAGGTCATACCACCATCAATAGCTACTTTATAAATTTTTTCCCCATACACATTCTTAAAATAGGTATTTAAAGAGTAGTATGGTTTATCATCCCAACGTGTTGTAATCATTATTTAATCAATTTTTTAACAGCTTCTGCTACGGTATCTGCCACTCTGGGATCAAATGCTTCAGGAATAACGAAGTCTTCGGAAAGCTGCTCATCAGATACAAGTCCTGCAAGCGCAAGAGATGCAGCCATCTTCATTTCTTCTGTAATCTGAGAAGCGCGTCCCTCTAAGGCACCTCTGAAAATACCAGGGAATGCAATGACGTTATTTACCTGGTTCGGGAAATCGCTTCGACCAGTACCAACAACCTTTGCACCAGCTTTTTTAGCAAGGTCAGGCATGATTTCGGGAGTAGGATTTGCCATAGCAAAGATGATGGAATCCTTGTTCATGGTCTTAACCATATCCTCGGTAAGTACGCCAGGAGCAGAAACACCAATGAAGACATCTGCACCCTTTACAGCATCTGCTAAGGTACCGGTAATGCCTTCTAAGTTGGTTACTTCTGCCATCTGTGCCTGCATCCAGTTCAGCTTAGCATCTCCTTTGCAGATAATCCCCTTGGAGTTACACATAATGCAGTTCTTGAAGCCATAGTTCATAAGAAGCTTTGTAATGGCTACACCAGCAGCACCAGCGCCGTTGATAACCACTTTACATTCTTCTTTCTTCTTTCCTGTAACCTTTAATGCGTTAATAAGACCGGCTAATACAACAATAGCGGTACCATGCTGGTCATCATGGAATACAGGGATGTTTAAGGTTTCTTTTAAACGCTGCTCAATCTCAAAACATCTGGGAGCAGAGATATCTTCTAAGTTAACACCGCCGTAACCAGGAGCAAGCCAGGTAACAGCCTTAATGATTTCTTCTGTATCCTGGGTATCTAAGCAGATAGGTACAGCATTTACATTACCAAATTCCTTAAAGAGAATAGCCTTTCCTTCCATAACGGGCATAGCGGCTTCTGGGCCGATGTTACCAAGACCAAGAACAGCACTTCCATCGGATACAACCAGGATGGTGTTTTTCTTCATAGTATATTTATAAGCAGCTTCCTTATCTTCAGCGATGACCTTGCAGGGTTCTGCAACACCAGGGGTGTAAGCCAGTGCAAGCGCTTCTCTGGAATCTACGCGAATTTTAGATACGGTATTAATCTTTCCATTCCATTCTTCATGAAGCTGTAATGCTTTTTCTGCGTTTGTCATTTTTATTCCTCTTTTCTATGGTATTTTTGGTGTTTCACACCACTACTATGATAGTCCATAGTGGTTTATATATCAAATATTTTTCAATATGTTAACAGTATAAAATGTTTCGATAAAGTGTTGCATTTTCACTTTTTTGTGTATAATAAGGATAACATTCATTTGGCACAAAGCTTCGTGCCTGAATTCCACAAATATAAAGCAATAGGGTAGATGTATATTAAGAAGGGGCTAGACCTGTATGGGAATGAGAGAACGCTATGAAATGGTTAATCTTGTGGATCTTCGCATGATGGCGAAGAACAGAGGAATAAAAAGTGTTACGACCATGAACAAAGAAAAGTTGATAGAAGCGATGCTGCAAAAGGATGAAGAGGATGCCTTAGCAAAAGAAACTGTGAAAGAAGAAGTAAAGGAACCTGTTAAGGAACCAGAAGAGACAAAGCCGGAGGCAGAAAAGACCAAAGAAGACTGCGATATGTCCATTGACAGTGGCATCACGGTAACCGGTATTCTGGAAATTATGCAGGATGGATTCGGTTTTATTCGTTCCGCGAATTTCCTGCCAGGCGAAAATGATATCTATGTTTCTCCCGTTCAGATTAGAAAACTGGGATTAAGAACCGGTGATATTATTACGGGAAATACGCGTATTAAGACAGAACGAGAAAAATTTGCTGCTCTTTTATATATCACAAAGTTAAATGGATATCCTGTTGCGGAAGGACAGAAGAGATACAACTTTGAAAAGATGACGCCGATTTTCCCGAATGAGAGAATTTTATTAGAGCGTAAGGGCGAAATCTCAATGCGTATTATGGATCTTGTGTGTCCTGTGGGAAAAGGCCAGAGAGGTATGATTGTTTCTCCGCCTAAGGCAGGTAAAACCACGTTGTTAAAGAGCGTGGCAAAGTCCATTAAGCATTCCAATCCGGATATGCATATGATTATTCTCTTAATTGACGAACGTCCTGAGGAAGTTACGGATATTAAGGAAGAAGTAGAAGGACCGAACGTAGAAGTCATCTACTCTACCTTTGATGAGACGGCAGAACATCATAAGCGTGTAGCAGAGATGGTTATTGAACGAGCACGTCGTATGGTGGAATATAAGAAAGATGTTGTGATTCTGCTTGATTCCATCACGAGACTAACGCGTGCATATAACCAGGTTGTACAGCCATCTGGACGAACCTTATCGGGTGGACTAGATCCAGCTGCACTTCATATGCCCAAACGATTCTTTGGTGCAGCAAGAAATATGCGTGAAGGTGGTTCCTTGACAATTTTAGCAACAGCACTTGTTGAGACTGGCTCGAAGATGGATGATGTAGTGTATGAGGAGTTTAAGGGAACGGGTAACATGGAAATGGTACTAGACCGTAAGCTTTCCGAACGACGTGTCTTCCCCGCAATTGATCTTATGAAGTCATCAACACGAAAAGAGGATCTTCTTTTACAGAAGGACGAATTAGTGGTGATGAATGCCATTCGCAAGAAGTTCAATGGCCTACGTCCCGAAGACCAGGCAGACATGGTAGTGGAGATGTTTAAGAACACGGATACCAATGCAGAATTTGTAAGACAGGCAGAGAAAAGATTTCTATAAAAATGCATTTATAATGAAAGACTTGCATTTTGAAGGGGATTGTGTTAAAATTTCTCTGTTTTGAGCGCACTATCGGAGAGCATTTATAAGAAACAACCAGCAAGTTTGGTCTTATGAAAGGCAACTCCTAGTAATATATTTTAAAGAGGTGAAAATAATGAAAGAAGGATTACATCCCGAGTACTATCAGGCAACCGTTACCTGCAACTGTGGTAACACTTTTGTAACCGGTTCAACCAAGTCTGAAATTCACGTAGAAGTTTGCTCTAAGTGCCACACTTTTTACACTGGCCAGCAGAAGGCTGCACAGGCTAGAGGTCGTGTAGATAAGTTCAACAAGAAGTATGGTATGGGCAACAATTAGTTTTCTTGTGATGAAAGAGAGGTTGAGATAGTCTCAGCCTCTTTTTATTTTCCTAGCAGACGGAGGACGTATGGCAAAGAAAAAATGTAAGTCAGTGTATTCTGGAATTGGCGGACAGGCCGTTCTTGAAGGCATTATGATGAAGAACAAAAATGAGTACTCTGTGGCAGTGCGACTTCCAGGAGGCGGCATCAGCGTTGAACGTTTTGAGGACAATGGTGTTGTTTCTGTGGATTCTGTATGGAGAAAAGTTCCTCTTGTACGTGGTGTAATTAGCTTTATAGAGTCTCTTTCTCTGGGAATGAAGACGTTAACCTATTCCTCTGCATTTTTTGAAGAAGAGGATAAAAGAACCAATCAGGATGTTGCGCTTGAAAAACGTCATGGCAGTAAGTCAGAAAGTGTTGTGACAGGAATTACGATTGTGCTTTCTTTACTTTTAGCGATTGGCCTATTTATGGTAGCCCCCTACTTCCTGTCTCAGGTGATTGGAAAGTACATTCAAAATAACACGCTTATATTGGTATTGGAGGGTGTACTGCGACTTACGATTTTTATCTTATATATTGTACTAATTTCACTCATGAAAGATATCAAGCGTGTCTATATGTATCATGGCAGTGAGCATAAGTGTATCAATTGTATTGAGAATGGACTGCCCCTAACTGTGGAGAATGTAAAAAAGTCTTCCAGATTTCATAGAAGATGCGGTACTAGCTTCCTTCTTCTTGTTATGTTAGTTAGTATTATTCTTTTCTTCTTTATAAGAGTGGAAGCACCTTTATTACGAATTGGTCTTCGTATCTTATTAATTCCGGTCATTGCGGGTATTTCTTATGAAATTCTTCGTTTTGCAGGACGCTATGATAACTGGTTTGTGAAGATCATATCTGCTCCTGGTGTGTTGATGCAGCATATTACGACCAAAGAGCCGACGGAAGATATGATCGAAGTTGCCATCATGGCAGTGGAAGAAGTATTTAACTGGAAAAAGTTTGAGAAGAAACATTTTAGCCAGGAAATCGTGAAGCGAAAAGAGAAGAATGAAAAAGGCGAACTGGTGGATAGTGATGAAGAGACCATTCAGATTGCCGTTCGTGAGTTGGAAGAAATACTGTCTGACGATGAAGATTATCGCGTTCTTGGTAATCATATTGAAAAGCCAGATGAGGAAGAATAATGCTTGCTGTCAGGGAATTACTTTATAAAGGCGAGGCATTATTGAAAGAGGCTGGAATCACAGATTATGCGATTGATGCCAGATTATTATTAGAGTATGTCTATCAGATTTCCAGAGTGGATTTGCTTCTTCATCCCGACAAGCAAGTTGAGGAAGCAGCATATTTGTCCCTGATTGCAAAACGTGCGCTTCGAATCCCGTTGCAGCATCTTACGGGAGAGGCTGTATTTATGGGGCATACGTTCTTCGTTTCAGAAGATGTATTAGTTCCAAGACAGGATACCGAGATCCTGGTAGAGTACGCATTAAAAGAGATGCCAGAGAATGCGCATATTTTAGATATGTGTACAGGAAGTGGCTGTATCTTGATTTCCTTACTTCATGCAAAGCAGGATGCCACGGGAAGTGGTGTGGATTTCTCTGACAGAGCATTAGCGATTGCGAAGAAGAATGCAGCGCAGTATGAAACATTAGAAAGTCGCATAGACTTTTTGCAAAGTGATTTGTTTGAAACAGTTACTGGAAAATACGATTTGATCGTATCCAATCCGCCGTATATCGCAACGGGGGAGATTGATGGCTTATCACCGGAAGTGAAAAATCACGATCCGATGATGGCACTGGATGGAGGCGAAGATGGACTTTGCTTTTATAGAAGAATCGTAGATGATGCAGCGCATTATTTAAATGAGGGTGGTAAGATTTTTTTTGAGATTGGTTATGACCAGGGAGAAGCCGTTAAGGAACTACTCATAGAGCATGGCTACCACGATGTAACCGTATATAAGGATTATGCAGGTCTTGACCGCGTAGTAAAGGGATATAAGTAGAATCAGAAAGGAAAAGAATATGTTTGACAAGTTAGAGGATTTAATCCGTAGATTTGAAGAAATATTAAATGAATTATCAGAACCTGGTGTAGCCAATGACGCAACTCGTTTTCGAAACCTGATGAAGGAGCAAAGCGATTTGAGTCCTATCGTAGAGGCTTACAAGGAATATAAAAAATGTAATGGGGATGTGGAGGATGCGCTTCTTCTTTTAGATGAAGAAAAAGATCCCGAGATGCGCGAGATGCTTAAAGATGAACTAAATACTGCAAAGAAGCGTATTGAGGAATTAGAGACAACCCTTAAAATATTACTTCTTCCCAAGGACCCTAACGATGATAAGAACGTTATCGTAGAAATTCGTGGCGGTGCAGGTGGAGATGAAGCCGCATTATTTGCTGCAGAGCTCTATCGTATGTATATGCACTATATTGAAACGAAGCACTGGAAAACAGAATTAATCAATGTGGATGAAACTGGCATTGGTGGTATGAAGGAAGTGCAGTTCATGGTTACCGGTCAGGGTGCGTATTCTGTATTAAAATATGAATCTGGCGTACACCGTGTACAGCGTGTTCCTGAAACAGAGTCGGGTGGTCGTATTCATACCTCTACGGCTTCGGTAGCCGTTATTCCGGAAGCAGAGGAAGTGGATGTTGTGATTGATGAGAAGGATATTCGTATCGACGTTATGCGTGCATCCGGTAACGGTGGACAGTGCGTTAATACGACAGACTCAGCGGTACGATTAACCCACTACCCCACGGGTATTGTAATTTACTCACAGACCGAGAAGAGCCAGATTCAGAACAGAGAGAAGGCCTTCAACTTATTACGCGCTAAATTATATGATTTAGAGCAGCAGAAGATGCATGATGCGGAAGCAGATGCGAGAAGAAGTCAGATTGGTACCGGTGATCGTTCAGAGAAGATTCGTACCTACAATTTCCCGCAGGGAAGAGTAACCGATCACAGAATCAATTTAACTTTATATAAGCTTGATAAGATCATGGATGGTGATATCCAGGAAATCATCGATGCTTGTATTGCGGCAGACCAGGCAGCAAAGCTTCTTAAAATGAACGAGGAAAACTAGTGGCCAGAGAAAAAAGACAGAAACTGTCCAAGGAAACAATTATATATGCCAATACACACACTGGAACGGATTATCCTGTGGGTGTTTATTATGTGGAACTTTCTAAGATGTTTTTGGGGAGAGTTTACTGGCACTGGCATGAGGAATTAGAAATTGCATTTGTCAGAAAGGGAACTGCCATTTTTGCGATGGGAGAAAAGACTTACCGGGTAGAAAGTGGCTGCGCAGTTCTGTTAAATGGCAATCATCTGCATTCCATATATTCAGAACAGCCCTGCGAAATTATTTCTATTATGTTTAGCGGGGATTATCTTTTTGGCAGTAGCGATTCTTTCCTGTTTACCAAATATGCGGCAGCAGCGCTTGGCAATGGTGGATTGAATGTTGCAGTGTTTACCAATCAGGATGCATACGGAAGAGGTGCTCTTGAAATTATTAATACCATTGTGACGACAAACCTGGAACAGTCCTTTGGTTATGAACTTGTGACCAAAAGTGAACTGTCAAAGCTTTGGCTTCATTTCCTGCACAAGACGCTGAAGCTGTATCCGGCGCTGAAAAAGGGACCTTCTGAGAATTTGTCCAGTGCAGAGGTTGATGAAGAACGTACAAAAAAAGCAATCCTCTATTTACAGGCACATTATGGAGAAAAGATAACACTAGACGATATCGCAGGATATGTGCATGTTAGTAAGAGTGAATGCTGTCGTTTCTTCAAACGCTCCATGGATGTTTCTCCTTTTGATTATTTGAATATATGGAGAGTATATGAAGCTGCCAGAAAAATGCAGCAGGCCAGACAAGGAAAGTTCCAGATTGCGAAGCTTGCAGAAGAAGTAGGCTTTCAAAATGCAAGCTACTTCAATAAGATATTTAAGAGAACGATGGGAACAACGCCTCTGGAATATAAAGAAGAGATTAAAAGAAATCATAGAGATGCGTTAAGCCCCTACGGAATCCCTCTTGCGAGAATGTAAGAATTTTAGAAAACTTTTGGACTATGGTATAATACAAAGGTAATTTAATTTAAGAGGCAACTTATGGCAAAGAATAACGGTGGCAATTCCATTACAAAATTTGAAGTGTATGAAGATGCGCGTGTTGCGAGATGGAAGCCATTCTACGATGAAGACAATTTATTTGAGAACTACAAGCATGATCCTGTAATGCTTAATGCACTTTCCAGAAAATGCATCGAAGCGTTTGATACATTAGAAGCAGCCAAAGAGTCTGCGGCAGCCAACGGAATTGTATCGAAGATGGAGATAGAATCAGATCTTATGCATTACAACATTCGTTATATTGCAAAGAGTAAGTATAAAGAAGCAACAGGGGACCGCTCCTATTTTGAAATGATTGAGATGCTTCCCTTTGAACAGGATAAATTAAAAATACTTCATGAAGAGGCAGATGCCCAGTAGAGAGCAGCGACGCTGCTCTTTTTCATAGGAAAGGGAAAAAGAAATGATTAAAAATATTATTTTAGATGTAGATGGAACCATTTGGGATAGCACAGGGGTGGTTGCCAAGGCTTGGGTTAAGGCAGCGCAGCAGCTAGGCTTACCAACAAAGGATATTACCCCTAGCCGATTAAAAAAAGAATTTGGAAAAACCATGCAGGTAATTTTTTATAACATTTTCGGTGAACAAAAAGATGAGAGTTTGTATCAGGAAATGGAAAAGAAGTTGTATGTATATGAACACGATTTTCTGATGGAATGCGAAGAGGATTTAACATATCCATTCATGAAAGAAACCATTGAAGAGTTGGCAAGGCAGTATAGAATATATATTGTAAGCAATTGCCAGAAGGGATATATCGAACTGGTATGCGAGAAAACAGGGATAAAGAATTTTGTGAAAGACTATACTTGTTATGGAGAAACACTCCTTCCTAAGAGTGGTTCCATAACAAAATTGATAGAAAGAAATCAGCTTTGCAAAGAGGAATGTGTATATGTAGGCGATATTCTTGGTGATGAAGAGAGTGCCCATAGCGCAGGAATTTCTTTTGCACATGCGGCCTGGGGATTTGGTGAAAGTAAGAATCCAGAATATGTAGTGAAGAATTTTTCGGAATTAAAAAACGCATTTTAAAAAGAGATTTGTGATTGATAAAAAGAGCATACGCATAAAAAAGAGCAAAAAAGCCTTGTTTATGGGAAAAATTCTGAAAAATATATTTTCATTCAATTTTTTTTTGCTATAATACAAGTGGTTGTTGTATAACAAAAAAAAGTTTTTGTTACAAACATTATAAAATTTTAAAATTCAAAATGGAGAGAAAAAATGGCAGAAAAGAAAACTACTGCAGCAAAGGCAACTACTGTTAAGAAGACTACCGCAGCAAAGGCACCTGCAAAGAAGACTACTGCAGCAAAGGCACCTGCTAAGAAGACCGTAGCAGCAAAAGCAACCGCTGCAAAGAAGGCAGTAGCAACCAAGGCAACTGCTGTAAAGAAGGCAGTAGCAACCAAGGCAACCGCTGCAAAGAAGGCAGTAGCAACCAAGGCAACTGCTGTAAAGAAAGCTGTAGCAGCAAAGAAGACTACCGCTAAGAAAGCACCTGCAAAGAAGACTACTAAGAAGTAATTTTGTTTTCAGGATATTATGAAATGAAGAGGGGCGTAACTTGCAATGCAGGTTACGCCACTTTTAAGAGAGAGCAAGGAGAAAAAAGAGATGGCAAAGATAACAGCATTTGAACAGCTTTCCGCACTTTGCGAAAAGACTTACAAGAAGCCAGTAAAGAAGTGTACCAACGCAGAACTTTATTATGCACTGCTTACACTTACCAAGGAGTTAACCGCAGCAAAGAAGACCATTACAGGAAAGAAGAAAGTATATTATATTTCTGCTGAATTTTTAATTGGTAAATTAATGGATTCCAATTTAATTAATCTTGGAATTTATGAAGATATAAAGACAGGACTTATGTCCGTTGGTAAAGATTTGAATAAGATTGAAGAAGTAGAGCCGGAACCTTCTCTTGGTAACGGTGGACTTGGACGTCTAGCAGCATGCTTCTTGGATTCTATTGCATCCTTAAATTTACCTGGTGATGGTATTGGACTTAATTATCACTTTGGTTTATTCAAGCAGGTATTTAAGAATAAGATGCAGGGTGCTGTTAAGAATGACTGGATTGAGAAGCAGAGCTGGTTAAACAAAACCTCTACCGTATTTACCGTTCAGTTCGGCAAGACAAAGGTAAAGAGCCGTCTTTATGATATTGATGTTTTAGGATATAACCAGGGTGTTAATAAACTTCATCTTTTCGATATTGAATCTGTTGATGAAAGTATTGTAAAGAAGGGAATAGATTTTGATAAGACCGACATCAAGAAGAACTTAACTTTATTCTTATATCCCGATGATTCTGATGAGGCTGGAAATCTTCTTCGTATTTATCAGCAGTACTTTATGGTTTCTTCCGGTGCCCAGTTAATTCTGAAAGAGTTAAAGGAGCAGGGCAAGGATCTGCACAAGATGAACCAGTATGCAGCAATTCAGATTAACGATACACATCCTACCATGGTTATTCCTGAATTAATCCGTATTCTTACGGAGCAGGAAGGCTTCTCTATGGATGAGGCGATTACCGTTGTAAGTAAGACCTGTGCTTATACCAACCACACCATTTTAGCAGAAGCTCTGGAGAAGTGGCCTAAGAGCTATTTGAAGAAGGTAGTTCCTCAGTTAATTCCAATTATTGAAGAGTTGGCAGCAAGAGTACAGAAGAAGTACAAGGATGAGCGTGTATGGATCATCGATAAGGATGAGAGAGTACACATGGCACACATCGATATTCACTATGGATATTCTGTAAATGGTGTTGCAGCGATTCATACGGATATTTTAAAGCAGACAGAGTTAGCACATTTCTATAAGATTTATCCGAAGAAATTTAATAACAAGACCAACGGTATTACGTTCAGAAGATGGCTTCTTTCCTGCAACCCTGAACTGACTGCATTTTTAGATGAAACCATTGGTGATGGATATAAGAAAGATGCAAAGGAATTAGAAAAGCTTCTTGCATTTAAGGATAATAAGAAGGTACTTGCTAAATTAGAAGAAATCAAGAAGAACAAGAAGCAGGCTCTTTGTGAATATGTAAAGAAGAATGAAAAGGTTGAGCTTAATCCAGACTCCATCTTTGATATTCAGATTAAGCGTATGCACGAGTATAAGCGTCAGCAGATGAATGCACTTTACATCATTCACAAGTATTTAGAGATTAAGGCTGGAAAGAAACCTACTCGCCCCATTACCTTTATCTTTGGTGCTAAGGCAGCGCCTGCTTATATCATTGCGCAGGATGTTATTCATCTGTTACTCGTTATGCAGCAGATCGTTAATAATGATCCCAAGGTTAGCCCTTACATGAAGGTTCTTTTCGTAGAGAACTACAATGTATCTTATGCAGAGCGTTTAATTCCTGCATGTGATATTTCCGAACAGATTTCTCTGGCAAGTAAGGAAGCTTCTGGTACCGGTAACATGAAGTTTATGCTAAATGGTGCAGTTACCTTAGGAACCGATGATGGTGCAAATGTAGAGATTCATGAACTTGTTGGAAATGATAACATCTTCATCTTTGGTAAAGATTCAGACACGGTTATTAAGAAGTATGAATTAAATGCACAGGGTAAGAAGGGATATGTTTCCAGAGATATTTACGAAAAGGATGCAGTGATTAAAGAGGCTGTTGATTTCATCGTAGGAAAAGAAACCTTAAAGGCTGGCAATAAGACAAGCCTTACCAGACTCTATAATGAGCTTCTTAATAAAGACTGGTTTATGACTTTACTGGATTTGAAAGAGTATATTAAGGTAAAGGATAAAGCATTAAATGCTTATGAGAAGAGAACCAAGTGGAACAAGATGATGCTTACCAATATTGCAAAAGCTGGTTTCTTCTCCTCTGACAGAACCATTGCAGAGTACAATAAAGATATCTGGAAATTAAAATAGGCTGACTACTAAAATCCTTTAGCGATTCATTTGGCTAAAGGATTTTTTTATGAAGCTTGTTGAGAGGGGCAATTTGGAAAGATTAGATGAACTTATAAGTGCAATTAAATATACTTCTGATAATAATGATAAGCAATTAACTGTTAATACAGTTACTGTCATAAATGGAACGATTGATTTATCTATTTATGCAGATATTATTATTGCGCATAAAGAAGAAGTGATAAATGTTCTGGATGAATGCTTTGGAAATGGTGTGAATATTTATAAAATCTTATGCGGTGAAATATATTACCAGAAGAATGAATGTTATAAATCACTGATTCAAGTTGTTTCGGCCATTCCATTTCTACAAACGGAAGGGGAATATGAATTGCTCTTTGCCGCAATGTATGTGCAAATGTGTGTCATGATAGTAACGGGACAGCTTAATGCAATATATCCAATGATTGATAGTATGGGTGGCTGGATAACGAAGTCAGGAAATGAACCACTTATTAATAATCACAAGGCTTTAGGCGCCTGGTGTGCCTTGTACGATGATGACTGGTTTGTGGTTGATAATTGGATGAATAACTTTGCCCCTGATGAGAATGCGGAAATCAGAATACATAATGTATTCTCTTTATTTGTGAAGGGAAGAATTTATCTTGTAAGACAGAAGAATATTGCCCTAATTTCGTTACTTGAACTAGTTAAGCCTCTGATAGAAAAAGAGAATCGAGCGATGTATCGTTGTGAGCTGTATATGTTATATGCGCTGGCAGTCTATGCAGAGGGAGAAATGGTTGATGCCTTTAAAAACCTGGAAACTGCCATAGAGATTGCAAGAGCATTTGGTTATGACAGGCTTATAGCGGATGAAGGAGAAGCTATGTATATACTTCTTACCGCGTATGTTGACTGGCTTGAAAAAATACCCGGTGGTCATTCTGAGGATGAGCACGAAAAAATGGAGTATATTCATAAACTGATTAATATGTCAAAGGAAATGGCCTTATTATATCCAAGATATCTTAAGTCCCATAAACTTGATTATGAGAAACTTACGCCGTCAGAAATGGATATTCTTAGGTTAATGGCAGATGACAGAAGTAATGACGAGATAGCAAAATTTCTTGGTATTACGCTAAATACAGTTAAATTCCATGCAAAGAATATATTTAAAAAGCTGGGTGTAAAAAACAGACGCGCGGCGGTGCGTCTTGCAAAAGAGGAAGGATATTTATAAGAATACTACACTTTGGTGTAGTTATACTGCCGACATGGGAGTGATAAAATAAACAAGGCAGTGGGTTGTCGTGGTTTTTGGGGAGATGTTGAGAACTTACTGAATTTCTCTTTGTATAGAATATAGAATAAGGAAAGCTTAGGAGGAAATTGCCGTGGGAAGGACAATAAGAAGTAAACTTACATCTGCTGTCATTGTTATTGTTGTGGTTATTATCATTGCGATTACAGTTGGAATTGTGAGTATCGCAAGCAGAAACCAATTAAATGTGCAAAAGGATAAACTTCAACTTCAGGCTGATAAATATGCAAATGAAGTAAATACCTGGATATCCACAGAAAAGGAATGGGTTACAGGGACTGCAAAAAGTATTGAAAGTACACAAGACACCACAGATGCGGGCTTATATAGTGTAGTTTATGCGTATTATGATGGAAGACCTGAACTGCTCAATATGTATTTTGGTAGAGAATCAGATGGTGTATTTTTTCAGGGAAATAAAGATGCAACAACACCAGAAGGATATGATCCAAGAGAACGAGGATGGTATAAGGCTGCTGTAGCAGCGAATGGAACAATTGTTACAGATCCATATTGGGATGTACTTACCAATCAGATGTGTGGAACAATTGCCTGTCCTGTATATTTTGATGGAGAACTTGTAGGTGTACTTGGAATAGATATGACGCTTCAGACTGTTACGGACCTTACGAACAGTATTAATTATGAGGAAGGCGTATATGGTTTCCTTGTTGATAGTAGTAATAATTATGTAGCACATAAGAATGCGTCATATTTACCAACAGAAGATTCAGCAACAGCGGTAAATGATGTATCCCCCTTTCTTTCGGATATTTTAAACAATCCGGGAAACTTCATTGTTAGAGCTACTGATTACGACGGCTTAGATACATATTTTGCGAATTCATTAGTTGATTCCTGTGATTGGCAGGTGGGTATTACAATCCCAAGTGCAAACATATTTAAGTCGATATGGGCTATGATTATTACAGCAATCGTTGTAGCTGTTGTAGCATTAGTTTTAGTAATAATCATTATGACTTCTATTATTAAGAAGATGCTCGCGCCAATTAATACCCTTAAGCAATTTGCGTCTGGTGATTTCTCTGAAAATGAGGCTGTAGAAATAGGAATTCCAGCTGAATATAAGGATGAAACCGAACAAATCATGAAGGCAACGCAGTCGGTTAAATCACAGATAAGAGATATCATTCTTACAACTAAAAATGAATCTGAGGGAATTAAGAGTATAAGTGATGATGCTCTTGATAATATGTCAGCACTTAATGGAAATGTTACCAATATAAGTGCAGCTACTACAGATGTGTTATCACAGGCTAAGAAGGCTTCGCAGATGACAAGCCAGATTAATTCAACAGGTGAAGAGCTTGGTAGAGTAATTGATGTATTAGCCAAAAAGGCTTCAGATGCAGCGGTTCAATCCTCGGAAAGTAGAGAACGGGCTCGTGCGTTGTATGCTTCATCTGTGGAATCAAATGATCAGGCAAGTAGCATTTATAAAGATACAAAGACACAGCTTGAAAGCGCTATTGAAAGCAGTCGCGCGGTAGACGAAATAACAGTTCTTACCGACGAAATTCTGGCAATTAGTTCACAGACGAATCTTCTTGCGCTTAATGCATCAATTGAAGCTGCAAGAGCAGGAGAAGCAGGAAAAGGATTTGCTGTTGTTGCCGATGAGATAAGAACACTTGCAGATAACACCAAATATGCGGTTGATAAGATTCAGAATGTTACCAAAACGATTGTTGATAGTGTAAACAATCTTGCAATGAACTCAGAAACACTCCTTAGATTTATGAATGATAAGGTTGTTGCCGACTATCAAAATATGATTGGTATTGCTAAACAGTATGAAGAAGATGCAATCTTTTATAATGCTATATCTTCAGATCTTGGTGCATCATCAGAAGAGATGAGTGCAAATATGGCAGAAATCAACTCAAACCTTACGTATATTGATGAAATGGTTGCTGCAATTACAGCCAGCATGTCTGAAATTGGTACATCAGCAAATCTTTCTGAAGAAAGCTCCGAAAAGGTTCTTGGACAGATTCAGGAGCTTACAAATATGAGTGAACAGTTAAAGAAGACGGTTGCTACCTTTAGAATATAACAGCTATTATGATTTATGCGGTAACAAACGGAGGCGGTTATTGATGAATAAGAAGAATGATATAATAAAAATATTAACCATGAAGCCGTTTTGGAGTGATCAGGATAAACTTTGTACTGTAAGAGCTGTTATTTCTGCAGTTTTTGCAGTGGCCTCCGTTATATTAATGTTTCCGGATCTTAAAAGTGGCACTATTCAAATGGCAATAAGCTCTATTGTATTAGCTGTGGGTTTTGCAGCAAGTAGTGTTATTGCGGGAGTTTTTAAGAATTCTGTGCTAGCAGGGTACATCATAGCAGCGCTGGCAACGTTTGTTTTAACCTCTTATGCCTTTAGCGGCGGAAATCAGGGCTTTGCTATTCTGTGGATTTTAGTGGTTCCCATGTTCGCAATAAGTATTCTTGATATTATATCAGGACTAGTGATATCTATTTATTTTCTGATATTTCTTCCAATTTTGTTTTACTCTCCGATGAATCAACTGATCGAGGGGAAATATACAGAAGCATTTTCTGTGAGATTTCCAGTTCTGTACGCCTGTGTATTTGTAATTGCGGTATTCATAGCGCTTCAAAAGGAGTATTTCAATAGAAAGGCCCACATCCTGTCTTATGTAGATGAGTTAACGGGTGCTTACAATCGTAGATATTTCCTGGAGACTGTTGATAAAGATAAAATAAAAAACAGTAAAACGCTCTCCCTGGTAATGATTGATGTCAATGGACTAAAACATGCAAATGATACATTTGGTCACGAGGCAGGCGATGAGCTTATTTGTGCAGTCCCTAAATGTTGTAGAGACGTTTTGGGGGAGGATGTGTTAATCTGCAGGATGGGCGGCGATGAGTTCGCTATTATTTTGCCAAATGAAGGTAAGGATATCATCACAAATCTAAAAGATAAAATCTACAAAAGAGCGGCCGAGTGGCAGGGAAAACACATTAAGGAAATCCATTTTGCTATGGGGCTTGCGTCCAGGGATGAATTCCCAGAAGGAAGCATTGAATCCCTGTTAAAAATAGCTGATGAAAAGATGTATGAAGATAAAAGGCGCTATTATGACGCTTTAGAGTTATACCAAAATGCGAATAAGTGCAATATCATGGGATGATGATTTTACGCCTCTCTATTCCCTTTAAGGCTAATATATTGTACTATAGAAAAAGTAAAGATGGTTTAGAGAAATGTTCCCCCTCTTCGGAGGGGGATTTTATGAGTGAGATTATGCGAATCGTTTTGTTTTATGCAGGAGTAGAATCCTTTAATTATTTTACAGACTGTTTGTTTAAAGAACTGTGTCGTAGAGGGCACGAGTGTTTTATTCTGGACTTATTGAATCAGGAGCCGGGGAGTGAACACTCCATTGAAGCATTATCTGCCTTTTTGTCAGATACAGTACATATGACAATTTCTTATGATGGTCTTGGCATTCGGGAAGAAAATTTAAATCAGATTTGGAATGCACTGGGAACGGTATGCATAAATATTCTAATGGATCATCCATTGCGGTTTCATAGAACCATGGAGAATCATCCTAAGAATTACGTACAGTTATGCTGTGACGAGAACCATGTGCTGTATACGAAAGAGTATTTTGCAGAGGAAGTAGAATATGTAACCTTTATGCCGCATGCAGGAACGCATGAAAGGCCTCTGGAATTAAATGGGTATGAAAATCGACCAATCGATATTTTGTTTTCTGGGACGTATTACGCACCACAGCATTATATGGAGGAAATCGAAAAGAACTATGCGGATTCGCCTGTGCTGGTGTCCTACTTAAAGAATCTGGCTGAATATATGATTACCCATACAGACATGACTACGGAGCAAGCTGCTAGTGACGTATTAGAACAAATGCAGATTGCGGGAGACTTGTCGAAAAAGAGGGTGATGCTTGCGCTTACAGAGTCCGTAGACTGGATGGTACGTATGATCTACCGCGAACGTGTGATTCATACTCTGGCATCAGCAGGCTTTCAACTGCATCTTCTGGGAAGGGGCTGGGAAAATCATCCAGACGGGATGAATAAGAATGTTCATATAATTAGTGACAGAGTACCATTTGCGGAGACATTTCCCTATATGGCAAAGGCGAAGATAAATTTAAATGTGATGCCCTGGTTTAAAGCGGGCACGCACGATAGAATTTTTAATACCTTACTACAAGGTTCCTTACCGCTTTCCGATGGAAGTAGTTACCTGCATAGATTTTTTAAAAATGAAGAAAACATTCTGTATTACGACATAAATCATTTGGAGAATTTGCCGTCTATTGCAGAGAAAGCACTTGCAAATCCGGAACTGGCACGGAAAATAATTACAAATGGATACGAGACGGTAAAAAAACAATTTTCATGGGAACAAATCGTGGATTCTATTTTAAAAATTGTTTCGGTATAGGGCCGGTTTCCATTGCAAGAAATGGCTAAATTTGATAAAATAAATGTGATTTTTTTGTGAAACCTAAAGTTGTAATTGCGACTTTTTTAAGAGGTGAAAACTTGAATACAACATTTGAACTGGTTAAATCTGCAAGATACTATTTGGAAGGGAAAAAAGAGGATTTTGCGCGTATTTTTTCTCTTTCTTTAAATGATTTATATTTTCAAACTTACTTTATTACGACAGATCCCAATAAGATTGTAGAACAGCTCGTAGATCTTTATGCAAGAGTAGTTCATGAGACCGCAATCTTAGAGTCTGCGGATCATATCGCGGAGTGGCTTAATAAGGTGGTCACAGAAAACAATGGTCTGTTCCTGTTAAAAGAGAGAGCAGAGCAGTTAAAAGCAGAGGCTAAGGGGGAATTGCAGCCCCCGCAGGTACCCATTGAGTTTCTAAATGGTGTAGAGATGGATGATGCAGAGTTTACGGTTGTGTTAGAGAGTGCACTTTGCAAGCTTCCTGAAATTCACCGTGCAACCGCCATTGCGTTCTACTATGATGACATGACGACAGACAGCATTTGCGAATGCTTGCAGACAGACCCAGGAACCTTGAAAGCCAGACTATCCTATATCGAGAAGTTCGTTACAAGAGAGATTCATAATTTCTGTAAGGAACGTGGATATAGAATGAAAGCGGTGGATGCGAGACGTATTCTTATTGCACTTTCAGAATTGCAGAAAGGATATGTATTCCCTGACCCTAACGGGTTATACCAAATGCTTTTGCAAAAGGTTCGAATTTACTAATGCTGAGAGGTTGGCGTAAGCTGGCCTCTTTTTTTATGCCTTTTGGTACCTGTTATGGGACAGGACTGTTCTTGGGGGTATGCTATAATAAAAGAACAAGTGAAGTACTAGTAATTTTAGAAAGATTTAACATAGAAGGAAGAGGAGAGGGACATGTCCTTACAGTTTATATTTGGTGGCTCAGGAAGTGGAAAGAGTACCTTCATTCGTGAAAAAGTGATTAAAGAGTCTATGGAGCATCCTGAAAAGCAGTATTTTATTGTAGTGCCAGACCAGTTTACGATGGCAACGCAAAAGGCTGTGGTTATGAGTCATCCAAAGAAAACCATTTTTAATGTAGACGTACAGAGTTTTTCCAGACTGTGCTATCGCATATTTGAGGAAGTTGGTCAGAAGGAATTATGTTTAATTGATGACACGGGAAAGAATTTGATTTTGCGTAAGGTGGCATTTGACCTTGGCAGAGAGGGAAAGATTCCGTTCTTATTTAAGAATATGGAGAAGATAGGATGTCAGCATGAAGTAAAGGGTATTTTATCGGAATTCATGCAGTATGGTATGACGCCGGCTGATGTGGAGAAGATGATTTCTTATAGTGATGGAAAGAGCGCTTTAAAAGAAAAACTAAGAGATTTAAAGACGATATATAGCGCATTTTTAGAAGCTCTTTCTGAAAAGTATGTCACGGGAGAAGAAAGGCTTAGCATTCTTGCAAAGAATATTGAAAAATCAGAACTGTTAAAAGGCAGTGTTCTTTATTTTGACGGATTTACGGGCTTTACACCGGTGCAGCGGCAGGTAATAGCCGCGTTATTACTATCGTGTGAGGAAGTCTGGGTATCCCTAACGATTGACGCAAAGGATGCAAAGAACATGCTTGGCGGTGAGAAGATTCGGGATACCGAGCTCTTTCATCTTACAATGAAAAGCTATGATACCCTTTGTAAGCTTTCAAAAGAAACCAGGACAGCCCGCGGAGAGGATGTCTTTTTGACAACAGAGAGTCCGTCTCGTTTTCAAAATGCTATGTCCCTATCCTTCCTTGAAAAGAATTTATTTCGAAAAGAGAAAGAAGTATTTTCGGGGGAACTTTCAGGGCTTCATGTTTCGCAGTTACCTACGCCGGCAGAAGAGATGGACTATGTTGGTAAGATGATTCGTAAGCTTGTGAAGGAGAAGGGCTATGCGTATCGTGATATTGCCGTTGTAACAGGGGATTTATCCAAATATCAATCAGCAGCCAAAGAACGACTTTCTTTTTACGAGATTCCTATATTTATTGATCAGGGTGTAGGGGTAAGTCTAAATCCTTTTACAGAATATTTACTGAGTGCGCTAGATGTTTTGCTGACAGATTTTTCTTATGATAGCATGATGCGTTTTCTTCGAAGTGGATTAACAGGATTGGTGCGGGCTTCGATTGATCAATTAGCAGCCTATATGAAAGCCAGAAATATCCGTGGGAAGAGTAGATGGAGTAAGGCGTTTGCATTAGGGTTTAATGGCGATGCAGCCCTTATGAAAGAGGTAAATGCTTCGCGAGAAGCGGTTATGCGCCTGTTAGCGCCCTTACTAGATATTCCAGTTTCTAAGAAAGAGGAGAAGCAGGAGAATGCAGAAGTACTTGCCAGAAGTATCTATGCATTTATGGATGGAAGCAATCTGGAAGCGCAGCTATTGCAACGTGCAAAGTATTTCGAACAGCAGAATGACTTACAGCGTGCCAAAGAATATGAGAAGATTTATGCCTACATGATAGAAGTACTGTCACAAATGGTAGAACTGTTGGCAGAAGAGCGGATGTCTTTAAGAGAGTTTAAGGATATTTTAGAAGCCGGTGTTTCAGAAATGGAAATTGGCATGATCCCCAGAACGGTGGATTACGTTCTTATCGGTGATATGGAACGTACAAGGTTAAATGGGGTGAAGGTTCTCTTTTTTGTGGGAATGAATGATGGTGTGGTTCCTAAGAATGTTAAAGGAACGGGCCTTTTATCAGACATGGAACGAGAATTTTTTAGGGAGGGTGGTTTTGAACTATCGCCCTCGCCAAGAGAAAAAATGATTGATCAACGCCTGTATCTGTATATGAATTTGTGCAGTCCTTCTGAGCGTTTATATGTTAGTTATAGTCTGGCGGATATGGATGGCAGTGAACTGCGCCCTTCCTATCTAGTAGATGAGCTTACTAGCCTGTATGGGGGAAATCTTCTGATAGAGAAGCCGCTTCGAATTCCTATGGTGGAACGTCTTGTTTCTCTTGGGGATGCTAAGGAATATTTTGCTGGATTACTTGGGGAATATGCCTCGGGCGCACTTTTGGCACCGGGACGCGAAGAAGAACGGTCTGTTTTAGCGGGACTCTATGCGCTACTGGGGGCAGAGAACCAGGAATTGATAGATGGTGCCTTTTACACTTATCGTCCTACGAAGCTTTCAGAGGACCTGGTAAAAGCACTTTATGGAATGAATCTTAAAGTGAGCGTATCCAGACTAGAAGGATATGCGGCATGCGCTTATCGCCATTTTTTGAAGTATGGTCTGTCGTTGTCGCCCGAAGAGGATATCCGTTTTTCTGCTCCGGATTTGGGAAATTTTTTCCATACTATTTTGCAGCGCTTTGGAATGTATCTGGAAGAAAAGCATATTGCGTGGGCAGGTATTTCAAGAGAAGAGGCGGCTCCTATTTTGCATGAAATTGTTGAAAAGGAAGCACCTGCGTATAGTGAAGCTCTATTATTCCAGGATGCTACGACGGCATACCAGATTCATCGAATGGAGAGAATCCTTCTGCGTACAGTAGAACGTGTGGGGTATCAGCTTAAAAAAGGTAAATTTGATAAGATGCGCTTTGAGATAACGTTAAAGCGTGCGGTTACTTTGGAGGAGTTTCAGGATTACAGTGTGACTATGACAGGAACGATAGACCGACTGGATACAGCAGAAATCGACGACAAGATTTATGTACGTATTGTGGATTACAAGTCTGGTGACCGAAAGATTAATGTGGCGCAAATCTATGAGGGACAGCAGTTACAGCTGGCGGTATATATGGATGAGGCGCTTAGGTGTACCGCGGAGGATAATCCGGATAAACAGGTTATGCCAGCCGGGATGTTTTATTACCATGTACAGGATCCATACAAGGATGCAACAGAAAGTGCTGACTACGAAAACTGGATTAGAGAGCAGACCAAACTCTCCGGTCTGATTTCGGAGCAGGAAGAAGTTTATGAGGTTCTGGATAATCGTTATGAGAATGGTGCGAAGGGTGGCTCAGATGTAGTATATCTTGACTATAAGAAAGATGGCACATTAACAGCTGCAAGTCAGGTACCCAAGGAACAAACCTTTATGGAGGTTATTAATACTGCCGAGGAGATGTGCAAACAGCATATTACAGGAATTCTTGCGGGAGAGAAGAAGATCAAACCGCATGATAAGGAAAGTTGTAAGTACTGTGATTACAAGGAAGTATGCGGCTATGATTCTAGACTACGTGGATTTATGCCGGTGCAGTAAGGCCGCATTGTTTTTGCTATATAGATAGATTTGTGGAGTGAAGTATGCATTATACAGAAGATCAAGAAAAAGTTGTATATACAAGGAATGCAGATATTTTAGTAGCTGCTGCTGCGGGAAGTGGAAAGACACAGACCCTGACAGGACGTATTCTTGCAAAGATTACAGATGAGAAGAATCCGGTAGATATTGATAAGTTGCTGATTGTAACCTTTACAAAAGCTGCTGCTGCGGAGATGAGAGAGCGTATTGGGCAGCAGATTAAGGAAGCCTTGCAGAAAGACCCGTTTAATGAACATCTCTTAAAGCAGGAGATGCTTCTTCATAACGCCCATATTTGTACCATTGACTCTTTTTGCGCATTCCTAGTAAAGAACCATTTTACTGCGATTGGATTGGATCCGGTATATCGTATTGCTGATACGGGGGAAAGGGGACTGATTCAGGAAGGGGTAGTAGACCGCCTTTTAGAAGAACATTATCAGAGATTACAGGAAAATCCCGAATCGGAGGAAGGATTCAGGCTTCTGGTTGAGTGTTATGAACACACAGGAAAAGGAAGAATTCTTGCCAATATGATTATCGAGGCCGCAGAGTATGCAGAAGGCCTTGCTGAGCCGTTGGGATACATAAAAGCTTGTAAGGCAATGTATGCGGAAGAGGGGATCGCGAACTTTGAAGAAAGTGCGTGGTGGAAGTTATTTTTGCAGAGCGCAGATCATGAGATGGAGAATAATTTAAAGCGCATGCAAAGAGCCCTCCGTTTAATGGACGAGAATCCGACACTAACCAATTATCGACAAGTTTGCGAAGAACATGTTGGTGCTTGTAATGCCTTTTTGCAGGCAAAAACATACAAAGAAAAGAGAGATGCCCTGCCAACGAGCTTTTCGAAAGCAGGTTCTGCACGAAACCAGTCTGGCATTATAACGGATGAGATTAAGGCATTACGAGAGAGCGTAAAATCATCTATGATTGCGCTTCTTTCTAAACAATTTGTGGCAGAGCCGGAGGCATTAAAAAACGAACTCTTAGAAAGCGCTGTTTATACCAGAGCTTTTATAGAACTGGTGGAAGAGTTTATGACTTTGTTTGCGCAGGAAAAGCGTGAGAAGCGGCTTGTAGATTTTGGAGATATAGAGCATTTTGCCTATGATATTTTAACGACGCAACAGGAAGATGGTTCACGAGAGCCTTCTACCATCGCCTTAGAGTATAGGGAAGCATTTGAAGAGATTATGGTGGATGAATATCAGGATTCCAGCTACTTGCAGGAAGCACTGCTGTCTACACTGATTGGACCGGATGGAAAGAACCATTATTTCATGGTAGGGGATGTGAAACAGAGTATTTATCGTTTCCGAAATGCCAGACCTGATATTTTTATTGGTAAATACAATACATTTGGGGATGCTGGTGAGAAAATCCGTATTGATTTAAATAAGAATTTCCGAAGCCGTAAGGAGGTACTCTCCTTTGCCAATCAGATTTTTGAAATCATTATGTTCAAGAACTTGGGTGGAATTGAATACGATGAGAAGGCAAGATTAGATGCGCAGGCGGATTATAAAGAGGGACAGAGAGAAGAGAGTGAAGAGGATAATAAAACAGAAGTCCTTTTAGTAAATATGCCGGCAAGCGAGACCGCAGAAAGAACCTATGGTGAGGAAGAGGAAGAAGATACTGATCGATTAGAGGAGAGACTGGTAGCTGCAAGAATTAAGCAGATGTTCCGGAATGGATTTCTAGTTAAGGACAAAAAAACAGAGGTTATGCGACCCGTTCAGTATAAAGATATTGTAATCTTGGTTCGAAGTGTAAAGGGATGTGCGGAGGATTTTAGAAAGGTATTTGAAAAAGAGGGGATTCCGCTTAGCTATGAAGCAAAGACGGGCTTTTTCCATACACGAGAAATTCGCGAAATGGTAAACCTTATGAAGGTCATTGATAATCCGTCACAGGATATTGCTTTATATGGCGTCTTAACATCCTATTTTGGAAAGTTTACAGAGGAAGAAGTGGCTGCCATGAAGGCAACCGAAAAGCAGAAGATAGCAGAGGAAGATGCGGGGAAGAGAAGAAAGAAGTCTCTGTATCTTATATTGCAGGAGGAAGCATCGCACAATCATAAGGCAAAGGCATTTATCGAACAAATTGAGCATTATCGTGATATGGCAGAATATCAGCCCATTCGTGCCCTGCTGGAATATGTTCTTCGTACAACTGGATATTTAGAATACATGACAGCTTTTCCTGGCGGTGTGCAGAGAAGAGCAAATCTTACTGTGCTGTTAGAAAGAGCAGAAGAGTTCGAAAAGACGAGTTTTCATGGACTATTCCACTTTTGCAGATTCCTGGAACGCCTTAAAGAACGGGAAGAAGATATGGGAGAAGCAGGCATTGCGACGGATGATATGAATGCGGTAAGACTGATGACGATTCACCATAGTAAAGGTCTGGAATTCCCGGTCTGCTTTATATCCAAAATTTTTAAGAAGTTTAACAATGGCGATGTGAAAGGTCAGGCACTTTGTGATCCCGTTTTAGGAATCGGCATGGATTATTATGAGCCAGATACCAGAACAAAGCATGCTGGAATTCTAAAAAGCATGATTTCCGCTGCCATTAAGAAGGAAGCCCAGGCAGAAAATATTAGAACGCTATATGTTGCGATGACAAGAGCCAGGGAAAAAATGATTTTCACGGGCGTTGCAAGCGGAAAGAAAGGAAAAACGGGACAGGATAAAATCAGAGAGCAGTACTTTAATAAGACAGTGGATGAACAGGATGTTGTGGAAGCAAACAGTTTTGGAGATCTGCTGATGCTGGGAATTCGCGGCAGTGCGATTCACGAAAAGTATCTTGGGGATACGGCCTTTTATAGTCCGGAGGATATTCAGTCTCTAGAAATCAGTGAAGAAGCTAAAAGGATTATTGAGAAAGAAATGCTACCCAAGGAAGCGGTAGAGGAGGATTTCGTAGAAACCATTAAGAAGCAGCTGACATTTATCTATCCGCATCAGAATATTTCCAATCTGTACACAAAGACGACGGTAACCGAATTGAAGAAGAAAGCCTTTGAGGAGGAAAATGAAGTTCACATGTTTGTTGAGGCAGATCCAGAGGAGACCAGAACCAGACCAAGATTTATTGAAAGTGAGGAGTCTGGAAAGAAAGAAGTACAGGGAACCAACCGGGGTACTGCGTACCACAGAATGATGGAACTTACGGATTTTGCAGCTCTTCCGACGGAAGGACTTTCAGAATTTTACGAATCGCAGAAGAAGAAAGCGGTCGATTCGGAAAAAATCTCGAGGGACGATGCAGAACTGGTTTCTGTGACCAAAGCAGTTCAGTTCTATGAAAGCGCGTTGGCAAGACGTATGTCGGAAGCGGCTAAGCAGGGGAAACTATACAAAGAGCAGCCCTTCTTTATGGGGATTTCTGCGGCAGAAGTGGAAGCAGCATTTCCAGAGGAAGAAATCATTACGGTGCAGGGTGTAATCGATGTCTACTTTGAGGAAGAAGACGGCCTCGTTTTGATGGATTATAAGACAGACCGGGTTACAACAGGCGATGAACTTATAAAACGATATAAGACGCAGCTAGAGTATTACCAGAGAGCGCTTATGAACGCAACTGGAAAGCCTGTAAAGGAAAGACTCATTTATTCCTTTGCATTAGGGGAAACGATAAAGGTATAGCATAGAGAGATGATTTTTGGTATAATTTATTCATATGGGATATCCCAAGAGAGAAAGAAATGGGGGCAATGTGTCAGGTCTTTGGCACATACGTACTAGATGTTAAAGATTACCGAAGATGTCAATGACATTCTTCAGTTGGGTTACAAACTATCCACGGAAAGCTTTTATTTGAAGCTTTTTGATATTATTATGGATGGCTGTATGAAATATACCAGCGCAGATGCTGGTGATTTGTATATCGAGAATGACGGAACCTTCCGCCATCTTCTTAGCGTTAACAAAACGGCAGGTACCTATGTCGGCCGAGGCGAAGAAGTGGAGGAAGGTACTTTTATTATTCGGGGAAAGAAGGATTTATTAAACCATGTTGCAGAGACTAGACAGGCATTAAATATTCCTGATATTTATGCGGTTTCCGATGAGTTTAATACGCTTCCGTTCAAGGAATATGATAAGGACCACAAGTATGAAACAAAGTCGGTGCTTGTCGTTCCCATGTTTAAACCAGGAGAGAAGGTGCAGGGTGTACTTGTACTCCTAAATTGTGTTGACGATGCAGGGAATGTGATTTCTTTCCCGACAGAATATGAAAATATGGTTACCAGCCTCTGTTCGCAGATGGCAATTGCGCTAACCAACCTGAATCTAATTCAGGACCTGGAAGAGCTTATGATGTCCTTTGTGGATTGCTTAACCAACGCGATTGAAGCGCGAACAGACTACAATGCGAACCATACCCGTAATGTTGCAAAGTACTGTATGGAGATGGTAGATGAGTTAAATGCCAGACATACCAGAGATGAATATGCGGGATTTTTCACAGAGAACGATAGAGAACAGTTATACATGGCTGCAATGCTTCACGACATTGGAAAGATGATTACCAGCCGAGCTGTTTTAAATAAGTCCACCCGTCTTGGCGGTAAGGAGGATGCGCTTCGCAATAAGCTTGAAAAGATTCAGCTGATGCTGAAGATTGACTGTCTGGAGGGAAGACTCTCTGAAAATAAGTGGTTTATGGACGATCTTCGCATAAGTAACTTTATTGCGGAACTTCATGAGTTAAATACGAAGAAATTTTTAACAGATGTGGATCTTCGACGTATCGAAGAAATGGCAGACAGAACGTATACGACACAGTCAGGAGAGGTAATTCCTTATCTGTCCAAGGAAGAAAAAGAAAATCTTAGTATCTTAAAGGGTACATTAACGAATTCTGAACGTCAGGAAGTGCAGGAACATGTTGTATATACCCATAAGCTTTTAGGCGAAATCAGATTTAATGAGAAGTACAATCGTGTACAGGATATTGCTTCCAGACATCATGAGTATTTGGATGGTTCCGGTTATCCGAATGGGCTTAAAGGAGACAGTCTGGATACCTTAACAAGACTGCTTACCATTGTAGATATCTTTGACTCCCTTACCAGTAACGATCGTCCGTACAAGGGAACGGTGTCGCTGAAAAAGGCACTCAGTATTTTGCAGGCGATGGTTGAAGAAGGAAAATTGGACGGAGAGCTGGTTAGAATTCTTTCAGAGTATATGCTTTCCAGAAATTGGTCCGCGGAGGAAAGAGCCAAGTTGGATATAGATGTATAATGCTATTTATTAAAGAATAGACAATAAAAAACACCAGCAAGTCGCTGGTGTTTTTTGATGCATTTTGGAATGAACTATCGCTGATCCTTCTTAACATTGTGCAGAAGAAGATTACCAACCACAACGCTTACTAGACAGAAGGAAAGAAGAATAATCCAAACGGTGATGAGATGCTTTGCAGTCGGATTAAACATTGCCTGCACGCTTTCAGAAGCATTTACACCAGGATGTAAAAGCTTTCCAGCAACTTCATCGAGGTCAGAAGCCGCATCGCCAAGCTGGTTAGCACTGTCATTTAAGGTAACAGACATATCAGACATAGTCGTGTGCATTGCACCAAGCCCATCATTAGCAACTGCCTCCACAGTAGGGGCATGAACACCAAGAAGGGCTTCCGCAGCTGCCTGATTGGAATAATACAGGTTGTTTCCTAAATTGTTTAAGTTATCAGCGGTAGTATGTAAGGTATCCTGCATGCTGACAATGTCATCAAGGGCAGTGGAGATATCGTTACTAGCATCGCTAAGCTGCGTGGCAGAATCGTTCAGTTTACTTGCTGCTTCCATAAGGGAATCGCGCATGTCTAACTGACCAGTTTCACCAAGCTTGTCATTGATTACAGAGATGGAACCAAGTCCTTCCATACCCCAACGGCTAATCATGACATAGGAAATCTTATTGGCAATTCCTTTCATCTCGAAAAGAATACCGGAGAAGATGAGCTGAACAATCAGAATATAAGGAGAAAGAACGTTGGCCGTTTCTTCTTTCTTTACAATACAGGAGATAAGTAAACCAAGACAGTCTGCCGCGTACATTAAGAGCAAAATGGTTATATAGTATTCGGGAACAGGGGAACCGAAAATAATGCCGTGTTCCGGAAGGGTAGCCTTATGAACTGCAACAACACCGGCATAGCAGAACATTAAGATAAAGCTCTGTACAGCGCAGATTAGGAACTGAATAATGGCACGGCTTGCAGTATAGGCACGGAAGTAGATGCCGGCACTGACAAAGTCTCTTTTAATATTGGCTCTCTCTTTTACAACGGAAGAGATGGAATTGAAAAGACCACCCCAGATTGCCGCACTTACGATGATAAAGGTGCCGGACTTGGTTCCGCCGTAGGTTTTTAAGAAGTTTTCACCTGCGACGAAGATTACGATAAGTGCTGCTACAACAGGGAAAGCAAGACTAACAAGCAGGTTCTTTTTTTCCATATTTCTTAAGTACTGGGCAGTGTAAATTCTCCACTGCTTCATACCACTTCTATTATAGGTATTCATAATATAACTCCTTTACACATCGATGTTAGACAAATGACTGTACGTATCTTTCGGGATACTTTTCAATCATTTCATAAACATCTTTTAACTCACATCCGAAGTATTCCTTTGCCTTTGCAGGGGAACCAGAGAATGCCAATCGACCGGTATCCTGGAACTTTTCCATAATGATAATCTGATCGAAGAGTGCAATATCAGATACATCGTGAATGATTACGAGGATACTCATATTCTGGTTGTGGGCAAGGTCACGAAGGATGGTAAAGAGTTCCTTCTTGGTACCGGGATCAAGACCTGCATCAGGCTCATCAAGACAGAGCAGAATCTTATCCGCAACGAGCTCTTCCGCAATATTAACACGACGTCTTTCACCACCGGAAAGCTTACTAATTAGCGTTTTGCGTTTGGGAAGGAGCTTTAACTTTTCCATCGTTTCGTTAACACGCATAATGATTTCTGTGTTAGGCGCTTTCTGCATACGAAGCATTGCCGCATCTTTAAGCTCTGCCTCCACGGACTGATTCTCATGGAGAACTTCCTTCTGGGGAACAGAACCAATCAGGAATTTAAGTCGTTCAAAGGTAGGAGGATCCAAAAGATTCTCGCCTCTAAATAGTACCTGACCGCTGGCACCCTGGGTTTCCATACCATTTAAGCAGTTCATAACGGTACTCTTTCCGGCACCGGAACCACCGATTAAGGCAACCAGGGAGCGCTCATGAATGTTAATCTGTACATCCTGGATAAGAACTTTTTTCTGTCCCTTGTGGCTATTATCAGGAACTTCTCTCTTGGCAATGTATGCCTGTAAGATGTAGTCATCGCTATCCTCATAAGAAGGCGCCTCAGCCATGCTTTGTTGCATACCAGCAGCAACTGTTTTGCCGGTATCCACGGAAGGAGATGCTGCCATACCTGTCATAGCAGGAACGTGATTCCAAGGTGTATTAAATACAATATTTCCATGAGAGAAAATAAAGTGTACATCGCAAAGACAGAAATTATCCTTTTCGTTGAGGTGATAAGCCTGTCTGGGATTTAAGAGAACATTGTTAAGGAAGGTACCGGCCAGAGAGCCAGCATCCTGAATGGTAAAGCCACTGCCCGTATTTCGAATGGTGCAGTGAAGACCTGAGATATAAGGAAGAGGAAGGACAACCTGGCAACGAGCGGGGTCACGACCGATTTGGAATACACTTCCTTCTGCAAGATTGACGCTGACCCAATTATTCCCAACCTTCTGTGTGGTGAAATACATAAATACGCCGCGCTGGTCAGGAGAGTTTAAATCATTAGAGTCAATACGAAGAACATCACCATTGTTTAATACAACAGGAGCTTCTTGACCAGTCATATGATTGCCATTATAGAAAGTACCGTTTGTACTTCCCTGATCCTGATACAGCCATACACCATTTTCGAAGAAGAAGAAACCGTGGTGGTGGCTGGCAATGGGAGATGCCAAGGGGAGTGTGATTCCATCGCTACCATTGGAACGACCGAGCTCCCAACGAGGGGATGCACTAAGGTCTAAGGTTCTGATGGCATCATTCTCTAATATAACCAAAGATGCTTTCATGAGAATTGTCCTTTCACAAATTATTCACAACAAGAGACATTTTATCATATATGAAGAGATATAACAGCATAAAATATGCTGAAAACAAGGGAAAACCTGACAAAAATTGAAGAAAATGCATTAAAAAAGCCTCTTCCGTATGGAAGAGGCTGGTGTATGTGCATAATTACTTTGTTTTTGTCTTAAAGGTTTTGAAGGTGTCTACAAACTTACTTAATGGATCAAGGTCCGTCGTGGTTCCCGTAATGGTAATAATGGTTTCCGTAGTGTGGTCATAAACAAATACCTGTACCCCATAAACAGAGATTCCATCAGCATTGGTAATCTTATAGGTCCATCCTTCTGCCTGAAAACCGCCGAAATCTTCTTTTTCTACACTAAGATTTCCAGTGTCGGTAATATTTTCGTAGGTATAGCCCTGAGAGTAGTTAGCACCACCCTGATAATAAGGACGTACGCGGTCCATATAATTTCTGGGAGAACTGATTCCCTGGTCTTTTACAGATTCAGCAGTAATAGAGATGTTATCTCTAAAAGAACCTTCATTGGTGCCAATGGCAATCGCATAGGTCTCGTCAGATTTTTCTTTTAGCAGTGTCCATCCATCAGGGAGTCTTAGGAAACCAGCATCAATGATTAATAAGCCGTCATTCTCTCGACCATCTAATAAACCATTGGGTTTTCTAGTTTCTTCTTCTTTGGGTGTCTCATTACCCGCAGGCTCTTCTGTTGCAGGATCTTCTGTTGGAGGCTCTGTTTCAAGCGGGGGAACCTCCTGATTCTCGGGTTCGGTTGTGATTTCACCTTCGGGAAGCGCTTCATTAGTAGAAACAGGAAGCATGACTTCCTCTTCGGGTACGTCATTATTGCTCTCAGTGGCCGTTTCTTCTGGCATTGTTACGTTGAATTCTTCAACGGAAGTGTTGTTTTTATTTTCGCAGGCTGCAAGAGAAAGCATTGCAGACGCTAAGAGAATAAAAGGAAGAGCTCTTTTTTTCATAAGGAATATCCTCCAAAATTGTTATACATAATCCCTTATATCATATAAAAATATAGTGTATTTCGCAACAGGCATTAAAAATCCCCTCCTGGAAAGATTACCAGAAGGGGAATGCCATAATCAGAGTGACGGATGATTACTTTTCAAAGGTTGCATAAATATCTAAGAAAAGTGCCTCATAGTCATCAGTCTTGTCCATTGCAGTGGTAGTACCTGTGATGGCAACAATTTTTTCATCATCTTCGACATAGATGTAAGCCTGAACGCCATACATTGCAATGCCTTGAACCGACATTGTGTAATAAATGATTTCGGTGTCATAGCCAGAGATTGTGGTAATTTCAGAAGATAATTCTTCATAGCCCATAGATTCTCCCATAGCATCAAGGCTGGCGCGTGCATAAGGCATATATGCCTCTAAAGAATTAACGCCGGTGCCAGCAAGAGATTCGGTACCTATATTGATGTTTGCTTCATAGTTACTGGTATCAGGATTGACGATATCGCAAAATGCAGTAGGCAAGTTCTGATAAGTGGTGGTAGACCAGGTGTCAGGAATATATAGGGTACCATTGACAGTAGCCCATTCCTGCGTAAGAAGATCATTCCATGCACCATTTTCGGTATCTTCATCCTCATCTCCGAAGTTAACCTCATCCAAATCGTCATCCTCAAAAGAAACGGTGAAGTTGTCATCAAAATCGATATCAGGGTCTACGGTTACATCCGTATCCTCTTCGGTATCCGCAACCTCTACGGGCTGGGAAGTGGTGTTTCCTTTCTTCTCGCATGCGGTAAAACTGAATACAGTTACCGCTGCTAAGGCAAGGCACAAAGCTTTCTTTTTCATAATCAATTTCCTCCTAAAACTTATAAAAACAAATAAACAGGTAGTATTATAATGATTTACATAAAAAAAGCAAATTCCATGTAATTTTGTGGTAAAATTTTATCAAGTTTTTGTGGAGGGGGACGAATATGGAATACGTAATTTTTACGGACGTTTCAGTTGATATAGACCGCGAAGTCGCAGAGGAAAATGATGTTCATTATGTAGCGATGGAGTACATGCTTGGCGAAGAAGCCAGGGATTGCAGAGTTCCAGAAACGGATGCTGCGATGCATGCATACTATGATAAATTACGCGAAAAGACACCTACCAGAACCAGCCAGATTTCTCCATACAATTATGTAGAAGCATTTGAGGAAACGGTAAAGGCAGGAAAAGGCGTGTTATACATTGCTCTATCGTCTGGTCTTTCGAATACCTATGAGTCAGCACTAAATGCAGTGGAGACATTAAAAGAAGACTATCCCGATGCAAAGGTCGAGGTAGTAGATTCGCTAGGAGCTACGGGAGGTATGGGACTGCTTACAGAGTCTGCATGTAAGAATAAGAAAGCGGGCATGTCGCTTTCGGAAAATGCAGCATGGTTAAGAGAACATGCCGGAAAGATAAACTACTGGTTTAAGGTAGAGGACCTCATGTATCTTATGCGTGGGGGAAGAGTGAGTGCGGCAACGGCCATTGTGGGAACTGCACTAAATATTAAACCCATTCTGGATATTAATGCGGAAGGAAAACTCGATACCGTTGCTAAGAAACGTGGAAATAAGCAGGCGTATGCGTGGATTTTAGAACAGACTGCTCGTAATTTTGATGCAGAGATTGATGAGACCATATATATCAGTTGTGCAGATTGTATGGATGATGCTGAGGAAATGGAACATAAAATTTGTGAGCTGATTCCCAGAGCAAAGGTCAAGAGAACTATGCTGAGTCCTATTATTGGCGCACACACGGGACCGGATATGCTTGCTGTTATTTATTATGGATCAGAAAGGCAGTAGGCCGTTTCTTGAAAACAAGAGACGGTTTCAGTACAATTAAATTATTATTAGTAGCGAATATATTTTGTGAGCCAGTTGTACCCAGTACAGTGGTTTACCTACATAAAAGAGAGGAGAATTATTATGCCAGGACCAGGACCCAGACCCGGTGGAAGCCCTATTCCTCCCGGACCTAGACCAGGAGGCGCCAGACCAGCAGGTGCTAGACCAGTGGGTGGTGGAATGATTGGTGGACCCCGTCCAGCTGCTGCAAGACCCTCAGCAGTTCCCAGACCTTCTGCGACACCAAGACCTATTGCACCGCCGAGACCCGTTGCACCTCCACCCCCAAGACCGAGGGTGATTGCACCTCCCCCACCGCCGCCACGTTATCGTACAGCACCTCCGCCGCCACCGCGTAGTTATTATTCAGCACCGCGTACCAGATACTATCATAGTGGCCCCGGTTTACTGGAAACGATTGCAACGGCAGCCATTGGCGCAGCAGCCTTTGGTGCGGCAGAGTCTACTGTTAACAGAGCCGCTGATGCAGCAGCGAATGCTGCGGCAAATATAAATTATGCAAATGCGGCAGCGTACAATAATGGAAATGCAGCAGCACCCATTGAACTGCCTGCTTACTGTCCTCATTGTGGTGCACCTACCGCTGGTATTGCCAACTGTGAGTACTGTGGAAGCTATTTAGTACAGTAACATATTTTGTGCAGGCTACGGCCTGCACAGTTTTTTTGAAAAATGACGATTTATGTATTGGTTACAAAAGAATATGTTCCAGTAGAAGAACCCGGCTATGAGGTAGTGCAGGGAGAGAATTACCCTGCGTGTCTGCGGGCACTCTATGAAAAGGATTTGCCCGAAACGTTTGGCGTCTGTCAGGAGGATCATTTCCTAATAGAGAATGGTCGTCTTCTTTCTATGGGAGCAGCAGAGAAACTGTTAGAGGGGGAACGCATAGTACTTGGAAGTGAGCAGGGAAAACTTGCTTTTCTTTGTCAAAGGCAATTTTTTAAAGATTGTTATGAGAACTGTCAAAAGGCAGGAAAGACGGAAACCTTCGAGAAGTGGCTTCCTCTATTTTGTAATCGGGAGAACCTTACCCCACGCTTATTAGAAGGCCGGGATATCGATACCGGGCGTATTCGTGAAATGCTCTCGATTCTTTATGAAGTAACAGCTCCTTTAATCGCAAAGTATAATGCTGGCGACTATTTGCAGTATTATCCATTAAATGAAGCCGTTGGAAAGACTGGTGGAATCCCTGTGTGGGTATGCTGGTGGCAGGGATTAGATGAAGCCCCCAGGTTAGTGAAAGAGTGTGTGCATCGTATGAAGAAATATTTTACGGCACCGGACTGGGAGTTCCACCTGATTACTTTTGATAATCTGGATGCGTATACAGGTTTTTCTGAAACCATTGTGAATCGGTATAACAGTGGTGCGATTACAATGACGCACCTGTCAGATATTTTGCGGGCACAGCTTCTAAATATGTATGGTGGCCTATGGTTAGACGCAACGTACTGGTTTTATGATGAAACGCCCCTCGCAGATATTAAGAATTATCCCTTTTATACCCAGAAGTCTGGCGGGGAATACAATGAGTTAGACGTAGTACAGGGAAGGTGGGCGAACAACTTTCTGAAAGGTCCTGCCGGATTTCCCTTATTTGGATTCTTAATAGAAGCTTTTGAGCTCTATTGGGAAAAGTATGATACGTTAAAGAATTATTTTCTGATTGATTTCTTAGATGCGGTTGCCTATGAGAAAATTCCAATGATAAAAGCCTTGTTTGATGCGGTGCCTGTGAATCATATGGGTGCCCAGCTTTTGGCGGCATGGGGAAATGAACCCTACGATGCGCATAAGATGGAAGTACTTCTGTCAACGACGAAGGTTTTTAAGATGACCTATAAGAAAGAACTGCTTGGGAAAACAAAGGATGGGAAAACCACATTTTACGGAGCGGTTTTGGAAAACGCATTCGAACTGTAAAAACGGGTGCATTTGTGGTAAAATATAGAACGATATTTGAACATTCGTTAAAAACGATGAAAGGATTTAGTGATGGCAAAATATACAAAAGAAGACATCAAAAGAATCATTAAAGAGGAAAATGTTGCATTTATCCGACTTCAGTTTACGGATGTATTTGGCAACTTAAAGAATGTGGCTATTACTGCAAGCCATATTGATAATGCACTCAATAATAAGTGTATGTTCGACGGTTCTTCCATCGATGGTTTTGCTCGTATTGAAGAGTCTGATATGTGTTTACATCCTGATTTGGATTCCTTCTTAATATTCCCTTGGGATACAGAGCAGGGTAAGATTGCAAGACTGATTTGTGATGTTTATAGAACGGATGGAACCCCATTTGAGGGTGATCCTCGTTTTGTGCTGCGTCGTGCGATTAAGGAAGCGGCAGATATGGGTTATACCGTAAATGTTGGTCCTGAGTGCGAGTTCTTCCTATTCCAGTCTGATGAGAATGACCTTCCTACCAATATTTCACACGAGAAGGCAGGTTACTTCGATTTAGGTCCTGTTGATTTAGGAGAAGACGCAAGACGTGATATGGTTATTACGTTAGAAGATATGGGATTTGATATTGAAGCATCTCATCATGAGTGTGCACCTGCACAGCATGAGATTGATTTTAAATATGATGAAGCTTTGCCCACCGCAGATAATGTTATGACCTTTAAGCTTGCAGTACGTACCATTGCAAATAAGCATGGTCAGCATGCAACCTTTATGCCTAAGCCCAAGTTTGGTATGGCAGGTTCTGGTATGCATTTAAATCTTTCTCTTAGTAAGGACGGAGAAAATATTTTCCAGAATGCAGAAGATGAGTATGGTTTATCCCAGGAAGCCTACTACTTCATTGGTGGTGTTATGCAGCATATGAAGGGTATGGCCGCTATCATGAATCCACTCGTTAATTCTTATAAACGGTTGGTACCAGGCTATGAGGCACCCGTACATATTGCATGGAGTGCGAAGAACAGAAGTCCACTGATTCGTGTGCCTGCTGTTCGTGGTGCAGGAACTCGTATTGAGATTCGAAACCCAGATCCTTCTGCAAATCCTTATCTTGCTATTGCGGTTGCCATTCATGCAGGACTTGATGGTATTAAGAATAAGATTACCCCTCCGAAGGGTGTAAACTGCAACATCTTTGAAATGACCGTAGAGGAAAGAAAGGCAGCGCAGATTGAGTCCCTTCCTGATAACTTATTAGAGGCAGTAGAGGAACTCGAAAAGGATAGCTTTATCCAGGCAGCGTTAGGTAATCATATCGCACCTCTTTACATCTCTGCAAAGAAGAGAGAATGGAAAGAATATGCAGCGCAGGTTACCAGCTGGGAAGTAGAGCGTTATTTGTATAAATATTAATTACAGGAATAATAAAGTAGGAGTGAGTCATTATGTTTCAACCCAATGAGAACTATTTAAAGTTACCCGGAAGTTATCTGTTTTCCACAGTTGCCAGAAAGCAGAGAGAGTATGCAGAGGCACATCCTGATAAGAAGATTATCAAGTTAAGTATCGGTGATGTAACCCAGCCTTTATGCCCCGCTATCATTAAGGCATTACACGATGCTGTTGATGAAATGGCATGTGCAGATACCTTTAAGGGCTACGCACCGGATCTTGGTTATGAGTTTCTTCGTAACACCATTGCAGAGAATGATTACAAGGCAAGAGGCTGCGATATTGCAGCTGATGAAATCTTTGTAGCAGATGGTGCGAAGAGTGATAGTGCAAATATCCAGGAAATCTTTACCCAGAATACCAAGATTGCTGTATGTGATCCTGTATATCCTGTATACGTAGATTCAAATGTTATGGCAGGCCGTACCGGTACCTATGATAAGGAAACCGAGACCTGGAGCGATGTAATTTACATGCCCTGCTTAAAGGAAAATAATTTTGCTCCTGAACTTCCTAAGGAAACGCCTGACTTAATTTATCTTTGCTTCCCGAACAATCCTACGGGTTCTACGATCACCAAGGCGCAGTTACAGGAGTGGGTTGATTATGCAAATAAGGTTGGCGCAGTGATCATTTATGATGCAGCTTACGAAGCATATATCTCTGAGGCAGATGTTCCCCACAGTATTTATGAGTGTGAGGGCGCAAGAACTTGTGCGATTGAATTACATTCCTTCTCAAAGAATGCAGGCTTTACCGGTGTTCGTCTTAGCTATGTTGTCATTCCTAAGGAGATCAAGAGAGATGGTGTAATGCTTCACTCTTTATGGGCAAGACGTCATGGTACAAAGTATAATGGTGCACCTTACATCATCCAGAAGGCTGGTGAAGCAGTATATAGTGCAGAAGGTAAGGCACAGCTTAAAGAGCAGGTTGCTTACTATATGAAGAATGCTTCCTACATTAAGAATGGTCTTAAAGAAGCTGGCTATGACTGCTCCGGTGGTGTGAACGCACCTTACATCTGGCTTCGTACCCCTAACAATATGACCAGCTGGGAGTTCTTTGATTATCTTCTTGATAAGGCAAATGTATTAGGTACACCTGGTTCAGGATTTGGTCCTTCCGGTGAGCACTATTTCCGTCTGACTGCTTTTGGTTCCTATGAGAATACCGTAGAAGCAATAAATCGTATTAAGGCGCTGTAAGAGAATTGACAAGAGGGTTCAGCCTATGGAAGGTTGGGCCCTTTTTTAAGGAAAGGAAATGAATATGAGCAAAGTATTTGTCATGTTAGCAGATGGTTTTGAAGAGTGTGAAGGACTTCTTGTGGTTGATTTACTTCGCAGAGCGGGCGTAGATTGCATCACGATGTCTATCAAAGACAGTACAGAGATTACTTCCTCACACAAGATTACTTTACAGGCTGATGAGGCATTAGACGAAGAAAAGTTGATGAACGGTGATATGATTGTACTACCTGGCGGAATGCCCGGAGCGCTTAATTTGGAAGCGTGCGAAACGGTGCAAAAGGCCGTTCGTGCATATTATGAGAGTGACAGATATATTGCAGCCATCTGTGCAGCCCCTACTGTATTTGGTCATATGGGACTCTTACAGGGAAAGAAAGCTTGTTGCTATGGCGGCATGGAGGAAGGTCTTGTAGGCGCAGAGGTTTCCTATGACCCCGTTACAGTGGATGGCAAAATTATTACGTCAAGAGGACTTGGTACCGCGATTCCTTTTGGATATAAACTTATTGCAATCTTAGAGGGTGAGGACAAGGCAGCAGAAATTAAAGCAAAGATTATGGACCTTTCATGATAGGAGAGCCATGAAGAAGATTTTATTTTTGGAGTGGGACAGTTTTGGGAATCTATTTATGAAATCGGCCTTTCGGGAGGCCGGTTTTTCAGTGGCAGATTTTCCGTTTCCACAAAGTACAGTCAACACTAGAAATGATGAGAAACTGGCTACGGATTTAGCGAAAAGAATAATGGAAGAGGATGCAGATGCCGTCTTTTCCTTCAACTATTTCCCTGTGGCCGCGATTGCAGCGGCTGCCTGTAAGGTAAAATATATTTCCTGGACGTATGACAGTCCTTCGGTGCAGCTCTATTCAAAGACCATTGATTTTCCAACCAATTATGCCTTCGTATTTGATTCCTATGATGTATATAGACTGAACAGCCTGGGGGCGATGAATGTATATGAACTACCTATGGCGGCAGCAGATTATTCTGAGATTACTGTTTCCGATAAGCTGATGGAGGCATACGGGGCAGACATTACCATGATTGGTTCTATGTATTCTGAGGAGAAACATGGGTTTGTCAAGCGACTAGACAATCTAGATGACTATGCCAAAGGCTTTGTAAAAGGGGTATGTGAAGCACAGAAAAAACTGTATGGGATTAGCATCTTAGAAAAATCCTTATCAGAGGATATGGTGCAGAGATTACAGAAGGTTGCACCCATTACGGGGAGCGGGGATGGGTATGAGTCTGCCGCCTGGACGTTAGCGAATTATTTCCTGGCAAGAGCATGTACCGCGCAGGAGCGAAGAGAATATCTGGAAGTATTGTCCCAGCATTTTTCGGTGAAATTATTTACACCGTCTCCAACACCGTTCTTAAAAAATGTGCAGAATATGGGAACTTTAAAATACTATGAGGATGCTCCCAGAGCGATGAAGGCAGCAAAGATTAATCTAAATATTTCGCTGAGAAGCATTGTAAATGGGATTCCGCTGCGATGCATGGATGTATTTGGATGCGGTGGATTTTTGCTAACAAACTATCAGTCTGATTTTGAAAAATATTTTGTAGCCGGCGAAGACTATGATTACTTTGATAGCAAGGAAAGTTTGTTAGACAAAGCAAACTACTATCTGAAAAACGATAAAGAGCGGCAGGATATGGCGAAATCCGCGTTCGATAAGGTTAGAAGAGAGCATACGTTTGCAAAACGATTGGAGACGATGTTAGAGGTTACCAGACTTTGAAATCACTTTGGAAATATTTTAAAAATTATAAAAAAGAATGCGTCCTGGGACCGCTGTTTAAACTTTTAGAGGCAAGTTTTGAACTGATTGTGCCCCTTGTTGTGGCAAAGATTGTGGATGTCGCGATTCCGAATGGTGACAAAAGCTTTTTAATTAAAATGTGCCTGATTATGGTACTTCTTGGCGTCGTAGGCCTTGCGAGTTCATTAACGGCGCAGTATTTTTCTGCAAAGGCTGCGGTTGGATTTGCGGCGGGGGTAAAGCAGGCGCTCTTTTCCCATGTGCAGGGATTGTCCTACCAGGAGTTGGATACCCTCGGAACGTCAACATTAATTACCAGGATGACCGCAGATGTGAACCAGATGCAGTCTGGGGTAAATATGGCGCTTCGTTTGTTTTTGCGTTCCCCCTTTATTGTGTTTGGTGCCATGATTATGGCTTTTACCATTGATGTAAAGGCGGCCATTACCTTTGCAGTTGTCATTCCTGCGCTTTCTCTTGTTGTGTACGGTATTATGTTAGGAACCATTCCGCTCTATAAGAGAGTGCAGGGGAAACTGGATCAGGTTACCAGTATTACGAGAGATAATCTAAATGGTGTGCGCGTAATACGTGCATTTTGCCGGGAAGATGCAGAGACAGAGGCGTTTAGAGCGGCCAACGTAGCATTAACGAAGAACCAGATTGTGGTAGGTCGGATTTCAGCACTTATGAATCCGCTTACGTATGCCATTATTAATGCGGGGCTAATCTGGTTAATCTATAAAGGAGCGTTGCAGGTAGACAGCGGCGTGATTACCCAGGGTGCCTTAATTGCGCTGGTAAATTATATGTCGCAGATTTTGGTGGAGCTCATTAAACTGGCTAATTTAATTATCTTGGAAACCAAATGTCTTGCCAGCGCTTCCAGAATTTCCGAAGTATTAAATACTACGTCATCTATGGCAGAGGGAGATTATACGGCAGAGCGATTAGCTGGAAAAATTGCATTTCATAATGTTTCTCTCACCTATGCAGGAGCCGGGGAAGCGTCTCTGGCGGGACTCAATTTTTCGTTGGAGCCCGGAGAAACGTTAGGCATTATTGGCGGTACGGGTTCTGGAAAAACGTCTGTCGTTAATTTGATTTCCAGATACTACGATACAACGGAAGGCATGGTTTTGGTAGATGAAAAAGATGTAAAAGAGTACACCTTTGCATCCCTGCGGGAGCAGATTGCTGCGGTTCCACAGAAGGCAGTATTATTCTCGGGAACATTGCGTAAGAATTTACAGTGGGGAAAGAATGATGCGAGTGAAGAAGAAATGCTCCTTGCATTAGAACGCGCGCAGGCCAAAGAATTTGTATTAGCCAAGGAAGGCGGTTTGGATCAGGCTGTTTCCCAAGGCGGAAAGAATTATTCTGGTGGACAGCGCCAGCGACTTACCATAGCCAGAGCACTTGTAAAACAGGCACCGATTCTGATCTTGGATGATAGTGCTTCTGCGCTTGATTATGCAACCGATGCAGCCCTTAGAAACAGCATTCATAATATGAATCCCAGACCGACCACGATTATTGTATCCCAGCGAACCGCTTCTGTTATGCAGGCCGACAAAATCCTGGTATTAGATGACGGAAAGCAGGTTGGTCTTGGAACGCACGAAGAATTATTAGAAAACTGTGAAGTATATCGCGAAATTTATGATTCACAGTTTAAGCACGAATAATTTGCACATTTGCACATTTGTACCGGGTACAAATGGTCCGAAAATCAGAGCCCCGGAAAAGAACAAACGGAACAAACGTACCGGGTACAAGTGTTAAAAAATAAGGTAGAAATATGGCAAAAAAGAAGCTAAGTAAAGAAGAAAAACGTTTGCAGAGGCAAACCATACGAAAAATACTACACTACATAGGCAGGCACAAGTTCTTTCTAGTGCTGTCTTTACTTTGCGCGGCGGCATCTGCGCTTTTAGCGTTATATCTCCCTGTACTTACGGGAAATGCAGTGGATGAAATCATAGGAAAGGGGCAGGTGCACTTTGCAAACTTATTTTCTATTTTCATCCAAATGGCTGTGGTGATTGGTGTTACTTCCCTTTTACAGTGGTTAATGAATGTGTGCAACAATCGAATTACCTACAAAGTTGTACGGGACATTCGAAAGGAAGCATTTGATAAGATTGAAACACTGCCGTTATCTTATTTAGACAGACACCCATCAGGAGAAATCGTAAGTCACATTATTGCAGATGTGGATCAGTTTGCAGAAGGTTTACTACTTGGGTTTACGCAGTTTTTTACGGGTGTTGTGACCATATTAGGTACCGTTGTATTTATGATTCGGCTAAACGTATTTGTAGCCCTGGTGGTAGTATGTATTACCCCCTTATCCCTCTTTGTGGCAGCGTTTATAGCAAAGAGTACGCATGATATGTTTATCAAACAGTCTGAAACCAAGGCAAAACAAACGGGACTTATTGATGAGATGGTAGGAAATGCAAAACTTGTAAAAGCATTTTCCTATGAGGATGAAGCAGTGGAAGAGTTCCGCGTGGTGAATGAGGATTTAAAGAAATGCTCCCTTCGTGCCATTTTTTTCTCCTCTACGACCAATCCGTCCACACGATTTATCAATGGTCTGGTATACACCGCCGTTGCATTTGTGGGTGGTTTCAGAGTTATGAAGGGGTTACTTACCATTGGCGAGCTTACAACGCTACTTAGTTATGCAAATCAGTACACCAAGCCCTTTAACGAGATATCTGGGGTACTAACAGAACTGCAAAATGCGCTTGCCTGTGCTTCCCGCATCTTTGCCCTCATGGATGAGCCTTCTGAAAGTATTGAGGGCGAAAATCTTGAAACACTGGAAAATGTAACGGGAAGAGTTTCCCTAGAAAATGTTGCTTTCTCATATACACCTTCCACGAAGTTGATTGAGGACTTAAATCTTTCTGTAAAGCCAGGCCAGAGGGTGGCAATTGTTGGACCTACGGGTTGTGGAAAGACGACAATTATCAATTTGTTAATGCGGTTCTATGATATCCAGAAGGGAAGTATTTTGGTAGAAGGAAAGGATATTCGAAGAATTAGCAGGCGTGAACTTCGTTCTTCCTATGGTATGGTGTTGCAGGAAACCTGGTTAAAAAATGGCACAGTGAAAGAGAATTTAACCATGGGTAAGCCGGATGCAACTATGGAAGAGATTATTGCAGCAGCAAAAGCTTCCCATGCACACAGTTTCATTAAGAGACTTCCCAATGGGTATGATACCGTTCTTGGTGAGGACGGCGGAAGCTTATCACAGGGACAAAAGCAGCTTTTGTGTATTGCAAGGGTAATGCTTTGTTTACCTCCCATGTTAATTCTTGATGAGGCGACCAGTTCCATTGATACGAGAACAGAGATAAAAATTCAAAAAGCATTCTTAACGATGATGGAGGGACGAACCAGTTTTATCGTAGCGCATCGTCTTTCTACCATTCGGGAAGCGGATGTTATTTTGGTTATGAAGGACGGGCATATTATTGAGCAGGGTAATCACAGCACCTTATTAGCACAGGGTGGTTTTTACAGTACCTTATATAATAGCCAGTTTGCCAGCGTAAATTAATTTGCACATTTGTACCGGGTACAAATGGTCCGAAAATCAGAGCCTCGGAAAATAGTATGTCTGTCTGGAACACGCTTCCGCTCGGCCTTCGCGCAGCAACGGTTCTAATTCGCAAAGGACGCTCATAAGAACCGGCGCGCGAAACGGTTCCATCCCGACATACAGATTTCCCGCGGCTATGTAAAAGATATTTGCACATTTGTACCGGGTACAAATGTTAAAATGGTCCGAAGGAGACATACATGGAAAAATGTGCAGTGATTGTTGCAGGTGGTCCTGTTGAAGACCAGCTTGTGAAAACATGGATAGAGAACAATGTATATGATTGCCTTATCGCGGCTGACAGGGGGATGGAAGTACTGGATAGAATTGGAGTTCATCCAAACTTTATTTTGGGGGATTTTGATTCTGTACAAAAAGATGTTCTCGAAAAGTGGAAGCAGGATGAGCATGTCACATTTGAGACTTTTCCAGAACGCAAGGACGAAACGGATACGGAGATTGCGATTCGAAGAGCAGGAGAACTTGGTTATCAGAGACTCGTTATTTTTGGCGCATTGGGCGGCCGTGTAGATCATTTAATGGGGAATATCCATCTTCTTTTATATGGAAAACAGCGAGGAATGCAGGTCCTTCTTTTGGACGAAAAGAATCGAATCAGATTATTGCATAATGAGACTTTTGTACTGAAAAAAGACGAGCAGTATGGAAAATATGTTTCCTTTCTTCCCTTTGGTGGAGAAACGGGAACGATAACCTTAGATGGCTTTCGGTATTCATTAGCCAAAGGACATTTACAGTTTGGTTCCACGCAGGGGATATCCAACGTGATTGAAGCGGAAGAAGCATCCGTAGAGGTGGAAGCCGGAATGTTACTTATGCTGGAAACGAGAGATTAATGCTGCATTTTCTGAACTAGGAAAAAATGAAGAAGACGATAATAACTATCTGATACTCATTTTTGTACTGATAAAATTAGTGAAAGAAACGAGATAAGAATTTATGAAGACAAGAGAAACCGGAAAAGAAGAAAGTAGTCGATTAAAAGCAATACTCCGTACGAGTGTTGTGGGAATATTCGTCAATTTTTTGCTTGGTATATTCAAAGCAATCATAGGAACCATTACGAATTCCATTGCGATTACCCTAGATGCAGTGAATAATTTTTCAGATGCAGGAAGCAGTCTGATCACGATACTTAGTGCGAATTTCGCGGTAAAAGCGCCGAACAAAAAACATCCCTTTGGATATGGCAGAACTGAGTATCTTGGGACACTTCTGATTGCGGTTATTATTTTATATGCGGGCGTTACATCGCTTGTCGAATCGATTAAGAGCATAATCCATCCAGAAGTTGCGGAATATACTAAAATATCCATCATTATCATTTCTGTGGCAGTGGTTGTAAAAACTGCCCTGGCAATTTTCTTTACGAGGACGGGTAAGAAAGTAAAATCAGACTCCCTCATTGCGACAGGAAAGGAAGCAATTGGTGACATTGCAATTTCTACTGCTACCGTAATTGCTGCTATTATTTTCATTTTTACAAAGGTTTCTATTGAGGCATGGCTTGGTGCAGTAATTGCAATATTCATTATTAAGTCGAGTACAGAGATTTTATTTGAGACAGTGGGAAAAATCTTAGGAACAGGAGCAGATGCATCCCTTGTTATTGGGATTAAAGAAGCCATTAAGGAATTCGAGGAAGTAGAAGGGGCCTATGATTTGGTACTGCATAATTATGGTCCTGACGCTTACCTTGGATCTGTTCACATCGAAGTTGCCGACACCTATCCAATTAGCCAGTTTGATAACATATCCAGACAAATCCAGGAAAAGATAGCGGAGCGTTTTGGGGTGTATCTGGCAGCGGTAGGCGTCTACTCAATCAATACAAAAGATGAAAGTATGATTGCTATACGCGAGGATGTGAAAGCCATAGCATTAGGGACGCAAAATGTTAAACAGCTGCATGGATTTTATATAAATGCGGATAGCAGGACCATGCGATTTGATGTCGTGATTAGCTTCGAGGCAAAAGACAGAAGAATCGTATATCAGAAAGTGGTTGAGAATGTTCAAAAGCAGTATCCGGATTATCAGATTATCGTAGGAATGGATATGGATTACAACGAGATATAATGGCATGAATACACTTATGATTTCGGTGAAACAAAGACGAATATTAGGAGCCAATAAAAAGGATCTTTGGATTTTTTATTCCATTCTTATTTGGTTAGGGCTGACAATGAGTCTGTTTTTTGCATTTTTAGCAACAGATATTATCGTAATATTTCTTGTGTTTGTTGTCAGCTTTTTTTCAATCATTCCCTTATTCATTGTGAATTATAAGAAAACAGCAAAGTTTCGAGGTGAAAAAGCATTCTTTATGGAGGAAGTAACATTTCGCGTAGAGGGTGGCGAACTTTATGCCGGGGAAACGAAGATTACAAATATTCAGCATGACAGGAAACTGAAATGTGTATATGTGAATGACATACAGCAGGTAAAAACCGAGGTGAAAGGGATACCGATTTCTTCGGAAAAAGCCTCCTTCATTGGGATTGTTGAAGAGGAATATTTGAATATGTTTTTATCCTTTTTACGGGAAAATGGAATTTCTGTGCGTTAACACACTGGGAAATAAAAACATATAGTAAGCCCCACTTTTCTAATAGTACTAATATAATCATGATAGGAACAGGAAAATAACTAGATACTATCTGCGAACTTTTGTAACAGTGGGATATAGATATCTATAATATCATCGATTTTTTCTCTTGCCAGTTCTCCATCGTAATCGTGAGCAAGTTGATTACGGTCAGTCATCATATCGATCCAAGCATCTTCGCTGATAAGATTACATACCATCGCTTTTTTTAGTACTTCTCGTGGAGAACCAACTGCAAAATCGGGTAATCCATAATCAGACAAAATTTTGTCTTTCATAATCTTCCAAACAATATCGAAGGTAATGCTGAACTTTTGGATAGTTCCGCTTAACACAAAATCATCATGAATATCTCTATTTTTTACTTCTGAAAGGGATGCTAAACTCTTCTTAAAGGAGTTGCATCTGTTAATATATTTTTCGTCCATATTTGTCTATTTCCTTTCTTAAATTCTCATTTTTTAACGTGTCATAATTCACAAGGTCAATGGATTTTAATGTTCGTATATTCCCTAGGGCGAAGAGTAAATCATCGTACTTTCCTTCAAATCCCTTTATTGCAAAATCAAGATCACTATGCGCAGAGTAGGTGCCCTTGGCATAAGAGCCGAACAAGTATAGATGTTTTACCTGAAAATGGTGACATATTTCGCTGACTCTTTTAATAATGACAGGAATGGGAGTATTGCTGTGGTTTTTAGAATAGTCGATTTCCGTGGTAGTGAGGGATAGTCCTAAAAATGTAAGGACTTGATTAACTTTATCAAGACGAACCGTTTTCTTCCCTTGTTCAAGTTCTTTTATAAATCGGTAACCCAACCCAGCTTCTTTTGCAAATTGCTGTTGGGTTAGTCCCATTTTTTTTCGTTCAGTTTTAACTGTTTCTCCAATAGTATTCATAATGTGAGTATAGCACCCTTTCGGGTACAATTCAATGAGTCGAAAAGTGTATTCTTGAACAGAAAATTTATATATCGGTGATTTGAGTTTCTATTATGGTACACATAATAAATAAAATTATGCTATACTGTATTTAATCAAAATTCAGAAGTTTCTGGAATTCAATGATTCACCCCATTTCGGGGAATATTTCAAGATCTATATAGCAGCAAAGTAACACCTGCATATTTTTTTGTGCAGCAAAATCACAATTGCATAAGGAGTATGTCTATGGGAAAAGTGGACTATCGTTTTATGGTAAGCGAGGAAACCTGGTTTATGGTGGAAAGTATGTCTAACGCGTGTGGCATGTATGTATCGAAATGGTGGGCAGCAATCTCGCAGCTGGCGAAGAAGTATATTCTAACGCTAACAGACACGGTTTATGAACATTACAAATTGCCGGGACTTATGAATTTATCACCGGAAGAAGTATTGAGACGAACAAAAGGAGAAGTGGCTATGGAAAGAATAATGATTAAAGAAATTGAGTATAACTACGCAGAAGGAAGCGAGCTCCCATGTGGAGGTGAGGAGACGGTTGTGTCCATACAATATGCAAAAGGAAATAAGACGGAATGGCTTACCGTTCTTTATATGCGCGAATCAGATTTTGGCGATGAAGGTGAAATGCACGTCTTTGACACGAAGGAATATGTGTTTAGAAATGTAGTAAATCATATTTATTGCACAGACTGCCTAGATCCGATGCTCGGGGAATGGTGGGACAACCTGGAATACATTGAATTAAGACGTAGGTGGATACAGGAAAAGTCTGTTGCTGAATATTTTTTAGAAAATTCGCAGGATACTAACAATTGTTTATTATACATAGCCTGTGCCCTGGCAAAAATGAATTATTTGGACAGGGGAGAGTATGTGGAGTTGGCCGAAGGGAAATATGTCGATGAATTATGCGAAGCATTTCGAGCGAATGAGGTTCTGGAATATTTTTTGGAATATGGGGAAGAACTTGAAGATTGGTTAGGGAATACGGAGGAAGAAGATTAATACTACTTTTAAATTATCTTGACATAAAATGGTATAGTGTATATATTGAATATATACAATAATTGATTATTGAAGTAACAAGCTCTTCTGCGCAAAAGAGCTTGTTACGGCGCGCAAAGGAAAAAAAGTATGGACATTATTATTAGCAACAGCTCAGGTGTTCCTATCTATGAGCAGATTGAGGAACAGATTAAGAGTCAAATTATGACTAGCGAACTGGTAGAGGGGGAAGCCCTTCCGTCTATGCGAGTATTAGCCAAAGAATTAAAGATTAGTATTATCACAACGAAAAGGGCCTATGAAGACCTGGAACGAGACGGCTTCATTGAATCCGTTACGGGAAAGGGTAGCTTCGTAAAAGGGATTAACAGCGATATTGTGCGAGAGAACATGATGTATGCAATCCAGGAATATTTAGAAAGTGCCGTGGATAAAGCAATACTTGGAAAGGTTTCGCTGGTTGAGTTACAGGAAATGTTACATCTCTTATACGAAGAGAAGCAGACAAAGCAATAAGGAAAAAGACGATGGATAATGAAATGATGAATGTAATCGAAGTAAAGAATATTATAAAGGATTATGGCGATTTTAAACTGGACAATGTGAGCTTTCAAGTACCCGTAGGCTCTGTGTGCGGATTTATCGGGCAAAATGGTGCCGGAAAGACAACGACAATCAAAGCAATCCTGGATGTCATTAAAGTCGATGCAGGAGAGATTTTTCTGTTTGGGGAGAACATTCAGAAGGAATCACATAAGCTGCGAGAAGATATTGGTGTTGTTTTTGACGAGATGGGATTTCCGGAAGTTCTTACAGGAAAAGACATCAATATTATGATGAAGAATATTTATAAAAACTGGGATGAGGAAGCATTTTTCGATTATATGAGGCGATTTGCTTTGCCCACGAAGAAAAAGTGCGGCGATTTTTCCAGAGGTATGCGTATGAAATTGCAGATTGCAGTTGCCTTATCGCATCACGCAAGATTACTCATTATGGATGAGCCCACGAGTGGCCTTGACCCCGTTGTAAGAAGTGAAATGTTAGAAATTTTCCGTGAATTTGTAATGGACGAAGAGAATTCCATTTTATTGTCCTCTCACATAACCGGGGATTTGGAAAAACTTGCAGACGAAGTTGTATTTATCAACGCAGGTAAGGTTGTTCTTGCTGGTAATAAGGATGAAATCCTAGAAAAACATGGTCTCTTAAAGTGTAAGAAGGAAGAGGTCAAAGAGATTTCAGAGGCGCTTATTGTTGGCGTGAACGAGAGCAGCTTTGGGGCAGAGGTGCTGGTGCAGGATAAGAAAGCATGTGAGAAACTTTATCCTGGTATGGTGATGGAACAGGCGACGTTAGAAGAAATTATGGTTTTCTACGTAAATGAAGCGATGCGCGGCAGAGCGGTATCTACGACAGAGCAGTAAGGGGGCGTGGATGAAGGGTTTAATTCTCAAAGATTTTATATGTATGAAAAAGAAACTATTCACCTTTGCTTATCTGCTGGTGGCGGCGATCGTAATTGCAGTTATGTTTGTACTGAGTGTAGAGCATGGCAATATTGGGCTTATGCAACAGAAAATGATTGCGGATGGGGAAACCACGGCGCAGGAACTGGAAAGTATAATTCCTTTTGGTTTGGTTATGTTTCTAATTTTGCCGTTTGCTAGTATTTGTGACCCATCAGCAAGTGTAATCGCGGATCGAAAGATGGGATTTACAAATGTGTCAGCTGCATTACCTATAAACACAAGAAAAAGGGTTTTGGCAAAATATATTGTAATGTTTTCCCAGTTCATCGTCGCGGGGGTGATAGATTTGGTGATTGCGCTCTTTTTATCAAGAATATCAGCACTCATTCAGTTTACCAAATTTACGAATATGATCATGTTCTTGATAGGCCTGCTAACGATACTAACATCCCTTACCTATGTTTTTCTATTTTGGTTTGGAAATGGAAAGGAAACGTCTTCGATTATTCTGTCAACGATTCTCTTATTCATTCCAATGTTTGCCATCCTAATCAGCAAAATGAAACAGGGGGATGAAGCATTTATGGATTTTTTGCAGTTCCCTACGGAAAAAGGGTATGTAGTGGGATTGGTTTCAGCAGGCTTTGCCATCCTATCTTACTTTGTGTGCGCGGCACTAGCAGAGAAGAAGAGGGGGTTAGTATAATGGGCGGTCTATTATATAAAGATTTTATTGTTATAAAGGGTAAAAAGTTTGTGTCCATCCTGATAGGAATCATTCTTGTATTAGGAATCCTTCGGCTGGTCTTCCCTGATATGCCATTGCCGGACCAGCTTCTGTTAGAGAGTGACAAAGGACACACTTATAATTTTATCGAGTTTTATCTTGTTGTGTTCTTCGCTTTTGCGATTTTTATGATAATGATGAATATAGAGCAGGTGAAGTCGAGCCTATCTTATGTGGACCGGAAGAATAAAATGATGAATTATTTCCTGTCTATGCCGTATTCAAAGAATACCTACTTTGCCTCGAAGTATGTTTTTGTGGCAATTCTAAACTATATTAGTCTGTCTTTTCTTATGATTATTGAGGTGATCATAGCTTCCTTTATAAACGGGGAACTGATGCGCGATGTACTAGAAGTAATCGCAACCATCATCATTCCGTTAATCTCTTTTAGTCTGCTGCTGACAGCGATAGATCTTCCTTTATATATTCTTTTGGGAAAAGAGAAGGCACAGATGATTAAAGAGCTTCTGCTTTTATTAATCGCTTTCTTTGTGGTAGGGTATCTGATGTTTGGAGATTTGTCCTGGGTGCATCTGATTGACTATGAAGTTATTACAACGTGGTTTAAGTCGCATCAGTTTTTTCTAACATTACTGCAAATCTTTTCACCACTATGCTGCGGCGGATTATATTATTTGTCATACCGTATCGTTTGCTGTCTTGGGAGAGGGGAGGTAGATATCAATGCGTAAACAAGAAACAAAACGTTTATGGATATTTCTTGCATTTGCATTCGGTCTTGCATGGATATTATTCCTCAAAATGTTTCTAATGGGGTATCAGTGGAATGGGGACCATCCTTATATGGAAAGCTTTGTAGGACTTGGAATGTTAGCGCCTCTCGCAGCACATTTTATAACGCGGAAGATAACGGGCGAAGGGCATAAACTGTATGGAAAAGAGTCCATGATGCTCGGTATTAGTTTTAGAAACAAACGATGGATTTATTTTGTTCTGGCAATCCTTCTTCCCTGGATTTGTACGGAGCTGTCGGGACTTCTAATCATAATTACGGTACCGGGTTCCTTTGATCCTAGCTACTATAAGACCTTAGAAATTGATAAGAGGCTACTATTCTTTCTGCCATATATTTCATCCAGTAATGCCTGCATTTTCTCCGTTGCAGCACTTGGTGAGGAAGTCGGTTGGCGTGGTTATATGATGCCTAAGCTCATGGGTCTCATCGGTAAAAAGAAGGCTGTGTTTGTAGGGGGGATTATTTGGGGCCTTTGGCATGCACCGCTTACCTGTATTGGGCATAATTTTGGATCAGACTATCCAGGTTTTCCTTATGTTGGAATTCTGCTTATGTGTGTAATGTGTATTTCTATGGGAATTGTCCTGACGTTTATTACCGTTAAAACAGATTCGGTATGGCCAGCAGCCCTAATGCATGCGGTATATAACGCACATCCTTCCGTTTTATATGCGATGATTAATGGAGAAGTGCTGGAAGCACATGCGGGGGCTATGATGATGGTAAGAATTGAGACATTTGCACCGATAGTTCTCATGGCAGTCGTATTTTATATCCTGCTTTGCAGAGACGGACAAAAGGCAAAGTCTTAAAATGTAGAATTTTGCGCAGAATGAAAAAGGCTCCTCATGTTGAGGAGCCTTATTGTTTTTGGGATAAATGAAATCTTATTCTTCGTCGCTTTCGGGAAGCTCGTTCATAGCATCCTCTAAAATATCTTCAGCGATGCCTTTGATATCTTTCCACTTTCCAAGAAGAAGTTCATCAGAATATTTGGAGAATGCTTCGAGTTCATCCTCTGTGATTTCACCGTCAACGGCACTAAGTAAAACACTGATGTTGGATAAGTCCGTAGACAAGTCGAAGAGTACATTGGTAGTTGTAGCAGCGTCTAACATTGCAAAGGGTACAATGAAGTCATCTGCAAAGGTATTCATGGAAGCGTTGATAGAGTCGGACATGGCCTTTAAGCTCTCCATATCTAAGTTAAATGCTTCCTCCATAGTTAAGGTCTTGCCTTCCTCAGGAATAACATAATCGAATAAGTTGTTCTTTTGAGCAAGCTTCTTAATAAAATCCTTTTCCTCCTCAGAGAACACGCCATCTGCTAGTGCCTGAGAGAAGAGAATTGCCTGCAACATAAGGTCAAACTGAACCAGTGCATTTTCTTTATTGAAGTCACTGTCAATGGTCTGACAGGAGTCTGCAAGAGATTCTACGATTACTTTACAGTTGTTATATGCAATTTCTGCTTCTTCAAAAATTTCTTCGGTTGTAAGTGATAATTTTGCTGTCATTTTGTCCCTCCATAACTGGTTAAACAATACAAAACTTATTGTATATCATACCCTAATAATGTACCAAATATTGTGGAAATCGTCAATGAAACAGCCCTTTTGGATGGGGCATGAAGACTTGTCAAAATGCACAGAATAATGTAAAATTGCAAATGATTTGCAAAAGCGAACTGTTTGCAATTTATAATGAGGCATTTATGGAAAAAAAGTATAGAACCAGAAATAAACAAAGCATTGAAGCGTATCTAAAAGCCCAGGCAGGGATTTCCTTTACGGCGCAGGATTTATATAAATATTTAGAAGAAAAAAATGAGACCATGAATCTTACCACTGTGTACAGGAATCTGGATAAGCTGGCAGAAGAAGGGATTCTTATGAAATACAAGAACCCGGAAGAAGGCAGCGCAAGATACCAGTATGGTGGTGAAAGCAGTTGTAAGAAGCACATTCATATGCAGTGTAATAGCTGTGGACGCATTTATCATATGGAGTGTCATTTTATGGATGAGATTGCAGAGCACCTCATGAAGCATCATGGTTTTTCCCTCGATTGTTCAGGTTCTATCCTGAATGGTTTATGTGAAAAGTGTCAGGGGAAGATGTTGCGGGTGTAGTAAAGGTAGCAAAGAAGTATGAAAAAGAGTGGAAAGTATATTTTGGGAATACTGCTTCTTTCGCTGCTACTATGTGCCTGCAAGAGGGAAAGCGAAGAAGAGAAGGTTACCATTGTGTGTACCTCATTCCCTGCTTACGACTGGGTCGTATCGCTGACGAAGGGGATTTCGTCGGAGAATCACATAGAAATATGCTGGCTGGGAGACAATGGGCAGGATCTCCATTTTTATCAGCCATCCGTGGATGACGTTGTAAAAATCAAAGAGAGTTCCATGCTTGTGGTAGTAGGCGGTTCTCTTGACCCTTGGGTACTAGATTCTGTTTCCGCAGAAAAGCCACCTCTTATTGTATCTATGATGGAAGTTGTAGGGTATGATGTCTACGAAGAAGAGATTGTAGAAGGTATGGAAGGGGAAGAGGAAGAAGAGGATGAAGTCGAGTATGACGAGCATGTTTGGATGAGTCTTGCCTTTGCAAAGCGGATTGTTGGTGAGATAGAGAAGAACTTAGAAGTCCTTTTTCCAGAGGATGAGGAAGTCATAAAGGAGAATTATTATAACTATATAGAAGACTTGCAGGCCCTAGAAACGGACTATCTTGCGATGCGAAAGGAAGCTACCCTAGATACCATTCTGGTCGCAGACAGATTTCCCTTCCGTTACTTGGTGGAAGAATGGGGAATTTCGTATTATGCGGCCTTCCCGGGATGCAGTAGCGAAACCGACGCAAGCTTTGAAACCATTATATTCCTGGCGGACAAAGTAAATGATTTACAGCTTCCCTATGTTTTTGTGACAGAGGGCAGCACAGAAGTATTAGCGCAGAGAGTATTAGAAGTGGCAGACTCTTCTGGGGAGGTGCTTGTACTAAATGCGATGCAGACCGTTGGGAAGAAAGATGGCGAAACCTATCTTTCCATTATGGAAAAGAATTTGGGTGTGTTAACAGAAGCCCTAAACAGATAGAAATCATTGGTAGGAAGTAAACGATGTCAAAGACAATTACCCGAAAGAGTATTTCTAAAAATTGTATTAGTTGTAAGAATCTAGCACTTGGTTATGATGGACAGCCTGTGGCAGAAGGTATTTCATTCTCCATAAATGCAGGTGACTTTGTGGTGGTTCTTGGGGAAAATGGTGCTGGAAAGAGCACTTTAATGAAGACGTTAGTGCATCAGATTAAACCCCTTTCAGGAGAAATGCATTATGGCGACATGAAGCACTATGAGATTGGTTATCTTCCGCAAAAGACGCAGGTGCAGAAGGATTTTCCTGCTTCTGTGTGGGAAATTGTTCTATCAGGATGTTTATCCAGGCTAGGTACGCGCCTGTTTTATGGAAAAGCTGAAAAAGAGCGGGCAATTGCGAACATGGAACGTTTGGCAATCGCGAACCTAAAAGATAAGAGCTTTCGAAATCTTTCCGGCGGACAGCAGCAGAGAGTTTTACTTGCGAGGGCCTTATGTGCTTCCGAAAAACTGTTAATCCTGGATGAGCCTACGGCAGGTCTGGATGTTAAGACAACAGGCGAGTTATATGAAATGCTTCGAAAACTCAATAAGGTAGACGGACTTGCAATCCTGATGGTGTCACATGATCCGCAGGCAGCCCTGCAAAGTGCTACCCATGTGCTTCGGGTAAGTAGAGAACATTCATTTTTTGGAACCGTAGAGGCGTATAAAGAAAAGGAGGGCAACAGTCATGGCTAGATTGATGACATATTTGCAGTATCCTTTTGTATGGTTTGCCCTAGTTGTTGGTGTGCTAATTGCCCTTTGCGCTTCTTTGCTTGGCGTATCGCTTGTGTTAAAGCGCTTTTCCTTTATTGGAGATGGACTCTCGCATGTTGCCTTTGGTGCTATGGCCATTGCTTCGGTAATGAAACTTACCAATAACATGTTTTTTATTCTGCCAGTCACCATTCTGGCGGCTGTTTTGCTACTGCGCACGGGAACCAATTCCAAAATTGGTGGAGATGCCATTATCGCAATGCTTTCCGTGGGGGCATTAGCGATGGGATATCTTGTGATGAGTAAGGCGGGCAGTTCCAATAATGTGGCAGGGGATGTATGCAGTACACTGTTTGGCTCCAGCTCGATATTAACCCTAACGATGAAGGACGTAGTTTTCACTACGGTGCTTAGCGTTATTGTTATTCTAGTCTTTATCTTTTTCTATAATCGAATCTTTGCGATTACCTTTGATGAGAATTTTGCCGGAGCTACGGGACTTCATGTGGGGGCGTATAAATTACTGCTTGCGATTATTACGGCAGTCATTATTGTAATGGGCATGAATTTAATTGGTTCTTTACTAATTTCCGCTTTAATCATATTCCCAGCGCTTTCTGCAATGCGAGTCTGCGTACGGTTTAAGTCTGTAATTCTTTGCAGTGCAATTACAGGCGTGTTATGTACTGTCGTTGGAATGCTCTTATCGATGCTGCTATCCGCGCCAGTAGGAGCAACCATTGTCGCAGTGGATTTTCTGGCATTTTTGGTATTCGTTGTTTTGGGAAAGATAAAAAGAATTGGCTAGGATATGCTAAAATAGAAATGTATGAAATACTATTCTAAAATGGTAATGAGCTATAAGGCATGAAGAAAGAAAAACAATCCTTCAAACAGAGTGTATTTAGAATTATTCAAATTGGGCAGGATGGTGATGTGCCCAGTATTTTATTTGATGTTCTTATTTCTGTTATGGTCTTTGTCAGTATTGCGATTACGGTTGCGCAGACCTTTGAAGAAGTTCGGCCTTACTATCAGCTTCTATTTAAAATCGATGCCGTTATTGTTATTTTCTTTGGCGTAGAATACATTCTTAGAATATGGACAGCCAATCTTTTATATCCAAAGGAAAAAAATACATTTCGCAGTATTCTTAAATTTGTTTTTTCCTTCTATGGCATTATCGACTTGTTAACTATTTTGACATTCTTCCTTCCTTATGAATTATCACAGGGAATCGTGGTTCTTCGAATTCTTCGTGTTGTAAGAATTATGCGTCTGTTTAAATTGAATTCTTCTTATGATGCATTCAATGTTATCACCGATGTATTAAAAGCCAAAAGAAGCCAGATTATATCTTCTATGGTAATGATTTTGATTCTTATGCTGGCCGCGTCTTTATGTATGTACGGACTGGAACATGAGGCGCAGCCTGATGCCTTTGATAATGCATTTGCTGGAATATGGTGGTCCGTGTCTGCGCTACTAACGGTGGGATACGGAGATATTTATCCCATTACCATAGGTGGCAGAATCGCAGCCATCATCATATCCTTCTTAGGGGTTGGTATGGTAGCCATCCCTACCGGTATCATCAGTGCAGGATTCGTTAGCCGTTATTCCGAAATGGAAGGAAAGAACCGGGAAGCAAGTAGTCGTAATTTTGTGAAAGTGATCGCAACGAAGGAGCAGTATGGGAACCAGACCATAGAAGAATTAAAACTTCCGTCTGGACTTTATGTGCAGGCTATTGTGCGGGATGGGGAACTGATTGAGGTGAAGAAGGGAGATCAGGTTCTTCCTGGCGATCAACTTATGCTGTGTTCCAGATACGATGCATAGACACTTATATATCTGATAGAGGGTTACATGGGTAAGGAGGTATTCTTATGAGTCAGTCGAATAAAACCATACCTGAAAAAATGGAGTTAAAAGAGGCCTTAGCAAGAAATCAGGATGTTCTTGCAAGAGAAAGAACGGAGCTTAGCAAAGTTCGAACAGAACTTGCTTTTAAAAATAGTCGGTTATCGGTGGAACAGACGCATTTAGCCTATCTAAGAACCATTGTATCTTTAGTTGGTTCAGCGGCAACCGTATTTAAAGCGTTGCCAGCACTTGGCATATCTGAGGTGTTCTCGACGGGACTTGCCATCTTTCTGATGCTGTTTGCGATTTACTTCATATATAAGGATGTCAAAACCTATCCTACGATGAAGAAGGAAATGGATGATTTAGAAACCAGAACGTTAGAACTGGTTACGAACGCGGAAAGTGCTACTTATCAATTAACAGAAGAAACGCAGAAGGAATCGGAAGTCGCTAAATCTTGACAATCCACAGAGTCTTTGTTAATATTTCTTAGGTTAAGCGGATATGGCGGAACTGGCAGACGCGCCAGATTTAGGTTCTGGTGGGAGACCGTGCAGGTTCGATTCCTGTTATCCGCACGAAATATTGGAATGGCTGTGTTTTTGAGACACAGCCATTTTTTATGCTCTAATTTTTTCTTGATTTTCAAAAAGTGGCTAATAATTTGGCTGTATTCTAAGTAGGAAAGTATTATAATTGGTAACTAATAAACTAGTTTGTTATAATTAACAAAAAGGATTTGATTGGAGGTAGTTTATGCCAGAGTTGAGTCGTTTTGGTGGAATGATAATATACATGTTATTTAAAGATACTAAGCAACATAATAAGCCACATGTGCATGTATATTATGGTGAACATGAAGCTGTGGTTGGTATAGACGGTGAATTGTTGGCAGGATCATTACCGCATAAACAATTAAAAATGGTGACAGGATGGCTGGCATTCCATGAAGAAGAAGCATATGCAGCTTGGAATTTAGCGGTTGTAGGTGAACATTTTGAAAAGATTGCTCCAATGTAAGAGGGAAATGTATGTATATAGTAAATGGAATCTGCTATGCAGGAAATAATTTAGAAGAAATACGTGTCAAAGAAGCTTTACCACTTCGTGGCGGAATGATGTTAGTAACATTTACATCAGGAGAAAAAAGACTTTTTGATACAACAACTTTGACTGGTAGTGCATTTGAACCATTACGAAATGAGGAAATATTTAAAAGTGTCAGCATATTTCATGGTGTTATGACATGGGATAATGGTGAAATAGATATCGCACCTGAAACAGTCTATGCTGAAAGTTATCCGTATGAATCAGTTGAAGCAATATACTAAAAATTATTTTTTACGAGGAGATAAAAGCATGATTTGTTATCGGGATGAAAAAATGCATGGTTTTGGCGATTTAACTTTAGAAGAAATTCAGGCCCAAATTGATGCATATGAGATTGAAAGATTCGGGGAAAAACTTCCAGAAGATTTTGGAAGGAATATTGAACGTAAGCCTATGATTTACGATATAGAACTTGGAAAATTGGTGGAGATAAAGTGAAGTATAACTCTGAAAATACATTGGCAGCAGAAAATATAGATGTTAAAAAAGCGCTATAAATTGCTTTGTACCTAGAAATAGAAAGCTAACGCAGTAAGTCTCTTCGCAGAGAGTGGGAATGAAAAACCACCAATCTCGAGGAGACTTATTTTTATGGAAAAACAAATTAGCAAATAAAAATGTTCATTCTTTGCAGGATAATTTGACGGTATACTTCTGTGGAAGTATAATAAAGACGACTACTTCTAAGGAGGTATACCTGGATGAAGAAGATTATTTTGTATCACGGCTCGTCAAATATAATAAAAAAACCACAGTATGGTGCAGGGAAAACATATAACGACTATGGCAGAGGATTTTACTGCACGGAACATATAGAACTATGCAAGGAATGGAGCTGTAATGACGGTATCGATGGTTACGCCAATAGATATGAATTCGATTTGACGGACTTAGATATTTTGAATTTATCAGATGAAAAGTACAGTGTCCTTAACTGGCTTGCAATACTTATGGAGAATCGAATAGGTCGTATATCTTCACCCATAGAGAAACGAGGGAGAGATTATTTATTAGAGCACTTTTTGCCTGAATATAAAGCGCGTGATGTGATTGTAGGTTACAGAGCGGATGATTCCTATTTTTCCTTTGCCAGAGCCTTTGTTGGAAATGGAATATCATTAAAACAGCTTGGCTATGCGATGCATCTTGGAACATTAGGGCAGCAGTATGTACTTTTGAGTGAGAAGGCTTTCGAACAAATTCATTTTCTGGACTATTCGCCAGTAAATCATAAAGAATACTACCCGAAGAGAAAGGCACGAGATGAAGCGGCCAGGGATGCTTTTATGCGGGAATTGGAGAAGAACGATATTGACGGAATTTATATGAGAGATATTATCAGAGAGAAAATGGAGGCCTCCGATGAACGCTTACGATGAAAAATATCTTGATGATGCCATGAAGAATCTAGGTGAAGCTTTTGATTATGCCGTGAATGCTTGTGGAAAGAGTGCGGATGCGTTTGCAAGACTTTTTATAACAACTGGTATAGCAGATTATTTTGGGAAGGGAAATCCCAAATATGTGACAGGGAAATCAGGTACAGAACTTGCAATGGAAATCTTTGAAAAATCGGGTGAGAGTCTGGTGTTTCCTGCTTCGCAAATTGAATATGACTGTTCGGCAGAATACTGGGCAGGATGGATATTAGCTTATTATCAGTGGAGGACAGAGCGAAGCTTTAGGGAAATATTATCAAGGATTACTATGGCGGATATATTAAAACTGTATCCTGCGCTTCATGAAGCATCTGAGGAAAAATTCGTTGATACGCTAGATAAGAAAATCGCGAACCAGCATGATATTACGAAACTTCAGGCACAGAGGAAAATGTACGGCTGTTCGCAGCGAGAACTATCCCAAAAATCTGGTGTTAATATAAGAACTCTGCAGCAGTATGAAGTAGGAACGAAGGATATCAGTAAGGCATCTGCTGGAACCGTTATTGCTCTTGCCAGAACGCTCGGATGCAGTGTGGAAGATTTGGTTTAAAGGGAAACAGCATTTGTATACGCAGGCCCTCTTTGATTATTCATCAAAGAGGGTCTTTATCATTTCGTTGGTTCCTTCATAATTGTTACTTGGAAGAATGACTATAAATTTACCGTCATCGCTATACACAAATATGTAGGCAGAAACCATCCCTTCGGGACCATTTGAATCTTCGATATGGTAAAAGGTGGTAGAGATTCCATCCCAGTCGTATTCTGTAATCAGTGAAGCATCTGGATAGGAGGCTGTCGGATATATGTTAATAGAACCATATTTCCCGGCAGAGATGCCAACGCCACCATCTTTTGTAGTGTAGATATCACTTTCGGATGCGCCGAATTTCGTTGCCACTTCTAACGCATACGTCTGTAATTCATCCTCTGTGCTGGAAGCAGAAAGAACTTCTCGTGGAGAATGTTTAAAATAACTAAAATACTCGAAGATATTTTCTACTACAAAATAATTATAAGTTTCTATAAGGTGAAACATATCTGGCTGCGCAATCTCTAAGAATTCCTCAATGCGCGTATCATCTATAGAATCATCTAACTTTGCCATTCGTCTGAAATAATCTACCGTCACTTCTTGGATATCGCAATTCAGCGTAATATAATCCGCACCGCAGATTTCACCAAACTTTTCTATAAAGGTGTCATAGCCTTCGGGGTATTCATCGAAAAGATAGCGGGTAATGGTCTTTTGAGATCCATCTGTCTCTGTATATGTGAGATCCACGGAGCCTAGATACAGGTGACCTGCATAATCTTCCTTGGTAGTTTTGCTTTCCGGTCTGGTGAGATAATCCTGCATCGGAAGAGAACTGATGTAATCTATAAAATAGTCAATTTCTTCTGGGGAGAGATCCTCGGATAATATAGGATTTTCAAGTTTGTTATTAAAATTCTTAAAGTTATCCGTCACTACGAGCTTTGGCCAATTTACCATCCAGGCATTATCTGGACTGGTTTCGGCAGTAGATACAGTGATATAAGTCAGAGATTTTTCGGTTTCTGCATTTGTGTTTGCACCGTCATCTGCTAGATTATTTATATTGTTATCACTGGCTGAAGGATTCTCAACCTTTCCACACGCGGTAAATGTACCAAGCATGAGCGCCAGAACAATATATAGGTCAATCTTTTTCATACGCCTCCCCTTTGCTGGATTATTTATGAATACTATATGGTACTGAGACAATTATACCTTTTTACTCGGGATTTTTGCAGAGGGAGAAGTGAAAAAACCTTGATATACTGCGACAATATAGCCAAATGTTTGAGAATGTTGTTGTTAAAGTATTTGAGATGTTAAAATGTACGGGAATATAGAGTGTAAAAAAGAGATGCTTGAAAATGGTGGTTACAAAATGGTATAGAACGATATGATCAGCAAAACTGAGATAGTAGGTGCATATGGAATTAGCTAAAGTAGAAGAAATTGCAGAAATTTTTGATTTTTATAAGAATGTCGTGGCTTATATGAATGAGAAGGGACCACGAATTGGATGGAATATCGATCGTTATCCGGATAGGACTTTTGTAGAGCAAAAGGTACGAGAGGGAGAGATGTTCCTTTATCGAAAGAACGGTGTAATTGCAGGCGCTGCTGTAATTAACCACGATGTGAATCCTGAATATGATGATATTGACTGGAACGTTAAGGCACCAAAAGAAAAGCTTGCGACCATTCATGCATTAGCGATTTCACCTTCGCGAAGAGGCAGGGGGGAGAGTGATGCATTTCTAAAATCAATTGAAGCATATTGTAAGAGCGAAGGCGATATGGCCATTCATTTTGATGTTATCGAAGGAAATGATCCAGCACTGAAACTGTACCAGAGAAATGGCTACACGGAGGTTTGCGTGATTAAGATGTATTATGAAGTTGTGGGAACCAGGTCATTTTACATGATGGAAAAGGTACTCTAAGTTGTGGCATAAAGATGTGGCACCTGCTTATATTTGGCGGGGGTAGTATTTGTAAACTCTTTGAAAACGGCAGTAAAAGCACTTTGCGATGAAAAGCCCAAAGACAAAGAGATGTCTTCAATGCTATAGGTTGGCTCTTCTAACATGCGTTTAGCAGTATTAACTTTAATCTTTTTTATATATTTCTTTACAGAATCTCCTGTTTCTTTGGTAAACAACCGCGAAAAATAGCTGGTATTTAGTCCTTCTCTGTCGGCCAGCGTTTTTAAGGTTATCCTTTCATCCAGATGTTCATATATATAGTCAATGGCTCTCCGGATATGAATGGAACATGTGGTTTTCTTTCGAAATTCGCGCATACGTGTAGCAAGGTATATATGCAGCTCTTCCAGTAAATTAATGACGGATACCGCATCGGTACATTTGTCCGCATGCTGTATATATATGTCAGAAATGGTATAGGCCTCGTTGTGTGGTAAGCCGGATTCTACACACATTCTTGTTACCATAGCGGCAGATACCACGAAGTGATACTTCGTATTTCTTAGCGGATCGTCTGAAAGTACCCCCTTTCCCTTGTAGTATTCTTTTTTGATTTCTTTAAAATTGGCACGTACCTTTTCGACGTCTCCGTTTTTAATATCAACGTATTTGGAAAACTCGCTCTGGTATTCGGTTCTGACAAACTGTTCTTCCCTTTGAAGATATAATCTGTAATCTAGTTCCTGATTTGCATTCATGACAATTGTTTCAACGTAAAATTTTTGATAAAAATATACGATTTCTGGTAAAAATGCTTCTGTTGCTACTATATAATCAAATGGTTTTATAAGCAAGCATATTTTGAAGAAAGAAGTTGTTTTATGAATAATGTGAATGATTTGACAATAGGAAATGTAAAAAGGCAGGTGCTTGCCTTCTTTTTCCCTATGCTCATAACGAATCTTTTGCAGCAGTTATATACCTTTGTGGATACTGCGATTGTGGGGAAGGGTCTGGGCGACCATGCCATGGCAGCAGTTGGGAATATGGGATCGCTCAGCTTTTTGATAATAGGCTTTTCACTAGGGCTGGCCAATGGTTTCTCTGTGTTAATATCGCAGGCTTTTGGTCAAAATGATTTTAAACTCCTTCGTAAAAGACTTGCTGCATCAATACAGTTAGCGATTGGCATTACAGTCATACTTACGACGGTTAGTGCGCTGTGTTTAAATAGAGCGCTTGTCCTGTTGCATACAGATAAGGTCATAATGCACGACTGTCTTTTGTATGGCCATATAGTTTTTGGTGGACTGGTTACATCTATTGGATACAATATGTGTGCAAGTGTATTAAGGGCACTTGGAGATAGTAAGACACCGCTTAAGGCAATCATTATTTCCTCCGTTTTAAATATCGCGCTGGACTTACTCTTCATCTTTGTATTTCATTCCGGGGTGGAAGGTGCTGCAATAGCAACTGTCATAGCACAGGTTATAGCTGCATGGATTTGCTTTGAGAAGCTTAGAAAAATCGAAGTAATTAGTTTGAAGCGAGAGGATTTTAGTGGTACCATTCGTCATTTTTCAGGCTTACTTAAAAATGGATTACCAATGGCTCTTATGAATTCCATCACAGCAATAGGCTGTATGGTGGTGCAGTACTTTGTAAATGATTATGGCGTTGATTATACAACAGCGTATGCAGCATGTAGCCGATATATTAACCTGTTTATGACACCAGCCTGTTCAGCGGGATATACAATGTCTGCTTTTACAGGACAGAACTATGGTGCAAAACGATTTGACAGGATTGGTGGCGGCTTGAAGGTGTGCTTAATCATTGCGTTTATTACCTATATTTTGTTGGGATTGCCAATGTTTTTCTTTCCGAGGGCATTGGCGTCGGTATTACTCAATGAGAGTGGCCCGATAGAGCTTACATGTCAATTTCTTCCTATTGCAGGCATTATGATTTTTGCGGTAGATTTTCTGTTTGTATTTAGAAGTGCTGTTCAGGGGATGGGCTATCCACTTGTTCCGATGTGTTCAGGAGTAGTAGAGATGGTTTTGAGAGTTGGCGTCATCTATTTCTTCTTCAGGAGGGTGGGCTTCTTTGCTACTGCATATGCAGAGGCTGCGGCCTGGACGGGTGCCTTACTATTAAATCTGGTTACTTTTGTCATCCTTTTTGTCAGGAAGAAGAAAGATATGGTGTAAAATAATGATGCAGCTGTGGCCGTGACTGGACATATCCTGTCTATTAAATAGAATGATTTTAATGTCTAATCAGGGCTTTTGACTGTGGCAGTCTATTGTATAGTGTATAATAAACATAGCGCGTGTAGTACAGTTTTATAGCGAACAAAAAGCGAAATGCTTGCGAGTCCTTAAGGAGGTAAGGGTATGACCATCCAGGCATTATCTGGATTGGTTTCGGCAGTAGATACAGTGATATAAGTCAGAGATTTTTCGGTTGTTGCATTCGTGTTTGCATTGTCACCTGCAAAATTATTTATATCGTTATTACTGGCCGAAGAATTCTCAATCTTTCCACACGCAGTAAATGTACCAAGCATGAGCACCAGAACAATATATAGGTCAATCTTTTTCATACGCCTCCCCTTTGCTGGATTATTTATGAATACTATATGGTACTGAGACGATTATACCTTTTTACTTGGGATTTTTGCAGAGGGAGAAGTGAAAAAGCCTTGATATTCTGCGACAATATAGCCGAATGTTTGAGAATGTTGTAGTTAATGTATATGAGATGTTAAAATGCACGGGAATATAGAGTGTAAAAAAGAGATGCTTGAAAATGGTGGTTACAGAAACGTAGAGAGCGATAAAATTAGCAAAACTGAGATAGTAGGTGCATATGGAATTAGCTAAAGTAGAAGAGATTGCAGAAATTTTTGATTTATATAAGGATGTCGTGGCTTATATGAATGAGAAGGGGCCACGAATTGGTTGGAATATCGCTCGTTATCCGGACAGGACTTTTGTAGAGCAAAAGGTACGAGCGGGAGAGTGATGCGTTTCTAAAAGAGATTGAGATGTATTGCATAAGCGAAGGAGACAGGGCAATTCATTTTGATGTTATCGAAGGGAATGAGCCGGCAAGGAAATTATATCTGCGTAATGGATATGCGGAGATAGCCACAATCAAAATGTACTATGAAGTTGTGGGAACAAAGGAATTTTATATGATGGAGAAGGTCCTTTAAGAAAGTGGGCCTTCTTTTTTACTTGATTTTGCAAAAAATACATTTTATGGCATTATAAAAATAGAGGAAGAGAACATAGCAGAAATACTGGCTCAGCATAGATTTTGGAGGCTGTACATGATCAATTGTCCTAACTGCGGCGCAGAGATAGAAGAAGATGTTACGAAATGTCCGTATTGTGAGTATATCAATCTTCCGGGTGCTGAAAAAGAATTTAATGAGAAGATAGAAAAAATTAAGACGAATATTGCGGAAACAAAGAAGGAGCCCGGCAAGGCACTAAAAAAGGGCTTCTTTTCTGGTGTTAAAACCATCGTTTTGACAATCCTTGCTTTGCTAGTACTCATTATTATCATAGTGGGCCTTCTTCTTCATGAAACGAAGAACAGGCCACCGTTAGTTTTAAATGCCGAGCAGGAGGCAGAAGCAGTTGCTTACCGAGCACTGGCTGAGGAACAGATTATAGAGGCCTATGAGAATAAGGATATTGACCGGCTGGCAGCTATTTTTGATAAGGCTTTTTCTGAGGATAGAGTATCCTTATGGGGTGTTGCGCACTATGAAGCGGCGCAGGCTGCAAGCAATTACAGGAGCCTGATGCGCTGTATGCCGAACCTGGAAAAAGAAAAAATGACGAAGAAAGAGGCAGAGGAGATTACCTATTACTGCTTTTATTTCTACTATAAAGCATATGGAACAGATGCAGCTGAATTATTTGATCCTGTTCGGGAAAATGAGATATTGCCGATTATTTGGGACAGACTTATGTTTACGGAGCAGGAGATGGAATCATTTAGAAGTGAAGTAATGGATGCAGGCCTTGTGAATCGGTCAAACGTGTATCACGTAGCAAAAAAACAGTTTAAACAGTATCACTAGAATAAAGAGGAAGCAATATGAAATGTCAGTATTGCGGAGTCAATCTGGGACTTGAACATGAAGTATGTCCATTCTGCGGTCGTGAAAATCAAAAAGCAGAAAAGTACATTGTCACCAGAAAGCACTTTCAGAACGAACTCGATGAGACGAAGCAAAAAACGAAAAAACTGGTAAAGATAAATGCCAGGACGGGCAGGCTTTTGTTTGTTGTCCTAATGGTATTCGTTGTGGTTGTTATGACAGTCCTTAGTCGCCAGGCTTCTGACGTTGCATCGAGAATTGACCGAAGAGAACAGCAGTTAGCGAAGACGGTGGAAAAGAACATCGACAGTATTTCTACTTCGCTTGCGGAGATGGAGCAAAACAGAGAGTATTTGTTGATGAGTTACTATGAACTGAATTATAACTTGAGCAGCCACAAAACGTTCGCAGATTATAGTAGAGTTTTTAATGCTGTAATATGCTACCGCGTTGTTTTTGACGATATTCTTAACATATCGACTGGGTATGACAGGCGTGGTGAAATGGATATAGCAGGGTGGTGCAAAGAAATCGCTAGTAACATTGTTTGCTGGGATGCTTATGTGGAAGGTACGTATTGGAATGACGCGCCGGACTCTCCGATGCATGCAGGTGAGCATGGTGCTTTTATCCAGGACTGTAAAGAGGCGTTGCGGGACATGGTAAAGGCATATTTTGGCCTAACAGAGAAACAGTTAGATGCTATGTGGTCTATGGAAGAAGCGTCCCTTGGCGCACTTTTATATGAACGGTACTGTTCCATTTATCCGGAGGAAGATGCAGATGCGTAAAGAAAAGAAAAGGAAAGACCCGGTAGTCATATTGTTGGATGTGATTATTCTTGCGATGACCTATGTCATAATTTTGCTGGGAATCAAGCTATATGAAAATAAAAACTTCGAAAAACAGGCTGGTAATTTCATGCAGGATGCGAATGAAATGTCTTTTGAATTGGAAAAGAATGATTATGCGACTTTGATTCAGGGTATGTACGTGAACCAAATCAACAACTATACGGAGCCAGCGCAGTATCACGAACTTGCAAAGTACACAGAGGCCGCCGTTCTTTATAAAGTGTATGAGGAAGTTGGAAAGGATGTCAAAGCCAGAGAGCAGAAAACGATTATGGATGACGCAATTTTAGCGATGGGAAGTCTGCGTGTATTTGCCAATAAAGTGGATGTGTGGATTCGCGATTTTGGAATGCAGTAAGAGAGTATTATGGAAGTCTTTTTCCATGATGGAAAAGATACTATAATAGATAAAGAGAGAAAGAATAACCAAAAGGAGGGAAAGGTATGACATACGAAGAAATCGTGGCAAAGGTTAAGAAAAAATTTGCAAATGCAGATGTAAGCGGTGTACAGGGAAAACTGGCATACCAGTTTAACATCACGGGTGAGGGAGAAGGAATCTTCTACGCAGAAGTAAAAGATGGAAAGCTTTCTATTGAGCCTTATGAATATCATGACAGAGATGCAATTTTTATCTGTTCTGCTGACACCTTATTCAAGATTATGGATAAGAAGTTAGACCCTGTTCTTGCTTTTACAACACGCAAGTTAAAGGTCGAAGGAAGTATTGAAAAGGCTTTGAAAATTAAAGACCTTATTAAGAAGTAAGTTCCTATAAAAAAAGAGAAGAAAGCGTCTGCAATGCAGGCGCTTTTTTGATGAGAAAAGCCCGGGGGCAACACTCGGAGACAGTGAAAACAGGATAAATATGGTATAATAAAAGAACTGTGAAAATTTTATGGAGTTTATACTAATATGAATTATTATTTAACAGGATCCATTATATCCTTTATTGTATTTGGAATCGGATTATCGGCTCTATTTCTTGGGTTTTTAAATCTCATTGAAAATAAAAAAGATAAGTCCACAAGACAGATGCTGGGCGTCTTTATCAGCGTTTTCTTCTGGAATTTTGGCTATGCCTGGATGGGCTTATGTTATGAATCGGATTTTGCCTATGTTCCCAGAGCAATAGCCCTTCTTTCTATTACTGCATACATGGTATTTTTGCTCCTGTATGTTACCCATGTATCCAGTTTTCCGAGAAAAATAACGTACGCGTTTATTGCGGTATTTACGCTGGTTTCCCTGATTGCATGGTGGTTGGTAATTCAGAAGGGAACCGTTACATTCACGATGACCCCTTGGGGTTACTGGTATCACAGCTCTATTACACCAGCCAGATATTTGCAGTTTGGTATGATACTTTTAGGGCTTATTATGTATTACATTATTATCCGCTATGGAATATCCCATGCGGTATATCGTACGCAGAAATATGTGTTTGTAAGATTTATGTGGTTTGGTCCCGTAATTACCTTTGGCTATATGCTAGATACATTGGTGCCGTCTATTTTGCATACGGCAGCTATTCCCGGAAGCTGTGTGGCAGCATTTGCCTCTACAGTTCTCCTATATCGTATTTCCAAGGTTAATAAGGTCTTTGGTATTTCTAAGAGCAATGTATCCCAGTATGTATTCGATGATGTGGAAATCCCCGTCTTTATTTCAAACCGTGAAGGAAAGATTGAACTGATTAACGCAGAAACCCCGCGCTATTTAGAAATGGAAACTGCTGAAATCATGGGAAAGACCTTAGATGATTTATTCAACGAAGATGGAAAGGAAAAGGGGCTATATAATGTTCGCGGGATTGGAAGACAGTGTACACTGGATACCAATGAGGTAAGTGATCGTTATGGAGAGCATTTATACACGATTTTCTTTGTGCATGACGTTACCGAAGAACGCAAGAATTACCGCTTAATGCAGGAAAGTAAGGAGATTGCCGAAGAGGCCAATAAGGCAAAGAGTGACTTCCTTGCAAATATGAGCCACGAAATTCGTACACCTATGAATGCCATCATCGGTATGAGCCAGATTATTTTGCAGGAAGATGGCGTGAACGAGGAAGTTGCCATAAAGGTTGGCGAAATCAATAACGCAGGAAAGAATCTGCTTTCGATCATCAATGATATTTTGGATATTTCCAAGGTTGAATCTGGTAAATTTGAGATATTTCCGGACCCTTATGAGTTACCGACCATCATTCAGGAAGTAAATACGTTAATTGAATCACGGCTGAGAGAGACGGCGGTTAAGTTTATGATTTCTGTGGATGAAACCCTTCCGAAGTCACTTATTGGAGATGCGGGACGTGTTCGCCAAATTCTTTTAAATATCTTAGGAAATGCCAGCAAGTTTACGAAACAGGGGTATGTAAAATTAAAGGTATTCTGGAATAACGATCCGAATAACCCTGTGATTAAGTTTGATATTAAGGATACTGGTATCGGTATTAAGCCGGAGGATATTGAAAAGATATTTGGTAAGTTCAGCCAGGTGGATACCCAGAAGAACAAGCATATCCAGGGAACGGGATTAGGACTTACCATTAGCAAGACCCTTGTTGAGATGATGGGCGGTGATATTGTTGTAGATAGTGCCTATGGCGGTGGAAGCACGTTCCATGTATCCATTTGTCAGGGCGTTCCGGAATATGAGCCTATTGGCAAGGAGACAGCAAGGTTACTTGAATCCAAGAGTTATAAGCTGCCGAACCCTATGAAGGAAAGAGAAATCGTATCCAGAGAAGGGAAGAAAATTCTTATCGTGGATGATACGAAGATCAATGTATCCGTCGCCAAAGGTCTTCTCAAAAAATACAACATGCAGGTGGATGCCGCGTACAGTGGAAAAGAAGCGATAGAACGTGTACAGAGTGAGAAGTATGATTTGGTATTTATGGATCATATGATGCCGGAGATGGACGGAATTGAAACCACAGAAAAGATTCGAGCACTTGGGGAAGAGTACGAGAGTCTTTGCATTATTGCGCTTACGGCAAATGCTATGGGAAATGCAAGGGAGCGTTACGTTAGCCAGGGGTTGCAGGATTTCCTGTCAAAGCCGATTGCAGCAGCGCAGCTTGATGAAATTATAAACAGATGGCTTCCCCTTGATGAGGCATAAGCAAAATGATTCGACAGGCAGAAAGAAAAGATGCACAACGTATTCTGGCACTGCTAGTAGAGGTAGGGAATGTTCATGCGGATCTTAGACCGGATTTATTTATTCACGAAAAGACCAAATATGGTGAGCAGGATCTTCTTGCCGTTATAGCGGATTCGAACAGACCTATCTTTGTGTATACAGACGAGTCTGATACTGTATGTGGCTATGCGTTTTGTGTTTTGCAGGAAAGCAAAGGCAATAACCTGGTTTCGCATAAATCCATTTATATAGACGATATTTGTGTGGGCGAAGTATACAGAAAGCAGCACGTTGGGAAAGCCTTATACGAGCATGTTTTGTCCTATGCAAAAGAGGTAGGTTGCTACAACATTACATTAAACGTGTGGGAAGGGAATGAACCTGCCAGACGCTTTTATGAGAATTGTGGATTAAAGCCTCAGAAAACGACGTTGGAAGTGTTGTTATAGTTTTGAATAAACAGTTTTTACCAATTTCAAAAGCGGATATGCAGCAGCGTGGGTGGACCCAGGCTGATTTTGTTTTTGTGATTGGGGATGCTTATGTGGATCATTCCTCCTTTGGTCCAGCCATTATAAGCAGAGTTCTGGAAGCGCACGGCTATAAAGTAGCAATCATCTCGCAGCCAGATTGGAGAAGCGAGGAAAGCATTGCGACTTTTGGGGAACCGAGGCTTGGTTTTCTGGTATGTGCTGGAAATATGGATTCTATGGTAAATCACTATACCGTGAATAAGAAGAAACGTTCCACAGATGCCTATACGCCCGGAGGAAAGGCTGGAAAAAGACCAGATTATGCCACCATTGTTTATTGCAATCTGATTCGCAAAAAATACAAGAAGATTCCGATTCTTATAGGGGGGATTGAAGCAAGCCTTCGAAGACTGGCCCACTATGATTATTGGTCTGATAAACTAAAACATTCGATTTTAATGGATTCAGGGGCCAATATTCTCATGTATGGAATGGGAGAACTGGCGGTTGTTGAGATTGCAGATGCGTTAAACAGTGGAATTGCAGTTGAGGATATTACGTTTGTAAAAGGAACGGTTTACCGGGCAAAAGACGTAACCGATGTGATTGAAACGCAGCAGGGAATCTGCCTTCCAGACTTTGAAGTGTTACAGAAAGACCGCCTGGAATACGCAAAAAGTTTTCTTACGCAGTATGAAAATACAGATTTTGCAACCGCGAAGCCTCTGATTGAAAAGTATGGGGAAAAGCGCTATATCGTACAGAATCCGCCCATGCGCCCCTTATCGACGCAGGAGTTTGATGATGTCTACGAGCTGCCCTATATGAATACCTATCACCCTTCCTATGAAAAAGAGGGTGGGGTACCAGCGATTGCAGAAATTAAATTTTCGCTTACTAGTAATCGCGGATGTTTCGGTGGATGCAGCTTTTGCGCATTAACGTTTCATCAGGGAAGAATTGTGCAGGTAAGAAGTCACAATTCTCTTCTGAAAGAAGCGGAGCAAATGACAAAAGAGCCGGACTTTAAGGGATACATCCATGATGTAGGAGGGCCCACTGCAAATTTTAGAAGACCGGCCTGCGATAAGCAGTTGACCCACGGTGTCTGCACAGGAAAGCAATGTTTATATCCGAAACCATGTAAAAATATGGTTGTAGATCATAGAGATTATGTGGAACTGCTTCGTAAACTGAGAAATTTAAAAGGTGTGAAAAAGGTATTTATTCGTTCCGGAATCCGCTTTGACTATATGCTTGCAGATAAGGACGACCTGTTTCTCAGAGAATTATGCAAACATCATATTAGCGGACAGCTTCGGGTGGCACCGGAGCATGTTACGGACCATGTCCTTGATCTTATGGGAAAACCTCGCAGTGAAGTCTATGCAGCCTTTACAAAACAGTTTGAGAAGGTAAATAAGCAACTTGGGCTCAATCAGTACTTGGTGCCCTATCTCATTTCTTCGCATCCGGGTTCGACCTTAAAGGATGCCATTGCCTTAGCGGAAAGCATTCGGGATATGGGATATATGCCTGAACAGGTGCAGGATTTTTATCCTACGCCATCCACCATATCAACGTGCATGTACTATGCAGGTGTGGACCCCCGCACCATGAAAAAAGTAAATATTACATCGAATCCGCATGAAAAGGCGATGCAGAGAGCGCTTATTCAGTATAGAAAGCCGGAGAATTATGAACTGGTTAAGGAAGCGCTTATCAGAGAGGGGCGGCAGGATCTTATTGGATTTGATAAAAAGAAGTGTCTGATACCTCCGAGAAAAATCACAAAATCAGAAATACAGGAACATTCCTATAAAAAGTCTAAGCAGACAGGAAATTATAAGAAAACAGAGAATGTAAAGAACTATGGAAAACGGAGACGGTGAGATGAAAAAGATTTTGAAAAGATTGTTAGGACTTGTTTTGGCGTTGGTATTATTCCTGCCGGCGATGCAGTCTACGGCTTATGCGGAGAATGGCATGAATTATGCCTGTGTATTTAAAGCATCTTATTACGCAGAGAAGAATCCGGATGTGGCGATGGTTTTTGGACAGGATGAAGCAGGCCTTTTTAATCATTTTCTTACCTTTGGTATGCAAGAAGGAAGAATCGCCAGTCCAGAATTCAACGTTCTTGCTTATGCAGAAAGATATCCCGATTTAAAGAAAGCCTATGGTACGAACTGGGCCGGTTACTATGAGCACTATATGGTAATGGGAAAAGCCGAAGGAAGAATTGGAACCACAGATGGAAGTGTCTATGTGGATACAGAGGCGGGAACAGAAACTACGGTGGATACGACAACCACAATCACAGATGCCCAGTTGGAAAAGAAAATTGCTAAGTATCTTTCTGAATCCATGTTTATTGGAGATTCCATCATGTTAGGCTACCGCAATTACTGTATGAAGAGTACGAGAAGTGGTGAAAGCAGTATTGTCTTTCATTGTGTTGGAAGCTATGCGGCAAGAAATGCATTGGCACCGGTTACATCCCAAAGCTGTCATCCGATGTTCCAGGGCAGAAAGATGAATCCCTGGCAGCAGTTAGAACTTTGCCCGCAGGTTAAGAGAGTATTTATCATGCTTGGTATGAATGATATTGCGGTTACGGGGCAGGATGGCTCCCTTAAAAATTATCTTTTGGTCATTGAGAAATTAAAGGCAGTAAATCCGAATCTTGAAGTACATATTATGAGTATGACATACATTCTGGAAGGACAGGACAGAGGTTCATTAAGCAGTGCCAATGTGATGAAATTTAATGAAAAGCTAAAGACGGTGGCAGAAACTTCTGGATATGGTTATGTCGATATGGCTACGCCGTTATCGGATCAGAATGGTCATTTGGCGAAGCAGTACTGTAGCGACGGATTTGTGCATATTTCACGAAGTGGCTATAATGTATGGAGCGATATTATACATGCATACGTAGCTTCTGAAATATATTATGGAAGAGAGTAAGTGGAGAGAAAGATGAAAAAGAAAAGTGTTTTGAAAGTATTTGCAGCATTGTGTGTGAGTTCCCTTGTTATGGTAGGATGCGGCAATAAGGAAGAGAATGAGCCTGCTGCGGAAGAAACGGTTGTTACCGAAGAGACTGCTCCCGAAGAAACGGAGGAAGCAGAAAACGTCATAGAAGAGACGCAGGAAGATACGAAAGAAGAAACTGTCACCGAAGAAGAGACAGAAGAAATCGAGGAAGAGGAAGAAGAGTTTGTGCGTCTTACCCCTTCTGAAATCTATGGAAATATTAAGAGTGATGTTACCCTGAATGCGCCCATGGAGCTGGAAGCTGGTTTCATTATGAACCTTTTTGGCATTGATGTAAGCACCTTAGACAGCTATATGATTACAATCAGTGAATCCAGTACCTCCGCGGAAACGATTGTTTTACTGGATGCTAAAGAGGGTGCGGATATGGATGCGCTTGCTATGGCAGTACAGAATTATATTGATAACAAGGGTTATGAGATGGAGAATTATCTGCCCGACCAGTATACCCTTGTAAAGAATGCAAAGGTAACGACAGAAGGCGATTTTATATATGCTGTTATCTCTGAGAACCAGGAAGCTATTGAGAACATCATCAGCCAGGGTGTTGTGAAGTAAGGAAATAGCAAATGGTATTCAGCAGCATTCCATTTTTATACTTTTTTCTGCCGGTTTGTTTGTTACTGTATTACCTCATTCCGGCAGGTCCCAAGGGAATCCCTTTTCGCAATGGTTTATTACTGATTTTTAGTCTAATATTCTATGCGTTTGGGGAACCTGTTTATATTTTGCTGCTCATTGTGGTCACACTGTGTGATTATGTGAGTGGGTTACTTATGCACTATGTGGCGAAGAAGCCATGGCAGAAAAAGTGCTTTCTCATTCTTTCTTTGTGTATCACTCTTTCTATCCTCGGTTATTTTAAATACACGGATTTTGCCATTTCTACGGTCAATGCGCTTTTTAAGAAGTCCTTCTCCCTTAGGGGGATAGCGCTTCCTATTGGTATTAGCTTCTTTACCTTTCAGAGCATGAGTTACAGTATTGATATGTATCGTGGGATTGTTCAGGTGGAAAAGAACTATTTCAATTATCTGATGTATGTTTCTCTTTTTCCACAGCTGATTGCAGGTCCCATTGTGCGATTCAGTACGGTACAGGAAGAAATTCATAGCAGAACCGTGAGATTTTCTGATTTTAAGGAAGGCTTTCAGAGATTCTTAGTAGGGCTATTTCGGAAAGTGTTACTCGCCAACCAAATGGGAAGATGCTTTGATGCAATTTTAGCAGTGCCCGTTTCACAGCGAACCGTTCTGTTAACATGGCTGGGCTCTATATCCTTTATGTTGCAGCTCTATTTTGATTTTAGTGCATACAGTGATATGGCTATTGGACTAGGCAGAATGCTTGGCTTTCATTTCCCGGAGAATTTCAATTATCCATATCTATCTCTTTCTATTGAGGATTTTTGGCGCAGATGGCATATGTCATTAAGCACCTGGTTTAGAGATTATGTTTTTTATCCCCTGCTTCGAAGCAGTTTTTGTACGAAAATACGTCAGCACTTAAAGAACAAGAAGAAAAAGAAAGCAATGAATATGATTCCGACCATTTTCTCTCTGATGATTAACTGGTCGCTTATTGGTCTATGGCATGGAGCATTCTGGAATTATATTCTTTGGGGACTATATAATGGTGTGATTCTTTGCTTGGAACAGTTTGTGTACGGCAAAAAATTAGAAAAGGCCCCCAAGGCAGTTCGGAGAATATACAGCCTGTTTATTATTTGTACAGGCTTAACATTATTTGCTATAGAAGATTTTTCTGTTCTTGGCGGATTTATGCAGAATTTATTTGGCATAGCGGGAGCAGGTTTTTGCAATACCTATGTTTTATGGATTTTAAGAAACTATGGTGTTATTATGCTGATTTCCATTCTTCTTTCTATGGGATTTTATCCCTGGCTGAAAGCGCGTATAGAAAAAAGCAAAGAAGGGGTACAGACCGTCTGCTGCCTTTTAGGAAATGTTGGAAAAATCGTTTTGTTTGTGCTTTGCACGGCGTATTTGATTGGCGATACCTATAATCCCTTCCTATATTTTAGGTTTTAACGATGAAACTAAGAAAAATGGTGGAAAATATAACAACGATAGCGATAGCGGGCATGTGCCTTGTTTTTTGCGCGTTCTTTTTTATCCTTCCGAAAAAAGACTATTCTGAAAATGAAAACAGGTATTTGGCGAAGCTCAGTGCCCCTACTGCCGACGCCGTGAAAGATGGGACGTATATGGATGCGCTGACAGAATATGCAGTGGATCACTTTCCGCTCCGGGATTCCTTTGTAGGATTAAAAACCATTGGGGAATTGTCCATAGGCAAAAAACAGATTGGCAATATTTTCGTTGCTTCGGATGAATATTATATAGAAGATTATTTACCCCAAAAGGAAACAGAAGTCCGAGCAGGGATTTTAAAACAGTTCTTGGAAAATGATGCTCTTTCCGATATACAATGCGTACTAATGCTGGTGCCGACGGCATCCTACATATACGCTGACAAATTGCCTGCCTTCGCACCAGTCCCTGCGGTTTCGCAAACAGAAACGATGGAAATGGTTTATGAAATAACGGGAGCGTTGCAGGCGAATCCGACAGAAAATTTGCTCGCGCATAAAGAGGAGTATATTTATTATAAATTTGACCATCATTGGACAAGTTTGGGCGCATATTATGGGTATGAAACATATTGTGAGGCAGCAAATCTTACGAAAGAACCCATTGAAAACTTTGTACGAACAGAGTTGTCAGATACATTTTATGGAACCATCTATTCCAAGGTAAATGCGTATGCAGCAAAGGGCGATCAGCTCACTGCTTATTCCTATCCGAGCGATCAGTTATGTGTTACCTACGAAGATACAGCGGAAGTGACGGATACCCTATTTAATCCCGTCTATTTGGAAAGGAAGGATAAGTATTCTTATTTCTTAAATAATCTGCATTCGCTAATCACAGTGGAGAACAAAAATGCTGCAACAGGGCGTGTGTTGGTATTATTAAAGGACAGTTATGCCAATTGTATGGTTCCGTTCCTAGCGCACCATTATGATAAAATTTATATATTTGACACAAGAAGCTATAAAGCGGGCGTGGTAAAATTTATAAAGGAGCATCCGGAGATTACGGATGTACTTCTCCTCTATAATATGAATACATTTGATACAGACTTAGGAATCAAGGCGGTATATTAAAAATGAAAAGAATGCTAAAAAGAATGTTGGCAATCTTACTTATGCTTGGAACACTGGTGGCAGCAGTGCCGCAGCAGGTAAAGGCAGGGGATGCGATTGATTTTTCGCATGTGTTTGATGCTGTTTATTATGCGCAGATGAATCCAGACGTGGTTCTTTTGATTGGGAATGATGCGAACGCCCTTTTGGAACACTTTAAGTCAAGTGGTATGAAGGAGGGAAGAATTTCCAGTCCTGAATTTGATGTGCGCGCTTATGCAGACAGATATGAGGATTTGCGGGCAGTATTTGGGGATGACTACGAGAAATATTATTATCACTATATTGGATTTGGCCGTGCAGAAGGACGTATTGGCACCACATCAGGAGAGGCTTACGGACAGGCAGATACGCAAACCACAGGCAGTATAGACACGTCACTTGTTACGGAAGACCAGGTAAGGAAATATTTTAGCGAAACGTTATTTGTAGGCGATTCGATTATGACCGGATATACAAACCATGTTATGCGAAGGGGAGACTCCTGCGAAAAAGCAGCCAGAATTCATGCATGCGTAAGTTATTCTGTAATTCACGCCCTTCTCCCTGTGACGAATGGAAGCGTGCATCCTCTTTGCAATGGCAGAAAAATGAATCCTATGCAGGTGTTAGAGATTTCACCGGATGTGAAGCATATGTTTATTTTTCTGAGTGCCAATGCACTAGTTTGCAAAGACCCGGAACAGGTCATCCAGAAATATATGGTTTTTATTGATAAGATGAAGGCGGTTCGTCCTGGTGTTGATTTCCATTTAATCAGCCAGACCTATGTATATCCGGGGGCAAGTAAGGGGGCGTTAAATAATCCTTCCATTGCTTACTTTAATTTTAGATTGCAGGAAATCGCCAATGCGTATGGGTTTGGTTATGTAGATATTGCTACGCCCCTTTCAGATGGAAATGGAAATCTTCCACCGGCTTATTGCAGTGACAGACTCTGTCATTTGCAGCCAGCGGCTTATGAAATATGGACGGAGGTATTCCACGAGTATGTCAGAGGCGTAATTGCCGCAGATAACGCACTATAAGGAATAAGGATGTAGAAAAAATGTTACGAGAAGAAGTATTAAAACAAGCCTCTTTACTTGGTTTAGATGAAGGAACCCTTGCACTTGGGGAAGAAGTTATGGCTTCCTTAAAGGAACGTTTTGAAACCATAGATACGGTTGCAGAGATTAATCAGTTAAAAGTTCTGAATGCTTTTCGAAAGAATAAGGTATCGGAAGCGTGCATGTTGGGAACCACTGGTTATGGATATAACGATATTGGACGAGATACCCTAGAGGCGGTGTATGCTGATATTTTTCATACAGAGGATGCCCTGGTTCGTCCCCAAATTACCTGCGGCACGCATGCGCTGGCACTTGCGCTGATGAGCAATTTGCGTCCAGGTGATGAACTGGTGAGTGCAGTCGGAAAACCTTACGATACGCTCGAAGAGGTTATCGGAATAAGACCCTCAAAAGGATCTCTGGCAGAATATGGGATTACTTATCGTCAGGCAGATTTAGATGAGAATGGCATGCCGGATTATGAGAATATCAGACAGGCGATTACTGAAAAGACAAAGTTAGTAACCATTCAGCGTTCCAAAGGATACCAGACAAGACCTTCTTACAGTGTGGAAGAGATTGGCAAGGTGATCGCATTTGTAAAAGAAATCAAACCGGATGTGCTCGTTATGGTAGATAACTGCTATGGAGAGTTCGTGGAGACCATGGAGCCCTCTGATGTGGGAGCAGATATGATTGTTGGCTCTCTTATTAAGAATCCAGGTGGCGGGTTAGCTCCCATAGGCGGTTATATCGCAGGAAAGAAGGAATGTGTAGAGAACGCAGCGTTTCGCTTAACAAGCCCAGGCCTGGGAAAAGAAGTTGGCGCCTCTCTTGGTATTTTAAAGGATTTTTATCAGGGCATTTTCTTATCTCCGGATGTGACAGCGAATGCATTAAAGACTTCCATTTTTGCGGCTGCGCTATTTGAGAAACTGGGATATCCCGTACTTCCTCTTGGCTCAGAAGAAAGACATGATATTATTCAGGCGATAACCCTAGGCAGCAGAGAGCGTATGGAAGCATTTTGCAGTGGGATTCAGGCGGCATCTCCGGTAGACAGTTTTGTTACGCCAGAGCCATGGGATATGCCGGGCTATGACAGTCAGGTAATTATGGCAGCAGGTGCCTTTGTATCGGGATCCTCGATTGAGTTATCCGCAGACGGTCCCATTAAGGAACCTTACGCAGTCTATTTCCAGGGTGGCCTTACGTTCCATTCGGCGAAGTATGGCATTTTAAAGGCGTACCAGACCATGAAAGACAGAAATCTTTTGTAACAGCTAAGGAGTAAATGATGGCTGATATTGTTAAAACGATTGCGGCAGAGTTAAAAATAAAAGAGAGTCAGGTTGCGGCGACAATTGGACTGATTGATGAGGGGAAAACCATTCCCTTTATTGCCAGATACCGTAAAGAGGTAACCGGATCATTAAATGACGAAGTTCTTCGTAATTTAGGGGAACGTTTAACTTATTTAAGAAATCTGGAAGAGCGTAAAACTGCAGTTCTTGCGTCTATTGAAGAACAGGGAAAACTGACTGAAGAATTAAAAAGTGCGATTGACGGAGCGCTTACACAGGCGGCAGTGGAGGATCTTTATCGTCCCTACAAGCCTAAAAAGCGTACCCGCGCTATGATTGCGAAGGAAAAGGGCTTGGAGCCGCTCGCAAGAATTCTTATGGAGCAGAAAATAGAGACACCTCTCGATGAAGTAGCCAAAGAATATGTATCGGATAAGGAAGGGCAGGAAGTGAAGTCTGCTGCGGATGCCATAGCTGGCGCATGTGACATTCTTGCAGAAGAAGTGGCAGATGAAGCAGAAATCAGACAGGCTATCCGTAAGTTTGTTTTTGAATATGGAAGTCTTGCTACTGCTGTGAAAGACAAGGAAAAAGACACCAGACAGGTGTATGAGAATTATTATGATTTTAGTGAGCCCGTAGCCAAAATGCCGGGACACAGAGTTCTGGCAGTAAATCGTGGAGAAACAGAAAAGGTTCTCTCCGTAAAGGTGCAGGCTCCGGAAGAACAGATTATTTCTGTGCTGGAAAAAAAGTACATAAAGGGAAATAATGCATTCACGACACCGGTTATAAAGGATATGTTGCAGGATAGCTATAAACGACTCATTTATCCCGCGGTAGAGCGTGAAATTCGAAATATGATTTGGGAAAGTGCAGAAGACGGTGCCATTCATGTTTTTTCTGAAAATCTGAGACAACTGTTAATGCAGCCACCCATTGAGGGACAGACGGTACTTGGCTGGGACCCTGCTTTTCGTACAGGCTGTAAGCTATGCGTTGTGGATCCTACTGGAAAGGTTCTTGATACAACTGTGATTTTCCCCACAGAGCCACAAAAGAAGATTGCAGAGTCTAAGGCTACGGTAAAGGGACTTGTTAAGAAGTACGGAGTTACGCTGATTTCGTTAGGAAACGGTACTGCGTCCAGAGAATCCGAGCAGGTAGTGGTAGAGATTATTAAGGAGCTAGCAGCAGAAAATATAACACTGCAATACGTGATTGTTAATGAAGCAGGTGCTTCCGTATATTCTGCTTCAAAGTTAGCGACGGAGGAGTTTCCGAATTTTGATGTGGGACAGAGAAGTTCTGCTTCCATGGCACGAAGATTACAGGATCCTCTGTCAGAATTAGTGAAGATTGATCCTTCGGCCATTGGTGTTGGGCAGTACCAGCACGATATGGACCAGAAGAAGCTTGCAGAAAGTTTATCTGGTGTAGTAGAAGACTGTGTAAACTCGGTTGGTGTGGATGCGAATACGGCATCCGCGTCCCTGCTCATGTATGTTTCGGGTATCAATAAGACGCTGGCAAAATCCATTGTGGAATACCGCGAGGCAAACGGTGCATTTAAGAGCCGTAAGGAGTTATTAAAGGTTCCGAAATTAGGCCCCAAGGCATATGAACTTTGTGCGGGATTTATGCGAATTAAAGGCGGCAAGGAAGTATTAGATGCAACGAGTGTGCATCCTGAATCCTATGAGGCTGCAAGAGCGCTCATGGAGAAGAAGGGTATTACCCCGGCGGATATTAGTAATGGCGGGGTACGCGACCTGGAAATTACGAAGGGGGAAATCAGAGAGTATGCAGCGCAGTTAGGGATTGGTGAAATAACCCTGACCGATATTGTGAAGGAACTGAAGAAGCCGGCCAGAGATCCCCGAGAAGAAATGCCGAGACCAATCCTGAAATCCGATGTTCTGGATTTAAAGGACTTAAAAGAAGGAATGGTATTAAAGGGAACCATTCGCAATGTTATCGATTTTGGTGCCTTTGTAGATATTGGGGTGCATCAGGATGGACTTGTCCATATTTCCCAGATGTGTGACAAATATATAAAGCATCCCCTGGAAGTGGTTAGTATAGGCGATGTTGTTGAAGTAAAGGTACTGTCTGTTGATCAGGCAAAGAAGAGAATAGCACTTACCATGAAGTTAGGATAATTGATATGCGTTCATTACAGGAAATATTAGGAAAACAGACATATGTGATTGCGGAAATGTCAGGCAATCATGCAGGAAGCCTCGAAAGAGCTCTTGAAATCGTGAGAGCCGCCAAGGAAAGTGGTGCGAACTGCATTAAAATTCAGACGTATACAGCAGACACCTTAACCATTGACTGTGACAAACCCTATTTTCAGCTTGGAAAAGGTTTGTGGGAGGGTGAGAACTTATATAAACTCTACCAGAAGGCATATACGCCATGGGAATGGCAAAAAGCGATTAAGGAGGAAGCAGATCGAATTGGAATTGATTTCTTCTCCACGCCCTTTGATAATTCCTCCGTGGATTTTTTGGAAGAGTTAGGGGTCGAATTTTATAAGATTGCTTCTTTTGAACTCGTTGATATTCCGCTGCTTAAGTATGTGGCTTCTAAGGGTAAACCCATCATCATGTCTACGGGCATGGCCACGAAAGAAGAAATCGAGGAAGCAGTCTCAGCGATTCATTCTACGGGCAATTATGAACTTGCCCTTCTTCGCTGTGCCAGCGCATATCCCGCCATTACGGATGAAATGAATTTAAAGACCATGCAGGATATGGCAGAAAGTTTCCAGGTTCCCGTCGGCCTTTCGGACCATTCCATGGGAAGCGTAGGAGCTATTACCAGTGTTGTTATGGGCGGGCAAATTGTTGAAAAGCATTTTTGCCTGAGCAGAGAGATTGAAAATCCGGATGCAGCCTTTTCTATGGAGCCTGCCGAGTTTAAACAGATGATTGCAGATATCAGACAGGCAGAGAAAGCTGTCGGCCGAGTTTCTTATGGCCCTACCAAGCAGGAAGAAGGGAATGTAAAGCTTCGTCGTTCCATTTTCTGCGTGCAGGATGTGAAAAAGGGAGAGGTATTTACGGAGCAGAATATTCGTGTAATTCGTCCCGGTCAGGGTGCAAAGCCAAAGTACTATGAGGACATGTTAGGGAAAACTGCTACCTGCGATATTGAAAGAGGAGAACCTATGCAGTTATCCTTTGTGGAAGGAATGTCATAGTTTAAAAAGATATGATGAAGACTATTTTTAAGAAAACCATCCCTGTACTAGCTGGTTATGTGGTACTAGGGATGGGTTTCGGACTTTTATTAAAGGTGAACGGATTTGGAATCTGGTGGGCACTAGGCATGAGCGTATTTATATACGCGGGCTCTCTGCAATATGTGGGCGTCTCCTTGTTAGCAGGCGGTGCTTCTTTTCTAACGATTGCAGTTACCTCTCTGGTAATCAATGCGAGACATCTTTTCTATGGCATTACGATGATGAAACCATACGAAGGAGCAGGCATAAAGAAGCTGTATCTCATGCACTCCCTTACGGATGAAACTTACTCCATCGTGTGTACGAAGGATGTACCGGAAGGCATGAATCCGCATAAGTATTATTTTGGAATTTCGTTTTTGAACCAAATCTACTGGATTGTCGGAAGTGTCATCGGGTCGCTTCTTGGCAGCGTGATTCCCTACGATTTAACGGGACTGGAATTTTCTATGACCGCGCTGTTTGTAACGGTATTTATAGATCAGTGGAGAAAAGAAAAGGAACATAAACCCGCAATTATTGGACTATGCTCTTCGGTGGTGAGCCTCCTCATCTTTGGTAAGGACAATTTTATTATCCCAGACATGATGATTATTATGGTTCTTCTTTCTCTGTTTCGAAAAAAAATCGAAAAGGAGGAGACGCCATGAATGTAAATGCACTGATTGCGATTGGCATCATGTCCTTAGTGACGTTTGCACTGCGTGCCCTTCCTTTTGTGATTTTCCGAAATAAGAAGACACCGAAATATGTATCTTATTTGGGGAAATTTTTGCCATATTCTGTTATGGCGATGCTGGTGGTATATTGTCTGAAAGGAATTCAGATTTTGGAAGGAAATCATGGACTGCCGGAGCTTATCTCGGTAGCAGTGGTTGCGCTTTTACATATTTGGAAGAAGAATACGGTTCTTAGTATTGTGGTGGGAACGGCATGCTATATGACCCTGATTCGGGTAATGATTTAGAAACGGGTAGAAGAGGTTCATGATGGGAAAGAAGTATCCAGATTTATCAGCCTATATTGAAAAACATTATATTCCTGCAAGTCCAGAGCCTGTTTTATTTGCGGCTTCCATGCAGCCGTCGGTTGCCCAGCCTTTGGATAGGCAGCAACCGCTCTTTCCGTCAGTAGGCAGACTGCCAGCGGCACCAGCACCGGCTCCCGCACCAAGGAAGTCACTCTTTGGCGGAGCAGGGATATTTAAAAAATTCCAAAAGGAAGAAATCTGTGCTGAAAAAACAGTAGCCAGGGAAAGCTGCACAGAGGATATATCTGCCGAAGAATCCTATGACCAGATGCTGGAAGAATTAAAGGAGAAGTTAGACGAACGGCAAAGCCATTTAGCAGATTCCTTTTCCGAATATTTGCTGCATCTTATTGAAGATAAGGGGATGCAGAATGTGGAGGTCTATAAGGCCGCAGCCGTAGATAAGAAATTATTTGCTAAAATCAAGAACGACCCCGAGTATCATCCACAGAAGCTCACCTGCTTATGTCTGTGTGTTGGCGCAAGGTGTAACTTAGATGAGGCGAAGGATTTACTTTCCAGAGCAGGGTACGCATTCTCGCCGAGTGATATGCGGGATGTGATTTTTCAGTATTTCATAGAGAAAGAGATTTATGACATTTATGAAATTGATATTCAGCTGGATGAGTATGGTGTCCCAGGGATTATAGCGTAGGGAAATTAGGGAAAAATGAAGGTCGCTTTTCTGGCGACCTTTTTTGATGCTCCCTTTTCTATAATGACATCATCAACAACGAAAAGAGCACAGCTCATAAAAAAGAAAGCGAGGATATCATTATGAAAAAGGGATTAACAGAGGTTGTATTTATCTTAGACAGAAGCGGTTCCATGCGAGGATTAGAAGCGGATACCATTGGCGGTTTTAATTCTCTGCTGGAAAAGCAGAAGAAGGAGGAAGGGGAAGCCATCATCTCAACGGTACTTTTTGATGACCGGGTTGAGGTACTGCATGACCGCGTATCCGTAAAAGAAGTAAAGAATATGACGGACAGAGAATATTATGTTAGAGGCTGTACAGCACTACTCGATGCCATTGGCACCGCTGTACATCATATTGGGAAAGTGCAGAAGCATATGCCAGAAAATGAGAGACCCGAAAAAACACTCTTCATCATTACCACAGATGGAATGGAAAATGCCAGTCATGAATATGACCATGAAAAAGTAAAAAAGATGATCGAGAAAAAGAAAACAAAGAACGGCTGGGAATTCCTGTTCCTTGGTGCCAATATTGATGCAGTAAAGGTAGCGGGGAATTTTGGCATAGCAGCAAATCGAGCAGTGAATTATAAATGCGACAGTATAGGAACAAAACATAATTTTAATGCGTTAGCCAAAACGGTTGGTGCATTTCGGAAGGCAAGAAGTGTAGAGGAAGCAGATATGTGCATGATGGCCTGCTGCGCAGAGATTAATCGGGACTATGAAGAAAGGAAATAGAAAAGTGATTTGCTAGAAGGGGCGCGTTTGCAGCGCCTCTTTTATTTGATAAAATAGGAGAAACGAAAGGCTTTAAAATCTTTGGAGAAATTTTTATGAAGAAAAAATCGATTTTAGGTGCTGTTTTTATCGCTTTGCCAATGATAGCAGTCGTTTTGATCCTAATGCTGTCTATGGCATCTTCGGAGCTCGAATATGGACTTGAAGATAGTTTGTATCAGAAATTGGCTAGAATTCCGGAAAATGTAAAAATCATTGCACTTGATGAGGCAAGTTTGGAAGCACTAGGTCCCTATTCTAACTGGAACAGAGGGTATTTTGCCGAACTTGTGGATATTTTAATGGAAAACCCAGAAAAGGCTCCGCAGGTGATTGGCTTCGATATCGTGTTTACCGGAACCGATGGTTCGGATACGGATGCAGCATTTGCTGCTGCCTGTGAGAAGGCAGGAAATGTTGTATTAGCTTCCCAGTTAGAATTTGCTTCTTCTTTAAAGAAAGAGGGGGAGGGGTATAGCGTAGACAATTATGTAAAAGCAGAGTCCTGCGCTTATGCAGAACTTGAATCGGTAACGGAGCATGGATTTACCAACGCACTTCTTGATCCGGACGGGTATATTCGAAGAACCTATGCGGTAATTGGTTCGGCTGGGAATACCTATACCAATTTTGCGTATAAAATTGCCAGCATGGTATATGAGGAAGACCCCACGCAGTTTCCGCATGCAGATTTTAATAGAAAAGGGATTTTTGATTTGGTATACACCGGAAAACCAGGAGATTTCGAAAAGATTCCGATGTCTTCGGTGTTAAATGGAAGCGTTCCCGCCAGCTATTTTGCTGATTGCATCGTGTTAGTAGGTGCCTATGAAGAGGGGATGATGGATGCGTATAGTGTACCCATTGAACACGGCGAAAAGATGTATGGTGTAGAAGTACATGCCAACGCACTTTGGGCGATCCTGGAAGGAAAGAGAGCCTTTCAGTCCCCTCTCTGGCTGAAAATTTTACTGGTTACCGTTTTGTGTGCTGCATTTGCTTATATCACATATAACAAGAGGTTGCAGACCGGTATTTTTGTGCTGGCTGGATTTGTTGGAGGTTATATTTTACTTTGTATTGGCCTTTATAAATTCGCGTACTGTAAACTGCCGGTATTATACCTGCCGCTGGGCTTTGTATTATCGTTTCTTGCCATTATTATCGTGAAATACATTGAAATGCAGAAGAAAAAGGCAGAAGAGTTACAGGAAACCTTGTTTTCAATGGCAGACGCTATGGCGGAGGCAATTGACGGCAGAACACCCTACAATGCCAGCCATACGAAGAATGTAGCTATCCGAAGTGTGGAGATGGTGGATTATATTAATGAATTATATAAAAATGGAAAGACGCAGATGCATTTTAGCAAGGCAGATAGAAAACAGCTTTATTTGGCGGCTATGCTGCACGATGTAGGTAAAATGGATGTTCCCATTGAAGTTATGGATAAGCCCACGAAACTGGGGGACCGGGAAAAACAGATTAAGGACAGACTTGCTTACATTAAGGTTTTGATGGAAAGAGATGTCCTTGCCGGAAAAGCAGACGCTGCGGATGTGCAGGAAAAGACAGAAAAGATTAATGCTTTCCTTGGAAAACTAGGCCTTTATAACTGCGGAAAGCCATTAAAACCAGAGGATTTTGCGGAAGCAGATGTGCTGTTAGAGGAAACCTATACTTTGGAGGATGGAACCGTTCTTCCTTATATTACGAAAGAAGAGTCGGACAGCATTCATATTAAGGCGGGTACGCTCTCTGACGAGGAAAGAGCTACGATTCAGAGTCACGTTACTTTTACGGATAAAATTTTAAGCCATGTGAAGTTTGGCAGCGAATTTGACCGTGTACGGGCCATGGCTAGTAATCATCATGAAGTTCTGAATGGGAAAGGGTATCCAAAGGGATTAAAAGCAGAGGAATTAGATACATTAACCCGCATTCTCACCATTATGGATATTTATGACGCATTGGTTGCCGATGACAGACCGTATAAGAAGGCAAAACCGATTCCCGTGGCATTTGATATTTTGGATGAGGAAGCACAGTTTGGCAAGGTGGATGCCGAGCTTCTCGCCATCGCGAAGGAACTTTATCTGGAACCTTTTTTGGCTAAGCAGAAGGAACAGAAAGCATAGATATTTTGCCTGAATAATGTTATAATAATTTGAAAAAATATTTTGCAGTGACGCAGCCTACCCTTTTTTTGCTGCGTTAGTATGCAAGAAAAGAGGATAGACATGAAAAAAAGAGAGGATATTCACAAGATTCTGATTATCGGTTCTGGTCCTATCATTATTGGACAGGCATGCGAGTTTGACTACTCCGGAACCCAGGCCTGCAAGGCGCTTCGTAAGTTAGGATACGAGATTGTATTAGTTAACTCCAATCCTGCAACGATTATGACTGACCCTGGTATGGCTGATGTTACCTACATTGAACCCTTAAATGTAGAAAGAATCGAAGCAATCATTGCCAAGGAAAGACCCGACGGACTGCTTCCTAACCTTGGTGGACAGACTGGCTTAAACCTTGCATCTGAGCTTTATGAAAAAGGTATCCTCGATAAATATGGTGTAAAGGTAATTGGTGTTCAGGTTGACGCGATTGAGCGTGGTGAGGACCGTATTGAGTTTAAGAAGACCATGGATTCTCTCGGTATCGAGATGGCTAGATCTGAGGTTGCTTACTCCGTAGACGATGCGCTTAAAATTGCAGATGAACTTGGTTACCCTGTTGTTCTTCGTCCTGCTTATACCATGGGTGGAGCAGGTGGCGGTCTTGTATACAACGTAGAAGAGTTAAAGACCGTTTGTGAGCGTGGTCTTGCCGCTTCCTTAGTAGGACAGGTACTTGTAGAGGAATCTGTTCTTGGCTGGGAAGAACTTGAATTAGAGGTTGTTCGTGATGCAACCGGTAAGATGATTACCGTATGTTTTATTGAGAATATCGATCCATTAGGTGTACACACAGGTGACTCTTTCTGTTCTGCACCGATGTTAACGATTTCAGAAGATGTACAGAAGGAATTACAGCGTCAGGCATATAAGATTGTTGATGCAATTCAGGTAATTGGTGGTACCAATGTACAGTTTGCTCGTAATACAGAGACTGGTCGTATTATCGTTATCGAGATTAATCCTCGTACTTCCCGTTCTTCTGCACTTGCAAGTAAGGCAACTGGTTTCCCGATTGCATTAGTATCCGCAATGCTTGCAGCAGGTCTTGATCTAGCAGATATTGAGTGTGGAAAGTATGGCACACTTGATAAGTATGTACCTTCTGGAGATTACGTTGTTATTAAGTTTGCTCGTTGGGCATTTGAAAAGTTCAAGGGCGCTGAGGATAAGTTAGGTACCCAGATGCGCGCGGTAGGCGAAGTTATGAGTATCGGTAAGACTTATAAGGAAGCATACCAGAAGGCGATTCGTTCCCTTGAGATCGGTCAGTATGGTCTTGGTGGCGCAAAGAACTATGGAGAACTTACCAAGGAAGAACTTCTTGCAAAGTTACACGTTCCTACCTCTCAGAGACAGTTCGTTATGTATGAGGCACTTCGCAAGGGTGCTACCGTAGAAGAACTCTACGAAATGACGAAGATTAAGCCTTATTTCATTGAACAGATGAAAGAGCTTGTAGAAGAGGAAGAAGCATTAAAGGCTATGAAGGGCAGTGTTCCTGCAAAGGATGTACTTTTACAGGCTAAGCAGGATGGATTCTCTGATAAGTATCTTGCAAAGGTATTAGAAGTTTCAGAAGATGAAGTTCGTAAGACCAGATTATCCTATGGCATTGAAGAGTGCTGGGAAGGTGTGCATGTATCTGGTACCGCTGACAGTGCATACTATTATTCTTCTTATAATATCAAGAAAGAAAATGATGCACCTGCTACCACCAACGAAAAGAAGATTATGATTTTAGGCGGTGGTCCTAACAGAATTGGTCAGGGTATCGAATTTGACTATTGCTGTGTTCATGCAGCACAGTCTCTGAAGAAGCTTGGCTTTGAGACCATCATTGTTAACTGCAACCCTGAGACGGTATCTACTGACTATGATACGTCTGATAAGCTTTATTTCGAGCCCTTAACCTTAGAGGATGTTCTTTCCATCCATGAGAAGGAAAAGCCTCTCGGTGTTATTGCACAGTTTGGTGGACAGACTCCATTAAATCTTGCAGCAGCATTAAAGGCAAATGGCGTTAACATCTTAGGAACAACACCAGAAACCATCGACCTTGCAGAGGATAGAGATTTATTCCGCGCAATGATGGATAAGTTAGAAATTCCTATGCCTGAATCTGGAATGGCAGTAACGGTTGATGAAGCTATCGCCATTGCCAATAAGATTGGATACCCTGTCATGGTACGTCCTTCTTACGTTCTTGGTGGTCGTGGAATGGAAGTCGTTTACGATGATGACCATATGAAGGTTTATATGGCAGCAGCAGTTGGTGTTACCCCTGACAGACCCATCCTTATTGACCGTTTCTTACATCACGCATTAGAGTGCGAAGCAGATGCAATCTCTGACGGTGAGAACGTATTCGTTCCCGCTGTTATGGAGCACATCGAGCTTGCGGGTGTTCACTCTGGTGACTCTGCTTGCGTTCTTCCTTCTAAGAATATTTCTGAGAAGAATGTAGCACTGATTAAGGAATATACTAAGAAGATTGCGAAGGAAATGGGCGTTGTCGGCTTAATGAATATGCAGTATGCGATTGAAGACGACGTGCTTTATGTTCTGGAGGCAAATCCTAGAGCTTCTCGTACCGTACCTTTAGTATCTAAGGTATGTGGAATTGGTATGGTTCCTCTTGCAACAGAGATTATGACTGCTAAGTATACTGGAAAAGAGTCTCCGGTTAAGGATTTGAAGGATAGAAAGTTCAAACATTGTGGTGTTAAGGAGGCTGTATTCCCCTTCAATATGTTCCAGGAGGTTGACCCTCTTCTCGGACCTGAGATGCGTTCCACTGGTGAAGTTCTTGGTATGGCAGCAGATTTTGGAGAAGCATTCTTTAAGGCACAGGAAGCAACAAAGACAAAGCTTCCCGTATCTGGTACAGCACTTATTTCTGTTAATGACAGAGACAAGGATGAGGTTGTGGAAGTTGCGAAGGGACTTCATGAACTTGGCTTTAAGCTTATCGCAACGGGCGGAACCAGCGATTTAATCTCTCAGGCCGGCATTGAAAATACCAAGGTTTATAAGTTAAACCAGGGAAGACCCAATATCTTGGATTCCATTACCAATAAGGAAGTTCAGCTCATTATCAATACGCCTGATGGTTCTTCTGATGATGATTATGTTCGTAAGGGAGCAATCAAGAATGGTATTCCTTATATGACTACCATGGCAGCAGCAAAGGCTTCCGTAGAAGGTATTCGTGCAATGCAGAAGGGTACTGGTGAAGTTAAGAGCCTTCAGCAGTTCCATGCAGAGATTGAGTAAATAGTATCGTAATAAAATGAAAGGCCACCTCTTTGATATGTACCCAGAATCCTGGACACATATTTATGAACTAGGCGGAACACATGGATGCTATCCTGTATTGCACAGGTGGCATCCATTTTGTTTTTGCCTGAATTCTTTTGTTATTATAATAATCTATATATTCTTCAACT
>JAZLGW010000026.1:0-49044 GCA_045616465.1 Lachnospiraceae bacterium | reverse complement strand
GTCATTATTTAATCTTTTACTTTCGATAGTAAAAATTTCATTAGTTTTTTATATAGCCTATATTAGCATTAAGGACCAGGCTAATAATTTATTTATTCTATACGAGATAGGATTAAATCAAGCATTGTCCTTGGTGTTTTCAATACTTATAGATACTGGTATTAAAATTAGTATAGTATATCTTATACTTGGACTGGCTGATTATATGTATCAGCGATGGAAGTTCGCAGACGACATGAAGATGACCAAGCAAGAGGTCAAGGACGAGTTTAAGAATTCCGAAGGTAATCCGGAAATCAAAAGTAAGATTCGCCAGAAGATGTCTGAGGCTAGCCGACGAAGAATGATGGAGAGCGTTCCGAAGGCAGATGTTGTCATTACGAACCCTACCCATTTTGCAGTAGCCATAAGCTATGACCGTTCCGTAGAAGGCTCAGCACCGGTAGTTCTTGCCAAGGGTGCCGATTATTTGGCGCAGAAGATTAAAGAGATAGCAAGAGAAAATCATGTGGAAATCGTTGAGAATAAGCCACTTGCCAGATCTCTCTATGCGGATGTTGAAATAGGGGAGCAGATTCCACCGGAATTATACCTGGCTGTTGCAGAAGTGTTAGCAGCTGTTTATAAGAAAAAAGGACTCGTATAAAGAAATATTAAATTAAAAAGAAAGGAGGAATGTGATGTTTAAGAAAATGCCCAAAGCAGACATAGGCGTTGCTGGATATTTGCTGGCTGCCATTGTTTTAATGATTGTTCCCATTCCTTCTTGGTTACTGGATATCTTTTTAGCGATTAATATTTCTGTGGCATTTACCGTGCTTTTTGCATGTCTGTTTGCAAAGGAAGTACTGGAAATGTCCAATTTCCCGACGATTCTATTATTTTGTACCATTTTTAGAATTGCGCTAAATATTAGTTCTACCCGTTTGATATTGATTACTGGTGATCCCGGTAATGTTGTAACCACGTTCGGACAGTTCGTAGGTGGTGGTGATTTAGTTTTAGGTGTTATCGTTTTCGTAATTTTGCTGATTATTCAGTTCATGGTTATCAATAAAGGTTCTGAGCGAGTTGCCGAAGTAACGGCTCGTTTTACCCTGGACGCAATGCCCGGTAAGCAGATGGCAATTGATGCGGACTTAAATACGGGTGCGATAACAGATGCAGAAGCGAAAACAGCACGAGATAAGATTCAGGCCGAGAGTTCTTTCTTCGGTTCTATGGATGGTGCGGTTAAGTATGTAAAGGGAGATGCTACCGCAGGTTTGATTATTACGGCTGTTAATATGGTTGGCGGTATTATTATGGGTATGGTTCGTCGTGGACTCAGCTTTAATGATGCATTAAATACTTATACCATTTTGACCATTGGTGACGGTCTGGTTTCCCAGATTCCTTCCCTGATGATTTCCTTAGCGACAGGTATTCTGGTTACAAAAGGCAGTAAGGATGCTGATTTCTCTGGTGTCCTCGTTAAACAGCTCTTCGGTGTTCCTAAAAATGTGTATTTTGTTGGAGCCGTTGTTATTGCCCTTGGTGTCATTACGCCGCTGAATAAGATTTTGTTTATTTTGGTTGGCGTTCTTTTCATTGTATGTGGACGCAGTATGAGTAAGAGTCTGAAAGAGGCAAAAGTGGAAAGCCAGGCACAGGAGGTCGAGGAAGAAGCAGAAGAAATTCGAAAGCCCGAAAATGTTACCAGCCTCTTATCAGTTGACCCGATTGAACTGGAATTTGGTTATGGTATTATTCCTCTTGCGGATGTGAGTCAGGGTGGTGATTTATTAGACCGAGTTGTAATGATTCGTAGGCAGATTGCGTTAGAGCTTGGTACAGTGGTTCCGATTATTCGTCTGCGTGATAATATTCAGCTCAATCCGAATCAGTACATTATCAAGATTAAGGGTATTCAGGTGAGCGAGGGAGAAATCCTATTTGACCACTATATGGCGATGAATCCTGGATATGTAGAAGAGGAAATTACAGGTATCCCTACGATTGAGCCTTCCTTCCATCTGCCTGCAATCTGGATTACGGAGGGACAACGTGAAAGAGCAGAGTCTCTTGGTTATACTGTAGTTGACCCGCCCTCCATTATTGCAACACATCTGACCGAAATTATCAGAAGACATATTGCGGAACTCCTTACCAGACAGGATGTACAGAATCTTGTTAATAATTTGAACGAGACCAATCCATCTATTGTAGAAGAACTTATTCCGAAGCTGCTTGGGCTTGGTGATGTGCAGAAGGTATTGCAGAATTTGCTGCGGGAAGAGATTTCAATTCGAGATCTGCTTACAATCTTTGAATGTTTGGGCGATCACGCTTCTGCTACACGTGACACAGATTTATTAACGGAATATGTAAGACAGGCTCTAAAACGAGCAATTTCCAGCAAGTATTTCAGTGGTGCAGGTACCGTATCTGTGGTTACGCTGGATCCTAAGATGGAACAGGAAATTATGAATTCTGTGAAACAATCCGAGCAGGGGGCATATTTAACACTTTCACAGGAACGCACGAAGGCACTAATGGATAGTGTAAAGGTGGAAACCGAAAAACTGGAAAATGCAGGCAAGCCGTCTATTGTATTAACGAGTCCTATTGTTCGTATGTATTTTAAGAGACTCACGGAAGATTATTACCCGGATTTAACGGTTGTGTCGTATAATGAAGTAGAGCCAGACGTTGAATTACAAAGTGTTGGGATGATTACAGCATAAGGTAAGAATGAAGTATGACCATTAAGAAGTTTCAAGGAAAAACAGAAGCCGAAGCAATGGAAACTGCCAGAAAAGAACTGGGAGCAGATATTGTATTTATGAGCACGAAGGTGCTGAAAAAGTCTTTTTTCACAAGAACTCCGAAGTTAGTGGAAGTAACTGTTGCAAAAGAAGATGAACCGGCAAGAAAAGAAGCCAAAGAGGCGCAGGGGCTTGCAGAAGCTGTAGCCTCTATCGATAAGCTACGAAAAAAGGCGGAGGAACAGGGACCGTCTCTTTCTGTTCTCACAACGAAAAAAGAAGAAAAGCAGTTAGGACAGGTGCCTGAGAAATTAGATAATATTTTGCAACTGTTACAGGATTCTGTTAGTAAGCAGGATAACACCAAGAAGATGGTGGAGAATGATTTCCCTGAAACAGCGCCAAAAGCGGACGAAAAGTCAAAAGAGGCTGAGGGAAAAGAAAAAATCGAAGACTTCCTAAAACTTCTTTATCGAACCATGATTGAGCATGAGATTGCTGAGAATTATGCCAATCAGATGATTGAAGAGATTAGTATGAACTTTGAGCCCAGTATGGATATTGAGTATATTTTATCCAATATCTATACCAAGATGATTATTAAGTTTGAACGTCCGCAGTGTATTACTTTGTCGAAAAAAGGTCCCAAGGTCATCTTCTTTATTGGACCGACCGGCGTAGGAAAGACAACAACACTTGCGAAATTAGCTTCCCAGTTATGTCTGGTAGACAAGAAGAAGGTTGTGCTATTTACACAGGATACCTATCGTATTGCAGCGGCAGATCAGTTAAATACCTATGCCAAATTATTGAATATTCCCTGTCATGCGATTTACAGCACCGATGACATGAAGCAGTTATATACGCACTACAAGCATAGTGACTTTATTTTGGTGGATACAGCTGGACATGCCTACAACAATGAAGAGGGCCAGAAAGAAGTGAACACATTCTTACATGCTCTTGATAATTCTTGTGACTGCGAGACATATCTTGTATTGTCCATTACGACAAAGTACAAGGATCTCATTAAGATTACGGATATGTATAAAGCCATGGCAAAGTATAAGCTCATCTTTACAAAACTCGATGAGACCAATGCTTATGGAAATATGCTGAATATTAAGATGCATACAGGGGCTCCACTTAGTTATGTGACTTATGGCCAGGAGGTGCCGAAGGATATTTCTAAGTTCAATCCCCAGGATATTGTTAAGAAACTCTTACAGGTAGAGAACGGGTAACCTATGGATCAGGCTAGCGGATTACGCTCTATTATAAAACAAAGTGAATACGTTACCAGCCGTCCTATGGCCAGAGTTATCACCATTACAAGTGGAAAAGGCGGCGTCGGAAAAAGCAATACGGCCATTAACCTTGCTCTGTATTTCAAAAAAATGGGGAAGCGGGTCATCATTTTAGATGCTGATTTTGGCCTGGCAAATATCGAGATTATGTTTGGAACCGTACCGCAGCATAATCTCAGCGATTTAATTTATAAGGGAATGAACATCAAAGATGTCATAACCTGGGGACCTGGCGGAGTAGGCTTTATTTCAGGTGGTTCTGGAATTGCTGGTATGAGCAATCTAAGCCATGACTATTTAAGTTATATCGTGCAGAACTTAGCAGAACTTGATGCCATCGCAGATGTCATCATCATTGATACGGGAGCAGGAATATCAGAAGCGGTTTTAGAATTCCTTGTGGCGAGTGGTGAAATCATTTTGGTTACTACCCCCGAACCAACAAGTATTACCGATTCTTATTCTCTATTAAAAGCCTTGAACCGACATGTACGTTTTAAGAGTGACAGCACCGATATAAAAGTGATTGCAAATCGTGTTTATACAAAGGCCGATGGCGAGAATTTATATCGCAAGCTTTCTGCGGTGGTAAGTCGCTATCTTGGATTAAAAATTGAATATTTAGGTTCTGTGCCACAGGACCAGAATTTAAGTAATGCAGTTATGCAGCAAAAGCCTGTTGCGCTCGCTAGCCCGAATTGTAAGGCGGCGCTCGCATTTGAGGAAATTGCTGGCGGACTGATGCACATGGATGTGACACAAAATACTAAGAAGAGGGGGATGGCTGCTTTCTTTTCTCATTTGGTAGCCAATAAAAAAGTCTAATGCCATTATATCTTGAAGATTTGATTAGACCCGGTGAACGTGTAGATATCCAGGAATTAGAACCGGACGATTATGGAGAGAAAAAATTATATATTACGAAAGTCTATGACATCGATGAAAATGAAGAGATTTTTCTGCAAATGCCTATGGACAAGACAAAACTTCAGCTTCTTCCAACTGGTGGGGAATATGAGGCGTTTTTCTATGCGAAAAAGGGAATCTATCGTTGTGAGATTCGTATTGAAGAACGCTTAAAGGATAACAATATCTCGATTCTTCGTATTGGGGTATTAACGAATCCTGAAAAACATCAGCGCAGAGAATATTACCGATACGGCTGCGTGATTGGTATGGCAGCGCAGATGCTGACTGCTGAAGAAGGGGAAGCTTTTAAAGAATATAGAAAGATTCCAGAGAGAGAACCAGAAGAAAAATGTGTTGTGGTGGATATTTCTGGTGGTGGAATTCGATTTGTTACAGCATCCAAACTTATAAAAGGAGAATTGTTACATTGTCGTTATGTTCTTCCTTTTGAGACGGGTGGAGAGAAATTTGATCATGTCATCAAGATTCTGGCAGAAAAGCCGGTACTTAATAATCCAAAGAATACAGAGTATAGAGGGGAATTTATTAATATCAGTAATTTCGAGAGAGAAAGAATCATTCGATACATTTTTGAGGAAGAGAGGAAGATTCGTCAGCATCGATAAATGACGAATTTGTAAAAAAAATGAAAAAAATTCTTGTTGTTGATGACTCTGCACTCATGAGAAGAGTGACCTGTGATATAATTAATTCAGACAGCAGACTTCATGTAGAAGATACCGCAGTTGACGGTGTAAAAGCTTTAGAACTTTGCAAGGTGAAAAGCTATGATGCCATCGTATTAGACATCAATATGCCCAATATGGATGGAATTGCTTTTCTGAAAGAATTCAAGAAGCTTCATAAACCTTCTTGTGTCATTATGAACTCTACGCTTACAAAAGATGGCGCTGCAATCACTATGGAAGCGTTAAATCTTGGTGCAGTGGACTTTGTTCATAAGCCAGAAAGTCTTATGACAGCGAAGGGTGAAGAACATAAGAAGAAGTTCTTAAAGATTTTATGCGGTGCAATCGAGGGTCTTGATGATCAGAAGAAAGCAGTAGCGCCTGGTTCAAAGGAAAAGAGTTACACGACTTTCAAAAAGGAACATCTTGGACCCGCTGCAAGAAAGAAAATTGTTGCGCTTGCATCCTCAACGGGTGGACCGAAGGCACTTCAGCATGTGATTCCATTACTTCCCGGAAACCTTGACGCTGCTGTACTCATCGTGCAGCATATGCCAGCTGGTTTTACGGCAACGCTTGCGGAGCATTTGAATGAACTTAGCAAGATGAATGTTAAGGAAGCAGCCGAAGGCGATGAAGTTGTCAAAGGAACAGTATATATCGCAAGGGGCGGACAGCATATGAACTATGTAGAACGCCATGGAAAAGGATATATTCACTATTCTGATGAGCCGACCAGAGAAGGGGTTAAGCCCTGTGCCAACTACATGTATGAATCTCTGATTCAGTCAGACTTTGATGAGATTACTTGTGTTGTACTTACTGGAATGGGAAAGGATGGAACCGATGGTATCCGTAACCTTCTTCCTAAAAAGAATGCGTACATCATTGCCCAGGATGCCGCATCATGTACTGTCTACGGAATGCCAAGAGCGATTGCGGCAACCGGTTGGGTAAATCAAATTGTAACGTTGGATCAAATTGCAAAAGAAATCACTACGAACGTGGGGGTAAAGTAAATGGACGTTAGCCAGTACTTAGACATTTTCCTTGATGAATCCAAGGAGCATTTGCAGAACTTAAATACCCAGCTCTTAGAGTTAGAGCAGGATGCAGAGAACATGGATACCGTAAATGAAATTTTCCGTGCTGCACACTCCTTAAAGGGTATGGCAGGAACGATGGGTTACAAGCGTATGCAGAATTTAACCCATAATATGGAGAATGTATTTTCCGAGGTTAGAAATGGTACCATCACTGTAAAAGCAGGAATGGTGGATACCTTATTCCAGTGCCTTGATGCACTCGAAGAATACGTTGCCAATATTCAGGAATCTGCGGATGAAGGCGAGAATGAGAATGCCCCTATCATTAAGGCGTTAAACGATATCTTAAATTCTAAGGGTGAGGTAGCTGAGCCCGCTAAGCAGGAAGAAGCTCCCGTTGAAGAAGCAGCACCAGCTGCACCCCAGGAAGAGGCAGCTTCTGCTTGCAAAGAGGTTATTGTTTTAACCGAAGAAGAAAAGAAGACGGTTGATGAAGCAGTAGCTTCTGGCAAAAAGATTTATCAGGTTGATGTTAGCGTAGATGAGAATTGTATGCTGAAAGCAGCAAGATCCTTCTTAGTATTTAAGGCTGTGGAAGATTTTGGTGAGGTAATCACTACCCGTCCTTCTTCTCAGGATATTGAAGATGAGAAGTTTGAACTTACCTTCTCTATGCTGGTTGCAGCTGACGGTGATTTAGATCCTATCTTAAATGCAGCAAAGGGCGTTTCTGAAATTGCAGGAGCAACCGGTGCTGTATATGAAAGCAAGGCTTCTGATGATGCAGCTAAGGCTGAAGCAAAGGAAGAAGTTGAAGTTAAAGAAGAAAAGACAACAGAGGTTGCGGTTGCAGAGACCACAAAGCCTGCTGTTCAGGAGACTGCAAAACCTGCAAAAGCAAATGATGCAAAGAAAGCAGCAGCGAAGCCTCAGGTTAGCCGTACCGTTCGTGTAGATATCGAGAAGTTAGATTCTCTTATGAACTTAGTTTCCGAGCTTATTATCGCGAAGAACTCTCTTGTGAGCCGTGCGACAACCCAGGCGCAGGGTACAGGCAGCAATAACTTAAATGAAGAGATTGAATATCTTGAAAGCGTTACCACCAATCTTCATGAATCTGTTATGAAGGTTCGAATGGTACCTATTGAGAGTGTATTCAGCAAGTTCCCTCGTATGATTCGCGATTTAAGCAAGAAGCTTGATAAGCCGATGGAACTATATATGTCTGGTGAGGAAACCGAGCTTGACCGTACCGTGGTTGATGAAATCGGTGATCCCTTACAGCATCTGCTTCGTAACTCAGCAGACCATGGTTTAGAGTCTGCCGAGGTAAGAGCACAGCGTGGCAAGCCTGAAACAGGATCTATTTTCTTAGATGCTTATCAGGAAGGCAATAATGTTGTTATTGAAGTTCGTGATGATGGTAATGGTATCGATTGCGAAGTTGTAAGAGAAAAGGCAGTTGAACGTGGCATTATGACAAGAGAACAGGCTGATGCTACGGATGATAAGGATATTGTTCAGCTTCTGTTTATGCCTTCCTTCTCTACTGCAAAGAAGGTAACAGATGTTTCTGGTAGAGGTGTTGGTCTTGATGTCGTTAAGTCGAAGATCGAAGCACTAAGTGGTGAAGTTGAAGTTAAGACAGAACTTGGCGTTGGAACTACCTTCATTGTAAGACTTCCTCTGACACTTGCAATTATCCAGGCACTTATGGTTGTTGTTGGTGGCGAGAAATATGCAATTTCTCTTTCCAATATTCAGACTATTGAAAATATCAAGCCTAATGATATTAAGACTGTACAGGGTAAGGAAGTCATTTATCTTCGTGGTACTGTCATTCCTATCATTCGTCTGGATGACGTTTTAGACTGCCAGTCTATGAGAAATCCTGATGACGATATGGTTGTGGTTATCGTTAAGAAGGGTGAGAAGCTTGCCGGTCTTGTAGTGGACGAACTGATTGGTCAGCAGGAAATCGTTATTAAGTCTATGGGTACTTATATCAACAAGTGCAAGTTCATTAGCGGCGCTACCATTTTAGGTGATGGTGAAGTAGCGTTAATTGTTGATTCCAATACATTGTTCTAATTAGACGGATAGGAGGCTTAACATGGCAAACGAACTTAGCACAAAAGTTGAAGAAGTAGTGCAGTATATCGTTATTAATAGTGGTGACGAGCAATTTGGTATTGATATTAAATACATTGACAATATTGTTCGTATGCAGCATATTACACGCGTTCCCAAGGTTCCCGGATACTTTAAGGGTGTTATCAATCTTCGTGGTGAAGTACTTCCTGTAATGAGTCTTCGCATTAAGATGGGTGTTCCCGAGGGAGAAGAGAACAAAGATAATCGTATTATTATTATCAAGATGGACCAGCATGAATCCATCGGTGTAATCGTAGATTCTGTTAAAGAAGTAGTCAACATTGATATGAGTACAGTTGAGAGAACTACGGTTGAAAGTGGTACACACTTTGTTACTGGTGTATCCAAGCAGAAGGAAGGATTAATTTCTCTTCTTGATTTGAATGCTGTTATTTCTGAATAATGAACGGGCGGGAGCGTTTGCTCCTGCTTTTTGTAAAATAAGGGTTACGAAGGAGCTTCAAATATGGCAGAAGAATTTGATTTAGAAAAAGTAAGTCACGAGTACTTTGATGTACTCAAAGAGATTGGTAATATTGGTGCTGGTAATGCGATGACTGCACTATCCAGTATGCTGAATACCAAAGTCGATATGATGGTACCGCAGGTTCGAATGATGGAGTTCAAAGAAGTTGGAACGACCATGGGCGGCGAAGATCAGATAGTAGCCGGTATTTATCTCGTAGTAGAAGGGGATATTACCGGAAGTATCATGTTTATGCAGAAGAAAGAATCTGCAAAGGCTATGGTTAATAAACTGATGATGGGTATGGCTTCGGAAGGAGAAGATTTCTCAGAGATGGAGCTTAGTGCTTTAAAGGAAATTGGTAATATCATCACGGGTGCATACCTGAACTCACTATCTACACTTACAGGATTAACGATTTATCCGTCAATACCAGAAGTGTGCATTGATATGGCTGGATCCCTTTTATCGGTTCCTGCGGCTGAATTTGGTACAATCGGTGATGGATTACTGTTAATCCAGACAGATTTTACGGATGATGAGAGTATGAGTGGATATTTTATTCTTGTTCCCGATGAAGATAGTTATGCTAAGATTCTACATTCATTAGGTTTTTAATGCTGGTATATTAGGAGTGAAGTAATATGGCACAGTGCATTAAAGTTGGTATCGCCGATATGAATGTGGTTTCTGGAGATGATACCATAACAACAATTGGACTAGGTTCCTGTATCGGAATTGCTATTCGCGATACAGTAAAGAAAATTGGTGGTCTTGTACACATTATGCTGCCGGATTCAACAGCTGTACGAAGCAATGCAACCATTGCAAAATTTGCTGATACGGGTATTCCGGAACTTGTAAGACTTTTGGAAGCAAAAGGATGTGTGAAGCGAAACATGGAAGCAAAGATTGCTGGGGGTGCCCAGATGTTTGCATTTCAGAATAAACAGGATATGTTGGCTGTTGGTCAGCGTAATGCGGAGGCAACAAGGAAAGCTTTAAAGGAACTTGGTATTCCTATTAAAGCGGAAGACTGTGGTTCTACTTATGGACGTACTGTTGTTTATTATCCGGCAACAGGTGCTTATGAAATTAGAGCCGTTGGCCAACCACCCAAAACGATTTAAATGTTATGAAAGATAAACAGGGAAAAATCAATAAACTAAATACAAAATTTATTCCCGCTATATTGATGTTATTTGCTGGAGCTGTGGCACTTACGATTTGTCTTGTCGGCGGTTATGAAATGCGATATATGTTATTTAGTATTTTGATTTCTATGCTGGTATTTTTCTTTATTGGTATGGTTATTAAATCAGTCGTTGACCGATTTAATATGAAGGCCAGATATGAAGATTATTTCAAAGATGTAAACAAGGATGTTGTTACAAAGAAATGATAGTTGTAGGCAATTTCAAGGAGGAAAGAGCCGGGGGTAAGATATGGATGAAATAGCAAGAAAACGTCTGTGGAATGATTACAGTCGTTTAAAGTCCAAAGAATTACGAGATAAAATTATAATCGAATATTTGCCACTTGTGAAACTTGTAGCAGGTCGTCTTAATATGTATATGGGTAGCAACGTAGAGTTTGAAGATCTATGCAGTTATGGTTCCTTAGGACTCATTGATGCAGTAGACAAATTCGACCCCAGAAGAGAAGTGAAGTTTGAAACATATGCTTCCTTACGTATTCGAGGCGCTATCATCGACCAGATTCGTAAGAATGACTGGATTCCCAGAACCATTCGAGACAGACAGAAGCAGATCGATTTAGCGGTTGCACAGGTAGAGAATATGAAGGGCGCACAGGCAGAGGAACCTGAGATTGCGATGGCGCTTGGGATTTCAGAAGAAGAACTTTTGGAGTGGCGTTCTTCTATGCAGGTTACCACCTTGGTATCCCTAAATGAGTTTATGGATAATGGTGGAGAAGTTGCACAGGATAATACTTTTGGAAGCAGCATCGCAACGCCGGAGCAGTATGCGTCAAAGCGTGAGTTGGAAAGACTTCTGGATGAAGCGATGGCAAAGCTTTCTGAGAAAGAAAGAGCCGTTATTAACTTTTATTATTTTGAAGAGTTGGCCTTAAAAGAAATTGCCGCGATTTTGGATGTTTCTGAATCTCGTGTATCTCAGTTGCATACCAAGGCGATTCAGAAGATGCGTACCATTATGGGAGACCAGATTGGTATCTTTGCGGCAGCAATTTAAAATTATTTTGGGGAGGGGGGACTTATTATGAACGGATATTTTCAGTTAATCATTGATAAAGCTGGAGAATTAAAACTTCATTTGTTCATGCCGAAGGATGGTGGAGAAGCGATTCGTGTGAATGAAGTCGCAAACTATCTGAATAAAGAGAATGTTATCTTTGATCTAAAAGCGCTGAATGCTGCTATCACAGAAATGACTGCTGATACAGAATTAAATCTTGGCGCGCAACCTCTTATCCCCGTATCAGAGCGTGTTTCCATAGAATTTTCGAGTGATATGATGCAGGCAACTGCAAGATTTTATCCTGCTTCTACTGGTGGTAGAGAATACACTATGGATGATATCCAGTCAGAACTTCGTGTTGCGAAGATTCATTTTGGTGTGCAGGAAGATGTAATTAATCAGTTCCTGGCAGAGAAGAAGTATTGTACGGACTATGTAATTGCGATCGGTCAGCCCGTGGTAGAAGGCTCGGATGCAGTAATTACGTATCATTTTAATACCGAAAGAAAGATTCAGCCGACCTTAAATGATGATGGCTCTGTTGATTTCTTTAATCTAAATGCGGTAAATCATGTATCTGCCGGTGATAAGCTTGCTACTTTAACACCTGAGGTGAAGGGACAGGAAGGATATGACGTTCTTGGAAATGTTTTAAAGCCAAGAGATGTAAAGAGAGCAACCTTACAATTTGGTCTGAATATTACTTTGAATGAAAATGGTACTGAGATTACCAGTGATGTTGATGGCCATGCTTCCTACTACAATGGCAAAGTCTTTGTAAGTAATGTTTACGAGGTAGAGAACGTTGATACCGCTACGGGTAATATCACCTATGAAGGTAATGTTGTAGTAAACGGTAACGTTCGTACCAATTTTATGATTAAAGCAAAGGGTGATGTTGAGGTTAAGGGCGTTGTAGAAGGTGCAACCATCATTTCCGGGGGCAATATCATCATCCATAAGGGTGTGAACGGAATGGGCCGTGGAAACCTTGCTGCAAAAGGAAACATTATTTCCAAATTCATTGAAAATACTATGGTCGTGTCGGAAGGCTCTGTTATTTCTGACTCTATCTTACATTCAAAAGTAATTGCTTCACAGGATGTTGTTGTAGAAAACAAAAAGGGATTCATTATCGGTGGGAGTGTAACAGCTAACAATATGATTAAAGCAAGAAACCTTGGTTCTACGATGGGGGCTGATACAAAGATTAACGTTGGCGTAAGTGATGAGGTTATGAAACGCGTACACGATGTGCAGGACGAGATGGATATGTTAAATAAGAGTCTTGAAAATGCGCAGCCGGCTCTGGATGCTATTAAGCAAAAGGTTAAAGCTGGTGTAAAGATTCTTCCCAATCAGCTAAAAGAGTTCACGGAACTTGGTGAGATGGTTAAGCAGCAGCAGGAACAGCTCCAGAAAGATAAGGCTGAGATTGATGTGTTAAAAGCGAAGATTGAAGCAGCGGGCTCTGCGGTTGTACAGTGTATGGGTACAGCTTATCCTGGCGTTATTATTCAGATTTCAGACGTATCTATGCTCATTAAGGAATCCTTTAAGTACTGTAAGTTTGTTAGACAGGGCGGCAATGTAAAGATGCAGCCGCTATAAGTAAATTCGCATTTGGAGCGTGCCATAGAACCTATGGCACGTTTTTTATTTCTGGAGTATAATAAGAATGTTATGCTACGCCTTTGTAGCATTATTTTGGTTTTGGAGGCCTGCTATATGACCGCTATGGAAGTTGTAATTTTAATACTGGGCGTTTTGGCATTTATTGCCAGCTTTGTTGTAAAAGGAAGTAGTAAGTCCGACGAAGAACGCTTTAGTGAAGAAGAAATTAAAGAACTTGTTAATAAAGAATACGAGAATACTAAATATAAGATGAAAGAGGCATCAGAGGATGCAGTAGCGGAGTCCTTAGAGAAGGCTGAAAGGAGTCTTGAAAAGCTTACCAACGAGAAAATGCTGGCTCTTGGTGAATATTCTGACAATATTATGAGTCAGATTAGTACCAACCATCAGGAAACCGTTTTTATGTACGATATGCTCAACAAGAATAAGGAAGAGCTTACGAACTATGTTTCTGAGGTAAAGGCTGAGGCGGAGGACGCCAAAAAGCTTGCTGAAAAAGCAAAGAAAGATGCGCTTTCTGCTACGGATGAGGCAGAGGTTGCAAGAAATGAAGCAAAGCAGGCGCTTTTAGCTTCCGAAGAAGCCATGAAAAAGAATGCCCTTGCAGAAGAACATATGATATTGGCAAGACAGGCGATGGAAGAAGCTTCCAGAGAAGTGATTCCCCCGGTAACACAGACTGTTTATCCAGAAGAAAGAGATGTCTATACGGCTGCTAAACAATTTAAAATGCCTGTTCAGGAAGAAAATCTGGATGCAGAGGTTGAAGCCTTTGAACAGTATTTAGATGAAGAAACGAATTATGATGAGCAGCCTGGTGCAGAGTCTATTATTGCTGAGGCTGAAAAGACCATTTTGGATTTCCAGATTGGCGATGCTGAATTCGAGGATCGAACGATACCTAAGCAAAGTGGCCTTGCACTTTCCGATGATTTTGAGAAAGTGGCACAGGCTTATGAAGAGGAACAGGAAGAAAAGGGATTTGATGAAGAGTTGGTTTCTGATGAGATGGAACCCCTTGTAGAGACGATTAAGTCTGAACCCTTAGAAGAAAAGGTGATTCCAGGTGAGCAAAGCGCTTATGCACAGCTCTATGATGTCTTAAAAGATGAAGAACCCGTTATTGAGGAAAATGTTCCAGCGAAGCCTGAATCCATCAAAGATCTAATTAAGAAAACCGATGCTGTGAAGCAGAAGAACAAGAATATTAATGCGAATTCCATTAAAGCAGCGTTAAAGAAACAGGCAGATCCTACGACATTCCAGTTTGATGCAGGGGACGGTAATAGCGACGATACAAATGCACGCATCATAGCCCTTCACAAAAAAGGAAAATCCAATATGGCTATTGCGAAGGAAATTGGACTAGGCGTTGGAGAAGTAAATCTTGTAATTGGTCTTTATGATCACTAATTAGGAGTCGATTATGCGTTTGAAATCCTATTTAAGAGGAATTGGTTTAGGAATGATTGTAACTGCGGCAGCATTACATTTTAGTTTTGGTGCCAAAGCAGGAAAGACCATGACCGATGAAGAGATTAAGGCGGAAGCCAAAAAACTCGGGATGATTGAGAATACGGTTCTGGCTGTAAATCCATTAGAGGAAGATACCGAAGATACGAGTGCGATTGCGGAGCAGCAAGCTGTAAGCGACCCTGCCCCTAAGGAAGAGGTTCCCACAGAGACAAAGCCTGCCGAAGAAACTACGGAGCAGGAAGAGACTACGGAAACTACTACTGAGGAGACAACCGTAGAGGAAACCACAACGGAAGAAACAACTACGGAAGAAACGACGTCCGAGGAAACGATGGAAACTACAACCGAAGAAACCACGGAAGAAGAGACTGATCCGAACAGACGCCACAATGAAGTTACCCCAGATGGTTCAGAAGTAGTCATCAGTGTAGTGAAAGGGGATACCTCGTATGCGGTGGCTGAAAAGCTGGAAATGGCGGGTGTCATCGACAGTGCATACGATTTTGACAGATACCTTTGTGAGAATAAGTTAGACAAGACGATGATGGTTGGCGAATTCAAGGTTACTAAGGGTGCAGACTATAAAACGCTTGCACAGATGTTGAGTGCTACAAAGTTAGATTAAACATCAAAATGCCTTGCACACAGGGCGTGATGATGATATAATAATCAAGTTGCAAATTTACACGCAGATGGAGTGCTGTCTGGTGCTCTTGCTCAGAGTGGGCAGTATGATGAAGTTTGCGGAAGAAAACAAACCATAATGGAGGTATAAAAATGAGCGTTATTTCTATGAAGCAGTTACTTGAAGCAGGTGTACACTTTGGACACCAGACCAGAAGATGGAACCCTAAGATGGCTCCTTACATCTTCACTGAGAGAAATGGTATTCACATCATCGATCTTCAGAAGTCTGTTCCCCTTGTAGATGCTGCATACAATGCAATTTCTGACATTGTTGCACAGGGTGGTACCGTGCTTTTCGTTGGAACCAAGAAGCAGGCTCAGGAAGCTATTAAGAGCGAAGCAGAGCGTGCTGGTATGTTCTATGTAAATGAGAGATGGTTAGGTGGTATGCTTACCAACTTCAAGACCATCCAGTCCCGTATTAAGAGACTTAAAGAGATTGAAGAGATGAGCCAGGATGGAACCTTCGATGTTCTTCCTAAGAAGGAAGTTATTGAAATCAAGAAGGAGTGGGAGAAGCTCGAGAAGAATATTGGTGGTATTAAGAATATGACCAGAATTCCTGATGCTATCTTCATCGTAGATCCTAAGAAGGAGCACATCTGCATCTCTGAGGCACATGCTCTTGGAATTACCTTATTCGGTATTTCTGATACCAACTGCGATCCTGAAGAACTTGATTATGTTATCCCTGGTAACGATGATGCAATCCGTGCAATCAAGTTAATCGTATCCAAGATGGCTGACGCAATCATCGAAGCTAAGCAGGGTGAAGAAGTTGTTTCTGCTGAGGAAGCTGAAAGCGCTGAGGCAGACGCTGAATAATTTACGAATTGGTGAGTCAGCGGCCTTATGACCGCTGATTCTTTATGAGATTAAGATTTTTAGGAGGAAAGAATCATGGCTATTACCGCTGCTATGGTAAAGGAATTAAGAGAAACATCTGGTGCAGGTATGATGGAGTGCAAGAAGGCACTTACCGAGACCGATGGAGATATGGAAGCTGCAATCGAAGTATTAAAGAAGAGTGGTGCAATGAAGGCTGTTAAGAAGCAGAGCCGTATTGCAGCAGAAGGTGTTGCTCGTGCAGCAATCGGTGATAAGACCGCTGCTGTTGTAGAAGTTAACTCTGAGACTGACTTCGTTGCAAAGAACGAGAAGTTCACTACTTTCGTTGAAGAAGTTGCTAAGCAGGCACTTGCTACTAGCGTTGCTGATATGGATGCATTCTTAGCAGAAGCTTGGGCAGCTGATACTTCTAAGACTGTTAATGATGTACTTACTGAGCAGATCGCTGTTATCGGCGAGAAGCTTTCCATTCGTCGTTTTGAGAAGGTTTCTGGTGATGTAGTAACCTCTTATATCCACGGCGGCGGAAAGATTGGTGTATTAGTAGCTGCTACTGGCGCTTGTGATGATGCTGCTAAGGAAGCACTTACCAATGTTGCAATGCAGATTGCTGCTATGAATCCTCAGTATGTAAGCCAGAACGATATCTCTGCTGATGAACTTGCAAAGATGAAGGAAATCACCATTGATAGCGCATTAAATGATCCTGCAACCCTTCCTAAGCCTATCCTTATGGCACTCTTTGGAAAGGTAGAAGCAGATAACTTATTCTCTGCAGAAGATGCTGCAATCTTAGCTGAGAAGAAGAATGATAAGTATCTTTTCAACTTCCTTTCTGACGCTGCTAAGGCAACCCTTTCTGAGCTTGCAATGGCTGACAAGGCTAAGTATGTTGAAGATAAGATCTTTACTGGTCTTGTTGATGGACGTATTAAGAAGCAGGTTAAGGAAATTTCCCTTCTTGAACAGACCTATGTTAAGGCAGAAGATGGAAAGCAGACCGTTGGTCAGTACATCGCTACTGTAAACAAGGATCTTGTAATTACCAAGATGGTTCGTTTCGAAGTAGGCGAAGGTATGGAAAAGAAGAACGAGAACTTTGCAGAAGAAGTTGCAAAGCAGATGGGTAACTAAATAAATTCGTGTTCAACCTTGCAAGGGGGCTGACAAAATAGTCAGCCCTCTTTTTTCACATAATAAAGGTTTGGAAGGAGGAAATCATGGAAGAATCAAGGAAAGAAAAAGAAGGATTCTTTTATAAATTGGCTAATTTCGTTGTCAATAAGCGAAAAGCCATTCTCATATTATTTATAATCGCCTGTGTTGCGTCGGTATTTTGTAAAGATTTGGTTAAAGTAAACCAGGACATTACAAAGTATCTGCCTGATACGAGTGAAACACACGTCGGTTTAACGACCATGAATGAGGAATTTGTCACGTATGGTTCCATTAAACTGATGCTTAGCAATGTTACCTTCGGGCAGGCTGAAGAATTAGCGAGAGAGTTAGAAAACATTTCTGGCGTAAAGGAAGTAGCTTACCTTGCTGATGAAGACCATTATAAGGGAACAGACTCTCTGCTTTCGCTTACAATTTATGGAAATGATGATGACGAGAATGCCATTGAAACATTAACCGCTATCACAGATTCCTTAAATGGGTATGACTATTATATTTCTACTTCGGTGGGTGCTACCCAGCGTGAAAGCGATGCGCTTGATAAAGATATGGTAGTCATTTTGTCTTTATCTGTACTTATTATTGTTGCAGTTCTTCTTATTTCTACAAAGGCTTATGCAGAGATTCCAGTACTATTAATTACATTTGGCGCTGCAGCCTTATTAAATATGGGTACGAATTTCCTTTTGGGGGAGATTTCTTCGATTACCAATTCCATTGCGGTTGTTTTACAGCTTGCTCTTGCGATTGATTATGCGATTATTCTCTGTGATCGCTATATGGAAGAGCATGAATTCCTTGATTCTGAGCAGGCGTGCAAGGTAGCACTAAGTAAAGCAATTCCAGAAATCAGTTCTTCTTCCTTAACCACGATATCTGGTATGGTTGCGTTAATGTTTATGCGCTTCCGTTTGGGATACGATATGGGTATTGTTCTGGTTAAAGCCATTTTGCTTTCCTTATTATCTGTATTCTTCTTAATGCCCAGCATTATTTTGATGTTTGCAAAAGCAATCGACAAAACCCAGCATAAATCCCATGTTCCCCATATTACCTTTGTTGGAAAATTTGCATCCGCTACAAAATATGTGATTCCTCCTCTATTTGTGGGAGTAATCGTGGTTGCCTTTATTATTTCCTCCAAATGTACCTATCTTTACGACACTTCCTCGGTACCGAGTAATAAAATAACCGAAGACCAGGCTGCAAAGAACAAAATTAATGAAACCTTTGGCAGCGAAAATCAGCTTGTTGTGATGGTCCCCAAGGGCGATTATGAATCTGAAGCGAAGCTGATTTACAGTTTGGAAAAGCTTCCTTACGTAAAGAGCGTTCTAGGACTAGCGAATCAGCAAATTAATGACCAGTATGTAGTTACGGATAAACTTACCCCAAGACAGTTTGCAGAGCTTACAGACCTCGATATAGAGGTTGTACAGCTGTTATATTCCGCCTATGCGTATAATGCGGGGCAGTATGGCCCTATTGTTACAGGAATTTCTGACTACGCAGTTCCTGGCGTAGATATGTTTATGTACCTGTATGACCAGTATGCGCAGGGATATGTGAATTTATCCGATGAACTAGATGATACATTAACGACACTGCATAACAAGCTGGCAGATGGAGAACTGCAGCTCAAAGGGGAGAACTATACACGACTTGTTTTAAATATTGATAAGCCCGTGGAAGGTGCAGAAACCTACGAAGCGATGGATGAAATACGAGATGCAGCAGCGGTTTATTATGGCGAGGATGTGCTGCTGGTTGGTAATTCTACGTCAGCGAGAGATTTGGAGTCATCCTTTGCGACTGATAACCTGATTATTTCCATTCTGACTGCGTTATTTGTAATGATTATTCTATTCTTTACCTTCCAGTCAGCGGGGCTTCCTGTGCTTCTTGTATTAACGATTCAGGGAAGTATCTGGATTAATTTCACCGTGCCTGCGATGACGGGACAGGGTATTTACTTTATCGCTTACCTCATTGTATCTGCAATTCAGATGGGGGCGACCATTGATTATGCGATTGTAATTTCCAGCCGTTATATGGTTCTTCGTAAAGAAATGTCCTTAAAGAATGCGATTGTCGAGACCATCGATAAGGCATTTCCGACCATTTTTACATCCGGTACCATTCTTACCTGTGCCGGGTTCCTAATCGGTAATATTTCTTCCAATGCCTCTATTGCCGCCATTGGTATTGCGCTTGGACGCGGAACCTTGATTTCCATTATTCTGGTAATTTTTGTTCTACCACAGATTTTAATGCTGGGTGATATCATCCTGGAAAAGACAGCGCTTACGATGAATATAACTGGTATTAAGAAAGAACAGAAGGGCAAGATGAGCGTTACAGGCCATGTCAGAGGCTATGTAAATGGTGTAATGGATGCCGACGTTGTTGGTACTGTGCAGGGTGAAATGCAGGTATATGTAGATACCAGGCTACCAAGAAACGCCGTAGAAATAACGAATTTGGATGATCAGATTGAAGAGAAAAAGACAATGTCCTTAGAAGATTTTTCGGAAGGAGGCGAGATGAATGAATAAAGTATTGAAATTTCGTAAATCTATTGTAGCCCTTCTGTTATTATCACTATTGGTCGGTACGATGCCGGTGTGTAGGGTATCTGCGGCGAATAATGGGACAGAGACAGAAAGCGAAAATACGGTAGAGATTACAGAGGAAGTGCATCTGTATAGTGCCGATGATTTTATGGATTTTGCGAAGAATTGTGGATATGACGCATATTCCATGGGGAAACGTTTTATTTTGGAAAAGGATATTGCGCTTCCTTCGGAGTTTGATGGAATTCCATATTTTAGCGGTGTTTTTGATGGAAAAGATCATACCATTACTTATGATATGAAACACCAGGGTGCTGACTTTGGATTGTTCCGTTATCTATCTTCCTCCGCAACGATTATGCATTTTACGGTAGAGGGTTCTCTTTCTGTAACCGGAACAAAAGAAAATATCGGTGGCGTAGTGGGTGTGAACTATGGAACCATATTCGATGTTACGATGAAAGGCTTTGTGCAGGGCGAGAAATCAACAGGCGGAATTGTTGGCTTAAATAAAGAAAAAGGCTTGATTCGCGATTGTCATAATGAGGCAAAGATTTTAGGAACCGATGAGACCGGTGGTATTTGTGGTAAGAACCAGGGCGTGATTGTATCCTGTACCAACGATGGGGAAATCAATACGGAACTCTTAGAGTCTGTTATGGAAATTGGGGAAACAATTGATGTTGAAAATCTTAGCGTCATGCAGACTGTTGTAACCAGAAATAATATGGGCGGCATTTGCGGTTTATCCGATGGCGTAATAGAAGAATGTGAAAATGCGGGCACCGTTGGCTATGAACACACCGGTTACAATGTAGGCGGTATTGTTGGTATGCAGAGTGGTATGGTCATGAACTGTACGAATGTTGCGCCGGTTTATGGTCGTAAGGACGTAGGCGGCATTGTAGGGCAGGCAGTGCCCTTTATTCAGGCAACGTACCTATCCGAGCATATGGATACCGTAAAGTCCGATTTGGGCTCCCTAATGCATACTGTACAGGGAATTTCTTCTTCGATTGACACTTCTATCCAGCAGGGAATGAATATTACCCAGAATATGGTAGACCAGTATCAGGCTGATGTAGCTACGGTTTCTGCCAATATTTCAGAGATTATTGGAAATGTATCTTCTGATAATGCAGAGATGAACGAATATGTAAAGCGAATCCAGGCGGATTTGGATAAACTCAATAATACAGATATCAGCGCGTATGATATTTCGGATTTGGATTTATCGGATTTAAAGGTAGAACTTGAAAAAGAAGATCTCACGCCCGAAGAACTGGCAGCACTGCAAGAGAAGAAAGATGCGCTTACCGTAAGTATTAATGCAGCTTCTGAAAATTATGAAAAATGGAAGAAGAATGCAGAAGCCACGAGTGTGGATTTGCAGGCGACGATGGATGATTTGCAGAAGAATATGAATGCATTGCAGGAACTCTATGAAGAAACGACTGAAAATGCAGGTAAGACCTTAGAAGAACAGCAGGCGAATTTAACAGAAACACTAACAGATGGTCCGCAGTATCAGAATTTGGAAGATTTCCGCAATAATATTACGAATGGTGTAAACCAGGTGCAGGGTGGATTTAATAATCTTCATGCAGGCGAGAATAAGCTGGCGGGAGATATCTATGATAATTTGGCCGTCCTTAGAGGGGATGAGCAGTTTATCTCTGATATCACGAGTTTTGAAACGGCAAGCCAGTCCTACGGAACGATTATGGACTGCGTTAATAAAGGAAAAATCACTTCGGATTTGAATGTAGGTGGTATAGCTGGTTCTATGAGCGTGGAATATGCGAATGATCCAGAAGTAGATTTTGATTTTTCGAACACCAGCGTTGTGGTTCGTGCAACAGCAAGCGATGCGATTATCAATTGTATCAATTATGGTGTTATTTCCTTAAAGCGTATGAGCGCCGGTGGTATTTGCGGAACCTCACAGCTTGGCTTGATTTATAACTGTGAGTCTTATAATACGATGCTTTCTGAAAACGGAAGTCAGATGGGTGGTATAGCAGGAGAGTCCGACGGTGCAATTTTACATTGTTATAGTTTTGTCACCTTAATTGGTAGTAATACACTTGGCGGAATTGCCGGTATTGGTACAGAAGTTTCTGATTGTATATCCATCACCCGTATTGAAGGGGAAGGAGAGTACCATGGTGCAATCTTAGGACAGGCTGCAAAGGACGGTTCCAGAAGCAACAACCTGTTTGTTGCAGCAAGTCTTGAAGGTATTGATGGAATCAGCTATGTGGGGATTGCAGAAAGACGAACCTATGATGAACTGATTAAGATTCCTGATTTACCAGACGGTTATAAAAATGTTCGTATTTTGTTTATGGACAAGGACGTTCTGATTGGAGATACTGTGATTGCTTATGGCAGTGTCTTACAGCCTTCTGATTATCCTGCCGTTGAGGGAGAAGCAATGTCCTATGGGGATTTTGATTATGACGGAGAACCGGTTTATGAGAACATCATTTTAACTATGGTTTATACCGCATATGACCAGGCGATTGGCAGCGAAGAGACGCTGGATGACTATAAGATTATGCTTGTAGAAGGGCTGTTTTATCAGGGAACAGAGTTAAGTCTGTCTACGAATAGTGCCTATGTTTGTAAGGATAAAGAAACACTACTCTATGGCTATGACTGGAAATTATCCGGGGACCGTTCTCTAAATGAAGGGGATACTTATACTTGTCATCTATACGCAGGAAATCACAAGACCGTTAAAGTATATGCGATGCTTGATACGGAGTGGAAAGAAATGCCCTATGAGAAGGACGGCTCCTATATTACCGTAGAAATTCCTTATGGGAAGAGTATAACTGTGGTATCTTATAAGAGTAGCTTTGAACAGTTTAAACCGCTCATTATTGTTGCAGGCTCTGCGGCAATTCTTAGTTTACTTATTTTGAGTATCTATGCTTATAATAATAAAAAGAGTGGTTTAAATGAGCAGAAACATAAAAAAGAGAAGAGATAATGCGTCGTTCCCTTTCCCTGCAAGAAGCATATAAGATTCTGGGTGTTCCCTTAGGGAGCGATTATGCTACCTGCAAAAAGGCTTATCACGAACTTTGTAAACTGTATCATCCTGACAATACGGGTGCAGACTACGGAGATACGTTAGCATGCATTAACGAAGCGTTTGCCATTGTTCAGGAAGTTCCTATGAACGAAACGCAGACTCACAAGGAAATGCAGGGGAGACCAGCGAAGGTATTTGGTAATCCGACGCCTGTAAATGTTGTAAAGCAAAGAAATGCAGCAGAAGAGAGAAGAAAAGCGCTTCTCAAAAGGCAACAGGAGGTTCAGGCATTACAAGAGAAAAGCCGCCTGATGGCCCAGCAGGAAAAAGAACAGAAGATATTGGAGCAAATACGCTGGATTAGATTAACAGACCTGATTCGTAAGTCTATTGAGGAGGATGCACGGAAAGAGGATTTGTCTATGAAAGCGCAGGAAGCGATAAGAAAAGCGAGAAGAGAGAATGATATTAACGGATAAATTATACAGAGTGCCTCTGGCTTATATTAAGAAAGAGCGTTATACCGGTTCATACAGTGGGATGCGTTATATGCTTGAAAAGAAAACGTTTCCAGCACCGGAGGAAGGTTCAGAAGAAGCCCCCAAAGATCCTGTTATTTTAGCCTGCACCTGGCCGGAACCGTTTTCTTATGAGAAAACAGAGGAAGAGAAGAAGGATTTTGCAGAATTTCCATTTACGGAGGAGGGTGTTACCCAAGCACTTGACTGGGTAAGTAATATGCAGGAATCCCCGAAGTATTCACAAAACGACCATAAAATAATGGTATAATATTAATATACTAATTGAGTAGGTGTAACTATGGCAAGCGGAGTTAATTTAAGAAACATTCGAAGAAATGTTGAACTTGTAAATAAAGATAAGCTAGATAAATTGCAGCAGCAGAACAGTATCCGTTCCAATTTCATCAAATGGTGGAATGTGAAGGTACAGGCTGATGAAGAAATGGCCATTGAAGAAGAACCCAACCTTGCCATTATCGATGTAAATGATATTGCAGACGATCAGGAAAGAGATGCTATTGCCAATGCTCTGTCTCTAAATGATCGTTCAAACATATTTGCGCAGCTTATGGAAGAAGGTGTGGCACCAGAGCCAGTTGAAGAAAATACACCGGAAGCGGATGCGCTCTTAGATGAAGCGAATGCTATTTATGAAAGACTGATGGCAGAAGCCGCTGCGGATGAAGCAAAGAAAGCCGCAGAGATAGAAGCCCTGAAAGCCGCTATGGAAAATGCATAAGATGAGAAAAGCCTCTTAGGAATATCTAAGAGGCTTTTTTAGTGGTTTAGTTTGCTTTCTTTTCTTTTTCCAAATTCTTGTTGGCAGTACTGAGCATAAGCTTAATACGATTCAGCTGGTTAACCTCTGAAGCACCGGGATCAAAGTCAATCGCTACAACATTAGAATCCGGATAGTGCTTACGTAGACTCTTAATAACGCCCTTACCCACAATATGATTGGGGAGACAACCAAACGGCTGACAGCATACAATGTTAGGCGTACCGGAGTGGATTAATTCTACCATTTCACCAGTTAAGAACCAGCCTTCACCGGTCTGATTTCCAAGAGAAACAATTTCCTTTGCCATATCAACGATATCATAAATATGGACAGAAGGAGAGAAGTGCTTACTCTTTTTAAGGGCACGGTTACTGAAAGAACGGATGAAGTCCATGGCCTTGATTCCGCCTCTGCAAAGTCTGGCAGTACGTTTCGAGGAACCAAACTGCTTTGCTTTGTAAATCTGGTTATAGAAGCAGTAATACATAAAGTCAATGAGGTCAGGACAAACGGCTTCTGCGCCTTCTTTTTCTAATAATTCAACCAGGCGATTATTGGCCTGTGGAGCGAATTTTACAAGGATTTCACCAACAATACCAACACGAGGTTTTCTTTCCTCAGAGATAGGAATGCTATCGAAGTCACGAACCATCGCTTTTGTCATACGTTCAAATTCAATAAAGCCGGGGTGCTTCTTTAATAAGAATGCATTACATTTATCAAGCCATTTTTGGTGTACCTTTTCTACACTGCCGGGCTCTAATTCATAAGGGCGCATACGGTAGATACACTTCATAAAGATATCTCCAAATAAAGCACCATATAAGAATCGATAGAGTAATTTCTTATCGACCTTAAAGCCAGGGTTGCTTTCTAATCCGCCAAGATTTAAGGAAAGGACAGGAATCTGTTCCATGCCCGCTTTCTTTAAGGCACGGCGAATGAAGGCGATGTAGTTGGTTGCACGGCAGCCGCCACCGGTCTGGGACATAATAACGGCGGTCTTATTTAAGTCATACTTACCGCTTTCGAGCGCATCCATAATCTGTCCAACAGCACAAAGAGAAGGATAGCAGGCATCGTTATTTACGTATTTAAGACCGACATCAACAGCATGCTTATTATCATTGTCTAGTACGACAAGCTTATAGCCCTGTGAAGCAAAGCAGGCCTCAAACATATCAAAATGTACGGGGCTAAGCTGCGGACAAATAATGGTGTATTTCTCCTTCATTTCCTCGGTAAAGTATGCACGCTTATATTCCGTGGAACGAACGGTACGTTTCTCGTTTTTCTTTTCGCGTTCTTCAATCGCAGCAATAAGAGAACGAATACGGATTCTGGCTGCACCAAGGTTATTGACTTCATCAATTTTCAGGCAGGTATAAATCTTATCAGAACCAGTTAAGATATCAGCTACCTGGTCTGTTGTTACCGCATCGACACCGCATCCAAAAGAGTTGAGCTGAATCATATCCAGGTCATCTCTGGTGCGTACGAAGGTTGCTGCCTTATACAGACGGCTGTGATACATCCACTGGTCGGAAACGATAATCGGACGATCGACTTTGCCCAAATGTGCAACGGAATCTTCTGTTAACACAGCAATATCATAAGAATTAATCATTTCAGGAATACCATGGTTGATTTCGGGATCAACATGATAAGGTCTTCCTGCAAGAACGATACCACGCTTGTGATTTTCTTCCATGTATTTTAGAACTTCTTCGCCCTTCTTTTCCATATCTTCATGGGCGCTGGCAAGTTCATCCCACGCACATTCAGCAGCTCTAGCTACTAAATCAGAAGGAATCTCTTCAAACTCTTCCTGTAAGACAGGAATAATAACCTTTAAACTTTCAAAGTTAAGGAAGGGCATACGAAGACGCATCTTACCATCGGTAATGGCTTCCACATTATTCTTAATGTTTTCCGGATAGGAGGTAACAATCGGACAGTTATAATGGTTACCGGCTTCGGGCGTTTCATTTCTTTCATAGAAAAGCGCAGGATAGAAGATAAAGTCTACTTCCTGACGGATGAGCCATTCAATATGTCCATGCACCATCTTTGCAGGATAGCAGGCGGATTCAGAAGGAATGGATTCAATGCCAAGCTCATAGATTTTACGGTTACTAAGCGGAGAAAGAACTACTTCATAGCCAAGCTCTTTAAAGAAGGTAGCCCAGAACGGGAAGTTCTCGTACATGTTGAGAACGCGAGGAATACCAACGCGTCCACGAATCGCTTCTGCACCCTTTAATGGTTCATAATCCATAAAACGATGTAGTTTATATTCAAATAAGTTAGGGAGATTTCCAGCATTTTTTTGTTTGCCAATACCCTTTTCACAACGATTACCTGAAATAAACTGTCGACCACCAGAGAATTTGTTAATGGTAAGACGGCAGTTATTGGTACAACCCTGACATTTTGCCATGGTGGTGGAATATTCAAGGGCATTTAACTGTTCTAAGGAAAGAAGTTCGGTCTGATAGCCAGCTTCATACTTTTCCAGGGCAATGAGTGCAGCACCAAAAGCACCCATAATACCGGCAATATCAGGACGAATAACTTCGCATTTTGCGATGGATTCAAAGGAGCGAAGAACGGCATCATTGTAGAAGGTACCACCCTGTACAACAATATTTTTACCAAGCTCCGTAGCATCTGAGACCTTAATAACCTTAAAGAGTGCATTTTTAATAACAGAATAAGCAAGACCGGCTGAAATATCGGCAACAGAAGCGCCTTCTTTTTGCGCCTGTTTCACCTTAGAGTTCATAAATACCGTACAACGGGTACCTAGATCAATGGGGTGTTTTGCAAAAAGTGCGGCTTTTGCAAAGTCCTGTACGGAATAATTTAAGCTCTTTGCAAAGGTCTCGATGAAGGAACCGCAGCCAGAAGAGCAGGCTTCATTAAGCTGAACCGAATCAACGGCCCCTTTCTTAATCTTGATACATTTCATATCCTGACCACCGATGTCTAAAATACAATCGACATTGGGGTTAAAGAATGCAGCAGCATAGTAGTGTGCAATGGTTTCAACCTGACCATCGTCTAAAAGAAAAGCTGCCTTCATAAGCTGCTCGCCATATCCAGTTGAACAGGCTCTTGCAATACGAGCGGCAGCAGGAAGCTTATCGTAGATTTCTTTTAGGGAACGAATCGCAGTCTCTAAGGGAGAACCATTGTTGTTGGAATAGAAGGAGTATAAGAGACGTCCTTCTGTATCAACAAGAGCACATTTGGTTGTTGTAGAACCAGCATCAATTCCTAAGAAGCAATCCCCTTCGTAGGTGGAAAGTTCAGCAGTTTCTACAAAATGACTATTGTGTCTTTCGGTAAAACGTTCGTAAGCCGCATCGTCCTCAAATAAGGGCTCCATACGCTCTACTTCAAATTCCATATGGATTTCACCATTTAAGCGGTCCACCATGGATTTTAGGGAAACAACATTTTCTTTTCCTGCATTTAATGCGGAACCAAGCGCTGCAAATAGGTGAGAATTCTCGGTATCAATAATATGCTCGTCATCTAATTTTAACGTGCGTACAAAAGCCGCCTTTAACTCGGAAAGGAAGTGCAGAGGGCCACCTAGAAATGCGACATGACCACGAATGGGTTTTCCGCAGGCAAGACCAGAAATGGTCTGGTTTACAACGGCCTGGAAGATAGAAGCAGAAAGGTCCTCTCTGGTAGCACCATCGTTGATGAGGGGCTGAATATCCGTTTTGGCAAATACACCACATCTAGCTGCAATGGTATAGAGAGACTGGTAATTCTTAGCATATTCATTTAAACCAGTGGCATCGGTCTGTAATAATGAGGCCATTTGGTCAATAAAGGAACCTGTACCACCGGCACAGATACCATTCATACGCTGTTCAACATTTCCGCCTTCAAAATAGATAATTTTGGCATCTTCGCCGCCAAGTTCGATGGCAACATCTGTTTTAGGTGCAAAGGTTTCCAGAGAAGTAGCAACTGCTAAAACTTCCTGGGTAAAACCAACTTCCAAATGTTTTGCTAAAGTAAGACCGCCTGAACCGGTAATCATGGGCTGTAAATTACAATCCCCAACCTTTTCATAAGCGTCATTTAATAACCCTTGCAGGGTTTCACGAATATTTGCAAAATGTCTTTTATAGTCAGAGAAAAGAATCTCATTTTGAGCATTAATCAGTGCAATTTTAACTGTCGTTGAGCCGATATCAATTCCTAATCGGTGTATTACTTCATTCATAAATAAAACCTCACATAGTATTCCTGTGTCATACAAAATAAAATTATATAATAAATAAGAAGAGTATTCAAATGAGAAACCCTGAGACACACAATTTTCAAGGTCACAAATGTTTCACAAGCAGGGCAATGAATGCACAATCTTTGTGGTATAATGAAGGTTGTTTTATATTATGTTGACTACTCGGAGGGACTATGGGTAAGTTTTCTAGATATCTTTATAAAAAATGTAAGGGGAGAGGAATCCCTAATTTAGCACTCATTTTGGTAATCTGCTATGCTGTGGGTTATATTTTGTTATTCTTTGGAAGTCCGCTCATTGGATATTTAACCTTAGATCCGTATGCGGTGTTCCATGGACAGGTATGGAGACTTGTAACGTGGCTATTAATTCCGCCTTTGCAGTATAACCAGGTATTAACCATTATTATTCTGCTGCTTATGGTTTATTCCATATCGAAACAGCTCGAAAGTGTGTGGGGAGAGTTTTATTATACGTATTACGTCATATCCGGTATTGTATATACGATTATTTCCTCGTTTATTGTTTATGGTCTGTGCATGACGCTGCCTGTATTTAGACCAACCTTTCAGGCGGGATATGGCCAGCTGTTTTTCTCACTGACCTCCATGATGTTTACCACCTACTATATTTATTTTTCGCTTTTGCTTGCATTTTCCGCGACCTTCCCGGATGCAAGAATTTTGCTTTACTTTATCATTCCGATTAAAGCAAAATATATCGGCATCTTTTATGGTGTGCTTACCGCCTATGATATTTATAAAGCGTTTACTGCGAATTCAGGAATCCCGGGATATGGCATCATCTTTACCATTGTTGTCATTGCCTCCCTCTTAAATTTCCTGATTTTCTTCCTGTCCAACAGAATGATTTTCGGTTCAGGCTTTAAACCAACGAGGCGCCAGAAGGAATACAAGAAAAAGGTGGAACCTGTTCGTTATAACTATTCTGCGACCGTTCATAAATGTGCAATTTGTGGGCGTACCAGCAAAGAATATCCCGATCTGGAATTCCGTTTTTGTTCAAAATGCGCGGTAAACTATGAATATTGTAATGACCATCTGTTTTCCCATACGCATATTACGGAGCATTCCAGTGGGCCGAATCAGTTTAATTAAGCAAATAATAGGTGAAATATGAACGACGAAGAATTTATTAGAGAAATGATGCAAAATGAGAACGGCGATATCGATCCCGAGGAAGAAGGGCATTTAGGGCTCTATTTGCAGGAATTATCTGAACTTCCTGTCTATGAGGGCGATGCGCTGCGTGTTCTTAAAATGAATATGCTTGCAGGACGTAATGATGCAAGACGTACTCTGACAGAGCATTATATGCATAATGTAGTTGAAATTGCTCGCTTATATACGTTCCAGGGCGTGAAATTCTCAGAACTCATTAGCGAAGGAAACATGGGGCTTTGGAATTTTATGAAGTCTGTGCCCTCCGGAACGGATTTAGAGGCACTTGACCAGCTTGTTACGGAAGCCGTAATGGAAAGCATGGAAGCCTATGTTACTGCCTTTAAGGAAGAACATGCTGCGGTTGATTACAGACCGACTGAGTTTGTGCAGCCCGATGACCTTTTGGAAAATATTTCGGAAGCCCAAAAGATTCGGCCAAAGAAGGGAGAGTAATGGTATGGCTTTTACTTTCCAGGAGAATGATTATAAGCATATTTTAACCGACTTTTCCAGTCTGACGGTTGGCGGAAGATTAACGTATGCTGAAATTATGAATCATGAGTACTGCCCCCATAAGTTTCAGAACATTGTGCGGGTTTATATTTTAAAGGATGCCGATAGTTCCCGTATGCTCGGAGAACACATCTTAAATATTACAGAAGATGATTTGGCCTTTGAAATATATAGACAATTAAAAATCAAAGTGCATTTTTATGCGCCAAATCCTAAGGGCGGTTATAAAGAAAAGACGATGAAACTGCGGGATTTTATGGCGTTTTGCGATGACCACGTGGATGAAGAATTGCTGGTACAGGATATTATCATATCGAATTTAGCCCTTATGGCATTCAGTGTATAAAGATTGGGTAGGAGAAGAATATGGATTTTACAAAGCTTTCTGCTTATGAGTTAGTAGAGAATCATCACAGCAATGATTTGAATAGTGAAGCATATTTACTAAGACATAAAAAAACAGGAGCGCGTGTTGCGGTTTTGGAAAACGACGAAGAGAATAAGGTTTTCTATATTGGATTTCGCACCCCTCCAAAGGATTCAACTGGTGTTGCACACATTGTAGAACACACGGTTCTTTGCGGTTCTGAGAAATATCCCTGCAAGGATCCGTTTGTTGCTTTATGTAAGAGCTCCTTAAACACCTTTTTAAATGCAATGACGTATCCCGATAAGACGGTTTACCCGGTTGCTTCTTGTAATGATAAGGATTTTCAGAATTTAATGGATGTATATTTGGATGCCGTTTTCCATCCGAATATCTACCATGAGGAAAAGATCTTTAAGCAGGAGGGCTGGCACTACGAATGTGAGGGGAAGGATGCCCCGATTACCTATAATGGCGTTGTATATAACGAAATGAAGGGTGCTTTTTCCAATCCTGACGATGTATTTGCAAGAGAAATCTTAAATTCTCTTTATCCCGATACGACATATGCTGTGGAGTCTGGCGGTGATCCTGATGTGATTCCCGAGCTTTCTTATGAAGGCTTTTTGGCATTCCATAGTGCTTATTATCATCCATCAAATGCTTACATCTATCTGTATGGGAACGGAGATATGGCAGAGCGCTTAAAGTGGATGGACGAAGCGTATTTGTCGAAATACGACGAGAAACCGCTGAATTCATTCCCTGGTAAGCAGGAAGCCTTTTCTGCGCCGAAATATGTGCAGAAAGAGTATCCCATTACGGAGGATGAGGGTGAAGAAAAAGCGACCTATTTATCCTATAATATTTCTCTTCCTGTGAATGTGGATGCAGAAACCTATATGGCGATGGACATTGTAGATAGAGCGCTTTCTTCGAATGGAGCAATTCTTCGTAAAACCTTAATGGAGAAGGGGATTGGTACAGAGGTGGATGCATGTCTTGACCAGGGTGTGTATCAGCCTTACTATTCTATTTCTACCAAGAATGCAGAGGCTTCCGCTGAAGAAGCATTTGTAAGTACGATTGAAGAGGTTTTACGTAAGGTTGTTAGCGAAGGCTTCGATAAAGAGGCGCTGTATGCAGCTATTAATCGCAATAGTTTTAAGTTTAGAGAGGCTGATTTTGGACATTATCCGAAAGGACTGATTTATGGTCTGAATGCCTTAGAAACCTGGCTTTATGATGATAATCGTCCGTTTGCTACGCTGGAAATGATTTCTGTGTTAGACGGCTTAAAGGAGAAGGTTGAAGAAGGCTATTTTGAGAAAATTGTGGAGGATGTTTTATTAAATAATCCGCATAAGACCATACTAACCCTGGTTCCGAAAAAGGGCTTACAGAGCGAAAGAGATGAAGCGCTTGTAAAGAAGTTAGCAGCCTATAAAGCTTCTCTTACTGACGAACAGTTAGAGAAGATTATTCAGGATACGGCAGCGTTAAAGGCATATCAGGAAGAAGAGGATTCCCCTGAGAATTTAAGGAAACTGCCAAAACTTTCTAAATCTGATTTAAGACGCGAAGTAAGAAAAGCAATGTCAGAAGAGATGGTACTCGATGGATATAAGACCATCTTCCATGAATATGCTACGGGCGGCATAACCTATGCACAGATTTTGTTTGATTACACAGGAATTCCTGTAAAATATTTGCCCTATGTAACGCTCTTATTTGATGTAATTGGCAATATTGATACAGAAAATTATACCTATGATAAGCTGCATTATGCGGCCGGAATGAAGTCTGGTGGGATTGGTTCTGCAAGCCATATTATTTCGCAAAAAGATGATGGCGCTGTGAAGCTTTATGGAGGCGTTAAGTTTAAATGCTTACAAAATCAGCTGAGAGATACGGTAGACTTACTGGAAGAAATGGTTTTCACATCGAAGTTTACGGATTATACGAGATTAAAGGAAATCGTTGCGGAATCCAGAAGCTCTATGGAAGGAACGCTTCTTAGCGGAGGTCATACCTTGGCGCATAGTTATGCGATGTCCATGATTAGTGAATCCGCAGCTGTGACAGAAAGAAAATCTGGTTATTTCTTCTATGAGTTTTTAGCAGATTTAGATAAAAACTTTGAAGAGCGTAAGGAAGAATTGGCTAAGACCTTAAGCCTTGTTAGAGATTATCTTTTCTGTAAAGAGTCGATGTTTCTTGATATTGCCTGCGAAAGGAAAGAATTGGCTAACCTTTCCGGACTCTTTGGTAATTTCTATCAGAAATTGCAGGATACAAAGCCTGCGCTTACCGGAGAAAGTAAGGTAATGCTGACGCCAAAGCAAAAGACGGCCTTTACGTTCTCTGGCCAGATTCAGTATGTATGCCGTGCTGGTAAGTATTTGCAGGACGGGGAAGTATATAAGGGTACGATGAACGTTCTACGCATGGTTCTTGCTTATGATTATCTCTGGATGAAGATTCGCGTACTGGGTGGTGCTTATGGCTGTATGAATAAGTTTGGAAATCGTGGAAATGCATATTTTGTTTCATACAGAGATCCACACCTTACAGAAACCATAGAAGCATTTGAAGCGTGCGCAGATTATATTGCAAGCCTTGATTTATCGGAAGAAGAAGTGCTGGATTATATCATTTCCAGCATTGGCGAAGCTGATACACCGGTATCTACCCCGATATTAATTGATCGTGATAGAACTATTTTCCTTTCAAGAGAAACGCAGGAAGAGAGACAGAGAATACGAGACGAGTTACTAGATACCACACTCGCTTCCTTAAAGGATACCGCGAAGTATGTGAAACGGTTGATGGAGAACGATGTTCTTGTCGTTGTTGGCTCTGAGGATAAGATTAAAAAACATACGGAACTGTTTGATGTGGTGAAACCCCTTCAAATTGCGAAATAATAGAGGCTTTAAATATGAGTGAAGAAAAGAAGAGTGGCTTTTGTGCGATTATAGGGCGTCCGAATGTCGGGAAATCGACCCTTATGAATCGAATCATCGGACAAAAGATTGCCATTACATCCAACAAACCACAGACAACGCGTAATCGTATCCAGACGGTTTTTACAGATGAAAGAGGACAGATTGTATTTGTCGATACGCCCGGTATCCATAAAGCCAAGAATAAGCTAGGCGATTATATGGTTGGCGTAGCAAAACAGTCGATGAAGGATGTGGATGCGGTTCTTTGGCTGGTAGAGCCAACGAATTATATTGGAGAAGGGGAGAAGCATATCATTACGATGTTAAAGGCTTCCAAAGCCCCTGTGATTCTGGTGATCAATAAAATTGACACGGTAAAGCCTGCTGAATTACTAGGCTATATTGATACATACCGCAAAGAACTGGATTTTGCGGAGATTATTCCGGTCAGCGCTTTAAAAGGTAAGGGCGTGGATGAACTTGTTGAGAATATTTTTAAGTATTTACAGCCTGGACCGTTTTTCTATGATGAGGATACCGTTACAGACCAGCCGATGCGTCAGATTACCGCAGAACTCATTCGGGAAAAAGCGCTTCGTTCCCTGGATAAGGAAATTCCCCATGGAATTGCAGTCGCTATTGACCAAATGGTTTATAGAGAGACGCCAAGGGGTGGAATTTACGACATTGATGCAACGATTATTTGCGAGAAGGATTCTCATAAAGGAATCATTATCGGTAAGGGCGGCAGTATGCTGAAACAGATTGGCTCCAAAGCGAGAGTTGAAATCGAGGATATGCTGGAATGTAAGGCGAATCTGAAACTTTTCGTAAAGGTCAAGAAGGATTGGAGAGAATCTGATTTTCTGATTAAAAACTTTGGTTATAACAAGGACGAGGAGAAAAAATAGCCTTGGACCATATTGTTATTACAAAAGGAATTGTGTTAAAACAGACGCCTGTTGGGGAGTTTGATAGACGGGTGGAGCTTTTAACTGTGGAGCGTGGCCGCATTACGGCTTTTGCCAGAGGGGCTAGAAGACAAGGTGGGAAATTAACCGCAACAACGGACTTTTTCTGTTTTGGAGAATTCAAGCTGTATCCCGGAAGAGAAGCCTACACTTTGTCTGATGCCAATATCACAGAATTCTTTGTGGAACTTCGTAGTGATTTTGAGGCGGCGCTTTATGGAATGTATTTTCTGGAAGTGGCGCAGTTTAATACCAGAGAGAATGTTGTAGATAAAGAAATCCTTAAAACTCTGTATCTTGCCTTAAAAAAGTGTACCAGTCCGCAGATGGATAGAAGTCTGTTAAAGATTGTGTATGAGCTGAAAGTGATGGCCCTAATGGGAGAATATAAGAAGTCTGAAAGAACAGATTTGCTCCCGGCAACAAGGTATGCAGAACAGTTCATTCTAACAACTGAGCCAGAAAAGCTATTTTCCTTTAATCTGGTTCCGGAGGCCCAAAAACAGCTCAAAGAACTAGCAGACAAAGAGAAACGCAGACTTTGGCAGCATAACTTTAAGAGTGAAGAGATGTTAACGGCATTATAGAAGCCTCTTGTTATTTTTGGGGGCTTGTTTTATGATAAATAGGCATTTTGTGTGTAATAAAGCGTTCCTTCGCTTTAAATAAAATCGGAATACTCCTCACATCGGCGGGGGATAGGGTTCCAAAAAGGAGAATGATTATGGAAAAATCTATGGACAAAATCGTAGCACTCGCAAAAGGACGTGGCTTTGTTTATGCCGGTTCTGAGATTTATGGTGGTCTCGCTAATACCTGGGACTATGGTAATCTTGGTGTTGAACTGAAAAACAATGTGAAGCGTGCTTGGTGGCAGAAGTTCGTACAGGAGAACCCTTATAACGTAGGTGTAGATTGTGCGATTTTAATGAACCCCCAGACCTGGGTCGCTTCTGGACATCTTGGCGGCTTTTCTGATCCTCTGATGGATTGTCGTGAATGTCACGAAAGATTTCGTGCGGATAATGTCATTGAAGATTTCTGCAAGGAAAATGGAATTGAATTAGAGGCAAGCGTAGACTCTTGGACGACAGATCAGATGATGGATTTCATTAAAGAAAAATCCATTCCCTGTCCTACCTGCGGTAAGCACAATTTCACCGATATTCGTCAGTTTAACTTAATGTTTAAGACCTTCCAAGGTGTAACCGAAGATGCAAAGAGTACGGTATATCTTCGTCCCGAAACCGCTCAGGGTATCTTTGTAAACTTTAAGAACGTACAGCGTACCAGTAGAAGAAAGCTTCCTTTCGGTATCGGACAGATTGGTAAATCCTTCCGTAACGAAGTAACCCCTGGTAACTTTACGTTCCGTACCAGAGAGTTTGAACAGATGGAGCTTGAATTCTTCTGCGAGCCTGGTACTGATTTGGAGTGGTTCCAGTATTGGAGAGGCTTCTGCCGTGACTGGTTACTTTCTCTTGGTATTAAGGAAGATGAGATGCGTCTTCGTGACCACAGCCCAGAAGAGCTTTGCTTCTATTCTAAGGGTACGACGGATATTGAGTTCTTATTCCCCTTCGGTTGGGGTGAGCTTTGGGGTATCGCAGATAGAACTGACTACGATTTAACCCAGCATCAGAACGTAAGTAAGCAGGATATGACTTACTATGATGATGTTAAGAACGAAAAGTATATTCCTTACGTTGTAGAGCCTTCTCTTGGTTGCGACCGTGTTGTTCTTGCATTTATGTGTGCAGCTTATGATGAAGAAGATCTTGGCGAGGGCGATATGAGAGTCGTTATGCGATTCCATCCTGCACTTGCACCGGTTAAGATTGGTGTTCTTCCTCTTTCCAAGAAGTTAAACGATGGCGCAGAGAAGATCTTCCAGCAGCTTTCCAAGAAATACTATTGTGAATTTGATGATAGAGGAGCTATTGGTAAGAGATATCGTCGTCAGGACGAAATCGGAACACCTTTCTGCATCACCTACGACTTTGATTCCGAAGAAGATAAGTGCGTAACCATCCGTATGCGTGATACCATGGAACAGGTTCGTGTAGCGATTGATGAGTTAGATGCATGGTTTGCAGATAAGTTTACGTTCTAAGCTTGCTTCTTTACGAAATGCCGTTTTTGGTATAATATTACGGTATGAGGGAAAAGGAGTCTTGCATAGATGCGTAGCGTGACGTACAATTTTGTACATACATACATACATACATACATACATACATACATACATACGATGATGTAGACTCTTTTTTGAGACTTTTATATTTAAAAGAATAGGATAAACAGGATTTGTTATAGGAATATAACAGATCCTGTTTTTTATTTTTTTAAATAAAATCTGAGAAATTGAGAGGTGGAGATTACATGAAAAAAAGAAGATTGGGAAAAAGAATAGGGGCGTTTGTACTGTGTCTACTTATGGTAATTACGATTATGAATTTGCCGTTAGCTACGATGGAGGTAAAAGCAGGAGCTATTGGCAATCGAGTTACTATTAATAATATTGTATATGAATTATACAAACCATCAGCGATAGAGCCAATGAAAGCAAAGGTAATATCTTCGCCATCAGCAAGTGGAGATATTATTATTCCTTCTAGTGTAACTATTAATGGTACAGATGCTGATGTTACGCTTATTGATGGAGCGGCTTTTCAAAATACGGCCATAACTAGTATTACTTTACCTAATACAGTAAAAACAATAAATAATAATGCATTTCAAGGATGTACTGGCTTAACGAAAGTTGAAGCTCCAAATGTTACTGCAATATTTGACTATGCTTTTTCGTCTTGTACATCATTAACAACGGTAGAAACTCCAGAGCTGGTAAGTATTTATGGTTATGCTTTTCGTGACTGTAGTGCGTTAAAAACAATTGATACAACTAAGCTAACCGAATTGGATCAGAACGCATTTCAAAATTGTTCTTCTTTAGAAAATATTGATTTAAGTAGTTTACGTGGAGGTACTTCTGGTGCTGATGGCATACTTAGCTCATATGTTTTTTCTTATTGCACTAGTTTATCAAATGTAACTATTCCAGCTTCTATTGATAAAATTGGAAATGGAGCCTTTTCGGGTTGTACTAATTTATCAGATGTAACGATTCATGCGTCTATTGATAGAATTGGACAGAGAGCTTTTGCTGGTTGTTCTGCTAACATAGAATTTATAAGTAATACACCACCTGTTACGGTATATTCCGATAGTTTTGACTCTGGTGTAACATTTAAGGTTCCCAATGGAGCAAAAGCAGCCTATGAAAGTACATTTAGTACTGTGGGGATAAATGTGACTGGTAAGATTACAGAGCGCTCCTCTGGTAGTTCGGGGAATAATAGTACGAATAATACCGTTAAAGTTGAAACGCATACACATAAGCTTGCCTGGGTAACCATTTCTGAACCCACACTTCATGCAAAGGGCTTGATTGAACTAAAATGTACAACCTGTGGCTATGTTGCGGAGAAACAGTATGTTGGCAATGATGCCGTTGTATATGAGACCTATGCAAACAAGTTAGAAGAGCAGTTTGGAACCATTAAAGCTGGTGGTACTGCACATCTGGAACTGGGTGACTGGCATAGTGTACCAGACTATATGATGGAGCGAATTATAGAAAGCAACGTTAATGTCGAACTCACATTTAGATACAAAGGCATAAATTATGATATTGTAATTCCCGCCGGCCAGGCCGTGGACCTTCATATTCCCTGGTATGGTCCCCTTCTCCTTAATAGCCTGTATGGCACAAAATAAAGATTTTAACATTGATTTGCACATTTGTACCGGGTACAAATGTGCAAATTTTAACTTTGTACCCGGTACAAATGTGTAAATAGACTTACTTGGTACCAAAAGATGTCAAGTTGTGCAAAATTCACAGAAAATCTTAAAAAATAGCAAAATTTATCGTGCAATTCAATAAACGCTGTGATAAAATAGTAAACAGTGGGGCATTATAGGTATTTCTGCCCGAAATTCTTAAAAAGGAGAGAAAAAATGGCAAAGAAATGGGTGTATTTGTTCAGTGAGGGTGATGCCAGCATGCGTAACTTGCTGGGCGGTAAGGGTGCAAACCTTGCAGAAATGACCAACCTTGGTCTTCCTGTACCACAGGGTTTTACGATTACCACAGAAGCTTGTACCCAGTATTATGAGGATGGTCGTCAGATTAATGCTGAGATTCAGGCACAGATTATGGAATATATTGTAAAGATGGAAGAGATTACCGGTAAGAAGTTCGGTGATCAGGAGAATCCTTTACTTGTTTCTGTTCGTTCCGGTGCAAGAGCTTCCATGCCCGGTATGATGGATACCATCTTAAACCTTGGTCTTAATGAGGATGTTGTAGAAGTTCTTGCAAAGAAATCCGGCAATCCCAGATGGGCTTATGACTGTTATAGACGTTTCATCCAGATGTATAGTGACGTCGTTATGGAAGTAGGTAAGAAGTATTTCGAAGAGCTCATTGACGAAATGAAGAAAAAGAAGGGTGTAACCCTTGACGTTGAGCTTACCGCTGAGGATTTAAAGGAACTCGCTAATCAGTTCAAGGCTGAGTACAAGGATAAAATTGGCGAAGATTTCCCTGCTGATCCTAAGGAACAGCTTATGGGTGCAATCAAGGCTGTATTTAGATCTTGGGATAATCCCAGAGCAAATGTATATCGTCGTGACAATGATATCCCTTATGAGTGGGGTACTGCTGTTAACGTACAGTCCATGGCATTTGGTAACATGGGTGATGACTGCGGTACGGGTGTTGCATTTACCAGAAACCCTGCAAATGGTGAGAAGGGTCTCTTCGGTGAGTTCTTAACCAACGCACAGGGTGAAGACGTTGTAGCTGGTGTTCGTACACCTATGAAGATTGCTGAGATGGAGCAGAAGTTCCCTGAGGCATTTGCACAGTTCCAGGAGGTTTGTGCGAACCTTGAAAAGCATTATAGAGATATGCAGGATATGGAGTTTACCGTTGAGCATGGTAAGCTTTACATGCTTCAGACAAGAAATGGTAAGAGAACAGCACAGGCAGCTTTAAAGATTGCTTGTGACCTTGTAGATGAAGGAATGAGAACCGAGGAAGAAGCAGTAGCGATGATTGATCCTCGTAACTTAGACACCTTATTACATCCTCAGTTTGATAAGGATGCACTTGCGAGAGCTACCGTAATTGGTAAGGCGCTTGGTGCAGCTCCCGGTGCAGCTTGCGGTAAGATTGTATTTACCGCAGAAGATGCAAAGGACTGGTCTGCAAGAGGCGAGAAGGTTGTTCTTGTTCGTCTTGAAACTTCTCCCGAAGATATTGAAGGTATGAAGTGTGCACAGGGTATCTTGACCGCTCGTGGTGGTATGACCTCCCATGCAGCCGTAGTTGCGCGTGGTATGGGTTCCTGCTGTGTATCTGGATGCTCTGAAATGCAGATGAATGAGGCAAAGAAAGAGTTTAAGCTTGGCGGTAAGGTATATCACGAAGGAGATATCATTTCCTTTGATGGTACTTCTGGTAATATCTACGATGGTGCTATCAGAACCGTAGAGGCTACCATTGCTGGTGAATTTGGTAGAATTATGGCTTGGGCTGATAAGTTCAGAAAGCTGAAAGTTCGTACCAATGCTGATACACCTCACGATGCAAAGAAAGCAAGAGAACTTGGCGCAGAAGGTATCGGTCTTTGCCGTACTGAGCATATGTTCTTCGAAGGCAATCGTATCGATGCATTCCGTGAAATGATTTGTTCTGACACTGTTGAAGAAAGAGAAGAAGCACTTGAAAAGATTCTTCCTTTACAGCAGAATGACTTTGAGCAGCTGTACCTTGCTATGGAAGGTAACCCTGTTACCATTCGTTTCCTTGATCCTCCGTTACATGAGTTCGTTCCTACCGACAAGGAGGATATTGAGAAGCTTGCAAGAGTGAAAGGTAAGTCTGTTGAAGAAATCGAGAGCATCATCGAGAACCTAAAAGAGTTTAACCCTATGATGGGTCACCGTGGATGCCGTCTTACCGTTACCTATCCTGAAATCGCTGTAATGCAGGCAAGAGCAATCATTCGCGCTGCAATTAAGGTTCAGAAGGAGCATATTGATTGGGAAGTTAAGCCTGAAATTATGATTCCTCTTACTGGTGATGTTAAGGAGTTTAAGTTCGTTAAGAATATCGTTATGGAGACCGCTGCTGCGGAAGTTGTTGCAGCTGGTGTTAACCTTAAATATGAAATCGGTACCATGATTGAAATTCCTCGTGCAGCACTTACTGCTGATGAGATTGCTAAGGAAGCTGAGTTCTTCTGCTTCGGTACCAACGACTTAACCCAGATGACCTACGGTTTCTCCCGTGATGATGCTGGTAAGTTCCTAGAAGCATACTATAAGGCTAAGATTTTCGAGAACGATCCATTTGCTAAGCTTGACCAGTCTGGTGTTGGACAGCTTATGGAAATCGCAATTGAGAAGGGTAAGGGCATTCGTCCTGCACTTCACTGCGGTATCTGTGGCGAGCACGGTGGAGATCCTTCCTCTGTTGAGTTCTGCCATAAGATTGGCCTTGACTATGTATCTTGCTCACCTTACCGTGTACCTATCGCAAGACTTGCTGCAGCACAGGCTGCTATCGCACAAAAGTAATGCATTATAATCAAGAATGTATATTTAGTTATAAATAAACTTTGAACTATGAAACCCTTATCAGTTTTGTATTGATAAGGGTTTCATTTTGGCATAAATAATTGGGTGGAAAGAATAGTTTTGTGTGCGTATAATGAAGTTGAGGTGATGGATATGATAGAGATTTACGTTAATAATATTGAACGTTCTCTTAAAGATAAATGTTATTTTTCAGCTTTGGCACTAGCTTTAGCACTACCTGACATGTGTGGAATGGCAGAATTTCCAGAAGAGCAATCGGTATCTAAAAGATATATTGAATGGTATGACAAGTATTTAGGCCCTCATTTTAGAGCTGATATAGCAAAAGATGATACAGATACACCATGGCTTAGTGGTGAGGTTGTATATAATCTTCGTAACACATACTTGCATCAAGGTGTACCAAGTGTCAATGCTGATAAAATCAAAACGGAAAATAATCAATTAGATAATTTTTTGCTTATGCTTGGTGATGGGACTATGATACAGCAGATGACATCCTGTATTAATTTCGGAAATGGTGAATGCGTTGTAAGAAATTTTATTATTGATATTACGTTCTTATGTAATACTTTATGCAATTATGCTTTAAGGTATTATAAAAACAATAGGGATAAGTTTGAATTCAGATTCAGTATTTTGTTGCAGGATGAATTGAAAAATTCCAAGCAACATGATAATGAGGGGGATATTATCGCTAAGGTTATAAACAAAAAACTTAGTGATACCGGAAGTACAAAGAGAGTAAAAGAAGATCCTGATAATAATGTCTGGGAAACAATGAAAGAAGGTATTAATCTTATTTTTTCTGATAAGGACATGAAACAGCGATTTCTGGAAGGAGGATCTACATTTACATATACCAAGCCAAGGCATATATCAAAGGAACGAGAGAAAAGCAAAATTCAATCTGCTAAGAGTTCTAATACAATGAGTAAGAGAGAAACTCAAATCAGATCGTTTTTTGGAAGACATTTCAAGAAGATATATGTAGAAAAAAAAGAAGAAATAATTCAGGCTGTTCTTGAAGCAAAGACCAGGCAACAAGTAAATAATAATCTTATGAAATTCTTCAGAAGTGAAGATGTTAAGGTTATTTTTCAAAGATTGTACCCACTAATAAAGAATATGCCTGCAAAGTGAGACAGCCTGGAAGGGCTGTCTTTTTAAAGGCAAATTTTAAGCTTATGAAATATTCTATTTTTTATATTGTATTATAGAATGAGTGTGCATTAAAAGGTGCTTAGTTGGCTGTATTTTTGGGACGCATTTAGTATAATTGTTAATCAGTGACACAAATATTATTGACACAATAGTGAAAACTTACTAATATAGTGTCAAGAATATTTATGGCATTATGAGGTGATATGATAAAAACATATGAAGAGGCAATAAAGAGGATTGCAGAATTAGAAGAAGAAAATGAGGCTTTATTGTCTGAATTAGAACATTATAGAAGTTTAAAAAAGTCTGGTAGAAAAAAACATAATGAAACCTGGGAAGCATCATACAATGACTTTGCAATTAAATATGAACAGGGTATGTCTATTATGGAAATTGTTGAGTTAGGAACTATTAGTAGACGAACAGCGTATCGCTATAAAAACTATTACGATCAAATGTGCTTAAATAATAAGTCGGAGGATATAGATGACTGATTCGAATGATGTAATGGTAATAAGTCAGAACGAAATTGAAAATTTGATATATACAATTCGCGGACAGAAGGTTATGCTTGACTCTGATTTGGCACGGATATATGGGTATGAAACAAAAAATTTTAATAGGCAAGTTAGGAATAATATAGAAAGATTTGATGATGATTTTATGTTTGAACTGACTAAAGAAGAAGCTTTAAGGTGCAAAAATTTCACCTTAAACGAAGAAGGTAATATGCGTGGTCAACATATCAAATATATGCCAATTGTATTTACTGAACAAGGAATATATATGTTGATGACTGTTTTGAAAGGTGAGCTTGCTATTAAACAGAGCAAATCACTTATTCGTACTTTTAAACAGATGAAGGATTATTTAGCTGATAATCATATGCTTATTTCTTCAGAAGAATATGCAAAATTAGCAACAATTACAGCGAAGAACACATCAGATATTGCACAAATTAAATCTGAAATTGTAACTAAAAATGAGCTTGATAAATTCATAAAATCATTCAATGATAAGCGTATAGCAAAAGATTACGTGATTTTGAATGGCCAAACAATAGAAGCAGATTTAGCATATTCAGAGATTTATTCGAAAGCAAAGAAGAAAATATATATTGTAGATAATTATATTGGTCTTAAAACTCTAAGCCTTTTGAAAGTAGCTAAGCAGGGAGTAACAACGATTATATTTAGTGACAATATAAAGAATATGCTCAGGCTAACAGACTATAATGATTATGTTGTCCAGTATGGTCATCCACATATTATTTTTCAAAAAACTAATGGTAAGTTTCATGACAGATATATAATCTTGGATTATAGGTTGAAGTCAGAGAAGATATATCACTGTGGAGTTTCATCTAAAGATGCAGGAAAAAAGATTACTTCAATATCTATGGTGGAAGATATATATAATTATCATGATATGATTGATGAACTACTTAATAACCCACAGCTTAAATTGAACTAGTATAATTAATCAGTGCTAATCTAATGATTGCTACCATACAGGCCGCTATTGCCAATAAATAGGCACCGTAATAATTATTAGGTAAAAAACATGACTCCCAAGGAAGAAATTCCTTGGGGGTTTTTATATACTGTTTTTGATTCAGATAATATGCTTCATGGCTTTGGACAGGTAACAAAGGATCCGTATGGTCTTAAGAAGAGATTCTGCAATTTCATGGATAACATGATGATGGGCCCTTACCTTTCTACAGGCAGAATCTTGAGGAAGTATGATGTGGTAGTGGATGAATAAAATATAGCTATTACTAGAGATGGAGTCCGGTTTGAACCGAACTTTTTCTTGTGATGACATAATAATATTGGTATAGTGAAAGTGAAAACTAAATTCCGAGTTTGCTGTTGATTGAAAATGATTATTTTAGAGACATAGATAAATTGTGAAAGAATGAACAGAAATGAATTAAAAATAATAAATAGAGATGTAGTTAAATATATTGCGATTATTCCAATGTTGTTAGGGCACACAATTAGTTCTCTAGTTGAGCATAATATTCTTGAATCCAATACATTTTTGATTGTGCTTCAGGCGTTAGCAATTTTTGCACCTCCTATATTCTTCTTTTCGATAGTGGATGGGTACAAAAACACGCGTTCAAAAAAGAAATACGCATTACGATTGTTGATATTCGCAATTATCACGCAGATTCCTTTTGCGCTAAATTCGTTTGGAACACTGTTAACTGTAGAAGCAATACTAAATTTGAATGTCTTCTTTACTTTGCTTGCTGGTTTAATTTCAATTATAGTATGGGAAAGCAAATATCCAGTTGCAGTACGTATAATAGGAATTATTATTATAGATGGATTAACTGTATTATTTGGGAACGAATGGATGATATTTGGTGTACCGATAATCCTGGGAATGCATATATTTAGTGAGAAACCGAGAGTACGTTTTATTTGGTTTGCGATGTGTATTCTTTTGTCTCAGTATATCTGTTGGGGAATGAATTTATATACATTAATTAGTCCAGGTTTTATTTCAGGAACAATAGCAGCGATTATAAGTTATTTGTTCAGAACTACATTTTACAATGGGCAGAGAGGAAAGCATCCTGTATTTGCAAAGTGGTTCTTCTATATAGTATATCCGTTGCATTTGGCGTTGATATATTTAATTATGATTATGATTAAGGCGTAGCTTTTGTATATGGGCTATGTAAATTCTTATTTAGTTTACGACCTTGGAGGTGGAAATAATGAAGAAAAAAATAGCTCCGTTTATGATTGTTATAGTGATGTTTCTACTTGCAGGATGCTCCCAGAATAAAGAAGTTAGTGTTGTTAAAACATATCCAATAACAGATTCAGAAATGGTTCAAAAATGTTTTAATAATAATCAATTTGTTACTATAGAAGCGTATTCGGAGCTAAGTGATGGTACTTGGAAATGTAACGATATAATATACAAATATCGTTTGGAAATTTCTGGAAGAATGGGTGGAGCAGTAAAGGATAATACATTCGTATATTTAAGCAATATAGAAAATATCTCTTTTGAACAAGCATGGAAAGCTGCTGGATACAGCAGTAATATGAATGATTATTTTGATATTCAAGATGAGTTGATTGCTTACTTAGAAAAGTAAGTTTAGGCTAAATGCATAAAAATGAAAATGAATGTTAAGAAGGATTTAACATGGGAATTTCAAAATACAAAGTTGATGGAAATAAAAAGGTTAAATTGAAAAGTATCATTTCAACTTTTATCGGAATTTCCGACAGAAGTATAGATTGAATGTAGTATGGTAAAAAAACATAATCGATAAAAATGTAGAATTCTACACTTTTGTCGATTATTTTATTGCGCTATAAATAATATGAATATATAATATAATTACAAAAAATGTAGAATTCTACAAAAATGGTGATTGTATGATAAAGAGAGAAAAATATTTAAACAAGCTTATTAGTAATAAAGATAATGGTTTTCCAAAAGTGATTACTGGAATGCGAAGATGTGGTAAATCTTATCTGCTTAAGGAAATATATATTGAGTACCTGCTTTCACACGGGATAGATGCAAATCATATTTTGATTATAGAACTTGATGATGATAAAAATGTTTTATATAGGAATCCTATAGAACTAGGACGATATGTTCGCGAATTTTGTATCGATAGTGATAAATATTATGTTTTTATAGACGAAATCCAGTTGGTTTTTAGCATATTAAATCCGGCTCTTACTGGTGGGAAAATATTATTAGCCAAGGATAGTGATAACGAAATTGTATCATTCGTTGATGTAATACTTGGATTATCTAGAGAAAAAAATATAGATCTATATGTTACTGGTTCTAATTCAAAAATGCTATCTTCGGATATCATTACAGAATTTAGAGATAAAGCGGTGAATATTGCCGTAGCGCCACTTTCATTTGAGGAGTTTTGTGAGTACAGAGGAATATCTGCAATCGAAGCATTATATGAATATATGCAATATGGAGGAATGCCTCTTGCAGTTTTGAAATCAGAAAATGAAAAGAATGAATACCTGCGACAGCTTTTTGATACTACATATTTTAGGGATATTATTGAAAGAAATCACTTGAGAAAAAGTGAATCTTTAGATGAACTTTGTAACATTCTTAGTGAATCTACAGGGCAGCTACTTAACTCAGAGAAACTTGCAAATACATATAAGAGTGTCAAAAAGGATGGAATAGATAAACATACTGTTGAGAAGTATATTGATTATTTTAAAGATTCTTTTTTAATACGAGAGGCAAGAAGATTTGACTTGAAGGGAAGACAGGAAATAGGAGCTCTACGAAAGTACTATTTTGAAGATACTGGGCTAAGAAATGCCAGATTAAATTTTATATATCCTGATGAAGGTCAAATGATAGAGAATATCGTTTTTAACGAACTGCTTTACAATGGATATTCAGTTAGTGTAGGAGAATTTGATTCCATTGAAAAAGACGCAAATGGAAAATCGGTTAGAAAGACAAATGAAGTTGATTTTTATGCAATAAAAGGAAATAGGCGGATGTATATTCAGGTTACAGCAGATATATCAGATGCTAAAACCAAAGAAAGAGAAATACGTCCATATATCCTTTTGAATGATCAAATCACTAAGATAGTAGTAGTTAATAAGCCGATTAAAGAAACAGTTGATGATAAAGGATTTATTATTATAGGAATTACAGAATTTCTTCTTAGGTATATTAAATAAATGGCTATAAGGCCTATTATACAAATGGAGTTTGACTGTTTTCGGACGTTTTCAATTACTACAATTCTTATTTCCCTTTCAACTTATAATTGGAATTCTTTTCAAAATTTGGTAAGATAATAAGCAAGATAATAAGCAAGATGGAGGCGCTAAAATGAGCAATTATACACCACCATTTACAATTTCAAATATAATGCTTGAGCTAGTTTCGGAAATATCTGAAAAGATTGGTAGGGTTAACAGTCATAAGGAGTTAGAAAATAAACCACACCTTAGAAGAAATAACAGGATTAGGTCAATTCATTCATCACTGAAGATTGAGGCTAATTCGTTGTCGCTATCAGAAGTGAGAGATGTTATAAATGGTCATCTGGTTCGTGGAGATCAAAAAGAAATTCAAGAAGTAAAAAATGCATATGAGGCATATAAACATATTTCTGATATAACCCCATCAAGTTTGGCAGACCTGAAACAGATACATGGAATAATGACATATAAAACTGTTGATGAATCGGGTGTATTTAGAAAAGGTGAAGAGGGTGTTTTCTCCGGTGATAAATGTATTTTTGTTGCCCCGCCACCTCATATGGTTAATAGTTTAATGAAAGATTTATTGGCTTGGGTAAAAAAGAGTGAAGGAACCATTCACCCGTTAATTCTTTCTTCTATATTTCATTATGAATTTGTTTTCATACATCCTTTTTCGGATGGAAACGGCAGAATGGCAAGATTATGGCATACAGTCATTTTGTATCGTTGGAGGGGAATTTTTGAATATATTCCGTTAGAAAGTCAAATAGAAAAATATCAGACGGAATACTATGATACAATAGCCAAATGTCATCTGAATGGAAATTCGAATGTCTTTATTGAATTCATGTTGAAGATGATTAGTGAGACGCTTGACGAAGTTATACTTCAGATTTCGAAATCTAATGCAGATACTTCTGAGTATGTAAAACGCATGCTTGATGTAATGGAGTATGATGTACCATATACTGCGAATTCTATTCTGGAATTATTAGGATTAAAATCTAAGGAAACACTTAGGAAAAATTATATAAATCCAGCACTTGAATTAGGAGTTGTAAAGATGACTTTGCCTGATAAGCCTAATAGTAAAAATCAAAGATATGTAAAACAGTAACTTCTGATTTTATCATTTTGATTTAATTGAATGAAGATGATTATAAGATTTATTACGTGGAGAATAGAAAATGATTTTTAACACTTTTGGAGATATTAATAAACCACCTATAGTTATTAGGCATGGCTTTGGACAGGTAACAAAGGATCCGTATGGTCTTAAGAAGAGATTCTGCAATTTCATGGATAACATGATGATGGGTCCTTACCTTTCTACAGGCAGAATCTTGAGGAAGTATGATGAGGTATTGGATGAATAAAATATAGCTATTACTAGAGATGGAGTCCGTTTTGAACCGGACTCTTTTCTTGTGATGACATAATAATATTGGTATAGTGAAAGTGAAAACTAAATTCAGATTTTCGGAACGAAAGGATTTGTGATTAGTATGAATGCAGAGATGATAATGGGATTAGTTATTATATCGATTGTGGCAGTAATAATGGTTATTATCGGTATTTCTCAATTTAATAAAAAAGAAAATCCAGTAGGATTTTATAATGTTATTGCCCCACCAAAGAAAGAAGAAATTTCTGATGTAATACAATGGAATAAAAGACATGGTTTTAAGACATCGTGCCTTAGAGAAAGAGTATAAACTAAACTAAGTTCCTATTTAACAACAATCAGTGGAAGAATTAAGGCAAAGATAATTGAGTGTGGATTTATACAGGTGCATTTTTTTGATTTCAGCATGGAGAATTGCTTTATAGATTAACTAAGAGGTGTGAGATAACATGAGTATATTTGGAATTGTGAGTTTTATATTTCCTATTATGTTCATTTTTGTAATAGGATTTTTTATT
>JAZLGW010000025.1:0-139134 GCA_045616465.1 Lachnospiraceae bacterium | reverse complement strand
TATACAGTAATTTAGTTTCCCATCTGTCTTTACTGTACATAATCTTAATATATCACGAAGTTTAGTCACATCCACTGCTTTGCCACGGGCTGTCCCGAAAGGCAAAACAATTTCCTCAGGATCTCTTTCATATAAATCCTCGGGATGTATTACCTGCTTGCCGTGATATAGAAACTGGTTGAAGGCATCTGCAAAAACCTCTGGTTTTCGCAGTAGCACTTTCGTTGCCAAGTCCTTCTTTCCCATAAACCTCCATTCTGATACCTGGAGGAAAGATACTAACTTTATTATATATCATATTTCCACAAACGCCTAAAATGTTTACAAATAAATCCCCCTCTCCCTTCTTTCCAAATCTTCTATAGCCTAGTACAGTTTTTTCAGTTTTAGGATTTTTCATTCAACAGGTTTGGGAATTTGGGTTCGATATGTTTGGGATTTTATACTCAACAAATTAGGGAGTTTTATTGACAATGGTCTTTTTAACTTTGAATACAGCGGAAACAATTATGAATTCTTGTACAACAATTAGCAAGAATCTATAATATTACTCTCTAAGATGTACCAGACACTTCACTACACAAATACTCATTGTTTTCTTGCACGTTTTATTTTCCTAAATGGCCACGTCAAAGCCAAACCAAGCTTATATGCCTTTGATTTTCTTATTTCTTTTAGACAATAATCGGAATACATTAGTTCCATATAATTATCTGGATAAATAAATTCCATCGTTTTTATCGCAGTTCTTTTTGTTTTCTCCCTAGCTAAACGCTGATATCTTTCTTTAGTTCTTTTTATTTCATCCATTATTATTCTCTGTAATTCGTCATAAAAATCTTTTTGATAATAATGAACATCCTCCAACTTTATCTCTTTATATATAGGACACTCTTTAACAAAACAAATCAATTCTTCTAACGCATAATCTTCTAATCCACTTTTTAAAACAGCAATCGTACATGAAAGAACGTAATTGAGATGACTAGTCCTTACAGTTCCCTTATATATGCCATCTGTATTAAATTTCAAATATGTATTTGTTAAAGCATCTACTAAATCTTTTATTCCTTTTGATCTGTTTGATTGCAATGAATCCTTACTATTGATTCTGTAATACATTAATTCTTCATTTATTACAGAAATTCTTTCTGCATTTACCAAAGCCTGCTGAACAAAATAAATATCATTATAATACTTCTGCTCCATGTACTGAAATCCATGCTCCATCAAATACTTCCTTGAATACATCTTATTCCAAGGTGCTGCAGAAGTAAGATTTAATATATACTCTGCCTCTTTTCCAGAAAACACTTCCTTATGAGGTAAAAGTTCAGGCCTAAGATGTGTTGTATTATCATATACTTCACCTGTGTTATGATCATATTCCCACGCATTCCATATGCACACATCTAACTGATTTTCTTCCATTTTGCAATATGCTTTTTCAAGCATATCCTGGCAGAAGATGTCGTCCGAATCTAAAAACACAACATACTTTCCTTCGGCATGCGATATACCTAGGTTACGAGACGCACCAGCGGAATTATAATTGCAAAATAACGATTTAAATAATTTATTAGTAGTACATTCTTTGGGCAAACACCTAATAGCACCGTCAAAAACTAAAATGAGAGAATATTTATTAGCCACTATAGATAATACTGACATCGGAATTTGACTTTTTATATTTTTGCCTTCATCATATTTTATAGGAGTTATAATATTTATACTTTTTCTTTTCATTTAACTTATATTCTATTTATTTTCCGCTATACTTATTTTTTTACAAAGAAAAAATACCTCCGTCGAGATTATTCCATTCTTTTTCGACTCCTCCGCTCCAAATAAATTACCTGGACAAATAATTTCAACCTCAAATCCGGCAGATTTTATCCTGTCGACAATATCTTCCCCATATTTTCTAACATGATCCTTCTGCCCGTAATGTTTTAATCTTAATTCATCTGTATTGTATTCAGGATTTTCTAGTGTTCTTTTCAAGCCTGGTGCAAGAGGAACACTAATAATCGCAACTCCATTATTATTTAAAACTCTATATATTTCTTTTAATGCCAATGTATCACTTGGAATATGTTCCAATACATGGTTGCAAATAGCTATATCAAAATATGAGTCTTCAAAATCAATACTCTGAATATCAATTTTTTTTCTTATCCCATAAAAAAATTCATTATAGTCTACCGGCCAATATTCTACTGTCTTATCTTTTGCTAATTGATCATACAAACATCTTTCCGGAGCAAAATGCAATATTCTACTATTATCAATTGACACCTCCCCCAATTCACTGTTTATCCATTTCCACATTCCTCTGTGACGTTCCAATGACTTGCAAACAGGACATTGCGCATTATTTCTTGTTATCTCCCCAAATGGAAGAAAATAATGGAGCTTATTGTTGCAGATAGGACATTCGTATCTTTTTTCAATGTTACTACCCCTTAATAGCTCTTCTAGCATTGTTTCAATCACGGTCAACCTATAGTTTAATTCTTTATCCGTCACTACTCAAACATCCTTTCTATATATCTGCTCGTTTACTTTTTGTGTTTTATCAAATTCGAAATCATTCTAGGAAAAAAAGTTATTCCTCTCCCTATTCTGCAAGAAATAGACATTCTCGTCATTATTAACTCTTTTTCCAATTCTTTGACGTAATCTTTTAATTCTAATAACTGATCGTAATATCTATTATCTTTTATAATATTCCCCAAATCCATCTTTACATATTCAGCAGATTCCTTTTTTTGCATTTCGTCTATCTTTTTTTTTAGTCTATATATTTCAATATTTTTATCTGCAATTTTTAAAACTGAATTTGTAAAATATGAATATTCTTTAATAATGCCCATATGAAAGCCTCTATTATCATATGGCATTTTTTCATATGCCTCTATAGCATTTTCTAACATTCTATAAACATATACCTCAGCTTCTTTTCTAACTAACGGTGATATCTTTGTTAGCGAGTTTAAATATTCTAACGATTCTTTATAAGAAATGAAGTAGCCAAAGCAATTCTTAAATGTCACACCTGTTGTCATTATCGAACCACCTCTTACTCGTCTATGAAAAAAGGGTTTCGGATAGTGCATAGCTTTTTCAGCCGATAAGGCAACCTTAAATGAAAATGCATTATCCTCGTGAATAACGCCTTCTGGAAACATTATCTTACAATCACATATGAAATTTCTTCTTAAAAATTGAAGACATGCTGATTGAAAAAACTCATGATTCATGCGCATTTCGTAAAACAGTTCTAATCCTTCATACACTCCATAGTAACTCGATTTTCGCTCATAATTAAATCCAAGTTCCTTTCTTCGTCCTTGTTGATCATCTTCGTAAAAGACGTTACCATCAAAGTACAAAACATCAAGTGTATGATTATGCGAAAAATTATATAATTCTTCTAATGCACATACATCAAGCAAATCATCACTATCCATAAAATATAAGTATTCACCTCTCGACAATTTAATACCTATATTTCTTACGGCACCTAATCCTGTATTATTATGATGATATATAGATATTCGTTTATCTCTACGACATATATCTTCCAACACCTTTAATGATTTATCACTAGAACCATCATCTATACAGATTATTTCTATATTTTTTAATGTCTGATTCATTATAGAATTTAAAGTTTCTTCTATATAGTGTTCAACATTATATACTGGTATTATTACCGATACCAAAGGAGCACTTTTTACACTTTTATTCTTTAAGCAACACAATTCGGCATTTCTTACAGGAAAGCTATTATATTGTAGTATTGAATTAACAAGCATTTTTTTCTTGTTTAAATCTATGTAACATGAGTCTTCTTTGTTAAATATCCAATCACCCCATTTTTTTTCATTAAACACATTAAAAATCTGAGCTCGGGCATAATCACTTTTTACAGAATTCAGATTCCAAATCATCGAATCTATCACAAAGCCAATAAAACTATTTTCATATATGTCTAAAATCCCTAGACTAATCATACTATTTTTTAAACACTCTATCGCCTGCATAAAACATGTTGGATTGCATGATTTATTTCCTTGCAAACTTGCATTATTGTTAAAACGGTAATATACATATTTTTGAGGCATAACAGAAATACGATTTGCCCTTAGCATTGAAATGTATCCCATATATACATCATTGCTGTTCTGTATTTCCTGATACTGTTCTTTTATTTCGTGCAGATAAAACCTATTATAGAATCTCATCCATGGATTCGGCTTACAGCATTGAAATATTTTATCTTTAATATCTAACGGGGTAAATACATCCTTTTCTGGAATACAATTCTTTTGCAGCCAACCGCATTCATCTATTATTTCATGTGACTTATTATTAAACTTTTTCCCATCAAAAATGACAATATCCGTCTTCCTTTTCTCGGCCGCATTATACAATTCCTCTAGCATATTTAATTCAAAAAAATCATCCGAGTCAAGGAAAATAACATATTTCCCAATAGCTGCTCTTAACCCCGTATTTCTTGCATTACCTGCGCCTTTATTTTTTTGTTTAATAATCCTAATTCTTGGATCTTTAAGTCTGTATTTTTCTAATACGTCCAATGTATTATCTGTACTACCATCATCTATACATATTACCTCTATATTATTTAATGTCTGATTTGTTATAGTTTCCAAACATTTATGCAAATATTGTTCGCTATTATGCGTGGGAACAACAACAGACACGCCTACTCTTGCACTATTCTCATTTTCTAATCGTTCTATCGTTTTTCCATAAACTTTTTCAAATCGTGAACTAAAGAATTTTAAGCCCTTAATATATTTCTTCATAATGCAGATACATTTTTCTTTTTCATTTTCATCATGAATTTTTTCATAAAAGCGCATGATATCCTCAATAACACGCTTTGCATAAAATTCCACAATTTCTACATATTGAGGTTTTGACTTCAACTGACAATAGCAATAATTACAAGCATTGCTTTGTTTTACTAATGACTCAAACACCTCAACATCTTGTTTACTAGTCATCCCACATCCACGCCTATATACATATAGTTTTTCGCCTTTCAATCCTATGTATTCTTTTGCAAAAAAAACAATCCAGAAAAAAATGTACAAATCCTCTCCCATATTAAAGTTTTCAAATACTTTTATTTTCGAAAAGGCTTTTTTTACAATTTCTCTTTTGTATAGTTTTCCCCACAAAGAGGTACTAAAACTTCTGGATACATAGGCTTTATAAAGTATGTCAACACCAGTTACTTTTTTTTCATATGGTTGGACAAACTTTTGTAGCCACTCAATCGGTTCATCATCATTATTACATCTTTCTATTCCTACAGAGAATTGAACAATATCTGCAGACTCACATCTTATTATTTCTGTTAATTTTTCAATAGCTCCTACACACAAATAATCATCAGCATCAACAAATAAAATATATTCTCCTCTTGCAGCATCAACGCCGATTTTTCTAGCATTTACTAATCCCCTATTGTGGGGAATTGCAACAGCACGGATTTTATCACTTTTACGAGTATATTTATCTATTATTATCCCCGTACTATCTGTGCTTCCATCATTTACACAGATAATTTCATAATCAATATTTGTTTGTATTATTATGCTTTCCAAACATTTCTCAATATATTCTTCTACATTATATGCGTTAACAATTATTGACAAACTTACTGACTCTTTCATATTTATGCTCCTATTATTCTTATTGTCTATATATATCCCAAATCCACACTATTTTCATACTCATCACACACTTCCTTCGCATCCCCCACCATCTTCATCTTGCCCTTCTCAATCCAAACTACCTTATTGCAATTCTTCACGATGGTGTCCATGCTGTGGGAAACCATGAGTACCGTACTTCCTCCGTGAATCATCTCTTGTACTCTCTTCAATGATTTCTTTCTAAAGAACTCATCCCCTACCGAAAGTACTTCGTCTAAAATTAAAATTTCAGCGGCATCTCCGGCAGTAGCTATTGCAAAGCCGAGTCGACTTACCATACCAGAAGAAAAGTTCTTTACTTTCTCTTCCATAAAGTCCTGAAGCTCCGCAAACTCTACGATATCATCATAGTGTTCATCAATAAATTCTCTAGAGTACCCAATGATAGCGCCATTAAGATATACATTTTCCCTAGCCGTAAGTTCCATATCAAAGCCGGTTCCCAGGGTAAGAAGCTGTACCTTACTCCGATCTACGATGACACGCCCACTAGTAGGACTTAGAACACCGGAAACAATTTTTAGTAGAGTACTCTTTCCAGAACCATTTGTTCCGATAATTCCAACAACTTCTCCTGGATAAACTTCAAAGGACACATGATTAAGAGCGTGTAAGAGTCGATAGCTCATCCTTCCTTTAATCTTCTCTATAAGCCATTCTTTGATACCCGATACATTCTGCGTGGCAATTTTAAAATCCATACACAGGTCTTCTACCGTTATAACTGGCTCTTCGTAGTTGATATATTCCATGTCAAGATCGGCTATATCTACGAACTCTAATTCTTCTCTATCTTTCTTTCGTACCTCCCGTTTCTTTTGAGCAAGGATTTTTCTTTCCTCTAACGCTTTATCTTGTCTATACTCCACATAAACAACTATGCCATTAATAACAAACACAAGCACTACCAAACTTACAAGAGGAATCCATACAACCTTCTGTTTTAAGATACTGGCAAGATAACCACTAGTTGAGGAGCCATCTGCAATAATATCTAGTGCATCTTGTTTTGTTTCAATTAAAGAAGTATCTTCCGTTTCTGTATCTTCTGCGGTTTCCTCTATATCCTCCAGCTCTGTGTCCTCATCTTCTAGTATCAGTGCCTCTTCCACCTGCTTCACTTTGACATATAACGTATAGGTAGTAGGGGTAGCGGTATTACTATTTACAGTAAAAGTAATCGTATTTTCTTCTGCATCTAAATTCGTATCTGATACAACAATATCTGCTCCAATTCCCTGAATATCTAATTTCTCGGTTCCCGCTTCTACTAGCAGTTCATACTCTAAGGTTTCTTCTTCAAATACAGTCAGTTCCTCACCATTGATTCGTATTCCTTCCAAATGTTGAAGTTTTTCAAACACGGTAACCGTAGTAGGTTCCTGATACTCTATGACAAAGGAATTCCCTTCTGCATCCAGAGCCACGGCGTTCGCAATAAGAAGTGAGGATACACCCTTTCTCTTTGCACGAAAAGAAAGCATATTCTTTGCTTCTTCGCCATCAGCCACACCCGCTACGATAACTACACCACCATTATCGGCAGCACCACCACCTACATATTCCAGAATGGAAGGATCATACCCTACCTCGAGCTGATATTGGCCAATCCACTCTGCCGCAGAAATATAAACACCGATATCAAAGGTTTTCCCTTCCTCTTTTTCATAGTAAGCAGAGCCAAAATGGGCCCTTGCATCCGCTGCATACACAATGATGGGAACAAGTCCAATTAATAAGATTCCTAATATGATAGGGATTTGTGTAAATTTCTTTCTCATGCCTATCTCCCTACAGATTCTGAATCATGATTTTATTCTGATTAAAAGCAAAGACGATTTTTCCAAGGGCAAACATCCCTAATCCCCAAAGTGTAATTTGAATAATTACATTTATTGGTGGCATTACCCCCTGCATTACTACACAACGAGCCGAGTGAATAAAAGCATACATAGGATTTGCTAAAATTACTTGCTTAATACCTGCACTTAAATTATCAACAGGGAAAAACAGCGCACTTAAATACATCCACACCGTTAATAGAATTCCATACAGGTATTTGATATCTGCAAGAGATGTATAAAGAATCGTTAAGATATATCCCAGACCAATTGAAAATAAGAGTACCAGCAAAACTACCGCAAAGAAAAAGAGAGTTGCAGGAGTTGGTACAATTCGAAAGAAGGCTACAATAATAACATAGGCTATCATGGAATAACCAAAATTGACTAGGCTTGTTAGGATGCGAGATAGAGGAAAGATTTGCTTGGGCAACTTTGTCCTTGTCATCATAAGTTTATTATCTACAAGCGCTGTCATTGCCGCATTGGTTGCACCTGTAAACATAGACCACAAAATCTGTCCTGTTAGATAATATACCGGGAAATTCTCAATATTTCTCTTAAACATTTTGGAAAAGATTAAGGACATAACCACCATCGTCAACAGCGGATTTAATACACTCCAGATAATACCAAGGTAGCTTCTAGCATATTTTCTTTTTAATTCTCTTCCCGTCAGTTCTCTCATAACAAAGAGATACTGCTTCATTTTCTGCTTCATAATGATGACTAACCTCTGCGTTTTAGTCGTTTACGCAGATATACCCATTTCTTATAATTTCGAATATCGTTAAGTCCCTTTCGCGGACTATTTGTACTTAATAACACACTTCCTTCTGGCCAGGCGCTATCTTTTAGACTTCCCTTTCGAAGTCCTTTCATAATGCTTAGCCTTCGAAAAGGATTAAGATTCTTCTGTTCTTCCTTCGAGAGTTTTTCTGACAACGTTTGAAATGCATTGTTAACTACATCATCAGAAAATAACCACATCCCATAGTATGCACTTTCCTCTTTAGTTGGCATACTCATTAAACGATTTAATCTCTTTTGCACTTCCTCGACACTTAGCTGCGGAAGATGTCCTAGTTGCTTTAGTTCATTTTGTAACAGAACCTCCTGTTCTTTTAGAACCTTCGCATTCTGATTTTCTTTTGTTTCATATAGCGGTCTGTAATCATCTGCTTCTTTTTGATAACCTACGGTCATTCCCTTTGGAGAAGAACAAACACATTCAAAAAGACAATTGCTAAAGCCTGCTTTCCTGCAAATATCTAGATATGGTCTAAAGTAGTAAGTATGATACTTTCCCGCGACCACATTTTTAGGAAGCTCATATAGCCCAAAGTAATACCCTTCTATACTTCTTCCAATCAAATGGGAAAGTGTATCCTGCAAAGACCCTACCCATCCACTATCGCAGATTGCTATGGTGACATCCTCATAGAGCCCTTCTTGACGAAAATACCCCTTCACATTTTCCAGAGCCTCTTCACCATGCTTTCTGATAAGTTCTAACAGTGGTTTGCAGTCTTCCAATTTCTTTCTATACTGCTGTGTTTCCTTATAACAAAGCGTATGATCTAATGAATCTTCACTATGGAGCAGCCTTGCAATTTCTATAACTTCTGTATCCGACAATCCACCACGCTTTAAGATACTTCTTAGTGTAACTTTTACTCCACCAATACAGATTTTATCGACAGGACTACTATCCGGTAATCCAAATTCTGCCATACGCCAAGCAAAACGTGAACCTTCCAAATAACGAATCTCTATCGTAGTCTTTTCTTTTTCTGCTATATGTTTTGCAATGAGATAAGGATAGTAAGCATCTCTCGCTAAAAAGTAGATTCTTTGGACTCCATCCTTCTTAGCCTCATGAAGTACCCAGTTTGTGAAAGAGATCAGTGTAGGCACCCATACCGTCGTAAATATCTGTTCCTCTAGTGGCTGCACTTTCTAGTCTCCTCAGTCTCCTCTGCTTATAAACGGCAATCATACGGTACGGAATGAATCCTGTTACTATGGGACGCATTTCATAGAGCATTCTCTTCACCTTAGGAAGTTTTAGCAGCGGAAAATACTTCCTTCGAATCTTTGCCTCATTTTTTCTGGTTCTCCAGGTTCGTTTCTTGTAAGAGGAAACTCCCTGTCTATATAGAAAGAGCACTTTCTGCAGGTTGTACCCTCTAAGCCCCTGCAAATAAAGACGAAGAAAGAGCTCATAATCTTCACATCGTAATGTCTCCTCACTCACTTCATAACCATTTCCTGCTTCGAAGAGTTCTCTTCGAAACATTACTGAAGGATGAATATAAGGTGAAAATGGCAAGAAATTATATTCGTTGGGAGTCTCTGCCATCACTAGAGTTCCCCAAATATATTCATGTTCAAATACCTTTGCATTTGTACCCACCCATGCATATTCCGGATGGTCTTCTAGAAATTTAACTTCTTCTTCTAGTCTGTTTGGAAGACTAATATCATCTGCGTCCATTCTAGCCAGATACTTTCCTCTCGCTATGTGGATACATTGATTCAATGAAAAAGCAAGTCCTTTGTTCACTTCATTCCGAATCACTCGGATTCTTGTATCTAAGGAGCAAAGACTCTGCACATACTCTGCGGCATCTCCTTCACTTCCATCGTCATAAATAAGAAACTCAAAGTCCTCAAAGGTCTGTACTAGGATAGAGTTCACCGCTTGCATCAGTTCCACTTCATTCTTTTGGTTATACACTCCCATAATGACGGAGACAGTCGGTGTCCTGCTCATAACGATTTTTCTTTCACTAAATTCTTTCTGAAAAGCAGACCTGCTAAGCAGGTCCGCTTAAAGCCACACGTTCTCAGAAAGTAAACTTATCATGCATGATAAATTAATTTATTAATTAAAAACATACTTCTTTGCGCAGATTGCTGCACCAGCAAGAGAGCCGATAGCTACAACTGCAATGATAGGAAAGCTCTCACCGGTACTAGGTGCTGCATAAGTAACAATAGCAACGGGTGAAAGGGATGTGAAGGTAGCAGTAACAAGACCACTATCAACACCCACTACAGGAACGCTCTCCCAAGTGCCATCGTGCTTCTGGTGAAGCACAATAACATTCTGACCTGCAGTGATGCCAGGAACTGCTATAGTAATGTTGGTAGGCTCAGTGATTACAGCATCCAGTTCGAAACACTTTTCAATCTGAAGAGAACCAGTTACAGAACCGCAAATTGCTACAGCTGCCTGCTGTGCTTCTACAACCTTGTTCTCAGTAACAGCAGAAACTTCTACGGTAGTACCGTTGGATGTTGCTGCGGATACATTAGAAATCTCGGTAGCAGTTGCACTAACTGTTGCAGTAGAAGTAGCTGCAAAAACAGTAAGGGATGAACCAAATACCATTATGAGAGCTGCACATACTGCAATAATCTTAGACATCTTTTTCATTGTTCTTCCTCCTTTCCTTAAAACTATGTGGCTATATCAAGTAGTTTCCCACATGATACTGACTTAAGATACCTTCTCGTAGAAGATATTGATGATAAGATCATAGAGTGCCTCATCATCTACATAAAATTCTTCGAAACCTCCGCCACCCACAGCAGTTTCGCCATCTAATACATAAATCCCTTCTGCATTAAAGCTATATCCCATATAGGTGGAAGCAAGATATAAAACCATAGAAGTGTTAATATCTGTAACCATGTAATCCTCTACGGCTTCTAATAATGTTACAGGGAACCGCAAATCTCGCTTCGTTTCTGCGATTATCTTCTGTGCAAATGCATTCAAATATTCCTTTTGTCTTGCAAGACGCATGGAAGCACTATCAAATACTTCCACATCACGGTATTGAAGATAGTAATAGGCATCCATCCCTTCTAATGTGACGATGTTTCCTAATCCACTCGCTATCACATCTGTTCCCCAAGGAACATTCTCTAATACCTCTAAAGTAATTCCGCCCGCAGTATCATTTAAAATAGATACTGCTGCCATATTCATGGATATATAACCGTGAATCGGCAAATCAAAAAATAGTCTGGAAACAGTATCTACCTGTCTCTCACAGCTGTCTTCCAATCCTGAACCATATCCATGTTGCAAACATACTTGCAGATAATCTGTTCTCATGTAATTATTATCTGAATCGTAGACATCTATCTCTGTCATAGCATTACGATTGATGGCGATAACCTTGATATCCTCTAAATGCGGATTGATGACCACCAGAAACAGAGTGTCTGCCTGTCCACCTACGGAAAAATCTGTAACCTCCTCTAGCTTCGGTAATTTTTCTAAACTATCTATACCCATCACAAGAAAGGTTAGTATATCTTCGTTATATATGTAATTCTCGCCATTATATACGATGGCACCCTCTACAACATTGGAAACCGGCATTGCTGATAAGATGGGACTCGATGATTTTGAATTATGATAGAGTTCTTTCTTACCTATCGCTCTTAAGCCCGCAAAAGCAAGCACAGCAAGTACAACAATAATAAGTAGGGTAACAATACTTCGTCCTATTGCTTTTCCAATATACTTACCTGAGTTCATCAAGTCTTACCCCCTGCACCAAATACCGATTGTTCGGTCTATTTCTTGCACAAGTAGATAAAGTTATAACCTTATCATCTGCAAAGAATTCGTAAGACTCTAGATGATTATCACCATAAGCATTCATCTTTAATGTGTCCGAAAGATACTTTACCCATGTGGTGTCATTCCAGGAATGTCCATTTATAATATGCGAACCGCTACCCTCATATGCAGCAAAGATTTCATACACATATACTGTCTCTGGTGTATAGATAAAAATGTAACGGTTTTCTTCAAAGAACTTTTTCTCTTCGAACCAATGAAGTTCTGCAAAAGCTGTACCATTTGCCATGTTATGGCCATAAACAACCGTCATGCGATCCTGCAAGTCTGTATGATTACAAGACTCTATAAAATAAGCTCCTGGAAGACCTCTGTTCATATCTAGATTATGATTTAGGTAAAATCCATCATACCCATCATGCTGTACTAGTGGATCATCAATATTCGTTCCCGGCACTGTCATCCAAGCAAAAATCTCTGCATTCACTTCTTCGCGAAGTTTATCAAAGTCCAAATTCTTTATTGGAACATCTATGCCGAGAATATCCTTATAGGCTTGGCACTTTTCTTCCATATTCATTTCTTCCCACTCTTTGGGCTCTGGCTCTGGTTCCGGTTCTTCTTCCTCCGGCTCCTCTTCTACTACCTCCTCAATAACTGGAAAATCATTAACCTGCTGCTGCAAAGCTGCGCGCTCTTTCTCAGCTTTTGCTTTAATAACTTCATTACGAATGAATATTCCTCCCGTTACGCAAGACGTAATAAAAAGAATAATTGCCAAAATTAACCATATTTTCTTGTGTTTACGATTCTTTTTCTTCTTCATATCTATTATTTAAGTCACGGTCCATATACTCATATACACGTCTCATAATCTCTGTTGATTTTTCTATCGTGAAATTCTCTATTAGCTTTCTGCTTTCTCTTCCCATCTCTTCACGAAGCAGCGGATTTTTATACAGATGCTCCATAGCACATATAAACTCCCCTACTTTGCCAGGGTGACAGACATAACCATTCTCCTCTTTTGTATATTCCCTTGTGCCACGATTATCTGCCACAATGATGGGAAGTCCAGAGGCCATCGCTTCAAGAGATGCCATACCAAGTCCTTCTCTATAGGAAGGAAATAAGAATACATCTGCTGCCTGGTAATATTCTTCAATCTTTTTCTGATAGCCACAAAGTTTCACTCGTTCTTCAAGATGATTCTTTTGTATAAACTGTTGTAACTCTTTTCGCTTTTTGCCTTCCCCACAAATATATAAATACGCATTCTCACAGGAACTTCTTATCTCACAAAATGCTTTTAATAAAACAATGTGATTCTTGTTCTGATTCAACTCTCCAACAGAAAGGAATAGTGTCGCATCCTTTGGAATATGTAGTTCCTGTCGGATAATATGCCTATTGCCTCCTGCGATTGTAAATCTTTTCGTATCTACTCCTACTCCAGGAATTTGATAATAACCATTCTTAGTTCTAATAGAAAACCTCTTAGTTCTCTCGAAATCTTCCTTATTTATGGTGACAAAAAGATCTGTCTTCTTTGCAAGATGCTTTTCCACTGGATAAAAGAAAAGCCAATTTTTTAATGGTGCACCCTTATAAAAATGAAGTCCGTGAGCCGTATAGATGGTATACAAATTCTTGTCGACTATTCTTCCAAGAAGACCGCCCACTGGATTGTTGCAGTGAATCGCCTGTATCTGCTCTTTCTGCACAAGATCTCTTAGCTGCTTTAATGCGTTCTTATTCTTTCCAATCCTAAAAGGACTCTTGTCAATGGAAAGGTGGTGACAAATAATGCCGTCTCTCTGAAGTGCTTCTCTATCACATTCATATATGGGATTTTCAAAGTTCGAGGCATAATGCACCTCGTACCCCATATCCTGCAGCACTCTTATGTGGTTTTTCAAAAACTTCGGAAGAAAACCACTAATGGTTGTAAGTATAAGAATGCTTTTTTTCATACTAGCTACACGACAAAAAAGTTACAGCAAGCCCTGGCTTTCTGTAACAACAACGTCATTCCCCCATTGCAATATCTTCTTATATAGATGCATGTTTATACCCCCCCCCGAACAAACTTTCGTTCATAGGAGCTATCCTTCCTATATATTAGCACTATACTTCCTATTTGTCTAACTTAATAGGAAGTATAATTCCAATAAAGGGCAATACAAATCCACTTCCAACCAATGGAGCCAAGTACATATGGTCAAAATTTTAAGAAAGGAACCTCAAATGCTGACATTTGATTTGAAAAGTATAGGTAACAGACTTTTTGAATACAGAAAAAAGAAGGGACTTACCCAAATAGAAGTGGCTGAACTTGCTGGAATATCAGACAGAACTTATGCAGATATTGAGAGAGGAAATGTAAATATGCGTATAGAAACTCTGAATCTCATCTGTCAGGTATTAGATATTACCCCCAATGATGTTCTTACCGAAAAAACAGAGATAGAAGATACAAAAACCATCACAGAACTCATTCAAGCACTCACTCCATTACAAGCAAATACCGCATTCAAACTTGTTAAGGTTTATATAGATTCTTTAAATTAAAAAACAGCTTCAAAAGAAGCTGTTTTTTAATTTTAACCTTGGTGCCGGGTACAAGTGTTAATTACTTTATAAACATTATGTAAATACCATATAGTAACAATAAATGGCAGGGATAAAATAAATAGCCAACCCATTTTGGCATGGAGCCTTTCTTTCCTCCATAGAGATAGATGGGAAGTAGCGCAATAAATCCAAAGGCTTCCGATAAAGAACTAAAAAGCAATACGCCGCAAATCACAATGGGCGCAATCTTCTGCATCATCTCTACCGGATGAATACGAAGCAGATACCCTGCTGCAATCGCTACAACGCCCACATAGGAATAATCTGTCTTTAAAAAATAAGCGGCAAGGCAGCCTAAGATAAGCAGTCCAAATCTTCCCCCGTAGAGAATTAAATTGCTAACGGCGTAAGGCAGAGCTTTCCTTTTTAATAGGGCCTTATAAATTTCATCCATTCCCCAAATCACTATGAATCCAAGGAATAAGGTAAAGAATACATTCTGATAGGACCAGTAAAAAACCACTTTATAAAATGCAAGGTCAAAGGGAATCTCTGAAACAAAACAGAATACAAATAAACGCAGAGCATATTTCCATTTACATCTCGTATGCACAAAGCCTTCGACTAGCTGAAAGATAAAGATAGGAAAGGCAATGCGTCCAATACAACGAAGCACCTGGTAAAAATTATATAGTTCCGGATGCCCACTAAAACAGAGCGGGTGCAAAATTGCATAGCCTATGTGATCCGTTAGCATTGTTAAAAATGCTATCCATTTTAAGGTGCTGGCAGTTAAGCCGGCAAATGTACTCTTAATCATACTCTGTCAAATCCAGTTCTTTCATGTCAATGGTCAGTTTCCCATTATATATTCGCACAGGAATTTCACTATCAAAGCCGTATATGAACGGCATATATTCATCCACTTCTGCAATTACGGTAACGCGTTGCCTTTCAATATCTACAACCCAATACTCTTTAACACCGGCTTCCGTATATATTTTTGCTTTTGTTCTGTAGTCATGTTTTCTATTTTTTACACCTGGTGATACGATTTCAATAATAAAATCTGCAAAATTTATAATACCATTTTTCCCAATATTTTCCTTATTGCAAACAACGGCTACATCTGGAACCAGATAGGTATTGCTTATATTTTTATTATCAAATATAAGCGCGGGCGTCTGCATAACGGTACAGCCACCTTTGTTCTTTTTTATATACATTCCAATTTCAACATTAAAAAACGATGCTGCCACCTGGTGCTTTATACCAGGCTGGCTCATTAACCATATAAAACCGTTGATTAATTCAACCTTATATTCTTCCGGAATATTCTCTACATCCTTTACCGAAAACTGCCCCTGCCCTTTCCACCTCGGAAGATACTCTAAGATTTCTTCCGCTCCTGGAAAATCGCTTTCGCTCACAGGCATGGATTCTGGCATTATCAGAAAATCAATATTCACTTTTCTGTCAAAAGCATCTGCGATTCTTTGAATGGTATCTAAGGAAGGATTGCCTTCCCCTCTCTCATATTTACTAATATCAGACTGTGTGATACCAGTCCTTTGCTCAACATCCTTTTGCGTAAGACGACTGATTTCCCTATGGTAAGATAGTAACGTTGCAAGCTGGTATTTGGGTTCTGGGTAATTTCTTTCCACCAGTATGCCATCTTCCCAGATCTCCTCGGATAGCAGGGCAAAACCATTTTTCCATTTTAAACAATCGCCATTCTGGGCAATTTTCATATCACCGAATGCCTCTTTCGGACACTCCTCAAGCATAGAAACATCATACTCTTTAACATCCCCAGAATAGAACGAACATCTAATACTGTAATCACCTATGATATCAACTTTACAGATTCTATTATGCATAATCTGCACCGTCCTTTCTGTCAAATAATAATAGTGGATACATCCACTATTATTATAGTTGATATATCCACTATTTTCAAATTGGCCATTTATACAAAATCTTTATAAGTTCTCAGAAATTTCCATAATCTTTCGAAGTCGGTGATTCACACCACTTTTTCCAACAGGAGGATCTAGCATTTCTCCTAATTTCACAAGAGAAACGTCTGGATTTTCCAAACGAAGCTTTGCAATTCCCTGCAAATTTTCGGGAAGATAGGAAATCCCTCTCTTCTCAATAATACTTTCTATCGCTTTAATCTGCTTCTGTCCTGCATCTGTCACTTTCGCAACATTCGCTGCCTCACAGTTTACCTGCCGATTAATCTTGTTTGCATACTCTTTTAGGATTCGCTCGTTTTCCATATCCATAAGTGCTTTATGCGCACCTACGATATTTAGAAAATCAACGATTGCTTCGCCGCCTTTAACATAAACCACAAAATGATTTTTTCGCGTGGTCATCCCTGCAACAATCTCATAGCTTTTAAGAACGTTGATGAGCTGACTCGCCGCAGCCTCTTCCTTGCATACAAATTCCAGGTGATAGCTTTTCTGCGGATCACTGATAGAACCCGTTTTGATAAACATTTTCTGAAGATAGCTTTTGAGACTTAAAGGGTCTGGCTTCATTTTCTTTTCAAGTTCTGCCTTCACATCGCTGGAAAATGACATCTCTCTACCCTCTATCCAAATCTCTATGACTTATACTGATTCCGTAATTCCCTTTATCCTTCATCGCATGAAACAGTTCATTCGCCAGTGTTACACTTCTGTGTTTGCCACCTGTACAACCAATTCCAATGACTAGCTGATGCTTTCCTTCACTAATATAGTTTGGAATAAGAAAAATAAGCATGTCCGTTAGCTTCTCCATAAACTGTTTCGACTCTGGAAATCCCATAACATAGTCCTGTACTTCCCTGTCGTTTCCCGTCTTTTTCTTAAGGTCATCAAAATAAAATGGATTGGGTAAGAAACGAACATCAAACACTAAGTCTGCATCCGCTAATATGCCATACTTAAATCCAAACGATACTACGCGAAGCATTAGATTATTGTATTCTTCGTTCTGCACAAAAATCTTGTCTAATTCTTCCTGCAAAACTCTCGTAAGAAGGTTAGACGTATCAAAAACATAATCTGCTTTCTTAATAATGTTTTTGAAAATCTCCCGTTCCCGCAAAATACCGTCTTCTACGGAACCATTCATAGCCAGTGGGTGAAGACGGCGGCTTTCCTTATATCGCTTTAATAATACTTCATCGGAAGCATCCATAAAGACAAGTTCATACGCAATTCCCTTTGCCTTTAAATCTTCTAATATCTTTTCAGATGCACGAAAATCTGCATCCGCTCTGGCATCTAGTCCAAGCGCAACCTTCTCCATTTCACTGCCGGGACTAACCATTAAATCTGCAAATTTATCCACCAAAGGAAGGGGCATATTATCTACACAATAATATCCCGCATCTTCTAACATTTTCATCGCGGTACGTTTTCCACCACCGCTCATTCCTGTTACAATGACAAATCGCATAATCCACCTATTTTATGAAAAGTCGCCCAATCGAAGAACCTCTGGTTCAAGGGTAACCCCATATAATGCAAATACTTTTTCGGCCACATCCTTCATAAGCGTGTCGACATCCGCAGCCGTTGCACTTCCCCTATTTATTACAAAACCTGCATGCTTTTCTGACACCTGTGCATCTCCAACCTGATAACCTTTTAATCCAGCGTCGGAAATGAGTTTGCCCGCAAAGTATCCTTCTGGTCTTTTAAAAGTTGAACCAGCAGAAGGATATTCTAATGGCTGCTTTTCTTTTCGAGATGCCATATTCTGATCCATTACCGATTGTATTTCTTCGGGATCTCCTTTTTGAAGAGAAAGAACGCAGGAAAGAACAATCCCGTCTAATCCCTTTTTCAGAATACTTTCCCGATACGCAAATGCCATCTCCTTAGCAGGCACTACTTTAATGTCCTCTCCGGCGAGAATGGTAACCGACTCTACGATATCTTTCATCTCACCGCCATAAGCACCTGCGTTCATATAAATCGCACCGCCTATGGTTCCAGGAATACCATAGGCAAAGGCAAGACCAGCCAGGCTCTCTTTTAACGCTAACGCTGATACATTCGTTAACATCGCTGCAGCTCCGGCATAAATCTTTTCCCCTTCTACGGTAACTTCCAAGAATTTACCACCAAGCTTAATCACAACCCCCTCATATCCTTTATCGGAAACGAGTAGGTTGCTGCCATTACCAAGGAGAAAATAAGGAAGCTTCTTCTCCTTTGCAAAAGCGATTGCTTCTCTTAATTCAGTTTCATTTTCAGCTGTAACAAAATAAGAAGCAGGCCCACCCACCCGAAAGGTAGTGTGCCTGCTCATTTGTTCATTTTGAAGGAATCTTCCCTCCACCATTATTCTCCAATCACAAGCTTTGCTGCACCATAGATGCCTGCATCGTTGCCAAGCGTTGCAAGTGCAAACTGCGCATTACGGCTTCCATGGAATACATGCTTCTTGTATTCGCTTTCTGCATAATCGATAAGAACGGTGCCTGCTTTACTCACACCACCACCGATAACAAAGATTTCAGGATTTACTACACAAGCAACAGCTGCAAGACCCTTTCCAAGATATACACCAAACTGGGTTGCCACCTCACAAGCAAGCTCATCCTTTTCTTTTACTGCATCAAATACTGTCTTTGCTGTAATTTCGCCGCCTCGTAGTACGCTTGCCTTGTCATCCTTTGCAAGTCTTCTATTTGCCAGTCGAACGATACCGGTTGCAGAAGTATACTGCTCTAAGCAGCCACAATTACCGCAACCACAAACTTCGGTTTCTGCATCTTCTACATGAATATGACCAATCTCACCACCAGCACCCGTTGCACCAGTTAAGATTTTTCCATCTAAAATGATACCGCCGCCAACGCCAGTACCTAAGGTAACTGCAACCATATTCTTGTGGCCTTTACCGCCACCCTTCCACATTTCTCCAAGAGCAGCAACGTTTGCATCATTACCTGCTTCTACCTTAATGCCTTCCAGCAAATCCTCCATCTGGTTCTTAATGGAGAACACGCCCCAGCCAAGGTTCGCTGCTTTGTAAATTACACCATTGCCATCTACGGGGCCAGGTACACCGATACCAACACCAATTACATCTGCCTTTGCAATGGATTTTTCTTCCATTTTCTCTTTAATAGACTTGCAGATGTCTGGAAGAATATGCTTACCAGCGTCTTCCTTACGGGTAACAATTTCCCACTTTTCTACCACTTCCCCTTCAGGAGTAAAATATCCCATTTTTACTGTGGTTCCACCTAAATCAACACCAAATACTACTTTGCTCATAAGATACCTTCCTTTTTACACTAGTCTTCCTGTGGTTTCATGAAATTTGCCTGCACACGTTTAAAGAATTCCTGGCTGGCATTATATCCCATCTTCTTCTGACGGTGATTTACTGCTGCTGACTCAACAATGATTGCAATGTTTCTACCGGGACGGATCGGAATGTTATGACATACAACCTTATTGCCAAGATATTCTATATAATTCTCTTCCATACCCAGTCTGTCATATTCTGTATCTTTTGACCACTCTTCAAGCTGGATTACAAGATCCACTTCCTGATGCTCTTTGACAGAAGATACACCAAACATCGTCTTAATATCCACAATACCGATACCACGCAGTTCAATAAAATGCTTGGTAACTTCTGGTGCGGAACCGATGAGCGTGTCTTCTGATACCTTTCGTAGTTCAACGGCATCATCACTCACCAGTCGGTGACCGCGCTTTACAAGTTCAAGCGCTGCCTCGCTCTTACCAATACCGCTCTCTCCCGTAATGAGAACGCCTTCACCGAATACGTCAACAAGTACGCCATGAATGGTAATGCTGGGACACAGTTTTGCATTTAACCAACGAATAACCTCTGCCATGAATTCAGAGGTACCTTTACTGGTTCCAAGAAGCGGTACACCCTTTTTAATCGCCACTTCCATAAAGATAGAATCCGGTTCCAAATCTCTACAAAATACAAATCCAGGAATCGGATAACTCATGAGCTGCTCATACACCTCACGTCTCTCATCCTCTGTCTTTGCCATCATATAAGAATACTCAACAAAACCAATGATCTGTAATCTCGTAGATGCAGCCTCATAGTGTTCTAAATACCCTGCCATCTGCAAAGCAGGACGGTTAATATCAGGCTGCGTTATCTTGATGCCGCTTATATCAACTTTTTCTGTCCAGTTCTTCAGCTTCATCTTCTCGATGATTCGCTGTAAACTAATACTTTCCATACCTTCTCCTTTTCCCTAAAACAGTTTGTTTGGGATTATTTCGCTTTCTTCTTACTAAAAAGCTTTTCAAACTTCTCCTGGAAGTTTACCTTCTTGTCAATCAGATATACCACTACACCAATGAGTGTACCCGTGATGAGTCCACCAATAACATCGGAAGGATAATGTACACAGATATAAATTCTGGAAAATGCAATGAGTGCTGCCAAAAGCATAGCAGGAATACCAAAACGCTTCTTTTCTCTTAAAAAGATACAGATTGCTGCGCAGAAGGAAGCTCCTGTATGTCCGGAAGGGAAAGAGAAATCCGTTACTTTATTTACAGCATCTACAATCAGACACTCTACATCCCCAAAGTAATTAAATGGTCTGGGTCTTGCAATGAGATTCTTAAGAATTGCATTGTTTACAAGTACAGAACCTACTAATGCAAAAGCACAGCAGATACCCGTTCTTCTGGTCTTTTTGGGGAACATCAGAATAATAGAAAGAATAATCCAGAAAAGACCTTTATCACCAAGATGCGTAATGGTCATGAAAAACGGCTTTAAGAAGCTGTGTGCAGCGGTCTGCCAAATCTCCATCATAGCCTGTAAAATACTATGGTCCCATTCATAAATTGCCTGTATCATATTTAACTCCTTCAAAATTATTTTAACAATTCATTATATCATTTTTTCTTCCTGTTTTCCTAGTAACATCGTGCCTGTGGTAAAAGGACACATGCAGTATAGGGCATACACATAACGGAACTCATTAAATACCGGTGTTGCTATAAGTAGAGAAGCTACAATGGAAAGCGCAAGAAGCGGCATTAGGAATTCTTTTCTTCTTGCCAGTACGGCAAAGGTAAACAGCATCATAAATATCCAGGTGCATAACCCATTTTCTACAAAGACATGGAGAAGCCGACTATTTTCCGTTAAATACACCTGCAATGAAATGGTCTTTTCGTGCAGCCACCTTACTTTGGGCGCTTCAAATACATCACAGGCATTTCCTGCCACGTAGTTACAGGTTATCTCGGAAGAATAATATCCCGCATTATAGTATCCTTTGGTTTCATCGATCCAGGCCTTCGCATACGTCCAGGGGTTTTTTAATCCCATGCGAAGCCAAATCTTAAAATAAGTTCCTTTATTTCCTTCCAGGATATCGGTTGCTTCATACCATCTAATAAAATTCTTTACATTATCGGAACAACCGGGTTCATATACCCCTTTTATCACATCAAAATCTAATAGCTTTTGCAGCTCCATACGATCTTCTTCTGCTATATTTCCATCTTCTACAATCACTCTGGCAATCTGCTGTTCAGGAATTGCTAATTTTTCTAAGATATCTCCCTGCGGAATTCCTATGCTTTTTAATACAGGACCCGTCAGAACATAAGCCACCACAAAGGTTGCAATCGTGGAAATTACCACTTCCTTCTTTTGTTTTTTGATGGTTAGTAAAAGTGCAAGAATGATAATAAAGAACGCATAAAATCCATTATTCCTAAACAGGCATACCCCTAGGGAAGAAAATACATATCCTATGAGTAGCGGCACCTTCTTTCCCATCTCCGCATAAATACGATACAGAAAAATACACCAAAGCAAAGACATTCCACCAAAGAGCGTATCCTTGGTCATATACACACTATAAGAAAAATGATAAAGAGACAGCGCATAAAAGGCGGTCAAAAGAACTAACCATTTTTTCTGCACGTGTTTCTCATATAAAGTTTCAACGGAGAAGGCGAAGATAGCCGCCATCGCCAATGCCTGAAAAATGCTGTAAGATGCTGCGCCGGCATTACTGGAACCCGTCAGTTTATAGCCTAACTGATAGAAGATCTGGATGAGCATCGTGTGATAAAAAGGATGGTGATTATTATAAACACCATCTTTAATCTGGGTTAACTGATCCACACTGTCACTGGTTATCGCGCCAGGATAGGCGGCTAAGAATAAGTACGCAAGGTACACAAAAGCAATGCATCCAAAGGGAAGAAAAAATGCAAGACACTTTCCTTTCTGACTGCGCTCGCTGCTACTTGCAACTATACAGATACCCTTTGTATGCTGCAAACGTTTATAAAGACTGTTCGTCAGACTAAAAAACACGATGTATCCACCAAATAGTAATCCAGCCACATAGAGAAGTACTGTAAAAATACTGCGACCGTCATATAAACTATAATTGGCTATCGTCACAAAAAACGCCAAAAAGCCAGAGAGCACACGAAGCCCTCTGGTTTCTCTTTTTTCAAATTCTGATTGTTCGCCATTTTCAAGGATTAACGCTGCTACCGCTACCAAAATGGTACTCATATGACTGGCATCTGAAAAATTAAGGAGTCCAAGCCATATAAAAGCAGCCAGAAATACAATCCCTTTTTTCCTTGCTTTCATAGCTTTCATTATATCATTTTTATTTATTCGTTAATATGTTCCATTCCTTGATTTAATATCAGTCGAACATGCTCGTCTGCTAAGGAGTAAAAAATACTCTTTCCTTCTCTTCGGTTCTTAACTAAGTGACTCTGCTTTAAAATTTTAAGCTGATGGGAAATAGCGGACTGCGTCATATGTAAGGTTTCAGCCAAGTCACACACGCATACTTCACTTTCAAATAACACGTATAGGATACGTATTCTTGTAGAATCGCCAAATACCTTGAACAGCTCTGCTAAATCATAGAGACTGTCCTCACTGGGCATACCCATCTCGACTCTCTTTATCAAGTCCTCGTGTACTACATGTTCTTCACAGCAGCAGTTTTCTTTTTTTGCCATAACTTACCTCTCGTCTCTCTTAATTCTTTGGCACCCGTAAAGCTCGAATTGAATTACATACTGCCAGAATCATTACACCAACATCTGCAAAAATGGCCCACCACATATTTGCATATCCAATTGCACCAAATACAAGGCAAATCAGTTTTACAAGAAGGGCTAGCACAATATTTTCATATACAATGCGCAGTGTCTTCTTGGAGATTCGAATACCCGTTACCAGTTTCCTAAGATCATCATCCATGAGAACCACATCTGCTGCCTCAATGGCTGCATCTGCGCCTAACGCGCCCATGGCAACACCCACATCCGCTCTAGTTAATACCGGTGCATCATTGATGCCATCTCCTACAAAGAGAAGCGTTTCTTTTTCGGATTTTTCTGCAATCAGTTTTTCAACCTCCTGCACTTTATCCCCCGGTAAAAGTTCAGTATAAACATCCGTCATACCAACTTCCTTTGCTACGGCCTCTCCCACCTTTTTAGCGTCACCCGTCAGCATCACCAGTTTTTTAAGTCCTGCTCTCTTTAAATCGCTAATAGCCTGCTTACTGCCTTCTTTTAATCCATCGGTAATCAGAATATGTCCTTCATATTTTCCATCCACAGCAACATGTACGATGGTACCCGTGTGAGAGCAGGAAATCGCCTCTGCACCAACACGCTGCATGAGTTTTTCATTTCCTACAGCAACCTTCTTTCCTTCAATGTCCGCTACAATTCCTTCTCCACTAATGGCTTCATAATTTGTTACAGCATTTCGGTCAATTTCTTTTCCATAATGCGTTCTAAGCGAAATTGCGATTGGATGTGAGGAAGCACATTCTGCATAAGCAGCAAGTCTTAATATTTCTTTATCCTCTGCTGTATTATGATGCACACTCTCTACCGCAAACTCACCCTTTGTAATGGTTCCTGTCTTATCAAACACAGCAATTTTTGTTCCGGCAAGTCTCTCCAAATAATTGGAGCCCTTTACCAAAATACCTGCATGGCTGGCAGCACCGATTCCCGCAAAGAAAGAAAGCGGAATACTGATTACTAAAGCGCAAGGGCAGCTGATTACTAAAAAGGTTAATCCTCTAAGAACCCACGCGCCCCACATAGGACCTTCTGCCGCTTTCATAAGAATTCTGACAACAGGAGGACATACAGCGAGAACTAGTGCACTGATACAAACTACTGGCGTATAAACCTTTGCAAATCTGGAAATAAAATTCTCGGATTTTGATTTTCTGGAAGATGCATTCTCCACCAATTCTAAAATCTTACTTACGGTAGATTCCCCAAATTCTTTGGTTACCTGAATACGAAGGATACCTGTTAAATTGATACAACCAGAAATAATCTCTTCGCCTTCTTTTATACTTCTGGGAACACTTTCTCCCGTTAATGCCTTGGTATCAACAGAGGAGGCACCTTCTAAAACAATACCATCTAAGGGAACTTTCTCCCCAGGCTGGATTACGATAACATCTCCAATTGCTACTTCATCCGGATCAACCTTTTCCAGTTTTCCGTCCATTTCCTTATTTGCATAGTCTGGACGAATATCCATAAGTTCAGAGATATTTCTGCGGCTCTTTCCTACGGCCACGCTCTGGAATAATTCACCAATCTGGTAAAAGAGCATAACCGCTGCACCCTCTTCGTACTCTGCAAGCGCAAACGCACCAATGGTTGCTACGGCCATCAAAAAGCTTTCGTCCATTACCTGGCCCTTAATAATGCCCTTAAAAGCTTTTCTCAAAATATCATAACCAATAACAATATAAGGAACGAGATATAATGCCAAGGAAGTCCATCTTGAAAAAGGTAGTTTTTCCAAAATTCCTAATTTTTCAAGTGTCATTAATACTGCTAACAACACCGTAGAAACAATGATTCTAATGAGAATTTTCTTTTGCTTCCTTGTCATATATAGCCTCCAACAATCAATCTCTTTTAAAATCTCTTACAGATAAATCTCGCAGTCGTCTTCAACTTTCTTGCAAGCTTTTACAACAGCCTTCATAACCGTCTTCTCATCAGCACCCTCTGCAAACTCTACCGTCATTTTAAGAGCCATAAAGTTTACGGTACAGGACATAACACCTTCTACCTTCCTTGCTGCATCCTCCATCTTGTTTGCACAGTTTGCACAATCTACTTCGATCTTATACGTTTTCTTCATCTTTTTATCCTCCAAAATATATCATCAATATATGAGCACTTGTTCATATGTTTGTATTATATATGAACAATTATTCATATGTCAATATGTTTTTACACAATTTTAACATTTGTACCCGGTACAAATGGCAAAAATAGCAAAATCGGACCAAACGTACCCGGTACAAATGGTCCGAAATTTCCAATCCCACAAAAAAAGCGCCCGCAGGCGCTCATTTGATAAATCAGTTACTCTATTTTCGCAAACATTGCTTTAATAAGTTCAATGCTGATTTCGGATGCTTTTTTACTGAAAGTAGGGAAATCAACTGTTGCACTATCATCTGCTTCATCAGAAATGGCTCTTAATACAATGAAGGGAATGCCATTTAGATAAGCGGTCTGGGCTACTGCGCCTCCCTCCATCTCGGTACAAAGACCACCAAATGTACTTACAATCCACTCCTTGCGCTCTTTCTTTGCAACAAACTCATCGCCCGTACATACACGACCCTTGTGTACCCGCAGGTCTGGGAAACATTCGAAAGCAGTCTCTCCTGCTAAGGAAACCATCTTCTTATCTGCTTCAAATGCAAACGTATCTAAGAATGGAATTTGACCCAGGGGGAATCCAAAATCTACGGAATCCATATCATGCTGTACAAGTTCCGTGGCAATCACCATATCTCCAATCTTCACGTTAGGAGATAAACTTCCAGCCGCACCGGTGTTTATAACAATCGTAACATAGAAGCAATCAATTAAAATCTGGGTACAAAGCGCAGCGGATACTTTTCCAACCCCGCCTTTTACAACGACAGCATCCTTTCCAAAAAGGGTACCTCTGTAAAATTCCATACCAGCCTTACGATGTACCATCTTATCCTGCATAGTAGCGATAAGACCTTCCACCTCCTGGTCCATAGCTCCGATAATTCCTACAATTGATTTCTTCATTTAGTCTTCTTTCTTCTTGTTTTTAAATACCCAAAGCTGCTCCACCTTATAATTTGCAAAGAAAATAACACAGTCTACAAGAATCTTAATGAGAATGCTGTACTTCTCTCCACAAAGGTTGGTAAATACGGTAACCAGTGCTGTTGCAATGGTCATGGAAACCAGGAACAAAAGCAGGTACTTGGGACCACTTTCCCGCACTTTTCCACGATGCTTAAAGATTACCTTATTCACACTATAATTAAATATACCGGAACAAATACGTGCCAACACATTACTGGTAGCAGGCACCATCTTCGCTTTACTAATGGCAAGCTTTCCAAATATAGAGAATGGGTCTGGCATAATCCTTCCAAATAAGAAGGAAAATAATGCAAACAATCCGATATCAACAGCTGCCGAACCCACAGAGGAAAGACAGAATTTCAAAAATACTTTATAAATACGGATGGAGTCTAAAAATGGATTAAAATGAGAACTAATATTACCATCTAGGTAAATTACCTCAATAGGTACTTCCTTCCATGCAAGCTCTGCATTCTTCATCTCGAAGATACAGTTCATTTCATATTCATAACGCTCGCCCTTCGTATTAAGGAACAGGTCCGCTCTGCTCATGGGTAATACACGAAGTCCTGTCTGGGTATCAGAAAGCTTAATGTCACAGAAGAACTTCATCAGTCTGGAAGTCACACGATTGCCAAAAACACTTCTTGCGGGAATCTCTGTATCCCCATAAAAGTCACGACAACCAAAAATAGCTTCCTTAGGGTTCTCTAAAAATGCATCACAACAGTTTACAATGTCCTTCATCTTGTGCTGTCCATCTGCATCAGCAGTAACCACGCCAAGCGCTTCGGGAAATGCATTCTTAATATAAGTAATGCCGGTCTTTAAGGCATGTCCCTTTCCTTTATTTACATTATGCTTTAAAAGCGTAACGCCATCCGGACCTGTGAAGATGGTAGTTCCATCCTTATAAAGGATACCATCTGCTTCTGTAACTGCTCTTCCAGCTTCTGGTGCCAGTGCTGCAAAAATAGCATCATAGTCACTACTGCAACCATCGTTAACAAGAAGAATGTGTGCAAATTTTTCTTTTAGTTCCGCAACCAAATCGGACATTTTTTCATCCGGATTATAAGCAGGGATTAAGGCAATTACCTTTTCAATTTTTTCCATAATTTATCTTCACTCACTAAAAAAGGATGCTGATACAGTCTCAGCACCCCCTAGTATACCACATTTCCTTATTTTATGCGAAAAAACCGCGATTAGAACTGCTGGCCATATTTTCATTTAAATGAGCTCTTCCATAGGTCATGCCAGCGTATACAGACTGGGTGTTCTGCATAACAGCAGGGGAATCATCCGCCTTTGCCATTTCCATAAACGCCGCTTTTAGTTTCTCAAACATATCTTCAACCGGCTTTAATAATGAGGAATCCTGTTTGATCTGTGCAAGATTCAACTGTCTCTCTGCAAATCGATATAATTCATAAAGTGCGTTTGCTAAGTCATAGGTTCTGTTCAGTGCTCCTATCAGCTGGCGCACACAACCCTTTGCATGCATAACGGCATCTTTATATAAGGTAAAATCCTGCCCATTTGCAGCTTCCTTTGCTTCCTCTACATAGGTAAGCATAAGTTCGCAGAGAATTACAATCAGTTCCGACCGATTGGCAGAGGTAATGCGTAAAGTATATTCCTTCGTTTTTTCGCTGGTCATTCTTTTTCTCCAAAAAAAGCCTCACCAGATGATGAGGCTCGTCCTACTAAATTACTGCAACAACTGTAAAATCTGTTCTGGCTGAGAATTTGCCTGAGAAAGCATGGAGATACCAGACTGGGAAAGTACCTGGTAGGTAGAGTACTGGGTCATCTCTTCTGCCATATCTACATCCATAATTCTGGAATAGGAAGAGGTCATATTCTCACTGGTTAGTTCTACGGAAGAAGCATTATGCTCCAAACGATTCTGGTATGCACCCAAACGGGATCTCGCATCATTAATATAAGAAAGGGCGCCCTTAATCTGTTCAATGCCTTTCTGTGCGGAATCCACCGTTCTCATACTTAATGTATCAATTCCCATATCCTTTAAGGAAATGGTAGGAATACGAATGGCAAGCTCCTGCTTTTCATTGGCACCAATCTGAATCTTCATAGAACCAATTCCTGTGACATCCACCTCCACGGGACCTCCGCTTACGGATGCCTTATTCTGCATGCGTAAATAAAAATCTCCGTCGGCCTTAATAGAAAGAGAGCCGTCTCCATTATCATCGGTTTCATACTCTAACTTTACATTTGTAAGTGCGCTAAGCTTGGGATCGGAAGCAATACAGCTGGGATCCACAACACCATTTGCATCTACGGTAATGGGATAGACGATGGTATATTTTCCTGTGGGAACTGCTTCTGTATAAGTTCCTACCTTAACATCTTCATTGTCGGTATATCCCTTTAAATCAAAGGAACCGTCTAAAAGAGGCTGACCATTGAATTCCGTATCCTTCGCGATACGCTCTACTTCATTCTTTAACTGCTGAATTTCTTTATCGATGAGTTCTCTGTCTTCATCTGTTTTAACATCATCACCGGCCTGAATCGCAAGCTGACTCATACGCTGTAAAATACTGGAAATTTCAGAAAGAGCACCATCCGCTGTCTCCACAACAGAAATGCCATCATTGGTATTGTTAGATGCAACAGAAAGACCACGGATCTGTGCATTCATACGATTGCTGATTGCAAGACCTGCTGGATTGTCTTTTGCAGAATTGATTTTTAATCCGGAAGATAAACGCTGAATAGAAGCAGCCAGACTCTTATCTGTCTTATTCAGGGCATTATTGGCAAGAACTGCCGTTTCATTATAATTAATTCTCATAGACGTACCTCCCTACGGTCTGCCCTTTATGGGTTTCACCGCGTCTTATTTACTCATCCATGAGATTAACCTGCTATTACTTCAAGAACCGCTTTCGCTGCTTGGTATAACAACTTTCCAGTAACTTCGCTTCCATCCTTGGAGGCGCCTTCAATATTATTTTCGGCTAAATGACTAGTAGAATTTAGTTTTTTATGAGCCATCTCTACAAACTGCACTTCGCTAAATTCCGTAAAGTGTTCCTTAAAGCTTGCTTCCTTTTCTGCAAGCGACGCTAAATCCTCTGCCTTTTCTCCATAAATTGTAAGAGATAGCTGTTCCCCTTTCGGTCTGATAGAGGCAAAGACCTTACCGCCATCTTTTGTCTCATAGGAAATCTCAGCTCCCGCAGCACCTTTCTTCATATGCACAGAAACACTGGTCAATTCCCCACCTAATTCCATCGGCACTTCATAATGCTCCTGCTTTGATAAATCTGCTGCCAAATGGATTTCTTTAAACGCAGCCTGCAAAGCTTTCAGGTCTACACGGCTGGCTTCATGCATCATTTCTCCCTCTATGGTGTCTTCCATAACATTCGTAAAGGCTTCAAATGCTTTCTTTAATTCTTCCGCTTCATCCATAGAGTTTCGGATATCTTCGCTTAACTGGTCAAATGGAATCTGGCTTTCTGCTTTACGGGTTAACTCCTTTAAATCTCTATAATTCTGTCCCCGCTTTGTCGTCATATGCTTCGCTGCGGCTAAATTGTCTATGGTTGCCGGTAATTCATTCTCTATCAGAAGTTCCACTGCCTCATCTACTGCACTGGTTGCCTCTTGTAGCTCCTGCATCTTTTCTTTGGCAAAAATCTCTGTTTCCTTTTGCTGCTGCTTACTGCTTCCACCTTCGGCAAAAGCACTTTCTAGCTGCATAGTGATACTGCTTTCCTTTGTAATAACCGTGTCCAAAATACCGGTTTGATCATCTAAGGATACATCCATACCTGCATGGCGAACGCTTCGCACAGAACGGAGGAGACTCTTAAAGGATAACTCCTCACCCTTATTTAGTACGGCTCCTAATGCACTGCTGTCCTTTGTTTCTACAGTATGAAGCAGCCTGTAAATTCCTATATAAGATTCCTTCTCTGCCTCTGAAATCTCATTTCGTTCCTCTAATCGCACTAAAAATCTGGCATATCGCTCTTTATAATCCGCCTCAGGCATACGATCCAACTTATTCTCTAATTCCTGAAGCGTAAGCTGCAGAGGATTTTCTCCCTCTCGAATAAGCTTTAAGGTGGCTGCCGGTGTCATTTTTTCAATGACTCTGGTCATAAGTCGATTGGCTTCTTTTACTTCTTCTAAATTCTCCGCCGTAATTTCCATACCATTTCGGGAAAGAATACGGGTGGCCTTTTCATTCTCTTCATTTACTGCAAAACCATTTTCCGAAAGAAGATCCGGAATATTTCGAAATGCCTTTGTAATACTGTCTCCTAAATCAGAACGAACACTTGTCATCATCGTCTCATAACGTGTTCCTGCTTTCTGATAAGCTTCTTTTAGCTGCGCGCCTTCTTCTGCTACTGTCGCAAGAGAAACGCCTCTAAACTGAAGCATAGAAAAAGCATTTTGGCTTTCTGATTTTCCCAGGATTCCAACGGTATCTTCCGGAAATGCAGGAATTGCAGCAGCAACCTGGTTGGTCTTCTGCCAGAGTTTATATTCCTCCGCAGCATCCTCTTTTCCAAATAAGACCTGACCCTTATGCTCTTCTACCGCTTTTAAATCCTCCACAAGAGAAGATAGTTCCTTTGTGTCTACCTGAATACCCAATTTATATAAGGTATATGTGCTACTTACGGTAAGAGAGAGTCTTACTTCTTCCAGGAGACGTTTGGCAGATAATGCTTTTTCTGGAAGCACAGGCTCTTCTCCCGAAAACACCTCTTCCTGTTTAATAAGATTCTTTAAGGTAAGAGGCTCTTCCTGTTCCACCGTTCTTAAAATTGCAGAATCTGAAATAGAATTAGCCGCTACAACCAGGCGAGCTGCTTTTTCTACAAGAGGTTCTTTATTTAGTGCATCACCAGAAACTGCGCTACCTTTATCTTTTAAGCCCCTCGCTGCCATTTCATATAAATCATTTTGGCTAGCTGGCAAATCAATCGCGTCCAGCTCCTTTAGGGCATCAAAATTCTCCTTTGTAAGGCCGATTCCAGAAGAAAGAAGGCTTTTGGCTTCTAATACATTATCCTCTGTACCCTCATAGCCAAAACGAACCAGTGTATCCTTTAATAGTTCCTCCGGTACCTTGGACTGCGGAAGCGCACTTTTTGCATAGCCACTATGCTGTGCAGTGTATAAATTTTCTATGGTTGGTTCCAACTTATTCTCTACAAGAAAAAGCTTTGCATCCGTAGATAGGTCGGACAAACTTCTGCCGAGTTCTACTGCCTGGGCAGCTTCCCTTGCATTTTCCTCTGTCTGGGGAACCTGATAGGTTCTAAATGCTTCTGCAAGCGCATTCGCAGCACTTACCGAACCTGCAATCTCTGTCAGTACTTCCATGGACAAATCATCATTATATCCTGGAATGGTTACACCTGCTTCTGCCAGGGTTGCACGTATTTCATCTGTAATCGTAACCATCTCTTCCGGTTTCAACTCTCCGGGATGAAATCCGTTCTTCTCAATTTCTGATAATTCCTCTGGAGAAACACTTGCACCTACAACCGTCAGCAAATTCTTTGTATTTTCCACATCCATCACGGACGCTTTTGCCATAACATCTTCTGCGCTAAGCCCTGCTTTAACATCTTTTTCCGGCACGCCCTGGGCTATGGATGGCGCAAAAACAGCACCAGATGAAACACTGGCTACTTCATCCTCTTTTTTAAGCTTTTCATAACCCTGTGCCACTGGCTGGCCAATCAAAATACCATTCTTATGTTCTGGAAATTGAATTTGCATATGTATATCCTTCTTACAGAATTCCTTTAGTGAATCTTCTCTATACTTTATTTCGGACTGTATTATTCTTTTCTTTAATTCCATAAAACCATGTAAATATGATAAAATAGTTTTGGTTTATGGCCACCCTTAGGAGCTGAATGCATGAAGACTATCATTACCGATTTAGAGGATTTAAAACCCTCTTATCCCATAGAAAATATTACAAATCCAGAGGAAATCCTGTTCCTTGATATAGAAACAACAGGTCTCTCCCCTCGTTCCTCCAATCTCTATCTGATTGGTGCGGTTTATTATCGTGAAGAAACCTGGCATGCCATTCAGTGGCTCGCAGATACTTATGAAGAAGAACTGAGTATTTTGCATACGTTCTTTCAATTTGTTAAAGATTATAAATTTCTCATTCACTTTAATGGCAATCGCTTTGATATTCCATTTCTTTTAGCAAAATGTGAGAGTTACAATCTTTCTGAGAATTTTGATGATTTTACAGGAATTGATATCTATAAAAGACTACTCCCCTATAAGAACATTTTGGGACTTATGGACGGAAAACAAAAAACAGTGGAGCAGTTCTTAGGTATATATCGAGAAGACATCTATTCCGGCAGAGAATTGATTAGCCAGTATCATGATTATGTGATCAGTGGAAGCGAAGAAGCTTATAGAAATATTATGCTTCATAATTTAGAAGATTTAAAAGGCATGCTTCCCCTTATGTCCATCCTTTCTTATACGGATTTGTTCACATCAGAACCTCGTGTTACGGGTGCAAAGGCTAGTTATTATTTAAATAGCAATAAGGAACGTTGTCAGGAAATCATCCTAAAACTTCGCTTATCTTCTCCTATTCCTAAACCCATATCCTTCCATGCTATGGGCTGCTATTTCTCCGGAAATGGTGAAGAGGCATCACTCAAAATTCCTTTATATGAGGAAGAGATGAAGTTTTTCTATTCTGGCTACAAGAATTACTATTATCTTCCTGCCGAAGATATGGCTATGCATAAATCTGTTGCATCCTTTGTAGATAAGGAACACCGTGTACAGGCCACCGCAGCCAACTGCTATACCAGAAAGCAGTCCTTATATTTGCAACAGTGGGAACCCCTTTTTACCCCTTTCTTCAAAAGAGATTATGCTTCCAAAGAAATCTTCTTTGAGCTCTCTGATGAATTCAAGAAAAATCGTAGTGGTTTTTCTATGTATGCTACCCACGTCTTATCTATGATGTGTCAAAATGCATAAATTTATCTTGCCTTGTTCTCGTTGACAATAAAATGGCTTTATTGTACGATATACAAGGTTTTACGGGGTGTGGCTCAGTTTGGTAGAGCGCTACGTTCGGGACGTAGAGGCCGCGCGTTCGAATCGCGTCACCCCGATGCATTAAATAGTTTTAAATTCTTGATTATTGTCTGTTTTCCAATACAAATCTATTCTATATCCTTGTAGCATTCCTCAAATGCAGGTCTCATATATTCAATCTGACCACGAGTGAGTCCATACTCTTTTGCAAGATGTTCCCAATTATCTCTTACCACTTGACTCATTTCTTCTGCTATACGCTTAGCAGTTTCTTCTGAAATGCCGAATCGATGGGCTATGCCCATTGCTAATTTAAGAGAGATGCTATTGTCCCTATCATCTACAAGAAGAGACAATTCATCACCGTATGGAACAGGATTTACATCATACATCGGAGATAATGCCCATCCTTTTTTTGAGAACATCATTGCATGATTTCTTAAATGATCATCTGTGTTTGTAACCAGCATATTTAATACAATTCTTTTCCATAATTCCAGCAAATCAGCTTTCGGATTAGAACCGTTTGATTTTATAAAACTTACTAAATCAAGATAACTCGTTCCATCTGCCGCTGATGCACCATCCGTTTTCGCAAGTAATGTCATTGCTGATGCAAAATGAAATCTTCTTTCGCCATCCCTGTCAAAACGTCTAACCAGAAATGTACTTCCAAATTTAGAAAATTTTTCTAGTTTTGATTCTGGTACATTCAATCCACACATTTTGGCTAAATCATGAACTACCTTTTCCCATGCTCCTGTATCATTCTCATCATTTTTTGATGGAAATTTAGCAATCCATAACTGACCTTGCTTATCTACAACAGTGGCTTTTGGTCTAGCTCCACCCAGTGATGATCCTGGCCTAATAAGTTGGTATAGCCATTTCTCTATCTTTTCACCTTCATCCTTTTCCAAATTTCTAGAAGCTTCTTCCAACGTTCTTAAAGATGTCCAAGGTGGTGTTGCAGTTTCCCTATCATCAGAAACAAACGGGCCATCTTGTTCCAATTTGAAACGAAGTCCTCCCATTCTAGTCTCATCATATACCCCAAGAAGATAATCACTATCATATAATTTCCTTGGCTTTCGTCCTTCTTTTTCTGCCAATATACGTTCTCTTTTATTCATAAGAACACGTCCCCACCTATCAGGTGAGGCATCCGCAAATAGTCCAAAAATATTTTTTCCAGACGGGAATTGCCTTCCTCCAAATGGCTGCAAATCAGGATCAATCTGCGTGGATAATCCTTGCTTCATTAACCATTCTTTATCAAACTCAAACGAATACGTTTCCCCGCTTTTTACAACTCCAACATACAATTTTCCAAGTAAAATTGGCTCTCTTTCAGAAAAGCTGTCATAAACATATATTATTTTTTCTCCTAATTTCATCAGCTCTTCCTCCTAGTCGCGCGCTTTCTAGTCAATAGGTTAAAATCTTGCATTTGTCTACCCATTTCATCATCTTTGGCAACATAAAGTAAATCCTTATCCATCCCACCTATAGCATGTAAAACAGCTGCATATATACCAATCGCCACAGCAGGACTACCAGACTCCACCTTCCATAAAGATGCTCTGCTTATTCCAGCTCTTTCAGCTATCAATTCAACTGGAAGATCTCGTCTTAAACGTGCCAATTTTATCTGTTCTCCTAATGTTTTTAAGATCTCTTCCGTTGCCGGTAAAATATTGTAAGCTGCCTTTTTCATTCCCAATCCTCAATGCTTCTTATTATATATGTTTACTATTATATACATTAACACTTATTAGGTCAATAATAGTAAACATTACAGTATTACATAATAAAAAAGACCGCAAAGATATCACAATATATAGTTTTTTCTTGACCTTATCATTTATTACCTTCATCCTTTCAAAATGACGGATTTGACGGCTTCCTGCAAGTTTATGTTATCCGCTTTTTGTTCTTATGTTTACTGACCTGATGGGTCAATTTACATAGTTCTTTTACATAATTATTTTATTACCCTCACGTTGGGCAGATATAAGTAAAACGGCAGGAACGACATATAGTGTTTCTTATATATTTTAATAAGTTCCTCCTTTGAGAATTTTCTCCCCTTTTTCATCTGAATAATGCGATAGTGAACACCAAACAAATAAACTCTAATCCCTGTATCTATGTATCCATTTCGTAGATAAAATGCATAACGACGCTCCTGCACTTTCCTCTCCTCTTGCGATTTTGCATATTCCGGATCTTCCACTTCCCCAAGTACACTTCCTACCTTTGTGTAATAGGAGGCTAGAGCCCTTAAAAATTCTGCTCCTATTCCTGCATTTCTTTTCTCCGGCACCACTGCCAGATAATCAAAAAGATAATGCTTTCCTGTTCTTAGAAAGAAGGCATATCCTAAAAGGGCGCTTCCTTCTCGAAAACCCAGACATGTATAGGTACCATTTCGAAGTCCTTTCTCAATCATAAATAGGGGTTTTCTCTCACTATCCGGGAAATCTTCTACCATATGTCTGTAATAAATTCGTTTCACCTGCTTATCTGAAAGAATTACAATTCTTCTCATAATACCTCTTTGCTTAGTCCATTAATCATAAGAAAAGAGCAACCACACCCAGTGATTGCTCTAAAAATACGTTCCGTTTTCTATTTATTCCTCAATATTCGTAACGGTCTCTTCTGTCATCTTTTCTTTCACAGTTTCTACAACCTCTTTGTCTACTGTTCCAGAAGGAATACCAGAAAAATTAACATTCTTTGTTACCTTTGCATCATAAGTTTGTGCCTTCATCACTTCTGTAAGATCAAAACCTGTGGTCTCCTTTACAGACTCAATTACCTTCGCAAGAACAGCGGGTGTATAACCACCTACGGAGGATACGCCTCCCTCACCATTTCCGGAATCAATAACCGTAACCTTATCAATAGAAGAAATAGGTCTTGCAACTGCTTCTGCAATCGCAGGTAACTGGTTAATAATCATTTCAGTAACAGCAGCACTATTATACTTAGCATAAGCCTCTGCCTTCTTTTCCATCGCTTCTGCTTCCGCTTTACCCTTTGCGGCAATCGCTTCTGCTTCTGCGCGGCCCACGGCAGCAATACCCTCTGCTTCCTTCTGCTTTGCATACATATCAGCATCTGCCTGCGCTTTTCTTGCTTCTGCGGCGCGTTCCATCTCATACTTCTCAGCTTCTGCTAACTTCTTTCTTTCGATTAAGCCTGCCTCTGCTTCCTGTTCTCTACGATACTTTTCTGCTTCTGCTTTCTTTTTAATTTCTGCATTTAGCGCCTGTTCTGTAACAGATACTTCTTTCTGCTTTAACTCAATTTCTCTTTCCTGACGAGCAATATCTGCATTCGTTCTGTTAACCTCGATGGTTTTACGCTGGTTTTCTGCTTCGATAGAGGTTGCTGCATCCGCTTCGGCACGTTTAATATCTGCTTCTTTTTTAAGTTCTGCCTGCTTAATTGCAAGTTCATTCTGCTTAATTGCAATTTCTGTTTCAGAAGCTACCTGTGCATCATTAGCATCCTTATCAGCCTGTGCTTTTGCAATCGCGATATCTCTTTCAGATTCTGCTCTACTTATGGCTGCTGCCTTGGAAATCTTTACAACATTATCTACACCGAGATTCTCGATTACATGATCATTATCTACAAAGTTCTGCACATTGAAGGAAATAATCTGAAGACCCATCCCTGCAAGATCTGGCTCTGCATTATCTTTTACGAGCTGCGCAAACTTCTGACGATCTGAAACCATATCTTCTAGTCTCATCTGACCTACAATTTCACGCATATTACCTTCTAATACTTCTCTTGCAACATGTGCGATGTATTCTGTCTTCTTATTTAAGAAGTTTCTGGATGCCTTTTCAATCATCTCCGGAGAATTACCAACCTGCACATTGACTGCTGCATCTACACTAATGTTAATATAGTCTGCGGTCGGTACAGCGGAGCTTGTTTTTACATCAATCGGGATTAGCTGTAAATTCAAAACATCCTTCTTTTCAAAAATAGGAATCTTTACACCTGCTCTACCAATTAAAATCTTGGGTTTCTTACGAAGACCTGTGATAATAAATGCCTCATCGGTGGATGCCTTTACATATCCAGATAAAAGCAGAATTAATATAATAAGAACAACAACAAGTACAGGAATAATAATTCCCATATGACTCACAAAAAATTCTTGCATTTTGCGTCACCTTAGCCTTTCTTACTTCAAAATGAAACTAATTGCTTTCTAAATTATACCACGCTTTCTTTAATAATAGTTTTTACCATCAAAAAAGGAGACCGCGTCTCCTTCTTCGTAACATTTAATCTAATAACTGTAATACAGAGTCTTTTGGCTGATAACCAATAGAGGTTTTTACGACTTTTCCCTCTTTTACAACTGCAAGCATGGGAATACTGGATACCTGAAACCTGGCTGCAAGCTCTGGTTCTTCATCTACATTTACCTTACATACCTTTACTTTTCCCTCTAACTCCGTAGCAAGTTCAGCAACAACCGGACCTAACATCTGACATGGACCGCACCAGGTTGCCCAGAAATCAATTAACACGGGAAGTGCAGACTCTGTTACTTCTACATCATAGTTATCTTTTGTAACTTTAATCTCAGCCATCTTCTATCCCCTTTCTATTTTTCTTTGTAATACAACATACAATGACAAAATCCTTCAAATTCCGGGTCAGCAACCTGGTCTCTGAATTCTTTGCACATACATTTCGTATCCTGCGTTCGCTCAACTCTGCAAGGGCAGTATCCACCCGTTCTCTTTAATCCTTCTTTAACGGTATTTGCAATATTCACATCCTTATTTTCTGTAACCTTCATGAACACACCTCTTTCTTTTGCCCTTTTTTCAATTATAGGAGCAAGAGCCTACGAGAACAAACCCTTCTCTTACTTTGGGTACATTATGGTACTTCTACCCTTACTCTACCTCTACCAAAGTAATCTCAAAATTCAGTTCTTTACCTGCCATTTCGTGATTGGCATCTAATACGATATGTTTGTCATCCTTTTCCAGTACCACTACGCCAAAAGGCTGACCATATTCATTTTGCAAATAAACCTTCTGTCCTACCGCTAACTTCTCTGCGCCAGGTAATTGCGCTAAGGGAATATCCAAAATAGCTTCCGGGTCGGAAGGACCATAAGCCTCTTCTGGCATTAAATGAATCTGAACGGTCTGCCCAATCTCCATGGTTGCTACAGCCTTGTCAAAACCTACGATCATCTGTCCTGCGCCACAAACAAATTCTAATGGTTTGTTTCTCTTATAGGAGGAATCAAATTCTTCTCCATTATCAAAAGTTCCTTTATAATGTACGCGGCAGGTCTTTCCTACATTTGCTCCTTCTAACTTCATAATATTGTCTCCTTATTTTTTTATTTTCTAAAAAGTCCCCGCATAAGCAGGGACTTTCAGAACATTACTGTTATATATTACATACCCTTTACTTCGCGGATGAAAGCACCAAGATATCTGGGAATGTAGGTACCATATGCCTCCACACATCCAGGGTGGGTATTGATATAGGTTGCAAGGTCAAAGTAAGGGCTTGCTGCCTTTCCTTCCCAGATTCCATATACCATATAGTGGTCAAACAGTTTATCAGGATCTGTTCCAACAACAGCTGCTACATCTGGATTCATCTGTACATAATATACAGGATCAAAGATTAAGTCTCTGTTCTGACGCATTAAGGTAACATTGTAATCATTAATGGTCGTTGCAAATTCGCCTTCTACGGAATTGTTCTTCCACATTGCACGATATGCATAATATCTGGGATGGGTTCTCCAACCGGCTTCAATGGAATATGTAGTAGTCCAATTCATCTGAACATTGGGATAGGTTGCCTGAAGACGCATTCTATCTTCATCACTTACACCAGAACGGGTAAACCAGAGTCTCTGTAACTTAGGGAAGTGAAGAAGTGGATCAATGCTATTAATATTACTGAAAATTACACTTACATTTAAATCTACAATATTCTCACAGTAAGCAAGGGGTGTTAAATCACTAACTCTAGTACAAAATACTTCAAAATACATTAAATTAGGAAGATCTGCCACAGGACTAATATCCGTAAGCCAGTTGTTAGAGGACATAATTAACACACGAAGATTTGGACAGTTCCGAAGAACAGACATATCGGTGATGTGGTTATGTCCAACATCTAATCCATAAAGATCCTTGCAATACTTTAATACCTGGATATCATCATTATCTAATGCAATCGCAGGCATGGAGCACTGATAGGTAGAGAATGCGATAGTATCCGTACGAAGACTCCAATGCTTCATATGTACAACCCATACAAATTTAACCTGTGGGAAGATGTTCTGTAAGGTTTCCATCTGCTCGTTAGATAAGTTACTATTGCTTAAATCCACATAGGATAAATTAGGAAGTAAGGCAAGTTCCGTAACAAACTGGTTAAGGTCTGCTATTTGTGCGCCAGTTAAATTAAGTCCCGCCGTATCATCGCTAACCACCTGTCCTGCAACGATGACATTATTTGCCGCTTCTGCTTTAACCGCACCATAAACCATAAGGGTGGCAAACATCGCAGCAAATGCCAAAAACAACTTTCCAATTTTTTTCATTTATTTTCCCCTTTTCTTTTAGTACTGTACCCTGTTGAGATATCCCTCCCAGGTAGTAACAGCACTTTTATATTGCACCTGGAACCAATACGTACTTCCTGCCTCCAGTTCGCATCTCTCTTCTATACCAAATTCATAGGAATAGTCTTCCCCTTCACTTGTAAGCTTTTTAACACCATAAAAATAAGGTTCTTCCAGGGACTTCAAAAGTTTAAGAAATGCACTGACTTCCATATCCTCATTTGGGACTTCTCTAAGCAGTACATCGTTGGCATCATAATACTTAAAACCTTCTTTATATGCCCCTTTTATCTGAACATCCTCTAAAGAAAGTACAAATCCCTTCGCATAGCTATCCGTAAAATTAGCATTATTCTCATTTTCTGCCCGAATAATTACACCATCTAGTGCAATATCCATTTGTTTCCCGTCAAATTCTAAATGGGTAATATAGGCATCCTTAAAAGAAAAGGTTTCCAGAACATTTTCTGACTTATAAGACATTTTCCATACCTCTTAAAAAAACATCCTCTCTATTATAACATAAGATTCCTTTTCTCACTGAAAAAGACCAGACAGCGCTGGCCTTATCCATTAATTATATAGAAATGTTACTTTCCCAAAACGAAGTTCATCGCCTGCCTCAATGAGGACACTCTCTTCCTCGTTTAATCGAACGCCATTTACAAAAGTTCCATTCGTTGAATTACAGTCCTCCACATATATACGACCATTCTTCTCTACAAATCTGGCATGGATACGACTGATGGAACCATCTCGTACGCAATAGTCCACAGACTCTTCCAGCTTTCCCAATGTCTTTGGAAGATTTTCCAGATTAAAAGTGTGTTCTTTCCCTTTGTTGGTCTGACGAAGCACTCTTTCCTCTTCCTCTTCAAGATTTTCAAAAAAAGTTGTTTTGCCGTACTCTTCCTTAGGCGGTGCTGGGGTCGCCTTCTTTTCTTCCACTATCATATTTTTAGGAGCAAAAATTTTTTCTGTATATATATTTTCTTCCTCTTTCTCTTCTATTTCTTCCTCTTCCTCCTTCGGCTTTAATAAAAAGCCTGCTAACTTCGATAAGCCGCCTTTCTTCTTTTCTTCTTTCTTTTTTGCAGACTTAAATAGTCCCATCGTTCTCTTTTCTTCTTTCGGCGCATCAGGCTCCATTTCTATTTCTTCATTTACAATGTTTTTAGTTTCTTCACGAGTGCGTTCTATCTCATCTTCTCTGTCTTCTTTATAAGTACTATCGAAAGAAGATTCCTCGTCCTCTTTAAATCCACCATGCTCACTTTGAGACTCTCTATCCTGACTTACATAGTTCTCACTTCTTTCCAGCAGCTCTCTAAAATCCCCTATAACAAAGTTTTCCTGCCTCACAAGCTTATAAGCATCATACGCTATTTTAACAGCGGCTCCATCATCATGTTGTGCATGGTCCATAAAATACTCTGTTAATCGTAAAAACCCTTCCTCCTGCTGGTTATAGGGATAAAACAAAAGCCGAACCTCACCGGACTCCGGATTCATAAAAATATATTTTGGTTCCAACATTACTTTTGTCTCATCTAAAAGAAATTCCTCAATGCCTTCAAATGCCTTCACTAACCCTCTTATAAATTTTTTATAATCTCCTGTCCCCATTCCTTTATGTTCATATAACCGGTAAAGTGGCTGTAAGGAACTTATCTCATAATACAGCTCCTCTATTCCATTATTCATTCTGACCTCTGCGGATAGGAGCCCCGGTACCTTATTTTCTGTAAACATTCCAAACTGGTAATCCTTCTCTTCTTCGCAGGGTAATACCAGATAATTGTGATGTGCGCCTCTTTTATACTGTATATTGAATTCCATTTTCTCTCCTTTTCTACTCTTCTCTATGCAGATAATCACTTGCAATTTTAATCGTTCGAACAACCATGCTCTTTCTTACCCTGGAAGCACTTTTTTCCACAGACAAATCCCAAGGACCTGTGGTATAGCCATCCGTTAAAAAGACAATTCCCGGAACCTCCATTTCACCAGTTACCGTAAGTGTTATTTCACTGTATTTTACTTCCCCTTCTACTTGAAGATCTTCCACACAAACCAGATTGTCCCGTACCAGTTCTTCAAATCTCTTAATCATCTTTTCTAATAGTTCATCATTATCAAGGTCCGCAAAATAGGAGGCTTCCATAACGGCCATGCTGGCAGCCTGCGTCATAACGTTCCTGTTATATTGCAAAAATCCCATCCAAACTAACACCATGATAATCATGATAGAAAAAGGTATTAAAAAGGCTGCTTCAACTGTTATCATCCCTTTATTATTCCAGATTTTCTTTTTCATCCCCTTGATACCTCATACACAATATAGCCCGCCATCATAAATGGTAAAAAAGGAAATGTCGTCTTTCCGTTTCCTTTCTTACTAAACAAAATACAAAGGGCATAAATTCCTCCTATTACACAGGCCCAAAGGAGTACTTTTATTCCAGCGAAAGCCCCTACCAAAAGACCAATGGAACAAAATACTCTTCCGTCGCCTTCTCCGATCACTCCCCCTGTTAATCTGGCCATAATCACCATAACAATCCCTTCTGCTAATCCTGCCAAACAATCCGCTATATCTGTCCTTCGAATTCCCAGAACAAATACAGATGTTACAAGAACAGAAATCCAGGTATAGAGTTTTGGAACACTTCTTTTTCTTACATCACAAATACTCCCAAAAGTAAGTATCAAAATACCAAGTATTCTTCCCACAAGATCCATTTTTCCTCCTATGGTGCAGTTCCCGCACATCTTGAACAACAATTCATTCCCTCACACTGTGAAAGAGGTACTCTTTGCACACTTCTTCTTAGTCCACTGCAAGATAATGAACTGTGATAGCAATCTCCTGTATCTGTTATATAAATGGTATTGTCTGATCCTCTCCCGCAGATTTCACAGGCTCTGAAAACGCTCCCATTAGCTGTACGAACTCTTTGTAACTCTTCTCTGTCTACTGGAACAATCGATAAATCCAAATGCGTGCAGGTTTCCGACAAATGATAGACCGTTCCCGTATCAGTGATATATACATATCGTTCCTCTTCTTCTCCGGTATAATCCGCATCATACCCTGTCCACTTTTTTACCCTGGCTCTGTTCACAACCTGAAAGCCATCTAAAAAAAGAAAATTAAATAGTGGCTTCATCTCATAGACAACGGCAACATCTAAAACAGTGGCTTCTGATGACAATATAGGAAACTCATAGTGCAGACTTCCATATCCACCAACACCGGCTCTTTTCAGTGCCTCTTCATCTATTTTTTTCTTAATACTATTTTCTACATAAGCATTTGCTAAAAATTTCTCTGCCAGGTTTTGAACGTGAATGCCCGATCCATCCTCGCCCTGTCCTTCCACACCTTGTTGGCCCGAAAGATCTCCTGACAAAATATCTTTTGCCGCGCTATAAACAGCCACCTTCTGAACTTCTTTTGATAATTCACTTTCTAATCCACCATAAAAATGAAACATTTCAAATGCAGAATAGAGTGTCAGTATCGTAAACAGAAATAATGGCAGAACCATTACTGCTTCAACTGTCATAGAGGCCGTTACTTTGTTTTTATTCTCTTTCAAGTTTTCTCCCTTCAAAACTGCCAAAGGGAATCTTTATCCCCACCCGCTAGGGAACGGGCTTTTCGTAGAACCGCTTTTTTGTTGATACTCTTTATAGAGTGGTTTATGTGTGCAAATGGAGATGTGTAGTAGGGGGATAAAGACTCCCTTTGGCAGTCTATGAATTCCTAGTAGTAACTAAATTTTCTTTTTAACAAAAAGGAATGACCATATTTACTATCAAAAACAAACTGCAATTCTCCTCCTGCTATACAGTTATCCATCCTGAAATTATTCTGTCCCGTAATATGTCTGACATCCATTTCTATAATATCTATGGCACGCATCGTTCTCTTTTGAAGATTTGCCTCAAATAAAAGCAGTCTTAAATGGTCCTTATAACTGAGTCCACTACCCTCCCCTGTTCCATCTGGAATATGCATGGATAACGCATCTATGAGTGACGTTTCCCACTCCGAGCTACCTTTTACAAGCGGTACCTTTTTACCATGCATAAGCTTTTTTACATCACACATACTTTCTGCAATCACCCATGCAGCTTTTATAAGTGCCTTGTATATGGGTTCTGCTTCTGGACAAAACGTAATAAATGATAAGCTGGCAGCCATCGCATTTACAGCAGCCGTTCGGTCTACGCCTCTTCCAAAGGTAATCGCATTTACGATTCCTCGATAAGCAAACAATTGCCACACAATCGATTTCAGATTATCAACATCCTTATCTTTTCCTATGATGATATATTCCAGCTGATACTTCATGACACTGTCATCTTTTTCCTCTCCATAACAGCCACACACATTCAGCAAATATTCATTAAATATAACGGTTTCAATAACATCGCTTGGATCCTCCCAATCTGGATTCATACCATCCCCTACAACCAAACTTCTATGAGAAGCATAATTTTCAAGATGGACTTCTGTACCAGATAAACTTCCCTCGCATACTTTACGAAGAAGGCCATGCGCATCCACAGCCAGCTCACTGCTTGCAGGTTCATCCTTGGTTGGTTCCTCCCAATCCTCTCCCGCATTTTCTGGTCTTTCGACGGTAAGCTCTGTTATGGCCATTTGTGCCTCTTTAAAATCTTGCAGAGGATCTTCTTCCTGACCGCAGATGAGTTCATATTCTCCATGCTCGCTCTTTATATCCTCTACTGTCTCAAGAATACCAAGACCGTATTTTTCAATAATGTAGTGATATGCCATATACCGAAATACGGCACCTCCATTGTCCGTGGCTCGATAGACAGACAAAAAATCAATTCCTTCTGTGGATAGTCCCAAGAGATCCCTGCTGCCCATAGCAGACAGCAGGTCCTTCTTTGGACACAGATTGTACGCCATGTAGGATTTTAAATGTTCTTTCGTATTTTCAAGACTTCCCTCCATTTCCCCGTAGGACGTATCTATTAATAGAAGTCCATACCTGTCGAGAAGCACTTTATGATACTCAGCAAGAATAGAGTCCATCCCCATCTCTGTAACGGATTCCAGGGTCTCTTTACAGGCGCTGGTTCGCGCTCCATCTATCATCATCATAATCAGTGGAAGTAAGACAGAGAGAACCAGTGTAAGATAGACTGTCATTTGCCCAGAACATTCTTTTACAAAGTTTGTATACGCAGAATCCTGTTTCTTACGTTTTATATAAGCTTTTATTTTTTTGAATCCACACATTTTGTACATATCGCTTCCTTGAATGATTTTTTTCAGAATTCCAACATTCTGCCTAATTAGAATGTAGAAGTCTTGTCTGTAATCTTGTCAAAAAGACCAGTTACAATAGATGTAATCTGGTTTTTAAAAATCAAAACCAGACCAACCAGAACTACGATAATCAGGATAATTTCAACCGTTCCCATACCGTCTTCTTCTTTTAAAAAGTTCTTTATGGCATTCATCTTTTTCCCCCTTTCCTAGAATTCCCACTGAAACATTGTTTCCTGCAGATAGAATGTTTGTGTATCAGAATGATAGAAATGCAGGAACAATGATGACGACCATCGTTATGGCAAGCATGAGAAACATAGGAACAAGTAACTTTGTACCAGCTTCCTCTCCTTTTTTCTCTGCGCTATTTTTTCTTTCTTCAAAAGCATCTTTCGATTCTGCAAGAAGCTGCGTTACAATTCCAGATGCTCCAAGCCTACTGCTCTGATCTAAAACGGCTGCCAACTTTACATATTTTTGTTCACGACATCTTACCGAAAAATGTCTGTATGCATCTTGTTCTCCAATACCATTTTCCATTTCGTGAACACACAAAATCATTTCTTCATACGCATAGCGTTTGGCCTGTCCGTCTCGAACCTTGGTCTTATATCCTTCCACAATTCTTCCAAAAGCACCCCGGATGGTTAAACCTGCTCCAATTAGTAGTGTTAATTTTGCTATGATTTCTGGATAGTCCTCCATCATTTCCTCGCCACGTTTTACTAGATCTTTCTCCGGTTCTTTCGTTTTTACGAACAAAATGGCACACATTGCTACAACTAATAGGACAAATAACATCAACACATCATGCGTCTTTTCTTCTTTCCAGATCACCTGAATTCCATCGATTTCTTCTGGAAGGCTTAAATCTTCCTCACTCTTGGTTTCTTCCTGTTTGCCTTCTACCAGATGCAAAATTCTTCGTTTCAATAGTTCATCCGGCGGCAAATCTTCTGGATACACCATAACGGGAATGATATAGTCCTCTTCATAATTCATATAAGTGAGCGTTGCTGTAACCTCTATAAGTGTTCCCTCTATGGAAACGTCCTCACAGATATTCCCTTCTCTGTCTATGACCTTCGTATCAGAGGACTTCCAAGCAATAGCAAAAGGATAATCCTCCACTTTCTCTACAAATTGAAGCGGATGTACGATGCCATCTGGCGTCTGGTTCTCCCCCAATAATTCCTTTTCCAGAACCTTATAGAATTCTGGAAGCATCTCTTTGATTTCCTTATCTGTATAAATTCTTTCTAATACCTCAATGGAAAGACCCGATAATTCCGTTTCTCCTACGGAAACATCTAAATCCACAGAATATTTCCTCTTATCACGTTCCAGAAAATGTTCCTCTTTTAATATGCTTTCCTGCGCGGACTTTATACCATAAAACAAGAGCAAAATACTGCCTACAAGAAACACTAATAATACGCTCTTTACCGTTTTCTGCATTTTTTCTCTGGCCACTGCCCGTCCACTTTTTCCAGGATATAAAATGCTGTAACTCTCTTCCATCTTTCCGAACTGTTTTGTAAGAAACCGCATTCGAAACAAGAGCTCTGTGAGTTTTACTGCTAGCTTTTCTAAAAACTTTTCCATATCTTCTAAATCCTAATGTTGATAATTTTATCAGCGAGTTTTAATGCCACTATATAAACCAAAAAGAGGGCTGACATAATTGCAATTCCTGTCAGGTTTCCATATAACACATCAAAGAAGCCAGGAGAGGTAAATCCGATGTATAAAATAATGGCAAATGGTACCAGATTCATGATGCTTTGCTCAAACTGCTTTGCACTAATTAAGGTCATAATGCGTCTTTTCACATCCATCTTCTCTCCAATAACATCTCCGCAATTTTGTAACACCCTTGGCAAACTGCCTCCACTCCTTTTGGCCACAGAAAACACTTCTGCAAAATCTCGAATATCTTCCACATGACTTCTTAATCCAAATTCAGAAAGCATATCCTCCAGATTTTTATTGTTTTTTAGTCCGGCAGCGATTACATTCATTTCTTTTGTGATATCTGCCTTTTTTCCAAATACCATCGCTAAATCGTCCCTGGCATGCAGGAAAGCATTCTCTATGGAATAACCCGCAGATAATCCGGCATTTACAGCACTCATCAGTTCCTTGAACTGTAACCCTATCATTTCTTTTTGTTTCTTTAAGCATTTTTTCTTCTTTTCCTTAAAAAACAAAATCAGATAAGGCAGTAGCAAAACAAAGGCAACCACAGACCGATAAAATATATAGGCATATAAAGCGACTCTTCCTACTCCTTCAAGTCCAAAGAAAATAATCTCTTTGACAGAAAAGTAGTATTCATCATAGTCCTTCATTTTTCCTGCTTTTTCTGTTCTTTTCATAACGATAATCCTGCCCCCAGTAACTTTTTCTGTCCCCGCAAACACCCTTTTCTTACAAAACTTCCAAGGATTTTTCCGGCGGCATCTACACCCGTCTCTTCAAATTCATAAAGAACATTTGTCTGAATGACTCCCTCGGCATATTCCAGAATTTCAACAATTTGCAGCATCTTTCGACTTTTATCTCGTAATCTTCCCAGGTGCACAATGATATCAATCCCGCTGGCAAGCTGTGATCTGATGGCTGCTAAGGGAAGTTCCATTCCCATTAAAATCATGGTTTCCAATCTTGCTAGCATATCTGCCGCGCTGTTTGCATGACCGGTGGATAAGCTCCCATCGTGTCCCGTGTTCATAGCCTGAATCATATCAATAGCCTCTGCGCCTCGAACTTCTCCAACAATAAGTCTGTCGGGGCGCATTCGAAGGGAAGATTTAATAAGATCACGTATGGAAATTTCTTTACAACCTTCCACATTGGCATTTCTGGTTTCCAAACGCACCAGATTTTCCACGCCTATAATTTGCAGTTCTGCACTATCTTCAATAGTGATGATTCTTTCGTCCTTGGGTATAAAGTCAGATAATGCATTTAAAAACGTAGTCTTACCGGAACCCGTTCCCCCTGAAATGAAGATGTTATATCCTGCAATGACGAGTTTTCGAAGGAACTCCGTAACCTCTTCGTTAACGGCGCCAAATCGCATTAGGTCCTGCATAACAAATGGTCTTTCCGGAAATCGTCTGATAGTCACAATTGGGCCATTTAAAGCAACTGGCTTTAATACCACATTCACACGAGAACCATTTTCCAGTCTTGCATCCACAATGGGCGAGGATTCATTCACAGTTCGATTACACCTTGCTACAATTTGCTGAATCACATCATTTAGTTTTTCTGTGGACTCAAAGCGTTTATCCCATTGGTATAAATGTCCTGCACGCTCAATGAAAATATGGTCTTTCCCATTGATCATGATTTCTGTAACCTTAGGATCTTCCGTTAGTTCTTCTAAAATGTCCAGTTTTCGAATCGCATAGAATAACTCTTTTGAAAGGCGCATTTTTTCTTCCAAGGAAATAAATTGCTCCTTACTCTTTTCAATAACTGCATTATCAATCAGTTCCCTTATCTCTTCATCTTCCGTCTCTCCTGCCAAGTCTATCTTTGTGATAATCTCTTCCTTCAGAGAAGCTCGTAAAGCATCATATTTCTCCACTTACTTCCTCCTCCACCAGCTCTCTCACATATCCGCAAAGACTGCTTCCATAAAGATCTCTTAGTCCAGGAAGCGTTTCTCCCACCTCTGGCATAGACACAAAACAGGTGTGTTTTAATACATCCTCATAATTCATACTTTCTAACAGTTTTTTATACTGTTTCAGTTTTTCTCTACCTGCTCTGTCCTCTTCTGTCATAGTCAGAACCTTGTCGCAACTCCTTAGAAAATCGAATAGTCCCTGCATAATCTCTGTTGTATCCACCAAAATATAGTCATACTTTTTTGCATTTTTTATGATTTCCAATAGTGTCGTCCAGTCCTCTGCTTCTACTGCAAGAACATCAAGAAAACATTCCGCTGGGGGTATATAATCTACGCCAGCCATGCTTCTTAACATACTTTCCACATGACTCATCGTCTTCTCTGCATCCCCCCGCATATAATATAAAAGGTCAGAAAGATTCTTCTCTCCTTTTTCAGCCAACAACTCTTCCCCTGCATACGCTTCTAAATTTAGATAAAGAACCTTATGGTTCTTTGCCAGAATTTGTCCAACCAGAAAAGAGATCTTCGTCTGCATGGCTCTTTTTATCGGTGAGTAAAAACCAAGAAGAATACCATCATGACTCCCTTTTGTAAAAGCAGGTTGCATTGCTTCCTCTGCATAGATTTTTAATATTTCTCTGCGAATATTTTCCGCAGATTGGTATTTAACTACATAAGGAGCTTCCTCCTCATACAGCCTTTCACTTTCTCTTTTTGAAAGAAGAATGATAGAAGACGCCTTCCTCTTTTTACACAGTTCCTCACGACATCTGCTGTACATCTCTTCGGCGATAATCACCATTTCGAAGGTGTTTTTTAGCATTCCTGATAGAAGTGCATCTTCTTCTCTAAATGTACAAAGCTGAAAAGGAAATGTGTCCTTAGACTCATAATATTCCCGCAGCCTTTCCATATAGTCTTCTTCCAAATCACATAAAGCAGCTAAACGCTTTTTCAAATGATCCCTCCTGTAATTAATAAAGTTGCAATACTTATGGGAATGGAAAAATGCATCCTCGTCATTTTTCCTTTCCCTTTGAAATTAGTCCAGATTATTTTTGTAGGTGCATATTCATTAAATTGTCGATTTTTATTTCGCTTTCCTCCTTTCTTTTCATTTTTCTTTTTTTGGATTGTTTTTACGACGACCTTGATTAGGCCCAGAGCTCCACCGATTACCAGGGAGCATAATAGAATTCTGTATGTAGGCTTTAGTCCTACGAAAACAGCGATTACGGAAAATAGTTTCACATCTCCTGCACCAAGCGCTTTTATAAAATACAGAAGCAGTAAACTAACACAGATAATACTTGCATTTACGATGGCAGTATGTAATGCCATAAGCCCCTCTGTCAGGGTTACCTGTAATAGCCCCGAGAGGAGTCCCGACAGAATTAAAAAATTGGGAATTCTGTAGGTGCGTAAATCTGTAATCACTGCACTTACAAGAATTCCCAGTAGCAATATTGTCATTTGTCCCTCCATTCCTTCAAAGAAACTTCAAAAAAAGAAGTGCCTTTGAAAGCACCTTGGACAAATCCCGCGTATTTTCAGGGGAAAATAAAAGCGATACTTCCTGATAGGAAGTCACAATCCAGACTGTTGACTGACAGCTATGCTGTGTCGTGCCAATATAGTATCAAAAGATTTTTTGTTTTGCAAGTAAAATTTTCTGATTTATAAAAAAACGGGCCACGAAATATATCCGTTGGCCCGATTTGTTATACAGGAATAGAGAATATAATATGCATTTTCCCTTCGATGGTCGTATTCATTAGTCCACTGGGAATGATGAAGTTATCACCCTTTTTTATCATCGTACCACCGACGAAACCTTCCCCTTCCACAATACTGCAAAGGGTAAAATCACCAGGATCTGAAACGGTATAGGTACCATTTAGATGTAAGCTCTGTACTTCGTACTTACTGGATTTAACCAACTTCTTTACTTCATTTTCTTTCGTAGTATCAGAGACAACATCTTTTTCTGTCCAAAGATCTGGCGCGTTTAACACTTCCATGCTCTCTTTCACATGAAGGGGTCTGGCTTTTCCATTCTCCGTTCTGTCATAATCATAGACACGGTAAGTGGTGTCACTAGACTGCTCTGTCTCAAAAACTAACATTCCCTTTGTGATAGCATGTAAGGTTCCCGGATTAATCTGCACAAAGTCGCCTTTTTTAACAGGTACTTCATTACAAAGTTCTCGGTATCTGCCATCCTCAATCATCTTTTTAAGATCATCTTTATCCTTGGCCGTATTGCCTACAATCAGCTTTGCGTCCGCTGGACAATCCAAAATATACCAGCACTCTTCTTTACCAGGTTCATGCTCGTGTTCCATAGCATAAGTATCATCGGGATGAACCTGAATAGAAAGGTCATCCTTGGCATCAATTAACTTAACAAGAAGAGGGAAGTCTTCTTCCGTTCTGTTGCCAAACAAATGTCTTTCTTCCTTCCACAAAGCAGACAAACTGCGGCCTGCATAGTGACCAGAAGATATCACGGTATCCATCTCCGGATATGCTGAAATTACCCAGCATTCTCCGATTTTTTCCTGAGGATCTACATCATATCCCCAGTCCTTTGCGAATCTGTCACCACCCCAGACTTTATCGATAAAGCAGGGTTTCGTAAACAGAATTTCTTTAATTCCTGTATTAACTGACAAGTTGCCTCCATTCGCCTCAATGGTCTTCTTATACCAGAAGGCTGAGTCTTTTGCGATTCTCTTCTGGGAACCAAAATCTACATGAACAATTCCAAATCGCTCAAAATATCCCTTGTCCCACTCAAAATTATCAAGGAAGGTCCACAAAAAGTAACCGCGAATATCTATCCCTTCATCTGCTGCTTTCTGCAAACAGGAAAGGTATTTGTCTAAAAATGCAATGCGCTCTGTATCATGTACACAGCCGTCTTCCGTCACGATATCGGCTCCGGAATAACCATTTTCCGTTATATATAAGGGTGTTTTGTATCTCTCATACAAAAACTTCGCACCCCAATATAAACTTTCCGGCGTAATCGGCCATTTTGCAGCGGTAACAGGAAATCCTGGCTCTCTACCTAATCTTTCCGGTTTTCCGTCGCTGCCCATGCGCACCTGATACCCATTATATATGTTTTGTCCCATAAAATCCAAGGGCTGATGGATTAACTCCATATCTCCCTCATGAATTTCTGGCAAATAATCTTTAAATTTGAGGAGTCCTTCTTCTGGATATTTTCCTAAAAATACAGGGTCTGAAAACCAGGAGACATTCCAGGTCCAAAGGGATAACGGACTATAAAGTCCAAAATACACCTGTCTGGCCGCTTCAATATCTTCCGGAGAATTTGTATAAGGACAGGCAACACCACAGGTTGGTGCATATCCTATTTGAATGGGTCTTTTTGTATATTTACGTAAGTTTATTACCGCCTTACCATGCGCCATTAATGCATGATGAGCAATTAAGAAAACATCCTTTATCGGCAGTTTATTTCCCGGTGCGTGTGCGCCTGTTAAATTACCCATTCCCACAAAACACTCTGGCTCATTCAGGGTGATAAAATACTCACATACGTCTGTAAAATTTTCTGCTACAACCTTTGCATACTCTGCAAACCAGTCCACAGAAGCAGGATTAGTCCAGCCCCCCTGGTCCTGCAATGCCTGCGGTAAATCCCAATGATACATGGTGATGTAAGGCGTAATTCCATTTGCCTTCATCTCCTTAACCATATCTCTATACAGGTCTATACCCTTTTGGTTAATCTTACCGATTCCCTCAGGAAGAATTCTGGCCCAGCTAAGAGAAAAACGATACGCTTTGATACCTAAAAGACGCATCAATTTAAAATCTTCCTTGTAACGGTGCATATGATCTGCCGCGACAAGTGCGTCCTGCTTCTCTCTTACCTTGCCTTCTTCACAGAAGGTATCCCATATTGTTTTGCCTCTACCATCATCGGGATCTGTTCCTTCTACCTGAAAGGCACTGGATGCCACACCCCATACAAAATCATCTCTAAACATGATTCCTCATCTCCACCAAACTGCTCATTATAGTGACTTCTGGATTTTTTCCAAAAGCTTCTTTCTCTTCTTGTCACGGTTTCCAAGAACAACAAACATTGCAATTAGAAATGCCACTGCTCCTATTATACCGCCAAAAAACATAATCGTTCCTGCTGTCATATTTTTTCCCTCTTCCCTACAAAAAACCTAGTAACCCGCTTCCTTAAAATTCCTGTAATTAGGCTCGATTTCTAGATAGTACGCATCTGCATCCTTACGAATTCCAGCCTGTTCCATCATAGAAATAGCGGTCTGATAATACGCTTCACACCGATCATAGTCCTTCGTGAAAAGCGCAAGCATAAATCGCTTACTATATATACGATAATCTTCCCCGTATTTGTCCGTCATAAGATCCAGTTCTTTTTCTGCTGCCTCATAGTCTGCAAGCTTCATATATAGCACGGTAATATTCATATGCGTCTGGAAGGTATCCCTGGAAAGACGCACGATTTCTTTTTGTGTTTCTAAGAAAGAGGCTTCATACCCTTCCCCAAGTTGATTATAAACCATCGAAAGCTGTTCTAATACCGGCACCTTATAGGCTTCGGCAACCACCTGATAGGCTTCTTTTAAAATTCTTTCCTGTTCCAGAAGACTTGCACTATCATCAGGAAGACATTTTGCCCAATAAACATAGGCACGATACTTTGTATAGTCGTCTTTTGTCTCATCAATACAACGTCTAAAATATTGGCCTGCCTCACTTACATTGCCTCTATGTCCAGCAACTTCTGCTTTGGCTAGATATAATACATCTCCCTGCACATTCTTTCCAATAGCAGTGGTTAAAATCTGATCTGCTTCTTCAAAATTACCATTGCGGGCCAGTGCAATCGCATAAGATGTATAATAGTAGCCTTTGGTATCATCATCTTCAATGGCCTTCTTAAAATAGTTAATCGCTTTCACATAATCTGGTTCTTCATTCTCCAGGTAGCTGCAGGCTAGTAAATAATATAAATCCCCTCTTTCTGTTGTTTCTGCAAAGGAAGGCAAATCTAATTCATTTAGATATTCTTGTAAACTCTGATAATCCTCTATGTTGTAATAATAATTTGCCATTTCAATATAGGCATCCATATTCTCTGCATTAATGGATATCGCTTCCTCGTAAGCTGCAATAAGCGCATCCTCATCCAGGCTTTCCTGCGCTTCCCACATTTTCTCAATAAGGGCGTCATATGCATCCTGCTTTTCTGTCTGCATTTTTCTATATCCAAGTGCTGCCACACCAAGACATGCCACAGAAAGAAGTGCAAGACAAACAGCCGATACACGCTGTCTAACAACAAGTGCTTTATAACGCTTATCCATTTTATGTATGGTTTCTGCTGCCTGTAAAAATTCTTCTGCCGACTGAAATCTGTTAGCAGGCTCTAACTCCATACTCTTCTCAATGAGATGTTTCAATCCTTCTGGACAATCCGGTTCCAAATCTCCAATGGGAATGATATTTTGGAAATCATTATCCGGACGAACCGTTGACAGAATACGGTATAGAAAAGCACCGACACTATATATATCGGATCTTTCATCCATTTTTACGGTTAGTGCATTTCGAATACCCATAACCGGCAGAATAGAAACGTTGGTTCCCACACCAGACTGATTCATAAAGGCTTCAATTCCACCATGATTCATAACATACTGATTCATCTGCGTAGCCATCTGCACCTGCTCTGGTGAAGCATACCCCTTCGTATAACCCATATTCAAATCAATGGAATCATTCTGCAACTGAGAAATATTAAAGTCAATCAGACAGATGTTGTCATCGGGTGTTAACATGATGTTCGCTGGCTTAATATCACCATGTAAAATGGCTGGCTTTTGTCCATGAAGATAGGTTAGTACTTTTCCTAACTGGATGGCATATTTTTCCACCTGCGCTCTGGTAAAGGTCACACCCTTCTTGATGAGATTGGCAAAAGAATCTCCGGGAATGTAATCCATAACCGTGTAGGTCGCACCATTTTCCTGCAAGAAATCAAATACTGCCGGCAAATATTCATGTCGTAAATTTTTTAATATATTTAATTCTGCGGTTACATCTACCTGGCTCTGGATACTACTGTGGATTTTCTTTAAAATTACGTATTTCTGCATACGAACATGAAAAGCACGATAAACGGTACCACCGCCACCAGATCCTATTTCTTCTATGTTGGTATAAGTTGATTCTATACTCAAAATCGTACTCCTTTATATTCACTAAATGCCCATAATCCAAAAGCAAAGAAGTCTGACAAGACCTGCTGCACACCAGGCTATGAAGCACTGCCAGCAGATAACAAAAAGCGCCCACTTCTTTCCAAGTTCTCTTTTCACTGCATGAACAGCGGCGATACAAGGTGTATATAAAAGGCTAAATACTAAAAGAGCCCATACACTTGCTAAGGATAATGTCGTTACACCACCTGCTGATGCAAAGAGCAGCTCCATAACCGATACTACGCTTTCCTTTGCCACCACACCACTGATTAAGGAAGTGATAATACGCCAGTCTCCAAGTCCGATGGGTTTAAATACCGGCACTAAGAAACCTGCCACCGCTGCCAAAATACTGTCTGCCTGGTCGCTTACCAAATTAAAACGAATATCAAAGCTCTGTAAAAACCAAATCACAATAGTAGCAATTAAAATAACGGAAAAGGCTTTCTGAATAAAATCTTTTGCTTTTACCCAAAGTAAATGTGCCACATTCTTTGCGGTTGGAATACGATAGTTTGGAAGTTCCATAACAAAGGGAACCGCCTCTCCCTTAAATAATGTCTTTTTATAAAGAAGCGCTATTAGTATTCCAAATAGAATGCCAAACACATAAAGGCCCGTCATAACAAGTCCGCCTCTTCCAGGGAAAAAGGCATTTACAAAAAAGGCATAGATCGGTAACTTTGCCGAGCAGCTCATAAAGGGCGTTAGGAGGATTGTCATCTTTCGGTCTCTTTCACTTGGCAAAGTTCGGGTGGCCATCACTGCCGGCACCGTACACCCAAAGCCAACCAAAAGCGGTACAATACTTCTTCCTGAAAGACCTAATTTACGAAGGATTTTATCCATGAAGAAGGCAACCCTTGCAATATAACCGCTATCTTCTAATAGAGACAGAAAGAAGAAAAGAATGACAATGATGGGAAGAAAACTAACAACACTGCCTACCCCTTCAAAAATTCCATCTAGTACCAGACTCTGTATGGTTGCATTCACATTAAGCTTTATAAAGAGTGTTTCCACAAGTCCTTTTAGTGCATCGATACCCATTTCTAAAAGATGCTGTAAAAAAGCTCCTATCACATTAAATGTCAGAAAGAAGATTCCTGCCATAATCAAAACAAATACCGGAATGGCAGTATATTTACCTGACAAAACCTTGTCTATATTCTGGCTTCGTCTATGTTCTTTACTCTCCTTAGGCTTTCTAACACAGGCATCACATACCTTAATAATAAAAGAAAAGTACATCTCTGCCATCGATGCGGAACGATCTAGCCCTCTCTCGGTTTCCATCTGCATTACGATATGCTCTAAGAGTTCTTTTTCATTCTGATCTAAGGAGAGAGCCTCTAATATATTCTCATCACCCTGGATAATCTTCCCTGCGGAAAACCGAACGGGAAGACCTGCTTCTCTGGCATGATCCTCTATCAAATGACACACTGCGTGAATGCATCTGTGAACAGCACCGCCGTGGTCATTTACATCACAAAAATCCTGTCTGCTGGGCTTTTCCTGATACTTTGCAATATGCATGGCATGATGGATTAATTCCTCGATACCCTCATTCTTTGCTGCAGAAATAGGTACAACAGGAACCCCTAGCATCTTTTCCATCTTATTGATGTCGATGTAACCACCATTCCCCGTCATCTCATCCATCATATTTAGGGCAACGACTACGGGAATATCCATCTCTAATAACTGCATTGTAAGATAGAGATTTCTTTCCACATTGGTGGCATCTAAAATGTTAATAATTGCTTTGGGTTTATTTTTGAGCACAAAGTCTCTGGCAACTAATTCCTCTCCGCTATAAGGAGACATGGAGTAAATACCTGGAAGGTCGGTAATAATCGTATTATCGTATCCCCGAATCACACCATCCTTTCGATCTACTGTAACACCAGGGAAATTACCGACATGCTGCTTACTACCTGTAAGCTGGTTAAATAGTGTCGTCTTTCCACAATTTTGGTTTCCTACCAAAGCAAAAGTAATCTTCTCATTCTCTTCTAATGGTTCTGCACCTGGAATATGATACTTTCCTTCTTCACCAAAACCAGGATGCTCCACATCCGGATCTTTGCTCTTATAGGGTTTTTCCTTAATTTTCGCCGTACTATGTTCCGTTAATGCCGGAATCTTTGTGATTTCAATATTTTCTGCATCCGCAAGACGCAGGGTTAATTCGTACCCATGAATTTGGATTTCCATAGGGTCGCCCATTGGCGCTAATTTTACAAGGGTCACTTCTCCCCCCGGAATCATACCCATATCAAGAAGATGCTGTCTAAGAGCACCTTCTCCCATAACACTTTCTATTCTCGCATGTTCGCCAATCTTTAATTCTTTAAGTGTCATTCTTTCCTACTTCATGAATCGTCATTTATGCTTTCACTGCCCATCGCATTTTGGTAGATTTTGCTCTGGGATTTCGAAAACACTCTTCTGCCGAAGGACGAATCACATCTGCTGCAACTGTCTCATACAGACCTTCTCTCAGTCCTTCCTTAAATGCTTTCTTTACCAGACGATCTTCCCCAGAATGGAACGTTAGTATCGCCACCCTTCCACCTGGCTTTAATATAGATGGCAAATTATCCAAAAACTGATAGAGAACTTCAAACTCGCTATTTACATCAATACGTAACGCCTGAAAACAGCGGGCACAGGATTTCTTTATCGTTTCTTCTCTTTCCTTTTGAGGAACGACCTGTAAAGCTCTTTTTATAACATCTCGAAACGCAAACGTGGTTTCAATGTTTTCTCCTCGTTTGTAAGTACGAAGCACCTCTGCCGCTATCTCTTCGGCATAAGGTTCATCTGCGTTTTCCACAAGCATTCCTATGAGTTCTTCTTTGCTAAGTTCTTTTAATCTCTCTGCCGCACTCACGCCCGCAGTAGGATTTAAACGAAGATCTAAGGGCCCCTCCACTTTATAGGAAAAACCACGGGAAGGGTCATCAATCTGCATAGAAGATACACCAAGATCTGCTAACACAAAATCAAACTTTCCTACTTCTTCTGCTACTTCTATCGCCTTGGCAAAATTAATCAGTTTGGGAGTAAATATCTCCTCCGAAAAACCTGCTTCCCTAAGACGATTTACCGTCTTTTCCTGTTCAATAGGATCCACATCTAAACCATAGATATGGCCCTGTCCTTCTAATTTTTGAAGCATGGCTTTCGTATGACCGCCGTAGCCTAGGGTTGCATCTAATCCCTGCTGCCCTGGTTTAATCTCTAAAAAATCTAATATCTCCTGTACCATAATGGAAAGGTGCATCCCAGCGGGAGTAGAACCCTTTGCTATCACCTTTTCTATGGTATCTTTATATCGCTCCGGATTATGTTCTTTATATTTTTCTTTGTAACTCTTCGGATGGGTCCCAGAATAATGGGGCCGTCTCTTATGTTCTTGTTCCATCCTCTACCACTTCCGTAATACTGCCAAGCTTCACATAATCAATATAATCTGTCTTCTTTCGATAGGTCTCATAAAGCAGCAAAAGTTTGGAAAATTGCAAAGTAAGAAACCCGTCAAAGATAATAGCAAATACGGCTGTCAGAATTCCAACAACAATATAATCGATTTTCCAAGACTGAATCATAGGCATTCCAAGTAAGGATATAACCCCTGTTGCTATGAGTCCAAAAATCAGATTAACCATTCCAGAATTTAAAGCACTTACTTTCATACCCTGTTTAATCTGAATCTCCTGGTTAATCCTTGTAGGATTCACACCACCTGTAAAAAGACTACGTTGCTTTCTTCCGTCTCTGGTTCGTCCTGCCCCCATTCCGGTTCCAAGCTTCCATTTAAAAGTGGCTGAAAGAATCGGAATGATATAGCTTAACGGGCCAATCAACAAATATAAAGAAGTGCTCATCCCGGAATATCCACTGAAAAATACAAGTATGAACACGGCCATCATGAAAGATACCGCTACCGCAAGAAGGAGGCTTAATACACCATAAAGAATGACGTTATTTCGGAATTTATTTCCCGCAAAAAGTACGGTACCATCCACTTTTCCAGTCTGCCCATTAATATAAGCATTATATTTCTTTCCCTGGAAAACATAGCTGCAAACCCAGATCGGAACGAGTGCATAAATCATTTCCGTAGGTGTTACATCCGTCTCTTCGTAAAGATATTCATCTACATTTCCGCCTCGTAGATCCTGTTCTAAAAAGTCTCTGCACTGCTCCTTCGCAAAACCCTTTAATCGGCCAATTGCCCTGGGAAGAATATGATGCGGTTCAAAATGATACCCTTCTGCTGCGTGCCCTGAAAGATACGAAGGGGTAAAAGGAACCATCTCTGCATAATGAAAAGGCTCAATGTTATAAAACTGTTCATCTAAAATATGGCAGGAGGCATCAAAGGGAACCAGACTGAATTTAGAAGTGTATGTTTTTTTTACCTGTACCTTTGGCATGTTACAATCTCCAAAATAATCAAATGGAGCAACGATTGCCTTCGAAGAAGAGGATACATCCGCATTGATTAACCATACTGGTACATAGATATCCTGAAACTTAATCTTTAACTTCTTCTCATCATATTTGGGCATGGTTTCATGGTTCATCCACCAGGTTCCAAGTTTTACACGCGCTTCCTGATAAGTCAGCTTACAGGGAATAATTTTTTCCGGAGAATATTCTTTTTTATGAACGCCAAAAGCTGCCAGCTCTGACTGGCAGTAACTACAACGAAGTTTTGCAGAACCCTCCAATATGGAAACCCTTGCGCCACAGGTAGGACAGGATAAGGTTTCAATATCATCGCTTAACTCTGCAGACCCTTCGTAGGTCATATTTTCGATTTCGTAATTTTCAATTTCACATTCGGCACTACAGGTATCACACACCAACATCTTCCGTCGAATGGAATAATGCATCTGGTCACCACATGCCACACATTTAAATACGCAAATCATCTCTTTTTGCCCTTTATAAACCTTCCTTCATTATAACAGATATTGCTGTTATTTTGGCTATTATGTCAACCTTTTAAGCATTTTGCTATTTTGCTTTTCTCATACTAAAATGAATAGAAAAGAAGGATTTTTTGTAAGGAGACTCTATGTTACATCGCTATCTTGGAAATTATAAAGATTTTGTTTGTACGGCAGATAGGTGTCCCGACACCTGTTGTAGTGGATGGGCCATTGAAATTGACGAAGAAGCTCTGCATCGCTATGCTTCCTTAGCCGAGGCGGGAGACCTTCCCATGAAGAATCGAATCGACTATGAGGAAGCCTGTTTTTGCCAAAGCGCAAATGGAGACTGTGCTTTCCTAAAAGAAAATGGGCTCTGCGAAATGATTCTCACCCATGGAGAAGACATCCTCTGCGATACCTGCCGACTTTATCCAAGACATATTGAAGAATTTCTAGGCGTTCGGGAACATACTCTCTCCGTTTCCTGTCCTGAAGTCGCTTTGCAGGTACTTTCAATGGACTCTCATTTTACAGATACAGAAGTTATGGAAAATGACAAAGAAGACGAAAGTCTCTATGAAGATTACGACCAGGAACTTTTTGATGCTCTTGTCTTATGTCGGGAGGAGGTTCTTTGTATTGTACGGGATTCTTCTATCCCTTTTGTAGAAAAGTGCCAGACCATCCTGGCTTATATGAAGGAAAAGCAGGCTACCCTCTATGATGATGAGCCGGATGATTTTTGTGAAATACCACTATTTAGCAGGGAGAACTTTGCGCTTCTTCTGGAATTAAATCCGTTAAAGGATGACTGGGTTCCCTCTATTCAAAAAGCAATGTATACGCTCTTTGGCCCAAGCGATAAACCTTTTGCTTCTACTACAACAGAAGGATTTATTCGGGCTTTTGAAAGTGCTCATCCCTCATGGAAATTGCAGTGTGATAATCTCCTATACTATTTCTTATACACCTATATGTGCGGTGCCGTATATGATGATTATGTCTATGCTATGGCCGCACAGGCAGTCTATAACACCTGTATGATTAAGCTCTTATGGGTCTCCGCCTATGAAAGAAAAGAACGCCCACTCACAATAAAGGAGCAGGCGAACATTTTATATACCTATTCCAGAGAACTGGAAAACGATTCAGAAAATGTGATTATGTTGGAACAGCTATTAGATGAGAAGTGGTGAGAATTCGTTACTCACAAATCTTCTTTGCAAAATAATGCCCAACTTTACTTATCATGGAAAGAGCGTCCTCTGTCATCTCCGGTGGAAAGGAGCGAAGCACAGGTGCCGTCTCAAAGGATAAAACGCCCTTAAAATCAATCTTCTTCATGGCTCTGATAAATCCATCCCAATCGGTTGCCGATACATTCTCTCTGGTTCTTGTATAGACAAAGGGAAGCTGGTGTAAATCCCTAACACCATCGTTATCATGCATATGAAGTACTTTTAGTCTATGACCAAGTGTTGTAATATAGCTTTCAAAATCGATGCCAACTAGATTCCCATGCCCTGTATCAAAACAGGTACCCATAACCTCGGTTCCATATTCGGCATTTACTTCGTCTACACGTCTGGCAAGTTTTACAGCATCACAGCCGGGTCCTTCCACAATATGCTCTCCATGAGATACATAAATATTCTCAAAGCAGATGGTAATACCCATCCTGGCTGCCATAGGAAAAACTCTGTCAAGACATCTCTTTGTTTCCTGCCACTCTGCCTCTTCACTTCCCACATACTGCGCTAATTTAAGACCATGCACCACAATATATTTACATCCCATGAAATTGCAGATTTCCATACTCTTTGGTCCCATCTGGTTTAACAGGAAATCATTCACCTCATCCGTTCCTTTTGGTATGTAATGGGGATAGGGCATATGCATCTGGTGAATTCTTATCCCTGCTTTTGCCGCCGCTTCCACATGTGGTTCAAAATATGCCTTTAATTCATCCACAGACTGCGCAAAAAATGGATTAATCTTATTCTTATAAATATCTGTATTTTTTAAATAAGAATTCAGGGAAAAGTCTACACAATCAAAACCGTTACGCTTTAACAACTCATAGCCGGCCAAAGGATTGTCATCATATACTGCATTCTGCGATTGTACACCTACTTCTAGCATCTTTCTTCCCCTTTCTTAAATTCTGTTAAAGTGATAGCTTGGCAGATATTCATCATTGAAAAACTCAATGGGGTTCGTAACACCCATATCCACTAGCTGCTTTTTAATTTCGTTATAGAACATATTACAAATATAGATTACGCAGTCTTCTGGAAGATTGGTCAGTTCCTCCGGGCTACGAACCTGCAAGCCACAGAATTCCGTTCCCCAAATCTTGGCATTGTTATCACAGGTAAATAACGGTGGATACTCTTCCCCGTAACATTTCATATAGGCACGGCACATGTTTCCGGCACCAAACAGCACACGGTTTTTGTACTTTTTAAGTCCTTTTTCCATGCCAATCTGCCAAGCAAGGAAGTCCATAAATTCTTTGCCAAGCTTAACCATACCGTCTCGAATCTTCGTTGGAATCGCACCAACCGTATCGTGCATATCCAAAATTAAGGTGCCTTCAAAATCCACACTTCGAAGTCCTCTGATGAGTCCCATGTAGTCCATCGTAGAAGCATCGTGCTTTGCAGAAGAGTACGGAAGCAGGGAACTGTCATTCACGCCATCATTTTCTCTGACAATGACCATCTCTACACGGCTTCCCAGTTCTGCAATTACTTCCTGCAATTCCTGACCACAGATATTTGTCGTTCCAATATCGAGACAGATTCCAAAACTGCCTTCACCGTGTTTTGCATTCTGCGAATCTACCCAGGAAGCAAAACCTGCCATATCCGAAAAGATTCCTCTTACCAGATGCCCGTAAACATTCTTACACTGGTTCGATACTAAAATCTTTACGCCGCATTCTTTTGCTGCAGGGATAAGACTATCATACCAGGCAGTAACCTTTTCTAGATCTGCCTGATTATAAGAGCAGGGATAAATAAGTACATTCTTTGTTCCCGCATCCTTACAAAGCTGCATAGTCTCTATCGCTATCTCTTTTAAGAAATCGACTAAGTCGGCGCGTAAGGTATCTCTCTCCTTATGCGGCGCAATAATTAACGGAATATTTAGATTCTTCTCTTTACAGAGTCTTACTTCTTCAAAGCCGTATTTCCATAAGAGCTTTGGATTGTCTGTAACCTTTTCATATCGCTGCACATCGATGGATACAACTTTTTTTCCAAGCTGCTTAATCTCACCACCCGAGCAATAATCCTTCATATCCAGAACAACACCATCAAAACCCGCCTCTTTTGTAAGCGCCAGTCCTTGATTTGGTCTGTGCGGATCGATGGAAGGATTGGTCATGCAGGCAATCTTTAAGCCACTATCCTTTTGGTCTATCGTAATGGTTACTGCATCCTTCTTAACAGCAACATCTTCTACCTTCGCCTTTTTGGGCGTATTCTCGGCAATGACAGCCTTTAATTTGGTAGAACTGGTAGACTGTGTATAAGGGAAGAACACCAGATCTGCCCCGTGTTTTCTTAAATAGCTTTGCTTTGCTAACCATTCCGGATCATCGGCATAATCACTTCCAGAAAACTGCACATCAAACTGATAGCGTCTGAAAGCTTCATCAGAATCACCCACCTCGAAGGGAATCTCCACGGCTTCGTCAACATATTTACAATTTCGCACAATATCAATTCGTTCGGAGAAAGGAATATAAGGCGTAGTCTTTTTGTTTGCAATTACACCCAAATCACTCACAACACCTACGATTAAATAATCACACTGCTCTTTGGCACGTCGAAGAAGATTTAAGTGTCCCACATGGAAAAGATCAAATACTCCTGCGATATAACCCACGTGATAGGGTTTCTTTTCTTCCTTTTCCTCTTCCGTTTTCAAAGCATGCGCGTACTGCACGCTCCAGTCATAGAAGGAGATGTGTCTAACACCCATTCCTTCTAACTGTTTCAAAACCGGAACATAGTTTTTTATACAGATAATAACCTTATATTCATTGGGATCCATGGACATAAGGATTTCCGGAGAGTGAATCTCTACCCCAAGAAGTTCCTTGTCCCACATCTGCTTGTTATTATCCAGTATTCCTGCAATCTGCACCTCTTTTCCAAATTGGGAAATAAAGCGCTTTGCATAATTACCAGAACCAAATAAATATAATTTGCGATTTTCTAATCCCTTAAAGATATCTACAAAGAGTCTCTGATAATCCTCCTGGGTATAGTTCATACGCATTCGGTTTGCACTGATGGTGTTGGCATTCGCTTGGTGAGACGCATGGTATAAATGGAGCGGTTTCCAGTTACGAAGCTTTCCAATGAAATCATGGGAGAAGCTTGCATAAAAACCCTCATATTCTCCAATTCCCATCATGTCGCACAAGGATTTCATGTCTAAAATCTGTGCTGCCTGATTATAACCCATATATATAAAAGAGAGTGTTCTCCACAAAATGGTATAGGCCGGCAAATTCTCTACGAAAAATTCCTGATCATAAAATACAAATTCCCCATCCACCACAAAGCAGTTTAAGCTAACCAGGTCAATGAAACCCTTCTTCATAATTTTCCCAAGGGCATCGGGCTTTGCGTAAGCAATCTTATACCACTTATCATAATTTGGATCATCTGCTTTCTGTTTCTCGTTTCCGGGCGCATAATGATACCAGTCAATTTCGTCATAGGAAACAGATTCCGAGGACTGCAAAACAACCGCAAAATATCTTTTTAGTTCTCTGTAAAGCATCTTCACATCTTCTTTTAAAAGACGCCTAAAATAGGTAACCGCAGATTCTCCTTTCACGTAAGGCATGCTGTATTCATTACCAGAAAGCGTTGCAGCAATAACCTTAACTCCACGCTCATTTAGATATACATTATTTTCTATAAGTCTCTGTAAACGGGAAATGCCTTCCTCGTAAACTGCTTTCTTTACGACAGTATCATTTCTTTTTATGATTGTTGCTAATGCATACTCTCTGTCTCTTTCCATGGATATGGTGACATGCTTAATCTCCTCATAGGCTCCAACGATATCCTTCTTCTTACATTCAAAAAGATATCCATTGGCCATTTGGTGGAACATACCATTCTCTATGATGCTCTTATAGAGCGTATTTTCCTCCATAAAGATGGTATCTGGATGGTTATAGTACGCATTAAACCGTACGTTCAATTCTTCTTCCGGGAGATAATCTTCCGCATAAAAAAGCTGCGGTTCCTCCACGCTAGGCAAGACAGAGAAGGAATGGGTATTTACAAAGCCTGCTGCCCCTAGTAATGAAGCTGCTTCACTCTTTGTATATCCTCTGCCATGCATACTGGATTTATCCGCAGTATTAATTCGAATATAATTCTCTATGCCATCAAAATTCCGTTCTGTAAAAACATCTCTGTCACCACAGAAATATCTGAGTCCAAAACGGTTATCCATACCAATTAATAAAACACCATCTTCTGCAAGATGATTTCTTAAAGAGACCAGTGTATCCTCTGGTCTTTTCATATATTCAAAAGCTTCTAGAAGAACAATATAATCATAAGAAGACTGTACGGTAATAGCCGGTGCATCCGCTTCCTCATAATTCTCCGCGTAACTTTCTATTTCCTCGCTATCATTATCAGAGCCTTCCACTTCCACGTCATCGGAAGTATCCGTTATTTTAGCCTTTATCCTGGGAAGGGTTGTTTCATAGTCTCTAAGCTTATATGCATCTACCTGTAAGGATGCGCTTAATAGCATCTCCTTATAGATTGCCAGCTTTTCTTCACTATAAGAAAGCAAAAGTACGGTTTTGTCTTTCTGAAATGGATACCAAGCGAGAATCCCCTTTGGTAATTCCCTAATTAGAATATCTGCTGATTCTGTCATGTTTCTCCTCCATGATGACATGTATAATCCACTATATTCTATATCGGAGAAAAGGGAATGAAGGTTTATACAAGTATGGAATGGATTACATTATCTAACATTCAATATGTCGCAAACATACCCTTTCAAAAATTTAATCTTTTCTGACACAACTTACAAGGACATTCTCTGTTCAACCGCGCTTAATCTCTGTTTTTTTATTACATTTAGCGCAGTTGAATGCAATATTTGGCCAATTTTGCCGGGTTTTGGCATTTCAACCGCGCTTAATCTCTGTTTTTTTACTACATTTAGCGCGGTTGGATTGATTTCTGTCTTTATTATATGAATGCTGCCATATATAGTGGCAATGTAATTATGAGACACTTTTTTCTTGGTTTTAATCCAATTACTCAAAAAAGACATTGCTTTTCTTTTTAACATAAACACACCATCCAATCTGCAAAAACACTAAAAAGTATACGCCAGTTTATCATTTTGTAATTAATTTCAACATTTTTTTATTCTTTTACAAATCGAAACAAAAAGCAAATGTATATAAATATGCTTGCAAACATATATAAAAACTATTACAATATGATTGAAAGAGGTGGTAAATATGGCACAGATTAGTTTAAGAGTTGATGATGATGTAAAACTTAATGCAGAAAGAACGCTAAACGAGATTGGTTTGAGCATGTCTAGCGCAATAAATATTTTTCTCAAAACAGTTGTAAGAGAGAACAAAATCCCATTCGAATTGTCAGCTGATCCTTTTTATTCCAAAGAAAATATGATGGAATTGGAAAGAAGAGTTGCCGACTTAAAATCAGGAAAAAGCACCTTGAAGGAACATGACTTGATTGAGGTTTAATGATGAAAAAGTTGTGGCAAGACGAAGCCTGGGAAGAATATATCGAATGGCAAAACCAGGACAAAAGGGCACTGAAAAAGATAAATAAACTTCTGAATGATATTGATAGAAATGGTTATCAATGCACAGGTAGACCGGAGCCTTTAAGTGGAAATCTAGCTGGCTATTGGAGTGTTAAAATTGATGAAAAGAACAGAATTGTTTTTAGAATCAGCGGAGAATATTTAGAGATTATTCAATGCGGAACTCATTATAGAGATAAGTAAAATTTTGCAAGAAATCTTCACTCATGTGAGTCTAAATCTTAGCAAATAAATCCTTTAATGTTACAACCTTCATAAATATATCAGAATAGGAATTATCCACTAAGCCATAAGTTGTTATTAATATCGGATGAATCGCTGAACGTGTTTTTGATACGATGCGCAAATCATTGATTCTATTGTTGATTTTCTTGTACTCCTCTCCCGTCATGGTAAAGTCAGAATTATAATACTTGATCTCACACATATTTATAATCTGATCATTTCTTGCTATTACTAAATCAATTTGGGAACCTTGTATTCCTCTATCTTCATCCGCTTTGCAGGATAATGCATAGTTTTCTGACTTCACTCCTTGAATACCAAGCTTCATCTTAATCTGTTCTACATGCAGCAAACAAACTCGCTCAAAAGCCAATCCCTTCCATATAATCTGCCGACTGGTATTAATCTGACCACTCCAAAAATGCTCATCCTGTGTGTTGTTCTGATAAACAAATCTATAGTAAAACAGAACATAATTATCTATGAGTTGATATACTGAATTCTTTTTTATTGCTCCTAATGGAGTATATTTTCTGATAAATCCACAACTCTCTAATTCATCCAATTTTTCGGAAAGGTTACCCGTATTCCCCAAGGTCGTTGCACTAATAATCTCCTCACGAGTCATACCAACCTTTTTGGTTGCTAGCGCTTCTACTATTTTAATGTAACCATCTGGTTTATCAAAAATCGCAGAGAAAAGATACTTAAATTCCTCTTTCAGCACAGCATCTCTTGAAAATTGTATTCTATCTACAACCTGAGAAATACTCATTCCTCTATACTCCATAAGCAATGTCCAGTAATATGGTATTCCACCAAAAATCATAAAGTATTGTAAAATCTGTTCATCGTTTAGAGACAAGTTGTTCTTCTCCACAAACTCCTTGCATTCCGCAAGAGAGAACTGAGAAAGATATATTCTATTTGTTAATCTGTTGTACAGTCCACCTTTATTATGAATCACTTTATTTAACACCCACGTTGTGGCAGAACTACATATAACTAAAACAACATCTTTTCTTGCAAAACAAAAGTCATTCCAAAAATTTTCAAAAGCTGAAAGGAAATCACTTTTTAATGTATCCATCCAAGATAATTCATCTATAAATATAACTTTCTTTTCATCTGTGGAAAGATCAATCAATTTTTCCAACGCAAAAAAAGCATCGGCCCAATCCTGCAGCTTCTTTTTAATCTTATATCCCTTTTTCTCAAGAGATAATGCAAACTGCTTTAACTGCTCGCTTTTTGTTCTTTTATAAAGACCTGTATGTTTGAAAGTAAATACATTATTATATGCATTATTTACTAAGTCTGTTTTTCCGACTCTTCTTCTGCCATAAATAGCAATAAAACTAGAGTTATCCCTAGTTAATGCGTTTAATAGTATTCTTTTCTCTGCATCTCTTCCTATTAACATATCGTTTTCCTTTTACTTAATCTGTGTTTTTTTCCTACTTTAAGTAAAATGATACACCATTTTTTTCGATTTTCAAGGGAAAACTGCGTTTCATTTTACTTAATCCATCTTTTTTTTATAGATTAAGTAAAGCAATCTGCATGTTCTTAGAAACAAATAATAAACTCCACTTGACACGAATTATCGTTTGAACGATAATCCAGTTATGAACATGGAGAATGAACTAAAAATAAGAAATATTTCTATCAACAAGTGCGCTAAGGAAACCGGTATTCCGTATGGTGCACTTTACCCTATCATAAAAGGTAAAGTAAAACTAGAAAACTGCACTTTTGCTACATTAAAGAAACTAGCAGACTTTTTCCATTGCAGCATCGATGATTTCTTTAATGATTTTACTGACTTTACAGTATTTTGGGGGAATGAAAAAGTTGCGGATGTTCATATTAAAGATTCTGATGTATTTATTGAAAGATATACCAACCATCCTGCTAAACAAATCTTTGCTAAATCCCAGATGAAAAAATTCGAACTGGGCGAAATCCTGCAAAGTAGATGCTGGGATGAACACAGAACCAATATTGAAAAATACCTATATCGCCTAGGACTAACATCCTATAATGTCTACAAGATTGTAAGAAAGACACATGGCGTTATGTTTCAGGATATGACCTGGTTCTTATTTCCAGGCGAAAAACTATCGTGGGATGATGTAAGTGTAAGATGATAAATTATAATATTGATGAAAAATATACTGTTTTTTCCGATGGAACCAGTGATGGTACACAAGACAAATTTCTAAAGGATAACATTTGGTACAAGCTTGACCGTTTTGGAAAAGAGGGAATCGCTGAATATACTGCCAGCTTAATTCTTAAATCCTCTGATTTTGCAGAAAAAGATTTCGTTTGGTACACCCCCTGTACTATTAACCATTTTCCTGGTTGTTACAGTGAAAGCTTTTTAAAGGAAGGGGAATCCTTTCTGTCATTCTACCGTCTCTTTCGTAATACAAACGGTCGCGAATTAGCACAGGTCTGTTCACAGATGGATTATGATGATGCCATAGAATATGTTATTCGTTTTGTCAAAGAAACAACGAACCTTGATATACGAGAGTATCTGGCAAACAATCTGCTATTGGATTATCTTATATTAAACGAAGACAGGCACTTTAATAATCTGGGTGTAATCTACAGTGAGTCTGGCTTCCGCACTGCACCAATATTTGACAATGGAAAATCCTTCTTTATCGGCAATCAAAAGGCTACAAAAGCCGCTACTTTAAAAGATGGCGTAAAACATGTTTATGCCAAGGCATTTAGTCCTTCTTTTGAAATGAATTTTAAATATCTTCAAAAATATATCTCTCTACAGATTCCTTCAAATATTGTAGATATTCTAGAGTCGGATTCTTTGATTGACCATACTTTTATTGATGTCGTAAAATATCAGATAGAGCGGATGTAGGTGAATCCACTATCCATAAATGCTCTAAAGAAATAAACTATAGAATGGAATTAAAACAAATGGCAGCTGCAGAACAATACGAAACACTCATGCTTCAAATTACAGAAACCATCTTTGGTGGTTATGAAGTAATGCTTTTTGATCAAAGTTTTGGGGAAACCATTATTTTTTGTCAGCTTTTAAAAGAATATAAACGACTTTTTAATAAAAAGATTTTTATTTTCTATAAAAGAAATAGTTTAACAACCCTATTGGAGAATTGTCCTGAAATTAACGCTCTATTACTCATCAAACCGGAGGTATATCAACAATTAGCAGGAAGTGGCTATCTCATTACAAGATGCCGCGTAAAAGACTTTGAAATTATGCACTCCATCGTTGGTATTTCTAAGAAAAATGTTGTTACAGAGCTTTGCGATTTTATGAGAATTCCTTTCGATTCTCCCAGAACACCTTATTCTTTACCCGATTCGGATGTATTCCAGAATAATCCTTTTCTTGATGATTTTTTATCAGATTCTAAAGTAATCTATCTGATTCCAGATGCAAATTTCTTATCTGGAAGCGTTTCAACTGACTTCTGGGTATCAATAGCTAAATCATTAAAAGATAAAGGATATAAACTTCTCATAAATAGTCAGGTAGAGATTCTTCCCGACGAGGCACACGTTTTTCCTGATATTCTTTCCTGCGTTACCATTGCTCGAAGATGTTCTTGTGTTCTTGGTGTTCGCACTGGATTAATGGATATCATTGCTTCCTTTACGGACACACCTATTATCGGCGTTTATCCAGATGATACTCACCCTAGCTGGGGTTGCTGCTCCTGGACATTTAATGTTGAAAAGGATAAGGCCGCTAGTTATATGAAAGGCTGGAGTATTGCAAAATTTTTCAGAGAAAAAAACGTTTTTGAACCTGTTAATAAGGATGCTGCAGCCCTGACTGAAGAAATACTGGCTGCTTTGGATTCCATCTCACCATAATTCTACCAAGCAAAAATTGCCATCCTCACGATGGCAATTTTTTATTTCTCTCTAATAATATTTGGAAGAATAAATTCATCTCTGTTTAAATTAAATGCAACCGACATATCCAGTCCGGATGGTTTTCTGTCATTTACAATGATTCTCTCACCCAACGGCATATTAAATAAAATCTCATCATATCGAATACCTTCCGCTTTCAGAAAAGAAAGTGTCTGCTCTTTGTATTCTTCCGTTCTAGAAGTAAAAATCACAATCTTATCTTCTTTGGGTATAGTGGCTAAATACTCTTTCACACCAGAAAGAACAGTATCTACACCATCCATCTTATAACCATTGTGTTTTAGTAAGGTTCCATCTAAATCAAATACCCATGTCTTTGAAAGGGTTGATAATACAATTTCTTTTTCCAATGTCGCTACCTTATTTACCAAAGATTCTTTCCACTAAGCTGTGCACCAATTCCGCCACCTGGATGATTTGCCTTAAAGTCATCCAATGTTATTCCAAGACGCTTTCCTATTTCAATTGCAATTCCCTGAAGAAGAATTAAATAAATGGTTGTTGAATTATTAGGAACAATATTCCATTCGTCTCCTTCCTTTTCAAGATGCATCTGAAATACTTTTTCAACCACCTGTGCGCTCTTACAGTTTTCACTAAATGTCATAAGCCAGGTATCGGTTCCTCTTTCTTTTAAGTATTCTGCGAGCGCCACGGTCTCATGCGTATTTCCTCCTTTCGACAAAAGAAATACGAGATCCTTCTTTCCTACCATACCAAGATCTCCATGAACTGCTGTATTGGTATGCAGAAAACGAGCGTCTATTCCTAGTGAATTCAATGTACCAACAAACTTTTCACAGATAGGTACATTTTTTCCAAGTCCACTTGCTATTATCTTTCCACCATTTTTTAATACTCCTACACATTCCTGAATGATAATTTCATACTTATCCACAGGTATAGATTCTAAAGAATTCTGAATAACATCTAATGTTTCTTTATAATACTCAATCATAATACTTCCTCCAAATAATATAATCCATTATAAAATGCGCCGCATATGCTGTCATAATCCTGCCACGCATAGGTTGTTAATGAAAGCCAAATTACTGTATGTAATAGCTTTATTTCATAAGGATCACATCCTGTCTTTTTAAGAAAATCCTCTGCTAACGCTTCCCAATGGTTAGATTCTATCTCTAACCTGACGGACGGTGTACCTTCTTCATCAAAATGCATTCGAAACCTTTTTAAATTGAACTGATCATAATTTCCTGCAATAGAATAATATACCTTCGCCCAGTCATATCTTTCATCACCATATAACTCGGTATAGCCAAAATATCCTCTGGGATCAATAAGAACAGGATCTCCATTATCCCGTACCATCATATTAGAAAATGTACAGTCTCCATGAATGAATGCAAATTCTTTCCCGTTCTCTACTAATTTGTCTAACTTCTTTTCTAACGCACGTTTGTGAAAATATACATTTCGACACTTTCGTCCATTTACTGTTATATATTCTTCCCTTCCAAACGGAATCAAATCCTGAATCTTTGATAGACGATCAAAAGTCTTATTAAAATAGGCCTCTTTTATGCTAAAACTGTCTGCAGGAACCTTCTCTGTGTTATGCAGATGAGCAAGTGAGTTCACAAGCTTATCTAAGATTTTCTGCTTTTCTTCCAGTGCAAAATCACACTCATAAATATTCTTTCCCTTAATGTATTCCATTTTTAAGGGTGCTGTACTATAAATCTTAGGAAGAATGTCTACACCTAGATTTTTTGCTTTTTCATACCAAGCTGATTCCCGAATGGCCAGCTTCTTTCCCTGTTCATCAACTGGCTCTTTTGTTAACTCTTCACCATTAATCGAGATTTTATTAAAGGGACGACATTTTGTAACATTGAGTTTCTCATATTCCTCTAAAATACCAAACTCCCTTGTTCCACCTATACCACAGGTATCATACTGAAATCCCTTGTCTCGCATCCAGCGGACTAACTCTCCACTTTCCGGAACATCCCGCAATACAGATTTTTCTGTAAATAAGAAAAATCCAGCTACGCCATTTTCTACAGAACGTTCTTCTGCAAATTCACCATTTTCGTACTTCCACCTGCAAGGAAAGGTCTGTGATAATCCAACATAGTTCTTTGTGGGAAATCCATTTTTTTCTGAATCCTCGTACGCAGCTGGAAGTTCAAAGGATTCTGGCAAAATCAAATCTGACCATACAAGCATAAAAGGTTCTTTCTCAGGAATTAACTCTAGTGCCTGTTTCACACCACTACAGGTACCTGTTCCACTTGCATCTACAATGTTATATTTCACATCAGCAAACACATCCAAATATTCCCGCATAACCTCTTTCTTGTAATCTGCAATAATCACAAAACGCTTATCCGGATATTTTCTAAACAAATAAAAAAGCATCGGCAGGTTTTCAACTGGTACCAGTGCTTTCGGTTTATTTTCTGTTAAATGCTTTAACCTTGTTCCCTTTCCACCTGCCTGAACAACAATATAATCCATTACTTTTCCCTTTCAAAATAACATTAGGTAGCCAGTCCTACAACTATGTCAACAAGTTTAGTCCAATCTTCCAACATAACAACATTTTCTATCATTTTTGATCCATAAATACTAATATCTTCATATTTCATCCTGTCTTCTGACGGATTTATTACAATATGTCTCACTCTATCATTGAAACCTATCAAATCACTAAATCCACTTCTATTTGTAATGACTGCCCTACATGAAAAAGTAAACTCAAAGGCTTTATCCAATGACTCTTCATACCTAATAGTTCCCTCAATTTCCTGCTCCGTTTTAAAAACATTGCAAAATACTGTATACCCCTTATCTTTTAGCTTTTTTACAATGCTCTTCCAAAATTCTTTTGGCTGGTTGTCAAAAGTGTTAGCAAATGGTGCTATAAGAATCTTATTATCATCTGATATAGATATGCTCTCCAAGTATTTCTTGGACACTCCAGTAGGCTTACATTCCTGTGGTATCTGTAGCACCGCAAGTTTAAATGGATCAAGCCTGTTATTATACAATTTCCAAACTTTGTTCAAATACGCCCAATTACCAACAATATAATTTCCCCCAATAATATTACAATACTTGTTAGCACCGCCCATCAATACCGCGCATTCCTCACCATTCAGTGGACGTATCTCGTCTATCGCGTCAAACATATTTTCAAAGTTCTTATATTTCTTAGCTGTCACTAAAACCAGACGCGACACCCCATGCAATACCTTAATATGATTTAACAGAGATGCAACTGCCAGTACATCTCCTATTGGTCCTGTAAAAAAGAAGTAAAAAGCACCTCTATCCGTTGCTATACTTTCAATAAGTCGATTCGCTTTTATTCTAATCTCCTTATCAATTTCTGAAGTATCCACTTTGTTTCTATCAAAAACTTCTGTAATATGCTCTTCGTCCATTACCTTTTCAAGGGCACTTCTATAACCATTCGCTATCTCTGGATAAGATACACATATTATTGCCACAGCATCTGAATCGATCCCACATTGCCCCAAATCTTCGCTAGCAATTACACCGTCTTCTTTCCTATAATTATCTATAATCAGATATTCATCTATACTATACTTTTCATTTAGGATCTCTTTGATATACTGACCTAATTCTCCAAAGGGACAAATAATAAATTTTTGTTTGCCTTGCTCTATAAGGTGAGATATATGATTGTCAATTTGTACTTTTTGTTCTTTTCTCATGTCTTTATTATAACATCCTATTAAAAATCCTAGTGGAATCCCCATTTTTTCCTATTACTTGTATAACAATAAACATCTACGTGAACTCCTTTTTTATTTATACCTTAAGATACGCACCATTTTTATTATCAACTTACACATTCTATGTAAATAATTTTTTAGATCTTTTCATACGTTCTCCTACACACTAATCTAAATTATTTTCTTAGCAAATAATTTTTTCTTCTTCAACACCTAGGTCTATCAACTGTTTCTTGATTTCATCTTCCTGATTCTTTATTGCAACTAGCCAATAGACACCGACATACTTTTCAATTGCTTCATCTGGTGAAACAATAGAATAACCCATGCAAGTCTCACCCCATTTTGAGCTATTATTATCGGCTACTGCCAAAATATTAGCTTTTCCATCGACTTTACAAATCGTACTTTTCCCTCGTTGTCCGCTACCAAATATTACAATATTTTTCTCTGAGACACCTGTTAATAGTTTATTTTTTGTTTCTTCCTGTTCGTAATATAACTGTTTATTCCTAGTAATATACCCTTCAATATCATCATATATTTCAAAAAACTGATCTTTTGTTATGTCATATAGCTCATTAACATCTGCTATGCCATTTTTTATGAATTTTCCGATTACTTCCTTAAACCAGCTATAGTATGATTTTATAAATTCATTTTCAAAATCATACCTTGTAGCCCAAAGAGAAATACACATTTCTCCAGTAAACGCCTGCATCATATGACTGCATAGTCCTGGCAAATACAACTGCTTCTCACCACTTTCATACATATTTATCAACCACGAAAATTCATCATGTCCATACTTTAATACCTTCGGTGAATAAGATGACGATTCATCTCTGTCTGTTCTGTACCTATAAAAAGAATCTTCGACATAAATAACTCGTGATGCAGTAGCCATAACCTGTTGCAAAAATCCAATATCCTGAAATGCTGCACCTGGTGTCTCATGAAGACGGATGCCATTATCTTCTATAAAGGAACGTCTGTATATTCCTTTCCACAAAAAGTAATCATTACAAAAAAGAATTCTGTGTTCGCGAGGATTCAAAACCTTATTATAATTCTGTGATTCTTTCTCCCAAAACCTTACAGTTGTAAATTCTCTATAACCATTTGTCAGAGAATAAAATTTATCAAAATCTGCCTTTGTTATATCCGTACAATTTTTATCAGCTATTCTGCAAAGCGTTTCATACATTTTTAAATCAACATAATCATCAGATTCTAGTATAGCCACATATTCACTACTCGCCTTATCAAGCCCCATATTAACCTGATAACCGTAGCTCTTTACATCAGAATGCAAAAGAAGAATACGCTCATCTTTATTAGCGTATTCTTCCAAAATTTCAACGGTTCCATCTGTCGATCCACCGTCAATAACAATAATTTCTATATCTTTAATTGTCTGATTTATCACACTATCCATGCACTCGTTAATATAACGAACGACGTTTAAACATGGAATGATAATTGAGATTTTTGGCAATTGTTTACCTTTCTTATTATCTGAGCCTACTTTTCTACCCATTCAACTTCTGTACATGCAATTTTTAATCTAGCATAATTTTTCAATATGAAAATCGATAATAAATTTTCAATAACATAACCCATATATCTATCATTTCGAATAATATTTCTGCTTTCATAATACTCATCTATCTTGAAGCATATACTGAATGCAAATTCACAAAACTCATCAAACACTTCTCTTTTAAACACACATAAATTGCATGAAAAGTAAAAATAATTCGTTTCATACTTTTCTATCACATCACCGTATGTTCTATCATACAGGCTTACAAATTCTTTCATTAATTCCCAATCTCTTGGAATCATCATCGTGGGTACGAAAAAATCTTTTATGCTTTTACACACAAACTGTGGCAAAGCAACAATTATATCGACATTAGGATTACCATCTAATTTTAATCTTCTTCTATAATGTTCGAGTCCAACATATTTCGCAATATATTCATTCTTCCATATCCAATATAATCCTGTACATTCGCTATATAGATGGTTTCTTTTAGATATATTTTCGCCACTATCATCACAAATATAGCCTTTTCTAACCTCCGTTAATGCACATCCTACCTGTAATGCTTTTTCATAATTTTTTAACGAGTCTTTTTCTAGCTTATCCAAATGAGATGTAGCCACATAAACTACAAATTTCTCATCAATGGTTTCCTTTTTTATATCCTTATATAAGTTTAACTTACCATATTCTTCATTATATTGTTCACAGGTACATTTTTCTTTAATAACTTCATAACTTCCCTGGCCAAAATCTTCCATCACACGAAAAATCTTATTATTATTTTTATCCTTAAGAACCAGCATTTTGGCTTCTAACTTGTTTTCTTTACCAGACAAAGTATATCCTTCTGCACACGCTCCTATGATGTTCTGCTTTTTTATATAGCCAATAATCCTATTATTAAGGAATATCACTTTTTTGAATCCAAATAAATTATCACTGTCAATTAACTCAAGAGCATTGCTGTCCGTCATAGATACTATAACTAGACTTCTTTCCCTAAAAATCCTCTTATCATCAATTGATAAGATTTCAATTCCATTTACTGTTAGTTTTTCATCTGTTTTTTTTGAAACAAGAAATCCTGTAATTTCAATATTTTGCTTCGTTAAATAAAGTAGAACTTCTCGTCCCACTTTCCCTGCACCGTATAAATAGATTCTTTCTTCTTGTTCTGCCAGATTTACTATTTCTTGAATATTCATATCTAAACTCTTACCTCATAATACCACCACATATAACCTCGAATATATTCTTCTATCGAATCAACAACCTTATCATTACGAGCCAAACATATAGATCCTCTTTTTTCCTCTTCAACCTCAAATTTCAAGTCGAAAAATCTTTTAACGCAAGGTAATATTGGTGTTGGCAGACCTAATCCATTTCCTTTATATTCTTTTACATCTTTCAAAGCAAGTATATTTGCAAGTTGTTCACAAATCTCACCGAGTACATATTTTGATGGATGGTCTCTATCTACATAACACGGTATTTTTTTATATACTGCACTTATATACTCTGATATATGAATATCCCACAAGTCATCTCGTTCTGCTATTCTACTCATTGACTTATTAAACAGTTCCTGTAACTTTGCTTTTTCAAAGTCATAATTAATCCAATATTTATAAATTCCATCTAATGTATTAATTCCTTTTTCCACTGCCTCATCAATTGCATAATCCCTATAATATACATATATTTTCTGATTCATGCCCTCAATATATTTGTCCAATCCTCCTAATTGAGGATATAACCATGAACCAAAGCCAACTAAATTAGGAATCGTTATATTCAAACAATTTTCAGGTAACTTTGAAAGTATGTATTCATCTGATAATTTATAACTAATTTTATTATCTTTTCTTATATCCTGGTGTATATATAAATCTGCTTTTGATAAAATTGTATCTGCTATTTCTCCAATAGAATTATCCTGTATAGCTGGTAATCTATGAATATAATATTTAGAAATAAATTCCTGACTCGACTGTAAGAATTCATAAATCGCATCACCATGGCAATTAGCATTAATTAATACTAACTTTTTACCATATGACTTCGTCCACATAAAGTCTTCAAACTCTTTATATCCATTACCAACTAACAAATTTCGCATTGAACAATACGAAGGTTCTTCAGCTGCAGCAATATATATAAATATATTTCCTTTTCTGGCTACATCCTTGAATTCATCAAAGGACAATACTGTCATACCATGCCACATTTCATGCGCATGCTTAGAATCAATTACGCCACTTATTTTTCCCAAAATATCAGGATTATGATATATAAATTTTTCACCTTCGTATCCTGTTCCCCATATATAATATTTCATTTATAACACGCTTATCGTTGAACTATTTAAATCATCTACTATTGTTAATGAATTAAAAAATTCCAATTCTCCTATAAAATTTACTCGATCTATCATTCTTAGCATACATATAGCCAGTTCATCACTTATACAATATCTTTCATCTGCATATTCCAATACTATTTCCTGTATCTTACACAAATAATTTAACTCTTCTTGCGTTCTATTTTCTTTAGCAAATTCAACAGTTCCATCTTCCTTATAGCATTTTGCTGAGGGATGTGGCGCTGTAAGTATCTTTTCTAAAAATCTTGTTAACTTATGATCCTCTTTCCATTTTTCCTTCTTATATAATTCAATATATGACATATCTCCCCACAATTTCATCGGTTTCTTATGAACATATATAGCTGTAATACCTTTATCAAAAAGTCTATCTAATCTATTGTGTACTGTTCCACCGGATATCAGTTCACAAAAAAGGAACTTTCCCGTAAGGTCTATTCCTTCATATTTACAGTACTTTCTGAAAGCCATCAAATCATTTTTAGCTATACATAAAGCCTGTTCATCATTCTCAATACTATCATCCCACAATGAGGTGTACTTTTTATCATTATATGAAGTTTCAAAATATTTCTGCATTAAGTCAATGTCATTAGCATCTCTAAGAGCAGCCCTACAAGCTGCTTTTCTTGATGTCATAAAATAATATTTCTTACTAGAGTCCGGATAAATTTTCTCGTATACTTTCTTAATCAAATATCCGTCGCGTGCGCCAAAGAGTATTCCATCATAATTATTCTTTTGTATAGATTCCTTTATTAAGTTGCAATACTTTATAACCGTTGGCAATACAAACATTTCTACTAATAATCGACCTCCATCTAATTCCGCTAGACCGGACTTGGTATATAAAACAAACGGGTCAGTAAATAGTTCGCCTATTAGTTCCCCAATATATCTTCTATTTCTAGTACCACTTGCCCAAACAAGGCATTCTCTGATGGATGATATTCTTAACATTTCTAAAGCACTCAATACTTGAAATGAGTCAACATCCTGTTTCTTGGCTGATATTACATCTGCATCATAGTTATCTCCTATGTGCAAATAAGTTTCTCCTGGAACTAATTCTTTATATATTTTAAAAAGCTCACCGCTCTTGCTTGTACCATATTCGTTTGACACCAATATATCATCATATTCGTGTATATTAAAGGAAGAAAGTACTTCTTTTAAATAGGATTTAGACAAATACATATCCGAAATGATATATACCCTTTTTCCTTGTGCCTTGGCATATTTTAGGGCGTCTACTAAAACTGTTCTTGGCATCAATACTTCTTTTTCACAATTTAATTCGTACTGCTTAATTGTATCAGCCTCTTCGGCTGATACACCTGTATTGCACTTTAATATCTCATATATTTTATCGATAGAGCCATTATGAGATAAAAGTTCGGCTGTTCTTCTCTTATACTTAAAGTTTTTAAGTGATATTCCTTTTTCTTTTATAAAATCCTCCACAAGATCGAAGACATCCACAGGTTCTAACGTTTTTCTCATAATAAGTGTGTCGAACAAATCAAAACTTATAGCTGAGTGCTCATCTATTGCTTTGTATAAATCCTGTGCATTTCTTGACAATACATTTGCGATATTATTATCCATTCCATAAAACTTATACTCTTCCGACAAATTTCTTCCATCCCAGGAATATATATCTAATTTGTTGCGTATACAGTCAAAGAAAATTCGATTGTATATTTTCTTTATATACTGCTCCTGAGCACATATATAAATCCGCTCTGCCATACCAGGCTTTATATCATCCCAATACAAAATAGGGTGATTATAAAAGTCACCCTCGAATTTGTGGTTATCTAGAACACCAACAACCATTGTATTTACATCTACCACGTCATTTATATATTTTTTTGCAACATTACCCGTTCCGTAAATTAGTATTTTTCTCATATTATATGTTTCTTTAAATATATAAAATCCTTAATACTATTTATTCCTTCATTCTACCTGTTCATCAGTCATCAATAACATTTCATCAAAAATCGTATTAAGTGATTTTACAATATTATCTGTTTTTGATTTCATCTCTAGCACAAGATTTTCACATTCATTACCCAACGCAACAACAATAATATCCACACTCGGTAATTCTTCACTTGGGTGATAAACTGGAATATCCCAATTGATATAGGAAATAGCATTAGCATCAATTCCATATTTTATACTTACTGCATTTCCATGAAGTTCTTCGTAAACTCTCTTTCCAACACTTCCTAGTCCATATATAGCAATCTGTTTTATATTTTGCTTTATAAAATAATCATCCAAACTTATTGATTTCTGCTTAATGTCAAGCCATTTTTTATAAAATGTATAGTAATTTTTATATCGGTCTACCTTTTCACTTGAATCGTCAACTAAAACATAGTTATTTTCAGCTAATGACATATATAAATGCTTATGTTTATTAAATTCATCCTTTGCCTCGCGGAACGCTTCCAGATATGCGAAACCATTTTGTTTATCTGGTTCTAAGTACATCCCTTCTCCCCATTCATTCCAGGCATTTATAAAAATAAATTCTGAATTACATCTCTCTGCATTAACAAATAAACGCAACATGTATTCATAGAATAGTTCCGGTGACTGTCCTTTAATAACAAATCCACGTTCAGCCCGTCTTGGAGTATCGTCATATCCAACAAATGCTCCTAAAAATGCTTTTTCTGAGTAAGCATTCTTCAATAATGATTCCCACACATCACAATAATCATATACATTCGGCACATTACGAGACGCTTTTACAACATCATGAAAACTTCTATCAATTGTTGCATGTGGTTCCTGCCTAAACATAAAATCGAATTGTTCAGCATTCTCACAATCACGTGTAATACAAAAAACATTCTTGATGTTTTCTTTTTCGGCTAATTCATCCCAGCATCTCTTCATCTCAGAAAAACAAGGTATATTATCTGAATTAAAAAAAATAAAAATAGGATGTCCATCTTTCTTTATGTATCGCTCATCTTTAAAGAACGGTAAAAGATAATAAAAATGCTGTTCCCACTGTTTTTTATCTCCATAATCAAGTTCAACCAGAACACCATTATCGTTCGATCTATTTTCTAATTCATCAAGAAGATTCCAGGCATTACCACTCTTAATGGACCAGCTTCTTACCCATGAAATATTGTCCCAGGCAAAGCAAAATGGCATATCTATATCAGTCCATTCCAAAAGATTCTCTGCTGGTTTCTCTAGGAGCAATTTTCCGTCTTTGAAATAGTAATGATAGAAACACATCCCATCAATGCCATATTTCTTCATCAGTTCACACTGAAATACCATTGTTTCTTTATCAAGCAAATCATAATAATTATCGTTCAACGGAATTCTAGGCTGATTATGACCTTCAAATGACGGTTTTGCCTTCTTTACAGCGGTCCACTCTGTATATCCTTCGCCCCACCATCTGTCATTTTCTGGGATTCTATGAAATTGTGGAAGATAAAATGCTATATTTTTCATTAACATATGCTCTTATTATGATCAAAAAAGGTGTTTTCATTTACTTAACAAACTGGTCCATCAAATCATCAATAATAGTTTGTAATGAGATAATCTCTCCAGAAAATTTATCCTTCATATTATCGAAAATCTCATTAAAATATACTGTTGAAGTAACAATCAAAGTGTCGGCATCAGGCAAATCTTCAGTAACCGTATATCTTTCGCACTCCGACAAATAAAATCTATAAACCTGATCAACCATATACTCTGCTGTGATTCCAGAGTGAAGCAAATCCTCATACAATCTCTTTCCAATATCTGCAGCTCCATAAATGGCAATTTTCTTTCCCTTTATTGCTCTATGTGTAGCTAATTCAATGTTTTGGTTTTTTAAGAATAGCCAATTACCACAAAGTTTATAATAACATTTGAATTTTTCTTCATTAGTCATCTAAACGCCCTCTAGTCAAAATATTTATGTAATAACTCAATAAATCTGGCTGCAGTTTTATCCCAGGAAAAACACTGACTTCTTTTTCGTCCTAGTTCAATATAATGCTGTCGTTCCGTTTCTGAGCAGTTATTGGCTCGAGCAATTCCATCTACGATACTGTCAATATCATATGGATTAACCGATATCGTTGCATCGCCTGCGATTTCACCGACACTGGAATTGTTGGATGCTATTACAGGAACTCCATGTCTCCACGCTTCAACAACAGGCATTCCAAATCCTTCATATATAGCTGGATGAATTAACCAATTGGCATTACAGTACAATATATCCAGTTCTTCATCCGTCAGATAATTCGTAAATTTGATAATGTCAGTTGGAAAATTATTACGCTTTAAATATGCCACCACCTCTCGAAGTAATGCATTTCCAACTTTAAAACAAATAACCAAAGGATCCGCTTTTGGATTTAACCTATAATATTTCAAATATGCATAAATCAAACCTTCTAGGTTTTTTGTATAATGTGCAGCTAATACAGCTAATAAATATTGCTTTTTCTTCACTCCAAGACGATTCAGAAATGATACCTGTTCAGTTTCTGCAACATTAAGATGTTCAAAATATCTTCCATCCATTGATATATTTTCAATATTCGCTATACGAAATTCTGTTTTAGTATCTTCTTTCGTACGTTCGGAATTGGTAAATATTAAATCATACTCATTCATGCTTTCGCACAACGCTTCAAACCTACATATAGCCTCACTTGAACCCAAAAATTGTTTTCTAAACAGCCACATAAGAATATCGTGATTTGTTCCCACAAGTTTTATATTACCAAACCATTCCTTTCGATAGCAAGAAATGGTTTCGTTTAACACCCATGGATTATAAAAGACGTCTAGCTTACAATCTTTCACAAATTTGACTATTTTTGTCTCCTGACTTTCGTCCTCACACTGCGAAATATCATAAATATCTAGTTCATTTTTACAATCTAACAATTCATTTACAGATTTCTCTGTCCATTTAAGAAATACTATTTTATTAGACGAATTATTTCTCAGTAACGCTTTACTGATACTTCTTGTATATCCGCCGATTCCTCTTTCGCCACATACAATAATCGGGTATGTGTCTATTCCAATTATCATTTTATATCATCTCCACAAAATCTGATAATTTAGTATTATTACCAAGCCGTACCCATTTTATAGGATTTTCCACACCATAATCACATAATGGAACTGGTTTTCTTGCTGTACCTTTTCAGCCACCAGAAAGCCATTAAAGATTAACATATCCAAATCTTTCAATATTTCCAGTAAATTATACGTTAAGCCATCATCGATACAAATTATTTCCAAATTATTAATATCTTGTTCTATAACTCTTCTCAAAGACTCTTCCATATAATTGGCCGAATATAAACAGGTATAATTACAGATAAAACCGTTTCTTGTCTTTCATATCCTATGCCAACTGCTCACCTACAACAATCATCTTAGTGTTAGCATTTAAATACAATCTTCACGTCGAGTTCACATTCTTTTGCACTCACACCTTTTCCTAGTTCAAGACATAATTTGTAGCATCTTTCATATGTGCAACACATTTTACCTTAATAATTCATATACCAATTCTGTTTCTCTTGCAGTTTTTTCCCAAGAAAATTCTTTACATCTTCTCAATCCACGCTCAGCCATACCTATTCTTTTCTCTTTATCATCCAACAAATCCTCTATACTATCTTTTAATTGTTCCGCATTATTAACATCAACCATAATGGCAGCATCTCCACATACTTCAGGAATACTAGAAGAATTTGTTGTAATAACAGGACATCCACAAGCCATTGCCTCCAATATAGGGATTCCAAACCCCTCATATTCTGATGGAAACAAGAACATTTCTGCTGATGACATCAATGCCCTTTTCTCTTCATCTGATACATATCCTGTAAATATAATTTTATCCGCAAAAGGTTTTGATTTGATTTCATTTATTTTATCCTCGTATAATTTCCATAAGCCACCAGCCAAAACTAACTTCACATCGTACCTTTTCTGTATATTCTCAAATGCTTCTACTATATCCATAATCCCTTTTCGAGGATCTAATGCGCCTATATATAACAAATAGTTTGTATCTATATTATACTTTTCTAAAACAGTTTTATTTTTTTCTGGATAACAGGTCAAATCATCATAAGCATCATATACAACGTGTACTCTATCTTCGTTTATATTAAAGTAATTACATAAGTCGTTTTTTGTAGAGTTTGAGATGGCTATTATTTGAATGTCTTCTCTTCTCCTTAAATACTCATGACTATTAATGAATGCCCTCTCCGTAGCTTCACTCCAATACCCTTTTCCTTTATATATCGCTGGCATAACATCATTTACTGTAACTACAGATTTTTCTGGTAATTCTGCCCCGATAATAATGCTGTTAGGGAAATGCCATATACCATCAGATTTACCATACAACATCGAATAATCAAGATATTCTATTTTCTCAAATCCACTTAATGCTCTACTAATTAAATCTTTATAACTATATGAATTACACTCTTTTACACTAATATTTGATAAAACATCTTCGGAAAATCTAGATAATATCTTTTGACTATTATTTCTTTCTTTATTGTAATCAAAAAAAGAAATCGCATAAGAATGTCTATTTGCCTTCACCAATCTATCAATAATATTCCATGTATAATATGGGATTCCTCTAAAATTTGGATCTGCCATGGATTGTGCTTCAATTGTTATATTCATATTCATTCCCTCTGATATATTATCTATATTATTTTTTTATACAATTCCATCATTTCTTTGGCCATCTTTTCATAAGAAAATTTGGAAACTTGTTTGCTTGATATTTCTTCTAAATGCTTTCTATATTTGTCATCCGTTACAACTCTTTCAATTGCCGAAGCTATTGATTCAATATCATAAGGATTACAATATTCAACGGCATCTCCACCTACTTCTGGTAGGGAACTTGTATTAGAGCATATTACGGTCTTTCCAAAAGATAATGATTCTAGAACCGGTAGTCCAAATCCTTCATAGAAGGAAACCATCGAAGAGCAAATAGAGTTTTTATACAACCAGCTCAAATCATTATCACTGACATATCCTGTAAAAATAATATCATCTCTTTTTTCTAATATTTCTTTAATATTATTTCCTACATTTGTCGTTTTATCATTTTTTCCAGTTAAAACAAGTTTCAACTTATTATGAGGATATCTACTCTTAAAAACATTAAATGCTCTAACAAGACCATCTATATTTTTATACACTCTCATCGTAGATACCGCTACAATATAGTTTTCACCTTGTAATTGCTTTATATTATATGAAATCTTACTTTCATCAATATTTGAAACAGAAAATCCATTGTATATGACCTTAATCTTACTTTCATCAATCCCATATAATTCTACAATGTCGTTTTTAGTGCTTTGAGAATCGGCTGTTATTAAATCAACATTCTTTGCACATTCTCTAACACATTTATCAAAATAGTTATATGGCCCATCATATTTATTTTTTAGAATTAGTAAATCATGTATAGTAAGAACCGTTGCACAATTAATACTTTTACTTACTTGAAACGGTCTATAATGTGAATGAATGATGTCATACTGTCCTATGGCAGCAGCATAATTCAAATCCATTATTCCTCGTGTATCTGGAACTATATTAAAATACGGTATATTAACATCCAACCAATCGGTTTTTCCAATAAAAGAATACTCGTTATCTTGATCCAACTTTATCAATTCACTCATTAATGCCGTCGTAACACGATTGATACCATCAATATTTTTCTCTTTCTTTTGCGCTAAGATTCCAATATTCAATTTCACTTCTCCACTAACTCTTCTGTCCTTCGAACAAACTTGTTAACCTCTCCATACAACATAAGGGCATCATAATAATATGAAAAATTTTTGTATTGAACTAGCATTAACGATTTATCCATCCCAAAAACCATAGCGTCATCATTTAAATATCTTGCTATCTTTAACAAATTCATATTTCCTAAGTCATTCGCCTGTTGAGTATAAAAAAAGATTGCATCAAATGTATCATTTACATTGTCTCGAAGATAATCAACAATGCTTACATCATATGAACCACTCCACGCAATGATATTAATATTTGAATCTATATACTCCTTTATTTTTTCAACCATTTGTGCTTGTAATACTACATATATTTCAGCATTTTCATCCTGAAGTTTCTTTATAGTCGCTAGAGTAACCTCGAAAGTATTACTTCCAAAAACCAATCCTTTTCTAACTTTTTTAATATCGGATACATCTTCCGAAATACAATTTTCTATATTTTCAACAAGATATGTCATAAAATCACGCATTTGATATGTCTCTCTTCTTTCTTACATTATTTACAAATATTTATGACATCGAGGTCAAAAGGGAGTTCCTGTCTTTTGTAGGTATACACAGTGCTATTTTCTTCAACATATAACCCTCACTAATTGTTGGACACCTGCTCTGCCGGTACCATCTCTATATTATTATCTGGCGTAAAACCTCTACACTTTTTCAGACATACCCCTTTTACTTTATCAAAAAGATATTTCTACACAATGTAATCTTCCAACTGTATCTTTTTTCCAGATGGTTCCCAACCAAATTTTTCAATATTATTCAAGTCACAATATGCACATATTGGATGTGACTTTCCCAGCCAATTCTTTAATATCGTTCCATCGTCTATCTTATCAATATCTATATAATCCATTTCTTCCACTATGTTATAATTTGTTCCCACTTCTCTATTCAACTGTTCAAATGCTATTACTGCCGAACAAGAAGAGATTCTACCTCTATATACTTCATAGCAACCACAAGTCGGACATTTTTCATAGTTATCGTCTGGATTCTTATCTGCCCTTTGGGTATAAAACTTCCAGAACTCACTTCTATCCATTATGCTATAATCTATCTTCTGTTGTTTTAATACTTCATCAATTTTAGGTATTAATTTGTATGTTGGTTCATATCCTGATACATGAATTGTAATTTTGTTTTCTTTTACAATTTTCCAAAAATCACCATCCATTCTTGGTATTAAAATTCCATTTGTAATTAAATCTATTTCAGAGTCCAGAAAAAGAGAGCGATACATTGCTAAAATATCCTTAATCTCAGGATGCATAAGTGGCTCTCCACCAAGAATTCGTATCCATGGAACATCCTCAAATAAACTTGACATTTTCATAGCATCTTTTTTAAGTCTATCATATGGTACATGAGCTTCGCCTCTTGTAACATTGCTTGCAAACAAACATCCTCGACAATTCAAATTACAATTGTCGGTAACAGGCACCTCAAAATAGTGTAACGTTGGCTTCTCACTACAAAATCTGACTTTGTGAACTCTATCTGTTCTAAGTCCATTATTTTCATCAAGTATTTCAAGTTCATTTTTTCCAGCAATATCAAATAATTTATAGACAGATTTGATTCCTTGTTTTTCACAATCGTCAAGCATTAGTCTAGTAGTTTTTTGAGCCCCAGCAGTAATAAACACCGATAAATCGTCTTTATTAACATCATTTAATAGCTCTTCTAATTTCTTAACAGCTACCCCTTCTATCTCTTCTCCACTTCTTTTATTATCAATAAAGCCTACCACTTCATACTCATCTATATTTTTTAGTTGTTTATATACGTGTAATCCCGATTTCCCTGTTCCATATATGGCTATTTTCATAATGTACCTATCACTCTCTTTCACACCTGCTCTGCCGGCACCATCTCTATATTATTATCTGGCGTAAAACCTCTACACTTTTTGCAGAAATTTGTGTACCCCTTTGTGGTATAGCCTAATCTAAATTCAATCAACTCTTTTTTCTTTGACTCATCGTAACTTGTAAGATCATACGCTTCCTCTAAATCCTGTTCTCCCGCAATTCCTGCTACAGTAGCATATGCTGCGTAGTTACAACTATATAGCTTTCCTCCACGTAGTTCCTGCCAAGACTGACTACACATATCTCTATGATGAATGAGCCATTCCTCCGATTGGCTTGAATAATCTGTTTTTTCAGGTGCAAGATCAATCCAACTTTCGGCTTTGTTTATGTAGTATTTTATCTTATATTCTTCAAGCTTCTTTATAAGCTGATCAAATCTATCATTAAACCTAGGGACTGCTTCTCTATAATCATCAACGGTTATTTCAACACTACACTTAGATAATTTTTCTAACACCTCATCAGATGGTACCTGGGTTCCATTCGTCACGGTTCGTAATGTATCAATTCTGTCACCATATTTTTTATCAATATATTCAATTAAATCGGCAGTGTGCTTATATATAAATGGTTCTCCACCGCTCACGTGAAATAGCATAATTCTATCAACACATTTAAAGAATAAGTCTACATCTTTTACTAAATCATCCCATTGTCTTACATAAAACTGCTTTGCATATGGATTGAAATTCAAACAATTCTTGCAATTCAAATTGCAGGCTGTGCTTGGTAAAAACGATATAGCCGAGAAATAAACTTTATCATTCTTATATGCTTGATAAACAGAAATAAATTCTTCTATAATGAAAAAATCTTTTCTAAATTTTAGTCCTGCATCAACAAGCTGTTGCACTGGTTTAACTCGCGCAATCTGTGACATAGTTACAATTATTCCTGTTGAATCATCAAATTCCTTTAACGCATCAGACAGACTAATGCAATTTATATTATTTATTATTGTTCCCTGTTTCTTCTCTGCATTATCAATATATGACTTAATATCTATTTCATCATTGAATATATTAATAAACTGTCTTCCGTAATCACCGGCTCCAAATAAATAGAAGCTTTTCTTCTGAGATATTTCTTTATACATCTCATCGTATTCATGACCTTTGTTATTCCACTTCATTTCGTGCTCCTTATGATTCCAATAACTTCTTATATCTTTCTATTCTATCCGGATAATTTCTATTTAATTCTATATATATTTTCTCTTGCTCTTTCATAACCTTTTGGAAATATCGTACAAACTCTTCTTCTTTTTGTTTTATAGATAGTTCCAAAAAATTACTTGCATGATATGCCATAAACCGCTTTGCATATGCTATAGTTTCTTTTTCAACACTCGCCTTTTCAAATTCACTTATAATGATTTCATAGGCCTCTATCCACTGCGCTTTTTTGGTAAGATCTACATCATGGCAACCAGAATTAATTCTTTGCCTATAATGATATACGGGTTTATCAATATACACCGCTCTATTTGTTTTTAGTGCAGCCTCTGCAAGAAATACTACATCTCCCCCAAGTTTTAATTGCTCAGGAAATCCTCCCTGTACAAGTTCTCTTTTATATAACTTGTTCCACATATATGCAAAAGCTCTATAATCATCTCGCTGGTATAAATATCTTAATAATTGCTTTTGATCAAATACATCTGTTACAACTTTATTTTTATTCTTTATGATTTCTTCATCTTTATACCAGCCTGCACAAGACAAATCTGTTCCTCTATTTATCATCGACTGTAATAAGGTTTCATAAGCATCTTTCTCTAACCAATCATCACAATCCACAAAAGCTATATACTCACCCGTTGCCTGCTTTATTCCAACATTTCTCGTATAACTTTCACCATGATTGGTTTGATGAATTGCTTTTATTCTCTCATCTTTTCTAGCATATTCATCCACTATTATTTCACTTCCATCAGTGGAACCATCATCTATCAGAAGAATCTCTAAACTTTTATATGTTTGTTCCACTATACTATCAATACATTTAGGTAAGTACTCTCTAGTGTTATATACGGGAACAATTACGGATATTAATTTATTCACCATATGCTGTCCTTGCTATTATTTCATCCTGCAAATCTTTATCTAGGGAATTAAAGTAAGCACTAAATCCTGCCACTCGTACTATCAAATGCGCATATTTCTCTGGTTCTTTTTGTGCTGCCAATAGTGTTTCTTTATCTACAACATTAAACTGTAATTCCATTCCACCTTGATTAAAGTATGTTTTTGTTAACTGTTTTAATGCATTTTTATTTTCTTGCTTCTCAAAGAATGAAGGCAAGAATTTCAAATCTAGTGCCGTTCCATTTCCAAATTGCATCATTTTTATCTTATTAGAGGATGCACATACTTCCAAAGGTCCTTTGCAATCTGTTCCTGCCATAGGAGAAAGAGCGGAAGATAACGCCGTGTATGCTTTTCTTCCGTCAGGCGTTGCTTCTGTCTTTTGTCCCATTTCCGAATGAAAATAAGAACTATAGTATCCCGTTTGGAAATGACCATACTTATGTTTTTTATTTACAACATAAGTATTTATATGCTCCACAAAATCAGTACATTTTTTATCAACAGAATCAATATCATTTCCAAATTTTGGGAGGTTTTCAAGTCTATTTCTGAAAACTTCTTCATTATTATAGTTTTCAGCCAAAATCGTCTTTATCTCATCTAAAGTTTTTTCTTTTTTTCTAAAAATGATTTCCTCTAGCGCTTCAAGCGAATTTGCTATAGTTGCAGTTCCCACAAAACATATGGTTAAATTGTTATACTTCGCTCCATTTGACGTGCAATCTTCACCTTTTTCAATACACCCCTCTATAAAACAGCTTGCTAAAGGGGTTCCATAGTATTCGGTATAATAATCGATTGTAGACTCCAAGAAATCACATAATTTATCCAAATAATCTTCTACATACACAAGAAATCCTTTGTAGAAGTTTTCATATGTTTCACTTTTTTCTAATGTTAATAGATATTTAGTAAATAATTTCCCTAAATTTACACGTGCACCTTCTGTATGTGCATATTCCTTTCCTGGCGCTAATAATTCTACACATCCCATTACAGCATAGTTTTCTGCATCTTTTCTATCAATACCTGTATTAACCTTTGCTTGAATACATACTTCATCATTAAATAGCGAGGGAAAACCCATGCCTTTCTTTATTGTTAGAAAGGCGTCTTCCCAGTATTCATTTGTCATTCTATCATTTACTCTTAATGATAATTGTGGCTGATCAGATGCTACTACCCTTGTTGCATTTAATGCATAATGTGTTAATTCATTATATTCTCCACCAATTGTGACATTTTGCCATGACTTTTTAAGTGCAGCTATTTTTCTCCAGAATTCCACAAAAATCTGTTTGGCATCATCTTCTGTAATTTTTCCATTATCTATATCGCTCTTATAAAATGAATACAGGTATTTATCTATTCTTCCATAGGAAATAGAGCCACATGCTACTTCTCTAATAATACACTCCTGTAAGATAATAATTAACTGAACAGCCTCATATAAACTTTCCGGCACAGATTTACTTATCTTTTTACAGGTCTCAGCAACTCGCTTGTTTCCTATTTTTTCCGCAACTTCTGCGTATTTCTCAATTCTAAGTATCACACCCTCCAGAGCATAGTACATAGCAAGATAATTCTTATTATTAGGATACTCTTTTATCTTCTTGTCTAAATCCGCCAAGCGCTTGGTCAAACTTTTTTCTTCTGTTAGAACCCCTTCGTAATCAGGAATAAAATGACACCCTGGATTTCTTGCTAATATTCCTTCCTTCTCGGAATCAATTAACCACTTATAATCCTTCTTATCTAAATTATACTTTTGTATTTCCTTTTCTCTGTTATGCGGATATAATTCATTTACATATAAAAGATCTCTAACTAACAGATTTCCAGCAAAATAATCCTCCCGACCGACATATACCGGAGCAACTTTGAAATATTCCTTTGCAACTGCGCCTTTCCAAACCAGCAGATTATCTTCTGCATATTTTGCATTATCCTGGGCAATTCCACTCCACTTCATATTTATATATGAATAGTCATTAATACCATATCCATTATCATTCAGCCACTTTGCTATACTATCATGATGATTTAGCGGTATTCCCAGAAAAAAATCCTTAGCTCTGTTTGAGATTTCATCTGGAGACAATACTGTTTTAGTATTAATTTTTTCTGACTTAGTATCGATTAGGAATGCAATAGAAAGATTATATTTCACTTTCAAAATATCTCTAATTTGATAATTGTCAGTAAAATCACCCCATAATACGATCTTCCTACCATCATATTTCTGATATATTTCTTTGGCAATTTCATTGATATTCGGATTCATAAAAACTCCTGTTTCTAAAAAAGGAACCCCTTTCAGGGTTCCTTACCAAACTCCATAAGCGAATCCTTTCGCGAAAGGTACTTCTACATATTTATATGTATATCGGATAATTTGGAGTAATTCTTTAGTTTTTTCTGTAATTTAGTGAGCTTTTTTCTAAAATTTAAAACTAGATTTTACAGTTTTTCATATTCCTTAAGCATTTCTGCATATTTCTCGTCGGATAGATCAAGAATCTGCATTATGTTTTCTTTCTCCTTCTTTTGGTTGTTCTCTTACTTGCTATTCTTGTATTTATAGATACTATTCAACCAATTCTTTCCCATACTCATATATAGTATCTGATGGTAAATCAATGGCATCATTCCAATACACACAAGTTCTGCTTTTATCAAGCTTAACTTGATTCCATAATCCGACAATATGTATTAAGTCTGCATATCCAGGTAATGTATTAATATCATCTTTCATATCATATTCAACACATTTGCTATCTTCAAATACGACTCGTAGCATATAATTATCAAGAGGAGTTACACTATTTATTCTTACAATCATACTTTATTTCTCCTTCTGTTCAAGTGGCGGAAGTTTTCGAATCAACTGATCATCCCACATTTTCTGCAATTCTATATGATGCTGTTTTAACCAATCTATTACCAATTCTTGCGCTTTTTTAGGTAAATCTCCTTCAATCATTTCAAATGATTCTATATTGAAAATTCCAACATTCTCGCCATATAAAGCATGAATATGACTTGGTTCGTGTTCTTTCGGCTTAAAAAACATCTTTATAACTATTCCATAAAATCTACTAATCTCCGGCATCTCCTATCTCCTTTTCATTATAAACTTCACCTACCTCACCACACAAGTAAGGCAATATAAAGTAATCTGTCCATGTCTTCTTCCTGGAATAAGGCGACATGCCATGAATACAGGATTCTGCGTTTAGATGTCTTTATGATAATAAATTGGATATTCCTCGTCAATATAAAAGCCGGGGGCTACCCGGCCATTATGTTACATTCTCTCTTCTATCCATTTAACAACATTTTTTGATGCTGCACCGGTAAACGTTAAGTTAACATTCTCGTGGAAGAGTTTTAATTTTTGGTTATATTTTTCTTCATCAAAAGATAGAATTTTCTCCTCTAATGCCTCATTGTTCATAACAATGGGAAAAGGAAGTTCTGCTTTTAAATTTTTAAAGATTTGGGGATTTGCAGGCGCATATTCTAATCTGCTGGACTGTATATCCCAAAACAAAGCACCTCTATCCTCTTTATACTGGTCAATATCATCTGCATAAAGAAATACCGGCATCTTAGCAAACCCAGCCTCAAAACAAGCACTGGAATAATCTGTAATATATGCATCCATACCAACTAAAATCTCATATAAATCATCTGCCTGACTTTCGTTAATGATTTTGTCACCTACGACTGGGTCCTTATAATCTTCAAAAGTGGGAGCAAGTTGTGGATGTACTCGAACACAGATATACCAATCCCCACCAAATCTTTTTGTTAAATTTTCTAATAATCGTTTGAAATCTATCGTCCAAGGATTGGAATAAACACTTCGTTTACCATCTCTTGCTCCCTCCCTAAAAGTAGGGGCAAACATTATAATTTTTGCATTTTCAGAAATACCATGCTTTTTACGGAAGTTTTTCTTTGCTTTGCTACGATCTCCATAAAGTACATCGCACCTGGGTGCACCTGTTTTTAGCAGATTTCCTTCATATATGAGTCCTTTGGGAACCATTTCCTCAGAAAAACTGGAATCTATAATGAGAGAATCTATCATATCTGAATCGTTTTTGCTGACAAGATAAGCCATCTTGGAAAATCCACTTCCCCGAAGAAGTCCAACCGTCTTAATTCCTATCGTATAATGATTCGTATTTAAATAATACTGTCCTTTTCTCTTTATTGTTCCTAATGGCTTCCGATAATTATCAAGCCAAATTTTACTTCTTGTTAACCAGTATGCTCTACTCCATACCGTATTAGGAACCTTTTTTACATAGGATGGAAATTCCTTTTCCCAAGATGCTTTATTTACAAACCATACAAACTCATGTTCTGGATGCTGCTTATGAAGCTCCTGCACAATATACTTTGGATTACAACCAAAACCACCCTTGCCCTCGAAAGTGCAGACAGAAATGAGATTATTCTTAATTGGAAATATACGACACAGATAAAAGCACACACTATTCCAAAATGCTTTTACTTTTCTCCCAGATATGTAACGTTCTTCTTTTCTGTTCTTCGCAGGTGGACATGTATTTATTTCTTTTAGGGTCTGTTCATCTATCATTTTATATACCTAAAAATTATCTGTTTTCTTCGAATTCCTTAAATATTACTAAATCTTCTATCGAGAGTTTGCAGACACGAGCAATTTCTTCTTTTGTCATGCCGGAAGAAAGCATATTGCGAACAAGTTTCGCTAGCATTTCTCCACGTCCAATTTCTTCGCCTTCTTGTCGGCCCTCTTGCCGTGCCTCGTCACGCTCAAGTTCCAATTGTCTATCAAATGTATAATCCATCTGTGTCACTTTGACCACCTCTGATCTATTCTTACGTAGAAACTCTACTAATACTCCTTCTTCAATACAACGATCAATAGCCTTGTTTATTGCTCGCTCTAACTCATCATATTCCTGCTCTTTATGATACTTTCTTACAAGATCAACAAATGTCATGTAATCCTTTAAAATTTTACATGCTTCAAGTATTTTTTCATTTTTTCCGAAGTTGATATTATAAACTGTACATGTTAATTCCAATTCAGGATCTTTAATCGGTTTCTCAAAAGCATCAGATAACCGCATTACATACTCTGCATCTTGACTCTCTTCTCCATTATAAAATACTACAAATTTTGGAACAGGTATTTTTATCAGGGTCTTACCATAGATATTTCGATTCTTTATAATCTTCTGTAAAATCGTCGAAAAGTATATCAGATTTCTCACAGGCATGTTAGGGCATACCGTTGATTGATGCTCGTAAATACTTAATGCTGCATCCACAACAAATGCACAATCATTCCTAACTGTGAGGGATACACCCTTATCCAGCGTATGCATTTCTATTGCATCTAGATCCGTGTAATCCGAACCGTTCAACGCATTATAAACCGATAATGCATTTCGCTTGTCTTCCATCAGCATACTAAATACATCGCTTTTGTACTCTCTGTTTCCGTTATTCATTTTTGACCTCCTTTTTGCAGAAGGCCACAAATAATCCCAGAACCTCCTGCTTTTAATAATAATGGTGATTTTAAAAGCAAGAATTTCAAGGATAAATAGTAATAAATGATTAGATATGATAGACCACTAGATACAGATTAGAATACTCCGCGTGTTCGATTGAAAACTCAACTCTGTACCTGCTTAATTATAGAAATGTTGCTTTGATTTCATTATACAAGATACCTTTTAGCTTCACAAGATACATATTAGTATGCAATAAAACAGCCGGGGTTACCCGGCCATTATGCTTCGTTTTCTCTTCTAACTAATTTTTATTTAATTCTGTATATATTTTCTCTTGCTCTCACTTGCATTACACATATCGTTCACCTGCTTTCCTAGTAATGTCTTAGATTCAATACCGTACGTTTCTTCCAATATACGTCTCTTTTCTGTCTGGTATCACTTATAGTCATAATATAAGACCTCTTTATTATTGACACCTTTTTTATACGATAGTATAGTTATTACATTATATGAAAGGCATTTACCGTAGTAAACGGTTCGCCTGGTTAGTGTTACAAAAAGCAACCTATTCATTGGTCGTGGCGGTTGCTTTTTTGTTTCTCATTTCTTCTTTGAGCTTACTACGATATTGATAATCGTCACTAGGATATCCATCATAGTTACTACAATACCGATAATCTCGAGAATCATCTGATTCACAAATTATAAAACCTTTCTCAAATCTTTCCAAGAGGGCAAGTATGTATCTCTTTTAAAGTTTGTTCATCTATCATTTTATATACTAAAAAGTCCCCGTATACTGTGCGAGGAACATCATTCCACTACTAAATAACATTATAAAAACACCCCAGCAAAAACGCTGAGGTGTTCTATAAACATTTTTAATTCGCAACTCTCCTTCGCACAGTTATGGGTTTATGCTTCTGGATTGAGATTTCCTGAGAACTCTCGTATGTAATTGTACGAATTCTACTTTCCTCTCCTTTCTACGAAGGAGAAAAGTACTGGTTTGCAAGCAGATCTTCATCCATGGGAAACCAGGCAAATTAATATGTTTACCTGGTTATTATGACCTTACAGTGCATCTCCTGTCAAGACAGGCCTCTGCTTCTTTCGAATAATGAATGTTACAACACAAAATATAATAAAGCTTATAACACTCATACAAATTCCTATATGAAAGCCTGGTGTTTGATAGATAAAAGATATTTCATGTTTTCCAGCCGGCACATTTATTAACATCATGCCACCGGAATTTTGAATTTCTTCGGGTTCACCATCTATCAGGCATTTCCATCCCCTGCTATAAGGTACTGTAAAGAAAACGAGACGAGCTTTATCATATGTTGTATTACAATGAAATCCCTTTGCATTTCTGGTAAATTCCTGAACCCGATTCTCTACGGCATTCTTTTCAAAATCCTGCAAAAGTACTTCGGTAGATTCCATTTTCGCCGTTTCTTCTCCCACCGCGTAGTGCATTAGTATGGTCGGTCTGTATTCCACCGGATAAGTAAGTAAATCCTCTTTAGTAATGGTTCCCTCTACTGCAAATCCAATCGGACAAGCCTCGCGCGCAACAATATAGTAATTTACGCCTTGTACCGTTACCACATCGATAATTCCCTCAACGTTTGCATCCAGGGATATACTGTATTTTCCACCTAATAATTCTGCAAGTCCCGGCACATCTTTATCGGTTGTAAAGTTATTGGACACATGACCAAATAATGCATCAAACTCTCGTGAGGTATTTTCTATTGTGGAGGAAAAACAGCCGATACCTGCTGCCTCTCCGGGTAACATCAATAAGTTTTCAGTACAGTTGTACCGATACTGATCATCATAATTTTTTAGCGCTTCCCCCAGCGCAAGACTATTCTCTGTCACAACACGGTCATCCCATTCCCGGTAATAATAAATCGAATAGATGGTGGTACAAAGACTACAAAGAAGAACGCCTCCTATTAGGAATCCCCATTTTGTTTTCCCTTTTATTGTAACCAAAAAAGTTCCTAAAACTCCTACGGCTGCCATAATACAGAGACTCCAGAATTTCTTTGGCCAAAATATAAGACTTTTAATATTTTCATCAAAGGGAATCCATTTAGCGCAAATTACAAGAACAGCAAGAATTATGGTATTTGCTAATACACTTCTTTTGAGTGGATACGATGCGGGTTCTTCTAATACCCTTGTCGAAGCAAGTGCCAGAATGAGTACATACATATACCACCATCTCTGATAAGAAAAAGTTCCTAATAAGAATAAAGACTGTAAAAATGGTGAAAAAGAACAAATCGTTAATGCACTAAGAAACCACTTTAACCGGTCCTTTCGAGAACTTCCAAATATATAAGATATGGCAGGAACCATTCCAATAAAAGGAAGATAACAGCTGGTAGAATCCCAATTGTTCCATTCTATGGCACTTAATAAATTTTGGGTATCTCCCGGAAGAAACATTCCTTTCAGAATAAAAAGTGATCCCCTGATACTATATAAGAAAGAACTTCCTGAAGCTGCCATTCGGTTACTTTCTAATACGTAAAGAATTCCTGGCAGAAATAATACGGCCGACATACCTACACCAAGTATTCCACAAAGCACACAACCGCCTAGTTTCTTCCAAAAATCTCTCTTCCCCACACATTTAAACAGAAAATATAGAATTAAGAAAACCACTTCTTGAATGAAGAAAAAATAATTTAATACAGCATTTATAAAGATTGCAAAAATAAAGAACGGGACGTTTGCTTTCTCTTCTTCTTTGGGAAAGAAGCTTTTTTCCAGTCCCAATAACAGCAGCGGAAAGAAAGCCACCACATCATGAAAATGATTGTACAAAATGTTCGTTGCCTGGAAGCCAGAAAAAGCATAAAGAAGCGCTCCTATTACGGCAAACTTTTCTGTTTTTGTAAATCGCTTTATGTAATAAAATGCCGTTACCGCGGCAACCATGTATTTTAAAACAAATAGCGGTGCCATAAGATAGGGAACCGCTTTTATAGGAAATAAACAGCTAAGCCAAAAGAATGGACTTCCCAGATTATAAAATCCAAATGCATTTATGAGAGAAGATCCAAGATCTAGATTCCAGCACCACTGGCCCGGTATTTCGCTTTTTAACACCTGCTGCACTGCCATGCTAAATGTAAGCTGCTGCTCATTAAAGTCATCAATTAAAGTAAACATTCCTTTCCCTTGTAATACAAAGGGCAAAAAAGAAAGGACTGCCGTTAGTCCAGAAGTAAGCAGACAAATCCAAAGAGATTTATTTTTTGTTTTTTGCATGTTTTATTCCTACTCTAGAAAAGAGAGGTACCATAAGTACCTCTCTTTGTATTTAATACAAATCTTCTTCCATTCGGCTTCTGGCTCTTGCACTGATGGTGTGAGTACTCTCTCCCTCCATCTCCTCTGGCATAATCACATCCACAATATGGAATTCCACTACAGAAGCTTTCTTCGGAAAATTATCCTTAACCTTATTGGCATCATGTACCGTCATAACCACAATAGGTCTTTTTGCTTTCATGGCAGGGCGAAAGATTCCATCGTGAAAGGGCAGGAGTCCTTTTTCCAGTTCCCGGTTTCTGGTTCCTTCTGGATAGATTGCCACAGAATTTAAATCTTTCTCTAACATTTCCTGCACCCTATGCAGAACCTTCGTAGACTGCTTTGGATCACTTCGATCAATGCCAAGAAATGTGCACTTACTTAAATATCTTCCAAAAATAGGCCAGGAAAAGTTCTCCTGTTTACTGACAAATATGAGACGTTTCTTTCGAAACATTGACCAGCCAAGAATGGAATCAAAATCTGAGGTGTGATTGCATACCAATAAGAATTTTCCGTCCTTTGGAATTTTTTCAAATCCAACCTGTTTGATTTTTATTCTTGCAACAAAACGAATTACAAAAGTTACACTCTGTAACATCGCATAATAAAAGGGACTAAACGTATCATAAATCTTCCCTTTCTTTACAAAAAGAGAAATAAACCACAAGAAAAATGCATATAGCAAGATTATGCCTACAATGGAACCTAATGTGATTCCAATGATTTTAAGTGCCAGCATTATTTTGACTCCTTTAAAATTTTCCCAACCGTTCTATTATAATATAGAATAGCTTCTACGCCAAATATACCAAGTACACATCATTCGAGTTAATAGGTATAACGCATTTGGTGCCAGATAGCACCACCATGAGAAGAGACGGATATCCCTTCTTCTTTATAACCAAACTTTTGATAGAATCCAACAAGGTGCTCCTTACAGGTAAGAACTAACGCCTGTTTGGATTTTCTACAATCTTTTATTACAAAGTCCATCAGATATGATGCATATCCCCGATGAAGATATAAGGGATTTGTTACGACAGAAAAAATCATAAGATTCTTTCCATCAGCATGATGCATCGCTGGATCTTCATACATAATATCCTGCAAATCCTTTTCATCCGTGGCAATCCCATTGATATAGGCGAGAATGGTTTCCACTTTCGGACCATTTGTACCGGGTACGTTTGGTCCGATTTCACAAAGAATCCAGCAATAATCTGGAAACCGCATCATCCTTTCTGCAATTCGTTCCTTACTGGCTGCTTCTTCCTTTGGAAACGCTAACGCTTCCAATCTTGCCAATTCTTCTATATCCTCTATTGTTGCTCGTCTTACTTCCATTTTTCCTTCCTTACGGTTTTCGGACCATTTGTACCGGGTACATTTGGTCCGATTTGAACATTTGTACCGGGTACGTTTGGTCCGATTTTTATAAAAAAATGAAAAGGGGCGCTAGGCGCGTCCCTTCAAACCGTTCCCTGGGGGAATCGAACCCTCAACTGACCCTTAGGAGGGGTCTGTTATATCCATTTAACTAAGAGAACTCGTCTACATTATTATACTACAATTCGCAGAATCCCTCTAACAGATACTGCCTTGAAGCCATACCGTTCCCTTAAAACGTCTTCCTACCGCTGGCTCACCCATGAGATCTTTCTCATTAATACAAACATCCATCGCAACATCATTTACAGAAAGTGCCATAACATATACTGTCTCTTCTGTAATAGGATTTATAATTTTATCTACCGTAACGATTTCGCCTAAGATTGTATATAAATCACATTCCAATCCATAGGGAATAATAGAGGTGTCCACAATGGACAATACATCCTCGTCTTCTTTGATACGTTCCTGAATGATTTGATAAATATCAACATCCGAAGCGGAAAGACTCTCGATGGCTTCTTCGTCACCACTTCTTGCCTTGGCAATCATTCTGGCTTTTCGAATTTGCTCTTTAACCGCCTTCTGCTTATCCTCCACCGTCTTTTCAATAGGGAACAAAATCATACCTTCATCAGAAAGGCCCGACAAAATAAGTTTTGCTCCTTTTGGAGGGAAATCCTTCGCTTCTTTATGCTTCATATAATAGACAGCATCCTGCATATAGAAAATCAGCGTTAGCCCTGTCATTAACTCATCAATGGCTCCTGCAAAGGAAGTTTTTTCTAAATGCTTCTCTACCGATACATCTTCTGCTGTACTACTACATCTTCCTTTTAAGTAAGGGAAATAGTAATCACAAAGTAGGTGGCTGTCTTCTTCAAATGCACCTCTCACACATAAACCAATGGCGGCACCATTTTCTTCTGCCACCACGGTTTTAAACTCAGCAAACAATTCTTCGTCATACGTAATGTAGGATTTGCTGCTCGCGTTCTGTACACTACGAATGACAAGATTGTTCAGCTCTTTACGATTTTTAATTTTTGAAAAGCCTATGGCTCTTAAAAAACGGTGCATTGTCAAAATAATTATTTATTCTTTACTTCTATCTTATCTTTTCCACCCATATAAGGACGAAGTGCCTCAGGAATCTTCACACTACCATCTGCCTGTAAATTGTTCTCTAAGAATGCAATCAGCATACGAGGAGGTGCAACTACGGTATTATTTAAGGTATGTGCAAACTCTTTTCCGCCATCTTCCTTCTTGTACTTAATGCCAAGTCTTCTTGCCTGTGCATCGGTTAAATTGGAGCAGGAACATACTTCAAAATATTTCTGCTGTCTGGGACTCCATGCTTCAATATCACAGGAACGATATTTAAGATCTGCTAAATCTCCAGAACAGCAAAGTAACTTTCTAACGGGAATGTCTAAACTTCTAAATAATTCTACGGAATAATTCCACATCTTGTTGTACCAGCTAACAGAATCCTCTGGCTTACATACAACAACCATTTCCTGCTTTTCAAACTGGTGAATACGATAAACACCTCTCTCTTCGATACCATGTGCACCTACTTCTTTTCTAAAGCAGGGTGAATAAGAGGTCATCGTAATAGGCAGTTCACTCTCATTTAAAATCTGGCCTTTAAACTTTGCAATCATAGAGTGTTCGGAAGTACCAATCAGATATAAATCCTCACCCTCAATCTTGTACATCATATTTTCTTTTTCTTCAAAGCTCATTACACCATTAACCGCATCACCATGAATCATATAAGGAGGAATACAGTAAGTGAATCCCTTATCAATCATAAAATCTCTTGCATAAGCAAGAACAGCGGAATGTAATCTTGCGATATCACCCATTAGGTAATAGAAACCATTACCGGATACTCTTCCTGCAGCATCTTTGTCGATACCATTAAATTTCTCCATAATCTCTGTGTGATAAGGAACTTCAAAATCAGGAACAACCGGTTCTCCAAATCTTTCAACTTCTACATTCTCGGTATCATCTTTACCAATGGGAACCGTAGGATCAATGATGTTAGGAATACGCATCATAATATCCATTACTTTTTCTTCTAATTCCGCCTGCTTTGCTTCTAACTCTGTTAATCGCTGTGCATTCGCAGCAACCTGCTTCTTAACTTCTTCGGCTTCTTCTTTCTTACCCTGACCCATTAAAGCACCAATCTGCTTGCTAATACGGTTCTTCTCTGCTTTAATATTATCTGCTTCCTGCTGAGATGCACGACGTTCTTCGTCAAGCGCAATTACTTCATCAACTAAGGGTAGCTTGCTATCCTGAAATTTCTTTTTGATATTTTCCTTTACAGCATCTGGGTTTTCTCTTAAAAACTTAATGTCAATCATGGGTTGCCTCCTATATTTTCATTGCATTTAAAATATTTAATGTGTCTTCGGAATCATATCTGCGATGAGCCAGCGAGGATTCTCTACGCCATCGTCAGAGTCATCATAATATACAAAGTATATGATGGAATCCACTGTATCTTTACTCTTATCTCCATTTCTCGTCAAGGTCATATTCTTAACATAGTTAATATGACAGGAGAAACATGTATCAGAATATTCTACATATTCATCAATAATGGGCTCTGTATATCCATCCGTAGTATGGGCGCTGGTAAAGGTAATATCTACACTACCTGCATAGGCGGTTGCCTGCTCCCAATAAATAGAATCCTTAATCAGAATCTCACGAACCGTTGCAAGACCATAACTGTTTCCAGGAAGATCCGCATTTAAGAAATTCTGCCAGGTCTTCGCATATTTAAAGACCATCTCTTTTCTTTCCTCAGACATACTGTCGCCAGAAAGTGCTGCTGTAACTTCACCATCTGTAATGGTTGCCTGAGATGTGTTACCCTTTTCATCCGTAATGGTAATAACAGGTTCGTTAATAAGACCACTCACTACATACGTAACATCCGTAGGCATCGATACGTACTCGGAAACATTCTTATAATCTGGATTTTCCGTGTTCGCAGTTATATATTCTTCTCCCAAAGGAACATCGTTCACTGCAACGGAGAAAATACTGGGAACCGTGATCTCATAGGTTTTTGTTTCTACATTGATAACCGGTTCTATCCTTTCCACATTCCAGTCCATGATGGTTAAAATACCAAAAATGGTTTTTTCATTGGAGGAAGCTAATGTTACTTTGGCAATCATATTATCATCTGCCAAAATATCATAGATTGGCGCCTCTGTATTATAGCTGGCTGCATCCTTGGTAAAGGTGTAGGAACCCTTACCCTGTGCCTGCGCTAAGAACATCTGTCCACAAATATCAGAGGATTCAAATGCACCGGATGTCGACGGAAGGGAAAGTTCCTGCACAATACTTCCGTCTGCAATCTTCGTCTGCATATCTGCAAGAACTGTTTCCATCATATGTTCTGGCTGTGCCGCTTCATACTGTGCCAAACATTTATCCGTGTAATTTAAGAATACTATTCCCAAAATGATGAGAATAACGGCCCAGGCACCAAGACAAATCCAAAACAACGGAAGTTTCTTTTTCTCTTCCCTTATGACTCTTTTATGATTCTTTGCCTCCATAACCTTAGGCTTTTCTTCCCGAATTATTTCAGCAGAACGCCTCTTTTCTACAGGTTTTGTCTCTTTCGCATACTCTGGTTTCTTTACCACAGGCTTTGGAGCTGGCGTTTTCTTTGCTTCACCAGATACCCTTTTGGCACCGGGTTTTCTAAGCATTCTTTCCATCTCTTCATCTGAGATTTCCATGTAAATATATTCTTTGTCTGTGTAGGCTACACGCTTCTTTGGTTTTGCTGCGGAAGAAGCAGCGCCAGTCTTTCTCAATTCATCACTCATATTGCTTCCTCCTTTCTATTTAGGTTCTACCACAAAAGCTGTCGGCAGCTTCCAGGAAGAGTTTTGATAATAAAATGTTACACTGGTCATTTCATACGCACCGTTGTATACCATGGTAGAAGAACTTCCTCCATCAAGGTTTGCCGCATTTACAGCACCGTACTCTTTCATAATACTGATGAGATCTGAAGCCGTTGCACCAAGGTGGCCAGAAGCACCTCGTCCATCGGTTACCAGTAAGAGAACCGCACCATCTGCTCGCTGTCCGATAACCGTTCTGGGATTTGCACCACTACCCTGTCCATTTAGGGTTCTCTCCTCACCATTGATAATAAGGGATACAAAGTGGTTATTGGCATCCGAACTTTCCTCCTGGAAAGCTACCGCATCACGAATACCCGCTTCTGCAACATATTTTTCAAAGGCACCAGCATCCATTCCTGCAAGGTCCTTAATAATCAAAATATTATTGTTATCAAAACCAATGAGGTAAAGTCCATTTAATCCCTGAGGACTGTTATAAGTAATCTGTCCATCCTGTACAACAATACCAAGTGGCTGTCCGCCCTTATTACCGGTAGATACATAAATACCACCATTCACACCTGCAACGGCACCTGCCTGTTCTACAATCTGGTCTAACTCTTTTCCTTCGGCACTCCAAGGATAGGTGGAACCTACCTTTACCTGAGAAGGATCTTTGATAATTAGCATCTTTGCAAAATAACTACGTCCGGAAATCTCTACGAGGCGAATTCCATTCTCATCAAATTCTTCTTCACCGTAAGGACTTTCTTCTCCGTCCCCCGTCTCTCCTGTTTCTTCCGTACCAACGGCAATTAAGGACGTATCTACCGTCGCATCCATGGCTTCCATAGTATTGGCATTTACAATGGCTTCGATTTCTTCTTTCGTACAAACCCATTTTGCTAAAAACTTTAACTGTCCAGACTCTAATATCGTAGAAACGAACATCGTTCTTGCTGCCTCGGAAGGACCTTTACAGCACTTCTGTAACATAATGTAGACGGTACCAACCAAAATTACAATCGTTACAAGAAGAACAATTAGGACTCTGCTTAATACAAATAGAATCTTCTGGGGAATGCTTTTCTGTTTTTGTTTCTTTTTCTTACTCATAGGACTTCTCTCATTTTCATTTTATTGTTTGCTCTCTTTATCTGTTTCTTTACTACGCTTCATCGCTCTGTCAACAGCAAGTCGTTCTTCTGGAGAAAGACTAATCTCACTCTCGCCGCCCTTTACCCTTTTAATATAGGAAAAACAACCTGAGCTACTATGCACAGAGGAAAGCACATAACCATTATCTCCCTCATCTAGGAGAGAGAGACAGTAGCTAAGCTTTCCACCCATCTCTTTAAATGCATCATATTTTACAAGGCCCATCTTCTGAAATGCATAGGCATGCTTTCCATATAATGTTGTAATATTGTTATCATGCTGCATGGAGGCAATAGAGAGTTCTTCCACCTTCTCCACCAGATCTGTAATCTGGGTTTCCAAACTCTTTGCCCGCGTTCCCTGCATAAACTTACTGTAACGCTTCTCTAACTTCTTATACTTACTAATGGTTAAAAAGCAAAGAACACCCATGGCAACAACCAAAACAAACATAATGATAAATAATACGCCAAGATCAATTTTTAAGCCCATGGCTTCTAATGCTGGTGACATTGCTTTCCTTCCCTTTCTATAAATAATAGGTTGTGGATTCTATTTTAATCCATATATGCTTTTTTTAAGACCGCTTTATAGGTCTCAACGTTATTAACGATTGCACTCTTTGCAAGCTGTGCACGATGCATTTCTTCCCATAAATTTACATCGGATAATAATGCAAGGAGTTTATCAGCTAGCACATCCTCTTCTTTCGAAAGAAATCCATTCTTCCCCTCTTCAATCACATCACACATTCCATCGGTTGGTGTGCTGACAACGGGAATACCAAGTGCCATTGCTTCTAAAGACACCATCGGCGTTCCTTCCCAGTCACTGGTTAGGATAAGAACTTTTGTCTTTGCCAGATATTTTAATGGATTACTTTCAAAGCCAAGCATGGTAAGGTTTTTTTCCAGATGATACTTTTTTATGAGCTCTTTTACACTCTCTTCATCTTCACCTTTGCCTAATATCGCAGCGCTTAAGTCTGGCTTTTTCTCTACTGCTTTTCGAATTACTTCCACATATCTTTGTGGATTTTTCGGGTAGCTTAATCGTCCAATATATAACGCATCGTACGCCGCTGCTTCTTCTTTTCCTTTTTCTACTGCAGCCGTTGTATCAATTACATTTACGAGCACTTCACTTTTCTCTTTCACACTATTATAAAACTTATACTGTGAAAGGCAGGAACTGGATACCCAGAAAATATGCTGCGCCTTTTTTGCGGCTTTCTTATATAGTAAAGATTTCAGCGATAGCTTTCGCATCCGCACATCATTCCCATGAATGGTGTGAATAACCTTATACTCTTTCGCAAAACGAGAAGCTTCGTAAGCACCTCGAATATCATGACCATGCAATAAATCTGGCTGATATTCTTTGATAACCCTGGCTAACTCTTCGTGATTCAAATCCTCCATAGGAAAGAACTTCACACCTCGCTCCAAAAGAGCCTTTGCTATCTCGCCATCCTTACTGGTATAAGCCATCTCTATTTCATTATCAAACATCTTTATAATCTGGCACACAACATTTTCTGCACCGGAAAATTTTGATGAACTAAGCACATGAAGAATTTTCATATTACAACCACTTATTTAGTTTGGATGATAGGTAGGAACCAGTTTCTTTACAAGATCACGAATATCCGACGTTTCATCTTTGCTGGCAGCATCTAGTTCCTCTAACTGTATCTTAAAAGTATCTTCATCCAGTTCTATGGGTTTACCAATATGAATCAGCTTATTTTCTGTATCCTGCATACCCTCTTCATCCATAAGAAGCTCTTCATATAACTTCTCACCTGGACGAAGACCTGTAAATTCAATTTTAATATCTTCTCCGACTTTATAGCCAGAAAGTTTAATGAGATTCTGTGCAAGATCCAAAATCTTAACAGGTTCTCCCATATCTAGGACAAATATTTCACCGCCCTTTGCATAAGCACCTGCTTGTAAAACCAGCGATACCGCTTCCGGTATGGTCATGAAATATCGAATGATATCCGGGTGCGTTACCGTTACCGGACCACCCTCTGCAATTTGTTTCTTAAATAGTGGAATAACGCTGCCGTTCGAGCCTAACACATTGCCAAAGCGTACTGCTACAAATTCTGTGTCATAATGCTTATCAAATGTCTGCACAATCATTTCACAAATACGTTTGCTGGCACCCATAATATTGGTAGGATTTACAGCCTTGTCCGTACTAATCATAACAAAACGCTTTACATGATTTTCACCGGCTGCTCTCGCTACTTTATAGGTTCCAAATACATTATTCTTAATAGCCTCGTGCGGGCTGTCTTCCATAAGTGGAACATGCTTGTGCGCTGCTGCATGGTATACAATATCTGGCTTATAGGTTGCAAAAATGGAATTCATTCGCGCCGTATTACGCACCGATGCAATAAGAACCAAAAGGTCTAATTCAGGATGTGATAACTTTAATTCCTGCTGAATGTCATAGGCACTATTCTCATAAATGTCTACAATAATCAGTCGCTTTGGTGCATGATTCGCAATCTGCCGACACAGCTCGCTTCCAATAGAACCGCCACCACCAGTAACCAAAATGGTCTGGTCCTTCACATAACCAAGAATAGAATCCAAATCCACCTGAATAGGATCTCTTCCTAAAAGATCTTCCACCTCAACATCTTTTAATTTGCTAATATTAACTTCCCCGTTCACAAGCTGATACATACCAGGAAGAGAACGAAGCTTACAGCTGGTTTCTTTACAAATGTCTAAAATCTCCTTCATGGTAGAGGGAGATACAGACGGCATTGCAATAATGATTTCGTCTACATCATATTTTTCAGCATAGGAAATAATCTGATTACGGTCTCCTACAACCTTGATTCCTTGGATATACTTTCCTTTCTTTCCAGGGTCATCATCTATGATGCAGGCAATCTTCATAGTAGAAAAATAACTATTTACGATTTCTTTAATGATTGCATTGGCTGCTTCTCCGGCACCAATTACCATAACGGTAATGTCGTTATCCTTATTATTTCTTTTATGTTTTAACCCTCGCAGGAAACGATAGGAAAATCTGCTTACAAATAGAAAACAAATTAACAGGAATACATAGAAGAAATAGTAGCTCTTAGGGACGGCAACCTCTCCTGCGGTTTTAAAAAACTGAAGTCCGATGAGATTTACAACTCCGGAAGCAATGGAGGAAAGCACGATATGGAAGAGCTCTGCTTCTCCGGCATATGCCCAGAGACTGCTATACAGTCTAAACGCATAAAACAGCACCAGAGAAAGCACCAAATTGATTGGCAAAAATTTCTCTACAGGATGCAGATAAATAGCTGGAATTTCCGACACCTGAAATTCAAAACGAAATAAAAGACCAAGAAAAGCTGATGCAACAATACTGATTACATCATAAATAACGAGTGCCGTTCTTCGATATAACATTTTTACGGAAAATGTTTTCTTTTCTTTCATCTGGGGTCTATCCACATTTATTCTTTCTTCTATATATAAAGAACAAATTGATTCTGTGTTTTATTTCAGTAGGTTTCTATATATTCTGTCAAACTCTTCACTACTATAAAAATCAAGTTCGATTTTTCCCTTATTCTTATCCTTTAAGGTTACGGATACCTTTGCACCTAAATGCTCGGAAAGACGTTTTGCAAGATCATTATACTGAATGCGATATGCTTCCAAAGAATCCGCTTTTTTACTTACAGGCTTTGCAGGTGCATTTAATGCTTTCACAAGTTTCTCTGTCTCGCGAACATTTAGTCCTTGTTCTACTACCTGCTTAGCGAACTGCACCTGACGGGTTGCATCTTCAATTCCAAGAAGTGCTCTTGCATGTCCTTTGGAAATCTTATCCTCCATAACATACTGCTGCACCGTCTTACTAAGCTTTAAAAGGCGCATGGAATTGGTTACTTCTGTACGGCTCTTAAATACTTTCTCTGCAACCTGCTCGTCGGTTAATGAGAAATCTTCCTTTAATCTCTTATAACCTGCCGCTTCTTCAATGGGATCCAAATCTTCTCTTTGCAGGTTTTCAATTAAGGAAATTTCAAAAATTTCCTGGTCGGTTAAATTCTTTACAATAACCGGAACCTGCGTAAGTCCTGCCTGAATGGCCGCTCTCCATCTACGCTCTCCCGCAATAATTTCATAGTGATCCTTCTTATCCTGCACCACAATGGGCTGTAAGATACCATGCTCCTTAATGGATGCGGAAAGCTCTGCCAGGGGCTCTTCTTTAAACTTCTTTCTGGGCTGTTCTTTATTACGGTCTAATTTTTTAATATCTACCATAATAGCAGCACCCTTTACGGCAGATTCTGCCAAAGGATTCTGGGGAATAATATTGGTTTTATTCTGAATTAGGCCGCCTAAGCCTTTTCCTAATGCCTGTCTTGCCATAGGTTCCTCGTTTCTATTTCTTCTATAAATATAAGCCGCTATTATTTATTTCTTTGAATGACTTCTTTTGCAAGGTTTCTATATGCTTCTGCACCACTACATTTAGAATCATATAAGGTGATTGGTTTTCCGAAACTTGGTGCCTCGGAAAGTCGCACGTTTCTAGGAATTTTTGTTTCATAAATCTTATCTGGAAACGTTTCTTTTACACTATCAACCACCTGGCTGGATAAACTGGTACGACTATCATACATCGTAAAGACAATACCCTCTAAATCTAACGCGGGATTTAATCTTTCCTTAACCAGATTAATCGTCGTGATCAAATCACTCAATCCTTCCAACGCTAAAAACTCACACTGAATCGGAACAATGATAGAGGAAGCTGTGGTCATAGCATTTAAGGTTAATGTATTTAAGGCAGGAGGACAATCAATGATAATGTAGTCATACTGCTCCTGCACCCACTCCATTTCCTTCTGTAAAATGAATTCTTTATTCTCAATACCAATAAGTTCTATCTCGGCCGCTGCCAAATTCACATTAGACGGAATAATGGATACGCCAGGGAGAACCTCACTAAGAATACACTCTTTAATAGAACAATCACCTAATAAGAGTTCATAAATCGTATTCTCTAATTCAACCTTTTCAATACCAAATCCAGTTGTAGCATTTCCTTGGGGATCAGTATCTACCAATAATACCTTTTTCCCCTGCTCTGCTAATGCTGCTGCAAGATTTACGGAAGTCGTAGTCTTTCCCACGCCACCCTTTTGGTTTGCTACTGCAATAATCTTTGCCATACTTTGTCCTTTCTCTCACATCTGGACGGTTCAAATCCCTAGATTATGCCATCTGTCTATCTTCTAGCATAGTCCTTTTAAAACTCTACAATATACATCTTCACAAAGAAATATTATAGCATTTTTAGGCTACATAATCTAGGCAAAGCGATAAGGAAGCCTTAGTATTACGGGCATTCACAATATCTTGTAGGTGTCCATAATATCCTATTTATGGGCTGTTTCACGAAGATTTTTCCATATAATGTTTCACGTGAAACATTTTTCACTAGATATGGTAGGGGGTTGTTTACATAAAATATAATGTTTCACGTGAAACAATTTACATAAATGAGGTGTTTCTTCTATATATAGATAGTGTGTTTATTGTAATTTATTTAGTTTGCCCAAAAGATCTGCACCTGCTCACGATTGCCAACCATTCCAGCGGACTAGTCTAAGGTTTTCTAATCGCACACCAGGAGAACCTTCGCGCGAAGAAAACCTAAGACGGATTCCGCTTCCATGGCAATCAAAGATCGCAGTTGCAGAAGCTTTTGGGCAAGCTTACCCCACTTACTGAAATATAAAACAAAAAGAGGCAGGCTTTCATTGCCTGCCTCCATTACTTTCATTTCCCCGACATTTTTCGCAAATAATTATCTTTTAACATATTCTTCTCTTCTAACATTGTGATTTTTCTTTGTAGAGAAGAAATATAATCTCTGGTGAGTTTAACCCCGCCTCTTACCGTAAGGTCATCATGCCCTTCCATTTCAGAAAGCCATTCCTTTACGGAATTTGCACAAAGATCTTCAAAGGTCGTATCTTCCTTCATCATCATACATCCATCTCCTCATAAGCCTTTACAATTTTTTCATAATCAACACGATTGGTTATCTTTTCTACCTGAAAATCTTCGGTATCCTTTACCTTGTAAATATAAACACCCTCATTACTAACCGTATCATCCATGACTCTGGCAGCAGCTACATAATTTTTATTTTCAAAAGAAAATTCATCAACAACCGCAAGTTCTACCTCGGTCCCTTCAGATGCTGTAATCATAAACGTTATAAATTCTTTTTCCATGATCCCTCCTACCAATTATATGAATTGAATATCGTATAGAGCGTTCCCTTATGAAATTGTCGCGCATCCCTAATCCTGTTAACCATTACTTTATAAGAATAATTAATCTGTATCTGATGATTTACATATTCTTCTACAAGAGGATCCATATGTGTTTCGAGTTCTTCTGATGCCCAAGTGTTTTTGGAGGCAGCTTCATCAAATCTGTAACACTGTCCTTCTTCATCATACGTAAAAACTAAAATTCCCTCTGTGAATCTGCAATACCAATGATCACTTCCAAAATAATAAGCGGCCATGTAAGAGAACTCTATTTTTTGCTCTGGAAGCAGAAGAATCTTTTGCGTTGAAATATTACTTTCATCTACAAAATGTCCCCCATAGACATTTTCCTCAAACTTCCTAATGAAATATTCAAATCCTAAAACAGAATAATCTTCTGCAAGAGGGTTTGGAAATTCTACTTTTCCCTGCGTAAGAAGATTATTAAATTCATCCTGACTTAACAGGTATTCACCAGGATTCATCATTGCATAATCAGAATCGGCATTTTCCTCGCTGTTACGAATAATGGTAATCACAGGACGAACACCGTTCATACCAGTACTTGTCATACCCAAATAAGCTTCCTCTTCTTCTAAAGATAAAATGTAAACATTCTCTGCTGTATAGGTCTCATGTTCCGCTAAAAATTCTTCCCCGGAAACATAAGGGGCTGTTGGATCAATTAAAATAAAATTATTAGCTATGAGCGTCTTTTCTTCTTCATTAAAGGTACTCTCATAAAAGTCTTCATTTAAGAATTTGCGAAGGTAACTATCCTTCCAGGTGCTATCTCTTGTGACGGATGAAAACTGATCTTCATAGAGATAATCTTCACTGATGAGCATTACCTTTGATCCTTCGTTACGCAAAACAGTCCAGGCGAGAGGTGCATTTTCATAAGTACCAAAATACACGGTATCTCCTTCCGCGGCAGATAATAAGTAATCTACATCCAGACTATTCATTATGGATTCAGCATCCCCTGTAATAATAGAAGCATCCTGAACAATAGCTATCTCACCAGGATTTAACAGAACAGATGTTTGGCTTGCTTTATTAAAAACATCAACGATACCCTCTTCTACGATTACCGTTGTTTCCATCCGTACGGGATCATATATAACTGTAAATTTTGTACCTCTGACACTAATCGTAGCATTACTAGTTTCTACTACAAAAGCATCTTGTTCTGACAGCGGATTTTCAATTGTAAACAATGCTTCACCATAGACTAAATTTACAGAGATTTTTCCTTCCTTCGTATTTCCTGTGGCATTGATTTGAATACAGGAGTTTTCAGAGACCGCAATGTATTTATCTTCATCCGCTTTTAAGGATAAAAAGGAGGCCTCGGAAACAAACGCCTCATCTTCGGGAATCAAATGCATATCAGGGGTAGGTAAAATACTTTCTTCTGTCCGATTAAGCAGAACCGATCCTTCCACACTACTTACGGTTACAAGTCTATATTTTTCCTTTTTATTGGAAACAAGTATAACTACTAGAACAACGAAAATAATAAGAACAAGCAAAGCAGGTATTAATATCTTTTTTATTTTTTGCTTTTTCACAAAATGCCCCTTTCAAAATACACTGATAAAATAAATTTTACCATATTTTCCCTTTCAAGAAATTCTCTTAAACATCCAATTTTGTCATACTCCATAAAAAAAGTGGCCACCCATGTGACCACTCTTTCAGACTAATAAGTACTACATTATTTGAAGTAAGATACCACAGATTCTAACTCATCAGACAATACCTTCATATCATCACTATTTGTAGCCATATTCATTACAAGCTGTGCAATCTGGGTAACGGATGCGGTTACTTCTTCATTGCTTGCTGCATTCTCCTCAGAAATAGCAGACAAATCTGCAATACTACTAATAATATTTTCTTTAAGCTTTAATAATTCATCTGTCTTCATATTGATTTCAGAAATCATTGCAAGACTTTCTTCAATGGAAGCACCTAAGGATTCGAATGCATTCTGTGTAGAATTAACTTTATCCTTCTCTTCACTAATAATCTTATCAACCTTTTCAGCAAGCATGACGGTCTGAGAAGATTTAATATTCATATCATCCGTGAGAGCCTTAATGGTGTCTGCACTCTTTGCGGATTCTGTTGCAAGCTTTCCAATCTCTTCTGCAACAACGGCAAAACCTCTACCTGCTTCACCAGCTCTTGCTGCTTCAATGCTGGCATTTAATGCAAGCAAATTGGTCTGTGATGCAATTTCAGTAATCAAATGAACTGCCTGGGTAATCTTTCCAATAGACTCATTTGTAAGGGCAACACTTTCACAGATTTCTCCAACGGCCTGAGAAGATTCTCCAGAGGAATCAAGAACCTCTGTCATCAGTCCCTGCGCAACTTCTGTTGCATTTTTAATATCATCAGAAGCACTAGAAAGCGCTTCTACATTGGCGGTAATACCCTGAATGTATTCACCCATGGTAATGGCATTGGAATTAACATCCTGTACATTTTCCGTAAGAGACATAGTAGCATTTGCTAATTCATTCATTGCACCAGAAATCTGTCCTGTACCCTCAGAAGAATTCTTTGCTGCATCATTAACCTGTCCAATGGATTCAAGAAGGGTAACGGTATTTCCTTTAACCTGACCAATAACTTCAGACAACTTCTGCTGTAAAACATTAGTTGCATGAATCATATTGGTAATTTCAACTATCGCATCTTTTCTCTGAATTCCTTCAGAAATATCACCTTCGGAAAGTCGTAAAATAGTATTTCCAACGATTGCAATACTCTTCTTAATACGCATTGCTAAAATGGTAATGATAACACAGAAAATAATTGTAATGGCAACTGCTACTAAAATTAATTTAACAACTGCACTATTAATTGCTTTCTTCACGCTGGTTCTGGGTGTACCTGCAAAAGCCATACCCCAGAAAGAACCATTTCCATCATAAATGGGTTCATAATAAACATAGTAATCAATGCCACCAATAACTACATCATCCGATGTGAAACTCTTTCCACTCTTTACTTCACTATAAACCTCACTCGATGCGGCTGTTCCTTCATTATAAGAACCATTTTCATTCTTTAAGGAAGTCAGTAATCGAATATCTTCTTTAAATAAAGTTAACTCTACGCCTTCTTCCTGCATACATTCCATAAATTCATGGTCTGCATACTCTTCATAGTCAACATCACCATTGGAAATTACATCATAGATAAAATACTGATCAACACTTTCAGCAGCCATCTGTAATTTTTCAATGGTTTCCATTTCAACTTCGGACTTAATACTATTTGCAGAAACTAAGATCATAATGACTGCTGCACAGAATAAAGGTACAGAGCCCATGAGTAGCAGTGTTGCTAATAGCGATATCCCCTTTGTCTTTTCCTTTTTCATTCTCCTATCTCCTTATTAAAAAAACTTTTCCTAATGTATATATTATATAATATAAAATCACATATTTTTATTTTATCTTTTACAAACCCGAATAATCCATAAAACAAATTCTATAAGTAAAGATAAAACAAACGTAAGAACAAGATTAAAAAATGGAAAAATAGCATATTCTAAGCCATTAAATTCAAAAACATAATGAAATTCCTGATTAAAAAACCAATGATTTGTATTCACTAAGTAGATTATTAAAGCACCAAAAAGAAAATTGACCGCTGTCCAAAGACCAAAAGCAATAAAATAAGCACCAATCTTATGACTTACCGTGGATAAAATTTTCTTTCTCTTTAACCCATATAAAACAGCATATACAACGGGTGTAATAAACCATAACCATGCAGTAATATTATCACTATGAACAATACTTACTTCATATAAATAGTCAGCAAACGAAAAAACAATCCAGCCCATAACGACAATAAAAACGATTCGTATAAGTAATCCAATCACTGTATAAGATGTCTCTTTTTTCTGCTGCATAAATATCCTCCTTTGATCAATTTCGGACCATTTGTACCGGGTACATTTGGTCCGAAATTTTTTAACATTTGTACCCGGTACAAATGTTAAAATAGTCCAATTTCAATTTCTACTATAATTAAAATTTCAATATCCGTAAAGAATAAACAGCATTTTTATCAGAACAATAAATTTTTTAATGTTTTTCGATAAAAAAAGTATTGACAATCGTTTTATCGTCTTTTATAATACATTTATCGTTAGACATTAAATATTTAACATTTCTTGTTGCAACCAGATAAAAAAGAAAAACAAATCATGAAAAACTAACGGAGGATAAAATCATGAACAAAGAAAACGTAGTAAGTAAAATCAACAAAATTGGAAAAGCAGGAACCATTATCGCAACGATTCTAAAAGTAGTATGTATTATGGGAATTGTTGCAGCAGCCGTCTTTACCATTTTCAGCTTTTGCATTCCTGAAAAGATTGTGCACCTCAACAAAAAAACGCAGGCTGAACTTGTAATTGATCTAAATGAATTAGAACTTACAGATTCTGAAAAAGCATCAGATTATGTATATTCCCAAATTAAAGAAATTGAAAATACGGAAGAATTCTCTGTAAATGATACCGATTTCTCTGTAACAGAAATTACTTATGACGATGAGTGCATCTCTGTAAATATGGAAACCAAGGAAACTACCATGACTTCCAATAATCTTGCATATTTAGCATTAACCGCATGCCTTACCTGTATCAATGCCCTAATCATCATTATTTTTGTCAGAAGGCTGTTCCTTTCTCTTAAGATTTGTGAAACTCCCTTTGAAGAGAACGTTATTAAGAAAATGAAAGCATTAGCTATTTGCTTAATTCCTACTCTTTACTTAAGTGATGTATTTAAAAGCGCAAGCAATTACTTTACTTTTAAAACAACTACAATTGATTTGGGTATCAATCTGATTTCCGTACTCGTTGTCCTGATTGTATTTACACTTGTGTCCATTTTCAAATACGGCGCTGTATTACAGCAGGAATCTGATGAAACTTTATAAGGAGGGAATTATGGGAAAGATCATATTACGTTTAGATCGCATGATGGCAGATCGAAAAATGAGTTTGAATGAATTATCAGAAAAAGTAGGGGTAAGTAATGTCAATTTATCTAAAATGAAAACGGGTAAAATCAGTGCCATTCGTTTCTCTACATTAGAAGCAATCTGTGAAGTATTAAATTGCCAACCCGGTGATATTTTGGAATACGACCCAGATGCTACAGAAGAATAAAGTTTTGGCCAGGAAGAATACGCTTCCTGGCCACTTTTTTATTCATCAATCTCCCAAAATAATTCATCTAAACTTTTATTTAGAGTCTTACAAATAGCAATACAAAGCTTAATGGTCGGATTATAATCTCCCTTTTCAATAGCATTAATTGTCTGCCTGGAAACGCCAACAGCATCTGCTAAATCCTGCTGAGAAAAATCTAAAGCCGCTCTTGCAGATTTTAATTTTAAATTTTTCATAAACCTGCCCTCCTACTCTTCTTCTGCTTTTACAATACGAAAACGAATGAGCTGTACAACAGTAATTTCAAGGAATAAGAAGCCAAGCATTAAATTCATGCAAGTACCATGTAATTTACCATTTAAAAAAATTGTTCCATCAATAATTCTGCTTATACCAACACCTATGTTAGAAAAAGCAACAATCAGATATAAAATAACCATTTTTTTCACATTCTTTTCAATAGCGAAAGCATCCTTCACAATGGCATAATTTGTAAAAACCATTAATGCGATGAAGAAACCTGCAACAAAGAGAAAAGAAGGAGTTACAGGAAGTAAATTAAGCATATCGCTGTCAAATAAGAAAATACCAAACCATATTTCAAAGGCAAAAGTAATAAATCCATATTTATAAGCATTGCCTCTTGCCAAAAGCTGACGCTCATCATACTGTTTACTTTCTTTCTTATTTGAAAGTCTTGAAATAACACCAATAATAACTACCAATACTACAAAAGCAATAATTGAACTTACCTGATTTGCATTCATATTTTTATCCTCCTATGGATTTTAAAATACAATTTTTGTTTACAATATGTATAATATACTTTACATATTGTAATGTCAAGTATATTTTATAAAATGTCAATTTTTTAACATTTGTACCGGGTACAAATGTTAAAATGTTAAATTTCGGACCAAATGTACCCGGTACAAATGGTCCGAAAATAAAAAAGGGCCAGAAGAATCTGGCCCAAAATAAATACAATATTCTTATTTCTTTAAGGTAATAACAACCTTTCTGAAAGGCTCTTCTCCTTCAGAATGTGTAGTAACATAATTATCATTCTGTAATGCAGAGTGAATAATACGTCTCTCATAAGGATTCATAGGTTCAAGAACCACACTTCTTCTGGAACTCTTAACCTTGTATGCCTGGTTCTTTGCAAGGTTTTCAAGGGTATCCTTACGACGCTTACGATAGTTTTCCGTATCAACCTTTACACGGATATATTCGTGTGTTCCCTTATTCACTACCAAGCTAACAAGATACTGTAAAGAATCAAGAGTCTGTCCGCGACGGCCAATTAATACACCCATATCATCTCCTGCAAGATCAATAGATAAGGTATTATCTAATCTTGCAAAATCACAGGTAATTTTAACTTCCATCTTCATAGATGCAAATACATCTTTAAGGAACTTATCAGCAGCAGCTTTCACTTCTTCGATTTCTTCATCTGTAAGAACTTTTCCACCACGGCCATTATCAACAGGTGCAGTTGCTTCTAATACCTTAGCATCAATTGCTTCCTTTGCAGCTTCAAAAGCCTTTTCATCAACTTCTTCATTCTTTGCTTCTTTGGCAATTTTTTCAGCTTCAAGAGCAGCTTTTTCGCTAATGGCAGCCTCGTTAACAGCAGCCTTTACTTCCTCTTCGCTCTTTATTCTAGCCTTAATTACAGCAGGCTTTGCGCCAATACCCATAAAACCAGAAGAACCTTCACTAACAACTTCATAATCTAATCTGTCAGAAGGAACACCTAATGTGGTACAAGCTTCTGTAATACAATCACTTACTGTTTTTGCAGAAAATTCCTGAAAATCCATATCATTCGTCTCCTTTAAACTTCTTTATTATCGGAATTTTTGGTTGTGGTATCAGATTCAGATACTTCCCTAAAATCATCATTCTTCGTATCTGCTTCAACCTTCTCTTCTTTTTTGGTTTCTTTCTTTGATTTAGAAGAACCCTTATCGTTATACTGCTGTACCATCATAGCCTTTGCTGCCAATGAACCAGGTTTAGCGGAACTATTCTTTTTATAATATTCCGTAGATTCAGAAATCTTTGCTTTGTTAGCAAGAGAATTTTCAGATTTCTTAGTTTCTACCTTTTTGGTATTCATGGTAGCAGCCTGGGTAATCTGCATAGGAGAAAGACCCTTCTTCGCACGCTTTGCATTTTCTTTTTCGATATTGTTCTTAATCATTTCATCAATATCAATCTTATCCATACGCTTGTTGGTAAAGATCTGAATGATAGAACGAACAACCGCACTGGCAATCCAGTAAAGACCCATACCAGTAGGTAAAGTAACACAGAAAACAATGGACATAATTGGCATAAGATTGTTCATCATTTTCATGGACTGACCCATAGAATCAGCCTGGCTATTACCAGTATTTGTAGGCTGGGGCATAAGCTTTGTATTAATCCACTGGGTAAGACCTGCAAGAAGTGGAATTAAAACAGCTAAAATAATAACACCAACATGTCTTTCATCAGCAGCCATATGGAACTGATCTACAATAATATTCTTGGGAGAACTACTAATGTTAAGACCAAGAAAATTATTGAAACGGTCTAAATTCGTTTTTGCATGATCAACCGTAGTTGCAAGATCAGGATACTTTGCAGATACATTTAAAAGCTCAGATGTACTGCTTCGATTTAATACATCAATGTAAGTGTTGGTAGTGTACTTTAAAACATCAGGATTTGTATTTCCAACATCGAAAAGCGCATTACCAAACTGCTTTGTAAAATTCACTGCACCAGAAAAATTAGCAGAATCTTTAATAAAATCAACACTGTCAGAATGCTTTAATAAACCATTAACAATAGGCATAAATTCAGCTTTGATTAAAGAAACATAAGCAGGCAGGGAATAAATAACACGATACAGTGCAAATAAAATAGGCATCTGAATTAAGAGCTGTACACAGCTACCAGAAGGACTAACACCATACTTCTTATAAACAAGCTGTGTTTCTGAATTCATACGCATTAAAGAATCCTGATCCGTTTTTCCCTGATATTTTGCACGAATTGCATTTAATTCAGGATTCATCTTGGCATTTAATTTAGAAAACTTTTGCTGCTTTACCGTAAGAGGTAACATTAAACAATATACAACAATGGTAAAAAGAATAATCGCAAGACCAATGTTGGGAATGCCAATGAGATTCAGAAAAGCAAAAATTTTATCCATTATAAAGCCAAGGATAAATGCAAAGGGTTTTAAAATTCCACCCTGTGTCGTTAATAGCATAAAACCTCATTTCTGGAACAAATCAGATTATTCATAGTAAAAACGGCGTCTAATTTTCTTCTTAGGCACCGGATCATACCCACCATGACTAAAAGGATTACATCTTAGTATTCTATAAAATGCTAAAAAAGATCCTTTAAAAGCACCATGTTCCTTTACTGCTTCTAATCCATATTGAGAACAGCAGGGATAATAAGGACACTTTGTCGATTTTAATGGTGAAAAATATTTCTGATAAAATCTGATTAGTCCGATAATAATCTTCTTCATTTTGTGTGCAGACATAAATATAGTAATTATTTTATCTGCTTATGATACTTCATTAAATGTAAAAGGGCTTGTTCCATATCGCCAAACCTCGCGCGGTCGGCTCCCCTTCTTACCACAACCACGATGTCTAGACCACTACTAAACAACTCCTCATGGACGCGGTAGCTTTCTTTTACAAGTCTTTTCAAATGATGTCTGACAATTGAATTTCCAACCTTTTTACTAACAGAGATACCAAGTCTATTTTTTTCTGACTGGTTTTTCAGCACATACATAACAAGATATTTGTTCGCATAGGATTTGCCAGAATTATAAACTTTTTGAAAATCACTGTTCTTTTGTAAAGAAACTGTAAATTGCAAATCAGTCACCTCATTAAGACTCGCAACCGTTTTAATAATATAAAAGGCCCTAAGCAGGGCCCTTTTCTATTAAGCGGATAATACTTTTCTTCCTTTTGCTCTTCTAGCCTGAAGAACTTTTCTTCCACCTGCTGTACTCATTCTAGAACGGAAACCGTGTACCTTAGAACGCTGACGCTTTTTAGGCTGATATGTCATCTTCATGTGTAGCACCTCACTTTCTACTCATATTTACCAGCAAATACCTCATGCCGGAAAAACCGAAATTCATTATAATAGAAAAAACTTTGTTTCGTCAAGTGAAAAAATCCATATTTTACGGACTTTTTCGGAATTTGCCTAATCTAAATTATCAAAAAATTCAAAAGCAAAAATTTATATTTTTTTAAGATTTCAAAATGTGGTAGAAAGCAAAAATTACAACCACCATATCTTCTGATTAACATAACAACTTATAAACATAAAGGGTTTCCATAAGTCTATCCACAAAATGTGGAAAAATTGTTGATAAACAAAAATAATTATCCAAAAAATAGCAAAAAATCAATAAAAACCGAGATTTTGAAATGTGTAAAACTTTTCCAAAATAAGAAAAATTGGAAACTTATGCAAAGTATATGATTCCTTTTTATTAACATTGTCAGACAATTTTTTCCACATTTGAAAAATTTATTTCTTTATAGTAGGATATAAAAACACGCCAAAAACGCATAAATTAAGGATTTTTGGACTGTGGATAACTTTTTTGGAGTAAATCATGATCGATTTAGGAAATGCTTTTGATGAAATTAAAAGAAATGTAAAGCAGGAGTTTGATTTAACAGACATTGCTTTTAATATTTGGATTGCCCCACTGAAATTTGTTAGTTTTGTGGATAATAATGTAACCATTATGGTTCCCGATGAACATGCACAAATTTTAGATCATATTTCTAAAAAGTATAAAATATGTTTTCAGTCTGTTATTTCTGAATATGTAGGTGAAATGGTAAATATCCATTTTGTCGTTGAACCAGAATATGATAAAGAAAAAACAGTAGAAGAACATCCAATATTAGAAAACCGTACCATTGAAGAAGATTATTTTAAAGCAGCCAACTTAAACAAAAGATATTCTTTTGAAAACTTCGTCGTTGGTTCCAATAATGATATGGCGCAGCGTGCCTGTCTTGCCGTAGCAGATTCTGTATGTAATGGAAGTGGTGCAGAAGAAGGTATTAATCCTTTATTTATCTATGGTGGTTCTGGACTTGGCAAAACGCACCTTATGAATGCTATTGGACACTATATTGTAAACAATAAGCCTAATAAAAAGGTACTTTATGTTTCCAGTGAAGAATTTACCAACGAAGTAATTGAATCCATTCGTGGTGGCGCTGTTTCCCATATGACAAAGCTTCGTGAAAAATATAGAAATATCGATGTTTTATTAATTGACGATATTCAGTTTATTATTGGTAAGAACTCAACCCAGGAAGAATTTTTCCACACATTTAATGCACTTTATGATGCAGGAAAGACCATTGTTATATCTTCTGATAAGCATCCTAAGGAAATGACTACCTTGGATGAGAGATTTAGAAGTCGTTTCCAAATGGGTCTCATTACCGATATTCAACCCCCTGTTTATGAAACCAGAATGGCTATTTTACAAAAATATGTAGAAAGTCTTGGAAAACCTGTTTATAACGATGTACTAAGTTATATAGCAGAAAATATTAAATCAAATGTCAGAGAGCTGGAAGGTGCTATCAATAAGGTCATTGCAGTGGTAAGAATGAACCCTGGTATAGAGGTTAACCTGGATCTTGCTAAGGATTCTTTGAAGGATACAATTTTTCCTGAAAAGAACTTTATTATTACACCCAGCAATATACTGGATGCCGTAGCAGAATATTTCCACATAACCACAGATGACATTATTTCTAAAAAAAGAAGTCAGGATTTGGTTCTGCCAAGACATATCTTCATGTATCTATGCAGGGAAATGACAGATACAACCTTAAAAGGAATTGCCGTTATCCTCGAAAGAGATCATTCCACAGTAAAACACGGTGTGGATAAAATTGGGGATGAAATGAGGACAAATCAGGAACTAAAAGATACCGTAGAAATCATTCGTAAAAAAGTTACAAATTAATTTTGAAAGGAGGGGATAAACCTCTCCTTTTTTCATGAGTTATCCAACGGGTTTTACTAGCAATTTTTGCCCTAATTTAGTATAATAAATAAGGTTTTCCACCATATAAAAACCCCTTATTACGAAGTATATTATTTATATAAATATATATATCTTAGGGGCTTCGCCCTGTCTTTTAAGAATGTTTATAGGAAGGTTCTTTTTATGAAAATCAAATGTGAAAAAAGTGCATTATCAACCTGTGTTAATATGGCTGCTAAAGCGGTTCCTAGAGAGACTACGCTTAGTATTCTTGAAAGTATATTGATTGAAGCAAAGGATGGTAAAGTAACCTTTACTGCCAATGATAATGATTTTGGTATTTTTACTTCTATGGAAACAGAAGTTTTAGAAGAAGGAAAGATTGCCATTGATGCAAAAAGACTTTGTGAAATAGTTAGTAAATTACAAGATGGAGAAATCACCATCATTACAGAAGGAGCAGAAGCTAGAATTCTTTGTGGAAAAGCAAAGAATAAGATTCCTTGTAGAAGTGGTGAGGATTATACTTATCTTCCTGAAATTGAAAAGAAAGATCCCATTATTGTAAGCCAGTTCACCTTAAAAGAAATGATTAAGAGAACGGTATTTGCTACTGGCAATTTAGAATCTAATAAAATCATGTCTGGTCTTCATATGACAGTAATGGATGACAAGATTGAATTAACGGGTCTTGATGGACATCGTATTGCCATTAGAAAATCTCCTCTTCGTAATAGTCATGAAGCAGTAGATATTATTATTCCTGGAAAAACTGTTTCAGAAGTTTCCAAGATTATTCCTGGTGATGATGAACAGGAAGTTATGATTTATGTTACTGACAACTACATTGTATTTTCCTTTGGTGATACGGTTATTACCTCAAGATTAATTGAAGGAAAGTATTTTGATGTTAACAAGATGATTAATGCAGATTATGAAATTGAAATAAAGCTTAACAAACGTGAGCTTTATACTTCTGTAGATGCTTCTATGGTTTACTACAAAGAAGGTAATAAGAAGCCTATCATTTTCAACATTGAAGGAAATAATCTACATCTTGAATTAAATGCCCAGGATGGAAAATATGACAATGATATGGATATTGAGCATACAGGTTCTGATCTTCGTATATGCTTTGATCCTAAATATATCGTTGATGCATTAAAGTATATCGATGATGATGATATTTATATGCAGTTAATGAACAATGTTAAGATGCCTTTGTACATTCGAGATAAGGAAGATACTTACACTTATGTAATTCTTCCCATTAATAATTAATTATGAAAACAATTACCATTCGTGATGAATATATAAAATTAGGACAGGCACTAAAACTTGCTGGGCTTGTAAATGAAGGTGTCGAAGCAAAGTTTGCAATCCAGGATGGTGAAGTACTTTTAAATGATGAAGTATGTACCATGCGTGGAAAAAAGTGTGTGTCTGGTGACAAAATTTCCTTTCGAGGAGAGACTTTTACAATAGCATAAGAAATGGTTAATTTTGGAGTTTGATTATGTTTGTAAAGTCACTGGAACTTGAAAATTTTAGAAATTATGAATCTTTAAATATAAGCTTTGACCAGGGTGTGAATATTCTGTATGGAGATAATGCCCAGGGAAAGACCAATGTATTAGAAGCAATTTATTTAGCTGCTACGACTAAGTCACACAAAGGAAGCAAAGATAAAGAAATCATTAATTTTCATACAGAAGAGGCACATATTAAAGAGATTATTATGAAAGATAATCTTGAAAGAAGAATTGATATGCATCTTCGTAAGAATAAATCCAAAGGGATTGCTGTTGATAAAGTAAGATTAAAAAAAGCAACAGAACTGTTAGGATTATCAAAAGTTGTATTTTTTTCTCCAGAGGATCTTTCCATTATTAAGAATGAACCGGAAAAAAGACGTCGCTTCGTAGATATGGAGCTCTGTCAGTTAGATTCTCTCTATGTAAATGATTTAAATAATTACAATAAGATTTTAAATCAAAGAAATACGCTTCTCAAAGAAATGCAGTTTCATACAGAATATGGTGAAATGCTTTCTATTTATGATATGCAGCTTGTTTCTTTTGGAAATCGTATCATTAAGAGAAGAATTAAATTTGTAGAAGAATTAAATAATCTTATTTTATCTATTCATAAAAATATATCTGGATCTTTAGAAGAACTGATTATGTATTATCATCCCAGTGTTACGGAAGAAAATTTTGAAGAAGTTCTAAAAAGTAATCAGCAGAAAGATATAAAGATTAAAACAACACATTGTGGTCCTCATAGAGATGATTTTAGTTTTAATATCAATGGTATTGATTTAAGAAGCTATGGTTCTCAGGGACAGCAAAGAAGTGCAGCATTATCATTAAAGCTTGCGGAAATTGCGCTTGTTGAAAAGATTGCAAAGGATCATCCTATTTTATTACTAGATGATGTTTTATCAGAATTAGATAGTAAAAGACAAAATCATTTGATTGAAAGTATTGGTGATATTCAAACTATTATTACCTGTACGGGTGTGGATGATTTTATAAATGCAAGAATGAAAATTAATAAAACATTTAAAGTTGAAAAGGGAACCATTTTTAGTGAAAATTAAATCCCTTGGTATTTATAAGTAGAGGTTAACATGAGCGAAGAAATGACAAATGTAGTTACAGAAGAATATGGTGCTGACCAAATTCAGAAGTTGGAAGGACTGGAAGCTGTAAGAAAGCGTCCTGGTATGTATATAGGTACCACATCTGCACGTGGTCTTCATCATCTTGTTTATGAAATTGTTGACAATGCAGTAGATGAGGCACTTGCAGGATTTTGTAAGAATATTCATGTTTATATTAATCCAGACAATTCTATTACTGTAACGGATGATGGTCGTGGTATTCCTACTGGTATCAATCACCAGACAGGTACTTCTGCTCTGGAAATGGTATTTACGGAATTACATGCCGGTGGTAAGTTTGGCGGCGGTGGATACAAAGTATCTGGTGGTCTTCATGGTGTAGGTGCATCAGTTGTTAATGCACTTTCTATTTGGCTTGAAGTAGAAGTATGTCGTGAAGGTAAGATTTTTAAGCAGCGTTATGATCACGGAGAAGCATCCCATGAACTTTCTGTAATTGGTGAATGTGGTGACAAGACGGGAACAAAAGTTACATTCTTACCGGATCCTTCTATTTTTAAAGAAACCGTTATCTTTGATTTTAATACGTTAAAGAATAGACTTCGTGAGATGGCTTTCTTAACCAAGGGTCTTCGTATTGAACTTTCTGATCTTCGTGAAGAGGAAGTAAATTACAGAGAATTTCATTATGAAGGTGGTATTAAAGAATACGTTACCTATTTGAATCAGAGTAAAGTTGTAAGTTACGAGGATGTTATTTATTTTGAAGGTAATGTTGGATCATTACAGGTAGAAATTGCATTCCAGCATAATGATGCTTACAACGAATCTGTATATGGTTTTGTTAATAACATTAATACACCAGAAGGTGGTACCCATATCGAAGGCTTCCGTAGAGCATTAACCAAATGTTTTAATGATTATGGAAGAGCAAATAAATTAATTAAAGATAATGAGCAGAATCTTTCTGGTGAAGATGTACGTGAAGGTATGGCTGCCATTATTTCTATTAAAATTGAAGAGCCTCAGTTTGAAGGTCAGACCAAACAGAAACTTGGAAACAGTGAGGCAAGAGCTGCTGTTGAAAGTATTATGACGGAACAGCTTACCTATTATTTAGAGCAAAACCCTTCTGTTGCAAAAACGATTTGTGATAAGGCTCTATCTGCGCAGCGTGCAAGAGAGGCGGCAAGAAAAGCAAGAGATCTTGCCAGAAGAAAGACAGCATTAGAAGTAGGTGGTCTTCCTGGAAAACTTGCAGACTGTTCTGATCGCAATCCTGAAAACTGCGAAATCTATATTGTCGAGGGAGATTCTGCGGGTGGTAGTGCAAAGAGTGCCAGAAATAGAGCAACCCAGGCTATTCTTCCTCTTCGTGGTAAGATTTTGAATGTTGAAAAAGCAAGAGAAGATAAGGTTTATGCCAATAACGAAATTCGTTCTATGATTACTGCTTTTGGTACAGGTGTCAGAGACGATTTTGATATTACAAAATTAAAATACAATAAGATTATTATTATGACCGATGCCGATGTGGATGGTGCGCATATTGCAACATTAATGCTTACCTTCTTATATCGTTTTATGCCGGAACTTATTAAGCAGGGTCATGTATATCTTGCGCTTCCTCCCTTATATAAGCTTGAGAAGAATAAAAAGGTTTGGTATGCATATTCTGATGAAGAACTCAATCAGATTCTTACGGATGTAGGACGAGATAGCAGCAATAAGATTCAGCGATACAAAGGTCTTGGTGAAATGGATGCAGAACAGCTTTGGGAAACCACCATGGATCCTGAGAGAAGAACTTTATTAAAGGTTTGTATGGATGATGAAACAGAATCCGAAACAGATCTAACCTTTGTAACACTTATGGGTGATAAGGTTGAGCCCAGACGTGCCTTCATTGAAGAGAATGCAAGATTTGTAACCAATCTGGATATTTAATGAAGAATATATAGTGACCAAGCAGTATAAAACTGCAAATGGTGTTCAAAATAAGGAGTTAGAATGGAACCCGTTAAATTTGATGATGTCAAAGAAGTAGATCTTAAACAGACTATGGAGAAAAATTATATCGATTATGCTATGAGTGTAATCGCTTCTCGTGCACTGCCTGATGTGCGTGATGGTTTAAAGCCTGTACAGAGAAGAATTTTATTCTCCATGAGTGAATTAAACAATACACCCGATAAACCCCACAGAAAATGTGCCCGTATTGTCGGTGATACGATGGGTAAATATCATCCTCACGGTGATAGCTCTATTTATGGAGCCCTTGTAAATATGGCCCAGGAGTGGAATTTTAGATATACCCTGGTAGATGGCCATGGTAACTTTGGTTCTGTGGATGGTGATGGCGCAGCAGCAATGCGATATACAGAAGCAAGACTTTCTAAGATTTCTATGGAAATGCTTGCAGACATCGGAAAGGATACAGTAGATTTTATTCCCAACTTTGATGAGACGGAAAAAGAACCTTCTGTTTTACCTTCCAGATATCCTAACTTACTTGTAAATGGTACAACGGGTATTGCTGTAGGTATGGCTACCAATATTCCACCTCACAATTTAAGAGAAACAATCAATGCTTGTCTTAAGATCATTAACAATCGCGTAGAAGAAAATAGAGATACAGAGATTGAGGAACTTTTAGAAATTGTGAAAGGTCCTGATTTTCCTACGGGTGCTCAGATTTTAGGTACACGTGGTATTAATGAAGCATATCGTACCGGTCGCGGTAAGATTAAAATGCGTGGTATTACCAATATTGAGACCTTGCCAAATGGAAAGAGCCGTATCATCATTACTGAGCTTCCTTATATGGTTAATAAGGCAAATATGATTCAGAAAATCGCTGAACTTGTAAAAGATAAGCGTATTGATGGTATTACAGATATTCGTGATGAGTCCAACCGTGAAGGTATGCGTGTAGTTGTTGAGCTTCGCAGAGATGCCAATGCTAACGTTATTTTAAATAAGTTATATAAGCATACACAGCTTCAGGATACTTTTGGCGTAAATATGCTTGCGCTTGTTAATAACGAGCCCAAGGTATTAAACCTTCTTGGTATGCTTACAGAATATTTAAAGCATCAGGAAGAGGTTGTTACCAGACGTACAAAATATGATTTAAAGAAAGCAGAAGAAAGAGATCATATTTTACAGGGCTTACTCATTGCTCTTGATAACATTGATGAAGTCATCAGTATTATTAGAAGTTCCAAAATGACTGCTGAGGCAAAAGAAAGATTAATCGAAAGGTTTACCTTATCCGATGCCCAGGCACAGGCAATTGTAGACATGCGTCTTCGTGCTCTTACTGGACTCGAGCGTGAAAAGCTTGAACAGGAGCATGCAGAATTACTTGCTAAGATTGCTGAATATAAGGCAATTCTTGCAGATCACAATAAGTTACTTATGGTTATTCACGAAGAGCTTTCCTTAACCAGAGATAAGTATGGAGATGATAGAAGAACCTCTATTGGTATTGATGATTCTGAAATTTTAGATGAGGATATGATTCCTTATGAAAATACAGTTATCGCCAGAACCAGCCTTGGTTATATTAAGCGTATGAGTGTAGATAACTTCAAGGTTCAGAATCGTGGTGGTAAGGGTATTAAGGGTATGACCACAATTCAGGAAGACTACATCGAAGACTTATTGATGACATCTACCCGTCACAGAGTTCTCTTCTTTACCAATACTGGTCGTGTATTTATGTTAAAGAGCTGGGAAATTCCAGAAGCAAGCAGAACCAGTCGTGGTACAGCAATCATTAACTTGTTGCAGCTTCTTCCTGGAGAAACCATTTCTGCATTAATTCCGATTCAGAATATTGCAGAAGCAGAAGGAAAGAATCTTTTCTTTATCACCAAGGATGGTTTCGTAAAGAAAACACCTGTTACTGATTTTGTAAATATTCGTAAGACAGGACTGATTGCAATTACGCTTCGTGAAGGTGATGAACTCATTGAAGTAAAGGAAAGTACAGCAGAAAGTGATGTATTCCTTGTAACCAAGAAGGGTATGAGTATCCGCTTTAAGGAAACAGATGTAAGAGCAACGGGACGTAGTACCCAGGGTGTTATCGGTATTGATTTACAGGAAGGCGATGAAGTAATTGGTGGCCAGTTAGATCACCAGGGTAATTCTCTCTTAGTAGTATCTGAAAATGGTATGGGTAAGCGTTCCAAGCTAGAGGATTTCAGATTACAGAAGCGTGCTGGTAAGGGCTTAATCTGCTATAAGATTACAGAAAAGACTGGTGAACTTGTAGGTGTTAAGGCTGTTAATGATGATCATCAGATTATGATGATTACTTCTGGTGGTATCATTATCCAGATTGCTATGGATGACATTAGAGACCTGGGAAGAAATACATCAGGTGTGAAACTCATCAATGTATCCGATGGTGTAAAGGTTGCTAAGATTGCCAAAGTTCGTGAAAAGATTTCTGATGGTAATCAGGAATTTGATGATGTTGATGAGGCAGCAAAGGATGTTACAGAACATGTAGATTTCTCTGTTGGCAACGCAGATATGGATGACGAAGAAGATGAAAATAAAGCATTCGTTGATCCTGATGCAGATACCAGTGAAGAAGAATAAATAAAAGCTAATTTCGGACCAAATGTACCGGGTACAAATGGTCCGAAATTTTTTTATATTTTTTGTAAGATATCCACCGTATGGGAACTAGCTCCGAGAAGATCAGAACGTTCACAGTTTTGTAGCTGATATTTTAAGAAAAGCTGAAAAGTATCTTCATCCATAGCGTTGAGAGTTTGTCGCATATAATCTGCGGGACCATCCGGTGCTATGATTTGTACTCTTCTTGCAGAAAGCGAAGTATTTAAAGCATCAATATCAGAAAGGGTGACATAATCATATAGTTCTCCTTCTTTGGGAGAAGTCTGAAAATTATCAAGAATCCTTCCTTCTTTCATACATTCTAAAATATGATTCTCTTTAAATCCATAAGTTAAAATACTATAATCATTCATACAGTAAGCCACCAGAATATATCCACCAGGACGAACCACGCGAATTGCTTCTGATAACGCTTTTTGTTTCTCTTCAAAAGAGATGAGATGGTACATAGGACCAAATAAAAGAGCCATATCAAACTGATTATCCGCAAATTTTTTAAGATTTACAGCATTTCCCTGAAAGGCTTTAACAGAAGAATTTTTCTTTTTAAGAATACCAAGATTATATTTTACAAGCTCGATAGCCGTTACATCATATCCTTCTTCCGCTAATGCTACCGCATATCTCCCGGTTCCTGCCCCAATATCTATGATTTGAAGGTCCTTACTACTTTTCGTATTCTGTAAAAGGGAAAGATATTTCTGAATATAGGTCATAGTGACATAATATTCGACCTGACCATGTTTGGAGAGAAGTCTCTTGTCTTCGTTAAATTTGTTATAATAGGATTCAATAGGTGTCATATTTTGATTGTAACACAAAATCGGACCAATTTTTGCCAATTGTACCGGGTACAAATGGTCCGAAAAATAGATAGATGCAGAAACAATTCATAAACGATAAAATAAATCCATATAGCGAAGAAGAGAAACGAAGATTTCAAAATGCATATGAAATCGTTTCATCTATGGAGAAAGGATTGCAGGGTATAGGTTCTTACCAGGAAAAATCCGTGCACGCTATTTTAAAACATTATTATGCACCAGACAGGGCCTACCAGGAGATTTCTGTGGGTCCATATGTTGCAGATGCTATAAAAGACGGGGAAATTTACGAGATTCAGACCAAAGATTTCTACCGAATGAAAGGGAAGTTAGCTGCATTTTTAAAACAGTATGATGTAACAATCGTATATCCAGTGATTTTGGAAAAAACTATTAGATGGGTAGATCCAGAGACAGGAGAAATATCAGAAGGGAAGAAATCTCCTAAAAAAGCAAATCCATATAGTATTTTTTCAGAGCTCTACGGAATAAAAGATTTTTTGAAACGCCGTAAATTACACTTTTTGATGGTATTTATAGAGGCAGAGGAATATAAAATTTTAGATGGCTTTGGTAAAGATAAAAAAATTCGAGCGACAAAGTCCGACAGAGTTCCCACAAATTTTGTTGGGGAATATATATTAGAAAGTAAGAAGGACTATAAGAATCTTCTACCAAACGATTTGCCGAAACAGTTTACGACAAAAGATTTAAAAATGCTTACGAAATGTACTACGGAAGAAGCAGGTAGTTTTGTGCATATATTAAATACCTTAGGGTGTATTAAAGAAATTGGCAGAAAAGGCCAGTATAAATTGTATGAAAAATAGGAGACACATATGTCAGAAATTATAGCAGCTATTGCTACGGGAATGACACAGGCAGGTATAGGAATTATAAGGGTATCCGGTGAAGGATCCATAGATGTTGTGGATCAGATTTTTGAAAGCCCAAGTGGGAAGCAGTTATGTAAAGTAATGACACATACCATTCATTACGGTCATGTCATTTGGCGGAAAGAAATCATAGATGAGGTGTTAGTTTCTGTCATGCATGCCCCCCACACTTTTACCGGAGAGGAAACCGTGGAGATTAATTGCCATGGTGGTCTCTTTGTATTGAAAAAAGTACTTGACATTCTTTGTAATTTAGGAGTCAGATTAGCGCAACCGGGAGAATTTAGTAAAAGAGCCTTTTTAAATGGAAAGAAGGATTTGTCGGAAAGCGAAGCGATTATGGATTTGATAGGTGCTAAATCCGATGCGGCCTTAAAGAATTCCATGAAAATGTTAAAGGGTGGACTGTATGAGGGAATCAAAAATTTGCGGGAAGAAATTCTATTTGAAATTGCCTTCATTGAGTCAGCACTAGATGATCCAGAACATATTTCCTTAGAGGGTTATCCAGAGAAGTTATCGGAAAAAATAACATTATTAGAAGATAAAATTCAAAAACTAATTGATAGTTATAAGAGGGGCAGTTTAGAAAGAGAAGGAATTGGTACGGTTTTATTAGGAAAACCCAATGCTGGAAAATCTTCTATTCTCAATGTTCTTGCTAGAAAAGAGAGAGCCATTGTAACAGACATACCGGGTACTACAAGAGATACCTTAGAAGAAATGATTCAGCTTGGTAATCTTTCACTTCGACTAATTGATACAGCAGGACTTCGAGAAACAGAGGATACAGTAGAAAAAATTGGCGTGACAAAGGCCTTAGAAACGGCAAAAGAAGCAGACTTAATTCTCTATGTTTTAGATAGCAGTGAAGAAATACCAGAACATTTTATGGAAGGAATCCCCGCTTTATCAGCAGGAAACTGTATTATTTTGCTGAATAAGACAGATTTAGAAGGTAAGGTAAAAGAGGAAGAAGTGCAGAATAAATTTCCTTCTGCAAAAGTACTTTCTGTTTGTGCTTCCAAGGAAAAATGGGAGGAGCTGAATGCTTCTTTACAGGAATTTCCCTGGGTAAGCCAGCTTGAAAATATGGTAACAGAGATGTTCTTTAAAGAAGGAGCATCTATGAATGATGAAGTACTGATTACAAGTCTACGTCACAAGAGAGAATTAACCGATGCAAAAACAGCATTGTCACAGGTTCAAAATAGTATTTCCATGGGTATGCCAGAAGATTTTCTTTCCATCGATTTAATGGATGCATATTCTCATCTTGGTTTTATCATTGGAGAAGAAGTAGACGATGATTTGGTGGATGAAATTTTTAGTAAATTCTGTATGGGAAAATAATTTTTTAACAAATGTACCCGGTACAAATGTGCAAATTATTTAAAGAGTTTATACACCATTGTGAAAAGAAGCATATAGAATAATGCCATATTATAAATCATATAACGGGGCTGACAGAAAATGAGGGCAGCTGTTACACCGATATTTACTAGGATGGCTAGAAGAACCAGAAGAGACGTGAGACCAACCATACGCGTCTCTTTTTTTATCATCATTTTAAGTGTTAATAGAATATAGATAAGAAATGCAAATAAGCCATAAAGGTCTAAAATTCGATGTCTTTTTGCTACCGTATTAATCATTCCATTTAAGAAAGAAGCACCATAGACTTTTAAATATTTAGGAAGATTATCTTTTAATAGAGAAGAAACAATTACGGAACTCATGCGATCTGCTTCCTTCTCCGCTTCTAAACCTTCAGAAAATCCCTTTTGTATTGCAAATTCCACGAAGCTGCTTTCTGTTACACCGCAGGTTATCTGGTCAAAACAGGAATTATAATGGGCTTCCAAATTGGACCAGCCAGGTCCGGCATAAGCAATATTTAACTGATTTTTATTTAAAGTATCAAAGGTTTCTAAATATAATTCCTGAATATCTTCTTCTTCAATCAGTTGAACATCCTCTTTATCACAGATATATAAAGAAGTGGTTAAGACCAGATTCATATTACGTGTGCTTCCTGTAAAGTCCCCACGAAGTACGTAGTTGTAGAGCTTTGTACCGCCCATGGCAAGCATGAGAGTAGCGCCTAATATAAGGATAGAGAAAAGCATTCTTTTAAAATACCCTTTTTGTTTCATCCAGCCAAAGAAAATGGCACCGAAAAGAATGAGATAGCAGATACTCATTTGCTTTCTGGTATCCATAAGGAGAGCACTATAAAGAGAAGCAAATAATACTTGCAGGAGAGAACGATCTAACATGGCCTGCATAGTATGATAGAAAAATAGAAGGAAGAGGCTCATGGTAATACCCTCTGTTACAATAGAATTAGGGTAAGAAGCGCCACGACCTGCCAAAAACTGATTCATAATGGCAACTAAGAAATGAATTCCTACAAACAGATAGGCAGTAAAAGTAGGAAGAGATAGCTTTTTTTGCATATAAGAAGAAATCTTAAATACCGCAAAAGCCATAAGTAGATTTTGTAGAATTACGACGACTCTCTGGTCAATCTTTACGCCAAAAATCTTGCGGATTACAAAGAGAAACAACGCATACACGGGTTCTCTTGTAGAAGACATGGTCATATAGCTTATCGTGTCATTGTCTGTATAAACAGGAAAAACAATGGCAAAAATCATATAAAAAAGAAGACATCCGCCTAGTATAAATAAACTATGCTTATGTTCTTTCCATAAATATTTCATAAGAAGCCTTTCCAAATAAGGTTTTCAGTCTATTTATTATAACACAGGAACCAATCGCCAAATCGCAAGTAGCTTATATTTTCTGTTATAATGTAAAAGAATATCACGAAGTGATATTCTTTTAACGAGCAACAAGCGGAGCGGTTGCGAGTCTATTAACGAACAACAAGCGAAGCGGTTGTGAGTCTATTAACGAGCAACACGGAGCTCAAAAATAGTTGAGGGCGATATGATTGTACTTTTTACCAGTAATACAGACGGAGGCATGCTTCATTTTGTAATACAGCTCCTTCTTGTATTAAAAAAACAAAATAAAAAGGCAGTTTGTTTTCTTCCAGAAGGTAGTATTTTTACATGTCCGGAAGAATTAAAAAATAATCTAATATTCTATGAAAAATTTAGAACCATAAACATCAATGATAAAAGATTAAAAGAGCTTGCAACACGAATTTATAAAGTGAAGCCTTCCTTTGTTTGGTATGGAGACAGCAGTATATTAAGTATGCAGCTAAGCATTTTATTAAAGAAGGTATGCAAGCAGGTATTATCATTACATGATGCAGGGGCGTATCACCCCACCAATCGTATGTCTTTAAAAGAACGCATGCAGCGGATTTATACGAATAGACTCTTAATAAAAAGTATGCAGTCCTTAGATGTGGTGCAGGTGTTATCCGATAGTTGTGCAAAAAGCTTTGATGAAAATTATCCAGCATTTTGTGCAAAACGAGTGACGATGCCCTTAGGCGCTACCATGCCAGAGGCAGAGGAAGAAATGCCAAAGGAAATGGAAAAGGTGCAGGGAGAATATTTCCTATTTTTTGGACGCATTGATAAATACAAAGGTATCGCCAATATCTGTAAGGCATACGCAGAAGTGCAGGAAGAAAAATTACCACTTATTTTAGCAGGTGGTGGTTCCTTTACAGAAGAAGAGGAAGCGCTTATTAAAAAGGATGCTAACATTATTCCTGTAAATCGTTATATTCCAGACGGAGAGATGCTTTGGCTTATGGCGCATGCGAGATGTGTTGTTCTTCCTTATATAGAGGCAACCCAAAGTGGAGTTCTTCCGGTGGCTTATGCATATGAAAAACCAGCGATTACATCTCATGTGGAAGGTCTTACACAGTTTATGGAAGAAGGAAAGACCGGATACATTTGTAAAAACACACAGGATTATAAAAATGCAATCTTGTCTATGATGCAAAAAGAAAAAGCCGCAGAAATGGGCAAGTATGTTAAAGAGTATTATAAAAAGTATTTAGATTGGGAAACCAATGTTTCCAAATTTGTAGAAAAGATGCAAATGGTTCAGAAATAACATGGCAGGAAATGAAAAAAGACTAGGCTCTTCCCTTTTATGGATGGGACTTGCCATGGTCGTTAATTATGGAATATCTTTTGTTCTTACAAGCTTTGTGACAGAGAAAATAGGTGTAGAAGCCAACGGCTTTGTAAATCTTGCAAAGACGGTGGCAAGCTATGCCATTATTTTTACTGGTGCATTAAATTCTTTTGCTTCTCGTTATATTTCCGTGGAGTACCATAAGGGAAATATGGAAAAGGCCAGAGAATATTATTCCAGTGTCTTTATTGCAGATTTTGTTTTGGGTGTGGTAATTTTACTTCTTACCATTGCTCCCCTTTTCTATTTGGATAGGATTCTTGTTATTCCAGTAGAATTACAGAAAGATGTTAAAATTTTATTCTTCTTGGATTTTATAAATTTCCTTTTGACGTCTCTTGGTACGGCATTCTTATCAGGCTGTATTATTAAAAATCGTATGGATTTAACAGGAAAGATTCAGTTTGTTGCCTATTTGTCAGAAGGATTATTATTAGTATGTCTGTTTAAATTCTTACCTTATCATATTACCTATGTAGGGTTCGGACTGATTCTTTCGGCAGTAATCATCTTTTTTATAAATGGTTTATTAATCAAAAAATTAACTCCCGAACTTTCTATAAAGCCCTCTTTATTTAGTATGGCTGCTGTAAAACAATTGGTTGCCAATGGTATTTGGTATTCCGTAAACAGCTTAGGAAATATGCTAAATACAGGTCTTGACCTTATTATTACAGATACAATGCTTACGGCTTTTGAGATGGGACAGCTTTCCGTAGTAAAAACGGTATCCACGATTTTTAGTGTTTTATATGCGGTAATTGCTCAGCCTTTCCAGCCAGCACTTGTAAAGGATTATGCAGACGACAACAAAGAGGGAGTAATCAAAACCTTTCAGAAGGGAATACAGATCTCGGGACTTATTAGTAATCTAGCTTTCGCTGGTTTCTTTGCACTGGGGGAAGTTTATTTCACGTTATGGACGCCCAGTCAGGATGCACATTTTTTACATATGGTAACGATTATTGCCGTGTTTGGTGGCATTATGGAAGGCGCAGTTTATCCTCTTTATTACACCTACACGCTAACCTTAAAAAATAAGATACCCTGTTTTTTTACGATTTTATCTGGACTATTAAATGTAGGTGGTATGTTCCTATTAATAAGGTTCACAAATTTAGGAATCTATGGTGTGGTATTAACGACGGCTGTACTGTCCTGGGGTATTAACTTTGTGTTTACGCCGCTATATGCTAGCCATTGCCTTGGTGTAAAAAAGACAACGTTTTATCCAGCTCTGTTAAAGCATATTTTGTCTTGTGCACTTATGAGCGGCATTTTCTATGGTATTACCAAAATTTATATGCCAGGAAGCTGGCTCACCCTTATTTTAACAGCAGTACTTTTTGTTATTATCGGTAGCTTCGTGCATGTCATTATTACGATGGGGATAAAGAAGAAGTAATAAAACGTGTAAGAATGGGTCTTTAGGGTTCAGGAAAGCTTCTCGTTTTTTATATGCATATGTTACAATTAATTTATCCAGGAGATATCTGTGTCCGCAAGTATAGGAAGGAGATAGATATTGAAAACATTTGAAGAACTGAGTTTTGTAGACGACTTTATGTTCTGCAAAGTCCTGGAAGATAATGAGGATCTGTGTAAAGAACTCCTCGAATTAATTCTGGAAAAACCGATTCATAGGAT
>JAZLGW010000024.1:0-53021 GCA_045616465.1 Lachnospiraceae bacterium | reverse complement strand
CACTTGACCACACCACGATTTAAAGTTATCCCTTACATCCATACTCTTAACTGCAATCATATCGTTTTACTCCCGTACGTTTTTGCAATTCATTTTCGTACGTTTATTTTATATCTCATATTATTAGATGTCAACACACTTAATCATTCTTCCTATAGTACCATTTTCCAGATATCTCAATCTTCACATACCTAAAATCGTGTGCAAAAATGTGTAAATATCTAAAAAAATTAACCACAGCATATTATAATATTGTTACTTAATTAATTTCCATAAGTGTTTTCTCATTTATCAATGACATACATTTTCTTTGAAATGCTCATAAATACTACTATTGGGTCCATTGCATACAAAAAAGACCTTCGCATTTCTGCGAAGGTCTTGATAATACAATATAATATATTCCTATCTCTTTGAGAACTGGGGAGCACGACGAGCTGCCTTTAAGCCGTACTTCTTTCTTTCCTTCATACGAGGATCTCTGGTAAGATATCCAGCCTTCTTAAGTACAGGTCTGAAATCTCCATCTGCCTGAAGAAGTGCTCTTGCAATACCGTGACGGATTGCACCAGCCTGTCCAGTATATCCGCCGCCCTTTACAGTGATAACAGCGTCATACTTGTCAGAACCTTCAACAGCTACAAGGGGCTGACGAACAACTACCTTTAAGGTCTCAAGACCGAAATAATCATCGATGCTTCTTTTATTAATGGTAATCTCACCCTTACCAGGCATGAGATATACTCTAGCGATGGAACTCTTTCTTCTACCGGTTCCATAGAACTTAGCGCTTGCTTTCTTAGCCATTTGAATACTCTCCTTCTAATTAAAACTTAAGCTCTTCAGGCTTCTGTGCTGCGTGCTTGTGCTCAGGACCAGCATATACATGAAGCTTGGTGAACATTTCTCTTCCTAAAGGTCCCTTGGGAAGCATACCACGTACTGCATGCTCAATAACAACCTCAGGCTTCTTAGCGATCATCTCACGAAGAGTTGCTTCCTTCATACCGCCAACATAATCAGAGTGGCTGTAATAAACCTTCTGATCAAGCTTCTTACCAGTTACCTTAATCTTCTCAGCGTTGATAACGATTACGTTGTCACCGGTATCAATGTGAGGTGTATAAATAGCCTTGTTCTTACCACGAAGTACGTTAGCTACTTCGCTTGCAAGACGTCCTAATGTGCATCCTGCTGCGTCAACCACATACCACTTACGCTCGATGGTTGCAGGACTTGCCATAAAAGTCTTCATTCGTAATTCCTCCAAAAAATCTTAAGTACATAAATGCATTTTATCCAACCGCGATGTCCGGGCGCAGTGGAAGGGATGCTTTCCCCGAGATTACTCTCCTGTGCTATGGTGGGAAGCCATAGTCACACACAGATAAAGATTATAATACACCTATCCTGGTGTGTCAAACAAAATCGGCGAGTTTTGCTAAATTTTACCCTGTTTTTTGTGCAGGGTTTACATAACTCATAAAAATTCGTACTTTGCGAGTCGTAGTCCCTTTGCTGGGGCAGTGGGGCCTGCCGCACTACGGTCTTTTGCTTCAATCATAGCAGCAACGTCTTCTGGCGAATATCTTCCTTTTCCCGCCTCTATGAGCGTCCCGGCCATAATACGAACCATATTATAGAGAAAACCATTGCCCGTGACGGTTATTAAAATCATATCGTCTTTTTCCGCTGTGACATCCACGGAGTATACCGTTCTCACAAAGTCCGTTACCTGCGCCCCCACGGTACAAAAACTGGTAAAATCATGTGTTCCTTCCATTGCTTTTGCCGCAGCCTGCATTTTAGAAATGTCCAGAGCATAGGTTGTAAAATGGCTATACAGCCTGGTGAGGGGATTTGGGAAATTCCCTACTGCTATCCTGTATTCGTAGGTCTTTTTCGTATCACAATGCCTGGGATGAAAGTCTGCCTCTACCTCCCTGCCTTCCAAAATTCGAATATCCTCTGGCAATAGGGGGTGCAGCGCATAGGGAAACTTCTCTCCTGGAATGCGGGACAACGTATCAAAGACGCATACATTATCTAATGCATGTACACCAGCATCTGTACGGCTTCCACCTACCACATGGACCTCTTCCCTTAGTAAAGAAGAAAGCGCTTTTTCTACTTCCCCCTGAATGGTGAAAAGTCCCTCCTGATACTGCCAGCCATGATAGTGGGTTCCATCATACGCTACCCGAAGGAGAATACGCCTGCTCATTTGCTTTTCCACAATTTCCTGCTGCTTCATAATTCTTTCCCATAGTGCAAAATAGGGCCCGCTAACGGGCCCTACCTACTGAAACTTCTTTATTTCTTCTTAAGGTTAACCTTTTCAAGCTTCCAGATTTCCTTAGCGTACTCTTCGATGGTACGGTCGGAAGAGAACTTACCGCAGCATGCGGTGTTGAGGATTGCACTTCTAGCCCAACCCTTTTCGTTCTTGTAAGCTGCTTCTACCTTCTTCTGTGCATCTGCATAGCTTCTGAAATCTTTAAGGATGAAGTATGTATCTGCCTTAGAGGAAGATAAGGTATTTAATAAGCTGTTATATAAAGGTCTGAATAAATCAGGATCTTCCGGTGCGTAGGTACCGTTGATTAACTGCATTAATACATTGCGAACATCCTGGTCATTGTTGAAGATATCCATAGGATTGTATCCGCCGTAGTTCTCGAAGTTAATAACTTCATCAGAGGAAAGGCCAAAGATAAAGGCATTCTCTTCGCCAACTTCTTCAACGATTTCTACGTTAGCACCGTCCATGGTACCAATGGTAAGAGCACCATTTAACATAAACTTCATGTTACCAGTACCGGATGCTTCCTTAGATGCAGTGGAAATCTGCTCAGAAACATCTGCTGCTGCAAAGATCATCTCTGCATTGGATACACGATAATCCTCAATGAATACAACCTTAATCTTTCCATTAATGGATGCATCGTTGTTGATTACATTTGCAACATTGTTGATTAGCTTAATGGTAAGCTTTGCATTCATGTAACCTGCTGCTGCCTTCGCACCAAAGATAAAGGTACGAGGGAAGAAGTCCATTTCAGGATTTGCCTTTAAAGTGTTGTAGAGATACATAACGTGCAGAATGTTAAGAAGCTGACGCTTGTATTCATGAAGTCTCTTTACCTGTACATCGAAAATGGATCTGGGATCGATATCGATGCCATTGTGTGCTTTGATGTAAGCAGCAAGGCGAAGCTTGTTCTGATACTTAATGTTCATGAACTCCTGCTGTGCCTTCTCATCATCCGCATAAACCTTTAACTTGCTAATCTTGGAAAGATCGGTTACCCAGTCATCACCAACGTGAGCGGTTACCCAATCAGCAAGAAGCTGGTTACCATGTGCAAGGAATCTACGCTGGGTAATACCATTGGTCTTGTTGTTGAACTTCTCAGGGAACATCTCATAGAAGTCACGAAGTTCCTGCTTCTTTAAGATTTCGGTATGAAGTCTTGCAACACCATTTACAGAGTAACCTGCTGCAATTGCAAGATTTGCCATCTTAACCTGTCCATCGTAAATGATTGCCATCTTACGAATCTTCTCCTGGTTGCCAGGATATTTTGCTTCAATATCAAGAATGAAGCGACGGTTAATTTCTTCAACGATCTGGTATACACGAGGAAGAAGTCTGCTGAAAAGCTCGATAGGCCACTTTTCAAGTGCTTCTGCCATAATGGTGTGGTTGGTGTATGCACAGGTCTTCGTCGTAACTTCCCATGCCTCGTCCCAGGAAAGATAATGCTCATCCATAAGGATACGCATAAGCTCTGCAATCGCAACGGTAGGATGGGTATCGTTAAGCTGGAAGGTAACCTTCTCATGGAACTTCTTGATATCATCATGGTTGCGCATATACTTTGCAACAGCTTCCTGAACAGAAGCAGAGATGAAGAAGTACTGCTGCTTTAAACGAAGTTCCTTACCAGCATAGTGGTTATCATTAGGATAGAGAACTTCAACGATGTTACGAGCAAGATTCTCCTGCTCAACTGCCTTCTGATAATCACCCTTATCAAAGGAATCTAATCTAAACACATCAACAGGTGCTGCATCCCAGATACGAAGCGTATTTACGATGCCGTTGCCATAACCAACAATGGGCATATCATAAGGGATTGCCTTAACTGCCTGATAGTTCTCCTGGTAGAAGTTGTTTCTGCCGTTCTCATCTACACGAACATTTACATTACCACCGAAACGAACTTCCTTCGCATACTCTGTACGGCGAAGTTCGAAAGGATTGCCATTCTCTAACCAGTTATCAGGAGCTTCAACCTGATATCCGTCACGAATCTGCTGCTTGAACATACCGTAACGATAACGAATACCGCAACCATATGCGCTGTATCCTAAGGTTGCAAGGGAATCTAAGAAACAGGCAGCAAGACGGCCAAGACCACCATTACCAAGTGCTGCATCGGGCTCTTCATCTTCGATTACATCGATGTCGATGTCAAGTTCCTTTAATGCTTCCTTAACAGGCTTATAAGCCTTCATGTTAATCATCATGTTGCCTAAGGCACGTCCCATTAAGAACTCCATGGAGAGATAGTAAACGGTCTTAGGATCTTTCTTCTCGTACTGCTTCTGGGTTTCAAGCCACATATCTACAACCTGATCCTTCACAGCATAGGATACTGCCTGGAAGATCTGCTGAGGAGTTGCTTCCTCTAAGGTCTTACGATACAGTGTCTTGATATTATAAAGTACACTACGCTTAAAAAGCTCTTTGTCAAAGCTTTCGCGAATTGTTGCTCCGGACGCGCTGGTTGTTGCAGCTGTCGTTGCCTGTTTTTTAGCCATGCGAATATTCCTCCCATATATATATCTACACTAACTTAACTATTATACCCGAAATTTGCAACTTTGGAAAATCGGCATTTTGCCTAATTTTTCTGGGTAGTCGCCCATTTTTCCCCTAAAACCAACAAAAAAGGGGCAGGTATCTGCATACCCGCCCCAAAAACCAGTCATTTTACAGTTTTGCAACAGAGATGGTAACCTTCTCTCCGTTAACATTCCATTCCTTTGCAGCATCGCCTGCTTTTCCTTCATAGGTAAAGGAATCGGCTAATACCTTTGAGCCAATGGAGTCCTGATTCTTCTTTACAATATCCGCCAATTTATCATTGCCGGAAAGATCTACGGCAATATGGTCCGTTACTTCAAAACCAGTATCCTTACGCATGGTCTGAATCTTACTGATTACTTCAAATACGAAGCCTTCCTCAATAAGTTCCGCAGTCAGATTGGTATCTAATACAGCTGTTACACCACCGTCGGCTTCTGCTACATAGCCTTCCTTCTGTGCCATGGTAATGAGTAAATCTTCTTCTGCAAGAGAGATTGCCACACCATCCACATCAAAGGTTAATGCACCCGCAGTCTTTAGAGTATCCATTGCTTCATTGCCATCAACAGACGCAAGATACTTCTGAATACCGCCCATCTGCTTACCATACTTAGGACCAACGGTCTTAAGCTGCGGCTTAAAGGTGTAGGAAGTGAACTCTCTAACGTCATCTGTAAAGCTTACCGTCTTCACATTTAACTCGTCTGCAATAATTGCCTTGAAGAAATCGTCTAATTCATTTGCAGCCTTTACATACATTGTACCAATCGGCTGACGATTCTTAATATTGGCTGTATTACGAGCAGCACGACCAAGAACTACGATTTTGAGAAGCGATTCCATATCCTCTTCCAGCTTCTTGTCAATCATCTTCTCCTCTACAACAGGGAAGTCGCAAAGATGAATACTCTCCGGTGCCGTCTTATCAATCTCGCAAACCAGGTTCTGGTAGATTTCTTCCGCCATGAAAGGAACCATAGGAGCAGCTGCCTTGGCAATGGTTACTAATGCAGTATATAAGGTCATATATGCATTAATCTTATCCTGCTCCATACCCTTTGCCCAGAAACGATCACGGCAACGGCGAACGTACCAGTTACTCATCTCATCAACAAATTCCTGCAATGCTCTTGCAGTTTCAGGAATTCTGTAATTTTCAAGGTTCTTATCCACTTCTCCAACAACGGTGTTTAACTTAGATAATAACCATTTATCCATAACAGGAAGCTTGTCATAGTCTAAGGTGTACTTGGTTGCGTCAAAGTTATCAATATTTGCATAAAGTACGAAGAATGCGTACGTATTCCATAAGGTACCCATGAACTTACGCTGGCCTTCCACTACCGCATCATCGTGGAAACGGTTCGGAAGCCAAGGTGCAGAGTTAATGTAGAAATACCAACGAATCGCATCTGCGCCATGCTTTTCAAGTGCTTCAAAAGGATCTACTGCATTACCCTTACTCTTACTCATCTTCTGACCATTTTCATCCTGTACATGGCCAAGAACGATAACATTCTGGTAGCAGGGTGAGTTAAAGAGCAATGTACTTTCTGCAAGTAAGGAGTAGAACCAGCCACGGGTCTGATCTACTGCCTCAGAAATAAACTGTGCAGGATACTGCTTTTCAAATACATCCTTGTTTTCGAAAGGATAGTGGTGCTGTGCAAATGGCATTGCGCCGGAGTCAAACCAGCAGTCAATAACTTCTGGTACTCTCTTCATCGTCTTTCCGCACTTAGGGCAGGGGAAGGTTACTTCATCAATATAAGGTCTGTGCAGCTCAACCTTTGCATTCTCAGGATTACCAGAGAGGTCAGCAAGCTCCTGACGAGAGCCAACGGAATGCTGGTATCCGCACTCGCATTCCCAAATGTTAAGCGGAGTACCCCAATAACGGTTACGGGAAATTGCCCAGTCCTGAAGATTTTCAAGCCAGTCGCCAAATCTTCCCTTACCAATGGATTCCGGAATCCAGTTAATCTTATTATTATTATCAATCATCTGCTGCTGCACAGCGGTCATCTTGATGTACCAGGATTCACGCGCATAGTAGATCAGTGGTGTATCACATCTCCAGCAGTGAGGATAGCTATGTTCAAACTTAGGCGCATCAAAGAGAAGGCCTGCATCTTCAAGTGCCTGTAAAACGGGCATATCTGCCTTCTTTACAAAAGTACCATCCCAAGGGGTACCACCCGTCATCTCACCCTTGCCATCTACCATCTGTACAAATGGAAGGTCGTACTTTCTACCAACCTGCGCATCGTCCTCACCAAAAGCAGGTGCAATATGAACGACACCAGTACCATCGGTTAAGGTTACATATTCATCACAAACTACATAGTGTGCTTTCTTGTTCTGCTTTGCGATTACGCCATCTGCATAAGGGAATAAGGGAACATAAGCCTTATGCTCTAAGTCCTTACCCTTATAGGTTTCCAAAACTTCTACATCATCGCCAAGCACAGTAGCAACAAGCGCCTGTGCCATGTAATAGGTAAGACCATCTTTATTATTCTTTACCTTTACATATTCATATTCCGGATGCATACAGAGTGCAACATTGGAAGGAAGGGTCCAAGGCGTGGTGGTCCATGCCAGGATATAAGCATCTTCATCTACGCACTTAAAGCGAACCACTGCGGAACGTTCCTTAACATCCTTGTAGCCCTGTGCCACTTCCTGTGCAGAAAGAGGGGTACCACAACGAGGGCAATAAGGAACAATCTTAAATCCCTTGTATAATAAATCCTTATTCCAAATTTCCTTTAATGCCCACCACTCAGACTCGATAAAATTGTCATCGTAGGTAACGTAAGGATTATCCATATCTGCCCAGAAACCAACGGTACCGGAAAAATCTTCCCACATACCCTTATATTTCCATACAGACTCTTTACATTTCTCAATGAAGGGTTCAAGACCATATCCTTCAATCTGATCCTTACCATCGAGACCTAAAATCTTCTCTACCTCAATCTCAACTGGAAGGCCATGGGTATCCCAACCTGCCTTACGAGGCACCTGATATCCCTTCATGGTTCTATATCTGGGAATCATATCCTTAATAACACGGGTTAATACGTGACCAATATGAGGCTTACCATTCGCCGTCGGAGGGCCATCATAAAACATATAAGTAGGACAGCCTTCACGCTTTTCAATACTCTTCTTAAAGATGTCGTTTTCTTTCCAGAATTTTTCAATTTCTTTTTCTCTGGCTACGAAATTAAGATCGGTCTCAACTTTCTTGTACATCATTACTCCTTTGGTCTTTCAGACCTGTATCATTCTTGCGACTACTAAATATAAGCGCCGCATAACGTTCCTATTATAACATCTCCCGGGGCTTCGGCGAAATACTATTCCCCGCGGGTTTCTTTCAAGGTTACTTTAAAGGATATTTCCAGTTCCTTTGCTGCCTCTTCAAGGGATTGTACGCCGTAATACACTGCATTGCACGCATCGCCAAATGCATCGATAAGTGCCTGGGTTTCATAGTATGGACTCATAATCGCAATCTCCGTATCATGCGCCACCATCTCCTCATAGGCCTCATACTGAATTCCTTCCAGTAACCCTTCCTCTTCCAGGACAGTTCTTGCACTACTACTTAATGGAATTCCTTTTTCTACGCCTTGCAGCTTTGCCATTTCCTCACTATTTAGCAGGAAATCCAAAAATAGCGCCGCTTCTTCTGGATGCTCTACATCTTTTCCAATGGCATACATGGTGGCAGGCTTTGCATACCAGCCTGTTAGTCCCTTACCTGCAAAGGTAAAATACTCTCCTACACGCATATCATAGCCATTATCCACTGCACCGCTGCTGTATCCAATGGCATCACTAATCCATGCGATATAGCCCAGATATGTTCCATTTGCAATAGAATTCTTCTCATAATAATCTATACCCGGAAATACTCTGGCATCTACCGCATCACAGTAAAAACGAAGCATCTCAGAAATGTCATCGGCATTAAACACAAGCTGTCCATCATTCGTAATAAACTGTTTGCCATTCTTCTGTTCTGCATAGGCGGCGCAGAGCATCCAAACGCCCTTTTGCGGCATTCCTAACACATATTTATCTTCCGGAATAAGTTCTGCCACCGCAAATAAATCTTCCCAGGTCTGGGGCGGTTTTATGTTAAGTTCATCATATAACGTTGCGTTATAATATACCGTCTCCGTATTGAGCGCAATTGGCAGTGCATTCAGGTGTCCTCCCTGCATACCATACCCAATATCCTTCTCCGCAAAATTTGCCATATCGATATATTCGGAAATATTGTTGATATCGAAGTATCCTTCCCCAGTTGGTGAATACTGCGTAATCCAAGCATAATTAATCTGCATAACATCAGACTCGGTGTTGGAGGACATCTTAATATCCGTTCTGGTCTGATAACCACTCCACTCGGTAAAATAATAATCTATTTTGATTTCTGGATGGAGTTCTTCAAACTTCTCGATGGCCTCTAAGGTGTACTCGTTTCGTTCCTCATTTCCCCACCACGAAAAAGAGAGGGTAATCTGCTTCTCGGTCTCCCGAACCGTTGTCTTCTCCCCACAACCAGTCAAAGAAAAGGCCGTCACACCTGCCAATAATAAGCTGTAAAATCTCGTCGCCTTCTTCATCTACGCATTCTCTTCCTGCTTATCACGATAAAGTCTGTAAGTGTCCTTACCAGACTGCTTTGCTTCATAAAGTGCTCTATCCGCAATCTTGTATAGCGTCTCGAAATCTTCACCATGTCTGCCATAAATCGAAGCACCCATGGAAATCGAAATTTTAAGTTCTTTCTTATCTCCCGCATAATAGTTACGGAAACCTTCGCAAAGCGCATTGCAGCGTTCGCTTACAAAATCCTCTAGCGTCGTTTCCGTGAGCACGCCAACCTTCATAAATACGGCAAATTCATCACCGCCAAGTCGTCCCAGCAAATCATTTTCTCTAAACTTGGAGCGCATAATCTTTCCGACATCTGCAAGCACCTGATCACCCCAGGCATGACCGAGCGTATCATTTACGCCTTTAAAGTTATCTACATCGAAGAGAAGGAAAATCAAATCTCCCTCTGTAAAGTTCACAATATATCTTGCGACCATTTCTTCAAACACTTTTTTGTTATAGATGCCTGTAAGCGCATCCGTGGACGCCTTCTTATCCAAATCACCCACCATATTCTGTACAGGATTGGTCATTCGAATTATGAACATACTACTTAACAAAATACTGATAAGAACCGCAACAGCAGCAATAGAAATGGTGGTCATCGCGATGCTGTTAAACTGCTTTCGAAGCGCGCTGGTAGGCAAAGAACAAATTACATGCCAGTCATTCACACCCGTCGTTACTGCAATTAACTGCGATGCATTGTCAATAGATGCATTATCATTGTCGCCTATAATGGTACGCAAATCTTCGGAAAGAGGAGAACCAATTTCTTCTTTATCCTGTGAATATAAAACGATATCGTCTTCATTGGTAACTCGAATAACCATATCCGCAAAGCTTCCCGGATGTTCTAACTGATTATTCAATTCCGACGTATAAATACTTGTGATAAGAAGGGCATTCTCATTTACCCTTTTTACATAATAAATGCGCTTATAATCATCATAAACACCCGTAAACCATCCATCCTGTGTACGGGGTCTTTTTACATAATCTTTTGCAAGCTCATAAACCTTGCCATCAAAAAGGTCCCTTGTACCATTCGAATACTTTCCAACCGTATGCTCATTGCTGTACACAATAAAATAGTCTACATAGTTATCCATAATACAAAGACGATACAGCGCATTCTTAATATTCTTTTCTGTTTCCAGAACATCATATTCTTCTAAATCATTTTCTGTTGCATCATAGGTATAGTTAATTTTGTCTGCAAATACCAGCGTATTAAAGTTCTCCATGTTCTCAACATAACTGTCGAGATTCATAGACATCTGCATGGATAACTCTGCAACCAGTTCTCCAACATGTTTTCGGTAAATTTGTTGTGTCAGAAAAATACACACAAAAGAAACAGCAGTCACCGCTGCCAGAATAATCAGAGAATAGCCAAGAATCATGGTTCTCTTTAATTTTTTAAAACGCTGTTCTCCTCCTGCATTTCTGCCAGAGGCCTTGCTACTACTTCTTTCCATTCGCAAAAGTTTTCACTATTTTTGAAAACAATTTAATTTTGTCTGGATCTTTTCCAGGTCTTCCATCTTTATATTCTACACCAGAAGACACGTCAACGCCATCTGGAAGAACGGATTTCATTGCGTTTTCTACATTCTGGACAGATAGTCCGCCGGAAAGCAGAAACAATTTGTCCGTTTTGGGAAGCGCCTTCAATGTATCCCAGTCAAAGGTCTTTCCGCTTCCTGGTTCTGCAGCATCAAATACAAAGCCCTTGCAGTTAGGATTCGCTTCATATTTCGTAATTTCCTCATAATTCTCGCCATTAAAAGCACGAATAAAAGGAATATGGAGCGCCGCGAGTACCTCCGCAGGCAGATCCCCGTGAATCTGAATGATTGCAAAACCACACTCTTCAATTTCCTGAACCTGCTGCTTCGTGGGACTTACTACCACTGCTACGGCTTTCGTATTCTCTCCCAGTGCTTTTATAATTTCCCTGGCCCCTGCTGGTTCCATATTTCTTTTACTTTTGGGATAGTACATTACAATGCCGGCATAATCCGCACCAGCATCCGTTACCCACTTCGCTTCCTCAGGCTTTGTTAGTCCGCAGATTTTTAATTTCATCTTCCAAATTCCTATGATTTTTAGTTAGAAGAGAAGCACTGGGTTGCGTAAACACCATAACCAGAAGAGGTTTTCTTTACGCCAATGCCAATGTACTTAAAACTTCCATTTAAAATATTTGCTCTGTGTCCGGAGGAATTCATCCAGCCTTCCACAACGGCTTCCGGTGTTCTGTATCCAGCTGCTATATTCTCTCCCCATGCACCGCTCGGAACCCCACAGGCAGTAAAGCAGGTAAAACAACTGCTGCCATCGGGTCTCGTGTGGCTGAAAAGAGATACCGTCTCAGCGGCTCTAATCTGTGCGCAGTTCATAATATTCTGCGCAAAGGCAAGAGGTGCTAATCCCACCTTTGCTCTTTCTATATTTACAAGTTCAAGTACTCTGTACGCATAAGCGGTCTCCCAATCCGTCGCACCATTTGCAACGATGGTGTACTGGGTTGAGGTTGTGGTCGTCGTATTATTAGTCTGACCAGTTGGCTGTTCCTTGCATCCTTTACTAAAATCAAGCATACCACCGACTGCATACCAGGTTCCAACCGTAGGAGATTTGTACCAACCTGTGTAGGAAAAGTCTATGGTACCATTCTTAATGACCCACCAGCCCACAGCAGGATCATTGTAGAAATCATTATAGTTAAAATTCACAACACCTTTTTCAATCAACCACCAGCCGCAGGCAGGATCGTTATAAAGACCGGTATAATTCTGTGCCCATTTTCCATTTACATAGAGAAGCACTGCACCACTCGGGTCAGCCACAAATCCGGTAAATGCTGCATTATAGGTTGCTTCACTTGTTGTGATTACTTCTTCCTGCGCTGCATCCTTTGCGAATACCTGCATACCAGGCACCATTAAGGCAATTGTTAATATCCATGCTAATAGTCGTTTTCTCATGCTGTGTTCTCCTTTACTTTGTAATGAGCTTTGCTGCCAAATAAGTTCCTAAAAATGTATATCCATTCGCATTCGGATGAACGGGATCAACCATCCATTCCTCTGTCATGGTTAAATCAAAAGAATTCAGTAAGCCGCTGTGATAAAAATCAATCACCGGCATATCATATTTTGCTGCTAATGCTATGATTGCCTCTACGTAGTTAGCAAGTGGCAAACAATCCGCAAACTCCGGGAATTCGCAAAAAGCACTGTCAAGCGGTGTGCAGATAACAATCTGGCTCCTAGGATGTTTTGCCTTTAAATCCCGAAGGGTAGCATCTGTATCGCCGCAAAAGGTATAAGGCAAGCAAGTTTCTGTATCTCCAAAGACACTGGTACACATACTCCAATCATTTACGCCACAAAATACAATTATGATATCCGTATCCCTTGCAATATCCTGCGCCATCTTGAGCATTGGTGCATCGCCAAAAAAGCTGTATGTTCCGCCCATGATGCCATAGTTATAGGTCTCCGTTCCAGGAAGCTTTGCTGCCAAAACAGCCGGATAATTCACCAAATCGCCCCAGGTGATGCTGTCGCCCAAGCAGGCAATTTTCTTTCCCGCTAACGCTTCCCCATTTACGGCAAGAATACTCTCTGCCCTGTTTAATTCTGTTAACATCCGCTTTTCCGAAAGACCGTAAAATGCAGGTGTCTTCTTTAAATACGCGTAGGTTTCCTCCGCCGTATATAACACGGGCAGGTCCGGTAAATCCTCTTCTTCTACTTTTTCATAAAAGGTAACATTGCCACCTTCAATATAATAAACGGCTGTATTCTTATAGATATACCAGCCTGTGTATGCAAAATCAATTGTGCCACCCGTAATCTTCCAGGCGCCAAGCAGCGCATCACTATAGATTCCATAATAGGAAAAATCAATATGCCCGTCCTTTACAAGCCACCAGCCGTAAGTCTCGTCGTTATATAGCCCCGTATAGTCTGTGGGCATGCCATCTGCATATAAAGAAACGGTTCCATCCGCTTCGGGGACAAAACCGGTTTTCGCATCCTGCGCTTTTACCGGTAATACAGGCAAAAAAAACGCTAGTATAATGACTGCCAGGCATACTTTCTTCAAGATATTTTCCTTCCAAAATAAAAAAACAGTAGCCCGGATACCCAGGCACCCCTACGGCACATGGAAAATCCACCTTAGTGCTGCTATGTTCCCATCCTGACACGGTTCGACGGCATCCATTGCGCAGGACCCGGGTCACGGACTACTGCACTAAATATTTTACTGTATTTCCGCCACTCTTGCAAATGCAATTCGGACCATTTGTACCGGGTACGTTTGGTCCGATTTTTTTGTAGTAACGGAAAATATGTATGTCGGGATGGAACCGTTTCGCGCGCCGGTTCTTATGAGCGTTCTTTGCGAATTAGAACCGCTGCTGCGCGAAGGCCGAGCGGAAGCGCGTTCCAGACGGACATACTATTTCCCGTGGCTCTCATTTTTAACACTTGTACCCGGTACAAATGTTCAAATGGTTTTCAGTCGTTTCCTGAGTCCTTTAAAAAATTCCGTTAGCATCGTACTGCACGTCTCTTCTAGGACCCCTCTGGTCACTTCGGCCTGGTGGTTGAACTTCGGTTCTTCTAACAGATTAAATAGGGAACCACCACATCCAGCTTTTGGGTTCATGCACCCCATTACCACTCTGGTCACTCTGGCCTGTATAATGGCACCAGCGCACATCTGGCAGGGTTCCAAGGTAACATACAACGTGCAATCTTCCAAACGCCAGTCTCCAATAATCTTTCCCGCTTTTCGCATCGCCGTAATCTCTGCATGGGACAGGGTACTTTTATCTGTATTACGTCTGTTGTATCCGCGACCAATAATCTTTCCCTGGTATACAATCACACAACCAATGGGGACTTCCCCTAGACTAGCTGCTTTCTTTGCCTGTTTCAAGGCTTCCTTCATATATTTTTCGTCTAGTTTTGCCTGGGCAAGAGCCGCCGCTTCTAAACGTTTTCTCTTTTCTTCTTTCGCAATAGGACTCTTCATATTTCTTCCCTTACTGGTCTGACTTTTCACCCTGACATTGCAGGAATCTTGCGACCAACATACCCAGTTTTAAGGTCATAGCATCTTCAAACTTACGAATGTCTAGCCCTGTATGCTTCTGTAATTTTTCCAGGCGGAAGGTCAGTGTATTCCTATGCATAAACAAATCCCTGGCCGTTTCCGAAATATTGAGGTTATTGGCAAAGAAACGCTCTATTAATGACTGCTCCTCCTCATCTAGATTGCAAAGCCGATTCTCCCCAAATATTTCTTTAAGAAACAGGTTGCATAGATCTACGGGCAGTTCATAAATCAGTCTGCCAATACCAAGTCGTCCGTAAGACACCACCCTGCGTTGCTCGTAAAAAATCTTCGCCACCTCCATAGCCATATAGGCAGCTTTGTAAGATTCACGCAGTTCTTTCAAATGGTTTACACTCATGCCGTAGGAAATCCTGGTATCCGCAAAGAGCTCCATACTCAGCATGGCATAAGCCTCTTCTGCAAATTTAGATAGTTCTTTTTCCTCTCTGGCACCGCGCCCGCTTCTTATATACGCTAATGTTCTCTGGTCTAACATAATCGCCAAATCTTTTTCCGCATCCGGAGAAATATTTTTTAGAATCTCTCCCGCTTCCTCTGGCACTGCGTCCGCAAATCGCATCAAAAATACCGTTCGAACGCCTTCGGCTTTTAAACCTTTTTCCGTAGACTTACGAAGGAGCTCATCCGAAACGTCCTCTAATAGCAATCTGGTCACAACCCCTTCCAGTGTACTATCCGGGTCTTTCGCTTTCTGAATATGCGCTATTGCCAATCGGGCAAGCCGGCCAAAAATTGCAGCATTTTCCTGCAAAACAGTTACTAAAACCGCTGTTTCACCCGCTAGCACAATTTTTGCAAAATGCTTATCCTTTTGCAGTTTCTCCTGTTTATCCCCCAGCGCAAATGTCTGCACCTGGCTTTCTTTTATGACTATGGTATCTGTACTATAAACACAGCGTCCTTCTTCATCAAAAAGACCATAGGCAGCGCCTGTCAGCGCCTGCTGTTCTTCCAGATATTCTTTAATCTCTGTTATTACAATCATGCTTCACCTCGTAATGCAACGGTTTGGATAGAGGGCTTTAAGAGGTCTACAAAATGCTCCATTTCCCCTTTCGAAAAGCTTGTGAATTCTTTCTGCTTCCAAAGCACACTTTCAGAATCCTTATAGTTTTGCAGAAAATATCGTTTGGCCCCTGAAAGCATCTGGCCTAAATCCTCAATATCTTCTTCCGTATGAAGTCCTTTCACCAGGGTGGTCCGAAACTCGTAATCTACCCCGCATTCCATCAGCATATCAATACTCTTATGCACCGTTAATAATTCACAATTTTCTTCAAATCCACAGGCTTTGGCATACTGCATCTTTCCCGCCTTCACGTCCATGGCAACGTAATCAATTAAACCTGCCTCATATAGCTCTTTTACTTTTTCGGGATTGCTGCCATTGGTATCTAGCTTCACTAGGTAGCCCATACTTTTTATCTGAAAGCAAAAAGTTGCCAAATCCTTTTGCAGAGTTGGTTCGCCACCGGTAATACAAACCCCTTCTAATACATTCCTACGTTTGGAAAGATAGGACAACACCTCCGCCTCTAGAATTCTTTCTTCCTTTCCCAACACCATCTTGGCATTCTGGCAAAATGGGCAGCGATAATTACAGCCTATGGTAAAAACCGTAGCTGCCACATGACCTGGATAATCCAATAATGTTGTCTGCTGAAATCCGCCTATTTCCATATCGTCTTAACACCCTTTCGGACCATTTGTACCGGGTACGTTTGGTCCGATTTTGACCATTTGTACCGGGTACGTTTGGTCCGATTTTAACATTTGTACCCGGTACAAATGGTCCGATTGGCAAAGTTTTCTCACTATCTCTTCTACTATACAACATTTTTCCACATTTCGGACATAAAAAAGGGACTTCCGAAGAAGTCCCTCTAAATCATTTAACCCACTAACTAGTTGGTAATGATCATTTCAGTTTCCTTATCGAATACGTGAATCTTATCTACGTCGAATGCAAACTTAACGGTATCGCCAGGACGAGCGGTAGTTCTAGGATCTACACGAGCAGTCATGGAGAAGTCTTCAAGGTTGAAGTATAAGAATACTTCTGCACCAAGAAGTTCGTATACCTTAATGGTAGCTTCGAAAGTGGAAAGAGGAGAAGCCTCAACCATCATTTCGCTATCATATACATCTTCAGGACGGATACCGAAGGTAACGGTCTTTCCATCATAACCACCATCGATAAGCTTCTTGGACTTTTCGGGAGGCAGAGGAATTGCCTTATCAGCTACCTTGAGGTAAGCGGTCTCGCCCTGTACTTCACATACAGCATCAAGGAAGTTCATCTGAGGAGATCCCATGAAACCTGCAACGAAGAGGTTCTGAGGCTTCTCATAGAGGTTCTGAGGAGTATCTACCTGCTGAACAACACCATCCTTCATAACTACGATACGGGTACCAAGAGTCATAGCCTCGGTCTGGTCATGGGTAACGTAGATGATAGTGGTGCCAAGTCTCTGATGAAGCTTAGCGATCTCAATTCTCATCTGTACACGAAGCTTTGCATCAAGGTTGGATAAAGGCTCGTCCATAAGGAATACCTTAGGATTACGAACGATTGCACGACCCATAGCAACACGCTGACGCTGACCACCGGAAAGAGCCTTAGGCTTTCTCTCTAAAAGGGGTACAAGGTCAAGGATCTTAGCTGCTTCCATAACCATCTTATCGATTTCATCCTTGGGAACTTTACGAAGCTTAAGACCGAAAGCCATGTTGTCCTTAACGGTCATATGAGGATACAGAGCGTAGTTCTGGAATACCATCGCGATATCACGATCCTTAGGCTCTACATCATTAACTAATCTGTCACCGATTCTAAGTTCACCAGAGGAAATATCCTCAAGACCTGCGATCATACGAAGGGTGGTGGACTTACCGCATCCAGAAGGTCCTACGAAGATGATGAACTCCTGGTCAGCGATTTCAAGGTTGAAGTTCTTAACTGCTTCGAAGCCGTTAGGATAAACCTTGCAAATGTTCTTTAAACTTAAGCTTGCCATTTTATTTCTCCTTTAATTTTATTGAAAGAGAGTAACCCTCTTTTCTCACCGTATATTATTTTACTAAATCTGCCCCCTCATATCTATCGTCAAGGTGACAAACTTTTTCCCATAATGTTGGCAATATGCCGAATTACCGTTTCAACCACTACTGTCCCAGGCAAAGGCCGGTGGTTGGATCTAGGCCAAGCGCAATGTTCATGCACTCTACCGCAGCAGCGGACGCACCCTTACCAAGATTATCAAACCGGACATTTACAAGGATTCTTTCCTCATTACCGGTAATAAAGATTTCAAGATCATCCCGTCCTGATAAGGTATTTCCAGAAAGGAAGGAAGAAGAGGCTTCCTCTGCACCGAACTCCCTTACTTTGATGAACGGCTCTCCCTTAAAGTATTCTGCAAAATACTCCTGCATCTTGGCAGGTGTCATTTTCTTTGTAAGTAAATCAGTATACAGAGGAACCGTTACCAGCATACCGCTATAATAGTCCGCTACAATAGGGGAAAACAGTGGTTCTCTGGTTAGACCACATACCGCCTTCATTTCTTTTAGATGTTTGTGTTTCTGGCTGACCGCATAAGACCGGGGTGCATCTAATTCCTTATCTCTTTCCTCTCCCTCATACTGCGCAATCATCTTCTTTCCACCGCCAGAGTATCCAGTTAGTGAAAATGCGGAAACCGGATAGTCAGCAGGCATAATGCCTCCCTTTACCAGAGGATAAACCGCTGTAATAAAACCAGTGGCATGACAGCCAGGATTTGCAATTCGGTTACAGGTTGCTACTGCTTCCCTGTGTTCTTTTGATAATTCCGGATATCCATAAGCCCAACCTTCTGCCGTTCTGTGAGCAGTAGAAGCATCAATAATTTTTGTATGATCATTCGTGCATAAGCTTACAGCCTCTATTGCCGCCGCATCCGGCAAGCATAAAAAAGTAATATCAGACGCATTAATAAGGCGTGCTCTTTCTGCAGGATCCTTTCGAAGTTCATCAGAAATAGAAAGTAATTCTATATCCTTCCGTCCCTCCATCCTTTCCATAATCCGAAGACCTGTGGTGCCTTCCCGTCCGTCAATAAATACTTTTGTCATCGCAATTTACCTCTCATAAAAGATATCCTGCATTATACCACAAAGCGCCCGAAATAACACCGCAGGGACGTCCTTTCATCGACTTTTCTAGGGAAATCGTTTATACTTGAATTTATGGAAAAGGAACGACTTACAATCAGTGTCATTGTACCTGTTTATAATGCCAGCCAGTATTTATCTGCCTGTATAGAATCCATTCTGGCCCAAACCTACAAAGATTATGAAATCATTCTGGTCGATGATGGTTCCACAGATGGTTCTGGAAAGATTTGTGATGATTTTGAAAAAGCAAATCCCTGCATTCGTGTCATCCATCAGGAGAATAAAGGGGCGGCAGCGGCTAGAAACTGTGGTATTGCTGCGGCAGCTAGCGCATACATTGCTTTTATCGACAGTGATGATGCCATCACAGAAGACTACCTTGCTTTCCTGGCTAATCTCGCTGCTGATAACGACGCTGATGTTGCCGTATGCGGCTATGAAAAAATATATCAGGGAAAACGCACCGGGAAGATTCCTTCCCACAAGTTTGTCACCTTTGCTGGTGTAGAGGCCATGGAAAGTCTCTTGTACCAGAAGTATTTTATGAGTGTTCCTTGGGGTATGATTTCCAAACGATCGCTTTGGGATACGGTGCAATTCCCCGAGGGGAAACGCGCAGAGGATGTCGCTACCATATATAGACTCTTTGCTGCGGCGCAGACCGTTGTATATGATAACGCCCCCAAGTACCTGTACTACCAGCGGCCCTCAGCAACCATCTACACCACGGGCAACAAGCTAAATCCCGATTACTTTAAGCATTCCAGGGATATGATTTCTTTCGTAAAGAAGCAGTACCCAGGTTTCCTTGATGCAGCTTATAGCCGACACCTGTCTACCTGTTTCCAGATTCTTTCCGAAACAGATGTTACTCCGAAGACACAGAAGCTGTATGACCGCATCGTGAAAGATATTAAACGCATTCGTGGGCGCGTCATCCCTAACCATAATGCGCGATTACAAAACCGCGCCGCTGCTGCTATGTCCAAGGTGACAGGCATTCCGTTTATACATAAAGTCCTTCGAACTTTTTATAAAAAGAAGCTAGGGAAGGTAAACAATACAAAATAATCTTTTGAAAAGGATCATCATTATGGGCATGGTAAAACTGAAAGGTATGATTAAGGACAATCCCGTAACGAATTTCATTGCGGAGGGACTCTTAGATGCTTATACCATTATCCGCAGAGGATTTACCGGAAGCTATACCAAGTATAAGGAAGATAAAATGGTTCTAGATCTGCTAAAAGAGGCAGGACTAAACCCAGAAACCATATCTTATGCAGATATTGGGGCCAATAATTTCAGACGTGGCAATAATACCTACCTGTTTGCTACCAAAGGCGCAAAGGGCGTACTTGTTGAAGCAGACCCCTTCCTATGTAAGGCCCTTCGCAAAAAACGCGCAAAGGACGTCGTAGAAAACTGTGCAATCGGCATCGATGACTGTGAATCTATGGATTTCTATGTGCTCTCCCTTCCTACCAGAAACAGTATGGATTATGAGCAGGTTAAGGAACAACTTGCCCTTGGACTAAAACTTAAAGAAACCATTAAAATTCCTTGCGTTAACATCAACACCCTCTTTGCAAAGCATAATCTGCATCCGGATTATATGTCCATCGACATTGAGGGACTCGATTTCCGCGTACTGAAAACGTTGGATTTTAAAACCTATCCCATCAAGGTCATCGTGGCTGAAATGGATGAGGAAACCATCGACGGACAGACCATGGATGATTTCATGGTGAGTGTAGGCTACGAAATAGCCGGTAAAACAGCCACCAATGTTATTTATAAAAGAAAATAATTTTGCATCAAAAAAGGAACGCGATACCGCGTCCCTTTTTTAGTGCTGTCATTCGAAACTTATTTCTTATTCTGTTCGATGTTCTGCTTCATCATCGCTCTAACCTTCATGGGAAGACCAAATAATGTAATGAATCCAGATGCATCGTGATGATCATAAAGGTCACCCGTTGTAAAGGAAGCAAGGCTCTCAGAATATAAAGAATAAGGAGAGGTGGTTCCCTGCTTAATAATGTTACCCTTGTAGAGTTTCATCTTAACCTTACCCGTTACGGTTTCCTGTGTCTTATCAACAAAAGAGGACATGCTCTCACGAAGAGGAGTAAACCACTTTCCTTCGTAAACAAGATCTGCAAACTTAATAGCCATCATATTCTTGTAACCAAGAGTCTCTCTATCAAGGCAGATTTCCTCAAGCTGCTTGTGCGCCTCCATAAGAATGGTTCCACCAGGAGTTTCATATACACCACGGCTCTTCATACCTACAACACGGTTTTCTACGATATCAATGATACCGATACCATGCTTACCGCCAAGGCGGTTTAACTCACGAATGATATCAGAAACCTTCATACGCTTGCCATTTAAAGCAACAGGAACACCTGCTTCAAAATCAAGTTCAACATCCTCTGCTTCGTCAGGAGCATTCTGAGGAGATACAGAAAGAACTAATAAGTCATCATAATTAGGAGCCTGTGCAGGATTTTCAAGTTCCAATCCTTCGTGGCTGATATGCCAAATATTTCTATCACGGCTGTAAGAATGCGCTGTATCAAAAGGTAAATCAATACCATGTGCCTTGCAGTAATCGATCTCATCTTCACGAGACTGCATCGTCCATTCAGGCTGTCTCCAAGTAGCGATTACCTTGATGTCAGGAGCAAGTGCCTTGATGGAAAGTTCAAAACGAAGCTGGTCATTACCCTTACCCGTTGCACCATGGCAGATTGCAACAGCACCTTCTTTACGAGCAATCTCTACAAGTTTCTTTGCAATAACAGGTCTTGCAAAAGAAGTACCTAATAAGTACTTATTCTCATAAATTGCACCCGCTTTTACGGTAGGCATAATGTAATCATCGCAAAGTTCATCTACAACATCTTCAATATATAACTTCTCAGCGCCAGAATACTTTGCTCTCTCATCTAAGCCCTCTAATTCACTTTCCTGTCCAACGTCAACGCAGCAGCATACTACGTCATAACCGTAGGTTTCTTTAAGCCAGGGGATGATTGCGGTCGTATCAAGACCACCAGAGTACGCAAGTACAACTTTTTCTTTTGCCATAATGATTTATTCTCCTTCATACTTTGGATCCAATCTACCACGCAGACTGTCTCCTAAATAATATATACATCGCTTATAAATATACAACCCGGGCCCTTATTTGGCAAGAAATTTGTTCCTAATAACAAGGCTTTTGGTGGCACAGTTGGGCGCTATATGGTAGTATTTAACTAATCACACAAGAAGGAGTGACATCATGCCCGTATTTGATTTTCATAAAGAGGTTGGAGACCCCAAAGAGGCAGTATGTACCTACAAGACCTTTCAGTCCTATTGCAGTCTCCCTACCAAAGAAGAACCCATTATGGTGCTTTCCGACAAACTCGGTATTTTAAAGCACCACTCTAATGGTATGTTTATTAACCCCATCAAGCGTACCAGTTTTGAATTCCATGACGGCGAGAATAAGCCGCAGTTCGATATTCTTCGTATCGATTCCCGTTTTACCAGTTTGCTGAAATGGTTAGGTGAAAACCATATCAAAGTAAAATTAAGCGGTTATCCCACCGAGGAAGGATATGCCGTTTATAAAATTCGTGAACAGTCCTTTGGCGGTGGCCAGAAGCTTTCCTCTGAGGATGGTTTCTTACAGTATATGATTGAGCGTCTCTTATCCTGCGATCCCCCCAGCGAGGAACCGGAGGATGAAGACAAAGAGGAGACTGGTGACGGCATGAAACTCACCAGCATTCAGACGATTACCGATTTTATCTCCTGTGCCGGTAATACCCTGCCCGATAATATTAAACTTTGGGCAAGAAGAAACCTCGCCGTCGCTAAATCCAACGAAGTTTCTCCCGAAGAACGTCGCCACGCACAGCGTGCCCTGTCCGTTATGATGGGAATTAACTGGAAGAGCAATTATTTCTCTGCCATTGACCCCGTTGAAGCCAGAAAAATTCTGGATGAAGAACTATATGGTATGGAAAAGGTAAAGCAGCGCGTTATCGAAACCATTATCCAGATTAATCGAACCCATACCCTTCCTGCTTATGGTCTTTTAATTGTTGGACCTGCGGGAACAGGTAAATCTCAGGTTGCCTACGCCGTAGCCAAAATCTTAAAGCTTGCCTGGACCACACTCGATATGAGTTCTATCAACGACCCGGAACAGCTTACCGGTTCCTCCCGTGTGTATGCCAATGCAAAGCCCGGTATCATTATGGAAGCATTCTCACAGGCAGGGGAGTCCAAGCTCGTTTTCATTATTAATGAGCTCGATAAAGCCAACGAAGGAAAAGGCAACGGCAATCCCGCCGATGTTTTGCTTACGCTATTAGACAATCTAGGCTTTACGGATAACTACATGGAATGTATGATTCCTACCGATGGTGTTTACCCTATTGCTACCGCCAACGATAAGAGTAAAATCTCTGCGCCTATTATGTCCCGTTTTGCTGTTATTGAAATCCCTGACTACACCAAGGAAGAAAAGAAGGTCATTTTCAGTCGCTTTGCTCTTCCCAAAATCCTAAAACGTATGGGCATGACCAAGGATGAAATTGAAATTACGGACGATGGCTTGGAAGTTATCGTGGAATTATGCTCCGGCACCTCCGGTATCCGCGACGTGGAACAGGTTGCTGAACACATTGCAGCCAATGCACTATTCCAGATCGAAGTAGATAAAGTCACCAAGGTTGTATACGATGCAGCGAAAATTCATGAACTAATTGAGTAGTGCAGCATCTGTTGTTCTGGCAACCCTCGCAAATAATTATCTGTTTTGCTCCGGATTGCCAATCGCTCCAGCGAACTAATTTAAGATTTTCTAATCGTGCTTCCAGGAGACCCTTCCGCACGAAGAAAATCTAAAATGGATTTCGCTTCCGCGGCAATCAAGTTCGCAAAAAAGATAATTATTTGCGTGGGCTGCTTGCTCACAAAATGAACCAATCGAATTTTCCTAGGCATAAAAAAATGGACCATCACTGGTCCATTTTTTATCTCGTCCCTTACGCTGTTGCGCTCTTTCCGGTATACAGGGAATAATATTTTCCTTCCTGGCTAATAAGCTGCTCGTGGTTACCACGCTCAATGATACGTCCCTGTTCCAAAACCATAATACAGTCTGCATTCTGGATTGTGGAGAGTCTGTGCGCAATTACAAAGGTCGTCCTTCCCTTCATTAATCGGTCCATACCAGACTGCACAAGCTTCTCTGTACGGGTATCAATAGAGGAGGTCGCCTCATCTAAGATTAATGCCGGAGGATCTGCAATTGCAGCTCTGGCAATTGACAGAAGCTGGCGTTGTCCCTGAGAAAGCGAACCGCCGTCTCCCTTAATTTCTGTATCATATCCATTGGGAAGTTTTCGAATAAAGCTGTCCGCATTGGCTAACTTCGCTGCTGCAATAACTTCTTCATCCGTAGCATCTAATCGGCCATAACGAATATTGTCTTTAATAGTACCCGTGAATAGATGCACATCCTGTAATACAACGCCTAATGAACGACGAAGATCCGCCTTCTTAATTTTGTTGACATTGATACCATCATAACGAATCTTTCCATCCTGAATGTCGTAGAAACGATTGATGAGGTTGGTGATGGTTGTCTTTCCAGCACCCGTTGAACCAACAAATGCAAGCTTCTCACCAGACTGTGCCTGCAGTTTCACATCATGAAGAACCATCTTATCTTCTACATATCCAAAGTCAACGCCATCAAATACAACCTCACCTTTCAGTTCAACATAGGTTGTAGTTCCTTCTGCCTTATGAAAATGTTTCCATGCCCAGAGATTGGTTCTCTCCGTGGTTTCCACCAACTGATCGCCCTCTCTCTTTGCATTTACCAAGGTTACATAGCCCTCATCTTCTTCTGATTTTTCGTCTAGCAGTTTGAAAATTCGATCTGCACCTGCAAGTGCCATAATAACACTATTAAACTGCTGGCTAATCTGGCTGATAGGCATCGTAAAGTTTCTGTTTAACTGTAAGAAACTGGCAAGAGCACCTGTGGTTAATCCGCCTACACCTTTTACAGCAAGCGCTGCACCAATCATGACACAAAGCACATAACTTAAATTTCCAAGCTGACCATTTAAAGGTCCCATCATACCAGCAAGGCGATTAGCCTTATCTGCACAGCCAAACAACTCCTCGTTTAGCACATCAAACTTTTCTACACATTCGTCTTCATGACAGAATACTTTAACAACCTTCTGGCCTTCCATCATTTCCTCGATATGACCATTCACCTTACCAAGGCTTGCCTGCTGCTGCACGAAATACTTACCACTGCTCATCAATACGCGGCCAGTGATAATAAACATCACAACTACCATACCTAGAGATACGCCCGAAAGAGGTAAACTCAGGCGAATCATGCTGACAACGACACCCACAATGGTGATGATACTCTGTAACATATTGGGAAGTGCCTGGGAAATCATCTGGCGAAGAGCATCTACATCGTTGGTATAAATGGACATAATATCGCCATGACTATGGGTATCGAAATATTTGATAGGAAGACTTTCCATCTTCTCAAAGATTTCAATACGAATGTTACGGAGCGTTCCCTGTCCAACATAAATCATAAGCTTTGCCTGCACAAAGTTCGCCAAAATACCAATTCCAAAAATTATGGCCATCTTGACAATTGCCTGTACAAGTCCAGAATAATCCGCCGGATTCCCCGCCTTTACAGCTGCTGCAATAGGTGTGATATACCCATCAATTAAGGTCATCAGGAACATGGTACCTCTAAGCTGCACTAATACACCGGTGACAATACAGCAAAGAACAATGATAACATGCACTGGATAATGCCGCATAACAATACCCATCACACGGCCAAATATTTTTCCAGGGTTCTTTAATTTAGGTCTGGGGCCCATCATTCGACCACGACCGCCCATGGGACGAACTGGTTTTGTCTGTCTTTCTTCTGCCATTAGTTCGCACCTCCCATCTCATCAAAATCGGCATTTGCCCCTGTCTGGGATTCATATACATCTCTATAAATATCATTGGATGCAAGCAGCTGTTCATGTGTTCCAATACCGCTGATTACGCCGTCATCCATGACAATGATACGATCTGCCTTCTCCACGGAGGAAATACGCTGCGCAATGATAATCTTTGTAGTGTCCGGAATTTCCTCTGCGAAAGCCTTACGAATTTTCGCATCCGTTGCTGTATCCACCGCACTGGTAGAATCGTCTAAAATTAAAATTTTGGGACTGGCAAGAAGGGCTCTTGCAATACAAAGTCTCTGTCGCTGTCCACCAGAAACATTGGTACCGCCCTGTTCAATGTGCGTCTCATATTTATCAGGGAACTGCTCGATGAATTCATCCGCACAGGCAAGCTTGCAGGCACGAATACACTCTTCCTCCGTAGCATCCTTATTACCCCAGCGCAGATTCTCTAAAATAGTTCCGCTAAACAAAACATTCTTCTGCAAAACCATAGATACGGATTTACGGAGAACCGTCAGATCATATTCCTTTACATCGTGTCCACCAACCTTAACAGAACCTTCTGTCAGGTCATATAATCTGGGAATCATCATAACAAGGGTAGATTTTGCACTACCGGTTCCACCAATGATACCAATGGTTTCTCCAGACTTAATGGACAGGTTAATGTCCCGCAGTACTTTTTCGCCGTTTCCCTCTTTATGATAAGTGAAAAAGGCGTTCTCAAATGTAATAGAACCATCCTCCAATGCCATTACAGGATTCTCTGGATTTACAATATCGGGCTCCTCTTCCAACACTTCTACAATACGCTCGCCGCTGGCAATACTCATGCTCATCATAACGAAAATCATAGAAAGCATCATAAGGCTCATAAGAATGGATAAGCAGTACGTTAACAAACTCATGAGCTGACCAGTTGTTAAAGTATCCTGAATAATGAAGTGTGCGCCAAACCAGGCTACTAAAATCATGCAGCCGTAAACCATCCCCATCATCGCTGGAGAATTTAATATAACAATATTCTCAGCCTTAACAATGAGCTTATAAATGGCATTTGCTGCCTTCTTCATACGATTGTTTTCATAATCCTCTCGTACAAAAGCCTTTACCACACGAATGCCTTTTACATTCTCCTGAATGGTGGCATTCAAATCATCATATTTATGGAATACCTGCGTAAAATACTTCATAGCATTCTTTACAATTAGGAAAAGGATTAAAGCAAGCAATACCACTGCTCCTACATAGATAAGAGCAAGTCTTGCGTTGATAAAGAATGCTGCCGTCATCGCAAAAATCAGTGTGATCGGCGAACGGAAGCACATACGAAGCATCATCATGTAAGCATTCTGCACATTGGTGATATCTGTGGTCAAACGTGTTACCAAACCAGCGGTTGAGAACTTATCGATATTCGAGAAAGAAAACTTCTGAATTTTGTCATTCATCGTCTTACGAAGATTTTTTGCAAGACCAGTAGAAGCCTTCGCGCCAAACACAGCGCCACCAAGACCACAAAGGAAGGCACAAATTGCAAGTACAATCATCAGAGCGCCCAATTTATAGATGAGTCCTAAATCCGGGTCACCGCCTTCGTTGATTCCTTTATCCACGATCAGGGTCATTATCAAAGGAATGATGGTCTCGAATATAACTTCGAAAATCATAAAAACCGGTGTTAATATAGAAGCTTTTTTATACTGCTTTACTTCCTGCAGTAATCGCTTTAACATGCGTATTCTCCTTTGTTTCCATAATTTGCATAGTTTATCACAATATATAAGGAAATGCACCCTCCTGGGGGTGCTTTCACATAATGTTCATTAAATACCTTAGGAAATATGTATGTTCGTCTGAAACACGCTTCCATCCGGGCATACATATTTCCCTACGATTTTAACATTTGTACCCGGTACAAATGTTCAAATGTTAAAATTACTGGATGAGGCAGAAATCGATAATCTGCCAGCCGCCACCTTCCGAATACGTGAACAGCCAGTCATAAGTCAGTTGTTCATCGTAGGTGACTCCTCGATAAATTCTGTGTACTTCATAGGTCGTACGACATACGCGCATACCTGGTCCATATTCCTTCACGGAAATCATTTTTTCAGAACGGATTTCAAATTCTTCCGGCGTACCTGCCCAGGTTAAACCTGCCTGCATACTCTGAATATTGTTATATGCCTCAGAACCTGCAACTAAAAATGGTACAAGATCACCAAAGCTGGCCATATTGTTGGCATTCGCAACATAGAGGTGGCCACCTTTCACAGCGCCTCTCTCCATTCGCTCCCAGGCTTCTTCCGAGATTGCCAGTGGCTGTACGTAGGTAATCTCTTCCCCTTCTGTTTCTGGTTCAAGGGTATAAACATTTCCCTCATATTCCACAGTCACCTCTGGTTTTGAGAAAAGGCCACGCAGTACGTAAGTGGTTTCTCCCATATATTTACCAGTTAACTCTGTTGCTTTCTTTTCCGTCTGGCTGCCGACTTCTTTATTAAATTCATCCACATTATCTTCTGTAAGAAGAACACCATTCACATATACCTTCTGGTCTCCTTCAATGGTAAGCCGAACATCTACCAGATCTAATTCTGCGGGCGTTACAGATAAGCTCTTAATGCTGAATCGATGGAAACCATAATCAATGCTCTCTGTATTCATAGAAAGCGTAACCTGACCGATAACGCTATCATCTGCAAAAATAGCATAAACTGGTTTTCTGGCCGTAGAGGTGTCGCTCTTTAAGAAAGACAATTCTTTGCCAGCTACTAAACTCTTTAAGTATTCTTCCTGTTCCTCCTGGGACACAAAGCCGCTGGTAGAGCCAAAGACATCACTGCCAGCAGTTCGAACAATATTATCCTCATTATATAGTGTCAAAATCTGAGCCATAAACAGATCTGGATCTGCGGTCTTTTCGGCTAACTCATAACCGGTCTGATAGTTTTTACATTTGTTCCATAAAACCACGCAGACAACCAATGTCAAAAGTAACCACACTGCAACGTAAACGAGCAATCCCTTTTTAAAGGAGAACTTCTTTTTCATTACTTATTCTCCTTTCTTACGCAAATTGCATCAGGAACACCACGCGTTCCATAGATACTCATAACCACGTTCATTACGGTTTTATCATAATAGCAAACGGTAGAACCGCCGCCATCTAAATTTCCTGCATTCACTGCCCCAAAAGCGAGCATAACGTCTACCAGATCAGACATGGTCGCTCCAAGACTGGTAGCCTGACGACCATCTACCGTAAGCAGAAGAACAGCACCATCTGCTCTTTGACCAAGTGCGGTACGGGGATTTAGTCCGCCACCGCTACCGGCAACATTTAGGCCTTCACCATTAATAACCAAAAAAGGATCACAGGTTACACCGTCGCGAATGTTCATGCTCTCCGCCTGGGCACCAGTCATCTTTCCACAAATCAAAACGCCTTCTTCATTAAAGCCCATCATATTGAAGGTTTCCTGCTCGCCACCCCAAAGACGGTTGCCTTCTGAGAATACAAAGCCCAGAGGCGTACCACCATCACCAGAGCCATTGGTATCCACAAAGAAAGCTCCATTAATCGCTGCAATCGCATCATAACGTTCACAAATAGTAGGAACATCTAGTCCCGGTCTTCCATCGTAGGCTTCATACGGCGTTCCAACAAATACACGACTGGGGTCAGCCACTACCATCATAATACCGGTAAAGGTAGGCCCCGCAATGCGATGGAATTCGATACCATTTTCCACGTAAACTTCCACATCAAAAGAGGTTTCCACAATATAGGATGGCTCTGTCCCTTCCTCTTCTGGCTCTTTTTCTTCATTTACCGCAATGGTAACAATAGACGTATCTGTGGTATCATCTGTTTCAATAACCTTATTCTTTTCTTCAATGGCAGCAATCTCATCCTTGCTCAGATAAATGCTGGCCAAAAAGCCGCCCGCGCTACTCTCTCTAACGGAAAGTACAAAGAGGTCTCGCATTTCCTTGGACGGGCCATGGGTTAACACAAGCATTACGCAAAGAAGGCATACCACCAGCATACCAACGGTCGTGCCAAGAACAGCAAAAACACGCCCCACAATTTTCAGGGCCTTCTTTGGTTTCCTCGGTTCTGCTGTTTCCGGAACTGCAGGTACTGCCTCCGAAGCAGGCTGTGCGGACACTTCTTCTACCTTGTTTTCTTCTACCTTATTTTCTTCTACCATAATTCTTTCCTAATTCATGTATGTCAGATATGTAACCTTGTAGCCAGCACCATTATTATGGAAGAGCATGGCAATGGTATAGTTATCTGCAAAATAAGTACCTGCGCTTACCGTTGCTTTCGCCACGAAATCAACAGGGCTGTAAAAATAGACATCCCAAACGAATGCATTCTTGATTGCACCAACGGTATAGAACGCACCCCAGCGTCTTCCGCTATCAGAATTCACAGCGTTGTTATATGCAATCGATCCTTTTTGGAAATATTTTGCAAGATTCTCATCACTGGAACGTCCGCTGACTCTTTCGTTATAGGCAATGGCTGCTGCCGTAACAATATTTTCTACGGACTGTACCTGCGCAGGAGTTGCGCCTGTGTAATCCACAAAACCAGCTTTGCAAACGGATACCTGCATGGGATTGCCGGCACCATCATATGCTGCTAACTGTGAAAAATCCTCAAAATCAAAAATAGCATATTCCTTATATGAAAAAGCTACCCCCGTGTTGGCACAGGCAATCTGATGAATACGACCATTCACAACACCCGTAGATGCAAGCGCAGTTTCAGGCACACGCACGCCGTGATTATATAAGGTACCATCTAGAGGAACACGAACCAAAATCGCAGAAGCCGCCTGAGCAGGTGTTTTCTGCATCCCCATAGAAAACCCAAAAGCAAGAGCTACTGCTGCAACAAGTATTACAATTCTTTTTACAATCTTCTTCATGGTCTTCTCTCCCTTCTTATGGCATTACACAAATAGAGTTGGGGGAAGGACGACCGCCCCTCGTGTTAATCAAATTAATTCTGGTAGGACCACCATAATAAAGGCCACAGCTTCCGCCACCATCAATGTTTCCTGCGCAAATTGCGCCGAACGCTAAGAAACATTCTGCTTCGGCACGAGTCGTTGCTCCCGTAGAATGAGAATTTCTTCCATCGATAGAAAGAATGAGCGCGCAGCCGTCTGCACGAAATCCGAATGCGGTACGGGCATCAATAAGTGTAAGGCTTTGTCCTGCAAGATTGGTAATCTGTCCACCAGCAACTAATACAGGACTGACATAACAAGCATCACGTACTCCCATAGCAACAGCCTGGTTACCAGTCATTCTGCCACACACGGGCATATTATTAATATCTAATCCAACAATATCAGAGGCACTATTGGCTCCCGCAGTACATCTGCCCTGGGATACGATAACGCCAAGCGGCTGTCCGCCATTTCCATGATAATTCGTATCTACAAAGAAGGTACCGTTGGTAGCTAAGAGCGCGTGGTATCTTGCAGCCTGACTTGCTGCAGAAGAACCAGGGCCACTATCGTAATTTGTTTTGGGCATGCCTACAAACACACGGGAAGCATCCGGAATTACCATCATCATTCCCTGCCAGGTATCTCCTGCCACATAATGAAATTCAATTCCATTCTCCACATACACCTGCTGGTCGTAAGGGGTCTGCACGATAAAACCATTCGCCCAGGGGTTTAATGGATCGGGTGCTGTCACCGCGTTTGCTTTATTCCCAGCAAACAACACTACACCTAATAAAGCAGTGATAGAAAGCATCATTACAATTCTTCTTATCAAATTCTTCATAACGTACCTCTTGTTTATGTATTCAATAAAACACCAATATATAATTTTACTAAATTTTCCGCCTAGCCGCAAACAAAAAGGGGGCTTTGCCCCCTCTCACCGTTATTTTTGTTTTACTGAATCCCGGTATATTAACGTGCCCCCTACAACCTTACGACCAATTTTATAGGTAGAATCCTTTATTTTTTTAACAATGGCATCCACAGTGGTCTCGCTCATGGTTTCAAGCGCTACTCTATACGTCGTGAGCTGCGGATCAGATACCGTCGCAAATATATAGTCATCAAAGCCCACTACGGAAACATCTTCCGGCACCTTAAGTCCCATTCCTTTTAACTGGTTTACAAGCGTAAAGGCAACTTCATCGCAATTGCAGAAGAACGCACTTGGTAAGTTTTTCGGAAGAGGAAATTTTTCGTAGGTTCCATTTTGCTCATCCCGGTCTATAATTACCCAGTTCGGGCGAATCTCCCGTCTGGTTTCCAGTAGTGCGCGGTAATATCCCAGATACCGGTCCATAATAGAACTGGTTGCATAAATATTCCCGACAAAGGCAATACTATCATGGCCCTTTTCAAGAAGATACTTCGTTAAGAGATAGCCACCATAAACGTTATCCGAAACAACTGCATCCTCTCCGACTTTCTCATCATAAAAATCCTGCAAAACGTAAGGAATCTTCGTCTCAGAAATTCGCTGCACATACGGTCTTTTCATTTGTCCTAAAACAATGATTCCATCCACCTTGTTATTCTCTAACATGGCTGGAAGAATTCCCCGAAACTCATCTTCCTTGGAAATAATCTCTAAAATACAAGAATAGTTCTGCTTCGAAAGCTCCACTACATTCCGTTTATATAAGTTGGCGTAAAACGCGTTGTCAGAAAAATACCGTTCCGAAACGAGTACCCCAATGTTCCCGCTCACACCGGCCCTAACACTTTTTGCAAGAGAATTGTAACGATATCCCATTTGTCTGGCTTTCTTCTTAATGGTCTCCCGTACTTCCTCGCTCACACCATCTTTATCAGCCAGAGCCTTAGATACTGTAACCGTACTGACACCCAACTCTTTTGCAATATCACTCATCGTGACACTTTTACTCATGCATTACCCTCTTTCTGCTCTATTTCCGTCATTATAATGCTGCAATTACAGCATTTGTCTGCGCACGCTTTAATACTTCCATACACATACGACCATTGTGATAAGGACACTTCCAGGGCTCCACAATTTCTTTTACCTGATTCGGCGTTCCTTCTTCGGTTACCTCGGCAAACCATTCGCTGCCCTCTCTCTTATCAATCTGATAATCCCGAATAAACTGCCATTCAGCCTTGGCTGCTTCCAAATAATCATTTCGGCTATTATCCCTCTCATAACCATTGATAAGTCCAACAAGCGTTTCAGCCTGTACCCACCAGATACGAGTGGTATTTACCACACCCTTTTCACATTCATTGGCAAGGGAGTGCCCATTAAAAGCTGTTTTTATAACCTGATTGGTAAGGTCCTTTGTAATCGGTGAAAGTTTCTCTGTATAGGCAGGGTCTCCCAGAATTTCTAATCCTCTGTCAACAAGCCATGCTGTCTCAATATCGTGGCCGTAAGAATATAAGTCGATAAGACTGTTATATTCTCTGTCAAAGAATACTTCCTGTCTATGTTCCTCCGGGTTATAGATTTTCTCTGCTATTACATCTAACATCCAGCGAAGTCGCTCTCCTACCTGCTCATTTTTATCTACGCGGTAGAGTTCCGTATACGCCTCAAACACATGGAGCAGGGTGTTCATAGTTTTATCTGCTATAACTCCATTTTCAGAAAGCTTATCATTATCCACCTTTTCAAAAGCCGCGTTAAAAGCCTCCATATATCCTAGGTCATCGGTACATCTTTCTTCAATAATATCCTTTAATGTATAAGCAAGTTCCAGCGCTTCCTTATCGCCGCTGGCTGCATAATAAGAACTCAGCGCATAAATCGTGAATGCCTGGTTATAGGTATGCTTCGTGGTATCTAACGGCTTTCCATCATACGTCATAGACCAGAACACACCGCCATTTTCTTTATCGATACAGTATTCTTTCAAAAATGTATATCCGTGTTTTGCCTCAGCCAGAAGGCTCTCATCCTTTAACAGCAAATACGCATTGCTAAAAAACCAGGTAATACGACTATTTAGGATGCAGCCCTTCGGTGCCTTTTTGTCCAGCGCAAGATCATAGGTAAGCAGTCCATAGTATCCACCATTTTCATCATCCCTAAGCTTTTTCCAAAATGGAATAATGTGTTTTGTTAACTCGTCACGAATCTCCTCTACCATAACTCTCTCCTTTACTTTCCCAGGGTACTCTTATAATAAGCATCTACGGGGTTACAACGATAGATGACATAGGATCCTATCTCACTAACCACTGAAAAATCACTTTCTTCCGGGCTCGTTAACGGAAGCTGCGATTTTAATAATACCACATACTCTGTACCCGTCGTCCGGCAGCATTCTAATAGTACTTCAAAATTTGGGCTGGGCTGCAGCATCTCCAGAAAGAACTTTTCTGTTTCCTCCGACGCCTGGTTCATGCTGTCATCTAACATCTCTCTGCCAAAAGCGAGCAAAATGGCATCATCATACTGTCTGATATCCATAACAAGTCCAGGATATACTGCAGCTGTAATATACCCTTCCTCTGCTTCTTCCAGTGCATCCGCTACATTAATCGCTTCCTGTGGGAGCTGGTAGGCATTTTCCGCCGCCATAAAATCTCCCTGGGTACGATATACAAATGAACCACCCAGCATAAGCACCACCAGAGATAGAATTAAACCGGTCACTCTATGTTTTTCAAATAAACACGCACCCACATAGGAAAGTCCAATTCCCACCGGAACTGTCCACCACATGCGCCAGTAAGTTGTGGCATCTACGAATCGTTCATACAGCATATGAACCGGGGGCAGAAAGATTAAAAACACAAGAACAATCGGTCCAAAAAACAAAAGAGAAACATTACTCTTATTATGATCCCGCAGACCAATGTACATCAGGCTGACAAAAAACAGGATCATCATAATACCGGTACCTGTATATAAGGAATAGACTCTGAACACTTCACTCATAGTTGCAGCCTCCTTATATATAAAAGCAGATAAACCGCCGTGGGTGCCTGGCAAAGCAGCGACCAAAGCAGCACTGTAAATCGTTTATTTCGAATGGCGATTATTAGCGCCATAAGCATTTCAAAAAAGAGTAGCAATAGTAGCCCCATACTGGACGCAAGGGCACCGGTAAGATTTACCAGTACCATCAGAAGATAAATCCCGAAGGTATTACCACGATTTTCCTCATCTTCCCATTTTTTCTTTTTCTCTGTTCGTTTGGAAAGATACAGCATCACCATAAATGCACCAGGAAGAGCAATATTGGCAAGGACTGATTTTCCCTGCCAGGTACGGGTTAGGAAAAATACTTCATTGGTGTAAATACTGTTACCACCAAACATTTGGATTCCAGCTATTAACACCATAAAGATGGACACTTTCCCGAACTCTCCGTCAAAAAGAGCATGGGCAATTTTGTAAAACATCATATATGTTACAAGAATCAGCACAGGGGGCAAAATGGTGTGCGCAATAATCGTCACATGAATTCCGCTCTCCCTGGCAAGCATCGCATAGTATAAAGGAAAGGGTGCCAACACATGTCTCGGTTGCAGATAATAAACAGAATGTCCTGTATATGGATCAATGGTATAAAGAAGGTCTCGAACATTGGCAATAAGGGCCTCGCCAATGTAATAAGAATCGTCACCATTGGGCGTCATATAAATCACGGACATTATCACCTGAAACAAAATTAATGCCATGAATAAAATAAAGGTCAGAATGTTGGACTTCGCAAACTTTTTGGGAGACGGTAAACAAATAAATTCAGAAACACCCGTCCGAATCATCTGTACCACCAGAATGACAAACCCAACCACAGAAAGACTGGCTACAACCGGTTTAAATACCATAATCAGTTTTGTTAATGTCAGTCTTGCCAAAATAAAAGGCACTGTCATAATCTGGAACAGTGCCAATACAAATAAAAATCCATATAAATAAATGCTACCCAAACGAAGAGACGACTTTTTCAAAGCAAAGGTCGGCAATACCCCTGTAAAAAAGGGGAATACCAGAAGCCATAATACCAATGAAAGAATTGCCTGCGTCACTTCGTCACCTTATAAATAGCTGTCACGATTGCAGATTTTCAAATTCTCTACAATCTTCTTAATGTCTGCCGCACTATCCTTTGCACAAATTAACGTTGCATCGGGTGTATCAACAATAATCAAATCACGAAGACCAACTGCTGCAATGAGCTTATCCTGTCCTTCGATGATACAGTTCTTAACATTCACGGTCATAGCATTGCCATCCACAATATTTCCCGCATCATTAACGGGACGAAGTCTTTCAACAGCAAGCCAGCTTCCTACATCATCCCAGCCAAAGGTTCCAGGGATTACATAGATTCCTTTTTCTTTCTCCATAACTCCATAATCAATGGATTCAGAAGGAATACTGCTAAATACGCCGTTTAATACATCTTCCTCATCCTCTGTACCAAAGGACTGTTCAATGCGCTTTAATCCTGCATATATCTCTGGCAGGTGCTTTTCCATGGAATTTAAAATTGTAGAGATTTTCCATGCAAACATACCAGAGTTCCAAAGATATTCTTCACTCTTTACATATTCTTTTGCGGTTGCAAGATCAGGCTTTTCTACAAAACGCTCCACTTCAAAAGAACGTCCATTCACCTTCTCCGGGTTAAATTTAATATAACCATAACCAACTTCCGGAGCCGTAGGCGTAATACCAATGGTCACAAGATTATTTCCCTCTTCTGCAACCTTTCCAGCGTCCTCCAAAATGCTCACATACATTCCCTTATATTTAATCTGGTGATCGGAAGGCAGTACATACATAATGGCATCTTCATATTTTTTATGGATATGAATCGCACCAAGTCCAATACAGGGTGCCGTATTTCTGCCAACAGGCTCGCAAAGAATATTTTCCTCAGGAAGCTCGGGAAGCTGCTTCTTTACAAGTTCCTTATAATCCTTATTGGTGGCAATATAAATATCCTCAATATCCACGATGGAGGAGATTCTCTCAACGGTCTGCTGGATCATGGTTTTACCATCTCCTGTCAGACACAGGAACTGCTTAGGAAGGTTCTTTCGGCTTCTAGGCCAGAATCTTTCACCCTTTCCACCTGCCATAATAAGTGCTGTTTTCTTCATAATATGCTTTACCACCTTTACCCAGAATTCTGTTTTGAAAATACTACTAAAATTATACTCTTCCCCGTAAAACCTTGTCAAAAGAATAGGGGGTGGTATACTGTAAACAATGAGTAAAAATCACATTTTTAGGAAAAGAGGTATCTACTATGTTATCCATTGTAATCCCTACTTTTAACGAAAAAGATAATATTTATCCCTTAGTGGAGCAGATTCACGAAGCCCTTCCCAAGGTTCCTCATGAAATCATCTTCGTAGATGATAGTAAAGACGAAACCCCACAGATGATTGAAGAACTCGCCAAAGGCGATTCCACCATCCGTTTACATCACAGAGAAAACGAAAAGGGACTCGCTACTGCCGTTGTAAAGGGATTTTCCCTTGCCAAGGGTGACTATGTAGCTGTTATGGATGCAGACCTGCAGCATCCTCCCAAGGTCCTTATGGATATGTATGCAGCTATGAGTACCCATGCAGATATGGCCATTCCCAGCCGTTTTATTCCTGGCGGTTCCGACGGTGGACTTAATCTGTACAGAAAGGTAGTTTCTGGAACCGCCCGCTACATCGGAAAAGGAATTCTTCCTTGCCTCCGCAAAATTACGGACCCTACCAGTGGCTTATTTATGATTCGAAGAGAATTGCTCGAAGGCGTTACCTTAAATCCCATCGGTTGGAAGATTATGATTGAGGTCATCGCAATGTGTAATGTGCGTCGTATTATTGAAACGCCCTACACCTTCCAGGATCGCAGCGCAGGGGAAAGCAAGTTAGACAGTAAGGTTACCTTAGAATACTTAAAGCAGGTTTGGAACCTCCGCTTCCATGCTGCCAACAAAGGTCGCAAAGTAAAGGTCGCAACCTGGAGCCAGGCAAAGTTAGAAGCTGCGAAAGCTAAGTTTTAAAAAATCGGACCATTTGTACCGGGTACATTTGGTCCGATTTTTTATTTTTCCATTTGTGCCCAGAGCCGACATACTATTTCCCAAGGTATCAGGCCCGTCCGTTTTATGACGCTTAGTGGCTTGCCAAATCGATTTGCTGCATCGTGCCAGCCTCTCCACTTTCATATAAGAAAAATCCCGTAGACCGCACCACACCCTGAATCTCATTGGTTACCTGGTTATTTAAGGAAAACTGGGTATTTTGGTTATAGAGACACAATGCTCCAATTCCCAGTTCCTTTAAGGAGTAAAGTACGTCTTTCCCCCTTGCATCTTTGGTCCAGATTTTCAGTTTCTGGAAAATGGCGTCGGCTTCATCGATCCATCCATTACCATCACTATCATATTTGGCAAGGTCCTTAAATCCATTTCCTGATTTGGTGCCAAATAGTTCACTGCCATCATTTATGACACCATCCCCATTTTGATCGTAGGCCAGAAATCCACTTCCCCTTTGCAGACCGGATAAAGATTCTTTCGCACCATCACCATCGATATCAAACAGGAATTTCTGGTCTGTCAGTCCCGTGCCAACACCATCATAGTTAATAACCAGTGGATCTACTAAATTGGCACTGCCAAATGCTGGCTCATACGTTTCATAGTAGTACTCTTCAAAACGTCTGGTCATATTAAGAGAAAGATTGAAATCGATTTCCCTGCCATCCTTTGTCCGAACCGTCCCCTTCGTTTCAAATACGGTCTGTTCTTCTTCAACATCGTACACGAGTCTTTCCTGCGCTGGATTCTGTCCGGCAGGAAACCCTGCTGTCTCCATCTGGTTTCGCAAATTTCCGTTTCTTCTGGCTCCCATGATTTGGTGCAGATGCATAAGCAGATATAGCAGACTTTGCCGCCTTAAAGTTACAGACAAATCTTCGTCCTGTTTCTGTAACTTCAGTTCTCCTAATTTCTGCCTGCGACCTAACATGGATCGCTCCATGCTTTCCGTCGCCTCATCCTGCATACCAATCTTCAGAGCCTGGTTAAAATACTGGTAGGTTCCCTCATGGGTTGCCGCCATCCTTGCAGCGCCGCCATTTCTTTCGGATATGATTTGTCCGCTTTCATGACGGTAGCTTCTTGCTGATCCCATGGAAATCCCCATAGAATCAATAATCATTCATTTTTCTCCTTTCATTTTCAAAAAATAGGCACAAAAAAAGAGCCTGCCCCAGAATCCATTTCCTTATAGGCAACGTGAAGCGGGCGGCTCCTTCCGCTTATTTTTTATATCGGAGAAGTTCGTTATTTTCTTAATTAGAATTTTAGGACACCTAGACCTTCTAATAATATTTTGGTACCTAATAATACCAAAATAAGTCCCCCAACAAATTCTGCTTTGTTTTTATACTTTGCACCAAAAATGGAACCTAATTTTACCGCTAATGCTGAAAGAATAAAGGTGATAACACCAATGCATCCCACTGCAAAGGGAATGTTTGTGCCTTCCATACATGCAAAGGTCACCCCTACTGCAAGCGCGTCAATCGATGTGGCAATTGCCATTAATAACATGGTCTTAAATCCCAGGGAATCGGAAGCTTCTTCCTCTTCTTTTCCAAATGCCTCCCGAATCATATTTCCGCCAATGACTAGTAGAAGGCCAAAGGCTACCCAATGGGAAATTTTGTTGATATAGGTCGCAAACGTTGTTCCCAAGAAGTAACCAATGACGGGCATGAGTGCCTGGAAACCGCCGAACCACAATCCCACAATCGCCATTTCTTTTATAGATATTTTTTTAAGGGCCAGTCCTTTGCAAATGGATACTGCAAAAGCATCCATAGAAAGTCCTACTGCCAAAATAACTAGAGATACTAAATCCATCTTGCTTACTTTCTATACTTTAACTTATCTCTCTGCACCTGTTCAATGGGAAGAATCTCATCACTCTTATAGGTAAGTGCCTCATGCGTCTGCGCAAGATTTCTCTTTAACCTTCTAAGTCCATCGGGTTCTAAGGATGCTGCATGATCTGTACCCTTCCAGGTTCTATCAAGCGTATAATGTCTCTCAAAGACTTCGGCACCTAACGTATAAGCTGCCACATCAATGGCAATCCCATTATGATGACCCGAAAAACCAATTCGCTTCACACGATTTCCATAGGTTTCTCGCAGTCTTGTAATCTCTAAAAGACACACGTCCTTCATAGGAACTGGATACCCAGACGTACAGCAGTACACCGTTAAATCCTGTGCTCTCTTTTCTTCTTCGAACAGTTCTACTACCGCTGCTTCTTCACTGCGCGTAGTCATTCCAAAGGAGATCTGAATCTCCCCTTTGTAATTCTTACAAAGCCAACGAAGCATCTCGTAGTTGTTATTGCAGGCAGAAGGAATTTTAATAAATGCTGGATCCAATTCTGCAATTTCTTTGGCAGAAGTTAAATCCCAGACAGATGTACTATAAACAATCTTTCTTTCCTCGCAGTAGGCCTTCAAGGTTGCATGCTGGTCCTTTGTAAATTCCAAAAATTCTCTGTGCGCACCATACGTATCCCCATAAGAATTAGCGGGATTCGGATGCGGCGCATTATACTGCTCCGGCGTTAAAAGTTCTTTGTTGCAGCGCTTCTGAAACTTTACAGCATCTGCCTTGCAGAAAGTCACCGCTGTATCAATCAAATCCTTCGCAATATCCATCTGTCCCATATGATTACAGCCAATCTCTGCAATAACATAAGGCTCTTTATAATCAATCTGCATTTTTTTCTCCTTCAACCAAAATAATAGTCTTTTATAAGTATAGCACATTTGCCCCCTTCCCTTTCAAAATGCTATAATAAGCAAAATTCGAAGGGAGAAAGACATGTTTACAAATCCTTCATATCAAATGCCCAAAACCATCAAGCTTGTTGCCACAGACTGCGACGGTTGTCTTACCGATGGTGGCATGTACTATTCTGAACATGGTGATGAACTCAAAAAGTTTAACACACGGGATGGTATGGCTTTTAAATTATTACAGGAAGCGGGAACGATTACCGCTGTTATTACTGGCGAAGATGTTACGCTAAATGAACGTCGTTTCGCCAAACTGAAGGTCAATGAATATTTTCCTGGTGCTAGCGACAAGCTTCCCATTGTAGAGTCCCTGTGTCAGAAATACGGAATCTCCCTGGAAGAGGTTGCCTACATCGGGGATGATTTAGCCGATATTCCCGTTCTGCAGGCGGTTGGTTTTGCCGCAGTTCCTGCTGATGGCCAAATCGAGGCCAGAGAAGTTGCTGACTACATTACCGAAGCCAAGGGCGGCGAGGGTGTCCTTCGAGAAGTGGCCCGCATGATTCTAAACCGCATGTAATTTGCACATTTGTACCGGGTACATTTGGTCCGATTTTAACCTTTGTACCGGGTACAAAGGTTAAAATTTTTTCAATCTTTGCCTTGGAAAATAGTATGTCGTGCTGAAACACGCTTCCGCTCGGCCTTCGCGCAGCAGCGGTTCTAATTCGCAAAAGACGCTCATAAGAACCGGCGCGCGAAACGGTTCCATCCCGACATACATATTTCCCATCGGCTATGTTTTTAACATTTGTACCCGGTACAAATGGTCCGATTTTACATTTGCTCTAACTGGCGTTTCTTTAATAGAGAAATAATTTCCCAGTCTTCGGGTTCATCAATTTCAAGGAAGGAGGCCTGGGGCATTTCTACAATACGCATACTGCCTGCCAGTCTGTTCCCCGTTTCTAATAAAAGGGCACGGCTAATCATATAGAATGCGCCATTTTCCGTATAATATGCGTCAAACTCCTGACGACGAGGTCTCTTAAATACATCGTAATTCATGGGGTACGCTTCCCCATTTTCTTTTCTATTCCACTGGAAACGTTTTTGTTCTACGCAGGAAATTACAGAATCCACCCCTTCTTTTGCAAGTTCATCGAATCCATTTTGCAAATCCTTCGCGGTTAGTAGCGGCGAAGTTGCCTGCACCAGCGCAATATTATCAAAGGTATGGTCCTTTGCATACTCTAACATTACAGACTCTGTACTGGCGGTATCCGTAGAAACCTCCTCACTTCTGCCAACTACGGTTACCTTGGGAAGCTGAAAGGAAAGAACCGTTTCCCGAATCTGCTCACTATCAGTAGAAACAACGACTTCATCAACCGCTTCACATTCTGACGCAGCAAGCACCGTCCAGTAAACCAAAGGCTTCCCGCACATATCCTTGATATTTTTTAAAGGAATGGATTTGCTACCACCCCGTACTGGAATAAAAGCAATATTATGCATTGTGTCCTCCACTAAATGTTCAATTTCTTAATCACTCTTGCAGGATTTCCGGCGATTACACTGCCTGCCTCAAATTTTCCACAAACAACGGCACCTGCGCCAACCACACAGCCATCACCTAAAACTGTGCCTTTTAAAATAATGGCATTACATCCAATAAAACAATTCTTTCCAATATGAATAGGCTTTGTTCCAATCCACTCAGCCATCTCTCCGCTTTCAGGCGCTTTGCCATTTAAAAGAAGATTACGCTTCTCTACCTCGATGGGATGAAAATCATTGTCTAGAATTTTTACATTGCCGCCAATGCAGGTATTGTCCCCGATGAGAATTTCTTTCCGCGCATAAATTGTGGCACCGGAAATTCCAACATTGTTGCCAATAATCAGTTTTGCGCCTGGCGCTCTGGTTACAAGAATACTTTTTGAATAAAGTCCAACCAGGTTGGATAAGAAACTGCTTTTTATCGTGCAGTTCTTTCCGATTTGCAAAGTCGCACCCTTCTTATTGTAAATAAAAGGGGTTCCTTTTAATAAAAGGCCTTTTCCATAGCGAACCTTCGACATATTCATAAATAGTTTGTACCAGTTACTGGACATCCCGCGCCTCCTCTTCGATTCTTCCCGCGCTTACCACCATGCCACCGAACATCATAAAGAACCAACTGCACTGGGTAAATTCCATACAATTATTAAGAATACTGCTGCCCATAAATAAGATTGTAAGCAGCACCATAACATAATAGGTCTTCCGATCCTGAATTTTGAAAATGCGGCGCAGGACATCTAAGGCATACACTACCGTGATGATGCATCCCACAATTCCAAAAGAATATAGCACCGTAATATACTGGTTAGACAAATGTAGTCCTAAGGACAGACCAAATGCTTTTTCCAAAATTCCTGCCTGTCTGATTTCCAGCCAGATATGCTTCCAATCGTCATACCGCAGTTCTAACTGTCTAAAAGAAATCCAGTCTCCGGCAAAGATTTTAAACACGGAATTATTAAGGCCCGTAAACACAGGGAGCAACATCATCACAATGAGGAACGCCAGTCCAACGATGGCCGTTATTAAAATTCCATTCGCTGTCTTTCTGGGAACACCAAGTTTCTCTAAACAGTAGATGACTATCAGCACATAGATTGCAATAAAAAGAACTTTTTGAACTCCCGCATCCGAGCAAAGGACCAAAACGGGAATCACAAAAAACATCGTAATTCCTTTTATCAGACTATTGCGACCATACATCGCAATAAAAATAAGAGCAATTAAAAGTCCATATACCAAATCTGTATCGTTGTAGTAAAAATCTCCTTCTGCGTTGGTTACATGGAAAAACTGGGTTCCGAAAACCACCAGTCTGTGTATGAGATTCGCATACACAACTACATAACCCGATGCTGCCAGTGCTCCACTACACTCCTGCAAACGTTCGTAGTACATCCGCCCTACGAAATACATCAGAAACGCAGACAATACCTTCACATAGACGCTATACGTAGACGCTGGGTTCCGAAGGAACTGTATGGTTAATAGCAGGCTTAGTAGTAAAATGGCTACATCTGCTACCTTCACATGTTTGCGCACATCCGGGCGCACCAGCGCAACCTGATATACAAGTGCAATGACAGCCATCACCACCATTCCATAATCTAAAAAATGGTAGGGATACAGCATATCAGTAATCTGTTTTAGAAACAAAAATAGAGTCATATCGTAATTGGTTTAACTTCCCAAAATCTCATCCCGATACTTTCGAATGGAAATATCCTTCGTGAGATTTTCTTCCAGGAATTTGCGACCCTTTTGTCCCATTTCCGGAAGCTTCTCATCATTTTTCTGCTGTATAAATTCTTTCATCAAAGCACGAATGGCTTTATAATCACCAGGATCCACGCACTTACCACAGCCAGATTCCTCGATAATCATACGCGCCTCACTGCCCTTCTCCAAAATACCAAGTACCGGCTTGGCGGCTGCCATACAACCATATAGCTTACTAGGTACGGAAACACCCTTAATGCCTTTCGCATTTACGACCAAGTGCACGTCCGCTAAATTAAGGCTATAAGATAAGGCACTCTTTTTCTGGTAAGGAACAAAACGTACATTGCCCATCGCATGCTCCGCCACATACTTCTTTAGGGGTTCTAAGACAGAACCATCTCCAGCAAAGAGGAATACAACATCCTCCTCGTCCTTAAACACTTCCATAACCTTAATAAGCTTTAACAGGTCATAGTAAAGTCCAATATTACCGGAATACATGATGACAAACTTGCCATCTAAGTCGTATCGACCCGCTAATTTCTTCACGCCCTTATTCGTCTTTGGAAGCGGTGTAATTTCCTTTTCATCAATCCAGTTGTTGATGCAGGTATACTTAGGCATTCCTTTTTTATCCTGAAAACGTCTTTCCAGAGTATGCACCATATCGCGGCCAACAACAATAACCTTATCGGCCTTCTTACAGCTATAACGGTCTAACTTCATGGCCGCATTTAGTAAGAATTTGTTCCGGGAATAGCTAATGGCCTGGATTTGCTCCGGGTTAAAATCCTGAATATTATATATAAACTTCGCCTTTTTAATGCGCTTACCTACAACACCAAGAAGGCCTCCCAAAACGGGTGGCTGGGAAATCGCATACACATAGTCCTGTGGGCCAGTCTTATAAGTTGCTGCAATCGCGCTAAAAAAGTACTGGGCAATGTTATAGATTCGGCTGGGCTTAAAGCTCTTGCGAAACTCTGGTACACGAAGTCGCAAAACCGTAATGCCATTGATGTTTTCGTAATAATATTTGTGAGTACGATATTTCCGCTGGATTTTTCCTGTATAAGAGGGTACCGTACAGATTACTGTTATATTAAAGGCATCCTGCAAACCTTCTGCCAGGTCCGTTAAAATCTGCCCCGTGGAAGCTACATCCGGATAATAGTAGTGTGCATAAATGAGCAAATTCTTTTTCGTTGCATCATTTTCCAGAGAAAGGCTACGTCTGCCCGCACCCTTTAACAGGCTGAATACAAACTTTATATTGGTCTTCATATACCGGCGCCATAATCTGGCAGGATCCTGAAATAGTCTATACAGCCACTCTAAATAGTGCGTCTGCATCCACATGGGCGCACGCTTTGCAATCCCTGCATGAAAATCAAAACCAGCTCCAACGCCCATCATAACGGCATTTATTTTATGCTTATGGGCATACATCCACTCTTCCTGCTTCGGGGCACCAAGACCAACCCAGAGAATAGAGGCGCCAGAATCATTGATACGTTTTACGGCCTCTGCATCTTCTTCCTCTGTTAATGGTCTAAACGGAGGAGACTCCATCCCGGCAATTTTTAATCCCGGATACTTTTTGTGCAGACACTCTTTTAAACTTTTGATGGTACTTTCGGTACTCCCATAAAAATAATGGGTAATCTCTGTATGTTCCGTTGCCTTCCAAAGTTCCGCCATAAAATCTGGGCCAGCACATCTTCTGGCTTCCTTAAAACCGCGAATTCTCTGCACATAGGAAAGCGGGCTGCCATCAGGAAGAGCCATAAACGCGCTATTCTGCACATGACGGTAGTCTTTCTTTTCATAACTCATTACCGTGGTATGCACATTCGAAAAACACAGATACTCGCCCTTCAATTCTTCTAACTGGTCGAGTACCGTATGGATTAGTTCCTGCATATTGGTGACGGAAATATTCACGCCAAGAATGTTTGTGGTGTGCGGTTTATACATACTACCATCTTTCCTATTTTGTCATCTGGCCAATGATAAATTCGGCTGCTGTATCCATTGCTTCTTCAGCGGTCTTAAAGGGGCTCATCTGAAATACATGCCACATACCAGGGAAAACATCTGCCCTGCATAGAACGCCTTCTTCTTTTAACCTGGCACGTAATCTCAGACTATCTTCCAGTAAAATCTCATTATCTCCCACCTGAATATACACTGGCGGGAAATTTTTCAAATCGCCGTATAAAGGAGAAATAAATGGATTTTTGACGTCCTCTCCTTCTGGCACATAGGCCGCTATCATCTTGTTAATATATTCTGCATCCAAAACGGGATCAACTTCTTTTCTGGTTTCAAAGCTTTCGCCAGAGCTCGTAAGGTCCGTCCAGGGGCTCATCAGAAATAACGCGCGCGGCAGCATACGCTTTTCTTCTTTTAGTTTTAATGTTAACGCCAGGGCTAAATTGCCACCAGCAGAATCGCCTGTTACAATTACATCTTTGGCGCCAAACCCTAACAGCATCAAATGATTCCAGGCTTTCATCGCATCCTGCAGCGCGGCAGGATAAGGATACTCTGGGGACAAACGATAATCAAATGCCAGAACTCGCATATTGGTATTCTGGGCAAGTTTACTGGTAATTGGTCTTGCATAAATGGTAGAACCTGTGGAATATCCACCACCATGACAGTGAAGAATTACCTGCCTTTTATTATGCGCTCTATTCACGGCTGTCCATTCTCCATGAACACCAGAAAGATCTACATCTACAAAAGTGAGTTCTTTGCTATGACTAAGAAGACCACCTATTCTTTCCTGACTTGTTCTCTGCTTCTCTACATCATCATTTTCCAGCAACCCATGCGCCTTCTTTAAGAGATGCATAAGATTTTCATTTTTTAGTATGGTATGCGGCTTCGGCATAACTCATCCTTTCTATTTGAACATTTGTACCGGGTACATTTGGCCCGATTTGGCCCGATTCGGACCATTTGTACCGGGTACGTTTGGCCCGATTAGAACCGGCGCGCGAAACGGTTCCATCCGGACATACATATTTCCAACGACATACCCACTTACAAATGCAGGCGTTTCTTTAATGATGCGCGTAACTTCGCACTACAATAAATGGTAATCGCTGCCACATCAATAACTGTCATAACCACTGCTACCACAGCAGAATAAGATAACCGCACATGCTGATAAATTGCGTAATCTAAAACGCACTCAATTAGTACCACGTAGGCACCAATAACACTGGCGAACTCTATCATCGTCGTTAGAATGTGATGTTTAATCACATTGCGGCAAAGTGCCAGCACCTCCGAAACTAATACTGTGGCAACCACAATAGGAACACCTAAAATTAATAGCCAGCCATCCGTATCTGTCATACGTTCAATAAGCCATAAATACAGCGTTACAGCACCACCATCCAAAAAGATGAATACATATACCGGTGGCTTCTTGAAAATAAATAAAGGTAGCAAAAAGATCCATGCCATCACGCAGGCACCTACTACGGCAATGGACCAGGGATATGTATCATAGGCAAACAAATTTAAAAGAACGCAGGTCCCAGAAATCGCGAGTACTAACGCAGATATCAAAACACCCACATCTTTCCTGGGCATCTCCACCTGTTCTTTTTCTATCGGAAACGGCGTTACCGCCTCTGGATCAGGAATGGCTGACGGGTCATATACAGGCGTACTGCATAGTGGACACTTCTTCGCAGTTTTATGTAATTCCACTCCACAATGGACACAATAGGACATTTTACTTCTTCTTTCTGTACAACATTTCTTCCTATATGGTTACTCACGATTGCTTTCGATTTTTACGTGAATACCATCTTTTACCAAACGACGGAAAAACCAGCGCTCCACATCTGCTTCTACAATGCTGGAAGCAAAATTCACCGTCAGGGTATCCTTATAACTAATAATGGCGCAATTGGTTCTGCATGAGAATGGCTGCCCCATGTTGATATCCACCCTCTCTACATACTTCTCCATGCCCTCCGGCAAGGTTAGTCGTCCCATATTGGTAAGACCTGCGGATGAGCTTCGGTCCTGCACCTTTGTATAAAAAGTTTTTACTACCAAATCCTTAATTCCCAAAGGTACCAGTTTAATCAGAGTATTGCGCTGAATAGAAGCATTGCTGGTAACATCTCTTCCCAAAAACTTTGCGTTAATATAATAACGCATATAATTATGCACTTCTTTAACGATCTCTTCGAAAGTGTATTCCCCTAAATTGGGATCAATGCAGGGATATACCATTGTGATAAAATTCCGCAAAGTTCCAGAAGGGAAAAACTGTCGTAAATTCACTGGCATCGCGAGAGCCACAGGCATTGGTTTACGACTTCCTTTTTTCTTCTGTTTTCGGAGAAGGGAATCTAAAAGTACCGCGTTAAAATATTCTGTAACCGTGGCGCCATATTTCTTGGCTACCTGTTTTACTTCTGCCGCTGGCATAATGCCATCCACAATGTTTAATGTATAAAATGGTTCTTTGGTTCCTAATACGCGATATGCTTTGGGGCCATGAGGCGGCTTGTTTACCTTGCTTCCTGGACTTGCATAGCGCATATAGGCATCTTCCATTTCTCCGGCAGGGGGCTTTTCGTGAATATCCTTAACGTATCCTCCCGTACCAAAATCGTTGTATCCTTTCAAGTGCAGATACTGGGCTACGATTGTTAAAAATACTGCCATTCCCCCCGTTCCATCACCAAGACAGTGGTGGGCTTCAAAGCTGATTCGATTTTCATAATAGTACAGCCTAACAAGATAACGGCTACCGCTTCGAAAGCTCATAGGCTGGCAGGGGTTTTGTACGTCTTTCTGCACAAAAGGGCCGGGCCTGTTGTTCTCTTCAAAGTAGCGCCAGAATAATCCAGAACGAATGGCAACCTTATATGTAGGAAACCGTTTCAGCGTTTCATCAAATGCTTTCTGCAAAAGTTCAGGATCAACCTTCTCATAAAGCAAAACACTCATTCGATATACAGAAGAAAAATCTCTTCTCTGCAAGGTAGGAAATACAATAGCCGTCAAATCAAGTTTGTACCAGGACGGCGCTCCCCACTTTGGCTTCTTTACTTTTTTCTCTGCTACTTTCTTATCCAATTTCTAAATTCCTGCTTACAATAATGCCTCACGAATGGACTCTACTAATTTCTCATAATCTGACAGCAATGCATCATTATGAGACTTAATATAAGATTCATCATCCTGTTTAGCAGCTTCCTCTAAATTCTTTGCCTTCGTCGCCAGGTCTAATGCACCAATAGAATAGGAGGTACTCTTTAACGCATGTACTTCAATCCTGTACCTTTCATAATCGGCCTGTGCAAAGCACTCTGCCAGACGCTTACCTCTATCATCGCTGCAATATTCTTCCAGAATTTCTATATAGAAATCCATCTCACCGCCCACATACATAAGGCCTTCTTCAACATTTAAGATTTTGCTGAGGCGCTGCCTTCTTTCGCCGTCGCCTTCAACGGTCTGTTTTTGCGAAGATTCCTCATAACAAATCAGTCCGCTTGGCATATAAGAAATAATTTTACTGCGAAGTTCTTCTTCTATAATGGGCTTTGCCAGGTAGTCTATAAATCCCTGCTTTACATACTGTTCACGGGCACCTACCATAGCATTGGCAGTCAGCATAATAACAGGAACTTTTGCATTATAAGGGCTGCTCTGCTTAATCATCTCTTTACGAGTTTCAATACCATCTAGTCCTGGCATCATATGGTCCAGGAATACGATGTCGTATTTCTTTTTAAGGAGCATTTCCAGACATTCTTCACCACTGCTTGCCGTATCAATCTGCAACAGCGTTCCCTTTAATAGACCTTTCACAACCTTCAGGTTCATCGGTACATCATCAACGACAAGGATTCTTCCCTTCGGACAAGTGAATTTTGTAATCTCCTCTTCCTTGGCTATAGAGTGTCTGTCTTTATCAAAGTTTCCAATCGGGACGTCCTCGATAATCTCCTGGGGAATAATTGCGGTAAATACGCTACCTTTTCCATAGACACTTTCTACCTGCACATCACCCTGCATAAGCTTTGCAAACTGTCTGGTAATGGCAAGACCTAATCCGGTTCCTTCTATGTTACGATTACGATTCTCATCCAGTCGCTGGAAGGAGCCAAAGAGTTTTTCCATATCCTCTGGCTTTATGCCTACACCTGTATCTTCCACTCTTGCGCTTAATACAATTACCTTTTCTTCGGTTCGCTCACCCGTTAACTTCAAGGTAACGAGTCCCTTTTCTGTATATTTCACTGCATTGGTTAAAAGGTTTACGATGATCTGTCTAATTCTGGTTTCATCACCACAAAGTATTTTAGGAACAGACGGATCGATGGCAAAAGTAAGTGCCAAATTCTTATCTTCTGCTCTGTTTTTCACAAGCTGGTATACCGATACCAAGAGTTCACTAAGGTCGTACTGTACAGGTATGATATCAAGCTTGCCCGATTCTATCTTCGAAAAATCTAGAATTTCATTGATAATCGTTAGGAGATTATTTCCTGCATTCTGAATATCTGTTGCATATTCCCGAACGGTCTGCTGGTTGGTCTCACGAAGAATCATTTTATCCATACCCAGCACAGCATTAATCGGTGTACGGATTTCATGGCTCATATTTGCAAGGAAATTATCCTTCATTTTGGATATCTCAATTGCCTCTCGCTTTGCGAATTCCACGTCTCGTACATCCTGGAATGTCTTAATAATGCTCATGACAAGCATGAAAATAAGACCAATACAAAGTATGGAACCATTTAGGTTTTCCGGATGCACCACAATATAAATCAGCATCTCCATAAAACCTGCCATAACGCAGCCAATGATACCAACGATTTCTAGCGCATAACTGCTCGTAACACCTTTGGAATAGTCAATGAACACGGTAACGATGAAAATAATAAAATTAACAACGATAAGAATAAATGTGATAGGAAGAAGTTGCTGCAACTGCGCCACTTCAAGAAGCTGCAATCCAATGCAGACAATAATATTAATGATGGAAACCACACATACAGGTGAATATAAGCGCTTGTACTTTCTCAGCTGGACCGAATCCATGTATAAAGACATAAATATCGGAATCATCATAAGGCATAGGAACGTCATCTCCCCTGCCATAGATGTATTCGGAAACATAAACTGCTTTACATCCGACTCCATCATAACCCAAAGTCCGGCAAAGACAGCAAGCCATCCTAAATGTTCCAGTGGCATGTCCTTCTTATATAATCTTTGAAGTACAAATCCAACGGCTACGCTGCAAATGCCTAGCAGAATAATGCATACCGACAAAATAATCTCTAAGACTTCTTCCTTCACAACACTATGCAGAATGCCCATCTGACTTCCCACATAAATCTGAGGAATGGTTCCCGTATAGGAATTGTTTCCTACAAATATAACGCGAATCGTTTTCCCATTATCCTGCGGTGTCAAATGAACAAAGGTCCTGATGAAGGTACTGGCATTTCCAAAAGGACGCGTGTCCTTCGTATTGTGCTCTAACCGAAGGATGCCATCAACATACACATAAATATCCTGTTTCTGGCTCATAAAGCTCATCCAAGTGTCTTCGTATTCTGAAATACTAAGTGTATTTTCTAGTACAAACTGATAGTCCTCTGCCTTTCGGTGTTTCTCTAACGGAAGCTCACAGGGAAGCTCTATATCCTCTTTGCTGCCGTCTTCACGAACTAAATCCCATTCTCCCGCGTAAACATTCAGTTCCCGACTTCCATATTCTCTCTCTTCCGGCAAAATAATCTGCTGCACCAAAAAATAAGCCACAACGAATATAGATACAATAATGGCCGCTATACGTGGTATTTTAGTTGTTTTTTCTCTCTTATTTGTGTTCACAAACTGCCCCATTTTTATATGATATACCAAGTTAATTATACCATTTTTTTAACCTTTGTACCGGGTACAAAGGTTAAAATCGGCAAAAAAGAACCCCGGGGGTCATACAACACCCGGGGCGCTTCTTATTCTCTTGCTATTTCGGACCATTTGTACCCGGTACAAATGGTCCGAAAACCAGCGAAATTATTTTGCAGCCTTAGCAGCCTTAATCTGCTCAGTGAGCTGAGGAACGATCTTGTTAAGATCTCCAACTACACCGTAATCAGCTACATCGAAGATTGGAGCATCCTCGTCCTTGTTGATAGCAACGATGATGTCTGACTCTTCCATACCAGCTACGTGCTGAATAGCACCTGAAATACCAATAGCGAAGTAAAGCTGTGGTCTAACTGTCTTACCTGTCTGACCAACCTGAAGATCCTTTGGCTTCCAGCCTGAATCTACAACTGCTCTTGAACATGAAACCTGTCCGCCAAGTGCCTCTGCAAGTTCCTCAAGAATCTTGAAGTTCTCAGCTGATCCAACACCACGTCCACCTGATACAAGAATCTTTGCATCCATAATATCCTTGATGTCTGAAACTGCCTTAACAACTTCCTTAACAGTTACATACTTGTTATTAGGTGTGAATCCTGGGTTGAATTCAATAACTTCTGCCTTAGCACCAGCTACTGGATCAATCTTCTGCATAACACCTGGACGTACTGTAGCCATCTGTGGTCTGTTGTAAGGACAAGCGATTGTAGCGATTGTATTTCCACCGAATGCTGGTCTTGTCATAAGAAGCTGCTTATGAAGCTGCTCATCTTCCTTACCAGGAATTGGAACGAGTGGGAAATCACCAATCTCAAGTACTGTACAGTCAGCTGTAAGACCTGTAGCAACTCTAGCTGAAACTGTAGGACCAAGATCACGACCGATTGCTGTAGCACCTACGAGTACGATTTCTGGCTTGTACTCATTGATAACTGATGCAAGAGCGTGAGCGTATGGCTCTGTTCTGTACTCTTTAAGCTCTGGATCATCAACAAGGATAACCTTATCTGCACCGTATGATGCTAAATCATCCACTAAACCTTTAACATCTGATCCGATAAGAACTGCTGTAACTTCCTTTGTATCAAGATCAGCTGCAAGCTCCTTAGCCT
>JAZLGW010000023.1:0-40154 GCA_045616465.1 Lachnospiraceae bacterium | reverse complement strand
CGCAATAATCGCATTGTTAGTCATTGTGGCTATTGTTCTAATATTCGTTCTTGGAAAAAAAGACAAGTTTCGAAAGGTAATTGTAAATGACCATTTAGGCGTGGTAGAACTTAAGAGAGACCAAAGTGATTTTGATATTTCAAAGGATATGAAGCGTATACCTAAGGATTTTGTGTCAGTAGGAGATGAATCTATGCTTGATCTTCTTGTGGATGATGATAAGCATATTGCTGTAAGATCATTGGCGTGCGTCCCGTTATAAGAATTAGTTTATAATCTGAACTGGGAAGCGCCTAGGAACGGATTGTCTCACAGCTTCCATCAATCCCTGTATGACCATACAGGGATTTTTTGTTATAGATCTTTTAGATCTGTGCCATAGCATGTACAGCGTCTTTTACGATTAATGAATCAAAATGCTCATCGATATAAGCGAGGGTAGAAGGACCACTCTTTTCTGGGGAACCATACTCTAAGAGCAGGTTGCCAATACGGATGAAATCCTTTGCAGGGAAACCATCTCTAAATAGTAAGAGATAATACTTTCCATTACTGGGGTTCTTATAAAGACCACTCGCGCCCGTATAAATGCTATCGATAACCTTGCAGGCTTTTACAAGGGTATCCATACCCTGGAAGGAGTATAACTTTGTATCATTCTCTACTTTAACAGGCTTGTCTGCTTCTTTTGCAGAAGCGTCCTGTCCACCATTTTCTTCTAATTTCTTACGAGCGGCTTCTGATACTTGACTGGTAATGCGCTTAAAGAGATCGAAGACTTCTCCAATGGAACCTGAAACATCATCTACTAGTTCGCCTTCGTCTTCATAGGAGTCTTCTTCACTTCGAACAGAAGGGGCAAATTTGGAAAATCTGGTATCTAATTCCTCCGGGTCTTCCACCTTTGTGATGATGAAAACCACACAACCGCTACTCATAGGAACTGCTTCAATCATTAAGGGAATGTTTTCTGCTTCAAAGCCATATTCATAGCTGGCCTGTTGCATAACATCCCGGAAAAGACTGCGTGCTTTTTCGCTTCCATAAGCGATTTCACTGATTTTTAATTCTCTGTCAGCGAGATCTTCCTTGGTTAAGGTGCAACGTATTTGATTGTCATTGACTTTTTCGATTTTCAAATAAGTACTCCCAATCCTTGATAATGTAGGAATTATAGCATATCTGCGGCCAAATAGAAAGTGTGTACCAAATTGGCTTGTCAAATTAGGGAATGCCTCCTATAATATTCCTTGTAGGTGCCTTGCAATCTATGCCAGATTGGAGGCTGATTAGAAATCTTAGAACACATCGTTCATTTTTCCTGGATTATTTTAGAGTGCGTAGATGGGAGTGAAACTTCACATCCTTTTTCTATACACTCTTTTTAATATAAAGGATAAATGAGAAAGGACAATTTGAGCGTCTATGGGCCGCAACTTGTCTGCAGAAACGTCAAAATTTACAAAAGGGCAGCAGGGCACTAAGCAGAGGCACTTTTTTCGCTTCGTCATGCTGACAATCATTTCACAGGGTGATGCCATATCATGACCGAATGCGCAGTTTTTCCAGAGGGGGCTTTGACAGGATTTCCCAGGGATAAAAATAATGCGAAAAAAGTGCTGCTCTGCTATAATTAAATTAACTATGTTCTAAGAAAAAATGTCCTTTTAGGAGAGAGTATGAGTACGTCAAATGGTAAGAAAAAGTCTACAAGTACAGGAAAGAAACATTCCGATACAAGACCTGTGGAATCAAAGAGTAAAAGAGCGAAGAAAAAGCGTGCAAAGAATAAAGCAATCGCAGTAATTGTTGCTATTCTACTAATTCTATTAATTGGTGGCATTGCTTTTGGAGGTTGGATTTATAAGAATCGTGATGGCATGAGTGGCAGAAAAGTTCTTGCACTATTGTATCCCGAGAAATATTCCTATTCCACGGAAGTAGCAGATTTAAATGAATATTTCCAGATTTTAAAGTCGGATGATGTAGCCATTATTTTACAGGACTCCATTTTAAAGGAAGATCGTGGCAAGTATAAGAATGGCAGGGTTTATTTTTCCATGGATACCATTCAGAAGCTTTTTACAAAGCGCTTCTATATTTCGGCTGATGATAGCGCCATTTATTATTCCACCAGCAAAGAAGTGCGTAAGGCAATCATTGGAGAACCTACGAATGTAGTTACAGAAAATGGTGCGCCGGTTTCTTACGATTATGAGATTGCCTATAAGGATAATGATGGAACCATTTTCGTAGCTGCGGATTATGTGAAGAAATATAGTAACTTCTCTTATTCCTATTATGGAGAGCCTAATCGTGTGCAGGTATATACCGAGTGGAATACCTATGACAGTGCAACCTTAAAGATGGATACCTCTGTTCGTTACCAGGGCGGTATTAAGAGTGAGGTCTTAACGGAAGTAAAGACGGGAGACGAGGTTCACTTCTTAGAGCGTATGGAAGGTTGGAGTAAGATTAAAACCCAGGATGGCTTCATTGGATATGTAGAGAATGAGACATTAAGTGAAGTAAGTCAGAAAACAGACGCACCTGTGGTAGATGCATATGATCCCAAAACCGATTATGCGATGACGGGTCCTATGAGTGAAAAGGTGATTCTTGGATGGCATCAGGTATATGCAGCAGATGATGGAACCAACTTAAAGGAGGTTGCAGAAAGCGCTACCTGTATGAATGTTGTAAGTCCTACCTGGTGGTATTTAACAGGAGATGACGGTTCCTATGATTCTTTTGCCAACGCATATTACGTAACCTATGCCCATAACCAGGGTTACAAGGTATGGCCACTTATTGAAGATATGTCGAAGGAAAATGATGAGTATGCATTATTCTCTGACGAAGCAAAGAGAAATGCTTTTGAGGATAAGTTGATAGCGGACTGCCTAAAATACAATGTGGATGGTTTGAATGTTGACTTTGAGTGCATCGGTAAGGAAACCGGTCCCCACTATGTGCAGTTCTTGCGAGAGCTGTCTATCAAAATGCATGCGAATGGTCTTGTACTTTCCGTAGATAATTATCCGATGAATCAGGGTAATCTCTACTATAATTTAGGAGAGCAGGGGTTAGTTTGCGATTATGTAATCAATATGGGATATGACGAGCATTGGAGCGGCTCACAGGCAGGTTCCGTGGCCAGCGCACCTTTCGTTGAAAAGGGTATTACCGATGCCTTAAATGCAGGGGTTCCAGCTGGAAAGTTAATCAATGCTGTTCCCTTCTATACTCGTATTTGGAAGACAGATGGGGCTAGCGTAACCAGTGAAGCGGTATCCATCACAACCGCACAGGAGTGGATTAACAACCATGGTATTGAAACCACCTGGGATGAGGAATGCCAGCAGTATTATGGAGAAACCACGATAGGTTCCACCCTATGTCAAATCTGGCAGGAAGATGCAAAAAGTATGGAAGTGAAGCTTGGCATTATGCAGCAGTACAATCTTGCTGGTGTGGCATGTTGGAGCTTAAAGCTAGGTAACAGCTCTGTATGGAATGTTATTGCTTCTTATATGAAGTAGATTGTTTGTAATTGTATGGAAACGGAAGTAATCCAGGTATCTTTAAAGGAACCGGCGCAGGACATCCTTGAAAAAGCGGGGACGATTATTAAAGAAGGTGGGCTGGTAGCTTTTCCAACCGAAACCGTTTACGGACTTGGCGGGAATGCTTTTAACCCTGCTTCCAGTAAAAAGATTTATGCCGCCAAAGGCAGACCGAGTGACAATCCTTTAATTGTACATATTGCGAAAATTGAAGATTTAGAAAAGGTATGTAGGGATATACCGGAAGAAGCCTATGCGCTTGCGAAAGTTTTTTGGCCTGGTCCATTAACGATGATTCTTCCTAAAAGAGAAGAAGTTCCAGTGGAAACAACCGGCGGTCTTTCGACTGTAGCGGTAAGACTTCCAGATCACCCGGTTGCCCTTTCCTTTATAGAGGCAGCAGGAGGATTTGTAGCAGCGCCCAGTGCCAACGCTTCGGGCAGGCCCAGTCCCACAAAAGCAGAGCATGTTAAGGAAGATCTAGAAGGCCGTATCGAGATGATTTTGGACGGTGGGGACGTAGGAATCGGTGTTGAGTCTACCATCGTGGATCTTACGGGGAAAGTTCCCACTATATTAAGACCAGGTTTTGTGACAGAAGAGATGTTACATCGGGTTTTAGAAACGGTGGAAACCGATCAAACGCTTATGCAAGGTCCTGTTGCAGGACGACCGAAAGCGCCAGGCATGAAATACAGACATTATGCGCCCAAAGGGTCTTTGGTGCTTTTAGAAGGCGAACCAGAAAAAGTTGCCAGAGTTATGCAGGAAAAGCTTCTGCAGGCAAAGGCAAACGGAAGCCGTGCAGGCGTGCTTTGCAGTAGTGAGACGTACCCTCTTGTGGAAGCGGATGTAAAGATTGATTTAGGAAGTCGTCAGGATGAATCCTCCATTGCGAAGCATCTTTATGGAGCACTTAGACAGTTTGATACAGAAGATGTAAGTGTGATTTACGGAGAATGTTTTAGCAAAGAAGGTCTTGGAATGGCGGTAATGAACCGGTTATTAAAAGCCGCTGGATATAGTGTTTTAGCAGCAGAATAATAGATAGAAAGAAGGATGTTATGAAAGTTTCTCTTGCATGTGATCATGGTGGATTTGATTTAAAGGAAGCAGTTAAGGCACACTTGGTAAGTGCAGGCTATGAAGTAGAAGACTGCGGATGTTATAGTAAGGATTCTGTGGATTATCCCGTATTTGCAAGAAGTGCAGCACAAAAGGTTGCTTCTGGAGAATGTGAAAAGGGTATTGTAATCTGCACAACTGGTATTGGTGTTTCTATTGTAGCCAATAAGGTAAAAGGGGTTCGCTGTGCATTATGTCACAATGAACATACGGCTACCATGACAAGATTACACAACAACTCAAATATGCTTGCTATGGGTGCAGCAGAAGTAGAAGAGGAACTGGCATTAAAGTTAGCAGATATTTTCCTGACTACAGAATTCTCTGGTGAAGAGAGACATGCGCGCAGAGTTAATATGATTGAGGAATAAATATGGCAGTAAAGATGACCAAGAGACAGGATTATATTTCCTGGGATGAATATTTTATGGGTGTATCGATGCTTTCTGGTATGCGCAGTAAAGATCCCAATACCCAGGTAGGTGCCTGTATTGTAAGTAACGATCATAAAATTCTCTCGATGGGTTATAATGGCTTCCCCAAGGGCTGCAGCGACGATGAATTTCCTTGGGAAAGAGAGGGAGAAGAGATCGATACAAAGTATCCTTATGTGACACATAGCGAATTAAATGCGATTTTGAATTATCGCGGTGGTTCCTTGGAAGGAACGAAGTTATATGTTTCATTATTCCCCTGTAATGAATGTGCAAAGGCCATTATTCAGGCAGGAATTACCAGTGTTGTTTATAGTTCAGATAAGTATAATGGTACGCCCATGAATTTGGCGGCAAAAAGACTGTTTGATGCAGCAGGCGTAAAGTATGAGCAGTATCAGCCCAGCGGACGAAAGATACAGTTAGAGGTTTAGGAAGAGTCTCTTTAATGGACAATAAGGAACTGAAAATTAGAAAAAAATATCTGAAGATTGCCATGAATATTGTGGCTTTTTCTCTGGCGGCATTTTTTATGACCGTCTTTTTTTCTATGGCAGCTTATGCGGACACCAAAGAGGATATGGAGAAAGCCCAAAAAGAAAAACAGGAGAAAGAAAAAGAATTAAAAGAGGCGGAGAAGAATCTATCTGAAACGCAAGGAACCCTTGGTATTTTAGAAGCAGAAAGAAATACATACCAGGGACAGATGGCATTACTAAATGAGCAAATGCAGCTGGTTGCCGATGAGCTGGCAGTGTTAGAAGCCAAAATAGAATTAAAACAGTTTGAAATATTAGATGCCCAGGCGGCCCTGGAAGAGACAAGGCTGTTAGCGGAAAGCCAGTATGAAACCATGAAGGAACGGATTGTCTGGCTGTATGAAGAAGGGGAAGTATCCGCTATTGAATTACTAGGAACCTGCGATAGTCTGGGGAGTTTATTAAACTATTCTGCCTATGTGGATGCAATTCATGCATACGACAGGGAGAAACTGGAAGAGTATATTACCACTGGTGAAATAATAAAGTCTGAAGAGGACGCGCTTGTTTTGCAGCTTACAGAGCTAGAAGCAATGAAGGAAGAAGTGGTTGCAAAACAAAAAGAAGTTACAGGATATATTACAGAAACTGCAAACCAGATTGCGACCATTGCAGATACAGTAGCTGCTACGGAAGCTGCAGAGAAGGCTTATATTGCGGAATGTGATAAAAAGAATCAGGAAATTGCTGAGAAGCAGGCGGAATATGAAGCGCTTAAAAAGCAGTATGAAAAGGAGTTAGCAGCATCCCAGGCAGCAAGAGAAGCGCAGAAGAGAGATGTATCCTCTGTGGTATTTGAAGAGGGGGATGAGTATCTTTTAGCCAATTTGATTTTCTGTGAAGTAGGTGCTTGGGATTATGAAGGGCAGCTTGCCGTAGGTTCTGTAGTCATGAATAGACTTTTAAGCTCTCGCTATCCAGATACCTTAACAGGCGTAATCTATGCGCGATATCAGTTCTCACCCGTACTAGATGGACATTTGGCATCAGCGCTTGCAAACGACAAGGCGCAGGCGAATGATGGAAGTTGTTATAAAGCTGCCAGAGCGGCCATGAGTGGGGAAACCAATGTGGGCAACTGTTATTATTTCAGAACTCCAATAGAAGGACTGGAAGGGATTCGCATAGGCGGACACATTTATTATTAGGACAGGAAGTAATATGGATTTTTTACAACTAAAGAAAAATTGCAAAAAAGATAAGACAGGTTTACCCATATATAAACTTGCAATTATGGGAGACTGTGCTACCCAGCATTTGGCAACAGCCATGGAAGGCTATGGATTTGAAAAGGGGCTGTATATACAGGTACTAGATACGGACTATAACCAGATTCTGGCGCAGACCTTTGACCCCTCTTCTGAAATTTATTCCTTTTCTCCTGATGCGGTAATGATTGTGAATTGCGTGGAAATGCTCTATGGGAAATTTACAGAGACCGTTTTAGCAGAGAGAACTTCTTTTGCTGAGAATATTCTGGAATCCATGACAGCGATTTGGGAAACCTTACAGCAAAATGGCATAAAGAAGATTTTACAGTTTAATTATCCGGAATATGATGACAAGGTGTTTGGTTCCTACGGAAATAAAGTAGAAGCTTCCTTCCTGTATCAATTGCGAAAACTCAATTTTCTTTTGATGGAGCAGGTAGCACACAGAGGAAATGTTCATATCGTAGATGTTGCATCTTTGCAAAATACCACTGGCCGAAATGGTTTTCACGATGCGAAACTATATTACATTGCGAAAATGCCTTTTTCTATGGACAGCCTTCCGCTTGTTGCGAAAGAAGCATATGGAATCATTGCCGCCATTCGTGGACAGATTAAAAAGTGTGTTGTGTTAGATTTGGATAATACACTATGGGGCGGTGTCATTGGAGATGATGGTTTAGAGAATATCCAGATTGGAGAGCTTGGTTTAGGCCATGCTTTTTATGAATTCCAAAAGTGGTTAAAGGAATTAACAAAGAGGGGTATCCTTCTTGCAGTTTGCAGTAAAAATGATGAAGACAAAGCAAAGGAGCCCTTCTTAAAACATCCAGAGATGGTGCTTCGTCTCGAGGATATTGCGATGTTTGTAGCAAACTGGGAGGATAAAGCAAGTAATATCAAAACCATTCAGGAAACCTTAAATCTGGGTATGGACAGTTTTGTATTTGTCGATGACAATCCATTTGAACGAGGGGTTGTTCGCGGACTCATTCCAGAGATAACGGTACCAGAAATGCCGGAAGACCCAGCCTTATACGTTCGTTATTTACAGGAACTTAATTTATTTGAAACGGTAAGTTATAGTAGCGAGGATGCTGATCGCACAAAGAAATACCAGGAAGAAGCAGGCCGGGTAACCTTAAAGAAACAGTTTGCAGATTATGACACTTACTTGAAAGAATTGGAAATGATAGCAGAGTGCAAAGCCTTTGATTCTTTTCAGGCACCTCGTATTGCCCAGTTGACCCAGCGTTCCAATCAGTTTAATTTACGTACCATTCGATATAGCGAAGAGGATATTCTGAGAATTGCTTCGGATGACCGCTATATAACCAGATATTTCACCTTAAAGGATCGCTTTGGGGATCATGGACTTATCTCCGTTCTCATTATGGAAAAGCAGGGAGATGCGTTATTTGTAAATACCTGGCTAATGAGCTGTCGTGTACTAAAACGAGGCATGGAAGAATTCATCATCAATAGTTTAATGGAAGTTGCTATGGAAGCTGGTGCGAAAACGGTTATTGGTGAATATATAAAGACACCTAAGAATGCGATGGTAGAAGATATTTACGGCCGAATGGGCTTTACTGCTGACGGGGAAGGAAGATTCCTCTGCACTGTAGAGAATTATCAGAAACAGAAATCCTATATTCAAAAAGCAGAGTAGGAGAAGGGGAGAGAAATGAAAATCCAGTGTGCTTATTGTAGTAGTTATATTAGTGATACGGATGCAAACTGTCCAAGCTGCGGCGCTGTGAATGAACATTTGAAGCGCGTTGTAGACGGGACACCGAAAACCATTGCGGAGTTAGAGCTTTGGTATCGAGCAAGAAAGCTGCCTCCGGAAAATGTCACGAGATTCTTCATTGGAAAGAATTACAAAGGAGCCAGAGCCTTTGGTATTTATGAAGAGAACGGTCGGTACATTGTTTATAAGAATAAGGATGATGGTAGTCGCGCCATACGTTACGAAGGTACCGATGAAGCGTATGCCGTTAATGAGCTCTACTTAAAATTAAAAAGTGAGATATTAAATCAGAAGGCTGGTAATATCGCTGGTCGTAATACGACGGGGAAAAGGCCTTCCCGAACCAAGCATAAAATTCGCAGCTTCTTTCAAAGTGTAGGAATTTGTGTTGCCGGAGCCATAGGAATCGGTATTACAGCAGTCTATCCGATTATTGGAAAGATTTTAATTAGTGCAGTCATTACATTTGTGGTTATGACGATTGTATGGGGCATTATTCTAAGTTCTGAGAAGAATACAAAAGCTTTGAAGAAACCACTCCGGGCATTTCTCATTATACTGTCATCCCTCATGTTGTTTTCCGGGGTATTTGCGATTGCCTATAATGTGAATCGTGTTCGCTATTATCGGTATGGCGATGATGTCTATTGTACCTATCATGGGGATTATTATTACTATGATCCTTACTATAACGATTATAGCTATGTATCGGAATACGATATTCCTTACGTATTTGTCGAGAACAGAAACGATTATGAATGGTCTTACAATAATGGTGATTGGGATAGTACCTGGACCAGTTTTGAGGACAGCACCTATTATGATACGTACATTGACACCAGCTCTGACAGCGACAGTGACTATGACTGGGACAGCGGTTCCAGCTGGGATAGTGGCAGTACAGACTGGGGTAGTGACTGGTAAGAGAAAGCGCTGGTCATAGGCAGTTTTATTGAGGAAGAAACTGCAAAATGATAAAATAAATGTGTGAATCATCATAAAGGAAAGAACAAAGAGTTGAGAAGTAATCGTTTAAGAGTAAATAGAATAAAAACGATAGTGGGTGTAATTTTATTTTTCGCCCTTCTTTTTGTTGTCTTTTATCAGTACCAGGAGAATCTGTTTAAACGTACTTCTGAGCAGAATACGGTCTTCGCCATAGAAGAAACGAAGAAATCTGTAGATTATATTAATCGTGAGTTTGAATCCGCAAAGGCGCAGATAGAGTCCTATGCATATATGGTTAATAGCCGTGAAAACATAGTAGAAGTGGATTCTGATCTTCTATTTAGCTTGGAAAAGCAGTCTGAGTTTGACTTCGTTCGTTATACAGACAGAAATGGCTTCAATCATACTTCCCATGGATATGCAAATAATCAAAACTCTTATGCGGGAGACAGAGATTATTATTTATATGGTATGCGTGGTGAAAGTGGTATTTCTATTGTTATGGAATCCCGTATCAATCAGGAAACGATGATTTGCTTCTATGCACCACTTATTGCTGGAAACAAACCATATGGTGTCCTTCGCGGTGTATACACGGCCAATTCCTATTTAAAGAATATGCTAGATGCGAAGTTCTTTGAGCATAAGGTTGAAGCATATATTTGCTCCAAGGATGGAAAGATTATTGCAACCAATAGTACCGTATCTTCAACCGAGGAAATTGGCGCATATTTTATAAAGAAAAATTATCTGGATGAGAAAAACAAAGAAGAATTATTGGCCGATATTAAAAAAGGTTTTTCTGGAAGCTTTTCTTTGGATCGCAGTTTTGCTACCAATATCATTTGTGTAGAACCTATTTTAGACGGGGAGCTCTCCCTTATAAAAGTGTTCCCCGAAGAAGTTACTTCCGAAATGGTATTGGAAAATAGTAAAAGCAATATTCAGCTGCTTGTTCTTTTAGCTTCTATCGTTGTTATATTTGGTATATGTTTTATACTAAACAACAGAAAACTGCGTAAGGATATTTTAAAAGAGAATGAAGAGATGCATTATCTCATTAAGGGAACGGCAGATTTCTCTGATAAATCGGTTCTTGTAGATTTAGAAAATGGTACTTATGCATATCTAAATAATGGTCTTCCACTATCTCCATCTATTCCTAAAAAAGGCAATTATCTGGATTTTTATCATTTGATTCTTTCTACCATTGTATCCAAAGAAGAGAGAAGTTATATGGAAGAGGTTATTGCACCAGATAAACTGCAAAAACTCTTTTTAGATGATACAAAGAAGAATTTTGGTCATGTATATGAAGTAAATCGAAATGGAGAGAAAAGCTGGGAGCATATCTTTGTAATTTGTATTGAGACGAAATTTAAGGTACCCACAAAAGCACTCTTTATTCGTATGGATTATACAGAGATTCAGGAAGAAAATATCCGAAGTGCAGAAGTTGTAAAACGTGCTATGCGGGATGCAGAGATGGCTAATGAAGCGAAGAGTAGCTTCCTTGCCAATATGTCTCATGAGATTCGTACGCCAATCAATGCTGTTCTTGGTATGAACGCGATGATTATGCGTGAGACGAGTTTGGAGAATATCAAAGGCCATGCCAAGGATATTCAGAACGCAGGTCGAAGTCTACTTGCAATTATTAATGATATTCTAGACTTTAGTAAAATTGAGTCCGGTAAGATGGAACTAACTCCTGTTAGTTACGACACAGAGTCTCTTTTACATGACAGTTATAATATCATTCGTCCCAGAATAACAGAAAAGGAACTAAATTTTGTGGTGGATGTGGATCCTAAGATTCCTACCACATTATATGGTGATGAAATACGTATTCGTCAGATTATGATTAACCTTCTTACCAATGCGGTTAAGTATACCAAGGAAGGAACCGTAACCTTACACATGCATTATCGAACCATCAGTAGCGATACCATTAAGTTAATTATTGAGGTTCGAGATACGGGTATTGGTATTACGAAGGAAAATCTTCGAAAGCTGTTTAGATCCTTCCAGCGAGTGGAAGAAGTGCGAAATCGTACCATTGAAGGAACCGGACTTGGCCTTTCCATTACGAAGAGTTTCGTAGAGATGATGGAAGGTTCGATTACGGTAGAGAGTGAGTATGGTAAGGGCTCTGTCTTTACCGCAGAGATTCCTCAGAAAACCATTGATAAGACGCCTATGGGTGAGTGGAATCCTGAGGCTGTCGTATATGAAGAGGAAATGGTATATGAAGAACCATTCCATGCGCCGGATGCGCATATCCTGGTGGTAGATGACACCGAAATGAACCTGCGTGTATTTAAGGGCCTTGTAAAGGATTTACAGATGCAGGTAGATACTGCTAAGAGTGGCGGAGAAGCGCTTGAGAAATTGGCTCAGCAGGACTACGATATTGTCTTTATGGATTTTAGAATGCCTGTTATGGATGGTGTGGAGACTTTACACGCATTTAAAAAGACGAAATCTGCTAGAAACAAGGAAACACCTTTCATTGTTCTGACAGCAAATGCAATGAGTGGTGCTAAGGAAGAATATCAGAGTGAAGGATTTGATGATTATATTTCGAAGCCGATTAAGGAAGATGTATTAATCTCTATGATAGAAGAATATCTTCCTCGCGAACTGATTGTTTATAGAAAGGATTTTGATAAGGAAAAATCCGTTACCGTAAAAGAGGAAGTCATCCCTGAGACAGAGCCTGCTAAGAAGGAAGAGAAGCCGCAGTCCGTAACGGCTCCTTCAGATTTCTCAGAAGCGGAAGGTCTTGCCTACTGTGCAGATGATATGGACCTATATAAAGAGATGATAGGGATGTATATCGAAGATGCGGAGAATGTGGAAGAGGAACTAACATCCTATTTAGCGAATAATGATATGAAAAACTATAATGTTCGCGTGCATGCTTTAAAGAGTACCAGTCGTACGCTGGGCATTATGGGTGTGGGTGAAATGGCATTCTTCCTTGAAAAGAGAAGTGAAGAAGGTGATTTGGCAACCGTATCTGAAAAACATGAAGAACTGATGCAGGCTTTCCGGGATATGGTCAGCTTTTTGAAGATAAGGTATGATTTTTAAGATATAGGAGAAACAATGGGCAGTATTATTTATCTGGATATAGCCGGACTGATACAACTCTGTTCTGTGTTTTATCACCAAAAAAAGAAAACGGATTTTGATACAAGGAAACAGATTGATTTTTCCTTTATTTTTCAGGCAATCCTTTTAGCCTTAGTTCTGGAAATCTTTCTTGTATTTGTGAATAAAGAGCACTTTTTAGCGCTTCCTTTGTGCTATTTGTTTGCGTCGTTAAAGTGGGTATCTCATCTTGGCGTTTATTTCTTATATCTGCGTATCCTTCTTATGCAGGGAGAAAAAGACAAAAAAGAGGAACCCGTTTCTTATAAGATAACAACATTAGTTCCCTTTCTTATAGGGGCATTGGTATGCTGTACCAGTTTCATAACAAAATTAATTTTCTATTATGATGAAGCAGGAAATTATGTACAGGGAAAAGCAAGTTTCATCATTGATTTATTAATTGTATATACCTTCGTTGTAGCAATTTATCGAACGATTCGGTATCGAATGGAAATGGGACGGCAGCAAAGAGAAGTTGCAATATTTTACTGCGCTACGATTCTTATTTCTCATGTGCTAAAGAATCTATTTCCCGACCTGCTGCTTGATTTATTTGCGACGGAAGTTGCCGCTGTTATGATGTATTTTACATTAGTAGATCCTGGAAAATATCTGAATAAGGAATTGCAGATATTAAACAGAGCCGCATTTGATGAGACAGTTATAGGAGAATTTTCTGTAAAAGCAAAATTTCAGGTATTTGCAATTCAGTTAACAGGTATGTTTTTTATCGCAGATTATCTGGGTGCAAACCGAGCAGAGCAGCTTCGAAAAACAGTTGCCGATAAGTTTCGCGAAATTGTTGTGAATAATCACCCCATATATTATATTGGGCAGGATAGGTTTGCAATCATTGCGAATGAAGACTGGAAGGTTTGGAGTCAGTATATTAGTGAGATAGAAAAAATATTTTCGCAGCGATTTTTGGTAGAAGGCATGCAGCTAGAAATCCATGCCAGCAAGTGTATGATTTCCTGCCCGGAGTATGCAAAGAACTTACAGGAACTCATGGATATGATTATGATGTCCCTTTCAGAATCTGCTAAGCTTGGTAAACGAGATGTTGTATATCCCTCAGAAGAATATATTAAAAAGGGACAGAGAGAAAGAGATATTATCCTTCTTCTTCAAAAGGCGATTCAGGAAGAAGGTATGGAAGTATTCTATCAGCCAGTACTCAATAGAGAAACTGGGAAATATGACAGTGCCAAGGCGCTACTTCGTATGAAAGACCAGTCCATGGGCGAAATTGGACCTGCGGAATTTATTCCAATCGCAGAGAAGTCTGGATTCATGGTGGACATTGAGAAATTTGTGCTTCGTGAGACCTGCCGAATGATTAGCGAACAGCATCTTGATGAGCTAGGCCTGGAAAAGATTTACGTGGATTTATCCTCCCTTAGTTGTTTGCAGGAAGATTTGGCAGAGCATATATCAGAATACTTAAAGGATTATCCCCTGGGCAATGTAAAGTTAGGCTTTGAGGTTTCAGAAGAAATTGCAAACTCTGCCGGTACAATTTTTGAAAGAAACATGAAAGCCATTCAGGATATGGGTGTATTCCTTACACTGGACGCAATAAAATATGGTTATGCTGATGTACAGCTTTTACAAAAGTATAAGTTTGATACCATTAAGTTGTCTCGTACCTTTGTTTGGAAGATGTTAAAAGAAAAACAGAGTATGGATGCCCTTGTGCATATTATGCGACTTCTTCATCAGTTCGATTGTAAGGTTATTGCAGAGGGTATTGAGAGCCAGGATCAGGAAGTATACTTCAAGAAACTGGATGCAGATTACATGCAAGGTTTCTTCTTCTCCAAACCGATTCCTGCCGGAGAGTGGGCGGAGTTTATGAAGAATAAGAACTTCAAGGGTGAGAAGTAGAACCTTTGCAGACAGATAAAGTGAGGAAACAATATGTGAAAATAGTTCAAGTCCATTTTTAAAGTGAGTTGAGCTATTTTTATTTTGGAAAGTCGCCATGGAAAAAGAAATTATAGAAAACCTTGCAAAAGATATTCTTTCTCTTTCTTATGATGAAATCCTAATGGATTTGCGCTTTCTTGATGTAGCTCTGTTTTCACTTAAAATAGAGCTGAAAGAAAATATGGGTGCCATGCCGTTATTACCAGGAATCCTTTATATAGATCCTGTATATTTGGTGGAGAAGTATCGCAAAGAAAAGAACTATGGAACACATTTATACTTACACAGTTTATTACATCACGTATTCCTGCATGGATTTGCCTGTGAAAGTTATGATGAAAAGCTTTGGAACTTGGCCATAGATATTGCAGTAGAAAATACAATATTAGAATTGGGAATAGCAGGTGCAAGAGTGGAGGCAGAGGATGCTTTCCGCAGTAAGTTACGCATTTTAAAAAAGCAGGTTCCTGTATTAACAGCACAAAAGCTTTACCAGTACTTTCGTGTGTATGAGCCTTCAAAGGATGCTTATCAGGAATGGCGGGAGTTAACCCATTATGATGAGCACAGATTTTGGAATCAAAAAGAAGAACTGCTATTTAATGCCGAAGAATGGAAGAAGATTGCCAGAAGAGTAAAGGCGGATTTAAATAGTTTTAGTAAGAATGCCACCGGTGCAGATGCGATGATGGAAAATGTAAAAGCGGGCACCAGAGAGAAAATAAACTATGATGATTTTCTTCGTAGTTTCATGGTACGAGGAGAAGTTCCCAAAGTAGATCCAGATAATTTTGACTATATATATTATACGTATGGTTTAGCGCTATATAAGAACATGCCTCTTATTGAGCCGCTTGAATATGCAGAGGACAATCGCATTAAAGACTTTGTGATTGCCATAGATACCTCTGCATCCTGCAGAGGGAAACTGGTGGAAGCTTTTCTTAGAAAGACTTTTTCCATCATGCACAGTACAGAAAGCTTTTTTTCCAAAGTGAATGTACATATTATTCAGTGTGACCATGAGGTAAGGCAGGATACGAAGATTACCGATGTAGCAGACTTTGACGAATTTATGAAGAATGCAAAGCTCATAGGATTTGGTTCCACAGATTTTAGGCCGGTATTTGAATATGTCGAGGAACTGCAAAACAAGAAGGAATTAACACAGTTAAAGGGGCTTATCTATTTTACAGACGGTTATGGATTATTTCCTTCCAGTATGCCAGATTATGAGGTGGCATTTGTATATATGGGAGAAGATGAGCATGCGCCACAGGTACCCCCCTGGGCAATCAAGATTGTTCTGCCAGAAGAGCAGGTAGAGGAAATGGAAGAAGGAGAAAAGTAGTGAATATACGGGAAGCAAAACAGTATATCAAAGATACCGTAAAGTTATATCTGAAAAAAGAAGCAGACGGGGAGTATGTGATTCCTGTTGTAAATCAGAGACCTGTATTTCTGTTGGGAGCACCAGGAATTGGAAAGACTGCTATTATGGAACAGGTTGCGCAGGAACTTGGAATTGCACTACTTAGTTATTCCATGACACACCATACCAGACAGTCTGCACTAGGGCTTCCTTATATTGCACACAAAGAATATGAGGGAATGGAGTATGATGTTTCAGAATATACGATGAGTGAAATCATCGCTGCCATATATGATCTCATGAAGGAAACGGGAATCAAAGAAGGTATTTTGTTTCTGGATGAAATCAACTGTGTATCCGAAACATTGGCACCTTCTATGCTACAGTTCTTGCAGTATAAAGTATTTGGAAAACACAGAGTACCAGATGGATGGGTCATTGTTACCGCAGGAAATCCTCCGGAATACAATCGTTCTGTCAGAGAATTTGATGTGGTAACCCTAGACCGGTTAAAGGTATTAGAAGTTGAACCAGAATATGAAACCTGGAAGCAGTATGCAGAGGATAGAGAGATGCATACCGCTGTAATGAATTATCTGGAAATAAATCGGGATGATTTCTACGGAATTACCAGCACTGTAAAAGGAAAGAGTTATATTACCGCCAGAGGATGGGAAGATCTTTCCAAGATGCTTTTACTATACGAAAGTGAAAATATGCCGGTAAAAGAAGCGCTGGTTTCCCAGTATATTCGAAACGACAGAGTCACAAAGGAATTTACCGCCTACTATGAACTTTATCAGAAGTATAAGAGTGATTATAAGGTAGCAGAGATTTTATGCGGAAAAGCACCTGAGACAACAAAGGAAAAAGCAAAGGGTGCTCCTTTTGATGAAAGAATATCTTTAACAGGATTATTGCTTTCCGGGATGATGCAGGAGATTTCTCTTGTAATGGAACTGTCGGATTGTTTAAAAGAAACGATGGCTCCGTTACAAGCATGCAAGGAAAAAGCACTCGCAGGAGAAAGTGGAGAAGAGATTAAAAAGTTATTGCAGATGCAGGCAGAAGGCAGAAAAGTTTCCTTAGACAATAGAAAGAAAGCAGGGAGCCTTTCCAAAGAAGCGGCACAAAAGGAAAAGGCTGTGGTTTCTCTATTAAAGGAAATTTCTTATGAACTTGCTAGAGAACTGCAAACAGGGGAAGAAGTGTTTGGTGCAATAAAAGCAGCCTTTGAGAAAAGAGTTTCTTCCTTAAAAGAAAAGGTTGCTATGGTTAAAGAACATTTGCATCATTTGTTTGTATTTATGGAGGAAGCCTTTGGAGAGGGGAATGAGATGATGATGTTACTTACCCGGTTAACCGGAAGTGACAGTGCTTCCCGTTTCATTGCAACCTATGGTTGTGATGATTATAGAAAGCATAGCAGTGAGATGATGATGACAGATAGACATGATGAAATCTTACAAAAAATTAATGCGTTAGAGTTGTAATATGATATTTGACTATGCCAGTAAAAATGGAAGTATTTCCTACAAGAAAGAGGACGGAAGAATCTGTATTGATGGGTATCGTGGAAAGGATACCAGTCTTTGTATTCCAGAAAAAATAGAAGACTGCCCAGTTACTAAGATTGGTAAGAAAGCATTTCTTGGTGCACCTGAACTTGTCAAACTACAAATTCCTGCTTCAGTACAGGAGATAGGAGATTATGCATTTGCAGGGTGTAGCCGGTTAAGAGAAGTTTCTATCTCTTATGGAACCACGCAGTTGGGAAGAAATATTTTCGCAGGATGCGATAGTTTAGAAGCACTTCGAAATATAGCAGCAGAGGAGAATTCTAAAAAATGGGAAGATGTTGCATATTTACTGGTGGCGGCAGCAGGTCTGTTAGAGGCACCTTATCTTTTTGATTTGACAGGAGATTTTCAGGAAGACTGGTTTACGCTCTGGGACAATCGTATGGAAAGCAAAATGGGTGAGGACGATGCGGAGGGCTTTCAGAACATGCTTTTATGTGGAGAAGAAGATTATGGAAGCAAGGAAACCGATTTTGAATATTATAAACATGTAAAACGTATGCAGAAGGTTAAGCTTGTATTACTGCGCATGATGCATGATTATGGTTTGTCGCCACAGAAGAGAGAATTGGCAAAAGGATATTTATTAAGTCATATAAAGGGATGTCCTTTTGAAGAAACGTGGGAAACCATAGTAAAAGAGCATGGCGATGACCGAAAATATTTTGATTTTCTATTTTCCCTAGGTGGTGTTACAAAGGACAATTATGAAGGGATGCTGCGGGACTTGGGAGATCGTCATACCGAGATGAAAGCACATCTTATAAAATATTATGAGTCGACATTTACAAAGCAGGATGTATTTTCCATGTTTGATTTGTAAATTTAATAAAAGGTAAGGAGTTTCTTATGGCTGAGAAATCAGTAAAAAATGAATCCATATATAAAGGTCTTATAACCATCGTTACGCCCATCACCATTCAGTATTTGATGAGTTCTTTGGTGAGTGCATCCGATGCATTTATGTTAGGTTTTCTGGACCAGGATCCTTTGTCCGCAAGTTCATTAGCGACACAGGTTGCTTTTGTGTTTAGTCTGTTTTATGGTGCGTTTACCTTAGGCTTTAATGTACTGGCAGCGCAGTATTATGGAAAGAAGGATCACCAGTCTGTAAAAACCATTTTAGCAATCACACTTCGTTATGCATTGTTGGTTGGTATTATTTTCACCGCTGTGACGGCCATATTTCCAAAACAGATTATGCATTTCTTTACCAATGAAGAAGTGTTAATCGACATTGGCGCGAAATATCTGCGGGCGGTGTCGCTTTCCTATGTACTAACGGGATTTACGCAGGTGTATTTAGGATGTATGAAGGTAGTTGGCAGAGCAACGTTAAGCTCCATGATTGGTTCCCTTGCCGTTGTGATCAATATCATTTGTAATGCGATTCTTATCTTCGGATATCTTGGTGCACCGAAACTTGGTATTGTGGGTGCGGCCATTGCTACGGTTATTGCAAGAGTTGTAGAGCTTATTTGCATTATCATAGTTATCGCGCAGAAGAAATGCCCTTCTGTAACGCCCAGGGAACTCCTTGTTATTAAAGGAAAAACTTTACATAGAGATTATTGGAAGTATACCGTTCCATTACTCATAAACCAGCTTGGCTGGGGATGTGGTGTAACCATGTATTCTGTTATTATGGGACATCTTGGAAATGATGCGGTAGCTGCCAATTCCATTTCGAATATATTAAGAAGTATGATTGCCAGCTTCTGCTGGGGTGTGGCAGCAGGTGTTTCCATTATGATTGGAAATGCACTGGGTGCAGGAGAATTAGAGAAAGCAAAGCGAATGGGAGGTAAATTTGTAAGACTTTCCATTTGGATTGGAGTTATCAGTGGATTAGTGATATTAGCACTTATTCCAGTTGTATTACATTTTATGACGCGGTTATCGGATCAGGCCCATGTGTACTTAAAAGGAATGCTAATGTATGCAAGCTACTATATCATAGGCAATTCGCTAAACTCAACCATCATTGCTGGAATCTTCCCAGCAGGCGGTGATACAAAGTTTGGTATGATTTGTGATGTAGTTACTCTCTGGGCAGTGATTGTACCGATTGGATTTTTAGCAGCATTTGTATGGAAGCTTCCAGTTATGTGGGTGGCCTTTATCCTAACACTAGATGAATTCGTAAAGATTCCAGCAGTTTATATACATTATAAAAAATATCGTTGGGTGAAAAATATTACGCGCGACTTTTAGGGGGGGCAAGCAATGAGTAAATACATATTGGCACTAGATGCAGGGACAACAAGTAACAGAGCGATTTTATTTGACCACGATGGGAAGATTGTCTCTGTGTCGCAGAAGGAGTTTACCCAGTACTTTCCAGAGCCCGGCTGGGTAGAGCACGATGCAGAGGAAATCTGGAAGACGATGTTTTCCGTAGCAAAAGAGGCGCTTTATAATGTTTCTGCAAAGGCAACCGATATAGCGGCTATTGGTATTACGAACCAAAGAGAAACAACCATTGTTTGGGATAAAGAATCGGGACAGCCCATCTGCCCTGCAATTGTTTGGCAGTGCAGACGTACAGCAGATATGGCAGATGCCCTGAAAGAAAAAGGACTGACCGAAGTATTTCGAAAGAAAACGGGATTGGTGTTAGATGCCTATTTTTCTGCTACCAAACTAAAATGGATATTAGACCACACAGAGGGAGTCAGAGAAAGAGCAAAAAAAGGGGAACTTCTTTTTGGTACCGTAGAGACCTGGCTGATTTGGAAACTTACGGGTGGTGAAGTACATGTAACGGATTATTCCAATGCTTCCCGCACCATGTTATTTAATATTCACGATTTGTGCTGGGATAAAGAAATCTTAGCAGAACTGCAAATTCCTGAGGAAATGTTGCCAAAGGCGGTACCTTCTTCACAGGTATATGGACAAACCGATCCCGCACTTTTTGGCGCACCGATTTCTATCGCAGGAGCTGCCGGGGATCAGCAGGCCGCACTTTTTGGTCAGACCTGTTTTGAAGAAGGTGAGGCAAAGAACACATACGGAACCGGTTGTTTTTTATTAATGAATACAGGAGAAGAACCGGTATATTCCGAGCATGGTCTTGTAACTTCTATTGCCTGGGGATTAGATGGAAAAGTAAATTATGCACTGGAAGGATCTATCTTCGTGGCAGGTGCTGCAATCCAGTGGCTGCGGGACGAGTTACAGATTATAGAAAACGCAGCAGATTCTGAATATATGGCAGGAGCTGTAAAAGACACAGCGGGCTGTTATGTGGTACCCGCTTTTACAGGACTTGGTGCACCTTACTGGGATGCTTATGCAAGAGGGGCCATTTTGGGACTGACCAGAGGTGTCAATAAACATCATATTGTGCGTGCTACCTTAGAATCCTTGGCGTATCAGGTAAATGATGTATTAGTTGCGATGGGAGAGGATTTAAAGAAGGATTTGGTATCGCTCAAAGTGGACGGAGGCGCCAGTGCCAATAGTTTACTTATGCAGATGCAGGCAGACATTAGTCACCTTCCCGTGGTTCGTCCCAGCTGTGTTGAAACCACAGCGTTAGGTGCAGCATATCTGGCAGGACTCGCCGTTTCCTTCTGGTCTTCCAAAGAAGAACTCATTAGTAAGCAGAAAGTAGATAGAAAATTTGATCCGCAGTTATCACTCGAGAAGCGTGAAGAAAAACTTGCAGGCTGGAAGGACGCCGTGCGCAGAGTGGGAGGAAGACCGTAGAAGTGAAAGAAAATGTTGTATTAATTGGTATGCCTGGCGTAGGAAAGAGTACCATCGGTGTTATTCTTGCCAAAGAGTTAGGATATGATTTTATCGATGCAGATTTGGTCATCCAGAAAAAAACGGGAAAGCTACTAAAAGATATTATTGCAGAAAAGGGGATTGAAGGATTTCGCGTGGTTGAAAATGAAGTGAATGCATCCCTAGATGTAAACCGCAGCGTAATTGCCACAGGCGGTAGCGTTGTTTATGGAAAAGAAGCGATGGCACATCTTACGAAAATCGGAACGGTTGTATATTTGAAGCTGGGCCTTTCTTCTCTGGAAAAACGTCTAGGGAATTTAAAATGCAGAGGCGTTGTTATTAGGGACGACCAGACGCTGGCAGACTTATTTGAAGAAAGAAGACCGCTCTATGAGGAATATGCAGATATTACCATAGACGAAGAAAATAAGGATATTGAATCAACGCTAGAAGAACTTATTGAAAGACTTCGGGGATAAAAAATGTCAGAAGAAGTAACCATTCTTGTGAAACGTTCAGAAAATAGAAAGAAAAGCATTGGTCTTGAAATCACAAAGGAAGGCGCTGTCGTTGTACGTGCGCCAAAGTGGGCAAGTAATGCAGATATTAATCGGGTTCTTTCGGAAAAAAAGGAATGGATTGAGACCAGTATTCGAAAGGTTCGATTTCAAAATGAAATCAGAAAGAATAAGCCGCCGGTAGAAAAACTAACCAAACAGGAATTAGAAAATCTGGGGGACAAAGCCTTAGAGGTCATTCCACAGAAGGTGAAGTTCTATGCAGAAAAAATTGGCGTGACGTACGGTCGCATTACCATACGAAACCAGCATACTAGATGGGGGAGTTGTTCTGCCAAAGGGAATTTGAATTTTAACGTTCTGCTGATGCTAATGCCGGAAGAGGTGATGGATTACATTGTAGTTCATGAACTTTGTCATCGCATAGAGATGAATCATTCTCCTCGTTTTTATGCGGAGGTAGCGAAGATATTACCCGGGTATAAAGCAGCAGAAAGATGGGTTAAGGAGAATGGCCAGTCCCTTATGGAGCGTAATTTATAGACATAGAAAGTTCATAAGATAGACACTTTCCTTTCTTGCCTAAGCGTTTGCGAATTTAGTATAATAGGTAACAATATTTTATTTTATATATGAGGAAATTATGGATAAGTTTAGAAATCATGTGAATAGAACAATGATGGCTGAGGGCGGCGGTTCTGGCGATAATCAGCGTGGAAATAACCAGGGTGGTGGAAATCATAAGTCGGACAGACCGAGCCCGCTGTTGTTTATTATTGTAGCAGTCGTTTGTATTTTAATTGCCAGTTATATTGTGCGTCTTTTTACAGGTAGTGGTTCTGCAAAGGAAGTTTCTTATAATACCTTCCTTAATTACTTAGAGTCTGGTTCCATTGAGGAAGCGACCATCCAGTCAGACAGAATCACCTTCTCGGTTCCTTCTGGCAGTGATATCTATGGACCAACCTCTATGTATACTGCGCTTATTGAAGATGAGGAAACCGTAACAGGAAGACTTCTCAGAAAGGGTGTAGAAACCACCGGACAGGTTGAGAGCGGATCCAATGTGATTCTTTCTATTTTACTAACCTATGTTCTTCCTATATTAATTATGTGGGGACTTATGAGTCTTCTGTTCCGTCGTATGGGAAAAGGTGGCGGCGGTGGAATCTTTGGCGTTGGCAAGAGCCATGCCAAAATGTATGGTGAAAAAGAAACCGGTGTAACCTTTAAGGATGTTGCAGGGGAAGAGGAAGCGAAAGAATCCTTAGTAGAAATTGTTGATTTCCTTCACAATCCAGAAAAGTACGCAAAAATTGGTGCAAAGATTCCGAAGGGTGCCTTATTAGTAGGCCCTCCCGGTACAGGTAAGACTTTACTTGCAAAGGCCGTTGCGGGAGAAGCGCATGTGCCCTTCTTCTCTCTTGCAGGTTCTGATTTTATCGAGTTATATGTCGGTGTCGGTGCTTCCCGTGTAAGAGATTTGTTTAAAGAAGCAGAGAAGAATGCACCTTGTATCATTTTCATTGATGAGATTGATGCAATTGGTAGAAGCCGTGATAGTAAGTATGGCGGAGGAAACGAAGAAAGAGAACAGACCTTAAACCAGCTCCTCTCTGAAATGGATGGTTTTGATGCAAAGAAGGGTATTATTCTTTTAGCAGCTACGAACCGTCCAGAAATACTGGATAAGGCGTTACTTCGTCCTGGCCGTTTTGATAGACGTGTCATAGTGGAAGAGCCTGATCTTAAAGGACGTGTAGATATTCTGGCAGTTCATGCAAGAAATGTTAAGATGGATGAAACAGTTGATCTAAATGCCATTGCTCTTGCAACGGTTGGTGCAGTTGGTGCAGACCTTGCCAATATGATTAATGAGTCCGCAATCTTAGCGGTAAAACGCAAGAGAGAATATGTTTGTCAGCAGGATTTATTAGATGCTGTTGAATTAGTATCCATGGGTAAGGAGAAGAAGGATAAGATTCTTTCTCCTGAGGAGAGAAAGATTGTTACCTATCATGAAGTAGGTCATGCCTTAATTTCTGCACTGCAAAAGAATTCCGAACCGGTTCAGAAGATTACGATTATTCCTCGAATGATGGGTGCTCTTGGTTATGTACTGAGCTATCCAGAAGAAGAAAAGTCTACCCAGACAGAGCTTGAACTTCGTGCAGAGCTTGTAAGCTTATTAGGTGGTCGTGCAGCGGAAGATATTGTCTTTGATACGGTAACGACAGGTGCTGCAAATGATATTGAGAAGGCAACCCGTATAGCCAGAGCCATGGTTACTCGTTTTGGTATGAGTAAGAAATTTGGCTTAATGGGATTAGAGACCGTGGAAAGTCAGTATCTGGATCATAGAGCGGTATTAAATTGTGCGGATGAGACGGCAGCAGATATCGATAACGAAGTGATGAAGATTTTAAAAGAGAGCTATAAGGAAGCAAAGCGTCTCTTAAAAGAAAACCGTGATGTTATGGATAAGATTGCAGCATATCTTATCGAGAAGGAAACCATTACGGGTCACGAATTTATGGAGATTTTCTGCGAGGCCAAAGGAATTCCCATGCCCACCGAGGATAAGGGAAAGAGTACATTAAAAGAATTAAAGAAGGCGCAGGAAGAAAGAAGAAGAGCAGAAGATGTCGAGATGGCAAAGATTATTTCTGGAACGGAGCCTCCTTCTGTTCCGCCTGCAAGCAGTATGGATACCTATGAGGAGCCAAAGCCTCCCGTACCGCCTGCTTCCACAGGGCAGAGCCATTACGTTGGGGATGGGGTGACTGTAACCCTAAACAGTAACTCCCCGCTTCCCTGGGAGAAAAAGCAGCAAACGATAGAGTCGCCAAAGACTCCTTCAGAAAATACGGAAGAGTCTGAGACCAGTCAGGAAACAGAAGATAAGCCTAAGAATTCCGTCGATAAAGAATTTGAGGAAGCTCTGAAGAAGAGAAATTATCAGAATAGAAGCGACGAAGAGTAATTAAAAAAGGTCCCAAGTGTAGTGCGCATTTGGGACCTTTTTATTTTCGGACCATTTGTACCGGGTACATTTGTTCAAATCGGGCCAAATGTACCCGGTACAAATGGTCCGAAACAGGGCACGCCAGATCCGATTGACAAAACTTAGAAATAGATTTAGAATAATTATAATTCTTATTTTAGAAGAAAGGGCAAAGAGTACTATTATTTGCTTAGGAGGAAATAAGAATGGCACTAAAATTTTATATTTGTGAGACATGTGGAAAGATTGTGGAAGTAGTGAAAGAAACGGCTGTTCCTACAATCTGTTGTGGGAAGGAAATGAAGGAGCTTGTTCCCTGTTCAACAGATGGTGCGCACGAAAAGCATGTACCCGTCGTTTCTGTAGAAGAGTGCAAAGTAACCGTATGTATTGGCGAAGCTGCTCATCCTATGATGGATGCTCACTATATCGAGTGGGTAGCAATTGAAACCAAGCAGGGTATGCAGAAGAAGCAGTTAAAGCCCGGCGATGAACCCAAGGCATGCTTTAAACTCTGCTGCGACGATGAAGTGATTGCTGCTTATGCATATTGCAATCTTCATGGTCTTTGGAAAAAAGAGTTATAGGTATTAAAATCTGGTAAGGGTAGTACCAGTGGAGTTATCTAACATGACAAAGAATGGAAACATTATCTTGAATTTGATTGAAGAGGTGACCTGTCATCCCACTGCGGAGGACGTGTACCAACTACTTCACGATAGACAGCAGTCGATGTCCATGGCAACGGTTTATAATAACTTAAACAACCTTTCTATGGAGGGACGAATTCGGAAGATTTCTATTCCGGGACATCCGGAACACTACGACAAATTAAAACCGCACGATCATCTGATATGCAGTAAGTGTGGAAAGATAGAAGATTTATTTTTGAAAAATCGTAAGCGTGAGCTGGAAAAAGAAGCCGGAACCGATATTGCGTCTTATGATTTACAATTGTTCCATCTTTGTAAATTATGTAAATAGAGCGAAGGAGAAAGACAATGGCAAAGTTTAAGTGTAAAGTATGCGGTGCAGAATTTGAAGTAGCGGATGGACAGGAAGCCGTATGCCCTGTATGTAAACAAAGTGGTGATAAAGTGGAAGTGTTAAAGGAGGAAAAAACCGTGAGTAAGTACGCAGGAACCCAGACAGAGAAGAATCTTGAAGCAGCATTTGCAGGAGAGTCTCAGGCAAGAAATAAGTACACCTATTTCGCGTCTAAGGCAAAGAAGGAAGGCTATGAGCAGATTGCAGCTCTCTTCTTAAAAACTGCAGATAATGAAAAAGAACATGCAAAATTATGGTTTAAAGAATTAAATGGTATTGGTGACACCAAGGAGAATCTTGCTGCTGCAGCCGAAGGTGAGAATTTCGAGTGGACCGATATGTATGAAGGTTTTGCAAAGACTGCGGAAGAAGAAGGATTTCCTGAGCTTGCTGAGAAGTTTAGACTGGTAGCTGCGATTGAAAAGCATCATGAAGAAAGATATCGCGCCCTCCTTAAAAATGTTGAAATGCAGGAAGTATTCAAGAAGAGCGAGGTTAAGGTTTGGGAGTGCCGCAATTGTGGTCACATCGTAGTAGGTACTGAGGCACCAGAAGTATGTCCTACCTGCAACCATCCTCAGAGCTATTTTGAAGTGCATGAAGATAATTTCTAAGTGGTAATTACCCGGAGGGGTCAGGAATGCCTGGCCCCTTTTTTACGTTAGAAACCCGGCCTCGAAATGGGGTATAATGAAAGAAGTATGAATCCCAATTTTGATGTAAAAGAAGAATTACAGAAATTACCCAAAAAACCAGGTGTCTATCTCATGCATGATGCAGAAGATGCCATTATTTACGTGGGAAAAGCAAAAAATTTATTCAATCGTGTCCGGTCCTATTTTAAGGAAAATATTGGTCGTGGTCCTAAAATAGACCGTATGGTTTCTTTGATTGATTATTTTGAGTACATTATTACAGATACAGAATTAGAGGCTCTTGTTCTTGAAAATAATTTAATTAAGGAACATCGTCCTAAGTATAATACCATGCTTATGGATGATAAGACTTATCCTTATATCAAAGTAACGGTCAATGAAGCCTATCCAAGAATTCTATTTTCCAGAACCCTGAAAAAGGATAAGGCAAAATATTTTGGCCCCTATACATCTTCCCAGTCTGTTAAGGCAACCATTGATTTATTAAATAAAATCTATGGACTTCGTAGTTGTACCCGATCTTTGCCGGCAGAGATTGGAAAGCAGAGGCCCTGCTTAAATTATCATATTGAAAAATGTTGTGGTCCATGTCGGGGTGAGGTTTCAGAAGAGGAGTATGGGCAGAGATTAAAAGGTGCCATGGAATTCCTGGGCGGCAACTATGCACCTTTACAAAGAAAATTAAAAGAGCAAATGATGGCACTTTCAGAAAATCTGGAATTTGAAGAAGCTGCCAAGGTGCGCGATTTGTTAGAACATGTTACTGCGGTGAGCCAGAAACAAAAGATAGAAGACAGCGGATTAGATGATAGAGATATCATTGCGATTGCGAGAGAAGAAAAGGAAGCGGTTGTACAGATTTTTTTCCTGCGATCTGGACGAATGGTTGGCCGGGAACATTATTATATGGATCATGTTGAGGATACCTCAGACGAAGAGCTGATCACAGATTTTATTAAACAGTTCTATGCGGGAACACCCTTTATTCCAAGAGATATTTTTCTTTCCCATAATATTCTTTCTGAGGAAGAAGAACTGCTTACTTCCTTCTTATCCGAAAAAAGAGGAGGAGCCGTACATTTCATTCTTCCTAAGATTGGACAGAAGGAAAAAATGGTGGAACTTGCCGCTAAAAATGCAGCGCTGGTTTTATCTACGGACAAGGAGAAAATTAAACTGGAACAGGCGAGAACGACAGGCGCCGTTCATGAAATAGAAAAACTCCTGGATTTGCCTTCTATTTGCCGAATGGAGGCCTTTGATATTTCCAATACTTCTGGTTTTGAAAATGTGGCATCCATGGTGGTGTTTGAAGATGGAAAACCGAAGAAAAGTGATTATCGAAAGTTTAAGATGAAGACGGTAGCAGGGCCCGATGATTATGCCTGTATGCGAGAAGCATTAACGAGAAGATTTTCGCATGGTCTTCGCGAGGAAGGCGGCGGGTTTGATCGTTTTCCTGATTTGCTACTCATGGACGGTGGCCGTGGGCAGGTAAATATTGCGCTTGAGGTTATGGGAGAACTTGGGATTTCTGTTCCTGTATGCGGTATGGTCAAGGATGATCATCATAGAACCAGAGGTGTATATTATAACAACGTGGAACTTCCCATTGATACACATAGTGAAAGCTTTAAGCTCATCACCCGTGTACAGGACGAAGCCCACCGATTTGCGATTGAATATCATCGATCATTAAGAAGCAAAGAACAGGTGAAATCCGTCTTAGATGATATTCCGGGGATTGGCCCGAAGAGAAGACTTGCGCTTATGAAGGCATTTACCAATACTGCGGAAATCAAAGATGCATCCGTAGAAGAACTGGTAAGCCGTGCAGGAATTCCCGAACATATAGCCAAAGAAATCCATGCGTGGTTTCGAAAAATCGAAAATGGAACGGATGGTACCAAGTAAATTTCGTCCAAATGCGTGACTTTCATGCTCAAATGTTGATTTTAATGATTTTGCTCTTGTACTATTTTTTCTAAAATGTAGAATGATAGAGAAAATTATGAGGAGCGAGAAATCGCATTTGAAAGGAGAAAATTATGGCATTCGGAATTAAAATTAAGAAGGTTGAACTTAGCAAGGAATATACTTTTGAAGAGTTAATTGCAGCAATGAAGACAAAGACCGATTGGAGTGCTGGTGAACCAAGCTTAACAAAGCATGGTTTTGCACAGGTTATCTGCTTCCCTCCTGTTGATCGTCAGAATCAGGTATGGGTTCAGCTTATGAAAGCTAAGGGATCTAACAAGGTTCAGATTATGCTTAGCCATGACATTGCAGGCGATTTTGGAAATATGGCAAAGAATGCTGTTTTAGATGCACTTACCGATGGCATCGCAGGTCTTGGTGCTGCTTTCGGAAAGAAAGCAAAGACTGGTGAGAAGATGGTTGACGCAACCGTTGAAGAGTTAACCCAGCTTGGTCTGTAAGAAGAATTTAATAGAAGTATGGAAGACAGGTCCTGATTGGGACCTGTTTTTTTATGAAGAATCTGCGCTTTGCAAACAATAAAAATGGTAAGATTATATATAAAGAATGTTTGAGGATGAAGATTATTGTGATACTGGAATTAAAGTACGCTAATACAAATACATATCTTATAAAAGGCTCAGGTGGTTATATCCTCTGGGATACAGGGTGGGCAGGAACCTTCCCAGACTTTTGCAGAGCACTAGGAAAAATCAATGTCTCTATTCGTGAAATAAAATATATTCTGCTATCTCATTTTCATCCGGATCATATGGGGATTGCCCAGAATATTGCTGGACTTGGCCCACAGATTCTCGTCTTTCCTGTGCAGAAAGACTATGTGCATTTTGCAGATTCCATATTCAAAAAGGAAGCAAAATACGATTTTCTACCAATAGAAGATGGGAGTATTCTATCCGTTTCCTTTGAGGAAGGAAAAGAACTTCTTGGGCAGATGGGTTTGCAAGCAGAAATACTAGGAACGCCGGGGCACAGTGATGACAGTATATCCTTATGCCTAAATAGTGGTGAGGTATTTGTTGGTGACTTAAATCCGCTTTATGAGTTAGAACTGCATAAAGGAACGATCATAGAAGAGAGCTGGAAAAAAATCCTGTCTCGAAAACCGAAGATTATCTATTATGGCCACGCCAAAACAGCGAAGCTGGATAAGGAGAAAAAAAGGGAAAATACTTCGGAAAAGGAACTATATTCTCTTGTAAAAACGATTATCCGCCTTATTCAAGGAAATAAGCAGGTAGAAGTGATTTGTCGCAAAACCGGTGCGGGAAAAGAATTTGTGGAGGATGTCATGCGCATGTACCTTACCCACCCCGGTGTCAGTGTACAGGGAATATTAGACCGGATAGAGATTAAGGGAAGATAAATTGTAGAATGATAGAGGTCCACCAGGCAGGGTGAAAAAATCACTTTGTTTGGCGGACTTTTTGTATTTATGGTCGAAAATTTGTCGTATACGGAAAATTTCATATTCGAAAATTTGCAGAATCAGCCCATAGTTCATGTTCGAAAATTTGCAAAAATGGATTGAAAATGCTTTAAAATAAGGGATTTTGGGGGAAATGGGAGTTGCAAGAAAAAAGGAAGGGTATAAAAATTTAATTATAGTAGATTTTTATGGTGTTATAGTCCTATTTATGGGATAGAAAAAATAATGGAGATGTAGTAAAATAAAAAAGACTACTTACGTAGTCTTCAAATGTACACACTGTACAACCGGTAAACCGGCGATTTCGTTGCAATAACGTTATTTGAACTCGGGATGCAAATCAATAGGTATCCGACTTGCTAAAAAGATATTATCACAAAAGGAAGGAAGATTCAATATGAAATACGAAGATTATTATCTTGGACTTGATGTAGGAACTAATTCTTGTGGTTATGCAACAACAGATGAGCAGTATAATCTTTTAAAATATAAAGGGGAACCAATGTGGGGTTCTCATGTGTTTGAAGAAGGAAAGCAGTGCGCAGACACAAGATCCTTTCGTTCTAGTCGTAGAAGATTAAATAGAAAACAGCAAAGAATTCATTTGATTCAGGAGTTATTTTCAAAAGAAATTGGAAATGTTGATGATCGTTTCTTTATTCGGTTACAGCAGAGTTCATTGTTAAGAGAAGATGCGGGAGAGGATAAATATACTCTATTTGTAGATAAGGATTTTGATGATATTGCTTATTATGCAAAGTATCCAACAATTCATCATTTGATAAAAGATTTAATAGACAATAAAGAAAAACACGATGTTCGTTTAGTGTATTTGGCAACGGCATGGCTCGTTTCGCATAGGGGGCATTTTTTAAGCGAGGTAAATAAGGATAATGTATCAGAAGTTTTAGATTTTTCTAAGGTATATTCAGATATGGTAAATTGTTTCGAAGAAAATGAAATAGATTTACCATGGGCTGATACAGATGAAAATCAGAAGTATATTAGGGCTATTCTATTAGAAAAGGTAGGAATAAAGACTAAAACGGATAGTTTTAAGGAAAAAATATATGGTGGAAAATTCCCGAAATATGAAGATGAAGAGTGTAGTACAGAGTGGCTAATAAAACTCTTGTCTGGCGCAGTTGTAGAGGTATCAAAGTTATTTCCGAAAATAGAAGTAGAGGAGAAGATAACAATATGTTTTAAAAAGTCAGAAGAAGACTTTTTAAATGCCATTGCTAACACTGAAGAATATGCTGATTTATTAATAAAGTTACGTGCTGTTTATGATTGGTCCTTATTGTATGACGCAGCAGGAGGTAGCACATGTATTTCGGATGCAAAAATTCATGTTTTTGAACAGCATAAAGAAGATTTAAAAAATTTAAAATCATTTATCAAGAAGTATCTCCCTAAGAAGTATAAAATCGTATTTACTGAGCCAGGAGAGACAAATTATGTATCATATTCCTATAATTTTAGCGGTTTATCTAAAAAAGTGATTAACGAATGCAGAGGAAAAGAGTGTAAGGATAAAGCATCCCAAGAAGAGTTTTGTCAGTATATAAAGGGACTTGTTAAATCCATAGATGTTGATGAAGTGGATAGGGGATTTTATGAAGATATGTTGAATCGCCTTGATTTAGGAACATTTATGCCAAAGCAGGTTATGGGTGATAATCGAGTTATTCCTTATCAGTTATATTATTCTGAATTGAAACAGATTTTAGAAAACGCATCAGCATATCTTCCGTTTTTGAGTGAAAGAGATGATATGGGCTATATAACGAAAGATAAAATTCTTTCTATTATGGAATATCGTATTCCTTACTATGTTGGACCACTTCACAAAGATGGCTCAAGATTTGCATGGATTGTGAGAAAGAAGGAAGGGCGGATTTATCCTTGGAATTTTGAAGAAGTAGTAGATTTAGATGCTAGTGAGCAGGCATTTATGGATAAATTAACAAATACTTGTACATACATTCCAGGAGAAAAGGTTTTACCCAAAAATTCTCTTCTTTATGCAAAATTTATGGTTTTAAATGAGATTAACAATCTTAGAATTAATGGGAATAGAATTGATGTTGAATTAAAACAGGCGATATATGAAGACTTGTTTAAAAAGTATAGAACAGTAAGTGTTTCTAAGATAAGGGAATATATTAAAACCAATCATTTGGGGAAGATTGGAGATAAGGATTTTGAACTCACAGGTGTAGATATTACTATAAAGTCCTCTTTAAAGGCGTATCATGATTTTAGAAGACTAATAGAAAGTGGGGTCCTTACAGAAAATGATGCAGAAGATATTGTAACGCTAATTACCTATGTAGAAGATAAAAAGCGCGTTAAGAAAAAAATCAAAGAGTCCTATCCTCAGCTAGAAGAAGCAGATTTAAACTATGTATCTAAATTAAAATATGCAGATTTTGGACGGCTTTCAAAGCTGTTTTTGGAAGGATTAAAAGCGGCAGATAAAAATACAGGTGAGCAAACATCGATTATTCAAGCTTTGTGGAATTACAATATAAATTTAATGGAGTTGATACATTCTGATTTATTTACATTTGGAGAGGAAATGGAAGAATGTAGAAAACAATATTATGAGGAGAATCCAGCAAGTATAGATTCTTTGCTGGATGATTTATATGTATCAAACGCGGTACGAAGACCTATATATAGAACATTAGCAGTAGTTAAAGATATTGTGAAAGCGACGAAGTGTCCGCCCAAGAAAATCTTTGTTGAAATGGCAAGAGGTGGTGGAGAAAAAGGAAAGAGGACTAAAAGCAGAAGAGTAAATATTCAGGAAAAGTATGCGGATTATAAAAAGTCATATCCTAATGAAGTGGCGATGCTAAGTAAGTTACTTGAAGGAAAAACAGATAATGAATTACAAGATGAAAAGTTGTATTTATATTTTATGCAACTCGGAAAGTGTATGTACTCTGGGGAAAATATAGACATTGAGAAGCTTGGTTCCAAATTATATGATATTGAGCATATTTATCCGCAGTCGTATGTAACGGACAATAGTATAAGCAATAAAATTCTTGTTAAGTCGGAACTAAACGGTCAAAAGGGTAATAAATATCCTATCAATCATGCACTTCCTGGGGTGCAGGAGAAAATGAAACCGATTTGGTTTTCATATAAAGAAAGAGGATTAATTACAGAAGAAAAGTATAAGAGATTAACAAGAACCACACCGTTTACGGAAGACGAGAAAATGGGATTTATTAATCGTCAATTAGTTGAGACACGTCAATCTACTAAGGCAATAGCAACGGTTTTGCAGAAACTGTATCCTGACACAGAAATAGTATATGTTAAAGCAGGATTAGCATCAGATTTTAGACAGAATTTTGACATATTAAAGTGTCGTACGATTAATGATCTTCATCATGCCAAGGATGCATATTTAAATGTGGTTTGCGGTGATGTTTATAATACTAGATTCAACAAGAAAAGATTTACAGTAAATCAAGAATATTCGGTGAATCCTAAGACGATTTTTACACATGAAGTACATGATGGAAATCGTTTGGTTTGGAATGGAGAAAACGATATTGGTAGAATCCGAAAGACTCTTTTGAAGAATAATATTCACTATACAAGGTATGCTTTTATCAGAAAAGGAGGGCTATTTAATCAGAATCCTGAAAAAGCAAAGGAGGGATTAATACCTCTTAAAAAGGGATTGGATACTGCAAAGTATGGTGGATATAACAATTCCATGGCTGCCTGCTTTTTGTTGGTTAAGTATGAGGATAGTTCCAAGAAAAAAACTGTAACGGATGCAATGTTTATGCCAGTGGAAGGAATGGTAGTTAGTAAAGTATTCAAGGATGAAGAATTTGCGAAGAACTATTGCCGAGAAACGATCGCATCAATTGAGGGAAGAGATGTTAATGATATTACGGTGTTAGGTTTTCCGATGGGATTGAAGGAAATTAAGATTAATGCAAACATTGTTATTGATGGTTTCAGATTTTGTATGGCAGGAAAGTCTAATGGCGGAAAAATAATATCACTATCTTCTATGATGCCAATAAACGTTGGATATGAGAAAGAAATATATATTAAAAAACTTACGAAGTATATCGAAAAAAAGAAGGCAAACAAATCAGTTATTCTTGATTATGAATATGATGGTATTTCAAAAGAAACAAATATAGAATTATATGATTTGTTGGTAAAAAAAATAGAATGTACAATTTACGCAATTGCTTTGAGTAATCAGGTATCGATTCTTGTTAAAGGAAGAGAAAAATTTATTGACTTGAGTCTAGAAGAGCAGGTACAAACGATATTAGATATAGTTAATTTGTTTGCTACAGGAAGAACAACGGGGTGTAATTTAAAAAAATTAGATGGTAGTGGTCAAGCAGGGGTTATAACTATGAGTTCAAAAATATCTAACATAATAAAAGATAGGAAAAATGTTTTGTTAGAAAATGAATCTTCATCAGGTCTATTTACTAGTAATTTTGTGGATTTACGTCATCTATCATGAGTTTTAGAACAATAACAATAGAAAATCGAAGTAAGCTAGATCTTAAAATGAATTATCTTGAAGTCAGGGGAGAAGAAACCAAGAGAGTTTTTCTGGATGAGATTGATATATTGATTATTGAAAATCCAGCTGTTTCTATGACAGGATGTTTATTAGAGGCATTAATTCAAAAGAAGATTAATGTGATATTTTGTGATAAAACGCATAATCCTTTGGCAGGATTGATACCCTTCTATGGAAGTCATGATTGTTCAAGAAAATTAAAGATACAGGTTAACTGGGATGAAACAGTGAAGGGAGAAATCTGGACAAAGATCGTTCAGGAGAAGATTTGTAAACAAAGGGATTTTCTAAAAGATCTTGGAAAAGAAGAAGAGTCTAGATTATTATCCACCTATATCGATGAAATACAATATAGGGATCAGACAAATAGAGAAGGACACGCTGCAAAAGTATATTTTAACGCAGTATTTGGAATGGAATTTAGTAGAGACGCAGAAATAACAGATAATGCGGCGCTTGACTATGGATATGCATTAATTCTTTCTTGTGTTACCCGAGAAATTGTTGCAAATGGATATTCAACGCAACTAGGATTGTTTCATGATAATATATATAATCCATATAATTTAGCAAGTGATTTAATGGAACCTTTTAGAATTATTGTAGATCGGTATGTGAAAAAGGGAACACTGAAATTTTTTGATAAAGAAGAAAAACATTATATGATAAAGATTTTTGAAGAAGAAGTGACAATTAATCATATGCGACAAGTTCTTCCGAATGCAATAAAAATATATGTGAAAAGTGTTTTAGATGCGTTAACAGAGAAAGAACCTTCGTATATTACATTTTATTCCGTATGAGTTATAGATTTATGAGAATAATGGTGTTTTTTGATTTACCAACAAAAACAGCCGAGAATCGAAGAAATTATAGAAAATTCCGCAAAGAGTTAATCAAAAATGGTTTTTTTATGTTACAGGAGTCCGTTTATTGCAGGATGGTACTTAATCAGACGGCAGAAAAAAACGCCATAGCAGGAATTAGAAAGGTTAAACCTCCGGAAGGACTGGTGCAAGTATTGTCTGTTACAGAAAAACAATATTCCAAAATGGAGTACTTGGTTGGAAATTCAGTAAAAACCTTCTTAGATTCGGACGAAAGAACAATATTTTTATGAAATTATCACACCCAGAAATAACAACAGTATTAGATTTTTCGAAAAATAGAGTGGTATCTCTTATTATTGAAAATCAGAAATTCTATTATAATTTTGTTATGGATATAGTTAATCAGATTAATGGTGATGATGGTGACTCTGTGCTATCCTTAAAGGATAAGGAAGTTTCGGTTAAAAAGTACTGTGACTTTATAATAAATCCAATTGAGTTAGATATTAATAGTACATCTTTAATTACAAAAGTAAATAGTAAGGTTGAGCAAATTGCTGTCGATGAATTTCATTTTGAAAAAACACAACAAATGTTGTCGCAGATTGAGACAATAGTTGATGATATCTTATTAGATTTTGATGCTAATTTTTATTGTGATAGGTTATCAATAACGCAAATTATTAAAGCGTGTGGAATTAAAGCAGAGGATGTTTCAGATTCTTTTGCAGAGAAGATATATAATTATGTTAATCTAAATAGAGAATTTCTGGGCGATAAATTATTTGTTTTTGCAAATGTTCGTAGTTTTATTTCGGACAAAGAATATATGGACTTAGTTGAAACGTTGAATGCCCATGCGTTTTACGTTTTGTTCCTTGAAAATAAAGCATATCCAGTAGTAGATGGTGAAAATAGAATCATTATAGATGCTGATTTATGCGAAATATAATCAACATTTCCTATTGAATTGTACCTGCGAAGGGGATCGTAATTCTTGAATTTGAGGTTTGAGAGAGGTGCAAATCAATAGGTATCCAAAGCAGACACAAAGCACCGGATGGTGATATATGGGTTTGAGAGAGGTGCAAATCAATAGGTATCCAAAGCCTCTCCATTCTTACCGAATGCAACGCAAGAGTTTGAGAGAGGTGCAAATCAATAGGTATCCAAAGCTAGAGATTTAAGCAACGCATAACGAATGGTGTTTGAGAGAGGTGCAAATCAATAGGTATCCAAAGCGATTCACAGATTTATACCAATTGGAGTGCGGTTTGAGAGAGGTGCAAATCAATAGGTATCCAAAGCTATTCTTTGAAAAAGCATGCGAGACATACAGTTTGAGAGAGGTGCAAATCAATAGGTATCCAAAGCCTTAACAATTGACGGAATACCTACGAAGTGTTTGAGAGAGGTGCAAATCAATAGGTATCCAAAGCTGTTCCATAACACTTCCTCCTTACATACTTGTTTGAGAGAGGTGCAAATCAATAGGTATCCAAAGCGACGCAGCGGATTCCGTTTGTTTCGGTTCAGTTTGAGAGAGGTGCAAATCAATAGGTATCCAAAGCATCAAGGAAAGTGGTGTCTAATGGAATAGAGTTTGAGAGAGGTGCAAATCAATAGGTATCCAAAGCAGACTGGCGCTAATTCTCTTACATCACCTTGTTTGAGAGAGGTGCAAATCAATAGGTATCCAAAGCTGTTAGAAACAAAAAAAAACATTGACGAAAGTTTGAGAGAGGTGCAAATCAATAGGTATCCAAAGCTATATCATTTTGCCAAATGTGCAAGCGGTGTTTGAGAGAGGTGCAAATCAATAGGTATCCAAAGCTTACAATGACACACGAGGGACGTAGACTGAGTTTGAGAGAGGTGCAAATCAATAGGTATCCAAAGCGTCTACTCATTGGGATAAAATGGAAAAGAAGTTTGAGAGAGGTGCAAATCAATAGGTATCCAAAGCAGTAACCATCATTATAATTAACAAGCGTACGTTTGAGAGAGGTGCAAATCAATAGGTATCCAAAGCAGACTTCAAGAGTTGAGGATTCAAGTTGTTGTTTGAGAGAGGTGCAAATCAATAGGTATCCAAAGCTATACCCCACCTTTTAATCATTTAGAACGAGTTTGAGAGAGGTGCAAATCAATAGGTATCCAAAGCGATTATTTAGAGTTATACAGTGCTACTGAGTTTGAGAGAGGTGCAAATCAATAGGTATCCAAAGCTGTTTATCGGGCTTTGCCCGATACAGAAGAGTTTGAGAGAGGTGCAAATCAATAGGTATCCAAAGCAAGAAGCATATCGGTAAGAACTTCCTCAGTGTTTGAGAGAGGTGCAAATCAATAGGTATCCAAAGCTATATGGTCTGATAGACGTGCAGGTGGATTGTTTGAGAGAGGTGCAAATCAATAGGTATCCAAAGCGCCCTACCATCAAGAGAATTCTCACCTTCGGTTTGAGAGAGGTGCAAATCAATAGGTATCCAAAGCCTCGTTAGTTGTTATATAAGATACTAAATGGTTTGAGAGAGGTGCAAATCAATAGGTATCCAAAGCTGTCCAAATTGAATACCATAAACACTCCTGTTTGAGAGAGGTGCAAATCAATAGGTATCCAAAGCTAGGATCCTCGACTCTATTCAGAATTACTCGTTTGAGAGAGGTGCAAATCAATAGGTATCCAAAGCAATAAACAAGATAAACACCCTTGCAGATGGTTTGAGAGAGGTGCAAATCAATAGGTATCCAAAGCATCAATAGTATCATCAACAACAACATGATGTTTGAGAGAGGTGCAAATCAATAGGTATCCAAAGCAGCTGCCGAACGCCCTTAACCCTTTTTATTGTTTGAGAGAGGTGCAAATCAATAGGTATCCAAAGCATATGTGCATACGTTCCAACCATAAGCTGCGTTTGAGAGAGGTGCAAATCAATAGGTATCCAAAGCCGAACGGAAAAATGATACAATCCGAACGAGGTTTGAGAGAGGTGCAAATCAATAGGTATCCAAAGCGTTAGGGGACACCCCTAAAACCCTAGTTTGAGAGAGGTGCAAATCAATAGGTATCCAAAGCAGCCGAAGAAGCACGAACCGCAGAAGGTTGGTTTGAGAGAGGTGCAAATCAATAGGTATCCAAAGCTATACTCCGCTAGGAACGTGCCCGCAGACCGTTTGAGAGAGGTGCAAATCAATAGGTATCCAAAGCAACCATTCCTTGTTGGAATCCTTTTCCTTGTTTGAGAGAGGTGCAAATCAATAGGTATCCAAAGCCTCTTTCGGGTTTCCGTCCTTATCTTTTCCGTTTGAGAGAGGTGCAAATCAATAGGTATCCAAAGCTTATACATATCATCAGGATTAACTACTTGGTTTGAGAGAGGTGCAAATCAATAGGTATCCAAAGCGATATGGATGCGGATATGATTTCAGAATTTGTTTGAGAGAGGTGCAAATCAATAGGTATCCAAAGCAAACGGAATCTTCGATGCGCAGTATAACTAGTTTGAGAGAGGTGCAAATCAATAGGTATCCAAAGCTGTGCGGAAAAGAGATACCTTACCCAGGATAGTGTTGTAGATTTCATTAACGTCTTTAAGTCCCTGCTTGGATAATTTATCAGCAGAGGCTTTTAGTGCATTTGGAAATTGATATATCATATTATCAAAATGTTTCATCGCCATTTATTTCAATGTATATAAGCAAGTTGTGCACTATTTTATCCTTTTCTCTATTTTCGCTGTTTTCTTCCCTCTTTCCACATCCGAAATGAAGTTAACATTTAGTCCTGTGAAATTTGAAAAACTGTTCTGTGTATAATGCAATTCTTTTCGTCTTTCACGAATTGTTATGCCCAAGTCTTGTGAATCCAGTATTTTTTCATTCTATAAAATATGCCGTTCGGCAAATTTCTCCCAAATATTATCAAAATATGCCGTACGGCTATGTTAACAAATGCGGGTATATTTTGCATTCTGCCAGTAATTATATAAATATGTTATTGCTACAAAGAAGTTATGTACGCAATATCTGCTGGATGCTATATAATTAGCATAGTATCTTTCCCTCAGGTATCAGAATGGAGGTTTATGGGAAAGAAGGATTTGGCAACGAAAGTGCTACTGCGAAAACCAGAGGTTTTTGCGGATGCCTTCAACCAGTTTCTATATCACGGCAAGCAGGTAATACATCCTGAGGATTTATACGAAAGAGATCCAGAGGAAATTGTTTTGCCTTTCGGGACAGCCCGTGGCAAAGCAGTGGATGTGACTAAACTTCGTGATATATTAAGATTATGTACAGTAAAGACAGATGGGAAACTAAATTACTGTATATTGGGAATAGAATCCCAATCGGATGTGCATTATGCAATGCCTGTTAGAAATGCACTTTATGACATGATGAATTTGTCATCGCAGGTGTCAAAGAGTGTAAAAGAGACTAAGGCAGATAAGCAGATGACATCCGGGGAATTTCTGAGCGGATTTACAAAGGAAGATAAACTTCTTCCGGTAGTGACTCTTGTATTTTATTTTGGAGAGGAGCCTTGGGATGGACCAAGATCTCTTCGGGAGATGTATGCAGAAGTGGATGAGGTGATATTATCTCACGCCATAGATTATAAACTGAATTTAATCTCCCCGAAGGAAATTAAGGAAGAGGAGTTAGTACAGTTCCACTCAGAACTTAGGCAGGTGGTAACATTTCTAAAATACGCAGAAGATACCGAGATG
>JAZLGW010000022.1:0-30861 GCA_045616465.1 Lachnospiraceae bacterium | reverse complement strand
AGGTTACCCACGCGTTACTCACCCGTCCGCCACTAAAACTTATATCACTAGGTTTCAATAAGTTTCCGTTCGACTTGCATGTGTTAAGCACGCCGCCAGCGTTCATCCTGAGCCAGGATCGAACTCTCTTAAAAAAAAGTTTCTTTATCCTGTCAGTCTTGCTGACTATCTTTGTTTACTTATGTTACGTGATCAGTTAATTCTCATTAACCGTCTCGCTCTGAAATCTTCTTAGAATCTTTCAGGGTTGCATTACTGTTTATTTGTCAAGGTACTTTGTGAGTTTGAACTCACGAGCGGAGAAGGAGGGATTTGAACCCTCGCGCCGCTGTTAACGACCTGCACCCTTTCCAGGGGTGTCCCTTCGGCCAGCTTGGGTACTTCTCCATAATGGCTTACACTTAAAATCTCTTTTCAGTTTTAAGTCTCTCTGGAGAGGCACCAGCGGAGAGGGTGGGATTCGAACCCACGCGCCCGTGAAGGCAAACGGTTTTCAAGACCGCCTCGTTATGACCGCTTCGATACCTCTCCACGCCGCTTTGCTTTTCGCTCAGCGCAAGAGATATAATATCAAAACCATTTTTTCGTGTCAACAAAAATTTTTATTTTTTTTATTTTCGTTAAAATACCGAGAATTATGATGTTATGTAAATCGGTTTTTGTCTAAATTCATCTATATTTTTTAACATTTGTACCCGGTACAAATGTGCAAATAACAAATCGGACCAAATGTACCCGGTACAAATGTGCAAATTTTTATTCTTCCAGAAAAATGGGGTCAATCATGTTCTCGTGAAAACACCTGCGCATCGCGTAATAGTCTTCATTTGCACGCCAGCCCTGGTCGATAGAACCCTCACCAACACTTACTATTTTCGCATTGGGATAAGACGCACGAAGCTTCTCAATCTGTCCGCCAGGGATATTGGTATGCTCTAACCAAATTCTTCGCAATCTAGGATGTCCAAACAATGGACTAGCATCATAGATGGGATTATAGCTGATATTAACATCCATTAATTTGGGCATATTGTTTAGAAAACTAATATCCGATATAGCATTACTGAAGATTTCAAGATAGCGCATTTCCGTTAGATTATTTAATACAGATAAATCTTCAATGTGATGCAGCGAACCATCTGCTCTGGTACTAAGAACATTGTCTACAACAATAAGCACGCGCAAATCCGTTAGTTTTTCAAGAAACGAAAAATCATTAACGTAGTTATGTCCTAGATCCAGCGCCATCAGTTTTTTGCAGTATTTCAGATACTTCGCATCTTCATTGTGCATATAAAAAGTATCTGCGCATGTTTTATCAGAGGTAAAGGCTACGATATCTGTACGGAATGTCCAGTGTTCCAGAACAACTTCCCAAACGAAAAAGATGTCTTCATACTGCTCACATATTTCTGCCATCTCGTCATTATCATATCCGCAGTCCAGCATCTCTACGGTTTCCAGTTCCGGCAATAATGACAAGAAAACAGACAGGTCAAAACCGTCTATTTCTTTCAGTTGCAAACCACTCAAAGAAACTTCTGTATCTGTGTGAGAAAGTACAAGATCTCCCACTATCACATTGTAAAGAAGCGTAATATCCTGCCCTGCTGTTAGTTCCAGGATTTCGCTCACTTCCGACACATTTAGCGCAAATGCCCGCAAATCAGCTTCTTCGCCTGGTTCCTTCCCCGCAAGAATATCCAATACTTCTTCATACAAAATATCAACAGGACGGTCTGCTGCTGTCATAGAACGGGATAAATCACATTTTGCTTTTGTCTTATCAATAGAGATGTGAATCGTATCCGTAGCTTCTTCTATAAGCACCGTATCCGCGGACAAAGCAGTATCTTCTGATACGGTCTCCTCTGCCGTGCTTTCTTCTTTGCCACCTGCGCCATTACAGCCAGAAAGGATTCCAGCAGCTAACACAGCACCTAGCATAAAACGATTCCATTTTTTGACATTTTTCATTTTTCTGCGCCTTTTGGTTTTTCTTTAATTTTACCATAAAAAAGGCAGGTCCCACGAGACCTGCCTTGTAAAAGTCTGATAACAGGAATTACATCATGCCATCCATACCGCCTGCGCCGGGCATAGGAGCGGGTGTAGGCTCTTTGATGGAAGCTACACAGCTCTCCGTAGTAAGCATGGTAGAAGCCACAGAGCATGCATTCTGCAATGCACTTCTGGTAACCTTTGCAGGATCAAGGATGCCAGCAGCAACCATATCTACATAGGTTTCATTTAATGCATCAAAACCAGTACCAACCTTGGATTCCTTTACCTTGTTGATGATTACGCTTCCTTCTAATCCAGCATTCATAGCAATGTGGAATAAAGGAGCCTCTAATGCCTTAAGAATAATCTTTGCACCAGTCTTAATATCACCTTCCAAAGTAGCTACAAGCTTCTCAACAGCCTTGGTAGCATGGATGTATGCAGATCCACCACCTGCGATAATACCTTCTTCTACGGCTGCACGAGTTGCTGCAAGTGCATCTTCCATACGAAGTTTTGCTTCCTTCATCTCCGCTTCTGTTGCAGCACCAACGCGGATAACAGCAACACCGCCAGAAAGCTTTGCAAGTCTCTCCTGTAATTTCTCACGATCAAAATCAGAAGTTGTATCTTCAATCTGGTTCTTAATCTGTGCGATACGGCCCTTAATTGCCTTCTGCTGGCCAGCACCATCTACGATAACCGTATTATCCTTGTTAACCTTTACGCTCTTTGCACGGCCAAGCATATCCATCGTAGCATCCTTTAATTCGATACCAACTTCCTCAGAAATAACGGTACCACCGGTAAGGATTGCGATATCTTCAAGCATAGCCTTTCTTCTGTCACCATAACCAGGTGCCTTAACAGCTACAACGTTGAAGGTACCACGAAGCTTATTAACGATAAGGGTGGTAAGTGCTTCACCTTCTACATCCTCAGCAATGATTAAAAGTCTGGAGCCAGACTGTACAATCTGTTCAAGAACAGGAAGGATTTCCTGAATATTGCTGATCTTCTTGTCTGTGATTAAGATGTAAGGTGCATCAAGATTTGCTTCCATCTTATCCATATCGGTGCACATATATGCAGAGATATAACCACGATCGAACTGCATACCTTCTACAAGATCAAGTTCGGTCTTCATGGTCTTGGACTCTTCGATAGTGATAACACCATTGCCAGAAACCTTATCCATTGCCTCTGCAACCATCTTACCAACTTCTTCATCACCTGCAGAAATAGCAGCAACCTTTGCAATCTGCTCAGAGCCCTTTACCTTAGCGCTCTGCTTTGCGATAGAATCTACTGCACACTCAGTAGCCATCTTCATACCTTTACGAAGGATGATAGGATTTGCACCAGCAGCTAAATTCTTCATACCTTCATTAATCATTGCCTGTGCAAGAACGGTAGCGGTTGTAGTACCATCACCAGCTACATCGTTGGTCTTGGTTGCAGCTTCCTTTACAAGCTGTGCACCCATGTTCTCAAATGCATCGGGAAGTTCAATTTCCTTTGCAATGGTCACACCATCGTTGGTGATAAGGGGAGCACCGTAGCTCTTCTCTAATGCTACATTTCTACCCTTAGGTCCTAAAGTTACACTTACAGTATCTGCAAGCTTATTAACGCCAGCTTCCAAAGCGCTTCTAGCTTCTGCGCCATATTTAATCTCTTTTGCCATGACTTTTTCTCCTTTTATATGAATTATAATTAGGTGTCACAATAAGATTTGTCTTCTTATTATTTAGATACAACTGCGTGAATGTCGTTCATCTTTACGATAATGAACTCTTCCTTATCAAGCTTAACCTCTGTGCCTGCATACTTGGAGTAAATAACAAGGTCTCCCTTCTTTACTTCCATCTTTACTTCATCGGTACCAGGACCAACAGCAATTACTTCTGCCTGCTGGGGCTTTTCCTGACTCTGACCAGGGAGAACGATACCGCTCTTGGTCTTTTCTTCTGCAACAAGCTGCTTTAATACAACTCTGTCTGCTAAAGGTACTAACTTCATAATAATTGCCTCCTTTATAATCAATAATTTCGTTTTCTCTTATTTGTTAGCACTCTGTTCTTATGAGTGCTAACCAAGACGTATCATAGCACAACCATCTGTATTTGGCTATATGTTTTTTGTATTTTTTTCAAAATGTTATGAACGACTACAAAATGTGCATGAATTCCATTTCTTTAAATATACTATGCATTCGTTTGTTACGCCTTCGCTTTTATGCTATGATTTTTATATTATGTATATTTTGCGCCGCAGTGGCGCCCACTTGGAGGTACTATGAGCGAAGAAGTTAAAGACGTTTTAGAAGACAAGGAGAAAGAATCCACTTCTACAATAGAAGAAACTACCCAAAAAGAGGAAAAAGCAGAAAATACGGATATGGTCGAAACCCAGCCCAATTTCTTAAAGATTTCCAAAATTTTGATGATTATTGGTGCGATTGCAACAATGATTGCACCCTTCCTGCCAATCATAAACAACCCCGCTATCGATGGCGTACAATCTCTGTTCAAGGGCATTATTTATGATATTGGTCCCCTCTCCTCCCCTGCTTACCTTGCCTTTATACCCGTTGGCGTGGCTGCCATTATTATTCTGTTAGCAGTTATGGCTAAAGAAGATAAGAAGAAAACGGCTTATCTTGGCGGTGTTTTAGGTCTGTTTGCTTTTGTTGGTATGATTCTAATTATCATGCACTACTATAAGGGTGCACTGTATATGGCTCGTATCAGCAGCTACTTTGGTATGGAAACTGAAGCCAAATACAGCATCGGCTACTATCTCCTTGTTATCGGTTACCTTTTCATTGTCGGTGGTGCCGTAGCTGCCAAAGGTTTAGATAGCTTTGGAAGTTCCGAAGAGGATGAAGAGTCCGAGAAGAAGGACGAAGAATCTGAGGAAAAGCTCGAGGATTCTGTAGAAAAAAGCGAAGAGTACAAGGAAGAAACTTCCGATGACGGTGATGCTAAGGAAGAAAAATCTGAGGATTCCGAAACTTCTGAAGAGAAGAAAGAAGATGACGAAAACACCGAAAAAAGTAAGTAGGGGCTTTTTTCACAAAAAATCCATCATTTTTACCAAATTAGTTGTACATAATCACCTTTTTTGTGATAAAATACATAAAGGAATTATAGTTCTATTCAATGTTTGTTAGGAAAAAAGTTATAAGGGGATTCCCGAATGAGTAATCTGAAACATTATATTGAAGGCGTAAAAAGTGGTGCCTCCTATTTCACAATTGAACGAAAGATGTTTGTGGCGAGTATAGCATTAGCAATCTTTAATGTAATCTACACGGTTCTCTTCTACTTTATGGAGAACTGGCCCATGATGATTTATAGTGCAGTATGTATCCTGATTTTCTTCGGTGGTATGCTGGCACTTATTAAAAAAGGGAAGTATAATATCGTTGCTTGCGCTATGGCCTTGGTTGTGGTTATAGAAACCGTTATGGCTACCATAACAGCGGGCTTCTCTGCTGGTTTCTCTATTTATAACTTTGCCTTGGTTGCCGGAAGTTTTTATTTCTCCTATGTACTTCGCAAAGATAAAAGGAATGATGTATTACCGCTCGTCCTGTCCATTATCTTCATCATCTTATACGTAGGAAATTATGTTTTAGATATCATTTTTGAACCACTCTATCCTGTAAAACATGTTGGACTTACCCATTCACTCTTCATCTTAAATCACGTTATTGGTTTTGCTACCATTATCGTGTTTAACTTCTTATTCCTTTGGGAGATCAGCTTAAAGGAAACTACTTTGGAGAACCAGAATGAGACCCTTTCCGATATGGCTCATAAGGATCCCTTAACCAAGTTGTTGAATCGTCGTAATATGAACGACTTCCTTGATAAGAGCGCCGAAGATATGAAGCTGACAGGCAAGCGTTTCAGTTTAATCCTTGGAGACATTGATGACTTCAAACATGTCAACGATACCTATGGACATGATGCTGGCGATGCAGTTCTTGTAAATGTTGCAGATATCATTCGTTCCTCAGTAAGAGCTAACGATGCCGTTTGCCGCTGGGGTGGTGAGGAATTCCTTATCTTAATTAACGCTTCTGGCGAAACAGCAAGCAATACTGCAGAGCGTATTCGCAGAAGCATTGAGAATAGCTCCATTGATTACAAAGGGCAGGAAATCAAAGTTACCATGACCTTCGGTCTTGCGGAGGCGATTCCCGGCTATAAGATTGAAGCGCTCATTCATCAGGCAGATGATAAGCTCTACATCGGAAAGAACAGTGGAAAGAATACCGTTATCATTTAAGAGTAATACTAAAAGGCTACCCACCGGTAGCCTTTTTTAATGCTAAATTTGCTTTACGCTTTGCCTTGTATAAGGCTTTTTGGTACAATGGTTATTGATGTTTCACAATAGTACACTATGAGGAGAATGAAAAATGATTAGTGCAAATAACGTAACTTACAGAGTTGGAAAAAAAGCGCTCTTTGAAGAAGTTAATATTAAATTTACAGAAGGAAACTGTTATGGTCTTATCGGTGCCAACGGTGCTGGTAAATCCACCTTTTTAAAGATTCTTTCTGGTGCATTAGAAACGACCAATGGTGATATCACCATTACCCCCGGTCAGCGTCTTTCCGTTTTGGAGCAGGACCACTTCAAATATGATGAATTTCCTGTTATGGACACCGTTATCATGGGTAACCAGCATCTTTATGATGTTATGAAAGAAAAGGATGCAATCTACTTAAAGGAAGATTTTTCTGATGAAGACGGTATCCGCGCAGCAGAGTTAGAGGGCGAATTTGCAGAAATGGATGGCTGGGATGCAGAAACCAATGCTGCTATGCTACTGAACGGCCTTAATATTCCAACAGAACTGCATTATGCTACCATGGCTGATTTAAATGGTAACGAAAAGGTAAAGGTTCTTCTCGCAAAAGCACTCTTCGGTAATCCTGATATTTTACTTTTAGATGAGCCTACTAACCATTTGGATTTAGACGCTATTGAATGGTTAGAGGAGTTCTTAATCAATTTCGAGAACACGGTTATCGTTGTTTCCCACGACCGTTATTTCCTGAATAAAGTTTGTACCCACACCGCAGATATCGATTATGGTAAGATTCAGCTTTATGCTGGTAACTATGATTTCTGGTATGAGTCTTCTCAGCTTCTCATCAAGCAGATGAAGGAAGCCAACAAGAAGAAGGAAGAAAAGATTAAGGAATTACAGGAATTCATCTCCCGTTTCTCTGCTAACGCATCTAAGAGTAAACAGGCTACTTCCAGAAAGAAAGCGCTTGAAAAAATTGAGCTGGATGAAATTAAGCCTTCTTCCAGAAAATATCCTTACATCGATTTCAGACCGGAACGTGAAATTGGTAATGAAGTTCTTATGGTAGAGGGACTTAGCAAAACCATCAACGGCGAAAAGGTTATTGATAACATTTCCTTTATGCTAAACCGCGAGGATAAGGTTGCTTTTGTCGGTGGTAATGAGTTAGCAAAAACCACCTTATTCAAGATTCTTGCCGGCGAGATGGAACCTGACGAAGGAACCTTTAAATGGGGTGTTACCACTTCTCAGTCCTATTTCCCCAAGGATAATACCGCAGAATTTGACAATGACTATACCATTACAGACTGGCTTATGGGCTACTCTCCTGTTAAGGATGTTACCTATGTACGTGGTTTCCTTGGCAGAATGCTTTTCCCTGGCGAAGATGGTGTGAAAAAAGTTAAGGTATTGTCTGGTGGTGAAAAGGTTCGCTGTCTGCTTTCCAAGATGATGATTAGCGGTGCCAACTGCTTAATTTTTGATGAGCCCACCAACCATTTGGATATGGAATCCATTACAGCATTAAATAATGGTGTAATTAAGTTTAATGGCGTCGTACTGTTCTCCTGTCACGATCACCAGTTCGTGCAGACTTCTGCAAACCGTATTATCGAATTTATGCCCGATGGAACCATTATCGACAAGATGACAACTTACGATGAATACTTGGCTGCTGACGAAGCTGCTAGAAAGCGTGCCGTTGTAGCTAACGTTCCCGAGGAGAATGAGGAAGTTTAATGCCGGCAATTGATTTACATGCACATACCATTTGTTCTGATGGATCTCTCACGCCCACGGAGTTAGTGACTCTTGCGGTCAAAAAGAATTTATCCGCTCTTGCCATCACCGACCATGATAGTGTGAAAGGAATTGATGAGGCAGAGACTGCTGTTAAAAAACTTGCTCTCCCCATTGAACTCATTCCTGGTGTCGAACTATCCACAGACTATCAGGGAAAAGAAGTGCATGTTGTAGGCTTATATATCAACCGTCACGAGGTTAAATTCAATCAGCATTTAACTAAATTTCTGGAGAGTCGCGATCTTCGCAACCAGAAGATGTGCGCCCTTTTTCAGCAGGAAGGGATTCCTATTACGGTAGAAGCCTTAGAAGAAATGTATCCTGGATGTGTCTTAACCAGAAGCCATTATGCAGGTTATCTATTAGAACATGGCTATGTAAAAAGCCGAACGGAAGCATTTGATAAATACTTAAATGACCATGGAAAATGCTACGTTAATCGCGAAAAAATATCCCCTATGGATGCCATTGCGCTCATAAAAAATGCGGGCGGTATTCCGATTCTGGCGCACCCCATCCTCTATCATATGTCTGATGCTGTATTGGATACGCTGGTTGCAACCTTAAAAGATGCCGGGCTTGTTGGCATCGAAGCCGTATACAGCACCTATCGCCCTGCCGATGAACGCGCCATTCGAAAAATGGCTAAAAAATATGATTTGGCATTAAGTGGCGGTAGCGATTTTCATGGGGAAGCAAAACCTGGCTTAGAGTTAGGTACTGGCTATGGACATTTATTTGTTCCTGAAGAATTTTTGCCAGCCCTTAGAAAAAAAGCGGGTAAGGAGTCCTAATATGGAACCTAAAATCTTCTTTTCCGACCTAGACGGAACACTTCTCAATGATGAAAAGCATATTTCTCCCCGTATGAAAGCGGCGATTCTTGCCTTTATGGATGCCGGAAATATCTTTGTATTCTCCTCCGGCAGACCAACCGGTAGCGTCAAGCAGGTAGCTAACGCGGAACAAATCCATCACAAAAATTTTTATATTGCAGGATTCAATGGTTCTGAAATCTACTATCCTTATACTGGAGAAATGCTGCTGCAAAAGGCACTGTCCATAAAGGATGCGACACGCATTATGACCATTGCTCAGGAAATGGATACCTATGTACACGCCTATAATCAGAAGGATGAAATCCTAATCCCGCACGAAGGCGCAGAAATCGATTTTTACCACCGTTCCATCCATTTGCCTGCTATCGTGCTTAAAGACTATCCACAAGGGCTTACAGAGGCTCCTGCGAAATGTCTGGGAGTCAATCTGGAGAACCAGGGAAAGCTGGAAGCTTTAAAGGACGCTATCGACCAGGAAATGGGGGACAGAGTCTGCTGCTTAAAGAGTAATCCCTATCTCTTAGAGATTTTCAATAAAACCGCCGGCAAAGGACAGGCCGTTTTGGATATGGCTGCCCATTTTTCCGTTAATTTACATAATACCTTTGCTGCCGGAGATGAACAGAACGATATTTCTATGCTGCAGGCTGCGGGAACGGGTATCGCAATGTGCAATGGAACCGCACTAGTAAAGGAATCTGCAGATGTCATAACCCAGGATGATAATAACCACGATGGTCTGCTTCCTTGGGTTACATAACATGGAAAGTGTGCTATAATATCCTTAACTGTAGGTTATTCTGCTTTATAAAGGAAGTGGCACATGATATTCTGTCCGAATTGTAATAGTGAAAATGAAGATGTTGCAAAATTCTGTCTGCACTGTGGAAAGCCCCTGGTATTACTTCCCAGCGTTCTCCCTGAGCAGCCAGAGAAAAAATCTTTTTCTTTCAAAAAGGTTTTCTCCGCAATATCTTCTTTTTTTGTGAAAGTTGGCAATCAGATAAAAACGGTAATCAAGAAGCCCAAAAAGTCATGGATTATCGCATGCATTGCTGCGATTGTATTTCTCATTGTTCTGATTAGTTCTCTTTCTTATGCGGGCAGCTACAAAAGAACACTAAATCGCTACACCAAATTATTAAATCACTACTGTGATGACTATACCGAATACCTGCCGATATTCCTGCCGAAGGACTACTGCGTTCTTGCAGAAGATGGCTATGAACTGTTAGGGGATATTGATGATACCATCACGGACAATATCGATGATATCCTAGAAGATTCTTTCGATGACTATTTCAGTGATTTGGAAGATGAGTATGGTTCCTATCACATCACTACGAAGGTTATGTCTGCAACCCGCATGGATAAAAGCGACCTGAAAGAGATTCGCGGCAATATCAAAGATTTCTGCGCAGAAGTCCAGAAGTACAATGTCGATAAGAAATCCATTAAGGAGCTTCTCTCCAAAATAGGTTTAGATTCTTCCCACTCCAGAGAAGTCTATAAATACTACAAACAGTTTATGGCAGTAACCGAAGATCTTCGTGTTACCGATGGCTATATTTTAAAGCTTCGTATCAAAGTGAAGGGATCCGATGATTCCGACAAAGATATTGTTAAGAAGGTGGAAATGATAAAGGTAAATGGCAGCTGGATTCTCTCCCCTGTTTCTGTGTTTGAGAAATTCCCCAGCTATGCAAATCCTTTCGAATATTTCGAAGAATATATGCCAAAGAATGTTTATGAACTAACCGCAAATGTTAAGCCGGAAACGAAAACGCTGTCCGACCTTGCGTTCTTCCAAAAGGAGGAAGAACGTGATCCTGCACCGCAGGAGGAAGAGAACCCCTTACCTGCAACAGATTTTCTTCCCGCTTCTATTTCCAGTATTTCCAAAGAAAAAGGAGTGCTGCATTTAGCACTCCACGATTAAAAATCTTCCGTCTCCAACGATAAAGACTTCATCAGCTGTTACAATGGAGTCTTTGGAGAACTCGGAGACATCTGCACCCTCATCTTCAAAATAATCCCACACAGCATTCTTACTGTTTACAACAACTGCTAAACAGTCTGCCAGGAATTCATCCGCTTCTTCCATCGTCTCTGCGACTGGCTTTGGAAATAACTTTGTCTGGTCCTTTAGAAATGCTTTTAATACTTTCTCATCATAAGTCATGCTTCTTCCTCCATGTATATACTTACCCGCTCGCAAAATGTTTCAATCGGGAAACCAACCACGTTGTTGAATGATCCTTCAATATGGTCTATATATTCACGAAAAGCGCCCTGGATGCCGTAAGCACCTGCTTTGTCCATAGACTCACCCTTCTCTACATATGCGTGAATCTCTGCTTCCGTCATTGCTTTCACATACACCTGTGTTTCTTCTGAGAATGTTTCCATAATCTCTATATGATAATTCTTCTCACCCTTTGCAAGTAGAATCATCGTTACTCCAGTAAAGACGCTGTGACTCTTTCCCGAAAGAGATGCAATCATCGAGACAGCCTCTTCTTTACTGGCAGGCTTTCCAAGAATCGAATCTTCCAAAGCCACAACCGTGTCTGCGCCAATAATCAAAACCTCATCTGCATCGCCAGAAGGGGTAAATTTGCTTTCCATGATTTCATTTGCAACGGCATATGCTTTTCTACTGGATAATTCCTCCACATAAGCATCCGGATAGGTTTCTTCCGTGTCCTCTGCGCAATCTGTGGTGTGTATTTCATATTCAAATCCTGCTTCTTTCAGGATCTCTTTTCTACGGGGTGAACCCGATGCAAGAATAATTTTCATATTACTCTCCAATGTGTGTCTTTGGCACAAACACACGGCTTTTACTCTTTTCTTTTTTCTGCACACTTGCTGCTGCCTCCTGGCAGAAAATCTCCTGACAGCAAATCCGCTGCCCCTCACAGGCAACTTTAACATAATTGCCATCCGGCTGCATCTCATGTGCCTTTACATTATCCTTAAACTGCACATCTAAAATATGCATAATCTCTTCTTTTAACTGCGGCGCCTCCACAGGGAACATCAATTCCACACGACGCTCTAAGTTTCTTGGCATCCAGTCTGCAGAAGCAAGATATACCTCAGGCTGCACATCGTTGGCAAAGTAGAAAATACGACTGTGCTCTAAGTAATCTCCTACAATAGAACGCACTTCAATATTCTCACTTACACCGCTCACACCGGCTCTTAAACAGCAGATACCACGGACAAGCAGGGAAATCTTTACACCACTGCAAGAAGCACTGTAAAGCGCTGCTATGACGTCAGGATCGCAGAGAGAATTCATCTTTGCAATAATCTTTGCATTTCTTCCTTCGCGGGCATTCTGCTCCTCTCTGGATATCAGACGAAGAAGTTTCTTTTTCAGCCAAAGGGGCGCAACCGAAAGCTTATTCCAACCAGCAGGTTCAGAATATCCAGACAGCATGTTAAATACTGCCGTTGCATCCTCACCAACAGACTCATTACAGGTTAATAGTCCAAGGTCTGTATATAACTTCGCCGTTGCATCATTATAATTACCAGTTCCTAAATGCACGTATCTCTTAATGCCGTCTTCCTCAGCGCGAACAACCAGCGTAATCTTTGAATGTGTTTTTAAACCGACCAGTCCGTAGATTACGTGACAGCCAGCTTTTTCCAGCATCTTTGCCCATACAATATTATGCTCTTCATCAAAACGGGCTTTTAGTTCCACCAGAACAGATACCTGTTTTCCGTTCTCTGCGGCCCTTGAAAGTGCTCTAATAATGGGAGAATTACCGCTGACACGATAAAGTGTCTGCTTAATCGCTAGCACCTTTGGATCCTCTGCTGCCTGTTCAATAAATTTCACAACAGGATCAAATGTCTGATAGGGATGCGAGAGCAAAATATCGCCCTTTGCAATTTCGCTAAAAATGTTGCAGCCTGCTGGAAGCGCAGGAACCGGACAAGGCTCGTATGGCTTTTTCTTTAAGTTCTCATACCCCGGGAGACCATATAACTTCATCATAATAGATAAATCTAACGGTCCCGGAACACCATATATTTCTTCCTCTGCAACAGACAGATTCTTCTTTAATATTTTTAATAAGTCTCTATCACAGCCGTCTTCCACTTCCAATCGAATGGCTTCGCCCCACTGTCTTTTACGAATCTGCTTTTCGATTTCTTTCAGCAAATCTTCTGCTTCTTCTTCCTCGATAGAAAGATCGGCATTACGCATAACACGGTACGGAACCGAGCAAAGCACATCGTAATTCAAAAACAGTTTCGCAATGTTTCGTTCTATTACTTCTTCTAGTCCAATATAAATCTTCTTGCCATTTTCTTCGCCAAGAGAAACCAATCTTGGAAGTACTCCGGGTACCTGCACAGTCGCAAAATCGGTATCCTTTTCCTTGCCCTTTTTCTTTAAAATGGCACCAATATTTAATGTCTTATTCTGAATTAATGGAAAGGGTCTGGAAGAATCCACTGCCATGGGTGTTAATACTGGATAGACCTTATCTCTAAAATAAGCATCCGCAGTCTCCGCTAGTTCCAGCGATAATTCTTCGTGATGACGCACCAGTCGAATTCCATTTTCATATAGTCCCTGCTCTAAATCCTTGCAGGTCTTATACTGCTTTTCTACAAATACGTGCAGTGCCGGTGCAAGCGCCTCTAACTGCTTTTTAGCACTCATTCCAGCAATATCTTTCTTATCGTATCCGGCGTGCACCATATCCTTTAATGATGCAACACGTACCATAAAAAACTCGTCCAAATTAGATGCGGTAATTGCAAGGAACTTTAAGCGCTCCATAAACGGCAGTTCTGCATCATTGGCTTCCGAAAGAACACGCTCATTGAATTTTAGCCAGGATAATTCTCTATTTATATAATATTTGGCGTTGGTAAAATCAGGCATATAGACCCCTTTCTAACCCTTTCTGTTTTACTTTTGTACGATGCTTGGACGAATATTAAACACCTCTTCAAAAAATCCCGTTCGCTCTTTAAAGGTTTCCATTTCGTACATAATATCCTGATCTGCATCCGCAGATAATAGTAGTCTGTCTTCGCACAGTTCTGTATGCAACTTTTTAAACTTATCTTTATGAGATTTATCTAGTCCATTGGCTACTCTTAATATTGCCGTTAGTTTTGCTACAACCAGATAGGTTTCTCGATCCACCAGAGAGTTGCTGGCAAGCTCTTCATAATACACAAAGGGCTCATGATTAAAGCGAACGATTAACGCTACGCACTCTCGTTCTGCATGCGATAATCCAATGATCTCTGTATTCATAATGATGTTGTAAGAACACTCTCCAACATTGGTCATATTGATAAACTTTCCACAGTCATGCAAAATAGCGGAAAGCTGTAATAGAAAGCGCTGTCTCTTTCCCATCCCATGCACTTTCTTCATCGTATCAAATATAGAAAGACAGATTTGTTCTAAGGTTTCTCCACGCTTTTTACTTCCCATGTATCGTTTGGAAATATTGCGGGCGCATGCCAAAATATCTTTCTCAAAATCATGGGAAATCATCTTGATATGTTTCTTCTCTGCATACTCGTATGCGATACCATCTGTTAAGGTTACACCCGGTGCCCAAATAGAAGTCGCTCCTGTCGCCACAAGCAGACGGTCTACTAACTTTGCTGCAATATAGATGAGCGGAATATTCTCTTCCGGCACGCCCAAAGTATCTGCCATCTCTTCGGCACCAACTTCCATAAGACGATTCGTAAAATTATGGAATACAATACCGTCCATAACACCGCTATTACTTGCCCCTGCTGCCCCGCGCTTTACAACAGAAGATACATAGTCATCCATAATAACCAGGTTCTGTACCTGTCTGTCTTTCATGTATAACTTCTTAAAAACACTAATCTGTCCGTCTGCGATTTCATCCACTAACAAACCAATTTTAGACGGCGCAGGCTGCATCTTTAACAGCTGCTCATGAATACGAAGAACGCCCAGTTTTAAGCTCTGGGTTGTTACTAAGGTATCATTTTCAAACAGGGAAATCTGAATATTGCCACCACCGATATCAATGATTGCAGTTCCCTTATCTAATATCTTGTGGAATTTTTCGCCTTCGAAAGCCACGGACTTATAATCTAAGAATCGCTGTTCCGAGTTCGACAAAACTTCCACCGTAAGACCCGTACGATTCTTAATCTGGTCAATTAAAATCATCGTGTTGGCGGTTTCTCGAATGGCACTGGTTCCGTAACACTTATAATCTGACACCTGATAGGTATCCATAATTTTGCGGAATTCATTCAGCACACGACAGAGTTCATCCATCTTGTCTGCACCAATTTTTCCTGTATTATAAGAATCACTACCAAGAGCCAGATGATGTCTGACGCAGTCAATCTCTTTTAATGTTCCTCTTGGCGTTATCTCGTAAATTTTCATTGCCAGTTCAAAAGAACCAACATCAAGCGCTGCAAATGTTTTCATAGATATTCTATGCCTCTTCTACTTCCTTTGTTTCGCTGTATCTTGCACGCATCGCATCAATAAAGTGTCTTGCTGTTCTGCCAGAAATGCCACCATGCTGCATCTGCCATTTATTGGCTTCTGCTAATAATTCTTCCCTAGATAGCGGAAGTTCATATCGCTTAGCCAGTTCTACAACAATCTCCGAAAACTCCTGCGGTGTAGGTGAACCGAAATAAATCGTCTCTCCAAATCGGTAATACAGAGACAGTTTTTCCTGCACAGTTTCTGCACTATGCTTATCATTTAATCCTTCTTCGCGGTCGGTAAAATTCTCACGAACCAGATGTCTGCGATTGCTTGTTGCATAAATAAGAACATTGTCTGGACGGCTCTCTAATCCACCTTCAATGACAGCCTTTAAATATTTATAATCTGTTTCAAATTCCTCAAAAGAAAGGTCATCCATATAAATGACAAAACGATAATTTCTTTTCTTTAAGTTATCAATTAAATCGTTTAACTCCTTATATTGATGCTTATAAACTTCAATCATACGAAGTCCTCTGTCATAGTATGTGTTTAGTAGCGCACGAATACTGGAGGACTTACCGGTACCCGCTTCTCCATAAATAAGACAGTTATTAGCTTTTCTTCCGTCTAAAAATGCTTCTGTATTTTCTACCAGTTTTGCCTTGGGGATTTCATATCCAACCAGATCATCTAAGCTGGTAACAGCAATATGAAAGATGGGATTAACCTTTAATACACCCTCTTCCCGTTCCACGCGAAAGGCCTTATGCAGCCCCATCATTCCAACACCATACTGTGCGTAAAACGCGTCCAGCTTCTTTTTGAAGTCATAAACATCCGCACATTTTGAAAGGGAATCGGCTAACTTGCAGATTGCATCCGAAACTTTGCTACTGTATCTAAGTCCCTCCGAGCCATCTGAAATATAAGCCTTAAAATGCTTTGCAATGGGCACCTTTATGCCAAGGGCTTCTTCCTTTTCATCAAAGGGATAGAAGAACAAATCTCGCATCACTTTAAGATCCCGCATCACGGCCTCGGACAATGTCCCTTCCACAGCGCCATGTCTTTCTGCTGCAATGGTATACGGATTCTCTGATAGCAATAAAATATTCGTAAGGTAGCAATGCCAGAGATTGCCTCTATATCCTCTTTCTGCTGCCATCGCAAAAAGTTCTCCTGCTGCCTTTCTATATTCCCCCGGGGTAACAGCCCTTGTAATGTCATCTAATAAACGAACATCTCTTCCTTGTCCATAAAATAAAAATTCTTCCGTCATTATTATTTCCTCTGTCTATTTTTTATGACTCTATTCTTTGGAAAAAGCCGGTGAACCCCGGCTTTTTAAATCCTTAATAATTCCCAAGTACTCGTAACCGGACCGCTTCTTCCCGAAGACCGCATAAGGCATTACGCACGCCGCTGTCTGCCATATTTCCTTCTACATCAATGAAGAAACGATATTCCCAATTCTTTCCTACCATGGGACGGCTCTCAATCTTTACAAGATTTAAATCGTTATAAATAAAGTGGGACATAATCCGATACAGGGAACCACACTCATGCGGAATTTCCAAACATAAGCTAATCTTCTTAGCATCCTTTAAGAATATCTTTTTATTAGATACGATGATAAATCTCGTTGAGTTAGAACCAGAATGGTTGATCCCCTTTTTGAGAACAGAAAGGCCATAAACCTCCGCAGCATGCTCACCTGCAATCGCGGCCTGTGTTATATCTTTCTCATCAGCAACCTTCTTCGCTGCAAATGCATTGTTCTTCATGGATACCTGTCTCCAGGAACCATGTTCCCGCAGAAAAACTTCGGACTGCATAAGAGACTGTGGATGCGAATACACTGTCTTAATGGAATCTAATGTAGTTCCTTCGGTTCCTAATAAACAATGTTCAATTGGAATTACCTGCTCTGCAACAATAAAATTCTCAAACTCGTTTAATAAATCGTAGGTTTCACTAATAACACCTGCGGTAGAATTCTCAATCGGCAAAACAGCGTATCTGGCACGTCCCTCATCGAGCGTAAGCATCGCCTCACGGAAGGTGTCCACGTGGAATGCATCTACATCCTTTCCAAAAAACTTATAGGTTGCCGCTTCTGAATAGGAGCCCTCAGCCCCCTGAAATACAACCTTTGCATCCGTTTCAAGATGATCCACCCCAATAAAAGAAGTTGCACCATCATCCTGCTTATTTCCGCTCTCTGCAATCAGCTTATACTGATACTTTCTGGAGATAGCCATAATCTGACTAAAAAGTTCGGCAATGCCTTTCTCGTTAAATTCGTTGCTTGTTAAGGAACGAACAACAGAAAGTTTAGCTGCCTCCCTTTCCTTATCATAGACGCACTTACCGGTCTCCATCTTACTCTTTGCAACTTCACCAGCAAGGCTCATACGCTTCTCAAAAAGCGCAACCAATTCCTTATCTATTCCATCTAACTGCTGTCTGATTTCTGCTAATTCCATACTGACTCCAAACCCAGAATTTTTTTTAATTTGCGGGGCGACTGCCCTCCTTATATTATACCAAAAAAGGGGGCATTTAGATTTCCTTATTCTGCGCATTTAAGCGGCTGCGAATATAGGCTCCATAGTACTTAATGAGATAATCTCCGGCTTCTTCTGCCAGGATGGGATGTGATGCCTTGTACTCCATCACATCAAAATTCTCGCATCCCTTTTCGCCTTTCCAAAGCCCCCAGACACAGAAGTGCCAGAACAGGTCTTCCTCGGTATACGCATCCCCTTTGCTCGCTTTTAATTCTTCTACAATGTCAGGATGCTCTTTCCCGTAATACTCGGCATCAAATACATAATCTCTATATTCAGAAAGAAGATAGCCATCAATCTCCGTCTTTGTCGTCGCAAAATCACCTTCAACGGTGTTATTAAATAACTGCGTTCTAAGATCCTTAAAACGCTGGTGGGTTCTCCAACCATTACTCTTGCTGTCCTCACTGGTCCAGTCCATAAGGACGTCCGGATAACGTTCCTGAAGACGAATACGATCGGGCTCTGAAACCCCGGAATGCGTAAACCAGAGACGCTCTAATTTGGGGAAGTGCATCAAAGGTTCTATGCTGTTTAATCGGCTAAATACAAAACTGACATTCACGTCAACCAGATTCTGGCAGCATACAAGCGGAGATATATCACTAATACGGCTACACCAGCATTCAAAGTACATAAGCTCTGGCAGATGCGATACTGGCTCAATATTCATTAACCAGTTATTGGAAGATATGATCAGGACCCTCAATTTCTTCAAATACTTAAGTACGGAAATATCCGTCAGATGATGGTGCCCTAGATCAAGCGTAACCAAATCCGTACAATACTTTAATACCTGAATATCATCATTTACCAGCATTACATCCGTATCTGCCTGCATTGTGGAAAATGCCAGTGCATTGGTACGAATACTCCACTTACGCATGCGCACAATCCAGACAAATTTAATAGCCGGAAAGGTATCCTGTAACTGTTCCATTTGTTCGTTGCTTAGATTACTTCCGGAAAGATCCACCTGATATAAACCTGGAAAGTGTCGAAGTTCCTCCATAAAAACATCGAGATCGTCTATTACCGCACCAGAAAGATCTAACTCCCCTGTATTTGTATCGGCTTCTATCCCTGCTACGATTTCTTTGGCAATTCCATTTTTCTTTGCCGCATTACCATATAACGGGAAAACCAATAACATAAACGCAAATAATAGACTTAAAAAGCTGATTTTTCCGATGTTCATTCTTTTTGCTTTCATAATAACTTCCTCTATCCCTCAATCGTTCGCATCTTCCTGGTAAGGAAACTTTTGTCGTCTGGTTTTATCTAATGCAATCCACTCATCTAATGACAAGGGTTCATAATCCGAAAACATACAAAAACAATTAATTGCCTGGGTCGGTACTGGAAGGGGCTCGTCGTAGCCAAAGGCTTTCCGGTATTCCTTCTGTAACATATCCTGCATCATATCATTGTAGCGAAGATCCTGGGTATTATGGACGTGACCATATAACATATAGGTTGTCGGTCTTCCCTCCCGGTCCCTTCTGTACTGTGCATTATAATTGGGCATATAATAGTGACTCAAAATAACATGACGATTGTTATCACTTAATTCATGATAATGGCTAATCCACAAAAATCGCTCTTTATTGAAAGTTGTTTTCGTTACAAACCGGTCATGATTTCCAATGATTAACATCAGTTTTTTACAGTTAATCTGTCTAAGAATATCGTTGGTCTGGTTGGCATTGCCTACAGAAAAGTCCCCCAAAAAGACCAGTTCATCGTTCTTTCTGACCTTCTGATTGATTTTATCTAGCATATAAGCATTCATCTCTTCCACCGTTTGGAACCCTCGGTTATCCATACGATGCAAAAGATTTTCATGATAAAAATGGCAATCGCTGATGTAATAACGCATAACCCTTATACCCCTGGAATCAGTCCTACCGCAAAGACCGTAGCGCAGGCAGCTAACGCTACCAGCAAAAGGTTCTCTTTAATCAGGGAAACAATGATGGCCACCATAACGCCTGCTAAGGCAGTAATCCAGGACCCCGTTGCAGAGAAAACACTTGGCATCGTCATCGCTGCAAGAACAGCGTAAGGAATGTAGTAAAGAAAAGACTGTAAAAATCGATTCTTAATTTTCTGCTTGATCAGTATGAACGGAATCATACGAATCAAATAGGTAGTTCCTGCCATAACAAGAAGATACAAAAAGAATTGTGTATTATTCATTTTGCACCTCCACAGGCTTTATAAGCGCCATGATAAGAGACGCTACAATAGCAGAAACACTTATAGAAATACCAGAAGGCACCGCTTTTAATGCCGGCACGTATGTAAACAGGCAGCTCATGGCGATTGCTATTGCCACTACAATGAGTACAGCCTTTGACTTCTTCATCTCTGGAACCACGATGGCAATAAACATCGCGTACAAACCAATATTAAAAGCGCACATCACCTTTTCGAGGAGAACCTCACCTAGAAGCGCCCCGGCTAATGTTCCAAGCGCCCACCCAAAATAAGGGAGCGTTGATAAGCCCTCGAAAAAGGAAAACGTTAGGTTCTTCTCTTTACTTGCAACACCAAATATTTCATCGGTGATGGTGAAACCACCAATAACTCGTTTCGCCCCAGAGAATCTGGAATCCGCCTTTTGTGAAAGAGATATGGACATAAAGGAATAGCGCAAATTTATCGTCAGCTGGCTAACGAGCATTGCCACATACTGTCCTGGGTGAATCATCGTCTCTACGCCAGCAAGCTGTCCTGCGCTGGTTACATTCGTCATAGAAATGATCAGAGCCTGCCACCAGGATAGGCCTGCATTTACAGCCATAATGCCAAATGTAAAAGATACCGAAAGATAGCCTAGGGCAATAGGAATCCCTGCCACAATTCCGCGTTTATAAGATTGTATTGTCCCGCTACGAATTGCCACGTTACAGTTTTTTCACTTTCTCCACCATGGCTCTTAGTGCTTTTCCGCGATGGCTAATTTTGTGTTTTTCCATAGGGGATAACTGCGCTGTGGTACATCCCAGTTCTGGAACATAGAAAAATGGATCATATCCAAATCCGTTTTCTCCAACAATCTCATGGCCAACCATGCCTTCTACCGTTTCCCGGACCGTCTGTTCATCAAAACTGCCATTGGGCGAAACAACCGCCATAGCACACACAAATCTCGCACCGCGTTCTTCGTCGGGTACACCCTGCATATCTTCAATGACATCTTCCATAGCCTGATGGTACGTTCTCTCACCTAACCAGCGATGGGAATAAATCCCTGGTTCCCCATGATAATAATCAATCTCTAATCCTGAATCATCTGCCAGTACGGCTGCATCAAGATACGCAGGCTTATTCTCTGCGATGTACTGTGCGACAGCTCTCGCTTTAATACAGGCATTATCGACAAAGGTCGTTCCTGTTTCTTCTACATCTTCTGAAAAGCCAATGGCAGACATAGGAAGGACTTCTCCCCCTAAGATTTCTTCAAATTCCTTAACCTTATCTTTGTTGGTTGTTGCTGCAATAATTAGTCTCATAATCATCCTCACATCCGTGTTTTCTTATTGAACTGGATTCTTCTTCGGCGGCTTAGGCCCCATAAACTGATAGAAATATGTCTTTAACATACCGTTGTAGATCTTCCGGTTCTTATCCGCTTTCTTTCCAATCATTTCTTCGGCTTTTTCGTAGGAAGTAATCATATACATAGACCAGGCATCTAATGCCTTATATCTCTCACCGAGTGTTTTATATATCTTTGCCACATCTTCCTCGGCCATTAGTCGTTCACCATAAGGTGGATTGGTAATGATAAAGCCATATTTCTTCAGATGCGAAAGGGCTGCTACATCACGCTGCTGGAAGTGAATTAAGTTCTGCACACCCGCAAGCTTTGCATTCCCCATCGCTGTCTTTATCATCTCCGGGTCCAAATCATATCCCTGAATGTCTGGACGGATGGTTCTGTCCTCTTCTTCCCTGGCTTCTTTAAAATCGTCTATCCACACCTTCTCAGGTATGACATGTCTCCATGTTTCTGCCGTAAAATGTCTGTATGCACCCGGCATAATATTGGCAGCCATTAATGCCGCCTCAATCGGAAAAGTTCCACTGCCACAGAAAGGATCTACAAAAATGCGGTCTTTTTTCCACGGCGACAACATAATGAGCGCTGCTGCAAGATTCTCTGCAATAGGAGCCTTAGCCGTCAGCTTTCGATATCCTCTTTTGTGCAAACTATCTCCGGTTGTATCCAGACCTACCGTAACTTCATCCTTCATCAGAAAGACGCGGAAAGGAAACGCTGCACCTGTCTCCGGAAATATCTGAATATGATAAATCCCAGAAAGTCTGTCCACCATCGCTTTTTTCATAATGGACTGGATATCTGATGGTGAAAATAGTTTACTTTTTACACTCGCCGCTTTCGCTACCCAGAACTTTCCATCTTCTGGAATAAAATCTTCTAACGGCAAAGCTTTCGTCCCCTGAAAAAGTTCCTCAAAGGTTTCTGCGTGAAAGCGTCCCACCTCGATCAGAATTCTTTCCGCAGTTCGCAGGCAGATATTGGTTCTTGCTACCGTTTCCGGATCGCCATAAAAAATAACACGGCCATCTTCTACCTGGGCCACCTCATAACCAAGATCCACAATTTCTTTTTTTAGCACTGCCTCCAAGCCAAAGTGGCAGGGCGCAATGAGTCTCCATTTAATTGCCATATCTCACCTATCTTTATCTAACTTAGAGAAAACGCTGGAATGAAACTATCCTTCGCAACATCTCCTTCTTGGATAAAAGCATTTTCTATTCCAAGTTCCAATGCGTAATCTACTACCTTTTGATATTCTCTTTTTGTCAGTTTCCTGTTTAGTTCCGGATACTCTGTCTCTACCACAGGGGTATACTGACTCATAATACTAATCGCAATTCTGTCTCCATATGTCTCATACAGGTAGGAAAGTACCTTTTTACTCTCTGCTGTATGCCCTGGAAGAACCAGATGCCGTACAATTACGCCAGGTACTTCCTTCGTGAGGCCGTGGCGCTCTACGTTTCCCTCCATCTGATTTACCATCTCTCCAAGGGCCTCTTTTGCAACGGCGGGATAGTTCTCAGCATGCGAAAAATTTCTTGCCAGTTCCGGTGAAATGTACTTAAAATCCGGAAGATATACATCCACATAACCATCCAATCGTTTGATATTTTCTACCGTTTCATATCCTGATGTATTATAAACAACTGGTAAGTGCAGTCCCTTTTCTCTGGCAACCTGCAAGGCTTCTATGATTTGCAGTGTATACTGCGTTCCTGTTACGAGATTAATATTTCGGGCGCCCTTCTTTTGTAATTCAAAAAAAGTATTTGACAGTTCTTCTGTGGAAACAATTTTCCCAACACCGCCTGCACTAATTTCATGATTTTGGCAATAAATACAATGCAGGTTACAGCCGCTAAAAAAGACAGCTCCGGAACCTTCCTTTCCTGAAATACAGGGTTCTTCCCAAAAATGCAAATCCGCTCTGGCAATCCGAATGTCATCACTTGCTCCGCAATACCCATTTACTTTTTCCCGGTCAATTCCACAATTTCGTGGACAGATTGTACAGGTCATCATACAAGAACATCCGCAAAGGAATGTCTGAACATCTTCGGTAAATCAGTAAGCGCAACTAGCACCTGATGTCCAATCTTTCCTGCACTAAAATATATTTTGTCAAAGTTCTGGGCGCTGGCATCAATTACCGTTACAAACTGTTTCTTCATCCCAATTGGACTACATCCGCCATGAACATATCCGGTAAGCGGCAGAAGGTCCTTTTGCTTTAACATATCAATAGACTTCTCGCCCACAGCCTTCGCTGCTTTTTTAAGGTCCAAATTTTCTCCAACGGGAATCACAAAAACATAATGATTCTTCGTCTTTCCTTCCGTAACCAAAGTCTTAAATGCCTGGGCAGGATTCTCTTTTAGCTTTGCTGCAATTTCAACGCCTGTCAGGCTTTCAGCACCTTCCAAATATACTTCTTCGTATGCTACCTTTTTCTGTTCTAGTAGCCGGCAGACATTCGTTTTTTCCATCGCCATACGCATTACCCTATCTCGTATCTATAATCATCAACTTTCTTAATCTCAGCATTATAAAATGCGGTGAGCGCCTTAACCATGTGGTCTGTATCCTTCGCCCCGGCCGTTTCATAAGCAGAGTGCATTGCTAACTGTGGACATCCAATATCAACACAGTTCAAAGATACCTGGCTCATCGAAATATTGCCAAGCGTGCTGCCGCCTAACTCATCTGAACGATTTGCAAAATACTGCACGGGTACCTTTGCATTCTTGCAGATTTCTCCAAACACCGCTGCGCTTACTGCGTCTGTAGTGTATTTCTGTCCAGCGTGGGACTTTATTACAATACCATCATTCAGATAACAGCAATTGGTCACATCCGTCTTTTCTGGGTGATTGGGATGTACGGCATGCGCATTGTCACAGCTTACCATAAAGCTTCCGGCAATCGCTCTGTAATAATCTTCCTTCGAATAGGAAAGTGCCGTATTAATCCGTCTAAGCACATCCCTAAGGAATGTAGATGCGGCCCCCTGTTTTGTTCCCGATCCCACCTCTTCATTATCAAAGCAGGCAAATACATTAATGTGTTTTGCTGCGTCACTTTCCGTGAATGCCTTCCATCCAGCAAATGCACACTGTAAATCATCTAATCGTGGAGCGCTGATAAACTCTTCCTGCATCCCCCAGATACTGGGATTCATACGATTGTATAAATACAGCTCCGCATTTAAAATATCCTCTTTCTCTACACCATGCAGATATTCTAAAAGGAGTTCCTTTACATCAAGTTCCTCTCCGCCCATGGAAAATAATGGCAAAAGATCTACCTGTTTGTTATATTTCATCTCCTCGTTGGCTTTACGATTCATATGAATGGCCACGCTGGGAATCATAACAAGATCTCTGTCTGCCGTGAAAAGGCGGGAAGAAATACCGCCACTTTCTCGCACCATAACGCGCCCTGCGAGAGACAGTGGTCTGTCAAACCAGGTACTACAAAGCATGCCGCCGTAGCCTTCTGTATTTAACTGCAAATATTTTCCTTTTACCAGAATCTCTGCTTTTTCTTTTAGTTTAAAAGAAGGTGAATCACTGTGAGACGCCGTAATCTGATAATGATAGTCTTCCATCTTCTTAGGAATTGTGAATGCAATCATGGAAGACTCATTACGCATTACATAATATTTCCCGCCCTTCTTTAATTCCCAGGTGTCTATCTCCGAAAGATTCGTATATCCAGCCCCGGCTAACAGTACATCCAGCGTATCCATCGTATGAAAAGCCGTAGGAGAATTCTTTATAAATTGAAACAGTTCTTCGTTCGTCGTTTGCATAACCGCTCCTTTGTGTATAAAAACAGCACATCTCTTTTATTTTACCATATTGGGGCAGGATTCCGCATAAAAAAAGGAGTTGCGTAAGCCACAACTCCTTTGGGTTAAAACCGATTTTAATATCCCATAAAGATCTGCGCGATAGGAGAATCCGCATCCAGTATCAGGGTATTATCTCCATTTACCATCGATTTCTTTGCAGCTTCCAGAGCACGAATGAATGCATAGAAATTCTGCTTATCTGGTGTATCATACGCTTCTGCTAATAAACGCATATATTCAGCTTCACCTTCTGCAATGATAAGTGCAGCCTGTGCTTCTGCATTACTAATGGTAATGGAAACCTTCTTATCCGTATCATTGATAATCATCTGCGCCTTTGCATCACCCTGTGCTTCATACTCAGCAGCAATGGTCTCACGCTCTGAAATCATACGCTCATAAACAGCTTCCTTGTTATCATCCGGAAGATCCAGTCGTTTGGTCTGAATACTGATAATGTGCATACCATACTGGTCTGCATTTGTACCAACTGCATCCATAATGGCCTGGGCAAGTCTTCCATCACGGCCGCTAATTACATCTTCCTGACTGGTTGAGGAAATCACGTTCTTCGTTGCATTATAAACCATGGTATCAATACGATATTCTGCATTGCTGATAGAATAGTTCAGTGTCTGGGCAAACTTCTTTGCATCCGTAATCTCCCAAAGAACAAACTCATCAACAATCATCGTCTTCTTATCAGAAGTAATAACGTCAGACTCAGGTATATCGTAAAGCATTACCTCGTTAGGCAAAATGGTTACGGAATCGAAGAAAGGATTGATGAGATAAAAACCAGGTTCCTCAATCACGCGATCAAGTTTTCCAAAGCGAAGAATGAGATGATACTCATCTTCCATTGCATAATTAAAACTCTTAAGTCCGATACTTACGGCTACAATCACCAGAATAGAAACAATAATTGTAATAACTGCTTTCTTTTTCATTATTCTTCCTTGCCTCCTTCCAGATTAATTGTGCTAAAAGTTTCTAATGGATAGATGGTCTGCACCTGACCATCAGAATTGTTGATAACAAGTTTCATGAAGGGAAGAATTTCCTCCATTGCTTCATAGAACATACGAAGACGTGTAATTTCAGGATTCTTGATATACTCTTCAAACTGCGCGTTAAAGAGTGCGACTTCTTCTACACCTTCATTAATTCGCTTCGTCTTTTCTGCCTCAGCAACCTGCAATTTTCTATCTGCCTCAGCCTCAGCCTTAGGAAGTTCCTCATTCTGATACTTGTTCGCATTGTTGATGGAAGTTTCCATACCCTGCTTTGCAGTTTCAACGGTCTTAAATGCCACCATTACCTGCTCTGTAGGAGGTTCTGCATCCTGAATGGTGATATTCACAAGCTGAATACCAATATCCATCGTCTCTAATTCTTCCGTAATATGCTGCTTAATTGCTGCCTGGATTTCACCCTTTCCAGTCGTTAATACAGAGTCTACATCATAGGAACCGATGGTATCACGAATCCAGCTCTGGCTTACATTCTTTAAGATTTCAACAGGGTCCGTGGATGCATATAAGTACTTCGCAGGATCCACAGCTTTGTATTCAATATAAAAATCAACATTTACAAAGTTATAGTCGCTGGTAATCATCAAAGATTCGCTATCAACGGTCTGGGTTCCACCACCATTTACAACGCGGTATCCCATCGTGATTCCATTAATAACCGTGCTAACCTTCTGCACCTTCTGTACAAAAGGAATCTTAAAATGAAGACCGGTCTCTGTCACAGCCTGCGGAACACCAAAGGTTGTAACAACGGCAGCCTCCTGCTCAGAAATCTGATAGAAACAGCCCGAGCCTAACATAATGACAAGAATAGCGGAGCCAATGCCTAAAACAAGACCATAAGCAAGCTTATTAGGGCTCTTTTTCTTCTCATCCAGTTCCTTCCACTCTTTCTGCGGAAGTCTCTTGATTAAATTCAGTGCCACGATCATAATGATCAGCACCATGATAAATGCTTGAAACATACACTTCCTTTCTGGCTAGTCTTCTCTAACCACTTTTTATTTAATTTCACTCTTCGAATCATGAATTCGAATGGTGACTGTACCAAGTTCAGTCTCTTCATAACTGAAGATTTCTTTATTTTCAAGCAGTGCCACAGGAACACTAATCTCGATACCGTTTTCTGTAACAATCTTCTGCTTCTTTTTCAGGGCAGTCTTTGTTTTCTTGCTAACCTCTACCGGGCGGTCTAATGGCACCTGCATATCTTCTAGCTTTGCCTTATAGACTTCTACTGCCTCTGGTTTATCTTTAAATACACGACTAATCGTATTCTGCGGGGTGAGCACATCAAAGTCCTTCGCCTCTTTTACGGCTTCCTGTCTATACGTAAATATCTTCTGGGGTGCTTCTGTCTCGTAACACTCTTTAATGGTATCCATCGCTGCCTGTTCCAGGATTTTAACCGTCTCCTTTTCAGACTTTCTAAGGGACAGTTCCAGAATGACATCTGCCATGAAGTTCACATACTCACCATTTACATGGCACTTGGCATCACTCATCCACGCCTGCTTTTCAAAAATATTGATATAAAAGAAGTCGTACTCCTTCTGGGTATGGGCAGGCAGTAATCTTGCTGACTTTTCCAGTTTTACGGCTCCCTCTTTTACGTTACAGGTAAATCTTGTCTGGAAATTTAGTTTAAAGAACGCAATAATTGGCTGTTCGTCGACAGTAGCCCAAATAAATAGCCCCGTACCACTTAACATCTCAACAGACCGTTCTAACATCGTATGCATTTTGTCGGAGATAACATCCACAAAAGCATCAAAATCATCGGGATGCTGGGGCAAAATCGTTGCAACAAAAGAATCATCGGAAAAGTTCGCTTTCTTAGCGCCGATATTGTCATAATTATAGGCAAATAACTGCAACATGTAATTATCCAGTTCCCCTTCGGGGTCCAGAATATACTCATTGTAATCCACGAAAGCCTTTCCGCTGTCAATGGATGCAATAAACACTCTATCCAAAGTAACCTGTGCTTTGTTCATAAAAATTGTCCTTTTCTTTTTATTTATCGTTTTAAGCGGGCCGTGCAAATATTATGCTTTTTCTCACGATTGCCAAACGCTCCAGCAAACTAATTTAAGATTTTCTAATCGCGCTTCCAGGAGTGCCTTCCGCGCGAAGAAAATCTAAAATGGATTTTGCTTCCGCGGCAATCAAAGTTCGAAAAGGCATAATTATTTGCGCTTCGCTTGTTTCATTAATAGATTCGCAACCGCTTCGCTTGTTGCTCATTAAAGATAATGTCACTAAGGTGACATTATCTTTACATTATAACAAATATGACTGTACATAGAAACTTTTAGGCTGTGACAGTAAAATAGGGGTATAATGTAAGAAAAATATGTATCGGAGGTTATTTATGAGTGAGATTACGCTAACAAGCGGTCAGTATAGTGCTGTTATTAATGATCACGGTGCTGAGCTTCGTTCTTTTAAGAAAGCGGATAAAGAATATATGTGGCAGGCAGATCCTGCTTTCTGGGCACGTACTTCCCCAGTGCTCTTTCCTTTCGTAGGCGCTGTAAACGAAGGAAAATTCTATTATAAAGAAAAAGCATATCCTATGGGGCAACATGGTTTTGCCAGAGATATGGATTTTACTTTGGTAGAGAAAACAGAGAATACCTGCCTTTATACACTTTCTTCCAACGATGAAACCCTGGCCAAATATCCTCTGCCCTTTACCCTTACCATTGGATATGAACTACGGGACAATGCATTAAAAGTTCTGTGGAAGGTAGAAAATCCTGGAACCGAAAATCTTGAATTCTCCATTGGTGCACATCCGGCGTTTAATTGTACACTGGAAGAAACCACCATTCGCATCATGAAGAATGGCATGGGAAAAGCAGCTTTTAACAATTCTGTTTTTGGAAAAGGTCTCCTCACTGCAGAGAAGAAAGATGTTCCCTTGGAAGATGGCTACATGAAACTCCACGCAAACAGTTTTGATGGGGATGCCTTCGTTATTGAAGATGGACAAACCGACTGTGTAGAAATTCTGGATGACGAAAAGAATAAAATTCTATCCGTTTCCTACACTTCCCCCCTTGTTGGAATCTGGTCTCCTCCAACCAAGAATGCACCCTTCTTGTGCATTGAACCCTGGTACGGAAGAGCTGATATGGAAGGTTTTCAGGGGGAACTGAAAGACAGAGCTTGGAACAATACCTTGAAACCTGGGGAAGTCTTTGAAGAGAGTTACTCTATTTGTGTATTTTAGAAAGTTTTTTCTTGACATCTATGGACCACTATGCTATTCTATTCCTTGGACCAAAAAGTCCACAAGGATGTGCGCATAGCTCAGCTGGATAGAGCGTCTGGCTACGGACCAGAAGGTCGAGGGTTCGAATCCTTTTGCGCACGCTGCCCCGGAGAACATCCGGGGTTTTCTTTTTCAGGAGGTGCTATGCATTATCATAAATCCATGAAAAAGTTAATATTTCCCCTTCTTCTCAGCCTTATTCTCAGCCTTATTCTCATGGTAGGTTGTACTGGAAAGGAAACCTGCGCATACTGCGGCGAGACCAAGTACTGTAGAGAATATGATTTGGTAGGCGTAACCAGACTCATCTGTGATGACTGTTTGCGCAATCCCGAAGTCGCTGGCAATTCCCCTGCTATTCTGGCAGAGTATGGTATTACACCAAAGGAAGAAGAACCTGCTAACGAAGAAGAAACCACGCTGGAAACGGATGTCCCTTTTGAAGATAGCATCGACATAGAAACAAATTCTGAAAGTATTTCTGAAAACAATGCTCCACAGGAAATAATTACTTCCGTTACAAAAGATGGGCTTCTGAAATCTCTGCAAGCATATTACGCAGAGACTAACATGGAACTCATTGTTTCGGAAAACAACAAAAATGTGTATATGCTTTATGCAGGAGACGAATACCAGAATATCGATTTCCTGTTTACGCCCGTGGCAGAAGGTATGGTTCCTCCGCTCTCCGTACAGTGTTATGAAGGTGCTTCTGATACCGGGTATACAGCAGCCTGCATTCGTTCTGCGCTCATTTATATTGGCAGCACCGATTATTCTGGCCTCGGCTATGAAATCTATAACAACTGCGTTTCCTACGGAAGCCATGTCTCCGGAGATACCAAGTTTTACTACACTGCTTTTAGCGAGACCGATGTAGAAAATGGTGCGCCCAAAGCTACCTTTGATATTTCTAAGTAACCGCAATTAAAAAAAGCCACCAAGCTGATATGTACCCTCTTTACTGGACAACCAGTAAGGAGGGTATTTTTATGCGTTACAGTTATGAGTTCAAAAAGGCATGTATAGAAATGTATCGTCAAGGAATTCTTCCAGACATTCCAGAAGGAATATCAAAAAAAGAATT
>JAZLGW010000021.1:0-39381 GCA_045616465.1 Lachnospiraceae bacterium | reverse complement strand
TGCCGGACTTTTGAATATTTTTGTGAAAATACCCTTGACTTTTCTGTGATTGGGGCTATAATACTCTCTTGGACAAAAAAATATACACCTTATCAAGAGTGGTGGAGGGAACGGCCCTGTGAAACCCGGCAACCTGCGCAGGCAAGGTGCCAAATCCGTCGTAGAGTTTAAACGAAAGATGAGGACGAAGTTCTGTACATAACGCTCCGTCTTTCGGCGGTGCGTTTTTTTGTTTGAAATTTTTATCAGGAGGGCCGAAATGAGCCACTTTTTATTTACTTCCGAGTCCGTAACAGAAGGACATCCTGACAAAGTCTGCGATGCAGTATCTGATGCGATCTTAGATGCCTGCATGGCACAGGATCCTATGAGCCGTGTTGCTTGCGAAACAGCAGCTTGTACTGGTTTCGTATTAGTAACCGGTGAAATTACGACCAACGCACAGCTTGATATTCCTAAGATTGTGCGTGATACCGTAGTAGAAATTGGTTATGACGCTGGTGAGAAGGGCCTTGATGGAAACTCCTGCGCAGTAATGGTTGCTCTTGATAAGCAGTCTGCTGATATTGCGATGGGTGTTGATAAGGCTTTAGAAGCAAAGGAAGGAAGCCTTACCGATGAATTAGATACCGGTGCTGGTGACCAGGGTATGATGTTTGGTTATGCAACCACAGAAACTCCTGAATTAATGCCCTATCCTATTGCGCTTGCACACAAGCTTGCTCTTCAGCTTACCAAGGTTCGCAAAGATGGTACCCTTACCTATTTAAGACCCGATGGAAAGAGCCAGGTTTCTGTAGAATATGATGAGAATGGTAAGCCTTCCAGACTTGAGGCTGTTGTTCTTTCTACCCAGCATGATGACAATGTAACCCAGGAACAGATTCACGAAGACATTAAGAAGTACGTATTTGATCCCATCCTTCCTAAGGAGATGATTGATGCAGAAACCAAGTTCTTCATCAATCCTACGGGTCGTTTCGTAATCGGTGGACCTCACGGTGATGCTGGTCTTACTGGTCGTAAGATTATCGTTGACACCTACGGTGGATATGCTCGTCACGGCGGCGGTGCTTTCTCTGGTAAGGACTGCACCAAGGTTGACCGTAGTGCTGCGTATGCTGCAAGATACGTTGCAAAGAATATTGTTGCTGCTGGTCTTGCTGAGAAGTGCGAAATCCAGCTTTCCTATGCAATTGGTGTAGCACAGCCTACCTCCATCATGGTAGATACCTTTGGTACTGGAAAGGTTGCAGAAGAAAAGTTAGTTGAAATCGTTCGCGAGAACTTTGATCTTCGTCCTGCTGGAATCATCAAGATGTTAAATCTTCGTCAGCCTATCTATAAGCAGACTGCTGCTTATGGCCACTTTGGACGTAACGATCTTGATCTTCCTTGGGAGAAGACGGATAAGGTTGAGGATCTTAAGAAGTATCTGTAATCTTTATACGATAAATCATAAGTATAGGACCCCTTTGAGCAGTGCTCTCAGGGGTCCTTTTTGGTATAATGTAATAAAATGTCACTTCGTGACATTTTATTAACGAGCAACAAGCGAAGCGGTTGCGAGTCTAACATGATACAGCATTTATATTTAGAAAGAAGCAACAAGCGAAGCGGTTCATAAAGTTTTAAATAAAACATAAAGTTGGAAGAAGAAACATGTCATTTGCACATTTGCATGTCCATACCCAGTATAGTTTGCTGGACGGCTCCAATAAGATAACAGAATATGTTAAGCGCATGCAGGAACTTGGAATGACTGCTGGTGCGATTACGGACCACGGCGTAATGTATGGTGTGGTTTATTTTTATGAAGCTTGCAAGAAAGCAGGAATCAATCCTGTCATAGGATGTGAGATTTATGTGGCACCGGGCTCTCGTTTTGATAGGGAGGCAGGAGCCGGTGAAGACCGTTATCATCATTTGATTCTTTTGGCCGAAAACAATACGGGCTACCAGAATCTTATGAAGATTGTTTCCCGCGGATTTACAGAGGGTTATTATTATAAGCCCCGTGTTGATAAGGAAGTATTAAGACAGTACCACGAAGGACTCATCTGTCTGTCTGCCTGCGTAGCAGGTGAAGTGCCTCGCTATATTGAGCGTGGTCAGATGGAGGAAGCCAGAAAGTGTGCATTAGAATACCAGGAGATTTTCGGGAAGGATAACTACTTCCTGGAACTCCAAGAGCATGGTCTTTCGATTCAGCAGACGGTAAATATGGAGCTCATGAATATTAGCAGAGAGCTTTCTATTCCTCTGGTGGCAACCAATGACGTGCATTATACCTATGCAGAAGATGCAGAAAGCCATGATGCACTAATCTGTATCCAGACGGGCAAACTTCTTTCTGATGAGAATCGCATGCGTTATGAAGGAGGCCAGTTCTATGTGAAGAGCGAGGAAGAGATGCGTGCACTCTTCCCTTATGCGCAGGAAGCAATTGATAATACACAGAAGATAGCGGATCGCTGTCATGTAGAATTAGATTTTGGGCATACTAAGATGCCGAAGTTTGAAGTGCCGGATGGATACGATGCCTGGTCTTATTTAAATAAGCTTTGTGAGGATGGCTTACAGAAACGTTATCCCAGACAGTATGCTGCCTTTACAAAGGAAGAGACTTTCGTAAAAAGAGAAGACGGTGTTCCGGAGTTGAACTGGCAGGAGTTAGAGGAACGATTACACTACGAATTAAATACCATTAAGAGCATGGGGTTTGTAGAGTATTTCCTCATTGTTTGGGATTTTATCAATTTTGCGAAAGAACACGGGATTCCTGTTGGACCGGGACGAGGAAGTGCAGCTGGTTCCTTAGTTTCCTACTCGCTTCGTATCACAGAGTTAGACCCCATCCATTATAGTTTGCTGTTTGAGCGTTTCTTAAATCCGGAACGTGTTTCCATGCCCGATATTGATATCGATTTCTGCCCGGAGAGAAGACAGGAAGTAATCGATTATGTTACGGAGAAATACGGGGAAGAAAAAGTTTGCCAGATTGTAACCTTTGGTACACTTCTTGCAAAGGGCGTAATCCGCGATGTAGCCAGAGTAATGGATATTTCTTATACAAGAGCGGACCAGATTGCCAAGATGATTCCCAAAGAACTTGGCATTACACTAACCGAATCTATTGAAAAAAATCCTGATTTAAAAGAAGCCATTGAGACAGATTCAGAAGTAGAAGAACTGATTAAAATCTGTCTGAAGCTAGAGGGTTTGCAAAGACATTCTTCAGTGCATGCAGCAGGTGTGTTAATTGCGCCCGAAGCCACGGACGAATTTGTCCCTCTTTCCAGAAATGGTAGCGATGGAGCCATTGTAACCCAGTATGAAAAAGATACGTTAGAGCATATGGGTCTGTTAAAGATGGATTTCTTAGGGCTTCGAAATCTGACGGTTATCCAGGATGCCATAGATGCAATTTATGAGAATGAAGGCCGCAAGATTGATTTTAACGAACTGGGTTATGACGATAAAGCAGTACTTGCCTCTCTCGGAACAGGACATACAGAAGGAATTTTCCAGTTAGAGAGTGGGGGTATGAAGAGCTTCATGAAGGACTTAAAGCCTGCAAGCCTCGAAGATGTAATTGCAGGGATTTCCCTCTATCGTCCGGGCCCGATGGAATTTATTCCTAGGTATATTGCGGGAAAGAATAATCCTGCTTCTATTACGTATGATTGTCCGGAACTGGAACCTATTTTAGCACCTACTTATGGCTGTATTGTTTATCAGGAACAGGTTATGCAGATTGTGCGAGACCTTGCTGGTTATACTATGGGGCGTAGTGACAATGTACGTCGCGCCATGGCAAAGAAGAAGCAGTCTGTCATGGAGTATGAGCGCCATATTTTTATTTATGGTAATGAAGAGGAAAGACAGAAGGAAATTGCAGAGGGGAAGACGCCATCACCGGAAGTACCAGGTTGCGTGAAGAATGGAATATCAGAGGCAGTAGCGAATAAGATCTTTGATTCCATGATGGATTTTGCGTCTTACGCATTCAATAAATCCCATGCGGCTTGCTATGCAGTAGTTGCATACCAGACGGCGTGGTTAAAATATTATTATCCCAGGGAATATATGGCAGCACTGATTACATCCGTTATGGATAAGAGCGGTAAGGTAGCAGAATATATTCAGATTGCCAAGAATATGGGTGTACAGGTGCTACCCCCCGATGTAAATGAAAGTGGTGCTGCCTTTAAGGTTGCGGGGGAAGGAATCCGCTATGCGCTTACGGCAATCTCTGGTGTTGGTGTGGATGTGGTTCTGCGAATTACCAAGGAGAGACAGACGGGTGGACCTTACACCGATTTGCAGGATTTTATTGAAAGACTGGTTGAGCAGGGAATTAACACAAGACTGGTTGAGAACTTTATTAAGGCAGGTGCCTTTGATTCCATTGGCGGAACCCGTAAGCAGATGATGTGTGTTTACGGTGGCATTATGGAAAGTGTCACAAAGGAAAGAAAAACTTCCATGGCAGGGCAAATGTCTCTGTTTGAAATGATGGATGGTGGAAGACCCGCACTAGTGTACCCTGCAAGCTTAGGTGAATTTGATAAGGAAACCCTGCTTACTTTTGAAAAAGATGTTTTAGGACTATATGTCAGCGGACATCCCTTGGAGGAATATGCTTCCATTTGGGGAAAAGCCATCAATACGAAGACCACCGATTTATATCTGGATGAAGAGACGGGAACCACTGTGGCGGAAGATGGCGCCAAGGTAAATATGGCGGGGCTTGTCACGGATGTTCGTGTTAAATACACATCTCGGGGTGACCGTATGGCTTACGTGCTTTTGGAAGATTTGTTTGGCGTGGCAGAACTGGTGGTATTTCCAAAGGCCTATGTCAAAGTGGCGGGCGTACTGGAAAAAGATGCCAAGGTGGTTGTGAAAGGCCGCGTGCAGACCAATGATAATAAAGATGCAAAGATACTATTAGAAGATGCGATGCCGTTAGCGGACCTTCCAAAGACCCTCTGGATCTGCATTGATGAGAGTGAAAAAGAGGAAATGCAGAAGAAGGATGTAGAAGAAATGCTTGCCCTTTCCCCGGGAAAGAATCTGGGAAGAGTGGTGTATCGTAAGAAAGATGGTACCAAGCAGATTATAAAAGATGGCCTTCGTGTACGAATTGATGACCTGCTTTTGCAGGCATTAAAGACCAAGGTAGGGGAAGAAAACGTAATTGTAACCTATTAATACAAACCCCCTTTTGTTGAAAAGCAGAGGGAAAAGCATTAAAATATTGGGAAAAAGCGAAATCTTAAGGAGACGGATCCATGCCAAAGGCAAAGACAAAAGAAATTAAGACAATTGGTGTATTAACAAGTGGTGGCGATTCCCCGGGAATGAACGCAGCCATTCGAGCAGTAGTTCGTAAGGCATTAGCCAACGGCCTTTCTGTTAAGGGTATTAAGAAAGGATACACCGGTCTTTTAAATGAAGAAATCATTGATATGGACCGCAGAAGTGTTTCTGAAATCATTGGTCTTGGTGGAACCATTTTAGGTACTGCAAGATGCGCTGAGATGCGTACCGAAGAAGGTGTAAAGCGGGCAGCAGATATCTGCCGTGCGCATGGCATTGATGGTATTGTTGTAATTGGTGGCGATGGTTCTTATCGTGGTGCGCAGAAGCTTTCCCATGAAGGTATCAACACCATAGGTCTTCCAGGAACCATCGACTTAGACATTGCTTGTACAGACTATACCATTGGTTTTGATACAGCTATCAATACTGCGATGGAAGCAATTGATAAGGTTCGTGACACTTCTTCTTCTCATGAGAGATGCTCTATCATCGAGGTTATGGGACGTAACGCAGGATACATTGCCCTTTGGTGTGGTGTTGCGAATGGTGCAGAAGATATCTTACTTCCTGAGAAGTATGATTATAATGAGCAGGCTATTATCAACCACATCATTGAAAATCGTAAGAACGGTAAGAAACACCATATTATTATAAATGCAGAAGGTATCGGACACTCCACCTCTATGGCGCGTCGTATCGAAGCGGCGACAGGTATGGAAACCAGAGCAACCATCTTAGGATACATGCAGCGTGGTGGTTCACCAACCTGTAAGGATCGCTACTATGCATCGGTTATGGGAGCTATGGCAGCCGATCTTTTGGCCGAGGGTAAGACCAATCGTGTGGTTGCTCAGAGCAAGGGTCAGTTCATCGATTTTGATATTGATGAAGCGCTGGCTATGCAGAAGGACATCCCTAATTATGAGTATGAGGTATCTAAGATTTTATAATGCTTACTTCTGTGAATAATCCAAAAGTAAAAGAGATTATAGGCATTCGGTCTCGAGCGAAAGTTAGACGCGAGACCGATGCTTTTTTAGTAGAAGGTCTTCGCATGTTTTTGGAAGTTCCTGCCAAAATGATTCTGGAAACGTACGTTACAGAAAGCTTTCTGAAGAAAAATGACAAAAATCCGGCAGTATTTAAGAAGTTAAAGACCCTGTCCTATGTGCTTGTAACGGAAGAAGTATTGCAGAAAATGAGTGATACCCAGTCTCCTCAAGGTATTCTTTTGGTATGCAGATGTATGCATTATGCAGAGGAAGAGGTGTTAAAGGGAGATTTTCTTCTGCTTATGGAGGATTTGCAGGATCCCGGCAATTTGGGAACGCTGTTTAGAACTGCTGAGGCAGCAGGTGTGAAAGGGATTGTTATGACAAAGGGGACAGCCGATGTATTTAATCCCAAGGTTGTGCGTTCTACGATGGGTAGTTTACTGCGGATGCCTTTTATCTATACAGAAGATCTTGCAAAGGTGATTGACTCTTTAAAACAGTCTGGAACAAATGTCTATGGCGCGGCACTGGAAGGTTCCGAAGAATATACAAAGGTAGCTTATGGCGAGAAAACCGCCATTTTAATTGGTAATGAGGGTGCTGGTTTATCAGCGGATATTCTTTCCCACACAACCGGCAATATTCGTATTCCTATGGCAGGGCAGGTGGAGAGTCTAAATGCCTCTATCAGTGGTGCTGTGCTTCTATACGAAGTAAAGCGGCAGAAGGCTTAATAGTTCAAAAAAATTCCCCAATATGATAAAATAATAGTGATATTCTGCGCTTTTTTTGTGCGCAAAAACGGGGCTATTATGGCAGAAGAACGGGATCTGAAAAAAGAATATAAGGAGGCATTCCTATCCTTTAAGGAGATGTCTTCCTTAAAGACCTGTAAGGACAATATGAAGCAGTGGAAAGCCTTAGGTGATTTTAAGGATGCCAAAGAGTATCTCCAAAAATGCAAAGACAGAGAGCCTCTTTTTCAAGTAGCAGCGGAGAACAAAAAAGCCTTAGATAAAGCGGAAGCAGAAGTAAAGAGACGTGAGAGAGAGCTTTCTAAGGTTCGAAAAGAGTTGAGCAGAGAAGAGAACGCTCTATCTCCTTATCAGACGCAGCTCTTGCAGGATTTTGATCTTTTAGAAATTCGTCGTACGGCTTATGACGCCCGCATGGTGTCTTATAACATGGATGTGGCGGAAATTGAGGAAGCATACCGCCAGGAGGCAGGGGAGTTAATGACCCAGGCCGAGCAGGTAAAAGACAGAGTTCGAACGCTAACCAATAAGAGAGCAGATTTGGAGAATCAGTTAAGGATTACTTTTGCATTAGATTTTAAGCGGAAGAAAATGCTAGCGGAGGATATTGAAACCTATACGCGGGACATCGAAGAAGCAAAGCTTCGGGCTGTGGAAGCAGAAAATACTGTGCAGATTGCGGAGGAACATAAGGCAAAGAAGCTTGCCATACTCCACGCAGAAATTGCAGAGTACAAAAGGCAGGTTGATGAGGTCAAGGAACGGATTAGTTTTACCGAGCAGCTGGCAGCAGGAGCCAATTCCAAAACCGGTGTGAGACAGCAGGGTGTTATAGAAGCAGAGATGGCACTTGAAAGAGCAGAGACAGAAGCGGATAGACTTCGGTCCATTTGGGAGCAAAGCCTGGAAAGTGCAAGGATATAAGGGTTATGGCGGAAGAGAAGTATTTTGTATTTGACAAGGATTTAGAAAAAATTCTTCGGGATAATCGCCAGGAGCGGGAAGCATTTTTATCTTCTCACGCTTCCACAGAGGCAAAAGCGCTACGAGCCTTTCCATACAGACAGGAAGACGGGCTAAGAGGCGCGTACTCCGTTGATGTGGATAAGATTCTTCATAATCCATTTTACAATCGTCTTTCTGATAAAACCCAGGTTTTTTCTTTTTATCATAATGATGATTTGACACGACGTGCACTGCATGTACAGTTAGTGGCGAGGATTGCCAGTCTCATTTGTGAACACCTTAAACTTAATGTTGACCTTGCCAGGGCTATTGCGTTAGGACATGATATCGGTCACACGCCTTTTGGTCATACAGGGGAGAAATTTTTAAACACTTTATATCATGATGGTACGAAGCTGCATCCCGGAACAGGCCGATTTTTTAATCATAATGTCCACAGCGTCCGTGCACTGATGAACGTAACGCCTACCAATTTAACATTGCAGACCTATGATGGTATTCTTTGTCACAATGGCGAGAAAGATTTTGAAACAGAGTATTATCCGGGAACGCTGACAAATTTTGAAGATTTTAAGAAAGTTCTGGAACGTTGTTATACAGAGGAACATTTTGGCGAGACACTACGCCCTGGTACACTAGAGGGCTGTGTGGTACGTATCTGTGATGTTATCGCATATGTTGCCAAGGACAGACAGGATGCAGAAGAGATTGGCATTCGTGGAGCCAGAGAATACGAATCGGGTAAAATTTTTGGTGATGGAACCAATGGGCAGGTTATTGGTTCTATTGTAAAGAATATTATAAAGAACAGTTACGGGAAACCTTATATAAAGATGGATGCGGCGGTTCTTCGTGATCTTATGGACATGAAGAAGGAAAATGGCAAAAAGATTTATGGGGTACCCAGCACAAATGAAGGTCTGGAAGTTGTGCAGGTTATGATGGAAAAGCTTTATGACAAGCTACTAACAGATCGAAAAGAAGAGAATAGAGAGTCCATTCTTTATACTTACCATATGAAGGTTTATCACGACTGCTACTTCCATAAGGGCTCAGATACGCCCAGAGAGAATCAGATTCCAGAGGATGCAGTTGTAGATTTTATAGCAAGCATGACAGACGATTATTTGATTGACTTGTACCGTAAAGAGTTTCCAGACGATCCATTAAGTGGTGAGAATTTGTACAAGAATTATTTTGCACAAAATCTGAAACCAGCTACTTATATTGAAACATAATAACATGAGCACTTGGGAAAAATTCGAAGAAAAGAATAGAGAGAATAATAACAGAAAGCCTATTGGGAAAAGAGAACTATTAAGTTTTTTTAGTATTAAGAGCCGTGCCTTTGTGAAAGGAACGGAGGATACGGTGGTGGATGATAAGCTTCTTCCCAAAATGGAGGATGCGATTCCGGACTACGACAGATGGGCGCGGGTTTTTCATACTGCCGGTGCTTTTTTAGCGGTTCTGATGCTACTCATTGATGGGTTGATTTCTTTTCACAATATTATAAGTGGCGAGACAGGAAAACTGTCGCCGCTATTTTATGTTTTAATTCGAACGGTGCTTCCCTTCGTTATAAGCTGTCTTCTGGTTCTTATTGGCTATATGACGAGAAAGAAACATGAGTCCAATCTTCTTTCAAAATGCTATATACCGATTTTGGTGTATGTTCTTCTATGTCTTACTGCCAATATATCGAATCCGGAAATCTGTGTAATTTATTCTTTGTTTGCAGTTCCGCCTATGATGACGATTATTTTCTGGAATCGCAAGATGACATGGGAGGTCTCATCGGTATGTTCCCTTGCCGTTGTAGTAAGTTCAGTAAGTGGCTACTTTATTTACTGGCGTCATCATACCGCTATTTTCTGTTTCGCTTCTTCGTTTGTAGCATTACTCGTTATTGCCGGAACGTATGATATTCTTCGCATTTGCATTGTATTGAACGAGAAACAGCGTAACACGTTAATTAAGGTGGCGAATGATGCCAGCGAAGCGGAGGAAAGAGAGAAAGAGCTCAATGAAAGAAAGAGTGAATTTCTTGCAAGTATGTCCCACGAAATCCGTACCCCGATTAATGCGGTTCTTGGTATGGATGAACTCATTCTCAGAGAGACGGAGAGTGCCAACATTCGCTCCTATGCAGAAGGGATTATGTCTTCTGGAAACAACCTTCTCTATTTGATTAATGATATTCTTGATATTTCCAAGATTGAGTCTGGAAAATTTGAAATCGTAGATGTCGCTTATGATGTATCTTCTATGATTCATGACTGTTGCAGTATGGTAGCAGATCGTATGAAGAAGAAGGGTTTGGCGTTCAAACTGGAATGTGAGGAATCGATTCCGAATCGCTTAAAGGGTGATGAGTACCGCGTAAGGCAGGTGGTTACCAATATTCTGACTAACGCTGCAAAGTATACAGAACAGGGTAGCGTAACCCTTTCTGTTGGTGGAATGAAGCAGGAAGATGTATTCCATCTTGCTATTTCCGTGAAGGATACGGGTATTGGTATCAAAGAAGAGGATCTTACAAGACTCTTCGGACAGTTTACCAGATTTGATACAGAGAGAAACCGTAACGTAGAAGGTTCTGGTTTAGGTCTGTCCATCACGAAGCAGTTAGTAAACCTTATGGGTGGTGAGATAAAGGTAGAAAGTGTATATGGAAAGGGTTCTACCTTTATTATTGAATTGCCCCAGCCGATTGTAGATGAACATCCGATTGGAAACATTCATCTTCGTTTCCGGGAAAGCAGTACTACGTCAACGTATCGGTATAAAAAGACCTTTGAGGCGCCAGAGGCAAGAATTCTGGTCGTAGATGATGTTACAATCAACTTAAAGGTTTTCACAGGTTTATTAAAAGAAACCAAAATGCAGGTGGATACGGCAGATAGTGGTGCCCGCGCATTGGAGATGATAGGACAGGCAGAGTATGATATAATCTTCTTAGACCACATGATGCCGGGGATGGATGGTATTGAAGTCTTTAAACGGATGAAGGACCTTCAAACCAATAAAGAAACCCCTGTCATTATGCTGACGGCTAACGCGGTCGAGGGTGCTATGGATGAGTACATTAAGGCAGGTTTTACCCATTACTTATCAAAGCCTGTTAAGTCTGACCGCCTGGAAAGTGTGATTCGAAGATACCTGTCTGCTGAGAAGTTAATCGATCTTTCGGAAGATAAGGAAAAGCCAGCGGTAACCCAGGAAGAGGCAAAGGAAGAAGCACCAAAGGGCATTCAGGTGCGTAATGAAGCGGAAGCCAAGGCCGTCTTAAAGTCCATCTTTAAAGCCTATCCCATTATGAATTTAAAAGATGGCAAGCAGTATTGTGGGAATGATATGGAACTCTATCTGGAAAGTATCCAGATGATGATAGAGGACAGTCCTGTTGACGAACTGGAACATTACATGGATGAAAAGGATATGAAGAATTACGCAATCCTAATTCATGGATTTAAGAGTTCTTCCCGTAGCATTGGTTGCAACAAGATTAGTGATCTTGCTGCCAGCTTAGAGGAGGCTGCAAAGCGTTCGGACGAGGATTTTGTAGAAGTAAATCATGCGGAATTTATGGAAGAATTGGAAAAGTTCTTTACCGCAGTAAAAAAAGTACTGAATCAATAAACAAATGACAAAGGTCATTATGTAAGGAGGAAAACATGAGTAAACGCGCATTAATCACCGGTATCAACGGACAGGACGGATCCTATCTGGCAGAACTTCTTTTAGAGAAGCAGTATGAAGTATATGGTATTCTTCGTAGAAAATCTGTTGTAGATTACGGTAATGTTGATCACATCAAGGATAAGATTCACTTTATCTATGCAGATATGACAGACGTTGTATCCTTAATTGCAGCGATGAAAGAATCCCAGGCAGATGAAGTTTATAACCTGGCAGCACAGTCCTTCGTTGCAACCAGCTGGGAGCAGCCCATCGTTACCGCAGAGATTGATGCAGTTGGTGTAACCAACCTCTTAGAGGCAATTCGTATTGTAAAGCCTACTGCAAGATATTATCAGGCTTCTACCTCCGAAATGTTCGGTAAGGTACAGGCAATTCCTCAGGATGAAACCACACCTTTCTATCCCAGAAGCCCTTATGGTGTAGCAAAGCTTTATGGTCACTGGATTACCAAGAACTATCGTGAATCCTTTGGTTTATTTACCTGCAGTGGTATTTTGTTTAACCACGAAGGTGAGAGAAGAGGTAAGGAATTCGTTACCAGAAAGATTACCAACACGGTTGCAAGAATTAAGCTTGGCTTAGAAGATCACTTAGAGCTTGGTAACATGGATGCTAAGCGTGACTGGGGTCACAGTAAGGATTATGTTCGCGCTATGTGGCTGATGTTACAGCAGGATGCTCCCGATGATTACGTTGTTGCAACGGGTGAGACCAGAACCGTTCGTGAGTTTGTACAGGTTGCTTTTGAAAAGGCTGGTTATGAAATCGAGTTCAAGGGAACCGGTATCAATGAAATCGGTGTAGATAAGGCAACCGGAAAGACCTTAGTATCTGTAAATCCTAAGTTCTTCCGTCCCGCAGAGGTTGAGCTCTTAATTGGTAACCCAGCAAAGGCTGAAGAGAAGCTTGGCTGGAAGAGAGAAATCTCCTTCGACGAAATCGTACAGCGCATGGTAGATAATGATATGGCATTAACCCAGAAAGAAATTGAGTATAATAAGCTCGGTAAATAATGAATCTGTGGCACCCATGAGAAACGATGACGGTTTCCCGTGGGTGTCTTTTGTTTTTATTGTATGTAGGAAAGAACATGAAAAAAGCATTGGTCGTAGGTGCTGCTGGATTTGTAGGCAGTTATCTTATAAAACATTTGCATAATGATCTTGGCTATGACGTCTTTGCAACCAAACTTCCCCAGGAAGTTTTAAAAGATGTACCCGCAACGGTTATGGATCTTAATATCTTAGAGAAGGACGCAATTACAGAACTTTTATTTCAGGTGCGTCCGGACTATATTTTCCATTTGGCAGCGCAGAGTAGCGTTAGTGTTGCTTGGAAAAATCCAGGGCTAACCGTGGATGTGAATATTAAAGGTGCCATTAACCTAATGGATGCAATCAGGGAACTATTCTATAAACCCAGAGTAGTGGTGATTGGTTCCGGAGAAGAATATGGTCATATCCGACCTGGTGAGACACCGATTAAAGAGGATAATCGACTGGATCCTGGTAACATATATGCGGCAACGAAGGCCTGTCAAAATATGATTGGTAGTATTTATTCCAAAGCATATGACATGGAACTTGTCATGGTGCGCGCTTTTAATCATATTGGACCGGGGCAGTCCTCCATCTTCGTGGTTTCTGATTTTTGCAGACAGGTAGCAGAGATAGAGAAAGGCATGCGGGAGCCGGTGATGTATGTTGGAAATCTTTCTGCGCAGAGAGATTTTACCGATGTTAGAGATGTGGTGAGAGCGTATGCTCTTCTGGCAGAAAAAGGACAGCAGGGAGAAACCTATAATGTGGGTAGCGGCCATGCCCATGAAATTCGCGCTATCTTAGATATGATTATCGCAAATTCCACAAAGGAGATTAAGGTAGAAGTAGACCCTGCAAAAATTCGTCCTGTGGATGTGCCGATTATTGAAGCAGATATTACGAAGTTAAATGCGATAACGGGCTGGAAACCAGAAATTCCGTTAAAGCAAACCATTGAAGAAGTACTTACTTATTGGAGACAGTGTATAGAGAAGGAGGAAAAAGCATGAGTACATATTTTGTAGAAGAAGGCAAAACAAGTGCAAACCGTGTGATTCATACCCCTTCTTCTTATGCAAGAAAGAATCTGAGTTACGTACAGGAAGCGGGTGAGTTAACCAGTTTAAAGCCCCATAGTTGCGTCCGGGAGAACTTAAAATCTTACCTGTTCTTTATTGTTAAAGATGGAAAGGGTAGTGTTACCACAGGGGGAAAAGTTTATGAAGTGGAAAAAGGCAGTTGTATCTTCTTAGACTGCATGAAGCATTATGAGCATTTAAGCAGTGCTGACCAGCCGTGGACCATTGCCTGGGTACATTTTCATGGCAGTATGGCAGAGGCATACTATCCTCTGTATTTGGAGGCGAATGAAAACGGTCCCGTCTTTATTCCTGAGGATTTTGCAAAATATGAAAATCTGATTGCAGAAATTCAGGAGGTTGCAGCCAAGCAGTTAGTAGTAGATGAGATTAGCGCTTCTCACAAATTGTCAGAACTGATGGTATATGCTTTAAAGGATACGGCTGGAGATAAAGAACTTTCCGTAGATAACAGCGAGACCGCAGATGAAGATCTTTTTGAGAATCTGCGTGAGGCAGTCAATGAGCACTGTGCAGAACACGGACTTTTAGGAACCCTGGCAGTGCAGTATGGTACACCCCCAGAGAAGTTAAACAAGGTGTTCATGGATAAATATGGAATCACAATTTCGGATTATATTGTGAACCGTCGCTATAATGTAGCAAAGGAAGCTCTGCGTTTTACCATTAAGCCAGTGGAAGAAGTTATTGCGGAGGCAGGATTCAGAGAGGCGTCAACTTTTGAGACGATGCTTATGGAGCAGGAGAATGTTACGCCGGAAGAATACAGAAAAAAATGGGCTCAGTGGATCAAAAGTTAAAAAGGCTGTTAAGTTTTTGGAAAATTGGCCGATACAAATAGCAGAAGGAAGCTTTGTAGAGCCATGCTCCAAAAAGGCAGAGTTTCTGAGATAAGTATTACAAATGAGAAAAGAGTCTTTCGGGACTCTTTTTTTTATCAAAATAGTTGACAAGTGACATTAGTGAAAGTATGATTTGTATAACAAAACCCACTTTTTGAACTCGAAGGAGGAAGTTGTTATGAAACAGAATTTTCCAGAAGGAAAGTATGCGTGGACGGTTACGGTTGGAGAAAAGGGACAGATTGTTATCCCCAAACAGGCCAGAGAACTCTTTGATATAAAGCCCGGTGATACCCTGATGATTTTAGGCGATATAGAAAGAGGAATTGCGATTCCGCCTAAGTCAGCTTTTGATGGATTAATGGGAACCATTTTTGGAGCATAGTAGAGGGGGCGCGTGATGAAAAATATTATGTTTTTTTGCATTCCTGCATTTGGACATCATAATCCAACTATGGCGGTAGTAAAGTCGCTAGTAGAAAGAGGAAATGCAGTCAGGTATTATTCTTTTGATTTATTTAAGGAAAAGATTGAGGCAACGGGCGCAACTTATATATCCTGTGACGAATTTTTGCCGGCAGTTGATGAGAATGTGGAAGCAGGAAGTAAAACCTTATCCATTACGGAGATGACCATTGTTGACTTGCAGACGACAGGCATCATGGATGATTTTCTATCGAAACAGGTAGAGGAGTTTAAACCAGATGTTATTGTGACAGACTCTGTGTGCTTCTGGGGAAAACTAATTGCCAGAAAGTATAAGATTCCTATGGTAGTATCCACCACAACGTTTGCCTTCAATAAGTACTCTTCTCAATATATGAAGAGTAGCTTTGCAGAGATTAAAGATCTTATTGGTGGACAGAAGAAAGTAAAAGCCGAACTGAAGAAGCTGGAAGCACATGGTTATCATGAAAAGAGTGTGATGCCGTTAGTTCGTAATGATAATTATACCGATACCATTGTGTATGCAACGGAGAAGTATCAGCCATGTTCGAATACCTTTTCCAATCATTATGCCTTTGTGGGCCCCTCTTTACTAACCGATTTAAAACCAGATAAGAAGAAGGAAAGACCTCTTGTATATATTTCCTTAGGAACCGTGGTTAGTTATAAACCGGAATTTTATAAAAAGTGTATTATGGCGTTAGCGAAGGAGGAGGTGGATGTCATCATCTCCTGCGGCAGAGCCATCGATCCAAAGGACTATGATGGCTTAGCTGACAATGTGAAAGCTTATCAGTCTGTAAATCAGCTGGAAGTTCTTTCAAAAGCAGATGTGTTCCTAACGCACTGCGGTATGAACAGTGTTTCGGAAAGCTTATACATGGGAACGCCAATGCTACTCTTTCCTCAGACTAATGAGCAGAGGGCTGTTGCAAGACGTGCAGGAGAAATGGGCGCAGCGATTGAATTAAAGAGTGAGGAAGAAGATGACATTAGAAATGCGATTATGGATTTATTGACAGTTCCAAGTTATAAAGAGCATGCGCTTGCTTGTAGCGAAGACTTTAGAAGTGCTCCTGGACCTGTGGGGGCGGCCAAATTTATTGAATCTGCACCGCACATTATGCCCGAAGAGGATAAAGCGTCTATTCGGCAGGAGGTGCTACCGGGGATTCTTCAATTATTGTTCTGGGTTATAGTGATTACAGGAATTGTTGTGGCAAGCAAATTGACGGGCAATAAGTGGCTGTGGCTTATTTCGATTCCGGCAAATATTCTGTTCCCCTTTTATAGAAAGGGAACGGAGAGGCTGCTGCAATCCAAATATAAGCGAAAACCTATGGAACTATTGGTGAATTCTGACATAAAATAGCAAAAAAATACAGAAATAATAGTTATTTTGTAGTATTATAGTATGTAGGGAAGTCGTTTTGACACGACTCCCTATATACTTATTTAGGGTTACAGGTTGGAAAAGCATGTCAGATATCGAAATTGGTGAATCTAATCTCGCACAAATCGTGGAGAGTATCATTACAGGTATAGCCATATTCGCTGTCGGGGAGAATCGCAAGCTCATCCCCGTTTATTTGAATGAAGGTTTATACCGCATGCTTTCTTATAGCCATAAAGAGTTAGAGAAGATGGTAGCGGATATACGCCGCGTTGTGATTCCGGATGATTTGCCGATTTTTGAGAGCGGATTAGATGATATTTTAAGTGATAATGGTGCGGTGGATTATGAATTTAGAACCGTTACCGGTGATGGTAATCTTCGCTGGCTTCATGTCAGAGCCAATCTGTATGGAAAGCAGGATGGTTATCCTCTCATTGCAGGCGTAATTCTAGACTGCACCGAAAGAAAGCGTGTTGAGGAAGAACTTGCGCTACAAAATGAGCGCCTAAATATTTTAAGTGAATCTGTAAAAGAACATTTTGTAGATCTAAATCTTCGAACCGATATGCTAAATATCAAGCTGGATAATTCCGCTTATAATAAGGGCGAAATTATCGTGAAGAACTTCCTGGAGAAAAAGGATTTATCTGCGATTCATCCCGATGATAGAAAGAGACTGTTAGAAGTTATTGAGTCTGCCAGCAAGAAAAATCTTAGTGATACTATTGATTTCAGAAGCACCTATTTTGCAGATGATGGAGAATTCCACTGGTATCGCGCTACGATTTCCAGTGTGCGAGGTGTGGAAGGTTATGTATCCCGTATTGTGGGCAGGATTGTAAATATTGATGATGCCAAGCAGCGTGAACTTGAACTGCAAAGAAGAGCGGATAAGGATGCGCTTACAGGCCTTTATAATAAGGGAACAGCAAAAGCACTGGTGTCCGAAGCGATTGTAGAGAATGCTTCGGCAGGACATATGGCAGCGCTCATTATGCTAGATATGGATCATTTCAAGGATGTGAACGATACCTTTGGACATGCTGCTGGTGATAAGTTGTTAGAGGATGTTGGTAAGGTATTAAACGATTCCTTCAAAGGCCGAGACGTTGTGGGCCGAATGGGTGGCGATGAGTTTATGGTCTTTATGGCAGATATTAAGGGCGAAGAAGATGCGATTAATATTTCTGCAAAGCTCAATAAGATGCTTACCAAGAAGATTGTAAAATCAGAAGGGGAAGTAACCGTTACGGCCAGTATCGGTATTGCTATCTGTGATTCTTCTATTACAGATTATGGAACCCTGTTTGAACGAGCCGACGCAGCGTTATATAAAACAAAGCAAAATGGACGAAATGGAAAGACAGTATATAGAGATTAAAGAACGCTTAGGCTATGAGGTCTAAGCGTTTTTTGTTTTGACATCGATAATTAAAACTCCTATAATTGTTTGGATTATATATTAGGAGGAGAAAATTATGAAAAAGAAGTTAGTATCTGCTTTATTAGTTGGAACCACGGCTATTATGCTAGCTGCTTGTGGAAAAACAGAGGGAGGTTCCAATCAGGAGAATGACGTTAAGATTGATATTCCCATTACAACGGGGGATCTCGACGAAGACGAAACACCGGCGCCTGTTCAGAAGGATGAGAACTTTATTCCTGGCTTCTATTTGCAGACTGTTGGTATGCCCGCAGAGTCTTTGAATGATTCTGGCATTGGACTTACCTATTCCAGAGCTAAGCTTACGAATATTGATATGGACGTAATTGGTGGATATATTGCAAGTGATAGATCCAAGTTAGATGCAGCTGATTATGATAGCAATCCAACACTAAGTGCGTATCTTGAAGATGACAGCTTAATCATTCATCCCGGAAGAGATGAATCATTCTACCTGTATGATAAGGAATATGCTGAGTACAAAGAAGATTATGACAGCTATTATGCTATGATCACCATCGATGTATTTAATTTCGGTGATGAAGATATGAGCTACAAGGATTGTATAGAAAATAAATGGTTTGTATTTGAATTCTATCTTGGTCATGAGGTTTATGCTGATGACTTTGCAGTAACAGAAGGAGAAGAACTGCTTCCTGCCTTGATTGAAAAAGCAGGTGCTCCCGATGCACTTGGTATTTCTTCTTCCATGATGGTTGACTTATCTCATGATACGCCTTCTGAACTTGTGTATGCATTGTTCAACGCTTCTGCCCCTGTTTTAGCGGAAGGTGAGTCTTATAGAATTAATGCTGCTTACTACGATTTATATTATTGTATGGATGATGTTGTGTATGTATTCTCATTGGGCGATACCAACAAGGGCGAGAATTATGGATACAGCAATTTTATAGAAGTTAATGACATCTATGTAGTGCCAAAGGAATGCGTAGAAAACTTTAAGGCAGAAAGAGAGTCTGATAGTTATCTGCAAGTCTCCATGGATGATTTTAAGAATGCTGTTGCGCAGTAAGAGGATAGTGAATGAAAAGATAACCGCTTTGGCGGTTATCTTTTTTATTTGGGGGAAATTGCTAACAATTGGTATAATGTAATTAATTGTCACTTAGTGACAATTAACTAATGAGCAACAAGCAAAACGGTTGCGAATCTAAATTGCAACAAGCAAAGCGGAAACCCATAAAACCCGAAAGGAGATATACATGAAAAGAGTAGAAGAATTTTTGAAGAAGGCTGGCGTTTATTATCTAGCTACTGTGGAGGGAGATCAGCCCAGAGTAAGACCTTTTGGAACCATTAATTTATTTGAAGATAAATTATATATTCAGACAGGAAAGTCAAAGCCTGTTTCCAAGCAGATTATGGCAAATCCCAAGGTGGAGCTTTCTGCTATGGTAGAGGGAAGCTGGATTCGTATTGCGTGCGAACTTGTTGAAGATGATCGTGTAGAAGCAAAGAAAGCGATGCTAGATGCATATCCTAATCTTCGTGGTATGTACGACGAAAATGATGCGAATACACAGGTGCTCTACCTGAAGAATGCAACGGCTACCATCAGTTCCTTCACCGCTGCACCAGAGGTTATTACATTCTAGAGGAATAGGATAGCGAGATGGTAAAGCGGTAATGAAATATGAAGATGGTTGAGAAGAATAAAAATGGTGGTCGCGCAGCAAAGCGCATCGTAATTGCTACATATTGTAGCTTTATTGCGGTCTGCGTTTTGATAGTAATGTTCCATGTATACGATCCTACCCGGAATTCTCTGGGAGCACTTAGCAGTGTGTGCATGGATATCATCTGCATGCTCATTTTGGGGATCATGATTTGTAGTTTCACATTTGATAATTATGGTTCGAAGCGCACTACCAGATTGTACTCTGGGCTACTGGTTGCCACCACATTTGCTATATTTTTGGATTTCCTCAACTGGGCATTTGACGGTTCTTTAGCATTTGGTCATTTAACCTTCTGGTTTACGTTGGGGTCTCTATGTATGGGTTCGCTGCTTGCCAGTATACTGATTCAGTATTTGAACAGCTACATGGAAGAAAATCATCATCTCAGCAAGATGAGAATGAGTGCAAAGGTTTGTTCTATACTGAATATTGTATCTTTTGTTGTGACCTTTATTTTAGGTGTTACGGGAACGGCATTTCAATTTGTGGACGGACATTATGAAACAGGCGAACTCTATGATGTTGTAGAAGCCATCCCTGTTCTTTCGCTGCTTTATATGACGATTTTTATTATATGCTGCGTAAAGACTGTTGGTGTCCACGATGTGTTTGCGGTGGCGGGTTACATCATTTTTATGATTGCCGGTGCACTCATTGAAAGCGCATTTAATATTGGTACGACATACGTGGCTGTAGCAATTGCAGATATCTTCATTTTTGTGATGCTGCAAAATGAAATTATTGCTATGGAAAGGCGTAATGTGCAAAAATGGATGATGAAATCCAGTACCGATGAGCTGACGGGATTCTATAACCGCTATGCGTATGAAACCGATATGACAATTTTAGAAGAGGGTATCCTGGAAGATAACTTTGTATATGTTTCGGTGGATGTGAATTCCCTAAAAACCGTAAATGACACGTATGGTCACAACGCGGGTGACGAGTTATTATCGGGTGCTGCCATATGTCTAAAAGAATGCTTTGGCCCCTATGGAAAGCTATATCGTACGGGTGGTGATGAGTTTATTGCCCTAATCTATGCAGAGCCAGAACTACTTGCAGAATTAAAGAAAAAGATTGCAGAGCTTACAAAGGAATGGGATGGTGAGTATGTACATAGTCTTACCATTTCCTGCGGCTATGTTACAAGACTGGAAGAACAGAAGTTATCTGTTCGTCAGATGGCCATCTTAGCCGACCGCAGAATGTATGAAGCCAAGAGCGAGTATTATCGCAGCGCAGGGATTGAGAGAAGAAGGCGGTAGAATATCGGGATATAATTTAGTGGAGAGTATAAAGAGTAAGGACGGATCAGGAAATACTAGATAAAGCAGTCAACGATTTTCCTGTGAAAGGTAAAAATACTGTCTCCACTGAAACCTAGCGTTCGAATTAAGATTCCTTCTGCGCATCTCGAAACACCAGATAATAGATTGGTTTCTCTTACAAAATCGCTACTAACGTTCATCATTTTTAAAAGTTGCTCATTGTTCTCAGAATATAGATACAACATTCCGTTATGTGTGTAGTTACCCCAAAGGCCAAGCGTTTTGTAATTGATTTGCTCGGGACAAATTGTGGTGTTATCAGCATATATCAAAGTGTCTTCCAGATACACTCTGGTATTTGATTTATAGATGTTAAGTTCATAATATTCACCCATACCGACTCTTCCGCAGGAAAACACATCGCTGTATGCTAGTTTTGAGTCTTTTTGTAAATGAATAATATTATCTGCATAAAAGCTACTGCCAGAAAAGGGAATAACTGGGTAAGGTAAGTACATTAAGGAAGCACCTCTCCCTACCGTTACATCTAATTTGCGTGATGCAAAATTATCGCCAGTATTTAATATTTTTTCGTAGCTTTGACTGACAAAAGTTACGTTGCAGTTTATACCAATATCTAGTTCTAGGGAAAAGGTGTCCCCACCTAGTAGTCCAGCAGAACTAGACATTAAGCAGACCTCCATGTGGTCTCCATTCATAAAGGGGGACATTATTCTATATGGCGGATTGCAGTACAAATCTTTGATATTCGTTTTTCCATAATCATATTCGGTTCGCAGCAATACTCGCGAGTTCATACTACAATATCACCTCGGTTAGATTCCCTCAAATAACACATCTTTTTTTATCCAGTTGATTACTTCATCTACTCCTTCCAGAGACATTAAGTTTGTAAAAAGATATTTCTTTCCCTCCCTCATGCGTTCTGAATCCCTTGCCATTACTTTCAAGCTGGCTCCTACTAATGGAGCAAGATCGGTTTTGTTTATAACCAGCAGGTCACTTCGTGTAACCCCTGGACCACCTTTCCGGGGGATTTTTTCTCCTTGAGCCACGTCAATCACATAAATGGTTGCATCTGCCAAATCGGGACTGAAAGTAGCAGATAAATTATCGCCGCCGCTTTCTACAAAGATTATTTGAACATCTGGAAATCGTTCAACCATCATTTCCACCGCTTCTAAATTCATAGAGCAGTCTTCTCGAATAGCAGTATGCGGACAACCACCAGTTTCCACACCCATGATTCGCTCTGCTGGAAGCGTGGAATTCTTAATTAAAAATTCTGCATCCTCTTTTGTGTAGATATCATTTGTGATGACGCATATACTATATTCTTTTGACATAACTCTGGTTAAACGCTCAATTAGTGCAGTTTTTCCAGAACCAACCGGACCTCCGACGCCAATTTTTACATATCCCATATTATTACCTCCACGATGTATTACCTAGCTCATATATAGTCTGGAATAGAGTTGCTCGTGACGCATAGCTTCGATATCAAACATAGTTCCACCTAATCCCATATCTTCCAAACGCAAGGACTTTGATATGGAAACGATAGCAGGTATTTTTTTTAGACATTCACTCAAAACAGTTTGTCCTTGAATTTGACTTAATGGAACTGTTTTGACCGCATTTGTTACAAGCGCAGACATTTTCTGGTATGTATATATTTCAGCTGCTTGTGACACAGATATTCCTACATCATAAGCATATAGGCCTATAGCCAAACTATGAATTCCAATGCACTTTCCAGATGAAATCAGATGTTTGTAGGCTGCTAACTTTGGGAATTCTGAAAGATTATCCCATATCTTTATAAAGCGTGAGCATAGTTTTTTGCTTCCTTCTCGTACCTCCATAGGCCCTTTCCATACATACATAAAACGATCCAATTCTAATATTTTTTCTTCAAAAGAAGTGAATGCATCACAAGCGTTGAAGGCTTGTATTAATCCCGCCAGGTCGTTATATGTTAGTATTGTTAAATAACTCTCTGCGTACTCTCTGAGGTCACTGATAGAGTTAATTCTTCGTTCGGCCACAAAAGTCTCCAAGCCATCTGAAAGAGTAAAAGACCCAATAGGAAACATGCTATCAGAAACCTGCAGCATACGAAGGAGTGCTAAATTGGAAGCAGATTCCGTAGATTGTTGTGCGTTACTTTTATTTGTCATTAACAGGACCTATTCGTGATGGTGGTGTTCATGATGATGTTCATGGCTATGCGTATTGGAATGATCATGTCCCTTGCAGACAATGTAGTGCGAGAAGTGTTCATAAACCTTCTTCACTGTGAATCCTTTCTTGATCAGATATTCATAAGTCACGGGATCGTAAATTGTTTTTATATAGTCGGATCCAATTTCTAAAGACAAGTGTCGATTGCCTAATTCAAATCCTGCACGACCCATTTCTTCTATAGAATTGATAGATATTTTAATCAGGTCACATTCTTTTAAGACCACAACATATATTTTGCTGTCTGTTTCGCCCAAAATGTCCCCTTCCATCATCGGTTCTTCAAGAGCAATACCAATTTCTGTGCCATCCTGTGCTATTTTCTTGATTCTTTTTTTCTCAAGCTCGTACCAGTCAAAGAGGACCTCACAGACTTCTTTATTCCCTTTATAATCCCTGATTTTTCCGCATATACATTCTACTAGCATAGATTTATTCCTTTCTTACAGTTTTTTGTTTAAAAGAATAGATAACGCTGCGCCAAGGCCAGTTCTCCAAAGGCTTCACAGGATATAATTTCTCCATCTACCTTTACTTCATAGTTTTCCGGATTTACTTCCAGTTTAGCAATACGGTTATTGTGTACCATATCTTTTTTGCCGATATTTCTGCAATTTTTCACTGGAAGTAATGTTTTGGTTAATCCTAACTGTTCCTTGACTCCATGTTCAAAAGCATGTTGAGACACAAAAGTGAAGCATGTTTTACTAACTGCCAATGTTTTTGCTCCAAACATGTCCGTGTATACAATCGGTTCAGGGGTAGGAATAGAAGCGTTAGCATCCCCCATTCGTGAGGCACATATAAATCCTCCCTTAATTATATGTTCTGGCTTAACTCCAAACATGTCTGGACGCCATAACACTAGGTCAGCATATTTTCCGACTTCCACAGAACCCACATATTCTGAAATGCCGTGTGTAATAGCGGGATTAATCGTGTACTTAGCGATATATCGTTTTACACGATTATTATCATTCCGATCGCAATCTATATCTAGAGTGCCCCTTTGTTTTTTCATCTTGTCTGCCGTTTGCCATGTTCTAGTAATAACTTCTCCAACGCGTCCCATAGCTTGTGAATCTGAACTCATCATAGAAAAAATACCCATATCATGTAATACATCTTCCGCAGCTATAGTCTCGGGGCGAATTCTCGAATCAGCAAAAGCAATGTCTTCCTTGTTATTTTTATCCAAATGATGACAAACCATCAGCATATCCAAATGTTCATCCAGAGTATTTTTGGTATAAGGCATTGTAGGATTGGTGGAAGAAGGTAACACATTTGGCATTGCAGCAGCCCGAATAATATCAGGCGCGTGTCCACCGCCAGCACCCTCCGTATGATAAGTGTGAATTGTTCTGCCACCAAAAGCGTTTATAGTATCTTCTACAAAACCGCCTTCGTTTAGTGTATCTGTATGAATTGATACCTGTACATCATACTGGTCTGCCGCATCCAAGCATACGGAAATAGCTTTCGGAGTGGAGCCCCAGTCTTCATGCAACTTTAATCCACAAGCCCCCGCTTGTATTTGTTCACAAAGAGTTTCTACACTGGAAGAATTTCCTTTGCCTAAGAAGCCTAAATTCATGGGTTCCGTTTCAGCAGCTTCAAGCATTCTTTCTATATTTAAGGCACCCGGTGTACAGGTGGTTGCATTTGTTCCATCGGCTGGGCCTGTTCCTCCACCTATCATAGTGGTAACTCCACTATATAGTGCGGTCCTTATTTGTGTGGGAGAAATAAAATGAATATGCGTATCGATTCCGCCTGCTGTTAAAATCAGCCCTTCTCCGGCCATTGCTTCTGTGGAAGCGCCAATAATCATTCCTGGCGTTACTCCATCCATTATATGGGGATTTCCTGCTTTCCCGATTCCCGCGATTTTCCCATCTTTAATACCAATGTCTGCTTTGAAAATGCCGACAGAATCTATTACCAAACAACTAGTGATAACAAGATCCAGGCATTCCGAATCTAGGTGGGAACAAGATTGCCCCATACCATCTCGAAGTGACTTTCCGCCACCAAATTTAGCTTCCTCACCATATATACAGAAGTCTTTTTCTACCTCTACGATTAAGGATGTATCACCTAGTCGAACTCTATCGCCTGTTGTGGGACCATACATGGAAGCGTATTCTTTTCTGGAAATTCGATACATAATAATTCCTCCTATATTCCCTTAAATCCGAGTTCTTTTGCTTTTGTAAAAGCGGCTTCCTTCACACCAACAATATCCATCTTTCCTTCTACCAAACCATTTAGTCCGTGCCCTTCTCTCGTTCCTCCAATGGCTACCAATGTAACGCTTTTTGTTTCGCCAGGCTCAAAGCGTACTGCGGTTCCAGAAGGAACATCCAAACGCATTCCATACGCAGATTTTCGGTCAAAAGAAAGTAGTTTATTTACCTCAAAGAAATGAAAGTGGGAACCGACCTGAACGGGGCGATCTGCAGTATTGGTTACCTCTACTGTGACGGTATCCTTTCCGCTGTTCAGTTCTATTTCACCATCTTCAATCAAGAACTCTCCAGGAATCATTTTTCCGGTAGATATAATGGGATCATGTACAGTTACCAGCTTAGTGCCATCTGGAAAGGTTGCTTCAATCTGGATTTCCTTAATCATTTCTGCCACACCATCCATTACATCATCTGGACAGAGCATTTGTTTCCCCATTTGCATCAGCTCTGATACAGATTTTCCTTCTCGTGCTAAATCGAGTAGTTCCATAGAAATGTAAGCAATGGCTTCTGGATAATTTAGTTTTATCCCCTTTTGTAATCGCTGATGAGCCACGTTGCCTGCATAATGTAACATCAGTTTATCTGTTTCTCTTGGTGTTAAATGCATAATGTGTTCCTCTTTCCTAAAAAAATAAGGCGATTATACACTTTGGGTCTACCAGTTTAGTGCATAATCGCCTCGTTGCGATTCGATATGTATATCTATATATTTTAAAACATGGAGTAACTCCAACTTCAAGGTTTTTTCACATTTCTTGCCAAAAACATGAAAATACTTGTAACCAGCCATCCAGCAGGAAGGGAAAGCCAGACGGCACTTACACCCAGTGTACCTACTAAAAGAAAGGCGAAACCAACTCGAATTGCCAGACTGATAAAACAGTTGATAAAAAGAATTACTAAATGACCTTCCCCTCTTAGTCGTCCGCTCTGACAGGAAGTTAATCCCATGAGGAAATAAAATACTGCCATTTGGCTAATATATAGACGTGCCGTAGAAATCGTCTCGGGCGTTGATTTTGTTGAATCTAAATACAAGCCAATGAGTTGATTTTTTAATGTAAAGATTAATACAAAGATTCCTATTGCCATAGCTAAACATAACAAAATACCTGCACGATATCCCTTTGTAACTCGTTCCTCTTTTCCAGCACCTAAATTTTGCGCGGTGTAAGTAGATAATGCGTTCCCAACCGCCATAAAAGGGACGATAGCAAAGGAGTCTATTTTATTTGCAGCAATGTAACCTGCAAGAATATCAGATCCAAAGCGATTTACCACAGATTGGATTAACAAAAGACCAATAGAAGTAACAGAACTCTGAATAATGGAAACTACTGCATAAGATAGCATTTCTTTCAATATGCTGAAAGAAAAGATGCGAAATTTAAATTGTTTCCATGATTCAAGGAAATAGACTCTGCGTAATAACAAAATAAGTGAAACCAGAAAAGAAAAGCTTTGAGCAATAACAGTAGCTATCGCAGCTCCCTTTACGCCCTGTCCCCAATAGCCTACTAATAAATAGTCAAGTCCAATATTTATACCGGAAGATAGAATAAGGAGAAATAAGGGCATCTTTGAGTTGCCAAAAGCACTAAAAATGGAAGATTGTACATTGTACAGAAACATAAAAGGCATGCCAAGGGAGTATATGATTAAATAAAGAGCGGCATCCTCCATTATGTTTTCTGGCGTTCCGAGCAGAATCAAAAGAGGTCTAGTAAATATAATCCCCAAGAAAGCAATAACTACAGAAAAGAGAAGAGAAAAAACTAGTACGGTAGAAACAGAAGTCTTAACCTTTGCGTAGTCCCCTGCTCCAAAGTATCTAGATATTAGTACAGAGCACCCAACGCCTGTTCCAGTAGCAAATGCAATCATTACCATGGTTACAGCAAAGGAGGCACCAACCGCTGCCAAAGCAGCATCGCCATTAAAATGCCCTACAATAATCGTGTCAAAGGTTTCATATAATTGAAAAAATAGATTCGATAAAATAAGCGGTATAGAAAATATTAGTAAGGCCTTTGTTGGATTATCTTTAATAAGATAATCCCCAGTTTTTCTCTCACTCATAATAGTTCCTTCGTTTCTTACATAAGTATTTTTCCGTTTTCTATCAGTCCCAAATCTGTCAAACCAATTTCTGGAATGGAAGGACACAAGGAAACGGTCAGCATTGCCATTAGCATAGGATTACAACTTCCTGTATGGGAAAGTGCTTTTTGGAATTCTGCTGAAGCGCGTAGAGAATCTTCTAAAGACTCATTACTAATAATGCCTCCAAGAGGAAGGCTTCTAACTCCAACAACGGTTCCATCAATAACTACAACATTTCCACCGCCGATGCGCTCCACCTCTTTTACTGCCGTGAGCATATCATCATAGTTCGTTCCACTGACAACTACATTATTGCCTTCCTGCGCGCAGGAGGAAGCTACTGCTCCCTTTTTTATTCCCAAGCCTTGAATCATGGCTGTACCTATGTGCTTTTTTCCTGTATATCGATCGATTACAGCGATTGGAAGAATATCATTTTCCACATCTGCCATTACCATATGATTTGTATCAATGGAAACTTTTACGGTCTTCTTTTTTGTTAAAAGACTACCTGGTGTCATGGTGATAGCAGTCTGAATTGCCCCTTCTTTTGGTGACAAATCTTTTTTTCGCAGATCTTTTGGCAAGTGAACTGTCCCTAAAAGGGCAGGGAAAAGTTTTCGCTCTATCTGTTGAATCATCTTTCCATCTGTTGCGACCAGTTTGCCTGAATAAAATACATGAGAAATACAAAGTTCCTTCAGGTTAGAAATTAAAACAAAATCAGCAAATCGACCCGGTGCAATAACGCCCATTTTATCTTCTAGATGAAAATGTTTAGCTGGATGCAAAGTCGCCATGCAAATGGCTTCAATAGGATCCAAACCTTCTGAAATAGCAATTCGGATGCAGTGATCAATACATCCGTTTTTAACGATATCTTCTGGTGCTTTGTCGTCAGTACAAAACATAAGCTGGTCGGTGGCTATATTTTCACGAACCACGCCGCGAATAAGCTCTCTACAGTTAGGCTCAATGGTACCTTCTCGTATCATAACGCTTATACCAGAATATAATCTGTCTAGTAGATCTTCAAAGGTTTCGCTTTCATGATCATCACGAATACATGCCGCAGCGGCAGACATTAATTCATCTCGGGAAAAATTAGGACAATGTCCGTTAATCATAAAGCCACTTTCTGTTGCTAATAGTAATTTTTCGAAAGTGTCAGAATCTAATAGAGATGCTCCATTTACCTCTCCTAAAGTCAGGGCAGTTGCTTTCTCCATTCGGTCTATTGTATCCTCAGGGGAATAGAAAGCCCCACTGTGTTCCATTCCTTTTGCGGCGGGAACCCTGGATGGAAACTGTAGAAAAGATCGCAAGGGTAGGTCTTGTAACATTTCCATGAAACAAAAAATACCATCGTCTCCGGTGGCATTAACAAGCTGCATAGGATCTGTCATTATGCATCCGGTTCCGTGGGGAATAGCTGCTTCGGCATATGCAGAAGGATGTAAACGTGATGAAGCTATATGCATATGCGCATCCACAAAAGAGGGGGCTAAATACATTCCCTTACCATCGAATATTTTGGAAGCTTTCGCTGAAAAAGAAGGACATACGGAAGCGATTACGCCGTCAATGATTCCCACTGACCCATTCTCTATCACACGTTTTGTGTATGTGTTAATTATTTTTACATTCTTTATTAGCGAGTCGAAGGGAATTTCTCCCTTCGACGCTCTAATTCTTCTTTGAAGATGTTCTCTCATAGTCTTATCTCATTTAAGGTTTTGGAAACTTATACATATTTCCATTTGCAGCCTGATTGCATAAAACATTAATAATACATCTGGATGCTGCAAGAGATGTAATTTCACTAATGTCAAACGGAGGGGATACTTCTACCACATCCATGCCGCAGATACCAGGAGCAGTAACAAGCTTTAAGAGACGCAGTAGTTCTCTGGGAAGCATTCCGCCAAAATCTGGGGTACCAGTTCCTGGACAAAAAGCTGCATCTAAAACATCAATATCCAGACTTACATATACTGCCTTACAATCCTTCCAAGCAATTTCCAGAGCAGTTTCTGCAACTTTATCGATTCCATAGCGATCAATGTCTTCCATAGAAATAGCAGTACAGCCACTATCTCTTGTGAATTTTGACCATGATTTGCAGCAGTTTCCACCAATTCCTATCTGGACAAGGTTTTGCGCGGAAACGTTGGGGAGATTCGTTGCATGAAACCATTCTGTACCATGCATTTTCTCGTCTTGTTGAATTTCATCACAGTCACTATGGCGGTCAATATGAATTACACCAATATTTCCATCTACATAAGGACTAATGCCTCGAAGAGAAGGAAAAGTAGTAGAATGATCGCCACCCAATATGATAGGGACAACACCCTGGGAACAGATAAAACCTACACCCTTTGAAATCTGATCAAAGGTCTTGTTAGCATTTGCAGGAAGTGTATAGATATCTCCTGCATCACATATTTTCAGTTTTTCATAGAGATCAACTCCGTAATCAGGATTAAATGGTGATATTTGAGAAGAGGCGTGACGGATTCCCTGAGGTCCTAATCTGGTTCCAGAACGATTGGAGGCTCCGCTATCATAAGGAATACCGACAATGGCTACATCGTAATTACCAACATTATGGATATCCTCACAAAATGGACTACGTAAGAAGGTGTCATGACCTGTATAGGTGGGACCAAGAGCTGTTCTTGCGAAACAAGTCATTCCCTCACTTGTTATACTATCTGCTGGTTCAAGTCCCTGCTGTAATGCAGTTTTTAGTAAAGTTGGAAATCTAGTGCTTCCAAAGGTATCGTACTTATCGGCCATCTGCATGGCATGTAAATCGTCTCTCTTAATCATTAGCTTGGTTCCTTTCTTTTTCAGTTTTAATAAATGTTTCGTATTCGATCATTTACAATTCCTCGATTGGAAACTGAATCTCTACCAATGTTTCTGATGGATCGTCTGTCAAGGTAACATCGATTTGATATATTAAAAACCCATGGCCTGCAATCTTGAAATTTTGCTGCTGTGCATAATCTTTAATTCGTTTTATTTCTTCACCAAGATTTCCCTTTTCGTTGCGGAGATAGATACAAACATAGTTCCCGTCCTTTATCTCCTGGATTCGTTTATCTTTTTCGACTGGCTTTGTACAAAACAAAACAGGTCGAATCATATTATCACGAACCTTTCCGGTCATATCTGCTGTTAACTCCATAGCAATATTGTTAGAAGCAAATAGGGGAGACTCCCAGTAAATACTCTTCTCCATATTCATGTAGTCCATGGCTACTTTACAGGACGTAGTAGTGCCTAACTCACCGAACATAGCATAGCGTTTGGGTATTTTACGAATAAGCGGTGTATTAAGCTCGAATTCCTTTTTTCGTTGCTTTTCAATAAAATCTAGTTTCTCTTCTAATAAGGTCTTTAATCTCTTCTTGTCAACAATCTCTTTTGCTAAGAATTCTAACTGCGCTTTTAGGATTTCCTCAGATTTGTCCAGCGTACGGCGATTCATAAATTCCATAATATCTTTAATAGATATTTGCATCTTTCGGAGTTCTAAAATAGTACCTAAAATATCACATTGAGCAGGAGAGTAGTATCTTCTCCCGTTAACGGGATCTGTATAGTTAGGAACAAATAGACCTATTTTGTCATAGAATCGAAGAGTGTCCGTCTTGATGTCCATGATATTCGCCATTTGTGTAATAGAAAAATATTCCTTTTTTTTATTTCGTCTTTCTTCGTCTGTCATACTTTATCCTACTTATTCCAAAGCTTCCTTACCTTCCGCTCCCGTACGAATCTTTACTACATTTTCTAATTCATATACAAAGATCTTTCCGTCTCCGACATTGCCTGTATAAAGAACTTTTTTCAGTGTGTCAATTAATAAGCCTAATGGAACAGTGCTGATTACAATTTCTACTTTTATCTTAGGTAGCAGGTGTGAAGAAAATTCTGCTCCGCGATATAGTTCTGTATTACCTTTCTGGATGCCACAACCGCAAACCTGCGTTACGGTCATTCCAGTGATTTCTAATTTGTCCAAAGAAGTCTTTAATAACTCAAATTTGGAGGCATTACACATTACAACAACATTTCGTAACTTTCCGTCTATTTCGTAATCCGATATATTTAACTCTGTAGTTTCATCAATGGCTCTGATTTTTGATTTTGCAACCGCCTCTGCAGACAAAAATTGTGCAGTATTAAAGAAATCTGCATAAGAACTTGCTAAACCATGTTCGCACTTGTCTAAGCCTGTGATTTCTGTGTCCTGACATACCCTCAGTCCAATCGTGACCTTCAGTAGGTTAAACAAAACAAACATTACCAAGAAGACACCAGCACCCGTTGCAAAAACTCCTAAAGACTGGATGCCAAAACTATCCCATTTTCCTGTATAGAAAACACCTGTTTCTTTGGAGAATGCTCCAACCAGAATAGAACCCACTGCACCGCATAAACCGTGAACGGCAACGGCACCAACAGGATCATCGACCTTTAATTTCGTAATCAACTCAATACCAAAAATAAGAACGAACGATGCGATGATTCCGGTCACTACAGCACCGATTGGCTTTTCAACATCACATCCTGCAGTGATGGAAACCAAGCCAGCTAAAACACCATTTAATGTCATAGTGACGTCTGGTTTTCCGTAGCGAATCCAAGTAAGAAACATGGTTGCAACAGCACATACCGCTGCACAGATATTGGTGTTAAACAATACGGAACCGACCTGTTCAAAGGAATGTGTTGAATTTCCCATAACAATTGAGCCACCGTTGAATCCAAACCAGCCAAACCATAAGATGAAAATTCCCAAGGCGCCAATTGTTAAGTTGTGTCCAGGAATAGCTCTTGCTTTTCCGTTCTGATCAAATTTACCAATTCTGGGTCCTAAAACAATTGCACCCGCCAGGGCAGTCATACCACCTACTACATGAACTGCGGTTCCACCCGCACAATCATGAAATCCTAACTGCTTTAACCATCCCGCGTCGTGCCAAATCCCTCTTGCTGCCAGGGGATAGATAAAAGCACTCATAATAGCTGAATAGATCAAGTAGCCTTTAAAAGCAGTTCTTCCGGCCATTGCACCTGACACAATAGTAGTTGCAGTAGCGCAGAATACTGTTGCATACATCAGGAAAGTCATCTGAGGGAAGTCCCCTGCGAGACTAACATTTTTACCGTATAAGATTCGATATCCGATAAACCAGAAAAGGATGGATCCAACACAGTAATCTATTAGGTTCTTCATTATGATATTTCCGGCATTTTTTGCTCGAGTAAATCCTGTCTCCAGCATGGCAAATCCCGCCTGCATGAAGAACACTAGTATTGTGCAAATAGTGATCCAAATAACACTTTGATTCATATTAAAATCCTCGCATTTCATATCCATCTTCTCGGATATACAGGCTTCACGAGGCTGTTGCCGCGTGAAGCCCAAATTCATTTCATTAGCTTTTTTATTATTTCACTTTGAAATCAGCGTAAGTGAAGCTATACCACAACATAGGATTAGGGGTATAGGAGAATTTATTGCTGATTGCATAAGAATCCTGAAGGCTATACAGTCCGCAGTAAGGAACATCGTCTGTAACGATAGCGTAAATATTGGTATAGTAGTTAACCTTCTCAGAATCTGTTACAGCTACAGCGGCCTTATTTAATAGCGCATCAACGTCGCTGTTTATGTACTGTGCCATGTTAGTACCACCTTCACCAGTAAATGCACTACTATACAGAGGGCTTAAGAAACCGATAGGATCAAGATAATCACTCATCCAATAAATACCGCCCGCATTATAGCAAGGGGTTCCATCATCATCGGCAATATAACCATACATATAGCTGAAGAAGTCAGAGGAGGGAACTTCTACAATGTTCATGGTGATTAAACCACTCGCATTTACCTGTGCCTGGATCATTTCAGCTAACTTCTGATATCTTGAACTATAGTAGTAGTCAAAACTAAAACCATCAGGATATGCAGATGCTGCTAAACATTCAGCTACTTTGTCGTAATCCTGGGTATATACGTCGTTTTCTGCGATAGAATCTGCCCATTTTGCAGTATCCATATACTGTGTAGAAGCAGGAATTACACCTGTAGAGCATTCAGAAGCAAATGCACCACCAACGACAGAAGTAATCTCCGATTTATCTAAACAATATAGAACGGCTTTCCTTGCGTTTACATCATCAAAGGGAGCTTCGCAAGTGTTAAAAAGCATGTAATATGCAGTGGTTCCATTACCTGTCATAACAGTCATATCAGAGATAGAATCATATACTGACTTTACATCGCCTGAAAATCCCTGCACGAAGTCAACCTGACCACTTTTGGCAGCCATTGCTAAAGAACTTTCATCCTCAATGATATAGTACTCAACCGTTTCAAAAGGAAGAGTTGCAGGATCACCCCACCAGTACTCATTCTTTTCCATTACGATTTCAGAACCGGATGCCCAAGAAACTAACTTGTATGGACCTGTTCCTGCTGTGGTTTCAGGAGTAGAACCGTAACTATCACCAGCTGCTTCTGCAACACTCTTCTCCACAATACAGCATGGTGAAGTAGCGGGAATGTACTTCCAGGTAGAATCTTCATACTTTAAGTGAACAGTAAGCGTTCTGGTTGCTTCATCAACTTCAAAGGAGTCTACACATGCAAATAAATAGCTCATGTAGTATCCCTGTTCAGATACCCTGTTTAAACTGTACAGAATATCTTCCATTGTTAAATCATTTCCATCAGAGAACTTAACTCCTTCACGAATGTGATACGTGTAGGTTAATCCGTCCACCTTCTCCCAACTATCTGCAATAGCTGGCGCAACATCGGTACCATCCGCAGTAAAGTTTAGGAGTGTGTCATAGCAGTCGTAACCTGCAAAGAGAGAGGCTACTGTGGTAAAATCTGCGGGATCAAAAGATGCGGGTTCACTGTTATAACCAACTTTAAGTACAGTACTTTCTGTCTCAGAGGCAACAGTAGAATTGTTATTAGTGGAACCACATGCAGTCATTCCAACAGCGGCTGATAATGCAAGAACTGCTGTCATTATTTGCTTGCTTAAGTTTTTCTTTTTCATAGTTTTTATCCTTTCATAAAATTATTTATATAAAACCCTTTAAGCTCCTCTCCTTAAAAGGCTTATATATTTATTTGCCTATCGGGAAGTGGCATGCCACATAGTGACCATTGCCAATTTCTTTCAGCTTAGGGGTGCGATTATCGCATAGACCCTTTTTGAAATATTTGCATCGTTCTGCAAATCGACAACCCTCTGGAATATCCACAGCATTTGGAATATCGCCTTCTAGTAATTTATGTTCCTTTTCTTCTAGAGGATGTTCCTTCGGTTTTGCTGCAATTAAGGCTTCTGTGTATGGGTGTAAGACATTATTGTAGACTTCCTCAATGGGTCCCATCTCCATAATTGCACCTAGGTAAACAACCGCAACCTTATCGCATATATGCTTTACGACTGTTAGATCGTGTGAGATAAACAAAATGGTTTTTCCGTAGTCATTTTTTAAATCCATCATCAGATTTAAAATATTGGCCTGAACAGATACATCCAGAGCTGAAACAGGCTCATCTGCTAAAATGAAATCGGGATTGAGCATCAGAGCTCTGGCAATAGCAAGTCGTTGAAGCTGTCCGCCTGAAATACCGCTTGGATATCTGGATAAAACGTCGGATGGAAGGCTAATATATTGCATCAACTCGTCTATTTTCTTATCCGTTTCTTCCTTACTCATGCCATGAATTTTTGCATTCTCTTCCAAGCTATAACGAAGCGTTTTCTTGGGATTAAAGGAAGCCAAAGGATTCTGAAATACCATCTGCATGCGTGGTCTTAGGGCATTAAGCTGTTTCTTTGAAAACTTAGTAATATCCTGCCCATCAAAATATATTTCACCCGAGTCGATATCGATTAATCTTAAGATGCACCTTCCAATGGTAGATTTTCCGGAACCGCTTTCACCGATAACGCCAAAGATTTCACCTTTTTCGATATCAAGGCTTACATCATCCACGGCATGCACATACTGGATTTTGGACTTAGCGAACCTATAATTGTCTAGCGGAAAGTATTTTTTTATGTGACGTACGCAAATAAATGGTTCAGACACTGGCTACTACCTCCTTCCATCTAGGGCAGGCGCTTGTATGTCCTTTTCCTACCTCAATCTGAGAGCAATCCATCTTCTGACAACTTTTACAACGCATCTGACATCTTGGCTCGTAAGGACATCCCTGAAATACATCGTATAAAAGAGGTGGAGCTCCAGGAATTGCCTTTAATCTTCCTGACTGATCTGATTCTTTAGGATTACTGTCAATCAAATCCTTTGTATAAGGGTGAGAGGGTCTGTCGAAAATATCAATAACACTACCTGACTCTGCGACCTTTCCTGCATACATTACGGTGACAGAATCGCAAATCTCTGCAACGACGCCAAGGTTATGTGTGATGATAATAACGGACATTCCACTTTCTTGTTGGAGTTCTTTAATTAGTTTTAAAATCTGAGCCTGAATGGTAACATCTAGTGCAGTGGTAGGCTCATCAGCGATTAAGAGCTTGGGTTCACATATAAGCGCCATCGCAATCATAATTCTCTGCAGCATGCCTCCACTCATCTCAAAAGGATACTGATTATAGCGCTTTTCCGAAGGCGTAATACCTATTTTTTCGAACATAGCAATAACCTTATCGTGCGCTTCTTTTTTATTCAGATGTTTTTTCTTTCTAATTACCTCAGCAACCTGTTCTCCAGCCTTCATAATGGGATTTAAGGAAACCATAGGATCCTGAAAAATCATAGCTACGTCGTCACCACGGAACTTCTGAAGATTTTTCTTGTTTAAAGACATTACATCTATTTCCTGTCCATCCAGAGAAAAGAAGGCATTTCCACAATAACGAGTATGTTTTTCGTTATGAAGACGAAGGATTGACTTAGAGGTAACACTTTTTCCGCAACCACTTTCTCCAACGATTCCATGGATCTCTCCCTTTTTAATAGAGAGATCTACGCCTTGAACAGCATAAACAATGCCTCGTGTTGTCATAAAATCTACTTTTAAATTGTGTAATTCAAGTATGTTTTCATCCTTCATTTATGGATCCCCCTGTACTTGTTTCTTTAGCAAGCATTTTCATATATTTCTTGAAACTAGGAAGCTTTCTGGTGGAAGGATCCAAGTAAGATTGAATCTGATCACTAAAGAGGTTAATACAAACGGTAACAATCAAAATGGCAATAGCAGGAACAACCAATAAAGAAACGCTATTATAAATATTTCCCATACCATCCTTTAACAGTGTTCCCCAGTCTGCATTAGGAGCCTGTACACCGAGACCTAAGAAACTTAATGTTGCCATGGAAGTGATAGCAGTTCCTACATCAAGGGTAAATTGGGAAACCATAGTGGTAATAACATTTGGAAGGATATGAACAAATATGATTCGCATATCTGACATTCCCATGGATTTGCAAGCTTCAACATATACCGCTTTTTTCTCGGTCATAATCATTGACCTGGCCATCTTGGCTGTCATGGGAATATAAGAAATACCAATGGCCAGTACACCGGTATACATTCCTTTACCAAGAACTGCAATCATCAGGAAGGATAAAAGTAGTGGAGGTAACGCTGCTATTAAGTCAAAAAATCTCGTAATAGCACTATCTATCACGCCGCCGTAGTAGCCACAAAGAAGGCCTACTGGAACGCCTATGATTGCCTCGATTACCACAATCAATACGGCATTGAAGATGGATATTCGCGCACTACAAATTAGTCTGGAGAATAGGTCTCTTCCAAGTCCATCCGTACCAAAGATATGTCCTTCGGAAAATACTTTCATATAAATTGCGGACCCATCAGTTTCCAGAGGATCATATGGCGCTATGACATTTGCAAATAACGAAATGATAAATACCAGAAGAAGTATTATTCCTGTAACGATAAAGACAGGTGTAAAGATAGTTCCCGCTTTTCTTTTCATATCCTTTCGTCCTTTCTAAACATAAAATTACTTGAGTTCCACTCGCGGATCCAGAATGGTGTACAATATGTCAATTACAAAGCTCATTACCATATAGACCGTTAGCATAAATAACACTAAGATTTGAATCACCGGGAAATTACCTTGGACAATTGCTGTTACCAATAGACCACCTATTCCAGGAATAGAGAAAACCTGTTCTACGATAACGGTGGATCCGATACTTCCTGCAATCATGTATCCAGCTGCAGTAATTACGGGTATCACTGCGTTATGGAAAGCATGTTTATAGGTAACTTCCATAGATCCGATTCCCTTCGCCTTAGCCGTATCGACATAAGGAGACTGAAGCTGTCGAATCATACTGCTTCGCGTGATTCGCCCTAGCATAGCCAAAGGCATTAGTGACATAATGAAACTTGGAATTGTAATTCGCTGCATGTACTCACCGAAGTTCTGGTAGGAACCGATGAAACTGACCTTTGGAAATAGATAAGTAATTACAATAAGTGTGACAATGGAAACTAAAAAAGACGGCATTCCTGTTATTATCAGCATTATTGCCGATAAACCAGTATCTACCGCCTCATTGCGATTCAGAGCTGCTGTTACACCCATAACTATTGCAATTAGTAATCCGATTAAGGAACTCATGATTACCAACCCTAATGTAACTGGTAATCTGGCTGCTATCAAACCAGCGATATCTTGACCATTTATATAATCAAGTCCGAAGTCTAATGTCAGCACTCCTTTGATCCAAATCAGGTACTGAGAGAATAGAGGAAGATCCAAATGATATCTCTCCGTAAGTGTTCTTTTTAAATCTTCTGTGGCTCTAGCTTTTCCGATCATAATAGTTAGTGGATCGCTACCTGAGAGCCTAAGTAAGAAGAAAATCAGAAAAGACGCTACTGCGAGAATCAGGACCATTGACCCGAAACGTTTTAACACATAAAGGAATCTTTTCATAGCACTCACTCCTTTTAATATTTAATTTACATATATATTAGAACTTGGAGTAACTCTAAGTTCAACAAACTTTTTCTATTTTGTCTAAGTTTGTTTGTTTTTGACAAAATTCAATCAAAAATAGTATATTTTTTCGTTACATTATTCCTTCTATAGAATAATAATGGAGCCAATAGTGTTCTAATGTGGAGCAATACCATATATAAACTTGAATATAAAAATCATCCAAAGATTCAGGCGCTTGTGAAGGAATCAAGGAATTGTGATTATATAATTGCACCAATTGCGGATAATCGTATGTTCCAGATTATTAATTCATTTATCGCAGGGGAGCTTACAGATGAACAGTGTAAACATTGTTTGGCAGCAACTAATCTTGGAATGCAGTATATCTTTATTAGTGAAAAAGCTGCTTCGCAGGTAAAATGCGTAGAGCGTTGTTATACTTCTGGTAACGAACGGGAATATTATAGGAATATAAGACTTGAAGAGTCCAAACTTGGAGATGACAAGGTAAAATTGGCAAAACGCCAGTATAGAGGTCAGGGTAGATATATTGACGAAATTCTGGAGTAAAGAGGTGTAAATGCGTGAGGAAAATATCAAAGGATGGATTACTCTTATGCAAGTTGCAGGCAGAAGCATTTGAAAATTCTATAGATAAAATGGATACAAGCTCGGAAGTTTTTATAAGGCGATTTATGAGGAGCGAAATAGCAAAGCGGCTTGATAATGAATCTGTTTTAGAGAGTAATATCCAAGCAAATGATAT
>JAZLGW010000020.1:0-2108 GCA_045616465.1 Lachnospiraceae bacterium | reverse complement strand
CCATATTAATTGCCAAAATAAATGCACGTTCTGATTCTTCTTAGGGTGCAGTTAATTAGACAAATACTTTCCGTCTATTAAAGTGCAGTTAATCTGACAAGCATTATTCCCTTTGTTTTTTCTCAATGATATAGTTTTCTTGCCATATCCCGGACTTAAGGAGGTTTCTTATGAATAAGAACAAACACCTTGTCCGCAGTGACAGAGATATTATCAAGTCCATGCTTGATGATAAATGTAACTTTACACAGATCGCTGAAACCATTGGTAAAGATCGAACTACCATTTCGCGCGAAGTCAGAAATCGTTCTGTCTTTGTTCGAAAAAATGTTAAACACGCCGTTTACAATGCTTGCAAGCATCGCTTTTCATGTGAGAAAAAGCACGTTTGCAGTACATGTGAACGCAGTGGCAGAATTCACCAAGTAAAATTCTGTCGCAAATGTAATCTATGTAACTTTAGATGCGATGATTTTCTCGCTGATCCATGCCCCAAACTAAATAGAGCTCCGTTTGTTTGTAATGGTTGTGGATACTCTTCCGGCTGCTCTTTAGAAAAGAAATACTATTACGCCGATCAAGCTGATGATAAATACAGAACATTATTGTCAGAATCCCGTTCCGGTATTTCTTATTCAGAAGAAGAACTAGCGGAGTTGAGTGATTTTGTTACTCCTCTTATTAAAAAGAACCAGTCTCCACATCATATATGCATCACTAATACTGATGTTATTAATGTTAGCGAGCGTACTCTCTATCGTCTTATTAATGCAAACGTTCTGGATGCTATTAATCTTGACCTTCAACGGAAGGTCCGCTTTAGACCTCGTAAAGTTACTGTTCATGTGAAAGTTGATAAAAAGTGTCGTATAGGACGTACCTTTGATGATTTCAAAAAATATCTTGAGGAACATCCTGATATACTTATTACCCAGTTGGATTCTGTAGAAGGGAAAAAAGGTGGTAAAGTTCTTCTTACAATTCATTTCTCCAAGGCAGAATTCATGCTTGCTTTCTTACGGGAACATAATGATTCCCGTTCTGTCACTAAAATTTTCAATTATCTGTTCGACGTCCTTAATAAGGACAATTTTTCCAAGATATTTAGGGTTTGTCTTGCAGATAATGGAACTGAGTTTTCTAACCCCACTGCTATCGAGTATGATTCCGATGGCAACAAACGTACAACGGTTTTTTACTGTAATCCCAATGCTCCATATCAGAAAGGCTCTGCTGAACGGAATCACGAATTCATAAGACTGTTTCTTCCGAAAGGTACTGATTTTTCAGGCTATTCACAGGAGGATATCAATCTCATGATGAACCACATCAATTCTTATGCAAGAGAGAGTTTGGGCGACAAATCTCCTTATGAGATGTTTTCCTTTCTTTATGGCCAGGATATCCTCAATCTTCTTGGAGCCAAGCTTATTCCTCCCCAGGAAATAACGCTAAGCAAGGCTGTCTTCAGAAAGGAGGTCGCTAACCATGATTTACAGTAAAGACTCTTATGAATACGAAATAAATGTATTCGCACTCCAGGAAATGGAAGAATGCGTTCCTATGACCTTAAAAGAACGACAGGTTGTAAGAACCTGGGTCTCTAAGGGACATGAGCTCGAATCTAACCCGTGGCATTATGCAGATTCCGACGGTTATGAGCTTAATTATCTCCAAGCCTATCGCATCCATTATGGGTACTACAGCGGTCCCTGGGACTATTGGAAAGGCTCCGATAGCAATCCTTTATGGGACGAAAGAGATAACTGTTTCAGAACAAAAGACGAAAGATTTTAACTAACATTCCCCGGGGTATGGCACCTCACATATCGAAAAAGCAGGGGGTGCATTTAATCTGGCAAAAAACCTGTATAAGGGCATCCTCCAGTGAAATGCGCCCAAAATTCCCTTGATATATGTGATTTTACACTAAAATCTATGATTTAAGTAAAAAAATAATAAGATTTTTGAGGCTTCTGGCATAATGGTGGAAGCCTAACACCATAAATTTACAATTACATATTGAAAAAACCACTTGTTTTCCTTTAATGTATTAACTGCGAAGAAAAAACAAAAAGGAGTTTTTCAAGTGGTTTCAGTTAATACAT
>JAZLGW010000019.1:0-3256 GCA_045616465.1 Lachnospiraceae bacterium | reverse complement strand
CTCCTGCCTCTGTAACAATATGAGAACCCACATCAAATACAGCCAGTACTATGTCTGATGTCTTTGAAAGCAGCATGACTGCGATACATGCCTTCATAAAAAATCTTATGAAGACAGAGGTATCAAATTCATGCATGTTGTTCTTGTCTATAATCATGGATATCAGCTCATACACAAGAACAAAACTTATTATCATACCTGCAATCGGCACCATGACATTATCCGACAGATTCTTGATCAGATTAAAAATATTAGAATTCCATGTACTGGGGGATTTTCCCACCTCAGTAGCGATTGTGCCTACCTTGTCATTAACATCGGTAAACATTGTCTCTAAATTGGTGAGAATCCACCCTTGAAGCAAATCCCTTATAAATTCGGTAATCTTATCAATGATTCCGTCCATTTATCTTATGAGAATAATGTGCTGAGCTGAGGGATCACCGTCTGAGCTACGATAATAATGCCGCCACCTGACATGAGCTGCTTGATTCCCTGTGACTTTGCACCTGGGTTATCATTACCATATCCTTCAAGAAGGTTGATTACTCCCCATACACCTACACCTGCTCCAATTGCTGTTACTACTGTCTTAAGTCCTGTTACTGCTGTTGTAAAAAATGACATTTATTTTTCCTCCAATTTCCAAAATAATTGTTTTCCTAAGGCTTCTGGCATCTGATAAAATGAAATCAGGAAGTCCTTAGGGATTTCTGCTACGCCTGGCTGGTACTGTTTTAGCGGACACTTCCAGTCAGGTTCTTTTATGCCTTTTAACTGTTTCCCGGATTTACGGCAGTCTCCCGGTGGCATGAAAAAAGACATCGACAATGATTACTTCGATGCCTCCAACGGGTACAATATTCAGTTTTTATTTTTCTCCAGCTTTCTTTTACTGGATTACACCGGCATCGTATACTTCATCCAACACCTGGTCCTTCTTCATTTTCATGGTTCCGGGCTTCATGGACATTAAGTATTTTTCGACATCGAATGTATTCTTACTGTCATAATCGGATAAGTACTTATATTGCTTATGCTTGGTTATATCAAACTTATCTGAGAAAAACGGTCTCACACCTCTTACCTGCATAATGCATTTTCCACCATCCATGACAGCTATCTCATCCTGGCTCATAAGCTCTTTTCCAGTCTTCTGATAATTCAAACCATATGACTGTGTTGTACCTCTGGTATCAGAAGTGTTATAAAGATCAATTGTTTCCTTACCAAGGAGCTCTGCCATTTCTTTTAAGGTTGTCTTTTCCTTACCACCCAGAAACAGGGTTGTGTCGCAGTTTCCTTCGATAGTATCCGCATTGTCTTTATATATAGCTTTAAGCTGGGATTTCGATTGCAAAATAATAGAAGCCGATATTTCACGCGATCTAATTGTCGCAATCAGCTTCTCAAAGTTAGGAATCTGACCGATATTCGCAAACTCATCTAAGAGGCAACGAACATGTATCGGCAGTCTTCCGCCATATACATCATCTGCTTTATCACATAACAGATTGAATAATTGTGTGTACATGATACTGACTAAAAAGTTAAATGTTGCATCAGTATCACTGATAATTACGAACATAGCTGTCTTTTGTTCGCCCAGGGTGTCAAGTTCCAGTTCATCATAAGATGTAAGGTCTCTTAACTCCCTGATATCAAAAGGTGCAAGTCTTGCTCCACATGAAATCAAAATAGATTTTGCTGTCTTACCAGCCGCAAGCTTGTATTTAGCATATTGGCGTACCGCAAAGTGATTTGGATCCTTTTGGGCCAGTTCTTCAAACAGCAAATCTACTGCATTTTTGAACTCTTCATCGTCCTCTCTGGCTTCACTGGCATCAATCAAATCAATCAGCATCGAGAAGTTCTGTTCCTCTTCCGGTGCCTCATACCATATGTATGCAATAAGTGCCGTATAGTACAATTTCTCAGCTTTCACCCAGAAATCCTCGGTGGCCTGAGCACCTTCACCTTTTGTATTTACTATGATTGTGTTAACAAGTTTTAATATATCCTTTTCACTTCTGATATAAGCAAATGGATTATAATGACATGACTTTGCAAAGTTAATTGTATTTAATACTTTTATCCTGTATTTATTGTTTTGGAGCATCTTTCCAACTTCAAGTAAAACCGTGCCCTTCGGGTCAGTAACAACATAAGATGAATGCATCTGCATCAGGTTTGGTTTTACAAAAAATCTTGTCTTACCGGAACCAGAACCACCTATGATTAGCACATTTTTATTACGTGCAAACTTAGGACTGCTTGGTCTGCCATTCATCTGAAGACGTTCTGTAGATGTCAACAGAATATTATTTTCAAAATTCTCTTTATCCATATATGGTTCAATATCCTTAGGTGTTCCCCACCTGGCTGAACCATACTCTTCACCATGTCTGAATTTCTTAGCATTTTTAGCCTTAAAATATACAACTAATCGCATACCTGCACCAACTGCTACACCTATTAATAAATCCATAGGATTAAAGCTTGGCAGTGGATTTGCAAAGGCTATATTGCTACTTAAAGAGTCCATTAACTTGTTAAGTGCCGCATCACCTGGTGTGACTCTGTAGCCATATGCAAACTTATTGGCTACATAACCAAATATAACATATGGAAGCACTTTTAGGATAACTTTTTTCGGCTCCATGGACTTGGTTTTACTTTTAATGGTTTTAGGGATATTTTTAAGATCTTTGGCTATACCTTCGACAATGCTTGCCATTACAGGCTCTGACCTCGATCCTTATGTTTTTCCCTGGTACGCTCCCTGTTCTTATTTTGTGCCACGACCTTAGCAAAATCTTTCAGTTTCTGCTTCACTGACACTTTCGCTTTTTGCTTTTCATTAACTTTTACAAATTCTTTAAAGGCCTGGGATATAACATCCGTATCCTTCGCTTTGAAGAAGACCATATATCTTGGTGGATCCAGTGTTTTATCCTTTTTCACAGCAAAATCAACATTGTATTTCTTCGCCACTTTTTCAAAGGATTTTATATTATTATCAGTCACTTCAATGGATGAAGCACCTTGTCCCTGTCCCACCAGCTCACTTAATTTCATCTTTCCATGAGCAGGCTCCTTATCCTGTGAAGACTGCTTGCGATGATCAAGATAAGCTTTCATGGCCTTTGCAAGTGTATCACCGGTCAGCCTTGCAGCTCGAAATACCAGTGCTGTTGTCTTGTTCGTGACCTCACGATTTACCTCATCATTCATAAGTGCCTCCTTCTAAAATCTC
>JAZLGW010000018.1:0-22960 GCA_045616465.1 Lachnospiraceae bacterium | reverse complement strand
ATAAACAAAGAGACTGTGGTTGGAGCCTTATTTAAACCATCAAGTGGTAGGAAAGTGAAACCAATCCACAGTATCTTAAAATAGCATAGTCAAACCTATAGAAAAGGTAAAGAAAGACTATGACTTTATATAATAGTAGGATAAGTGATTCTATATGAAAGATATAAGAATAGCGTTTGTGGATTTTTGGCCTACGTTTAAGCCAGAAGAGTTTCTACTTACGCGCATTCTAAAGACAAGATACAACATAATAATAGACGTAAAGAACCCGGAATATATTATCTGCTCCCAGTTTGGTACCAATTATCTTAAGTACGACTGTGTCAGAATTATGTTTATGGGAGAGGCGAGATGCCCTGATTTTAATGTGTATGATTATGCGCTAGCCTTTGAAGATATCCATTTTGGTGACAGATATCTCTGTTATCCACTATTTCTAACTTATGAGAAGAATCTCGCATTAGCTCTAAAGAAACATTTAAATGTTGATGAAAAGCATATTGAAGAGAAGAAATTTTGCAATACCGTAGTATCCAATGATCTTGGATGCAACGTGAGGGATGCTTACTTTGACGCATTATGTACCTATAAGATGGTAGATTCTGGTGGAAGGCATAAGAACAATCTTCCGGATGGACAGCCAGTACCTGACAAACTGGCGTTTCAGAAAAATTACAAGTTTAGTATGGCCTTTGAAAATTCTCGTTTTCCAGGTTATGTTACAGAGAAAATTGTGGATGCCTGGGCTGCTGGAACGATTCCCATCTACTGGGGCGCGCCAGATGTGAAAGATTATTTTAATGCGAAGGCATTTGTAGACTGCTCTGCTATGGAATCGCCGGAAGAATTGATTCCGTTAATTAAGGAACTTGATCAGGACGAGGACAGAGTGCGAGCAATGCTTCGTGAACCCATTGTACTTCCTGAGAGTAAGCTTGCATCAATGCTTGCATCAGACTATCTGGAACAGTTCTTATTTCATATATTTGACCAGCCGCTTAATCAGGCGAAACGAAGAAACAGCGCTTTTACAATGTGGGGATATAATCACGAGCATCATCTTGCACAGGTGAAGAAGCTTGAAGACAATCGAATGTTCAAGCAAGTTAGAAAGGTTATGAAGAAATTTAAATGAGTACATTAGGTCAGCTTAATTATTTACTAGATAAAAAGACAAAGAGACGGCTGGCGCTTCTCTTTGTTGCAATATTTCTTAGCTCTGCCGCGGAATTATTAGGTGTTACCATCATACTTCCTATTGTAAATCTTGCGATGGATACAGGTAATATTGCGGATAATATGTATTGCCGTATTGTGATGAAGATAACAGGCGCAACAACGAAAGAGTCCGTCCTGCTGTGGTTAATTGGAGCAACTATAGCGATTTATGTCATTAAGAATTTGTACATTTGTTTTGTCTACAGGGAACAGTACAGATTCTCTTTTGCAGTAAAGAGGAGCCTGGCTACAAAACTGATGTCTGCTTATATGAAACAGCCCTATTCCTATTTCTTGAATGTGAATTCTTCAGACCTTATGAGGAATGTTTCTTCTGATGTGGATCACCTGTACCAGCTAATTTCTAATATCCTACTGATTATCTCCAATGGTATTACCGCAGTAGCAATCATTGTTTATCTTGCGGTCACTAGTTTTATGATGACGATGGTAGTGGCTATTGTTCTTGCAATCTGTCTTTGCATTATTGTATTTGGTTTGCAGAGACGTAACAGACGAAATGGTCGAGAAAATCAGTATCTGCAAGGTCAGATAAATAAGCATCTGAAACAGTCCTTTGAGGGAATAAAGGAAATTAAGGTTATGAATACGGAAAAACAGTTTATCAGTAATTATGATAAAACATTCCGTAGGATTTCGGATATTAATGTTACCTTTTCTTTGTATTCCATGATTCCCAAATATCTGATAGAAGTATTTGCGGTGTCTGCGGTTCTTGCGTTCCTGGCGTTCAATATCGCATTTAATGCAAATTATTTGGCAATCATCCCACAACTTGCAGTATTCTGCGTGGCAGCATTTAAATTACTTCCTTCTGTTAATCAGTTGTATGCCAGTGCCAATACCATTATCTACTATAAGGCATCCATCGATCTTGTATATAACGATATTAAGGAGACGGAGAGTTTTAAAAATACCTTTGAAGATAGTGAAATGAACGTTACTCCACTCGCATTTCAGAAAGAAATTAGACTCGAGAATGTTACTTTCAGATATCCGAATACAGATAAGAATATAATCACAAACGCGAATATTGTAATCCCAAGGGGATGTTCTGTGGCCTTTGTTGGAGCTTCTGGGGGTGGTAAGACGACAACGGCGGATATTCTGCTCAATCTTCTTGATGCAAATGAAGGTAAGGTTACCGTTGATGGCGTTGATATTAAGTCAAATCCATGGGGATGGAATAGGAAGCTCGGTTATATTCCGCAGATTATCTATCTTACAGATGACACCATTAGGGCAAATGTTGCTTTTGGCTTGGAAACATCTCAGGTAGATGACAAGGAAGTTTGGAGAGCATTAGAGGAAGCACAACTCAAAGAATTTGTAGAAAGCCTTCCACAGGGACTGGATACAGAAGTTGGTGAACGTGGCGTCAGAATCTCTGGTGGTCAGCGTCAGCGAATTGGTATTGCACGCGCTTTATATCGAAATCCAGAAATTCTTGTATTTGATGAGGCAACTTCTGCGCTAGACAATGAAACCGAGAAAGAAGTTATGAAGGCAATCAATAGTCTTCAAGGAACGAAGACGATGATTATGATTGCACACAGATTGTCGACGATTGAAAACTGTGATTCTGTATACCGTATTGAAAATGGAAAGGTAATACAGGAAAGGTAAATGTTGTATATGCAAGAACCTTTAGGTGTGTATGCTACATATAGTAAATAATTGGAAGGTATTTATGAGTCTCTTAAGGTATTGATAGGGTGAATTTGTACATATGGCAACTAGAGAGAATAATGTATTTTCAAAAAAAATAACTCTTTTTTCAATTATTTATTCATTAGAGATAGTTTATTTTCATTGCAATTTGTCTAATTGGGGTGAGAAGGGATTGCCTAAGCCGCAAGGAATATTAGAACAGACCACATTTTTTGTTGACAACTATGTTACGGTAGCGGTTAGTTTTGCATTAACATACTTTTTCTTCGTATCTGCATATCTGTTGTTCTATAATCTCAAATGGAAGAATATGCTTTCGAAATTATGGAGAAGGGTTAAATCATTGGTTTTACCCCTGATAATTTGGAATTTAGTAGGGTACTTGATTATTAATTGTGTGCTAGACCGAAATCCATTAAACATTTCCGAAGTAATCGTGGGGATTTATAAGGGCTCATTTTGTGGCGGGACTTGGTTCGTTGGTACGCTGCTGACATATTTGTTATTAATTGTACCAATCTATGTGATTATGCAAATCCCGGTTTTAAGTGAGATTGTTGTACTGTTTCTCTTTGTTCAGATAAATTATGGTATTTTTGATATTCCAATTCTTAGACAGAGTTTGGGGATGTTTACGCTAGATGCGCATTTTGTTGCATATATGTTTGGAGCATACTTAGCACTTAGATGGAAGCAATTACTGCAATGTGAACAGTATAAGCTAGGAATAAAAATAATTGCTGCAGTAATGTGGTTGTTTTCTGTGTTAATTTCTATATATGAAATTGACTTAATAATAAATCCTATTCTGCTGTTGCTACATCCTTTAATGGTATGGATAATGATTCCTAATAAGCTGGTAGAAAAAGATCTTAGAAAATACAATTTTTCTTTTATGCTATTTTTACTGAATATGATGGTACTTAAGATGATATCTTTGTTCCTGACAAAATTTGGAATATTAGATAGGATTGTTGATTTCTCACAAAATAAATGGGCAAATTGTTTATTGGTTAGATTCTGTATGGGGACAGTTATTATTGCGATTATCGTTGGGGTATTTGCTGTAATAAGAAAAAGAATCCCTAAGGTCTATAATGTTATTGCAGGTGGAAGATTATAAATTTGTGAAAAAATTCATACTTTTTGCGATAAAAGCCGCATTACTTATCACAGCTGCAACCTTTGGCTACAAAGGTTTCTTTCACGTTATGTGGGAAGCAGACTGGGGCCCTGATGCTTTTGATGGTGCATACCAGCATGCACTTCTTAGACAGTACAACGCCCTGGAAGCAGAGCGTGAGCCAGAGGTAATCATATATGGTGCTTCTTATGTACCATTCGGTATCGATGGGGAAACAATGAAAGCGTCGTTAGGTCAAGAAGTGCAGATCCTTGGTGTGGAAGCTTCATTTACGGTTACAAGTCTTAATGATTTTCTGAAGAATTCTGCAATTCCAGGCGATACTATTGTTTATATGCTAGGAAGTGCCAACATACCTTACGAAGGACCCAATAGCGATTTTATTACAATGTCTATCGCCCTCGAAAGTGATAAAGAAAAGTTATTCCGGTATTGGGAACGAAAAGACTGGGATATGGAACATATGAGAAATATACTTCTTTGGCGAAAACTTTATACTATGATTGCATCAAAACCTGTGGAAGTTGTTAGAAAGGGCTTGTCCGATAAGGAACAAGTATATGATATTGCATCTTTCGATGAGAGAGGGATGATGACTGTACTCCGCGAAGGAACACTAATTCCTACAGAAATTACACCATACGATACGTTGCAGTTTGATGACATTAATCTTCAAGCCATGGATGAACTAAATGAGTTCAAAATGTGGTGTGATGAAAATAATATTTCGTTTTATATTTGCTATTCTCCGATGATAGAAGGTTCCCTGATCACCAGCGAAGAAGGGATAGCAAAATATCATGAGGATGTGGTTTCTTATATGGATTGCGAAGTATTGGGGAGACCAGAAGACTATTTTCTCCCAATAGAAGATTTTTATAATCACATTTACCACTTAAATACAAATGGAGCAAGAGCCTATTCACAAATATTGGCCGACAAGTTATTAGAAATTAGAGAATAATAGCTCTCCTAGCGGAGGGCTTTTCCTTATATTTATTATATTTTTGGCTAGAATACTTTTAGTTAATGTAGGTAGGAAAAAATATTATGACCACTCCCAAATTCATACAAAAATGCATATTTATCATCAGTCTTTTCTTCGTCCTCCTTGGTGGCGTAGTAATGGTTTTTATGTCCTATCGTCACGCGGATGCATATACAAAGTTTCGCAGAGGACAGAGGGTCAATATCGCCATTATTGGTGATTCGATTGGATATGGTACCGGAGCAAGTAGTGAGGAAAGTAAGTGGACGGTGCAGTTACAGCAGTATCTTTCTGAAACTTATGGTGCGCAGGTAAATTTGGATAATTATTCTCTTGGTGGGAATACTAGCTATGCAGGATATGTTTCGGTAAAGAAGCTTACGGGTGGCAGGACCTATGACCTTGCCATTCTTTGCTATGGCGCAAATGATGAAGAAGAGGATTTTGAACTATATTATGAGTCCATTATTCAGGCGTTATATGACCATAATCCTGGCGTGCAGATGATTGCCATTAAGGAAAACCCGCTGGACGAGCATAATCCCAAGGTGGAGAAATTGCAGGAACTTTGTGATTACTATGCAATACTAGTGGTGGATACGATAGCTCCCTTTGCTGAAAAAGGTTATGACGAGCTTGTGGTAGACAGCGTTCATCCGAATGATGCGGGATATGCGATTTATTTTGAAGAAGTGAGAAATTGTATTGATAAGCAGGTTGCAGAGCACAGGAAGAATAAGAAAGAACAGGCTGCAGTGGAAGAAAGCGTGACTGCTTTTGACCGCTATGAGAATGCAAAGTCACTTTCGGAAATCGATCATGGTGGAGTACTTGGTATTCACTATCTGTTAAAGGAAGGACAGAGTATTGCAGTTTATAAAGACGGTGAACTGTTAGTTGATATTGGATATGCAGGATTTGCGCAGGAATACTATAAGGTGATTGATGAGGATTTTCATCCCGGCGATAATATCAAGATTGTTGTAGAGGTTGGGGAGCCTGATGCAATCATTATGGATTATGGGGTGAGCTGGTAATATGGCAAACTCCCTCTTTTCCCCCGATACGAAATTTGCACGGTTCATGAACACCTTATGGGGCGTGCTTTTAGTAGGGCTTTTATGGGTACTTTGTTCCTTGCCTGTATTTACTATGGGAACCGCTTCCTGTGCAGCCCATGATACGATGCGACGGGCAGTTCGAAAACCTGGCGGAACGGTGACAGGAACCTTTTTTACATCCTTCCGGTCGAATTTTAAGATTACGCTGCCTTTTGATATGATATTTACGGTGATCTTTGGGCTGCTCATTTTTGACTGTATCTATTTATTTGGATATGGGACGGAATTTTCCAATATGCTCAGTATCGTTCTATATGTATTTCTGGCATTCTTTGGAGTTCTGGGGATTTATATATTTTCCCTCTGCGCCTACTACGATGATACCAGACTTGCCATTACGAAACTGGGTTTTTACATAACATTTAGGCACTTTGGAATTTCGGTGGCTTTGGCTGTGCTTATTCCCGTGACCTTATATGCTGTGTGGCTCATGCCTTGGAGTGCCATCCTTCTCCCTGGAGGCTTTTGGTTCATCCAAAGTGTTCTGTTAGAACTTGTTATGCGGCATTACATAGAGGATGAGGAAGAAGAGGAGGAGCCCTGGGTAGTGGAAGACGAGGAACCTTCTGCACCGGAGGAAAAACCTTCCAGACGGAAAGCGCAGACTGTGACACAGCAGACAGCGGATATGAATGAGATTGCAGAGCGGTTATTATTAGATTCTGATCCAGACAGAATTGTGGAAAAGTAAATGTTAACTAAAATTGACGATCAAAAAGGATTTGTATATCAGGGTAATGTAGGACGTGTGCAGAAGGTCTTTCAGAAAGTGTCAGAAGGGAAGACTATAACCGTTGCCTTCATTGGCGGTTCGATTACCCAAGGGTGTCACGCGACCGAGCCAGAGAAATGTTATGCGGCTTTGGTTCGTGACTGGTTTGTACGCGAATTTAAGGGGTGTCAGATTCATTATGTGAATGCGGGCATCGGTGGGACCACCAGCCAGTATGGTGCAGCGCGTGTGCAGGAAGATGTTCTTTCCGGGCAGCCGGACCTGGTATTTGTAGAATTTTCTGTAAATGATGAGGTACATTCCCCTGCGGACGAAGCATTATTTTTAGAAACATATGAGGGATTAATACGACAGATTTTAAAGGCACCAAGCCAGCCAGCCGTCGTTTTAATTCATAATTTCTATTATGGCAAGGGAATCAGCACAGAAGACTTACACCGAAGAATTGGAACGCATTATGTGCTTCCTTCCATATCGATGCGGGAGACTCTGTGCGAGGTTGTTAGAAGCGGCGAGCTTACGGTGGAGGATATTACGACGGATGGGCTTCACCCCAATAATGCAGGGCATGCTATGATTGCCGAGCAGATTGTGAATGCTTTGGTAGCTATGCGGGGGATGGAGGCGCAGGCGGAGGGCTCTCTTCCAGCGCCAATTACGCCCAACACTTACGAGTGCTGCAAGCGATTTCAAAATGATACGATAGAACCTGCTTTGCAGGGATTTACAAAGGATTTGCGCCCGAAGGAAAATTATTTGGACATTTTCTCGAAAGGGTGGGAAGGAAGAAAAGTCGGGGATACCATTTCTTTTGCCTGCTATGGAAGCGGCATAGGACTGCAGTACAGGAAGACACCTAAGAAACCTGCGCCCGTAGCGAAGGTGATTCTTGATGGGAAGGAAGAAAGTGCCGTTATTCTGGATGCGAATTTTGATGAGGACTGGGGCGATTCCCTGGAACTAGAGACCATTCTCTTTCATGGAGAGGAGAGAGAGCATACGGTTACGGTAACCATTACGGATGCAACCGAGCAGGATGTTAGCAGTTTTTATCTGGTAGCGGTGCTCTTGAATCAGTAGAGGCTTTGGAAGATATATAAGGGTGAGTTTATGAAAATGATGAAAATGAAAAAACGAGGCAGGAGGCTTGCACTGACAATTTTGCCTTTCTTAGGACTGGCACTTGCGATGGTGCTTCGTTATACCGTCTATGCAGCAGACAAGGTAACGCTGCTTGGGGTGGAACACCACTCCTACGCGAAGTTTTTGAATTTAGACGGACAGTATGTAGAGGATATCGATCTTTTTATTGCGGAGCTTTCACAGTTTCCCGATCTTATGAAGGTGGAGATTACAAATTCAAATGTGACCAATGAGCAGATGGAACAGGTTATGGCAGCCTATCCTGATGTGGAATTTGTTTGGACACTTCGCTTTAAACGCTGGTCACTGCGCACCGATGCCAGGGCATTTTCAACTTTGCAGCCTAAGGTGATTACCCATATGATGGATAATGAGGATGTGAAGAATTTTATGTACTGTAAGGATATGGTGGCACTTGATCTTGGGCATAACCGTATTACGGATATTACGCCTTTAGCAGGACTTACAAAGCTTCGCGCGCTTATTTTGGTAGATAATCCGATTTCGGATATTACCATTTGCGAGAATTTTCATGAGCTTATGTATTTTGAGTCCTTCTGCACCCGTATTGCCGATTATGCACCGCTTAGCACCTGTGAGAATATGGTGGACTTAAATATCAGCTATTCCAGAGTATATGATATTACGCCGCTGATGCATTTTCCTAAATTGGAGAGGCTGTGGTTTACCCATACCCAGATTTCAGAGGCGGACAGATGGAGACTTTTAGCACGCTATCCGGATGTGAAATACGATTATACTTCGGGTACTTCCATTGAGGCTGGCTGGCGTAACCATGTTCGTTTCAACAATATGCGTACCATGTATTTTAAGAAGAATGTCGTGGTTGGGTATTTTAAGAATACGGAGGCGGACAATAATTACGACTATATTTATGAATATCGAGATTTGATTTTTGATGCTGATTATTATGCAGCGATGCATCCGGATGCAGTGAATTTGTACGGCACCGATGAGGACGCATTGTTCCGTCACTTTGTTTATTATGGCTTATGGGAAGGACGCTCGGGCTGCATTGATTTTAATGTCTGCAAATATCGGGCGAACCACCCGGAACTTGAGGAAGTCTGGGGCAATCATCTGCCCGGCTATGTTGCAGCCTACATCAAGGAGTGCATTGGGGAGTGATTTCGGAGCATTTGCACATTTGTACCGGGTACAAATGTGCAAATCGGACCAAACGTACCCGGTACAAATGTGCAAATTTCCCGAGACCACAATTGGTCGAATCAATGGAGGAATAGGTAATGTTATACTGTGAAGCCTGCGGTTATGAGTATGAACCAGCCGAAGGCGTAAGGTTTTGTGAAAAATGCGGAGCGAAGTTGGCTGCGGCTGAGGAAACGTCGGCAGCGGTAGAACAGCCTGTGGATCCAAAACCTATAAAAGAACCAAAACCTGCTAAAGTGTCAAAGCCGCGAAGAGTGAATCCCTTTCTGGCAGCGCTGATTGCACTGCTGTCTGCGGCGTTAGTAGCGCTTCTTATTTTGCTGTTCCTGTGTTTAACCGGTGTTGTAAACAGAGTTCCGATTTTTACAAAAGATCCTATTATGTTATCGCAGGATGCACTGCTCATTCCGGCAGGTACTACGCAGAGACTAAAAGTAACCAATTATGGCGAGCTGGATAGGCCGGTGCTTACCGTTAGTGCAGACCCTGTTCGCGCGGTAGAAATCGAGGTCCAGGGAGAGAACATTTTACTAACGGGACAGAAAGAAGGAATGGTTACGCTAACCATATCTGCCCCGGGGTGTAAGGATGCGCAGATTTTGGTGCAGGTGTCTGAGCGGGAAGCATATCAGAAACAGTCTGCGATCTTTCATCCTGCAGGAAAAGCATTTGAAGCAGGTGACGTATGCTATTACTTCTTAGAGGATGGGGTATTCTTTGCCATTTCCGACGAGAAGAAGGATTATATTTATGGGACCTATGAGACAGTTCGTGGAAGCTTTCAGGATGTAGATGACGCTTCAGCGGAGTCACTAGATGCTGTTTTGGGAGCAGACTGGTCCGTATATAAGGTGACGGTAACGCCAAAGAGTGACGTCTACTGCGGCTATGAACTAACGGAATTAGAACCCTTTAATCTATTTGTGGCATACCATGGAGAACATGTTGCCATTGTGGATTATAACTGGTACAGCGAGGGCGCGAAGATTGCGGATCTGACAGAAATGTTAGAGGAAACGGTTTTGGAGGATGCCATATATGCGCATTTACCAGACAGCCAGGGACGAGGATTAACAGCAGAAAAAGGCTTTATTGCGTCGGCAGAAGCGCAGTACCCGCACGGGCAGAGAGATTTTGTTTATAGCGAGTATGTGGATCGAATTTATACCATCCGTAATGGACAATTTTATGTCTGCGCGCCGGCCGATTTAGGCACTGGTGAGCTTGTACTGGTGGATGCCATTGAGACGGAGACGTATAAGCAGATGATTGCCTGCGATGGTGGTCGATTATTCTTCACCGCATCGACCTTCCAGGGCGGTAGCGCGTCTCTCTTTGTGTATGACTATGATACGACGGAATGCAATCCGCTTACCATGGGCTACAATGTGCAGAACTTTGTGGTAGCAGGGGATGATATTTTTGTAACCGATTATGATTCCATTATAAAGGTTAGTCTTTCCGGAGAGCAGAGTAAGCTTTATGAAGGCGATATTTGCGGCTATGCCGTGACAGAAAAGGGGCTCTATGTATTTGACTATTTTGCTTGGCATTTGGTGGATACTGCCACGGGAGAAGTGTTAAAAGATTTACCAGTAGAGAGCCAGGGAAGGACCTTCGTATTAGACCAGGTATATGTCTATGGAGACACCCTTGTTTTTGCTGCTTTTGACAGAGAAGAAAAGCTTGTTGCTGTCTATGGATTTGATACGACCTCGGGAAAGCTTTTTGCTATCAGTAATCAATATGACGGTACAGAAGAAGATGTATATATGACCGCAGTTACGGAAAACGGAGAATTTGGATTTTCTGTTGAAGGCGGGCAGCAGTTTATTTATTTAGAACTGGGAAACGGAGCGACAGATCACTATGTTGTAAAAGAGGCGGGATTTGCCGGCGTTTGCAGTGTTACGAATCTGAATGGAAAACTTTGCTTCGAAATGTTTGATATGACAGGGGAAGTTCTTAAAGTGTTGCGCTATGATAGCGAGCAGGCTTCCTTCGAGGAACTTACCGCTTTGGCGACGGGTGTGGTCACCGAAGAGAAGGATGAGTAGAACCGCTGGGAAATATGTATGTCCGAATGGAACCGTTTCGCGCGCCGGTTCTTATGAGCGTTCTTTGCGAATTAGAACCGCTGCTGCGCGAAGGCCGAGCGGAAGCGTGTTCCAGACGGACATACGATTTCCCGCGACTATGTTGCTCGGCCAATTTAACACTTGTACCCGGTACAAATGTGCAAATCGGACCAAATGTACCCGGTACAAATGGTCCGAAATTAGTTGCGCTTTGGGCGCAAAACGTGTAATGTTGTATTGGGGAGAGCAAAAAACAAATAAAGGGGTATTGTATGGTTGCGATTGCAAAATTAAGAAATGAGAAGCTTACACCATTTGGCCTACATGATAAGTTACATGTAGATGGCAAATATTTGGTGAATAAAAAAGGGAAGAAGGTAATTCTTCGTGGTCTTTCAACCCATAATTTAAGCAGTTTTCCTCGCTATGTGAATGAAGATGGTGTACGGGAGCTTGTGAATCGTTTTGATTTAGATGTATTTCGTCTGGCAATGTACTGTGGACCGGCAGACGGTGACCATGGTTATGCGGATGGTGACCTTGCGCACAGAGATATGCTAGAACAGCTTGTTATTAAGGGCGTGGAAATCTGTGCAAAGCTTGGAATCTACTGTATTTTGGATTGGCACGTGCTTTTAGAGAAGACCCCTATGAAATATAAGGAGGAGGCAAAAGCATTTTTTGCGAAGATGTGTCCTCTTCTGAAAGATTATGACAATGTCATTTATGAGATTTGCAATGAGCCCAATGGTCCGGAAGCACCCTGGAGTGAAGTAAAGGCTTATGCGGAGGAAGTGATTCCTGTTATTCGCGGCATTGACCCTGAAAAGATTATTATCGTAGGTACACCTATGTGGTCCCAGGATGTTCATTTGGCTGCCAAGGATCCTCTTGCGTATGAGAACATCATGTATACGATGCATTTTTATGCAGATACCCATAAAGAAGAATTAAGAGATAAGGTGCGCGAAGCCCTGACAAAGAATTTACCCATCTTCTGTACGGAATTTGGCGTATGCAATGCCCAGGGTGATGGAGACATCAATGTAGAAGAAAGTAAGACCTGGATTAGATTCTTAAAGGAGAATTCTATTAGTTTCGTTATTTGGAATCTTTCTAACAAAAATGAAACCAGTGCCATCTTAAGTCCTGACTGCCGCGTGGATTATGGCTACAAGGATGCAGATTTCTCGCCCTGTGGAAAATTTATTAACGAACTTTTTGCAACAAAGTAAAGTATCTTTAAAAGTCTCCGATATAATAATTGTATTGTGTAAAGGAGTCCACTATGATTATTAATTTAAATCAGTCTTCTGAGGAAGATACCAAAGCATTACAAAAAGAAACGATGGAGACCATGCAGGAGTATTTAGAGACTCTGATTCCAAAGATGGAAGGTATGGTTACAGAGCTCAGAACAGAAGTGTTAGAAGACTCCTGGGAGTTTTTGCATATGATGATTGATGGCTTTAACTGGGTAATTGAAGGCTATAATGGCTGCAGTGAAGTGATCAATGCAAAGGAAGTAAAGATTAGCAGTGCGGAAATCGATTCAGATATCGAAGTTTTCGGAAAGGGCTATCGTAGCCAGGATGCAGAATTAACCGCACAGGTAATGGATGAAAAGATTATTCCTTTCTTAAAGAAGTTAAAGACTGTTCTTGCAGAAACTGAGATGTAAAATGCAGGCAATATCTATTTGTGCCATTATGAAAAATGAATCACGCCATCTGGAGGCTTTTCTAAAAGCCATCCAGGGGGCGTTTTTTGATGTTCCATATGAGGTAGTATTGTTGGATACTGGTTCAACGGACGAAAGCGTTTCGATTGGGGAGCGAATGGGTGCCAGGGTAGAATATTTTGCCTGGGCGGATGATTTTGCGCTGGCTAAAAATAAATGCTTATCGTATGCGGTTAATAATCTTGTGCTGTTTTTGGACTGCGATGAGTATGTGGACAATGCAAATGGTGCAGAAATTGTAGCGACTATGGAAAAGCATTCGAGGTCTGTGGGGATGATTACGCTGAAAAATCTTATGAAGGATGGTGGCATCGAAACCGTTACGCTGGAACGAGTATTTGACAGACGTTACTATCATTATGAGTACCCTGTGCACGAGCAGGTGCGTACCATTTCTGGTTCGGCTTCCTATGAGCGGCTTTCGCTACCGGTGGAGGCGACGCATCATGGCTATGAGTCGCTGGAAATTTTGCGAAAAAAAGCAGCGCGAAATGGAGCCTTACTCGATAAAATGCTTACAAAGTCACCAGAAGATGTGTACCTTCTTTACCAGCGGGGGCGCTGTGAGCAGGCTGTGGAAAATTATGAAGGGGCGCTCATATGGTATCAGAAGGCACTAGCCTTAGATGTGGATCCAGCCCTTTCGTATGTGCAGGAACTGGTGGTGGAATATGGAAATATGTTACTACAAACGGGTCGGGAGGCAGAGGCTCTCGGATTAGAAGGGATTTATGATGCTTTTGGAAACTGCGGCGACTATGTTTATCTTATGGGGATGATTTATTTGAAAAATGGTCTGTGGGAATCAGCCCTGGCCGAATTTGAGAAGGCTACGAGCTTTAAGGAGGTGCGGCTAAATGGTGCGAATACGTTTCTCGCGTATTATCACAGAGGCTGCATCTATGAGGTGACAGGGAATATGGAGGCGGCTAGGAGAGAGTACAGAAAATGCGGAGATTTTCTGCCAGCACAAGAGAGACTAAAATAAAAAAGCTCGGAGCAGCCACTCCGAGTTTTTTTGTTGATATTTACGTAACCTTGCTGAATTCCTCTTTATTACATATACGAGTTAAACATTAGTCCCGAATACGCACTCGTTAAATACGGGTTAGAGAAATGCTCCTTATTTGGATTCTTATACGCTACAATCTTTTTATCCACGTAGTTCATGGGGTTGAGCTGTACCTGCGAAGCCTTCGTTAAGGCGGTCTTGGTAAAATCCTTCAGAGACTGCAGTGTTTCACCGGCACTTTCTGAGGAAAGACCCTCACGAAGTTTATCGTTATCAACTTCTAACATACCCTCGCTATTCTGGTGCATACCGAAGTTAGCCATTTGGGCGCTGTAAGAACCCGTCATCTGCTTCATGGAGCTGACAAGTAAAGTGGTACGAGGCTGCTTTACCAGGTATTCAGAAACCGCTCTGACAAAATTGTTATAGGAGGAAGCGAGCCCACGGATATTCTCGGTAAGAGATTCATAGTCAGGCTTTGTCTCCATGGTAACTGTGGTATCGGGTGCCGCCTTCTTTAAGGTAATGGCATATTTCTGGTCTTCTATGACATCGTTGGTGGGCGATTGTTTTTCTACACCGTTGATCTCATAGGTAGCCCATCTGGCAGGCTCAGTAACCTCGCGAATGCCTAAGAAGTCCACAATACCGCTACGCTGGCTGGTATCTTCATCACTGATGGTGAAAGGATTGCTGCCGTCGTTATATCCCGTTGTGTTGCTGGTTAAAGACAGCGCAGAGTTGCCCAGTCCATCTTCTTCCACATGGGCAGAAAGACCAATGCCGGAATTGTTGATGAGGCGGGCGAGACGCTGCTGAATATTTAAATTCGTATCGGTTTCGGAAACAGAGAATTGCAGCTCATAATTTGATACGGTGTTGGCTACATCAAAGGAATATGCTCCGGGAGGAACACCAACATCGTCGCTGGGAAGGAAGGTTCCCTGGTTCTTCTGGGGGTGCGCGAGATTCTTAACGACCAGTTCAAGCGGTGCGTCAAGTTCTTCATTCCCTCCATCCTTGTAGTACCTTGCATCTGCGATGGAATCGTCCGAGGAGAAGATGCTCTTCTTGCCGAACATATCTTCCTGGTCGAGTCCGCCTAGGGAAGCAATCTCAGAACGGAATTTTAGGGCGCTTTCCTTCATGTGAACAGAATAGGCCCGTACGTCCTTGTTATAATTCATCAAAAATACAGGGGATTCCTTGTCAAGAGAACGAATCTGGGAGTAGATACCCTTACTTTCGCTTCGAGAAACAGACTTATCGTCCTTCCCCTTTTTGTTAGAAGAATGGGGGGCGAAAGCCTGATGATAATAATTATAGACATTATGAATAATGCTATTATGCATAGAAGCCATGGCACCCTCCTTTCTTCCCTGATTGGCACAGAGAGCCTGCCGCATCCGTACGGCATCAACGGACAGTCTGTGTTAGGTCACATGTCTTGTATCGTTATATTGTTTTGCGTTTTGGCAGGCTGTATCCATAAAATACTTTTGCGACTTTGATTGCCACGGAGGCGAAATCCATTTTAGATTTTCTTCGTGCGGAAGGCTCTCCTGAAGCACGAATAGAAAATCTTAAATTAGTTCGCTGGAGTGTTTGGCAATCGGAGCAAAATATTTTATGGATACAGTTTGCAGACGACTTACTAATAATCCATCGTATTACCCCAATTTTACAACTAAAAAAAGCATAAAACAAGGTAAAATGGCAAAATAATTACAAAAAAATTACAGAGGGTAACATAACTTGGAAAACTAGTAAAATAAACGTTTTCCGGCCGTTCACAGGTTGCAAAAAACCATAGCATTTTGGTATAATGAGAAAGCGGAACTTTGGGTATTTTTGTTCCGTAATCTAATACAGAAAGGGATGATTGCTATGGAGTTTAGAATTGTTGGCAAGAACATCGAAGTTACTGAGGGGTTGAGAAGTGCCGTTGAGGAGAAAATCGGCAAATTAGAGAAGTATTTTACACCGGAAACCATTGCACACGTTACTTTAAGCGTGGAGAAGGATCGTCAGAAGATTGAAGTTACCATTCCTGTAAAGGGTAACATTATTCGTTCAGAAGAGACTTCCAATGACATGTATGTTTCCATCGATTTAGTAGAGGAAATCATTGAAAGACAGTTAAAGAAGTATAAGAGCAAGCTCGCAGATAAGACTGCTGCAGAAAGCTTCAAGCAGGAATATCTCGAGAAAGATTTTATGGATGACGAGGAGATTAAGATCATCCGTTCCAAGAAGTTTGATATCAAGCCTATGTATCCTGAAGATGCATGCGTACAGATGGAACTTCTTGGCCACAACTTCTATGTGTTTATGAACGCAGAAACCGATCAGGTAAATGTTGTTTATAAGCGTAAAGGAAACACCTACGGTCTCATTGAGCCCGAAGTATAATTTTGGCAGGGCCAAAAAGGCCCTGCTCTTTCATGCGTATTTTATTTTTAGGAGGATATAAAAAATGTCAGAAAAGGTTGTAATCGCAAGCGCTTGTCGTACTGCTATTGGTAAGATGGGTGGAGCATTAAGCTCAACACCTGCTCCCGTACTTGGTTCTATCGTAATCAAGGAAGCATTAAAGAGAGCAAATGTTAAGCCTGAGATGGTTGATCACGTATACATGGGATGCGTTATCCAGGCTGGTCTTGGCCAGAATGTTGCTCGTCAGGCATCCATCAAAGCAGGTCTTCCTGTAGAGACTCCTGCTGTAACCGTTAACGTAGTTTGCGGTTCCGGTCTTAACTGCGTAAATATGGCAGCACAGATGATCAAGGCTGGTGATGCTGATATCGTAGTAGCTGGTGGTATGGAGAACATGTCCATGGCTCCTTATGCTATGATGAATGGCCGTTTTGGTTATAGAATGAACAATGGTACCTTAGTAGATACCATGGTAAATGATGCACTTTGGGATGCTTTCAACCAGTATCACATGATGATCACCGCTGAGAACGTAGCAGAGCAGTGGGGTCTTACCAGAGAAGAACTTGATGCATTTGCAGCATCTTCTCAGCAGAAGTGCGAAGTTGCTATGAAGAACAATGTATTCGCTGATGAAATCGTTCCTGTACCTGTAAAGGTTAAGAAGGAAGTTGTTGATTTCGTTACCGATGAAGGTCCTCGTGCAGGTGTTACCGCTGAAAGCCTTGCAGGCCTTAAGTGCTGCTCTGGCAAGAAGGAAGGCGGCGTTGTTACCGCTGGTAACGCTTCTGGTATCAATGATGGTGCAGCAGCAGTTGTTGTTATGAGCGAGTCTAAGGCAAAAGAACTTGGCATCACTCCTATGGCTACCTTCGTATCTGGCGCACTTGGCGGATGCGATCCTTCCATCATGGGTGTTGGTCCTGTTCCTGCAACCAAGAAGGCAATGGCTAAGGCTGGCCTCACCGTAGCAGATATGGACTTAATCGAAGCAAACGAAGCATTCGCAGCACAGTCTCTTGCAGTTGCTAAGGATCTTGACTTTGATATGAGCAAGGTAAATGTAAATGGTGGTGCAATTGCACTTGGTCACCCTGTAGGAGCTTCCGGATGCCGTATTCTTGTAACCCTCCTTCACGAGATGGTTAGAAGAGATGCTAAGAAGGGTCTTGCAACCCTTTGCATCGGCGGTGGTATGGGTTGTGCAACCATCGTTTCCAGAGATTAATTTAGTGTAACGTTTACCGGGAAGTTTCGGCTTCCCGGTTTTGTGCGTAAAAAGGAGTTTGAATCATGGATTTCATTTTATACGAAGTTAATGGTGCCGTTGGTACCATCACCATCAATCGTGAGAAGGCATTAAATGCATTAAACAGCCAGGTATTAGATGAACTTTCTGCTACCTTAGATGCTGTTGATTTAAATACCGTTCGTTGCTTAATCCTTACGGGTGCAGGCGAGAAGTCTTTCGTTGCCGGCGCTGATATCGGAGAGATGAGCACCCTTACCAAGGCAGAAGGTGAAGCATTTGGTAAGAAGGGTAATGATGTATTTAGAAAGCTTGAAACCTTCCCGATTCCTGTAATCGCTGCAGTAAATGGTTTTGCTCTTGGCGGTGGCTGCGAAATCTCTATGAGCTGTGATATCAGAATTTGCTCTGATAATGCAGTATTTGGTCAGCCTGAAGTAGGCCTTGGTATTACCCCTGGATTTGGTGGTACCCAGAGACTTGCTCGTCTTGTAAGCCCTGGTATGGCTAAGCAGTTAATCTACACTGCAAGAAACATTAAGGCTGCTGAGGCATACAGAATTGGCCTTGTAAATCAGGTAATCTCTGCTGAAGTGAATGAAGCTGGCGAAGTTGTTACCTCTGCAAAGGATGCGCTTATGGCAGCAGCTAACAAGATGGCAGCAGGCATTGCACAGCAGGCTCCTATCGCTGTTCGTAACTGCAAGAAGGCAATCAACGATGGCCTTCAGGTAGATATGGACCAGGCAATCGTAATCGAGGAGAAGCTCTTTGGTGATTGCTTTGAAACCGAAGACCAGAAAGCTGGTATGGGCAACTTCCTTGAGAAGGACAAAGAAAAGAAGTTAAAGGTTGTACCTTTTAAGAACTGCTAATAAAGTATGAATATTTGAAGCACATGTGCAAAATGTTTTGCACCGTGCGAATATTCTTTTTGAGCTAAGGTGCAATTATTTTGCACATGTGCATTTGAAAAAGAAAATATTTAATTTAGGAGGATATAAAAATGAAGGTTGGTGTTATTGGTGCCGGAACTATGGGCCAGGGTATTGCAAAGGCTTTTGCAATGGTTGATGGCTACACTGTAGCTCTTTGCGATATCAAGCAGGAGTGGGCAGATGGCGGTAAGGATAAGATTGCAAAGGGTTATGCAAAGCTTGTTGAAAAAGGAAAGATGACCCAGGAGCAGGTTGACGGAATCTTAAATTCCATCACTGCTGGTCTTAAGGAAGATCTTTGCGCTGATTGCGATCTCATCGTTGAAGCAGCATTTGAGAACATGGAAGTTAAGCAGAACACCTTCAAGGAGCTTGATGCAATCTGCAAGCCTGAGTGTGTATTCGCTTCCAACACTTCTTCTCTTTCCATCACGGAGATTGGTAAGGGTGTAAACCGTCCTTTAGTAGGTATGCACTTCTTCAATCCTGCAGATAGAATGAAGCTCATCGAAGTAATCGCTGGTGTAAATACGCCTGACGATGTTGTTGAGAAGATTAAGAAGATTTCCGTAGAAATCGGCAAAGAGCCTGTACAGGTTAACGAAGCAGCTGGTTTCGTAGTAAACAGAATCCTGATTCCTATGATTAACGAAGCAGCTTTCATCAAGATGGAAGGTGTGTCCGATATCGCTGGTATCGACAGCGCTATGAAGCTTGGTGCTAACCATCCTATGGGACCCTTAGAGCTTGGCGATTATGTTGGTCTTGATATCTGCCTTGCAATTATGGATGTTCTTTACAACGAGACTGGTGACAGCAAGTATCGTGCATGCCCTCTTCTTCGTAAGATGGTTCGTGGTGGTAACCTTGGCTGCAAGTCTGGTAAGGGCTTCTACATCTACAATGCAGATCGTACTAAGACCCCTATCGATGCACAGTAATCTAATTTATTCATAAAAATTATGAACTTGTGAAACGCACCTGGGAAGAGAAAATTTGCATTTCCCAGTGCGTGGCAAAGTTCAAAAAATATACAAAGGAGTTAAATTATCATGGATTTCAATTTAGACAAAGAACATGAGATGGCCAGACAGCTGTTCAAGGATTTCTCTGAGAACGAAGTAAAGCCTCTTGCACAGGAAATTGACGAGAATCACAGATTCCCTAGAGAGACTGTTGATAAGCTCGCTAAGTACGGATTCCTCGGAATTCCTGTACCCAAGGAGTATGGCGGACAGGGATGCGATATCTTAACTTACGCTATGTGTGTTGAAGAACTTTCTAAGGTTTGCGGTACCACCGGTGTTATCGTATCAGCACATACCTCTCTTTGCGTAGATCCTATTATGACCTACGGTACCGAAGAGCAGAAGCAGAAATACGCTGTTCCCTTAGCAAAGGGTGAAAAGCTTGGTGCATTCGGTCTTACCGAGCCTGGTGCTGGTACTGATGCACAGGGTCAGCAGACCAAGGCAGTACTTGATGGTGACGAGTGGGTTCTTAATGGTTCCAAGTGCTTCATCACCAATGGTAAGGAAGCTGATGTTTATATTGTAATCGCAGTAACCGGTAAGGTTGAGAAGCGCGGTAAGGTTATGAAAGAAATCTCCGCATTCATCGTAGAGAAGGGTACTCCTGGATTTACCTTCGGTACCAAGGAGAACAAGATGGGTATCTGCGCATCTTCTACCTATGAATTAATCTTCACCGATTGCCGTATTCCTAAGGAGAACTTACTTGGACAGCAGGGTAAGGGCTTCGCAATCGCTATGCATACCCTTGATGGTGGTCGTATCGGTATCGCTGCACAGGCTCTTGGTCTTGCAGAAGGTGCACTTGAAACTACCATTAATTACGTTAAGGAAAGAAAGCAGTTCGGTCGTTCTATCGCACAGTTCCAGAACACCCAGTTCGTACTTGCTGATCTTGCAACCAAGGTTGAGTGCGCTAAGATGATGGTTTACAAGGCTGCTTGCAAGAAGGATGAGTACACCAAGAATCCTAAGACTTCTTACTCTGTAGAAGCTGCTATGGCTAAGCTTTGCGCTGCTGAAGTAGCTATGGAAGTTACCACCAAGTGCGTACAGCTTCACGGTGGTTATGGTTACATCAAAGAGTACGATGTTGAGCGTATGATGCGTGATGCAAAGATTACTGAAATCTACGAAGGTACTTCCGAAGTACAGCGTATGGTTATCTCTGCTACACTGCTTAAGTAATTTTAGGAAAAGGAGAAAATACAATGAAAATTGTTGTTTGTATTAAGCAGGTTCCTGATACAAAAGGCGGCGTTAAGTTCAACCCCGATGGAACCTTAGACCGTGGCGCAATGCTTGCTATTATGAACCCTGATGATAAGGCTGGTTTAGAGGCAGCTCTTAAGATTAAGGATGCAACTGGCGCAGAAGTTACCGTTCTTACCATGGGTCTTCCCAAGGCAGCAGACGTTCTTCGTGAAGCAATCGCAATGGGCGCTGACAAGGGCGTTCTTGTAACCGATAGAGTACTTGGTGGTGCAGATACCTGGGCTACTTCTACTACTCTTGCTGGTGCACTTAGAAACATCGACTATGATTTAATCATCACTGGTCGTCAGGCTATCGATGGTGATACTGCACAGGTTGGTCCTCAGATCGCTGAGCACCTTGGTATTCCTGTAATTTCCTATGCACAGGAAATCAGCGTTGATGGTGATACCGTAACCGTTAAGCGTCAGTATGATGATAGATATCACATGCTTACCGCAAAGATGCCTTGTCTTGTAACTGCTCTTTCCGAGCTTGGCACTCCTAGATATATGACTCCTGGTGGAATCAAGACTGCTTGCGCAGCTGAGATTACTACTTGGGGACGTGCAGATCTTAAGGATGTTGAAGATTGCAACTTAGGTCTTAATGGTTCTCCCACTAAGATTGCTAAGGCTTCTGACAAGGTACGTAAGGGTGCTGGTGAGAAGGTTACTCCTGATTCTCCCGATGAAGGAACAGCTTACATCATTGGCAAGTTAAAGGAAAAGCATGTAATCTAATAATGTGATGCGGAGGTAATTAAAATGAATTTAGAAGAATATAAAGATATTTATGTATTCGCACAGCAGGTTGATAACCAGATCAGCAGCATCGCATTTGAGCTGCTTGGTGAAGGTAAGAGACTTGCTGAGGCGCGTGGCGAAGGAGCAAAGGTAGCAGCTGTTCTTATCGGTTCCGATGTGAAGGGTCTTGCTTCTGAACTTGCTGAGTATGGCGCTGATAAAGTAATCGTTGTTGATGATCCTGAACTGAAGGAGTACAGAACTGAGCCTTATGCACACGCTCTTTCTTCTGTAATCAACGAGTTCAAGCCTGAAATTATGTTAGTTGGTGCTACAGCTATCGGTCGTGATCTTGGTCCTACCGTATCTGCTAGAGTAGCTACTGGTCTTACTGCAGACTGTACCCAGCTTGAAATTGGTGATTTCCCCATGGTTGCAATCCCTGGTAAGGAATCTGAGCAGAAGCACAACCAGCTTCTTATGACTCGTCCTGCATTCGGTGGTAATACCATCGCAACCATCGCTTGTCCTAACAACCGTCCTCAGATGGCTACCGTTCGTCCTGGTGTTATGCAGAAGATCGAGCCAGTAAAGGGCGCTACTGCTGAAGTTGTTGAGTACAATCCTGGATTTACTCCTAATAACAAGTATGTAACCATTAAGGAAGTTGTAAAGGCTGTATCTGATGTTGCAGATATCATGGATGCTAAGATTTTAGTATCTGGTGGTCGTGGTGTTGGTTCTGCAGAGAACTTCAAGCTTCTTGATGATCTTGCAGCTGCACTTGGCGGAACTGTTTCCTGCTCTCGTGCCGTTGTAGATTCTGGCTGGAAGCCTAAGGATCTTCAGGTAGGACAGACCGGTAAGACCGTTCGTCCTCAGGTTTACTTCGCAATCGGTATCTCTGGTGCTATCCAGCACGTTGCTGGTATGGAAGAATCTGATATCATCATCGCAATCAACAAAGACGAAGATGCTCCTATCTTTGATGTAGCTGATTACGGTGTAGTCGGAGATCTTAATAAGATTCTTCCTCAGCTCACTGAGCAGATCAAAGCAGCTAGAGCAGCAAAGAAGAACTAATATTTAGTTTTTAGTGTAGTTTTGATTACATATTACGGGCACTACAGATAACTGTAGTGTCCGTTAATGTTATTAGATTATAAGGAGTTTATATGACAGCTGGGGAAGAAATCCAGTTATTAAAAAGAAATAATGAAAATACATTAGATGTCCTCGGTGCTA
>JAZLGW010000017.1:0-16186 GCA_045616465.1 Lachnospiraceae bacterium | reverse complement strand
ACATAGCCGCATAAATCGATAGATAAACACGTTTATGGGGGTAAGGGGGAGTTATCCCCTTTTTTAAAGAAATCTGATTAAAAAACACCCAAAAGAAAAAGCCGTGTGAGAAAACTTTCATTTTTTCACACGGCCTTTTTTATTCTTTGTTTATTACGTTATACACTCGCAAATCCCTTTTCAAGGTCTGCAATAATATCATCAATGTGCTCCGTACCAATGGAGAGTCTGATGGTGTTCTGGGCAATTCCCTGATCCGCAAGTTCTTCATCCGTAAGCTGACTGTGTGTTGTGCTCGCGGGATGAATGACAAGGCTCTTCACATCCGCAACATTCGCGAGGAGAGAAAAGATTTCCAGATTGTCAATGAACTTCCAGGCCTCTTCCTTTCCGCCCTTAATATTGAAGGTGAAAATCGCCGCACCACCATTGGGGAAATATTTTTCGTACAGCGCATGATCCGGATGATCCGCAAGAGAAGGATGGTTCACCTTTTCAACCTTTGGATGGTTCTTTAAGAATTCCACAACCTTCTTTGTATTCTCAGCATGTCGATCCATTCTTAGTGACAGTGTTTCAACGCCCTGTAAAAGCAGGAATGCATTGAACGGTGAAATGGTTGCTCCTGTATCTCGAAGAAGAATCGCTCTAATAAAGGTTACAAATGCTGCCGGTCCAACCGCATCATAAAAGCTTATTCCATGATAGCTAGGGTTAGGTTCTGCAATATTTGCATACTTTCCGCTTGCCTTGTAGTTAAACTTGCCAGACTCGATAATCACACCACCAAGCGTTGTTCCGTGTCCGCCAATATACTTTGTAGCAGAATGTACAACGATATCTGCACCGTGCTCAAAAGGTCTGAATAAGTAAGGCGTTCCAAATGTATTATCTACAACAACAGGAAGTCCCTCTGCATGCGCAATCTCCGCAATCGCATCAACATCAGGAATATCTGAGTTAGGATTTCCTAAGGTTTCCAAATAGATTGCTCTCGTATTGGGCTGAATAGCTGCCTTTACCTCTTCCAAATTATGAGCATCCACAAAGGTTGTCGTAATGCCATACTGGGATAAAGTGTGAGCAAGAAGATTATAGCTTCCACCATAAATGGTTTTCTGCGCTACAATGTGTCCGCCACCAGCTGCCAGTGCCTGGATTGTATAGGTGATTGCTGCTGCGCCAGATGCAACTACAAGCGCCGCTGCGCCACCTTCCAATGCGGCGATTCTCTTTTCAAGTACTTCCTGGGTAGAGTTTGTTAATCGACCATAAATGTTACCTGCATCTGCAAGACCAAATCGATCTGCTGCATGCTGTGAATTTCTAAACACATAGGAAGTTGTCTGATAAATGGGAACCGCTCTTGCATCCGTTGCAGGATCTGGCTGTTCCTGGCCTACATGTAACTGTAAAGTTTCAAATCTATAATTGCTCATACTCTTGCTCCTTTTATAAGCCAGTCAAGGCTATAACTAATTATTCCTCATTGAATAATGCAGTGGATAAATATCTGTCACCAGAATCAGGAAGTAATACTACAATGTTCTTTCCCTTATTCTCCGGTCTCTTTGCTAAAATCGTCGCTGCCTTCAATGCTGCACCAGAGGAAATACCAACTAATACACCTTCTGTTCTTGCAAATGCTCTTCCTTCTGCAAATGCGTCTTCATTCTCAATCGTGATAATTTCATCATAAACACTCGTATTTAAGGTTTCAGGAACAAAGCCTGCGCCGATACCCTGAATCTTGTGCGGTCCAGGAGTTCCCGTAGATAATACGGGGCTGGAAGCCGGCTCTACTGCAACAACCTTCACATTTGGATTCTGTTCCTTTAAATACTCGCCAACACCTGTAACAGTTCCGCCAGTACCAACACCTGCAACAAAAATATCTACCTTTCCATCTGTCTGCTTCCAGATTTCTGGACCAGTGGTTGCCTTATGTGCAGCAGGATTTGCAGGGTTCACAAACTGTCCTAAGATTACGGAACCTTCGATTTCTTTATTTAATTCCTCTGCTTTGGCAATAGCACCCTTCATACCCTTTGCACCTTCTGTTAATACAAGCTGTGCGCCATAAGCTTTGAGAAGATTTCTTCTCTCAACAGACATCGTATCAGGCAATGTGAGGATTGCCTTATAGCCCTTTGCAGTTGCAACTGCCGCAAGACCAATTCCTGTATTTCCGGAGGTTGGCTCGATGATGGTTGCACCTGACTTTAATACGCCATTCTTCTCAGCATCCTCAATCATCGCAAGGGCAATTCTATCCTTTACAGATCCTGCCGGATTAAGATACTCAAGCTTTGCTAAAATTGTTGCATCGGTTGCCTCTGCCTTTGCACTATATCTGCTAATCTCTAAAAGTGGAGTTCCACCAATCAGTTCTAATGCGCTTTTCTTAATATCTGCCATAATTCTATCCTCCTTCTTGGCTGCTTCCAGCCTTTTCATATCTTTTTAGTAGGTTATGCTTGTATTATAGTCAAATAGACTTAATTCTGTCTATTAGTTAATTTTTAGAGCCCGTTATAACTAAAATTTATAACCGTTTTCCATGCTCTTATTTCAAACAATACCGTTCAACCATTTCTTCCAATTCCATAGGATCTATGGGTTTACTGAGATAGTCATCAAAACCTTCTGCTAGATAGGACTCACGAACTCCTGTAAGCGCATTAGCAGTAAGCGCAACGAATACTGTGTTCATAACATCCATAGATGCATCTTCCTTGATTGCATGCAACGTTTCTATACCGTCCATTTCTGGCATCATGTGATCTAGAAATACAATATGGAACTGCTGCGTTTTTAATATTTCCAAGCACTCCTTACTGCTACCGCAAATGGTTACATTCGCTTTTGTTGGCTTTAATAACCCCTGTGCAACACGCAGATTAATTCTGGTATCGTCCACGATCAAAATGTTCACGCCCGAAGCATCAATATGTTTTACATTTCGTTTGGTTTCTTTCGCTTTCTCCTTAAAATATCCCATAGGCGCGTCTGAAATGACACGCTGTGGAAGAGATAAAGTGAATGTGGAGCCCTGTCCATACACGCTCTCCACTTCAATAGAACCCTGCATCATCCTGGTTAGGCGATTGGTAATCGCAAGCCCTAAGCCCGTTCCTTCAATGTTTTTATTCTTCTTTTCATCCACGCGAGAAAAGCTCTCAAAGAGCTGGCTCATATCTTCCGTTTTGATTCCAATTCCGCTGTCCTTTATTACAACTTGCAGCTGCGCTCTATCTTTATCAATACGTCTAACATCCACCTGTAATTTTACAAAACCCTCATGGGTATATTTCACTGCATTATTTAAGAGATTAACCATAATCTGTCGAATACGATTCGCATCCCCAAACAAAACAGAGGGTAAAGACTCTGGCGCATCTACCGTAAGTGTAAGCCCCTTACTCTTTGCCTTGGTATCGATAAGGTCCACTACATCTTTGATTAATTTTGCCAGTTCATACTGGTCTTCCAAAATATCAATCTTTCCTGCTTCAATTTTGGAGAAATCTAGGATGTCATTAATAATAGACAACAGATTATTCCCCGCATTACGAATATCTTCCATGTAAGAAAGAAGATTTTCATCCTGACACTCTCTAAGCGTAATCTCATTCATTCCCAAAATTGCATTAATGGGAGTACGGATTTCATGGGACATATTGGCGAGGAACTGACTTTTGGCAACGTTCGCTGCATTCGCTGATTCAACAGCCACTTCCAGTTCCCCATTCACTTCATTTAGTGTATTAATCAGTTTCTGCTGTTCTGTATCATCCCAGATTTCTACGACATATCCATATGTTTTTCTCTTATTTCCAAAGGAATACTCCATCATGGTACAACGAAGCGAACGCTCTTTTCTCTCATACCGTTTAGGCCTTGCGTTACCCTCATCGTACTGTATAATCCATTCCACAAATTCTTTCGCCACCCATGGGTTTTTAACTTCACGATCGATGTCTAGTTCCTTTAATTCAGGGAAATAATACTTTGCAGTCGCATTGGAACTTACATAACGCCGTTTTGTATCAAAAATAATGCAGCCATATTCTTTATTATTCTCACTGACATTCACGGCCATTTGGGATACGTCATATAATCCAATACGACGAACAACTCCCAAAATAACGTATTCCATAATTACATATCCACATGGAAGAAGGTCAAAACCAAGGCCAAAGAACATTTGCACAAAATAAAGAAGCACAATAGCAACAAGCACCAAGCCCAATGCCAAGGTGTACTTATAAGACATTTTTCTTCTGTGAAATGCGGAATAGATTACAATGCCGATTGGAATCAGCATAAGCAGAACTACGTAAAGAACAAAGGGTAAATATAACGGACCGAACTCCATCTGCAAATGGGCTGCCCCTGCATAGGTTGCATGCTCTACATGCTTATAGAACAACTGGTTATATCCGGTCGAAAAAGCAAGTCCTAAAAAGAAAAGACCCGCGGCTGTCATAGGAATCGCCACCCACCGGGTCACTTTAATGCTACAAATATCTAGAATACAAAGGATAAAAAACATCATGACAAAGGTAGCGTCCAGATACGTAAACTGGTTCGCTACCAAAGCCATTCCTGTATCAAGCGAAATACTATACGCAAAGTATGCTAAACAAACAACGGAAATCAGTGTAAATAAAACCACATAATAACTGGCTCTTCTATTTGCTATCTTTTGCAAGAGAATCCTCTCCGCCATAATGGATAGCAAAAACAAACACAAATATAAAATAGAGATCGCCATCTTTTTGCCCCTCTCTTCCTGCTCAGTTCACCAGGTATCTCTCCTTACACCCAATTTCCATTATACCTTATTTATTTGCCGCACACTTCTTTTCTTTATTCACGCTGCACTGCGAAAAATTCTCACAACGATAACAAACTTCATTCGGCTTTTCTCCCTTTTTAAAATAAAGTTCAATATTCTGTATGGTTGTTTCCGCAATATTCTCTAACGCTTCTTCTGTTAAGAACGCCTGGTGTGAAGTTACGATTACATTAGGCATGGAAAGTAGTCTTGCCATAACATCATCATCCAGGATGTGTCCTGACTTATCATTAAAGAACAAATCTCCTTCTTCCTCATAGACATCAATGCAGGCAGCACCAATATGCCGTGACTTGATCCCTTCCAGCAAATCCCCTGCATGGATGAGGCCACCTCTTGAAGTATTTAAGATGATGACACCTTTTTTCATCTTTGCGATGGTATCTTTGTTAATTAGATGTCTATTTTCTTCCGTCAATGGACAATGCAGAGAAATTACGTCACTTCTGGAAAGCAGTTCTTCCATGGAAACGTACTCTGCCTGCAAGTCCTGTGCAGGATACATATCGTAGGCTAGTACTTTCATCCCAAACCCATTGCAAATCTTAACAAAAGCCTTACCGATTTTTCCGGTCCCCACTACACCCACCGTTCTGCCATGCAGATTGATACCTACAAGATCATGCAAACTAAAATTAAAATCTCTCGTTCTGTTATATGCTTTGTGAATTCTTCGTGTGGATGTCATAAGAAGCGCCATCGCATGCTCTGCAACAGCCTCCGGTGAATAAGCTGGAACGCGTACTACACATAATTTCTCATAACAAGCCTGCACATCCACGCTATCAAAACCAGCGCAGCGAAGAGCAATCATCTTGACCCCCAGCGCATACAACTTTTCAACTACCGCTTTGTCAACCTTATCATTTACAAAGGTACAAACGACATCCTTATCACTGGCAAGCATTACTGTATCTTTATTTAGTTTTGCAGAAAAATAAGTAATCTCAATATCCTCAGGACATACTTTTTGAAAAGACTCTTTATCGTATTCTTTCGCATCAAACATTGCGACTTTAATCATATTCATCCTCCTTGCAATTTCATTATCATAAATGTGTTTAGAAACACCGGGCCTCCTACCCAAAATACCCGAACAAAAAATGTCCGAGGAAACTCCCCCGGACACTTCTATTATATCGCATTTCCAGCATTATATCTAACGAATGACACTATGGTCTGCCATTTGGATCTAATATAACGCGCCCAAAATACTGTTGTAGCTCTGCATGAATCTCCGTCTCCAATGCTTCGTACTTTTCAAACTGCGTTCTACGTAGTAAGATTCTGGCTTCCTCTTTTGAAACCCGCACCCGCATGTCCTGAAATCCAAGGGACATAAGATAACACTCCGCTTTCTCTACGCGATTTAGTTTATCCTCTGTAATCTCTTCTCCCCACTGAATTCGGGTAGCAAGACAGGCATATGCAGGTTTATCCCAGGTAAACAGGCCTGCCCGTTTTGAACGTTCACGTACCTCCTGCTTGGTAATCCCGCATAGTTTTAGCGGCGAATACACAGACAACTCCTGCAAAGCTTTCATACCAGGTCGATCACCCGCATCATCAGAGGCATTTGTACCATCTAATAGTTCAACATAGCCATCCTGCAATGCCGCTTCTTTAATGGCCGAAAAAATATGTTTCTTGCAGAAATAACACCTGTTTTCTGGGTTCCTGACAATGTTTGAATCCGATAAGGCATCTAATGGAATAACCTTCATAGAGGCCGAAAGTTCTTTTGCCAGACGTTTTGCATCCTCATACTCAAATTGCGGCTGAAACTGGCTTTTCACATAGTATGCCATAACATCTGCTCCGGACGTAATCGCCGCATACAGTAAATACGCAGAATCCACACCACCAGAAAAGGCTATTGCAACTTTTCTATGTGTTTCAAAAAAGTTTTCTAAATCCATTATGCTCTTTTTCTGTTCGCTATAACCTTCTTAGGATCTTTAATTAACACAATTACAATCCATACAATTAACGCAAATGCTATTACAGATAATCCAAGGAATGTATCGTTAATCATATCTTCTGCCGCAGGCATAAAATACTCTGCTCTAAGCTCGATATATTCAGCAATGGCATCAACAAACCACATTAAGGATGCTCCCCAGAACATATAACAGAGAGCGCTCACTTTCATCTCTCTTGCTTTTTCACTTGTATACCAAACAGCCGTAGAAATAACCGCCGCAATTACGGTAAGTAATAATGTCATATCGCTACCTCTTTTAAGTTCTATGCATTCACTTCGTCGCTACTGACAATTTCTTTTGCTTTCTTCTTATCTACTACGCTTAAAATCGCCGTAAGAATTGCCCATGCAGCAGTAACCACAACAGCCATACCCACTCCGACAGTGGACATTTCGTGCAGTACTTCTGACATACTTTCTGCGCTCTCTGCTGCCGTTAAGAAGGGGAAGAAGGGCTGAATCTCTCCGTGCCATAAATGTTCAAATGCAAGAAGGGCAGTTCCACCATAAAGAAGATGGTTCAATCTCTTTAACTTGGTGGATACCTTTTCCTTTACAACCTCTGTGTCTACATCTGCGGAAGCCTTTTTATTCTCATGCTTCTCCACAATCTTGGTTGCAATCGTCGTTACAATTGCTTCTGCTCCTGGGACAATAAAACATGCCATGGTGAATCCTCCTTTTATAATGAGTTCTTTTATAATAATCCTATATTATTTATACGCTGATTACAAATGCGCGAAGAATACTGGGTCTCTCATACTGTCTTTTTCCAGAGCCAAGTCCCACCGCTTTTATGGTATAAGTTTCAGGTAGAACGTTGTCTGTTCGAATGGCTGCAACAGCTGCTGCGCCGGTGGGGGTAACCATCTCTCCAACCTGGTTCACCCGTTTTAGGGCAATGCCATTTTCACATACAATGTTTACAACCGCTGGAACTGGGATTGGTAAAATTCCATGCTGGCAGCGAACGGAGCCCGTTCCCTCACAAAGATGCGGAACAATCACTTTTTCATAATGATACTTTTCTGCCAAATTATCAAGACAGTATGCAATCGCGATTACATCCACAATCGAATCGATTGCCCCAACCTCGTGGAAATGCACGTTTTCCAAAGCTTCGCCATGGGCTTTCGCCTCCGCTCTTGCGATGATTTCAAAGATTTTTATGGCAATGGATTTTGCATTTTCTGAAATCTCTGTCTTCTCAATAATCTCTATTACATCCGCCAAGCCTCTGTGGGTATGATGTTCATCATGATGATGATGCTCTTCGTGATGATGGTGATCTTCATGATGGTGGTGTTCTTCCTCCCCATGCTCCGAAAGATGACCATACAAATAATCCATATCGTGATCGTGGTTTTCATGCAGCGCATCGAGTACTACATCAAAATCTTTGCAAACAAGTCCCGCTTTTTTCACATCAGAGATGTGTATACGAAATCCATCCGCCGGTACTGTGGCAAGGGCTTTTTGCAGTCCCTCCTGGTCTGCTCCCAAATCTAATAAAGCAGCCACTGTCATATCTCCACTGATTCCTGTTTCACATTCCAGGTATAATGCTTCTGCCATTCTACTCCCCTTTATCTGCTGGACTGTCTGTTGATTTGCGCAGCAATGTAGCCAGCCCCATAACCGTTATCAATATTAACAACCGATATGCCATTGGCGCAGGAATTAATCATCGTCAGTAAAGCGGATAGTCCCTGCATACTCGCGCCATATCCTACCGAAGTGGGCACCGCAATAACCGGGCAGCTTACAAGTCCTCCAACAACGCTGGCAAGGGCACCTTCCATTCCTGCAACCGCTACAACACAGTTCGCACTTTGTAAGGTCTCAACCTGATCAAGTAGCCTATGAATCCCGCTCACGCCAACATCATAAATCGTCTCCACATTGGCGCCAAAGTAATATGCTGTCTGCGCTGCTTCTTTCGCTACCGGAATGTCAGCAGTTCCTGCTGTGCATACGACAATTTTTCCAATATGCTCTTTTTCTTTTTCAATCTTTAAAATATGAGACTCGTCATCATACACAAGATTTTCTGATGCGAAGGACTTCTGCAACAGTTCAAACTGCGGTCTGGTTGCCCTGGTGCCAAGCACCTCTCCGCTTTCCTGGTACAGACGTTTAAAGATTTCTACCAGGTACTCATCCTTCTTGCCACTACAAAAAACCACCTCAGGAAAGCCCTGTCTAATCTTTCGATGCAGGTCGAGCTTTGCATATCCTAATTCTTCGTAAGGCTGACATTTCAACTGCTTTTCAGCCTCTTCCACAGATATGTTGTTATTTTTAACATTTTCCAGCAGCTGCTTAATATCCATCTTACGAATTGTTACCTTACTATAATGATGATTACTATTATATCATACGACACCCGAACATATTTGAAAAAACCGTGTACAGAATTCGCTTGTTTATATCACAATCCCGGCAACATGATCTAGTTCATGCTGTATAATCTGCGCAATCCATCCATTATATTTGCTGTGCTGTTTCTGAAAGTTCTGATCTAGATAGTCTACTTCAATCTCTTTATACCGGGTGCAGGGTCTGACACCTTCCAGCGATAAACACCCTTCCTCTGTTTGAAATGCTCCCGTTTTCTTTGTGATTACGGCATTCACCATAGCAAACTGGAACGGGCCTGCCGCCACCACGATGATATTCTTCTTCACCCCTATCATATTTGCTGCCATTCCTACACAGTGATCCAGATTGGCTCTAAGCGTATCTAATAAATCGGTAATCACCTGTTCGTCTGCCTTCGTAGCTGGCTCCGCCTTCTGTGCAAGAAATAAGGGATCGTTTACAATTTTTCTAACCATTTCGTTACCTCTGTTAAACTCACATTTCACATACTTCGGCAAATGACTTTGCACCAAAGTCCTCAAATTTTACCCAGTAATTATCCAGGTGATTATTTCCATTCTTTAATTTGATATACTCATCAAAATTAAATTTTTCCATTCCGATTGCCTTTAAGTGCTCCCGGTAAAACATACACCCTTCTTTCATGGTGCGGCGATCAAAAAATTCATTGAGATTACCATAGTTAATGCCATACACCGCTAATTCCGGAGGAAATAACTTTCCACCGCTAATACTCTTCGCTTTCACTAGCTGGCGCTCCTTAATTTCAAAATCAAGAAGGGGCGTGTCCAGATAATATAAAATTCCCTTTAAATTCTGAATCCATCTTACTTCTGCCATATAGATAACATCCTTTCTATATATTCCTTCGCAAAGGGAGTCATCCACTCGCTCTGAATTTTAAGCGTCTTTAAACTGGGATATATTTCTAGCAGGTGAAACTCTTTCTCCAGCATTTGTATCATATCAAAAGGATCCTCTCCATAAGGAGATACATAAACCGTCATCATCGCTGCATCAAAGTTTTCATACGTATCCTTATATCCATCGTGTTCAAATAGTCCCATCCCATTATCAAATAATAACGGAATTTCATATTTTCCTTCTAATGTATTATAAAATAGTCCAAAGTTCTTTGTATGCCTATCTACGTTTCCAACCAAGCAGTCTACGAGTGCAAGATTTAACATATACCGCTGCGTTTCATCATAAGGAATATTTCCTGCATCCGATAATTTTTGTGCACACCATTTTAATTTTTGTATCGCATCAAATTTTATAAACTCTTCTTCTTTGGAAGATGAACCCATTCTTTCTAGCAATCGTTCAAAAGATATAAAACAATAGCCATCCAGTTCAAAATTCTTCGAATATACCGCGTTAAATAGCTTTCCTGCATATGCGAACTGACATCGTTTCTGCTTAACATGTGGAATTCCCAAATGTTCACATATATCAGACGCAATTATTTCCACAGCCCAGTCATCCATGTACACGCCAGAAATCATGGCCTGCGACTTCACAAAATATCTTCTATCCCTAGAAAGCGCTTTCATCTGAAATCCATCCGTATCTGTCCTAGCATATAGAAGTTCTTTCTTTGTAAACTGAAATACAGGAAAATCTAATGAATCCTCTTTACCTTGTAATTTTAAACTTGTTTTTTTCTGCCCTAAAATATCCCTGGTTGAAAATTCTTTCGTAGGGCTATCTTGTATCAGGAACTGCTTATCACCCGATTCGCTATCTAGTCCCCTTGACCTAAAATATTCCGTTTCTAGCAAATGACAAAAGTCATCCCACGAAGGTTTCTCGTTGAATCCAAATGGAAGCAGGGATAGTTTTGTCACATAATTTAATATACGCACAACTTCTGCTTTCATATCTGCTTCTATATGCGTGACACAAATATCATCAACCACATAGTCCAAGGATATCGTCTGCTCTGTATTACGCTCCCTTACTCGTTTATAAAGTGCCTTCCTTGAAACCCCATACTCCACAGCGAGTTTTGATACCGCCTCTCCGCATGAAATCCGTGTCAAAATTTCTTCAAACTGTTTCTCTGAGATTTTCGATTTTCTTCCCGCTCCACGCTCGTTTTTCAATGGAATGCCCTCCATATCAACTAGTATAAATAAAATACTCTATGTGTCAACTTTTTAATTTGTTTACACATAGAGTCAAAATATACACGCAGTCTTTCCATAAACTATCGAAAATCATCAGTTCTTGTTGTAGTCGCCCAAGCATAAAAAAGCACTTCAGATTGCTCCAAAGTGCTTTGTTAAATATTGCTGTTTCTTCTATTTATTCTCCCAGCCTCACCATTACGGCAATAACATTAGGAGAAGAAGTCTAATACACCTGCAAGCTTTCCAAGGGTTCCTCCCTCTTTAGCTACGGTATCCTCCTTGCCCGCTGCACTTCCTGTGTTACCAGCAGATGCATTCTCTGCTGCATTCGTTACACCCGCAGAACCATGTCCAAGTACAGGTGCCATCCAAACCTTTCCGGTTCCTCTGTAAACGTTAACCAAACCTTCACCAGATACCGCAGAACCAAGCAAACTCTTTCCAGACTTCTCAACAGTGAATTCCAGACTTCCAGACCAAGCCACTGCCATATTTCCGTCAATTTTCAAAACATCGTTGTTCAGCTCAAACTCAAAGAGTTCTTCCTTTGGCACAATGCTTTCTAACGCAACAATACCGCTACCATTTAGGCTTAAATTGAAGAGACCTTCTCCACCAAACACTGCAGAGCTTACATTGCTTCTTGCAACAACCTTTTGCTGAATACCGGTCTGGCATGCAAGGAATAATCCGTCATCTAATACAACGCTACCGCCCCACTCAGAAAGATCCGTTAACAAAATATGACGATAGGTAGGCTCTAACATCAACTGACCATTTCCTACATATTCTGGCTTAACTGCGCTTTCTTTGGTAACCTTAGATGCAACAAATTTACCGAGGAAATCGCCAACACCCTTTACGCCGCTACTCATCTGGATATTTCCACTCATCCACTGCATAGCGCCAGCCTGCAAGGTATAACCATTATTACCGCTCATATTGATGAGGAGTTGGCGACGATTGATATTCATCTGCGCCGCATAGTACTCACGCTTGCTCGTACTCAAATTAACGCTCATATCCTTAACATATTCTACTACCTGCATCTCGCCAAGCTGGCTCTTAACAACAATATTCTCATTATTTAATAAGCTACTCGTAACCATATACCGCCTCCTTACTTCGCAGTAGGTGCCATTAATATGGAACCTGTACCACGATATACGTTTACAAGGCCTTCGCCAGATACTGCTGATCCAAGCAAGCTCTTTCCAGATTTTTCAACGGTGAATTCCAAGCTTCCGGACCAAGCAATGGCCATGTTTCCATCGATTCTAACTACATCATTTTCCAGATTGAAAACAATTAATTCCTGTTCTGGAACAGGGCTTTCTAATAATGCATGACCGTTTCCAGTAAGGGTAAGATTAAATAAGCCTTCGCCACCTAATGCCGCGGAGGAAAAATTGCTTCTGCTAACAACCTTATGTTCAATATTTGCATCGCAGCAAAGGAATAATCCATCCTCTAATACAATGGTGCCCCACTGGGAAACATCGATTGGAATAATATGCTTATAGGTGGGCTCTAACATCAACAGACCATTTCCATTATATACAGGCTTTGCCAATGATTCTCCCGTTACAGCTGCGCCAAGTGCCTTTTTGAAAAAGTTACCTGCCGTAACACCTGTCTCCATAGTAATGTTACCAAGCATCCACTGCATAGCTCCAGCCTGTAACATAACAGAGTCACCGTTTAATTCCACTAGAACCTGTCTTCTTCTTACATTCATTTTGGATGCAAAATAGCAATCCTCTGCGTAGTCAGGAGATACAGATAAGTCTTTCTCATGTTCAAAGACCTTATACTTCCCCACCTGGCTGATACACTTCATGTTTTGGTTGTTAAAGATATTATTTGTGTTAAACATATTGTCTCCTTTCTATTAATCCCTCAATAATTCATATGTTTACCCATAAATCTCACTCTATTTTAGCCGCGAACACAGACAATAGTCAATCTATACATTTTACTTATTTCAGCTGTCTGTATTCCATAATTTGGCTGTTTCAACTGACCTGTCCTATCGGTTATACTTTTCCGAAAAACAGCAACAAATTAGAGGCTTCTGGCATAATGGTGAAAGCCTAGCACCATTATTCCAGAAGCCTCCATATTATCCAGTTATAGTTGAACGATGCACCATTTGGGGTGGGTCATTCAGGAATTGACTTTCCGTAACTGAAGTTGTATTAAGTTCTGTTATTCTAGCAACATTCAATACATATGGTATGGTATTAATTTTAAATTTCATCGCAACATATGATGAAGCTTCATCCATTGTAATAGGTCCACTAAAATAGTATTGTCCTCTGTCATTAGAATTCATAACAAACATCATACCATCTACACCAACGAAACCAAAATCTGCTATTTTTCTATCAGAAAGACTGCCATCTAAATTTCTTAATTTTTGTTTCACCTCATCACTACTATCATACCCCAAAACATATTCTATTACTTTATTATTTAAATTGACAATATTCATACCTTATACCTTCTAAAAACCATTCGCCTACCAAAAAAGCTGCACATAATTGTGCAGCCATAAATCTATATTTCCATATACATAGGAAAATTTTTATTTATTTCCATATTGCTCTCTTTTTCCATGAAGTCTAAAAAATCAGAGAACATATTACGCTCATAAAAGCGTTTCGCTTTCTTATCAGCATATAAAATAATATATTTTGCTGTTGCATAATTATCATTAATATTTCTACAATGCTTTATGATGCTACACATCACAGAATCACTAAAATAAAAATGCTCATTAGGCTCATCACTATTCAAAGAATCCGAATCCATATGAAGTTTTTGATATTTTAAATCAACAGCCAATATGTCGACCTTTATAGCAGGTAATAGTTTAGTAAAACTATCAACCTTCCAAATAATACCAGATGTAGCTAATGAAAATACTGCTAGTATCTCGTTTGTATTAATATCTACGACTTTAAATGACAAGCCGTCTTCATTGTATACGCTGTTTCCACTAATAAGTTCGTTATGAATGTAGTAATCTAACTGTTCGTTACCACATAAAAAAGCCTGAAGTTTTTCTCTATCTTCAGGCTCAATTAATTTATATTCATACTCAATCTCTTCACCGTATTGGTAACTCATTTCTTGTCAGATGCTACTTCCCCAGCTGTATTCTTTCGATTTTCAAATCTACGAATAGCATCTGCACTAGTATGAACTTTTTGGGTAATAAATTCTTTAGCTTTACCTTCACTAACAACAAAAGCGCCATTTACTGGTTTTGATATCGCTGCCATAGTAACACCCCTTTCTAAATGTTATCGTTAGAATAATTATAACATCCATTTATATATTTTTATAGTTCTTTCAAAAAATTACATAGCACTTTTTATACTTTATCCTTATCGTCTTTTTCATCTACTGAAGCACATTCAGTTACACCATTTGTAGTGGATACTCCAACGGTTGTACTGTCTGTAATTTGAACTTCTTCAAACTTACTCATAGCCATTTGTTCCTTTTTCTGTGCTTCTTTTGCAGTCATAAGAATAGTCTGATCATCAGTATCAAGCTTTTTAGTCCAATTCTTCTCACGCTTTTCTCCATCCTCAGATGGAAGCACATTTTTATCGCTATCTGCATCTTCAGATGTCTCTCCACTTGTACCACTTGCTACAGCTAATGCTGCTGACGATGCAGCGGCTGCTTTCATATCAGAATCCGCTTCCGCTGATGCTTTTCTTGCAGCTTCCTCCTGCATTTCTCGCATTTGTTTAAGACGTTCTTTAAATGCATCAATATATTTATCAATGCCTTCAAGCATATTATCCCATTCTTCATCTGACATTTCACGCCAGTATTTTTTTTTTTCAATTCTTTGGCTGTTAGTTTATGAGCTTCCTCTAATAGTTTAAGTAAATCCGCTGGAGTCATTATTGTTTTATTCGTCTTTGGATCCACCCATGAAGACCTAGACTCTGATAATTTTCCTGACCAGTCAATTTTCTTATTCATAATGTCATCAAGGGTGCCAAAATTAAAGCCATCATGAGGCGCAGACATTTGTTGTTTCATAGCATGCCAGCTTCCCCACTTCTTATCTACACCTTCCCCTATAGCATCCATATACTGACAATATGCAAACATTTCTACAGGAGTTGCATTTTTAGGATCAAATTCAGAAAGATTAACATCTATAGTTTCATCACCTTTTCCTGTAGCAATCTTCACCCTAACAATTGTGTCATCGCTACCTGGCACTTCAACTAAAGATGCACTCATTCCATATCCCATCTCACCAGCAAGTGCAAACCCTATTCCAAGTGGAGTAATTACTTCTTTCGGTTCTGATGTTTCTTTAATTTCTTCACTGCATAATTCTTCACTTACTTTTCCAGCGACATTTGGATAATCTTCTTCGCTAACTTCTTCTACTAAATACTTTGTAAAAAATGATTCAAACAATGAATTAACATCATTTTTCATGCGAATGATATGCTCAAAAGATTCTATAAGCTTATTTGCATTATCCAGCATACTCTGCGCCTTTGCAAAGAAAGAATCTTCTGTAAATCCTTGTAATTTATCTAAATAATTTTCCTTTTCAAGAATATCATCAGTCGCAAAATACTCATTTGCTAACATATCTGCGGTTTCATCAGTATTCCTAATATACATACAAAGTGCTGCAAATTCAGGAAAATCAGCATCTTCTGGATCAACATCATAAGGATTGAACTCTTTAGTAAAAGGATTTCCGTCCTTATCAATTCCTTCTATAGCATATGTTTTCTTTTCTCCATCTGAATTAATCCATATATTAAAGCTCTGCTC
>JAZLGW010000016.1:0-80536 GCA_045616465.1 Lachnospiraceae bacterium | reverse complement strand
AAAAAAAAGTTGTCCTGTCAGTCTTGCTGACTATCTTTGTTTACTTAAGTTACGTGATCAGTTAATTCTCATTAACCGTCTCGCTCTGAAATCTTCTTAGAATCTTTCAGGGTTGCATTACTGTTTATTTGTCAAGGTACTTTGTCTTGCGGCTCATCACCGCGCGACTTTGATAGAATACCACCGATGAATTTTTGTGTCAACAACTTTTTTTTATTTTTTTGAATTTTTTTCAAATTATTTTTTTCAAAAGCCGCAAACCCTTATTTTACAAGGGTTTGCGGCTTGTTTACATAACATTATTTTTTTGATTTCTTTTTTATTTTTTATCTTTCACAGCATATTTTTAATATTCTTTTTAATTGCGTTTTATAAGAATATAGCTTTTTAACTTTCTCACATCCTGCCTCAGCTACTGCTTTGCGTTCCTCTTCGTGTGTCAGATAATACGCCGCTTTCTCGCTTAAATCTTCTAAACTGCTATACATTACAAGTTCGACACCATCTTCAAAATATTCTGCAATTTCCGGTTGATAATTTGTTAGCAAAAAACCACCACTGGCCAGTACATCAAAAACGCGCTGCGAAATTCCTGACGGTATATCATGAATTGTACTGTGAATATTGATTTTACTATTATGGTATACAAGCGGCAGTTCTTTTAAGTAATCTACTTTTCCGCATGCACACTCTTTTAAAGAATCTGGTAACGGCGAACCCGTATAAAGTTTAAAAGAAAACTGTTTCGAAAGCGCCTCACACATATCCAAGCGCTCCTGTCTTGAAACCTTTCGCTTGATTAACTGCTTTATAAATGCATCCTGCACAGATATTTCATAATCCGCCCCGAAATCACACTGTATATATTTCTTTAATTGCAAAAGGTCTTCTTCTGTTACGGTCTCTTCTATAACATCAACGCCCCACAAATCATACTGTGCTGCAACAAGGCCGTCGATATATCCCATTATATTTTCCGGTAAATAAGATACGGAATCTAGCATTACATCTTTTGATGTGCTGTATAAACTTCCCACGAAGGATACATCTGCTGCAAATTTGGATGAGGCATTTTTCCCTTCTTCGATTGTTTTCTCAAAAGTCGTTACATCACTTCCCAACAGAAAATGATACACATTTTGAAGGCCACGTTGTTTCTGCATCTCATACTGCATTTTGTCAAATAAAAGAATGGTATTGCTTTCATATCTTGCAGCCCTAGACCATAAAGAAAAGTGTGGGCAATCCCAAACCCAGGAAATATAATGATAACCATTGTTATGACATGCCCTCGCGACTGCCGGAAAGAAATCAAATGTAAAAACAAAAGCTGGCTCTTTCCCAAGAACAGTGGTTATTTCCTTTTCGATTCCAGCAGGTTTTAAGATATTGCTATCTTCTATATGAATTACCTGATAGCCTTCTTCACGAAAGCTTTCGATAACCTCTGCATACTTTTCCCCAATAAGAAGTACTTTCAAAATATTCTCCTACATAAATGAATATCTATTTACATTTTATATTTTATCATGGGTGCTTCTCATTGCACACCCAACTTCTTTATAATACTATGTAACTATTGTAGGAGGTTGTTCTATGAAGATTTTAATAACAAATGACGACGGCATTGCGGCAAGCGGTATTATCAGACTTGCAAAAGCGGCGCAAAAATATGGAGAAGTTTGGGTAGTAGCACCCGATGGACAAAGAAGTGGCGCTTCTCATAGCATTAATTTACACAGTCCTATTTGCGTTAAAGAAGTGGATTTTCCCGTCCCCGGTGTCCATGCATATATGACAAGCGGTTCGCCCGCTGACTGCACCAGACTTGGCATCCTTAATCTGGTTCCAGGTCGGCCTGATATTGTCTTTTCCGGCATCAATTATGGTTTCAATGTTGGACGCGATGTCATGTACTCCGGTACTGTAGGTGCCGCTATGGAAGCGAACTTTCATCGCATTCCAGCCATTGCTTTTTCGGAAGGGATTGAAGGCGCCTCAGAAATCACCGATGCTTACCTTGATAAAATTCTTGCAGACCTGCTGCCTGTAACCTACGTGGAACAGGAAATCATAAACGTTAATTTCCCAGACTGCAATCTTTCAGAATTAAAAGGAATTCTAAAAGATTGTACCGTTTCAAAAGCATGTGTATTTGACGATCATTATGACTGCGTTGGAGAATCTGAAAACGGAAAAGAAATGATGGTTGTAGGTGCATTCCAAAAAGAGGCAGAAGAAGGTTCTGACTTATACGCTATGTTTGAACACTACATTTCCATTGGTACCATCACGGATATTCATTAAAGTTGGTACAATGTGCAATATTTATAGCATTTTATAGCGAAATCATATAAAATAGGAAATGTTGTGCGAGACAACAATTATATTTTTATGGAGGAAAAGAATTATGAAGAAGAAATTAGTTTCTCTTGCACTTGCTACCGCTCTTTGCGCTGGCACTGTGCTTGCTGGTTGCGAGTCCAAGACTGAGACCAGCGAAACTACCGAAACCACCACCGAAACCACTACTACTGAAGTTGCCGCTGATGCACACTACACCATCGGTATCTGCCAGTTAGTACAGCACGTTGCACTTGATGCAGCTACCCAGGGATTTGAAGATGCATTAATCGAACTCCTTGGCGCTGACCACGTTACCTTTGATTACCAGGATGCTGCTGGTGAGTCTGCTACCTGTGCAACCATCGTTAACACTTTCGCAAGCAACAACTATGATTTAATCTTAGCAAATGCTACTGCACCTTTACAGGCTGCATACACTGCTACCAGCACCATTCCTATTCTTGGTACTTCCGTAACAGATTATGCTACTGCACTTCAGATTGACAACTGGACTGGCGCTACTGGATACAACGTATCTGGTACCTCTGATCTTGCACCTCTTGCTGAGCAGGCTGCTATGATTAAGGAACTCTTCCCTGATTGCCAGACTGTTAGTATTCTTTACTGCTCTGCTGAGCCTAACTCCAAGTATCAGGCTGATGTTATGGTAGAAGAACTTGCTGCACTTGGTATTACTGCAACACAGTTCTCTTTTGCAGACTCTAACGATATCGCACTTGTTTGCCAGCAGGCTTGTGATGCTTGTGATGTAATGTACATCCCTACCGATAACACTGCTGCTTCTTCTACTGGTATCATTGATTCCGTTGCTTCTGCTGCTGGTATTCCCATCGTTGCTGGTGAGGAAGGCATCTGCCAGGGTTGCGGTGTAGCTACCCTTTCTATCAGCTACTATGATCTTGGATATGCTACTGGTAAGATGGCTTATGACATCTTAGTTGGCGGCGCTGATATCAAGACCATGCAGGTTCAGTACGCTCCTAACGTAACCAAGGAATACATCCCTGAGAGAGCAACTGCTCTTGGCATTACTATTCCTGATACTTACGAAGCTATCGCAACCGAATAGTGTTTATTTGCCCCTGTCGTTTTGGGCGTCAGGGGCTGTTTTTTTATCTGAGGTATCCTTATGTTCACATCATTCTTTAACAGTTTACCTGGTGCTGCTGCCCAGGGTATTATCTGGGGTATTATGGCCATTGGTGTCTATATTACCTACAAAATTCTCGACATCGCAGATCTTTCTGTAGATGGTTCTTTCGGTACAGGTGGTGCTGTACTTGTATTGTGTATGACTAGCGGTATTCCTGTTGGTCCTTCACTTATCCTTGCATTTATTGCCGGCTGTATTGCTGGACTTATTACAGGCATCCTCCATGTTAGCTTTGGAATTCCTGCCATTCTTTCAGGTATTCTAACGCAGCTTGGACTTTATTCTATTAATTTAAGACTATTAGGAGGAAAGGCAAATCAAGGCCTGAACTTCAGAAATTATAATGTACTGCTCTCCCTTAGTAGTCCCGTGAGAGCTATCATCATCGGTGCAATTATTACAGCTGCACTCATCTTAATCCTTTATCTGTTCTTCGGAACAGAACTTGGTAGCGCCCTTCGTGCAACCGGTAACAATATGGCTATGGCAAGAGCCAATGGTATCAATACGAATCTTGCCAAAATTCTTGGACTTATCATCAGCAATGGTATTGTTGCGTTTAGTGGTGCGCTTCTCACCCAGTACCAGGGCTTCGCAGATATTAACATGGGACGTGGTGCCATCGTTATAGGACTTGCCGCTGTTATTATCGGCGAGGTCTTATTCCATAAGATTTTCAAGAATTTTGCATTAAAGCTTGTTGCCGCAATCATCGGTGGTGTACTTTATTATTTTGTTATCACTTTCGTTCTTTCCTTAAAGATTCAGATTCCCTTACCCACCCCTGACAAGTTTATCCTAATCCAGATGAGTGCAAATGACTTAAAGCTCTTTACAGCCCTTGTTGTTGCAATCTTCCTTGGTATTCCTTTCTGGAAAAAAACTGCAAAAGAAAAACGCATTGGAACTACTTCCAAGGCATCACAGTAGGGAGGTAAGACATGTTAAAAATCCAAAACCTTCACAAAACATTTAACGCGGGAACCATTAATGAAAAAAGAGCCCTTTGCGGGGTTGATTTAGTGCTGGAAGACGGCGATTTCGTAACCATCATCGGCGGTAACGGTGCCGGAAAATCCACCCTTATGAATATGATTGCGGGTGTTTTTCCTCCTGACTGCGGACAGATTGTCATTGACGAAACAGATGTTACCAGACTTCCTGAATACAAGCGTGCCAAATATCTTGGCCGCGTTTTCCAGGATCCTATGCTTGGAACCGCAGGAGATATGTGGATTGAAGAAAATCTCGCGTTAGCTTCTAAGCGTGGTAAGGGTCGTGGTCTTGGCTGGGCGCTCAGCAGCAAGAATAAGGCGTTTTTCAGAGAGCACGTTGCGCAGTTAGGACTTGGTCTTGAAAATCGTATGAGCACCAATGTCGGCCTTCTCTCAGGTGGACAGCGTCAGGCCCTCACCCTGCTTATGGCAACGCTTCAAAAGCCAAAGCTTCTCCTTCTAGATGAGCATACCGCAGCGCTTGATCCCAAAACTGCCGCTACGGTACTGGATCTTACCGATAAGTTAGTAGGAGAAAGTAACTTAACCACCTTAATGATTACCCATAACATGAAGGACGCTATTGCCCATGGTAACCGTCTCATCATGATGCACGAGGGTAGAATCATCTACGATGTAAGAGGTGAAGAAAAACGTGCGCTTACCGTTGATCAGCTTCTGGCGAAGTTCTCTGAAGCTTCCGGCGGACATTTTGCAAATGATAGAATGATGTTAAGTAATTAAAGAAAAGACCTGCCTGGCAGGTCTTTTTAATATAACGCGATGATTCTTTGCGCGATTCGTTTCGCTCCATTACCATCTACAAAATTCTGTAATTTCTGACTCACTGCTTCCCTATACCTCTGCGACTGATAATCTTCAAAATGGATTAAGCTACTGTTTATAACTTTATCCAAATTTTCTCTTACATCCCCTGCATATGCGGTCATACCAAGTTCTGCCATTTTCCGCACAGAAGGCAACTGGTTATCTGCGAGTGTGTAGGTTATATAGGGCGTTCCCGTAGCACATAATTCATAGGTGGTCGATCCGCCAGCCGTTATGCAGACATCTGCTTTCTGCATATGCTCTGCCATATTTTTTACATCAAAGTATACCTGTAATGCCTCATCCGCCTTCGCACGCGTAAGAAGTTCTTCTCGTCTTTCATTTAATGAGCTGGTAATAATGGTAATCGTTCCCTGATACTGCTCTCGCAGTCTGTCTGCCATTACAGGAAGAATACCACAGGGATCCGTCCCTCCGGACAATAGTAGGACATTCTGTACCTTCTCGCTAAACATATGTGCTTTTTGCGCTACAAACTGGCTTCGAAGCGGAATATAATCCGTTCCCAGAAGACAGGTGCTTTCTTTCCGGTACGTTGTATAGGTAGCATCTTCCGCAGAGGCTGCATAATTTATAAGCAAATCACAGGGATAGGGAAATGCATCTATGTCGTCCAGATAAACAAGCTTCGTCTGTTCTAAAACCGCCTCCATATAGTGCTTCGTAACCTGATAGCTATCTAACAGAACTGCCTTTATATTGCTTTGTCTTATAAATGCTAAAAATGCTGGAAGTTCCCCTTCCATGTCGCTATAATCCGAATGCAAAATAAAGGTTTCAAACCCTCTTTCTTTGGGAAGATATGCCCCTTCCTCATCTGCCATTGCAAAGATAACATCCTCGCCCACTTCCCGGAGCGCCTCCGCGATGGAAAGACAGCGCATAACATGTCCTGTTGCTATGGTTTTGTTTGCATCTGCTCGGATACAGATCATTTTATCTCCCACTTCATTTATGGATTTGCTGGATTTACATGCACCATAATATGTTTTACATTCTTAAAATCTGTTTCAATCTTATCGTGCACACGTTCTGCAATATCGTGTGCCGCATTTAGTGTAATCTCTCCTGATGTCGCGATTTCCATATCTACATAGATTTTAGGGCCAAACATACGGGTCCGCAGAGCATCTACGCGAAGGACACCTGAGACAGAGAGCGCCGCTTCTTTGATTGCCTGCGTGGTTTCTTTGTCGCAAGCTTTATCTACCATTTTGTTCACAGCATCCATAAAAATATCAAGCGCTGCCTTCAAAATAAAAATACAAATTACCACAGAAGCAAGGGGATCCAAAATCGGAAATCCCATGCGCGCTCCTACAATACCAAGAAGGGCTCCAATGGAAGAAAATGCATCACTTCGATGGTGCCATGCGTCTGCCTTTAATGCAGTGGAATCAATCTTCTTCGCCGCACGTATGGTTATCTGATACATCACTTCTTTGGTCACAATGGAAACAACCGAAGCAATTAATGCCAGTAAGCCTGGAATTTTTAGAGCTCCGGGATCACCATCTACAATAATGCGAATCCCCTGATAGCCAATCCCAACACCAACGCCTGCCAGAATAACTGCCAGGATAATGCTGGCAACACACTCGAGCCTCTCGTGTCCATAGGGGTGTTCTTCGTCTGCTTCCTTCCCCGAAATGCGAAGACCTATCATCACCACAATGGTACTAAAAACATCGGATGCAGAATGCACTGCATCCGAAATCATAGCACCTGAATGTGCAAATATTCCTGCTAAAATTTTAAAAATTGTGAGAACAAAATTGGAACCTAAAGATAAAATAGATACACGATTCGCGATCCGAAAATAATCATCCTGTTCTGTTTGTTTCGTAAGTTCTTCGCTTTTAGCCATTATACTTTTGCAGTTCTTTTACAAATGCTTTTGTGTTAGCCTTTGCATCGCCATAGAAGATTGCACTGCCTGCAACGATTACATTCGCGCCAGCCTCTAAGGGCACCTGGACGTTGTCGATTTTAACGCCACCGTCTACCTCAATTAACAAATCCTTTAGGCCATGTGCTTTACAGTATTCCGAAGTCTTTTTAATCTTCTCTGTGCATTTTGATAAGTAGGACTGTCCTCCAAAACCAGGCTGCACCGTCATAATAACTGCCATATCTACCTTGTGAAGATAGGGAAATAAATCCTCAACAGGCGTTGCAGGATTGATTGCAAGACCAACCTTTGCCGTAGTATTACGCATTCTTGCCAAAATTGCATCAGGATCTTTTAAGGTCTCTAAATGCACCGTAACCATATCTGCACCAAGTTCTGCAAACGTTTCCACATACTTCTCGGGATCGGTAATCATCAAATGCACATCTAAAAATAAATCCGTGTATTCTCTGGTACATTTCAGCACCGGCATTCCGATGGAAATAGAAGGCACAAATACACCATCCATAACATCAAAATGTAAATAATCTGCACCACCTTTTTTTACCTGATCAATATGCTTTCCAAGCTGCATATAGTCTGCAGAAAGGATCGATGGGGCTAAATGAATCATCGCTTATCTCCTAATATCTTCTATCGCTGCACTTCTTATAAAGTGCTTCGTAACTATCATATCGCTCTCTGGCAATCATCCCATTTTGCACTTCTTCTTTTATCCTGCATTTGGGTTCATGGGTATGACTACATGGATTAAATTTACAATGACCTTCAAAAGGATAAAACTCCGGATAATATTCCTTGAGCTCCTGCGCTTCTAGATCTTCCGATAAATCAAAAGCAGAAAAACCTGGGGTATCAAAAACATAGGTATTCTCCGCTAGCTTAAACAGCTCGCTGTGCCGGGTGGTATGTTTTCCACGTTCTGTTTTCTCACTTACAGAACCGGTTTCCATCTGGGCACCAGGAAAAAGTTTGTTGGTAAGTGTCGATTTCCCCACTCCGGAAGGGCCTGCAAGCACCGTCGTTTTTCCAAGCAGATGCGCCTTTAAAAACGCAAAATCTTCTGTCTTTTTTGCTGCGAAAGAATATACTTCTTCCCCACAATTCTGGTAAATTGAAAGAACTTTCTGAACGTCTTCGTCCTGTACCAAATCCGTCTTATTAAAGCACAATATGCAGGGAATATTCTGCCTGCGCATCATAATTAAAAATCGATCAAGCAGTCCAAAATTGGGTTCCGGACTTGCCATAGCAAAAAGCACAAGGGCCTGATCAACGCCAGCAACCTCAGGACGAATGAGCGCATTCTTTCTCGGAAGAATCTCTTCCACGATTGCATTCACGCCATCTTCTTCATCGCCTTCTATTTTCGCGATACGAACATAGTCGCCTACAAGAGGTTTCTTCTTATCTTTGCGGAAAACACCTTTCGCTTTACAGGTGTAATATTCGCCACTCGCCGTTTCTACATAGTAGAAGCCGGAGATGCCTTTCATAATTCTTCCTTCTGCTTGCGCTGGCAATCTCTTACTCCCTTGTAAACTCAACACGAATGGGATCGGTAATCTGTTGTTTCATAACAGAACCTATCGTTACATTGCCATCTGCATCGGTAACTTCCTGGTTCTGCGCTACTTCATAAGTGATTACTACATCACCATAGGAGACACCTTTCAATCCAGAAATAGAAATCGTTACCGGGAAAGATTCTGTGGTCTGGTTAAAGAGCTGCGAACCATCACTGCCTGTCATCACAATGGTCGCCGTTCCGCCTGCATAATCCGCAGGTGCTGCCACATTATAATTACAGCTATACATCGCTGCCTCGGGACCTTTACTAACCTTATAGTGTATCTCAGTTCCTGCGGGAGCCTTGGAAAAGGCAGGTACACTCTGATAACAAATTTCCCCTTCCATACAAGTCTCTGAATACTCTTCGCCATCACTAACTGGAACAAAACCAAGTTCTGTCAATGTGATGACAGCATCACTCTCTGTCATACCACCACTTAATAGATTCGGAACGGTAATTCCACTGGAATTGCCCGATCCATTACTAATATATAAGGTGACAGAAGAGCCACGTGCAACGGTGGTTCCCCATTCGGGGCTCATACCAACGACCGTTCCCATGGGTTCCTCTGCGTCCACTTCTTCGATAATCTCTGTAAGACCTGCTGCATTTAACTGGGCAACTGCCTCAGGCTTTGCAAGTCCAACATAACTTACAAGGACCACTGAATTCGCATCCACGACGTCTTCCCTTGTACCCGTCTGATCATTCGTAGAAACTACTGTTTCCTGCTGCACCTCATTATCAGAGGTACTGCCGTCCTTCTTGCCAAATAATCCCATTGCTTTTCCTAGGAAGAATAATGCAATCAATCCAATTACAACTGCTACGGCTACAATCAAAACGGTAACGAGTAGTTCCATCTTAGGATTATAGTCCTCGTCGTTCTTCCGTTTTCCATTCTTCTTTCCACTGACAGAAGCCTTCTTCGCAGAAGTTGTACGCTCTTCTGCGACCTTTCTAGGCAGAGGCTTAATATCCTCTTCCTCATATGGTTCAAAGTCCTCATCAACTTCCTCGTACTCTTCGTACTCCTCATACTGTTCCTCTACTGTACGAAGCGGTACAACTTTACCCGTTGCGGAACCGCTGGTAGCAATCGCAGCAGAGTTAGACATATCTCCGGATCTTGCCCGCTTAATTCTTTCCAATTCATCTCCATCAATGTTTTTAGTCTTGCCAGAAGACTCAGGAGATTCAATACGAACAAAATCCTCGTCAGGACTAATCAAAGATCGCTTCAAATCTTCAATCAGCTCTGGTACTACCTGATATCTGCGGTCAGCACTCTTCTGGGTACATTTCATAACAATCTGTTCCACAGAAATAGGAATCTCCGCTACATAATCCCTGGGCGTAGGCATGGGCTCCTGGATATGTTTAATTGCAACCGCAACCGTAGTATCCCCATTAAAAGGAACGCGACCGGTAAGCATTTCAAAAAGTGTTATACCAAGAGAGTAGATATCACTCTTCTCATCAGAAAAACCACCACGAACCTGTTCTGGGGAAGTATAGTGCACAGACCCCATAACGTTGGAGGTAATCGTATTGGAGGTTGCCGCCTTAGCAATACCAAAATCGGTTACCTTTACCTTACCATCCTTACTGATAATAATGTTCTGCGGTTTGATATCTCTATGAATGATATGGTTGTTGTGGGCAGACTCAATACCATTCGCAACCTGAATCGCAATACTAACTGCTTCTTTTACAGATAGTCTCTGCTTTTTCTCAATGTAGCGCTTTAAGGTAATGCCTTCCACCAATTCCATAATCATATAGTGGGAACCATATTCTTCCCCTACATCATATACGTTTACGATATTGGGATGCATCAGTCCCGCTGCTGCCTGGGCTTCTACACGAAACTTTGACAGGAAATCTGCATTATCAGAAAACTCCTGCTTTAATACTTTTACTGCAACAGGACGGTTTAACTTGCTGTCGTATGCGCGATACACATCGCTCATACCACCTGCACCAATTTTGTCCTGTATTTCATATCGTTCTGCTATGATATCGCCAATCTTAATCATACATTGCTCCCTTAACTAAATACCCATTGGAAAGCGTTTAAGAATCTTACTCTTCAAATCTGCCAAGAATTACTGTGATATTATCTCTTCCACCATTTGCATTGGCTGCTTTTATAAGCTGCCTTGCGGCTTCTTCCAGGGGAATATCCTGCTTGGCGAGTGTAAATATTTCCTGGTCTTCAAGCATATTGCTGAGTCCGTCTGAACACATTAGGATCATATCTCCCAAACGAACATTATCTATTGAGAAGAAGTCTGCATCTACCAAATCTACTACACCAATCGCTCTGGTAATAATATTTTTATCCGGATGACTTCTGGCTTTCTCTCTATCCAGACCACCAATTTTAATCATCTCTTCCACAAGGGAGTGGTCTATGGTAATTTGCTTTATCTCATCCCCCAGGTAGTACATTCGGGAATCGCCCACATTGGCTACCAAAAGGGAATTACCATCAAAGGTTGTTGCCACCACCGTGGTGCCCATTCCCTTAAAGTTCTCATCAGCCGTAGCTTTTTGTCTGACCTTTTCGTTGGCCCGCTTTATCGCTTTTGCAAGAACTTTTCTGGGGTCGGGTTCTTTCAGAAGATTAATCTCCCCCACCATGGTTTCTACCGCACATTTGGATGCGTACTCCCCTGCTTTATGACCACCCATACCATCTGCTACGATGCATAGGTTTGGCAGAGAGCCAACGGCTACCTCTGAGGTAAACACATAGTCTTGATTCTGTTGTCTTAGTCGGCCAATATCCGATAAACCGACAACGCGAAGTTTCATGGTTTATTTCTTTCTTTATTTTACCTTCATTACAAAATGACTGATTTGGTCATTATTTCCCCAAAATCAGCATTCCACAAAGTAAAATATTACCACATTACGGGCAATAGGGCAAACGAAAGGCGCTTTACTCGCCCTCTCCCGAGAGCACCTGTTTTCGCCGAAGTTGTCCGCAGGCGCCATCAATATCTCTGCCCATCTCTCTTCGAACAGTTGCTCTAACGCCCTTCTTTTCCAGGCGATGACAGAATGCCTCTATATGGCTCTTATCTGGTTGGGTAAAGCCTCTCTCTTTAACAGGATTTACCGGAATCAAATTTACATGTGCGTGTAAATCGTAGGCAAATGCAGCGAGCCGGCTGGCTTCTTCTTCGCTATCGTTTACACCACCGATTAAGGCATACTCCAAAGTAATACGCCTGCCTGTCTCAGTGAAATAATATCCCATTGCATCCTTTAACTCAGCAAGCGTGTACTTAAACGCAATCGGCATAATCTCTTTTCGTTTTTCATCCGTTGTCGCATGAAGGGAAAGCGCTAACGTAACAGGAAGTCCTTCCTTTGCAAACTGCTTAATATACGGAACGATTCCACAGGTGGAAACGGTAATACTTCTTGCGCTTAAATGATAGCCCCCTTCTTCTGTTAATCTTCTGATAAATCGTAATAGATTTTCATAATTATCAAAGGGCTCACCAATTCCCATAACAACGATGTTATCTACACGTTGCTCCGTTTGGCGCATCACTTCATAAATCTGTTCTAACATTTCGCCAGCATCGAGCGACCTTACCAGACCGCCCAGGGTAGAAGCGCAGAACTTACATCCCATTCTGCACCCCACCTGCGATGAGATACAGACACTATTCCCATGCTTATATTTCATCCATACGGTTTCCACCGTATTTCCATCCGGCAGTTCAAACAGGAATTTTCTGGTATCGTCTTCTTTGGACACCTGCGCAAGTAATAGTTTTAATTTTACAAACGAAAAGTTCTCGGAGAGTTTCTGCTGTAATCCCTTCGAGATATTCGTCATCTCAGAGAAATCTGTAATCCTTTTTTCGTGCAGCCATGCAAAAATCTGTGCTGCCCGAAATGGTTTCTCACCCATTTCCTTTAATGCAGTTTTCAGTTCCTCAACGGATAATGACTTGATATCCTTCATTTCTATTCTTTCTGGTAAATACTTATGAAAAAGCCATCGCTTTCATGCACGCCAGGAAGAAGCTGCAAGTACCCTTCCTTTGTTGTTTCGCAGCGTAATTCTTCCGGTAAAGTTTCATCTATGGATACGGGGCTTAAATGCAATTCTTCGATAATATAATTTCTATTATCTTCGTTCTCTTCTTTTGAAATGGTACACGTACTATACAGTAACCTTCCGCCGGGTTTTAAATACTGTACTGCATTGTCCAAAATATCTTTCTGCAATCTCGCCAGCGTTCGTAAATCTTCCCTATCTAACCGGTAGCGAATATCATTCTTCCGTCCCATAACCCCCAGTCCGGAGCATGGTAAATCAGCAATAATCGCATCGTATTTTTCAAAATCAGCTTCTTCTAAAATCGTTGCATCCTTCACCTGCGTGGTAACATTGGTAACACCAAGACGCCTAACATTTTCTTCTATTCGAACCATTTTCTGATCCGTTAAGTCTCTGGCAACAACCGTACCCTTTTCACCAACAAGCTCTGCTGCATACAGACTCTTTCCACCAGGAGAAGCACACAGATCAAGAACCTTCTGCCCTTCTTTCAGTTGTAGGCAGCGCAGTGCCAACTGTGAACTAATATCCTGTACCGTGAACAAGCCTTCTGTAAATCCAGGGACTTTTGAGAATCCACTAATACCACTTAATTGATATGCATTCTCACTATACGGATGCTTTTTACAGGAAATGCCCTGCTTTGCAAAACCAGCTAATAAGGTTTCTTCCTTTGCACTCTGCGTCCTTCGTATTATAAGCGGCGCCGGCTCGTTCATTCTTGCGAAAATCTTTTCGGCAGTTTCCATTCCGTATCGTTTACGAATCAGTCCCGCCATCCACACGGGGAAAGAATAAACCACCGACAAACAATTAACGGCATCCTTCTCCTTGTCCGGCCACTCCATGACCTCTTTGTTACGTACCACCGCGCGAAGCACGCCATTTATAAAACTTTTAAGAGAAGAAAGTCCCTTGCTCTCCGCCAGAAGAACCGATTCATTTACCGCTGCTGCATCAGGAACACTGTCCATGAATAGAATCTGATACACACCCATTCTAAGAATATCCCGAACCGCCGGTTTCATCTTTCCATTCTTTGTATTTGCGTATTTTGCAATCACATAGTCCAGCGTAATCTGCCGTTCCTGACAGCCATCAAAAAGTCGTTTAATAAAAGCCTTTTCCTCTACTGGAAGATAATCGTATTTTGTCAGAATATCTTTTAACAGTTCTGAGGCTTTTATCCCATGTCCCTCCTGGTTGCTCTTTCGAAATTCAGTCAGGGCACCATATACCAAGGTTCTATTTTCCGTCGGTTTCTTTGCCATAATTAACCAAGCATCTCCCCCGGCTGTAACTGATAACCCAGAAGGAAGTCCTTCGTCTGCATTCTCTTTTTGCCCTCTAACTGCAACGCAGTAATTTTTAATGCCCCCAGGCTTGTAGCCACTACGATGGCATCCCTCGTTACATCTATAATCTCACCCGGCTTTCCTTCCCCCTCTACCACTAGGGCTTCCCAGATTTTTAGTGTTTTCCCACCGCACTTTGTATACGCACTGGGCCAGGAGTTAAGACCTCGAATCAGACAATCCAGTTCTTTGGCTGTCTTCGTAAAATCCAGTTGTCCCATATCCTTGGAAAGCATTTTGGCGTAAGTACTCTTACTGTCATCCTGCTTTTCTCTGGGGAGTTTTCCTTCGGCAATCAGTGGAAGCGCTTCCACGATCATTTCACTTCCAAGCGCTGCCAGTTTCTCAAACATAGACTCACCTGTGTCGGTATCCAAAATAGGAATCGCCCTCTGCATAAGCATATCGCCAGTATCAATTCCTTCATCCATCTGCATAATGGTGATACCGGTTTCTTTTTCTCCATCAATCACTGCTCTCTGGATTGGCGCGCTGCCTCTATATTTGGGGAGCAGAGAGCCGTGTATATTAATGCAACCAAGCCTTGGCATCTCCAAAATTTCTTTGGAAAGAATCTGTCCAAAAGCAGCTACCACATAAGCGTCTGCTTCATATTTCTTCAATTCTTCTATGGACTCCGGCGTCTTAATCTTCACCGGCTGAAAAACGGGGAGATTATATTTTAATGCCATCTCTTTCACCGGAGACATGGCAACCTCTTTGCCTCTTCCCTTTTGTCTATCTGGCTGAGTAACTACCAAGGTTACTTCATGCCCAGCTTTTACAATGGCTTCCAGTGCCCCTACTGCAAAATCTGGCGTTCCCATAAATACAATCTTCATGCGCATACCCTCAAAGTATTTTTATTCTTCATCCTCATCGTCGTCCTGTGGCGGCTGTACATTGTGCAGTTCACCCTCAACCTTTTCCACATAAAGGTGACCATCTAAATGATCCACCTCATGCTGAATGGCTCTTGCAAGTAGCTCTGTTCCTTCTACCTCAATGGTTTCTAATTTCTCATTCTGCGCAACACATTTTACATAGTTTGCTCTGGTAACATTTCCTGCCTTTCCAGGAACAGAAAGGCAACCCTCACTTCCTGTTTGTTCCCCGCTCATTTCAACAATCTTAGGGTTAATTAACAATATCGGATCTTCACCCGTAACATCAATAACAACAATTCTTTTAAGCACACCAACCTGGGGAGCAGCGAGTCCAACACCATTTGCTTCATACATCGTATCAAACATATCTTCAATCAGTTCCAGTGTGTGATCGTTCACTTTCGTTACTTCTTTACAAGTCTTATTCAGTACCTCATCTCCAAGTACACGTATCGTTCTAATTGCCATAGCATCCTCCTTAAAATGCATTCATGGGGTCAAAATCAAACTGTAATCGAATCTCCCCATTCTTCTTTTCTTCCATTATTTTTTCTGCATGGTCTTTGATTTTAATTAATGTTTCTAACTTCGCATATTTTATATGCAGCGCATATCGATAGATATCGCTAATTTTTACAATCCCTGCGGGGGTCGGCCCTAAGATATAGAGTCCTTCAACTTTGTGCTCTGCCTGCAATGTATTCTTCATCTCCTCTACAAAGGCGACGAGATTTTCCTCACTCTTTCCAAAGAACTGTAAGGACAATAAATGTTGTACAGGCGGATAGCCACCTAATTTTCTATACAGGATTTCCTCTGCATAGAAGCCCTCGTAGTCCTGCCTAGCGGCATATGTTAATGCATAGTGGTCAGGCTGATAACTCTGAATTACCACTTCGCCTTTCTCTTTTCCTCTTCCCGCTCTGCCTGCTGCCTGGGTTATGAGATTAAAGGTTCTCTCTGCTGCTCTATAATCTGCTGTAAACAGGGAAAGGTCAGCCATAACAGCGCCGGCAACGGTAACTTCTGGAAAGTCATGCCCTTTTACAATCATTTGGGTTCCTACAAGCGTGTCCGCTTCATGACCTGCAAAAGAAGACAAAATCTCTTCATAATCTTCTTTCTTTTTCGTGGTATCTGCGTCCATTCTTAAAATCCGCATAGAGGGATAAGCTTTTTTAAGCGCCTCCGCGATCTGTTCTGTTCCTGCACGCATCCCATATATCTTGGTTGATGAACAGGAGGGGCAAACTGCTGGCATCTCCATCTGATACCCGCAGTAGTGGCAGGCTAAGTAAGGGGTAGACGTAGCTCCATGCTGCGACATAGAAACATCACAGTGCGGACATTTTATTGCCTCTCCACAATCTCTGCAACTGACAAATCCAGCATAGCCCCGTCGATTGATAAAGAGCATTGCCTGCTGCCCTTTCTGACTTACCCTGTCCGTAAGCAAATTCTTTAATCGTCTGGAAAAAGCAGACTTATTTCCTTCCCTTAGTTCCTGACGCATATCTACAACGGTTGCTTCTGGTAAGCTTGCAGTACCATATCGATTCTTTAATGTAAAAAGACGGTATTCTCCCTGCGAAGCTTTATAGTAGCTGGTAATAGAGGGTGTCGCAGAGCCTAGAAGAAGTAGTGCTCCTTCTCTCTTTGCGATGTATTCCGCCATTTCCACTGCGTGATATTTGGGCATACTCTCGCTTTTATAACTGCTCTCATGCTCCTCGTCCACTACTATCACGCCTACGTTATCAAGAGGTGCAAATAAGGCTGAACGAGGGCCAATCATGATATCAACTTTGCCTTTTGCCGCTAATGTATACTGGTCATATCGTTCCCCAGCAGAAAGTCTCGAATGGATAATGGCAACCCGCTTCCCAAAACGCGCATAGAAGCGCTTTAAGGTCTGGAAGGTCAGCGCAATCTCTGGAATCAAAACAATGGCTTTCTTCCCCATCGAAATTGCCTGTTCAATTACTTCCATATAGACTTCCGTCTTTCCGCTTCCGGTAATTCCATACAACAAGGAGGGGTTTGGGGCCGTATTTTTCATCTCAGCAATCAGTTCATTGGCAACCGCCTGCTGCTCGTCTGACAGTGGCTTCTTTGTCAGTGCATCCCCTGTCACGGTAAGCCCTCTGTATTCTCTCATAGAACGAATTTCTACCATGCCATCCTTTTCCAAAGTCTTCATAATAGACTTAGAAACGCCCAGTTCTGTCATGGCAATATCTACTGGAAGTTCTGCAACTTCCTTTAATTCCAACAAACATTTTCTTCTCGCTGCAAAGCGAAGTCCCGAGAGTTTTGCAAGATACGCATCTAGCTGTTCTTTGGTCGCAACAAGTACTAGCGTCTTCTTTTCTTTTTCTTTCATCTTCTGTTTGATAGGAAGCACTGTTTGAAGGCTCTGGATCATCGTTCCGCCATAGCGATAACGCATATAAGCAGCGGTTTCAATCAGCTTCGCCTCCGCGCCAACGGCCTTCTCATCAATAGAATCTATACATTTTAACTTATCTTCGGGATAGTCACATACATCCGTTAACGCAACAACGTATCCTGTCCGAATCTTATTTCCTGCGCCAAAAGGTACAAAGACTCTCGTTCCTTCGCGAATACGTTCTGCTAATGTCTCCGGAATTTTATACTGAAATGGACGATCAACTTTTTCATGAGAAATGTCAATTATGATGTTTGCATATGGATATTTTAATGACATTTTTTCACTCCAAAATCGTTCAAAATAAGGTTACATAATCCTTTCTATTTTACCTTATTCCCCATAAAAACTCAATTTTCAAGCCGTTTTGCGGCATATTATGTTAATAAAAATAATTTTAAATTATTTTTATTAGTTCACATTTAGTTCACATTTTACTGTTACAATATCTTTTGTCGATGGAAACATCGATAAACGTTTGAAGTTTAACTTCAAACCATCTCCCCCCTCATAAACGAAAAGCACCGCGTAGCGGTGCTTTTCTATTTTTATGTTCTATTTCTTTTTTGTAATTTTTCCAGGAAGCATATAGATTGCGATTCCGGTGGTTTCCAAAAGAAGTGTTATTAAAACCATTGTGGTTACCGTCATAAAATTATTATCAAATTTTGCGAACACCAATTTCCCGCAACGTGTTGCCAGATAGAACACATAAAAGTTATAGAATGTAGCAATCGGAACCACACAATTTTTACCCAGTAATGAGAGTATCTTTAATGTGCCAATCCAGTCCATGAGCAGACCACATCCAAAGACGAACAATCCTCCTACAACATAGATAAACCCGGGAACTCCCATGGAAAGAAGTCTTATATTTACAAGGATGGTGTAATCCCCAAATAAATCCTGATTCTTTAATGCCACAATCGCGAGTGCCAGCGAAAGAAGAACTGCACCAAATCCGATTCCTATTTTCTTAGCAAGTTTTCGCTCCCATCTGGCAGCACAATGTCTTGCAAACTCTCCTATAACAAGAAAAGGTAACAACGCAACACTTCTCCACATCGTCATCGCCAGGGAAAAGAAAAAGCCGGGAAAACTACGACCAAAGACTGTAGTACGTCCGCCTATTCCATTTAGGAAATATACAGATACCGCTGCTAATACGGCCAAAATGGTTACTCCACTTATTTTCATTCTCTTCCGCAAAAATCGGTATATTCCGCCTGTTATGCTGAGGTTACACAGCATCCAGAGAAAACCGGCACCATTTCCTGTTACGATACTCCAAATATCATCTTGCAGCACTTCCAGTGTCATATCCGCTTTGCCCGCCATTAAAAATGCGGATTGCATCACAAGATAAAGAATGCTGAATACAAGATATGGCAAGAAGTACTGCTTCCCATAAGAATGATTTTCATTCTCGTACGCATACCCCATTCCGCCAAATAACGTTGGCAGAGCAATTAGGGCTAGTACTCTTTCTGCTTCCGTGTTTTCCAGGGCAAAACTAACCAGTAAAAGAATGGTTCCAATCCCCATTAGCATATATTTCACATTTTGTCTTTTCTGTTCCATGTGCTTTGCGCTTTCCTATCTGTACTGTTCCATAACAAACTGCACGGTTTTTCTTCCATAGAAAACATTGATTCCCGCCTGATATACCACATCCAAAAGCACGGGTGTCGTCGTTTTCCCTTTTAGCAATTCCTCTTTTATATTTGTACCAAACTGTTCTGACAAATACAGGAAGAAACCATCAATGTCTTTAAATAATTTCAGTTCATGTTTTGTGGCAAGCTTCGTATCATATACGGTAAATACGATAGCCTTTCCACTACTGCCGAGATATTTTGCGGATAAGAACTGCATGCTTTTTCGTACAAAAAGTGGTCTCTCATTCCCCGTTCCGCATGGCTCTAACAGCTCCAAATCAGTTAACACATCCAGATTGAAGTAACTCATGGGAACTTCTGCATCCAGATGAATCACACCCGTTAATTGTTCACTGGTAAGATTGCAGTCTGCATTCAAACGCTGCCGCAGTTCTACTAACTTCTCTTTGGGAAGGGAAAAGCCTGCTGCCATAGCATGTCCACCAAACTTTGTAAAAATATCACTTACCTTGGTCATCTCATCATAGATATGATAAGCCTCTATACTTCTGGCAGAGCCCTTTAATCCATCCTCGGCATCCGTGATCACAAAGGTTGGCTTATTATATTTTTCTTTTATACGCCCTGCTACGATTCCTGCAATGCTTTCATGGCACTCCGGCAAGTAGAGAACCAGTACCCTGTCTCCATCGTATAAACCGCTTTCAATCTGGCTGATTGCCTGCGCCGACGCTTCTTCCGTTAATGTCTTTCGGCTTTCATTTAATGTCTTTAATTCTGTGGCAAGAAGAACTGCTTCCTGCTGCGTCTTTGCAAGAAGAAGCTGAATGGCTCTGTCAGGTGTATCCAGTCTTCCTGTTGCATTGATGCAGGGACCAAGTACAAATCCTACATGGAATGCTGATACCTGTTTTTCCTCAATTGCCTGCACCTTCATCAGCGTGCGAAGCCCCAGGTTCTTACTCTTCTTCATGCGAAGAAGTCCTTCTTTTACCAGGATACGATTCTCATCCTGCAATTCCATAATGTCTCCAATGGTAGCAAATGCAGCCAACTCGGTGAGTTCCTGCCGCAGCTGCTCATAGGCTTTCTCATCTACTTCATCGGGCCATTTTTCTTTTAAACACTCAATAAATTTATACGCAACAAAGCCACCACAAATCCCTGCAAAGGGATAAGTCGCCTCCTGCTGCTTGGGATCTATAACAGCATCTGCCGCTGGCAATAAAAATTCCTTACGTCCACCAACTTCATGAAATGGTACTTCGTGATGATCTGTAACTACCACGGTCATTCCCTGGCTTTTTGCCAAATCAATCGGCACCTTAGCCGAAATCCCATTATCACAGGTAATAATAGTATCTATACCGCTGTTACGCGCTTTGGTTACGAGCGAAGAGTTTAATCCATATCCATCACGAACTCTATGGGGAATTGCGTAATCTACCCGCGCGCCAAAGAAAGATAAACCTTTCACCAAAATGGCGGTAGCCATAATTCCATCTATATCATAATCACCAATGACACGGATTTTTCTTTCGGACTTAATCTTTTCTATTGTAATGCCAATTCCCTTCTCCATATCCTTCATCTGAGAGGGACTATAAAAATCTGCTTCTTTTCCGGTTAAGAATTTATGGATTTTCTCGGGTGTATCTACACCTCTATTAAACAGTAAAAGGATGAGCAGCGGGTTTACATGAAACTGCTGCCCAAGGCTTTTAAAATCTCCACTTTTTTGTTTTAGCATCCAGCTAGACATACCACTTCTCCTTTTTACATTATACCATATATAGAGCGCCACCTAGGGGAATAATCCATCTGTGTTCATAGGTATATGCCACAAAATACGTCTCGTGCTATAATAGTCGTTGTGTGAAATATGAAATAAAGGAGTATTGCGATGAGTAATCAGGAAATCAGCAAATCCAAGCAAAAAAGATTGGCAGCCGAAAAGGCCAGAAAAGAGGTCAAGAAGAAAAAGAACTTGATTGCCTTTTGGTCTATTACCATTCCTCTGTTAATTTTGGTATTAATTCTTTTTCTTGTAAATTATAGAAAGAGCCATCTTCCCCAGTACGGCAAAGGACTGAATGCAAATGGTTGTATTGACATTAATACTTCCGAATATGCTTCCATCGATACCACTAGTATGAATTTTGCGAAAGCAGATATCGAACCGGACAGCGCATCGGTTGAGGCAGATATCAATAGCCAGTTAACCGCACATCAGGTTATCTCTTATGATGAAACACTTACCATTACCGATGGCTGCCGTGTTAAGGTTGCTTATACAGCCAATTTAGATGGTTCTGTTTATGCTGCTGCTTCCGAAGAAGAAGGTGGTTTTGATATGACCATCGGATATGGCGCACTCTCTGAGGTTGTGGATGAAGCGCTCATTGGGCAGAGCATTGGAAAAACAGTGACCGTCCCTGTTTCTTATCCTGACGATTATGGCGTTGAATCCTTAAATGGAAAAACCATCAACTATATTGTTACTGTTTTGGGTATTTATGAAACCGCGGAATTTGATGATGCCTTTGTGCAGGAATATCTCTATGAAGATGCTTCCACTGCCGCAGAATACAGACAGCTCATTTATGATCAGTATTATGACACGAACTTAGAATCTGCGATTTATAATTTCATTGCCGATTCCACCGTTGTAATCAAGTACCCCGAAGAATATGTAGACAACCAGCTTAAACTAATGCTTGATTTAAACGAGAAGCAGTTCCAGTCTACGAAAGAAATGTACGCAAGCTACGGATTAAATGTGGAACATGTATATAAAATGTACGGGTATGAATCTGAGAAAGATTACAAAGCGCAGATGCGTATTGATACAGAAACCGACATCAAGTACCAGTTGGGCGTGCAGCTCATCTATGAGCAGGCAGGACTCAGTGTAAGCGATGAAGATGTTAAGACCTACTTCTTAACAAAGGAAGGCTATGATGAAACTACTTATAATGATCTATTAGAAGAGTACGGAATGCCTTATTTGAAAAATGCTGTTATTAACCAAAAGGTTATGGAATATTTAAAAGAAACAGTTGTTGTAAAATAAGTGAAATGGCCACGAGTATTCGTGGCCATTTTTTATTTTGCAAACACAGCAAATTCTTTTCCAATCAGCTCTTCTTTTCCAACATCTCTTAAATATTTCTGTATCTGTTCATCCTGTCCTAGTATCACAACATGTGTAAAGTAGTCTGCTATATCTTCTGGTACAAATTCTTCGGCGGTCTCAATAACCATTTTCTCACTTAGGATATAATACTGTAAATAAAATTCCAGATAACCGCCATCCGGCGCAGGCTCATATACAAATAAAACAGAATCCTCTGTGACATTCACAGCCTGCAATTCTTTTTCCAGCGCATATCTTAAACTACTCTCATAATTTTGCCTTCTATATAGTGTATCGAGTTTATCTCTCACCATAAAAATAGGAAGGACCGATAACGCAAGCATTAGGATGACCGTAATCACTTTATTCTCTTCTAACTCTTTTAGAATGGAAAGCAGAACACAGCCCAGTATGCAGGGAATAATAATAGCCATGTAGCGTTCAAATTCTGCAACCACCTTTGCTTCTGCTAGGGGCATGGAAAAAATATACATTCCGCCCATCATAAAGGCGTAGAAAAAGTATAGGCCGAAAGCTCCCCAAAATCTTGTTCTTAAAAAATGGCCCTTCTTCTCTTTTACCATAAATACTGCAATAAGAATAACGCCAGCAATTATGAACATATAGATAAGAGAGGTATTCTGTAAAGAAAAAACCTTACCAGCATACGCCTTTAATATTGCCACCTTGTCGGCCCCTGTCTTTTCTGCTGCCGTTGCCGCAAAATGCCCTGGGGTTAATGCATGCTTTGACATATTTCCCCCGATAAACACAAGGGCAATGTGTCTGTTCCATATAAACATCGTAAGAAGCGGTGCAAGTACATGGGCTACAAGAAAACTCTTTATTTCCTGCATCTTATTTCGGATTAAATAATAGGCCCAGAATACCATCATAAAAAAGATGGCTACATTTTTCACATTCATTAAGAAAATAAGAAATGGAATTATGAGAAGATTTCTTTTCTTTAATGGCAGCGATTCCTCTTCCATGATTCCAAAGACAGCCACACCAAGAAGAGGCATTAACGTATCTACCAATAGGTCTGTAATAGACGTATTAAAGCAAAGGACAAAAATACCAAAGAATACAACTAAAGCATAGGGCCATTTTTTCTTCACAAAATGAGCAAGAGGAAAGATAAAACTCAATAAAGCTATGCACTGGGCAATGCTATAAAATGCGTCGCTTCCTTTTGTAAAACGGCATACATAATAAATGAATAACGCGCTTCCAACCGGATAGGACTGATGGCTTAAAAAGGATTCCTGAAATGCAGGCAGGCGATCTTCTTTTAGCAGAATTTTGGGGATGGTCGCCCAGTGAGTGAAATTGTCGTAGTGTAATGGATGGGCATTTTTTAATAGCCAGACAAAATAAACATTTAGGATGAGCCAAACCCCTAACAGGATGACATCTTTTTTATGTGCGCCAAGAGCGGTTTTCTCTCTCTTTTGTACAAGGATTCGAACACACTCCCACAAAAAGAAAAAACATCCAACGCCATATAAGCCAAGCAGCATATATTTCAGAAAGTTTAAAATACCCGCGACAAACAAAAGGCTTCCAATACTTGCGACGGTTAGTGCCGGTGCAAAAGAAAAGGATACTCTGGTTCTTCTCATAAAGAACAGGCAGTATCCTAAAAAAGAAATCATCATAACAATCAGTGCAACAATAGACTGCATATCGTATTCCAATCCTACTTCAAAACAATGGTATCAATACTGTCCCCTGTAACCAGAACGTACTTGGATGCTTTTTCTGTAGGCATCATCAAAAGAACAGAATCCTCGAACTCCCCTTCATATACCAGCTTCCCATCGGTGGTATAAATCAGACAGGAAGAAGCATTATAGATTACAATGTGGTTGTTGCTGAAAAATATATCAGCATACTCTAAATCAAAGGAGATACTTCCCGACTTCTTTCCTCCACGATTATATAAATCCATGCGGTAACGATTCCCTGCTTCATTATCTACAAAGACAAGGCCTACATAACCACTTCCATAGAATACGGAATGGATTTTATCGTAAATCATGGTATCCCCAATATTTCTAGGGGTTTCCTTCCCTTCGTAAAACATAATACGACCGGTACCTACTGCAAACGCGGTAGAATTATCTAAAAATCCCACAACCGGAACGGCTTCTCCGAGATAGTCATTCCCGCCAACAAGGTTGTCCGCCTTATTCTGGCCGACCTCCCCAAAGTTATAGAAAGCCACCTTGCTCATCAGACTGCCGCTATCTAGGTACAGGTATGCAATCTCTACCAGCTTTCCATCGTCAGAAATAGCGAGAGACAACGGGTATCCACTCTTTGACATTGTGGTTCTAAAAGAAACCAGTTTGGTGCCATTGGGAGCATATAAGTAAATCGGCGTGATCTTTCCACTCTCTACAACCGCAAGCACTTCACCAGAAGCAGACAGCGTAATGCTATCAATCGGATCCGTGGTTTCTACCGTACCTTTTAACCCCGTCTCCGAAAAGATATAAATGTCGCGACCGTTCTTATCTGCAACTGCAACATAGGAACCATTCACCTTTACCATAGGGACCTGCATCTCATAAGGATGATTCCAGATGTCCTCTCCTTTGGCATCGGTACAACGAATACCATCGTCATTATAGGTCAGAAACATACTACCAAAAGGTAATACCTGAGAAGCCGTAGCACCAGACCTTTGTACGGACGATACTACTGTGTATTCAGAGTACACGCGATTCTTTATATTGTAGCGGATGATTATAATAGCAATGGCAGCCATCACCAAACCAATGCATACAAACAAAGCAATACGGGCACGATGGGCAAATAGCCTGTTCCAGTAGTTTGTTTTCTTCTTTACATCCTTCTCATTCTTTTTTCGAAAGGGTACAACGGTCATATCTTACCAGTTAAATTTATAAATCGTAGTGGTGTCATAAGGCTTTCCAGGTCCAACAACAGGGCAGAAGAAATCACTCTTTCCTGCGCTGCCTGGGTAGTACTGGGTTTCTAGACAAAGCCCTTTTCGCTTACAATTACGTCTGCCATCTTTGCCAATCAGATTGCCAATCCAGTTACCTGCATAGAACTGTACACCCGGTAAGTCCGTAAATACTTCCATACTTCTTCCGGATTTCGCATCCTCCACCAAAGCACAACTCTTTAACTTTCCGTTGTAGCCATCAATACACCAGTTATGATCATAACCGTGTGCCTGCTTTAACTGCTTATCAGAAAAATCATTTACATCCTTACCAATTAATTTGCCCTTTGTAAAATCAAACGCCGTTCCTTTAACATCTTTAAGTTCTCCGGTAGGAATGGCGTCCTTACGAACCGGTACAAATTTGCTTGCATGCAGCGTCAGCTTATGCTTTTCAATGGAATCGGACTTCTTTCCAGAAAGATTAAAATAGCTGTGATTCGTCATATTCACCAGCGTATTTTTGTTACTCTCAGCATGATAAGTAATCTTTAATTCATTCTTGTCTGTTAAGGTATAGGTTACAGACACTTTCATCGTACCAGGGTGTCCCATTTCCCCATCCTTCTTTACAAGAGAGAACGTTACTGCATTCTTTCCTTCTGCTGCATCCCAGTGGCGATGATGAAAACCATTCACCAAATCGGTGTGCAAATTATTAAGCTTACGGTCATTAATGGCAAGGTTATAAACCTTTTTCCCCATTACCATTTCGCCCTTTTCTGTACGATTACAGATTGGTCCAATGGTAGACCCAAAACAATCTGTATTTCTCTGATAGCGATATAGCTGGTCAAAGCCAAGAACCACATCATCGGTCTCGCCCTTCTTTCCAGGCACATACAGATTTCTCAGAATTGCGCCGTAGGTCATTACCACAGCAGACATTCCATTCTTATTCGTGATGGTATAGGCGTAAATATCCTTTCCATCCTTTAACTTTCCAAGTAAACTCTTTTCCACGCTCATTTGTTTTTTACTCCACGCTTTATAACTCCACGCGACCTTCCAGTGCGCGAAGCAATGTCACTTCATCAATAGACTCTAATTCGCCACCTACTGGAACGCCACTTGCAATGCGGGTTACTTTGATGCCCGAAGGTTTGATTAGCTTACTGATATACATCGCAGTTGCTTCCCCTTCCAGTGCCGAACCCGTTGCAATAATAACTTCTTCCACATCGTCCTTTAATCGTTCAAGCAATTCCTTCAACAAAATGTCCGACGGACCAATACCATTCATAGGACTGATTGCGCCATGCAAAACATGATAGACACCCTCATACTTGGCTGTCTTTTCATATGCCACCTGGTCTCTGGTCGTCTCCACAACCATAATCAGTTTATGATTCCGTTTCGGATTGCTGCACACCGGACATATCTCCTGGTCTGTCATGGTATAGCAGCACTTACAGAAACGAACACTTTGTTTTGCGGTCAAAATCGTTTCTGACAGACGTTTTACCCGATCCATGGGAAGCCCTAAAATATGAAACGCCATACGCTGGGCTGATTTGTTACCAATCCCGGGTAATGCTGCCAATTCTTCAATTAACCGATTGATATCGCCACTATAGCTTTCCATTAAAAAGGAAGGCCTCCTAAATTCATCTTACTCATTGCAGCATTGCTTGCTTCTTCTGCCTGTGAAATGGCTTCATTCACTGCTGCCATAATCATATCCTGTAATGTATCAATATCGTCAGGATCAACTGCTTCCTTAGAAAGCACAACCTTGGTCACTTCCTTTGCGCCGGTAACTGTAACCTCTACTGCACCGCCTCCAACAGAAGCCGTAAACTCCTTCGTTTCCAGTTCCTTCTGGTTCTCCTCCATCTGACGCTGCATACGCTGTGCCTGCTTCATCAAATTGTTCATGTTGCCAGGCATACCGCCTCCTGGAAATCCACCTCTTCTACCCATTTCATTTCTCCTTTATCTATTTTTATTCTTCGTCGTTATCTTCTAAAATTGGAATGCCCAGTTCTTTTTGTAAGGAAAGCAAATCAACATACTGACTTTCAAAGCTTACTTCCTCATCTATCAGCCTGAATGAGAACGGTACTTCCTTTCCCGTTACCTCCGCCAGAGTAGCTGCTACCTTTTCCTTTGAGTCTTCCCGTTCAAAATAATCTACTGCAAGTCTGTTATCGGAGCAGATTAACAGTTCATTGTTATCGCTCACCGATACGCGTGCATGTTTTAACATCGGACTCAGCACAGGGGATAACTCTGCCAGCTTGACCATCACGCTTCCCCAGCTGCTCACCACTTCCTTTATGTCATCGGGCAGTGCTCTCTCTAACGTCTTTCTTTCCTCTGGTGTTACCACAGGGACCGCTCTTTCTGTTTGTACGGTCGTAAAGGTACCATTCTCTACCTTATCTTCTAGGCAGCGTATACGCTCCGTCAGACTGTCTAAATCCTTTTCCATCTGCGGCTTACAGAGTCTGATAATCGCTGTCTCAATCAAAATTCTCTTTTGTGAAGAAAATTTTAGGGAAGCGGATAACTCCGAAAACACATGGATATATCTGACTACGGTTTGCAGATTAATCACTTCGGCTTCTTCTAAAAGTGCCTGGTGATTTTCCTTAGACATGCCTAGGACCTCAGGTCCCATACTTCCATTTGACGAAACAACTAACATCAAATTGCGAAGATACCAGATGAAATCCGTTACGAACTGATTCAGTTCACGACCACTATACACAACCCTATCTAATAATTTGATACAGGATATAATATCATTCGCTACCACTGCGCGTAGGAGCTCACTAAATACCTTCGTGTCTACCGCTCCTAAAACATCGAGTACCATTTCGTACGTCAAGGTTTCACCATAATGGAAAGCTAAACACTGGTCCAAAATACTAAGGGCATCACGCATGGATCCGTCTGCTGCCATGGCCACATATGAAATGGCACCCTCTTCCACCTGCGTTCCTTCAATTCCTGTTAATTCACGGATACGATTCTCTATGGTTTCTACGGAGATATGTCTGAAATCATATCTCTGGCAACGTGACAAAATGGTTATTGGAATCTGCTGGGGATCCGTTGTTGCCAGAATAAACAAAGCATAAGCAGGGGGCTCTTCTAATGTCTTTAACAGCGCGTTAAAAGCAGCTTTCGAAAGCATATGCACCTCGTCGATGATGTATACTTTATACTTTCCATCTACGGGCGGATAAGCTACTTCTTCAATAATCTCCCTGACATTATCAACACCGTTGTTGCTGGCTGCATCGATTTCTATAACAGACATACTTCGGCCATCTAATATCGCTTTACAGGAATCACAGTTTCCACAAGGGCTTCCTGCCACAGGATTCTCGCAGTTCACCGCCCTGGCCATAATCTTTGCAACTGTGGTTTTCCCTGTACCTCGCGTACCACAATAAAGGTAGGCATGGCCTACCCTATTGTTCATTACCTGGTTACACATGGTCTTTACAATATGATCCTGCCCCTTAACATCTTCAAAAGTCAGAGGACGATATTTGCGATATAAGGCCTGGTAAGACATTCTTTATTTATCACCAAAACTGATGCCTAACATTCTTGCTTCTTTTAGGATGGAAGCATCTTCCGGAACGGTCTTTAACTTTCCAGCGACTTCCTCAAGGGGCACCTTTACAATTTCTCTATTCTTATAGCCAACCATGAAGCCATACTCGCCCTTCAGGATTAACTTTCCAGCTTCTGCACCAAGACGGGAAGCAAATACGCGGTCATAAGGGCAGGGGCTTCCACCACGCTGCATATGGCCAGGTACCGTTACGCGAACTTCCATTCCTGTCTTTTCTTCAATCGCTGCTGCAACCTCGTAGGATACAGAAGGATATACACGCTTCTCCACCTTCTTCTTATACTCTTTCTTGGAAAGTGCCGCATCTTCCTTAGAAATAGCACCCTCAGCAACTGCCAAAATAGTAAACTTGCTGCCTCTCTTTGTTCTTCCCTTAATCGCTTTGATGATGGCATCAATATCATAAGGAATTTCCGGAAGCAGAATAATATCTGCACCCGATGCCATACCTGCATTCAGTGTAAGCCAGCCAGTCTTGTGTCCCATAACTTCTACGATGAATACTCTGCCATGGGAATCTGCTGTTGTATGAATACAGTCGATAACATCCGTTGCAATATTCACAGCACTCTGGAATCCAAAAGTCATATCCGTTCCCCAAAGATCATTATCGATGGTCTTCGGAAGGGTTACAACATTCAGCCCCTTGGTTCTGAGAAGATTTGCGGTCTTATGGGTACCATTGCCGCCTAAGATTACAAGGCAGTCCAGGTTCAACTTATGGTAGGTGTGCATCATGCACTCAATCTTATCTCTTCCCTGCTCATCGGGCTCCGTGATCTGCTTAAAAGGGGTTCTTGAAGAACCTAAAATGGTTCCACCCTTTGTCAAAATACCTGAAAAATCTACATCTGTAAGCATACGGAAATCGCTATTAATGAGTCCCTTATAACCAGAAAGAAAACCAAAAATTTCAACTTCCTCACCGCTGTTGTAAATGCACTTTACCACGCCACGCATAGCTGCATTTAAGGCCTGGCAGTCACCACCACTTGTTAACATTCCAATTCTTTTCATATTCTGCAACCCCTTTCTGCATATTCACTATGCAATAAATTTCTTAACAACATTCTTTAAATGATCTGGTATGATTGGCTTCGCCACATGTGCATTCATTCCTGCATTCAGTGCTTTCTGCACATACTCTGCAAGAACTTCTCCGGTTAACGCTACAATGGGAATATTCTTCAAATCCTCGCGTTCACATTCCCGGATTCTTCGCGTTGCTTCATAGCCATCCATAACCGGCATCTTTATATCCATAAACACCATTACATAAGTATCAGGAACAGCACCCATAAGCATATCGATGGCCTGCTTTCCATCCGCGGCATGATCAATCGTAAGTCCAAATTCCTGCAATACCTCGGTCGCAATCTTATCATGAATTGCATCGTCTTCTACCAGAAGTACACGGCGATTCACCTGTGGAATCGCATCTGCTTTTTGAAGAATTAGCTGGTCATCGTAAACCTTAGCAAGTCGAATAGTAATGGTAAAGGTACTGCCCTCTCCCTTCTTGCTAACCGCTGTAAGATCACCGCTCATCAGTCTGGCAATATATCTTGCAGAAGTTAATCCAAGACCTGCACCGCGAGGAATGCCATCTCTGCCCTCTTCTTCTCTCGCAAATGGCTCAAACAATTTATCTAAAAATTCTGGTGATATACCAACTCCCGTATCTTCCACCTGAATCGCATAAAATACAGAATCTCTTAAATCTTCTAACAGCGAAAGCGAAACTTTAATCCTGCCATTCTCTTCCGTATAATTCACAGCATTACTAAGAATACTCCTAAGCATTCGGACCACCTGTCCTTCATCCACTAGGACGGTCGGTAATTCCACATTCGGCAGTTCCATAGATATATCTAACAATTTCTTTTCTGCCACGTCTTTAAAGGATGCAACACTGGCCTTTACAATATCCTCCAGCCTTCCAGGCTTTGCGGATAGGTGAATACGACCACTTTGTAAATTATTTACATCCAGAATCTCATCCATCAGAGACAGGAACTGATTTCCTGAAATCTCAACTTTTTCCAAACAATCTTCCACTCTGTCTGTATCATCTAAATGGTCCTTTGCAATCGAGGTTAACCCCATAATCGCATTAACTGGCGCACATAAATCTTTGCGGATGTGAGAAATAATCTTTAATCGTTCCTCATGGGTATCCAGCCTTTCATTGCCGTCTTCACCGGCAGTTGCCGATGTACTACCTTCAAATTTTGTGGTTGCTTCTAAAATATCTGCAAGTTCTTCTTCTGCATATTCTTTTCGAGATGTCATTTCAAGAAGCGCTGACTCTAATGTCTTCTCTCTTTGTTTCAGCTTTGCAAGCAGTCCACCCAAAATAATGGAAACCACCAGAGCTACCCCAAAAAGCACAATCGGAAGATATGTAATTAGAAAAGTAGTAGTTGACATAATTACTCCGCAAAAAATAAATACACAGATATAATTATTATACCTTTTTTAAGCCATTCAAGAAAGAACTTTCTGTTGTAAAAATAGCAGTTATCTCTTATAATAAACAGGCATTTGCAAGGAGGAGTACCCAAGAGGCTGAAGGGTCTGGCTTCGAACACCAGTAGGTCGGAAACGGCGCGAGGGTTCAAATCCCTCCTCCTCCGTAATTTAAAAATCCCTGTACAATCTGTACAGGGATTTTTGTTTGCAATTAACTAATCTAATATTGTAATCTTTGTATAATTCCAGGCATCAGAGCCCTCGGCATTGTCTTTGGTTTGGAGTGCCTCTTCAACCGTCATAAGATATTCTCCAAAAACCTGTCTCGCAATCTCATTGAGGCGATCCAGCGTACAATTCGCATAAGCATTCACACCATGGGCGGCTGCTTTTTCAGCAGTATAATTTTCCAGGAAATATGTGGTTTCCACTCGGGTGGGTCCTCCTGAATAGTGTGTAACTACAGGAATTACACCACTGTCTTCCTTCACAATACAAACCTCATCCGCAGATTTCTCAAAAGTTACCCATGCCATACCGCCAAGCATACGAGGGGTATCCTGCTGGGTAGATACGAAATTGCCTAGTGAGAAATAACATAAGCACGGGTTCCCATTTGCCCCTTCTAACCACTTTACAGGTTCCGGCACGTGAGGATGTGTTCCAATAATCAAATCAGCACCCGCATCTGCCATCTGCTGGGCCATCTGGTCCTGTACAGAAGTCTCTGTCAGAGTATACTCTATACCCCAGTGTGGAAAGACGATAACAACATCTGCAATCTCATCCGCTTTACGAATATCTTCAAGTACCTGCGGACGAATGGTGTTAAAATCCAGTTGCAAGGAGCCCGGATCGTAATTGCAAAGCCAATTGACCTGGTTCACGACATTCCCGGGAATCACTTCTGTATTTACACTATACGTATAGTTAAGGAGCGCAAAGGTCGTGTCCTCAATTGTAAGAATCGGAATATCCGTCTGCGGACCAATTCCAACCATCGTTACAGACGGCTGTGTATTCCAATATGCAATGGCATTTTCAATACCTAGCAAGCCCATGTCATCTGCATGATTTGTGGCATGAAGTACAACATTAAAGCCAGCTTTCACAATGGCGTCACCAACCTGTGTCGGAGAATTAAACGCTGGATATCCTGAAAAGCCTCTGTCATTTCCTCCGAAAATGGTCTCCTGATTAATTACCTTAATATCAGCAGATTCCATTGCAGGCTGAATCTCCCTAAACAGGAAATCATAATTATAAGATCCATCTGCCTGTTCGCCAGATTTCACAACACCCATATGCATAAGACAATCCCCAAGACTCATAAGGGTAATACGGTTTGGCTTCGGAGGCTCAACGTAGTTACGTTCTGCACTCTCGCTAGCCATTGCTACCCAGTCAATTACCTCTAAGGAAGTGGTGTCTTCTATTGTATTTTCTGCTGTTAAGTCCGCCGTTCCATCTTTCTTCTGGCAGCCTACCATAAGACCTCCAGCAAGAGTACACACTGCTAACAGCCCAAACAAAAAACGCTTTTTCATAAATTCTCCTCACAGCTTTATTATACTCGCTTTTTCTATAAAAATAAAACAATTAAGACCACAGAATGCCCCTCCCACAAAACTATGCTATAATATGTACGATTGTCGCAAATCGTACAGTTTTTTCGAAGATGAGGTAATTCCATGCTGGAACTTCAAAATATAAATTATAAAGTTGATGGAAAAGAGATTATAAAAGATGTGTCCCTTTCATTAGATGAGGGCTTTACAGCAGTTACCGGCCCCAATGGCGGTGGCAAATCCACCCTTGCAAAGATTATTGCGGGTCTCATCATTCCCACTGGCGGAAGGATTTTACTGGACGGAGAAGATATTACAAATCTTTCTATCACCGAAAGAGCCCAGAAGGGCATTAGTTTTGCGTTCCAAAACCCGGTGAAGTTTAAAGGTCTTACCGTACATGACCTTATTAATATTTCTCACGGTTCCCCCCTTTCCATCATGGAAGCTTGCAGCTATCTATCAGAAGTGGGACTGTGTGCCAAGGAATATATTGACAGGGAACTGAATGCTTCCCTATCAGGTGGTGAGTTAAAACGTATTGAAATTGCTATGATTTTAGCAAGAGGAACCAAAGTTTCTTTATTTGATGAACCGGAAGCAGGTATTGATCTATGGAGTTTCCAGAATCTCATTCGTGTATTTGAAAATATGCGCGACAAGATTCACGGAACCATTCTCATCATTTCCCATCAGGAGCGTATTTTAAATATCGCGGATAGAGTCGTTCTTCTGGCTGATGGTGAATTAAAGAAGGTTGGAAGTAAAGAAGAAGTACTTCCCGAACTCATCGGATATTCTGGAAGTTGCTCCGCTATTGCAGATAAGTTTAATTAGAAGTAGGTATGCGTATGGAATTGGATGCATTACAAAAACACATGTTAGAGACCATCTCCGATCTCCATGAGATCCCAGAAGGAGCCTATAACATCCGAGATAATGGAAAAAGTGCCGGCAGAAATGTGACTGCAAACATCAATATCGTTACCAAGGAAGACAAGTCTGGTATTGATATTATTGTAAAAGAAAACACAAAGAATGAGTCCGTTCATATCCCTGTCATCCTTTCTAAGGAAGGACTTAAAGATGTGGTATACAATGATTTCTTTATTGGTGAAAATGCAGATGTATTAATTGTTGCAGGCTGTGGCATTCACTGCGGTGGCAATGAAGATATGCAGCATGACGGTATCCACACCTTTCATATCGGAAAGAATGCAAAGGTTAAATATGTGGAAAAGCACTATGGTGAAGGAGAAGGGACTGGTGGCAGAATCCTAAATCCTGTAACCAAGATCTTTGTAGAAGAAGGCGGCAGTTTCGAGATGGAAAGCGTACAGATTAAGGGCGTTGATTCCACTGTCAGAGATACAGAGGCTACCTTGGAAGCCGGGGCTAAATTAATCATCAAAGAAAAAATTATGACCCATGGTGCCCAGCGTGCAGAAACCAATTTTGTCGTTGCCCTGAATGGTGAAGATTCCAGTGCGGATTTGGTTAGCCGTTCTGTTGCAAAAGGCAATTCTTATCAGATATTTAATTCCAAGATTCTTGGAAACAGCAAGTGTTATGGGCATTCTGAATGTGATGGTATCCTTATGGAGGATGGCAGAGTTGTAGCAGTTCCCTCTCTGGATGCAGCATGCGTTGACGCTTCGCTCATTCATGAAGCCGCCATTGGAAAGATTGCCGGAGAACAAATTCAAAAGCTTATGACCTTAGGTCTTACCGAGGAAGAAGCAGAACAGCAAATCATAAATGGATTTCTTAAGTAACCATGACCACCAGCGACAGCTGGTGGTTTCCTCTGAGCCTGTAAGGCTCGGTTGCCGGCTTGGCCCTCAAAGGGTCCTCGAAAATAAAGGCCCCTACATCTAGTTCGATGTAATGATCTTTACCCAATGTCTTAACTTAATTACATTGGGCATTGCCTGCTTTCTTTAATTATTAACTTTCTCTTAATTTGTATTTATAATCTAATTATCCTCACAAATTCCATATGCCATGATTAAGTCTTTCGCATACTTTTTATCAATTTCAAACTTTATATACATTCCCATTAAATATTCATCCCCCTTATTAGCAATATATTCAAAGCCGTATTGTTTCCATTGCTCTGTCCAACTATAATCACCCACATCACAAATTACAGTAACATTATAAAAAGGTATCTCAACTTCATTTCCATATCTATCCGTTATTTTTAGAGTATTTCCAAATAACTGTTCATAATTCTCTACATCTACAATCCGTATATCTCCATTGTTGAATACTTCCTGAGATTTTTCACTAAGTTCATCCCAGCTGGTAATATTTTTACCAATATTCACACCATCATCATATAAATGTTCATCCAAAAGATCTCCTGGAACACCTGAACTATAGGTGTGGCTCTCTCCATTAATTGTATAATCAATGAAAGCAAGTCTTAAATCAAATTCATCTCCACCATAATATTCACTTATAGAAAACTTGATGGTTTCAACATCCTCTGCATTTACGAGGTTTTCTGGGATAATTCCATTATCATTAATATTAGTAATCGAACCTGCTTCTAACTCAACTGTATCTTCACCACTTTTACACCATACTTTTCCTTCTTTAACTGCAACAGTAGATGTTCTTGTTTCAGAATTATATTCAACGCTAAATGTTGTCCCCCTAACACTAAAAGATGCATTTGGTGTATTTACTTCAAATGCATCATTTTCTGAAAGAGCATTATCTATTACAAATGTTCCGTTTCCATACAATAAATCAATTACGACTGAACCATTTCTTGTATTACCTGTAGCATTAATCACAATGGCACTTGAAGATGCTACTCCAATATGCTTATCATCATCCACCAATAGTGAAAGCAGACCGTTTTCATCTACAATAACCTTATCATTAGGAATAAGATGCATATTTTCCATAAGACTTATTTCTGGCGAAGACTCCCGAAAGAGTTCTACATTATCTTCATAAGTATCTACAACAACAAGTCGATACTTTTCTTTGCCCAAATTTAAAAATAATAAAAGAGCAATCAACAGAACAATCACAACTGTGGAAAGGATTATAATAAGTTTTTTGTGTTTTTTCATTTAATTATTACCTCTACCATTATGGTGTTTTATTTGCTTTTATGTATCACAATTTTTTTGAATTTTCTCCCATAATTCATCGTCTTCAAAATCTGGAAGAATAGGAGTACAAAATTCAACAAATACAGCATATTCAGATGTATCTTCTATACTACGAAAATCCTCTGTATCTTGAAAAATCTTTTTTTATTATGGTTTCAGAACTCTCATCAATTGGCCTACCATATTCTGGATATTTGTTTTTCTTTATTGATTCTTCTTTATCACTTGTTATACCAAACAGCAGCCTAAATAATTCTTTATTAAGTGGAACATAATCAAGCGTTAAGTTAGTAGGAAGATCCTTGGAGCAGATACAGAGTCGCTTAATCATTTTTATTATACGTTTTTGCAAGCAGGTGGACAATCTGTCTTTTTGTGATACTAAAAAATCAAAAATATTGAAAGAAAAGAGAAAAAGAACAGGTAGATATGTGATACTTCATCTACCTGTTCTTTTTTACCCTTCATTTTGTTTTGTTAACTTAATGACATTGCCCGCGGGGCTCTTTTTTAGCTAGTACCTACTCTTCCATATATCTTTTCCATTTTGAAAGGATTCAATCATATTTAATTTTCGTTTATACATTTCATGAAGTTTTTCCCTTCGAATTCGTCGTTCATACACATCAGCATCATAAATAGAGAACACTATATCCGCCTTTCCCAAATCAACACAATTTCTGTTTTGAACATAGGATAGAAGCTTAATTTCTTTCTCAACAAAAGAATGCGTACGGAGCGCGTCAAGATGAATCACATCCAACTGATCAAAAGGTATATTATAAAACATTGAATTACCAGAATCATAAATTGGAGCAAACCCTAGTAATTCCAGCGTATCAGGATTCCTAACTATCGCTATATTATTCATATGTCTATCTGTATTTGAAATCAAAAAATCCGTTACAATCTGATAGTCCATAAATTCATTAAAATCTTGTTCTGACATACCAAGAGCAAGTAATGCGCGTTTAAAGGGAAAATACAGGGATTCATTTTGTTTTATCTTTACGGTTTGTAGTACTTCCCAAGCACTAATACTCTCAACGTCTTCACTGCAAAAATCATACGATAAACACCCTATCCCTTCAATATCTCCCTCAATCATAAGATGGGTTAGGGTATATTCTGTATAATTATCATAGCCTTGGCTTTTGTGAAGATTCGTTGCGAATATTTCGTTCAAACTTTGCTGATAGCTTTCTCCATAATTGCCTTTAACCATGTATCTTTTTCCCGAACTATCAATACACCATTTTTTCTGCAATTCTCCTTGCGCTGCTGCACAATTGAACCTTGTTTTATTTCTTATATCAATTATGCTGTCTCGGTTAATCGTCAAATCCCCAAATGTATCTACAAAGTCATTTGTAAATAAATTAACATCCTTCCAGGATAACTCTTCGCCTCGCGGTTTAATCCAGTAACAGTCCGATAAGCTAAGCGCAAGATTATCTACCAAAGCACTGTTGGTAGATTCATATCCCAATCTTTGTAGCGCACTTTTCGCTCCATGTCTAGTTTTAGGAATTGCTCTGTCCCTCCACCAATCATGAAACTTCATATCGTTCATTTGTCCACCAATCGGAAAATGATTACGCTGCATCTCATTTTTTCTATAGGAACCTAACACACCATCTTCTGATATCTCCATTATGCAAACCGGTATATCTTTATGCATTAGATAGTACTCTCTTGGAATCTTTCTTGGCATATACTACCCCCATAGGACATCTTCCTGCTTATCAATTTTGCAATCATTATTGAATCTTTCACATATCGCATAATAAGAATCAAATAAATCACTCACATACAGTTTCAAATTGTGACGTTTCACCCCATTCAAATCCTCATGAATAGGAATCTTATTCCCTTTCGAATCTGAAATCATTTTTCGAAGTCTATCATAATAAAACTTCAGTCCATCTGCTGTTTCGATAACCTCTGTGGTCATTTCCACATCTGGCAACTGCATTGCTATCAGACTGATTACGTATGAGGCCGGTGTTGCCTCTCCCTGTTCCCACTTTCGCAATGTACTAACTGGAATTGCAAACTTCTCTGCAAACTCTTTTTGTGTCATTCCTGTTTTTTCTCTTAATTCTTTGATAATATAACTCATATTCAATGTGCCCAATTTGGTTATCCACTTTATTATTGTATCCTATTTGGTTACATATATTACATCACATAATATTAGTCGTCAAGAGCTTATACGTTTCTTTATTTTCTTTACCGTATACGAGAGTTAAATGCGACGAACTTTTCTATTATAAAAAGGAGGCAATGTATTACATTACCTCCTTTTTGCATAAATACTTTTTTATAATTTAGTCTACTCGATTGTAGTTAATGAGGCATCCTTTCAGGATAATCTGTCTTTCCTCATCGGTGAGACTACCGAGAGTTACCGTAAATTCTTTTAATGCGTTGCCATTTACATCAACGGTATATCCCTTAATCTCTGCCGCCTTTTCTTCAACAGCCTTTCTAATGCCAGGGAAGAAGAGGTAATCCTTATTGGTGAAAGGAAGTGCACCTTCAGGAATTACGAAAGGAAGCATACCCCAGTTGATTAAGTTGCTGCGGTATCTCTTGGTTGCATACTCGTTAGCAATATTAGCCCAACCGCCAAGTACCTTCTGGCAGGATGCTGCCTGCTCTCTCGCAGAACCATCACCGGGCTTTACAGCAAAGATGGTAGAACCAAATCCGGTATTCTCATGGCTCGCATCAGCAAACTGAGACTTAACAACAGTCATAACGGGCTTCACATCAGGATGTACCTCACAAGGACAGGTTCCTTCCATTCTGGCCTTTTCTGCCTTCTGGATGTCCTTTGCAAGGCCTACATACGCAGGATCCTTACGGCTTAATGTAAACTCTGCAAGTCCAAGCGGGTTACTTCTGTAAGAAGAAGTTTCACCGGAAGGAATAAGCTCATCCGTAGTTGTAACAGGATCGTGAATCTCAGAAACCACACGAAGTACTAAATTTTCAGGAAGCGCGCCCATTGTCGGCCAGTCCTTAATGTTAGGGCCAAACTTAATCTCAACGCTATCATCAGCCACACCCTTAGAATCAAATACACGATTCTCATAGATGCTCTTATCAAAATAATACTTGTATTCACCGATCTTATCAGGCACTTCGGTTGCAGGGGTAAGGTAACCCTTGTTTGCAGCGGTTGCTGCAATAGAACGTGCATCCATAAGTGCAACAGAAGCAATCTGTCCACTCTGTAATTTGGAACCTTCTCTGTTGGGGAAGTTTCTGGTAGAGTGACGAATGGAGAATGCATTGTTCGCAGGCGTATCTCCTGCACCAAAGCAGGGACCGCAGAATGCTGTCTTCATGATGGCACCAGTCTGCATAATCTTTGCTGCTGCGCCATTCTTAATCAGTTCCATATATACCGGCATAGAAGCAGGATATACATTAAGGGTGAACTCATCAGGACCAATGGAAGCACCATTTAGGATATCTGCTGCTGCACAAATATTTTCAAAACCACCACCAGCACAACCAGCGATAACACCCTGTTCTACATAAAGCTTACCGTTTCTAATCTTATCGCGAAGTTTGAAGTCTACTGCACCATCGAGGGATACCAATGCCTTCTTCTCGCAGTCTGCAAGAATGTCTTCCAGATTCGCATTTAACTCATCAATGGTGTATGTGTTAGAAGGATGGAAAGGCATTGCAATCATAGGCTTAATCTTGCTAAGGTCAACTTCAATGACACCATCGTAGTAAGCCACATCGCCAGGCTTCACTTCCTTATAGTCTTCTGGTCTGTTATGAATTTCATAGAATTCTGCAATCTTCTCATCGGTCTGCCAGATAGAAGATAAACAGGTTGTCTCCGTCGTCATAACATCCACGCCAATTCTGAAATCAGCAGAAAGGTTCTTTACGCCAGGGCCAACGAATTCCATTACTTTATTCTTTACATAGCCATTCTTAAATACGGCTCCGATGATTGCAAGCGCAACGTCCTGCGGACCAACACCCTTCATAGGTTCACCGGTCATATACACCGCAACAACACCAGGCATATCAATGTCATAAGTCTGGTTTAATAACTGCTTAACAAGCTCAGGACCACCTTCACCCATTGCCATCGTTCCAAGTGCGCCATAACGGGTGTGAGAATCAGAACCCAAAATCATTCTGCCACCGCCTGCTAACATTTCGCGCGCAAACTGGTGAATAACTGCCTGATGAGGAGGTACATAAATACCGCCGTACTTCTTCGCACAGGTAAGACCAAACATGTGGTCATCTTCATTGATGGTTCCACCTACTGCACAAAGAGAGTTGTGGCAGTTGGTCAGTACATAAGGAATGGGGAACTTTTTAAGTCCTGACGCACGCGCCGTCTGAATAATACCAACGAAGGTAATATCATGGCTGGTAAGTTTATCGAACTTAATCTTTAAATGCTCCATGTTGTCACTGGTATTGTGTGCTTTCAGAATACCATATGCCATGGTTGCCTGCTTTGCCTCTGCCTGGCTTACATCCTTTCCAGTCTGCGCCTTAACAGCTGCTTCATCTGCAAGTGTTACGCCATTTAATAAATATGCGCCACCATCACGTAACTGAATCATCTTGTCTTTCCTTTCTCTATGTCATAATCTTATTACTTGATTTTCATACAACAATAAATTATACCATTATGTCCCTAGCTGCAAAAGAGAGGTCGCAAAAATGCCCCTAGGAAAACGGAAGAATTTTCGGTAGCAGTAGGCCACACAGGAAAATGCCTGCCAGGTACCAAGCATACACAATGTACGTTAACACGTCCCGTTTCTTATAGCGAAGCGGTTTCATTTTGGTTCGGCCTTTTCCACCACGATAACATCTCGCTTCCATAGCCATCGCAAGATCGCCCGCTCTACGAAATGCAGAAACAAATAGGGGAACCAAAACCGGAATAAAACTCTTTGCTTTTTTTAGTAAGTTTCTGCTTTCAAAATCGGCACCTCTGGCAAGCTGTGCCTTCATAATCTTGTCCGTTTCATCAACCAAGATAGGAATAAATCTAAGTGCGATAGACATCATCATTGCAAGCTCATGCACAGGAACTTTGAATATTTTAAGCCAGCCAAATACACTTTCCAATCCATCCGTTAACTGGCTGGGGGTTGTGGTTAATGTCATAAGAGACGCGCCGAGTATAAGAAAAATCAGGCGAAGCGCCATAAAGCCTGCACTTCGTAACCCCTCATACGTAATGGTCAGTTTCCAAAAAGAGACCATCGTTTCTCCCTTTGTCATAAACAGGTTAAACACAACGGTAATTAATAGTAATACCATAATGCTTTTCATGCCCCTGATGATGAATTTAAAAGGTACATGACTAAGCCCAATCATCAAAACAAGCATTAGCGCCGCCAGCGCATAAACATAAATGTTGGTGAACAAAAAGAGGCTAATAATATAAACAAAGGTCACCAAAATCTTCGTTCTGGGATCTAATCTATGGAGAACGGACTCCGTCTGATAATATTGTCCAAGGGTAATATCTCTTAACATTTTTACTGGAACTGCTCTATAATGGCTTTCTTAGCCTCGTGAAGCGTCGTTACAACAGGAAGTTCTGGGCATAATGCTTCTTTAAGCTCTGCGGTGGTGTACGTCATTTCTGGCGCTTTTAATCCCATCTCTTCCAGATGCTTATAGTGTTTAAAAACTTCGCTGGGTGTATCGTCATAAACGATTTTCCCTTTGTCCATTACCAAAATGCGGCTGGCATACTCTGCCACATCCTCCATACTATGAGAAACCAAAATGATACTCATATTTTGTTTTTCTCTGAAAGAGGAAATCAGGGAGAGCATTTCTTCTCTTCCCCTGGGATCTAATCCTGCGGTAGGCTCATCCAAAATCAGTACCTCAGGCCGCATGGCTAGCACCCCTGCTATGGCTACTTTTCTTTTTTGTCCACCAGACAAATCAAAGGGCGACTGATAAAAGTATTCATCTTCAAGTCCCACCATCTTTAAAGCTTCATATGCGCGAAGATCTGCCTCCTTGGCAGATACCCCCATATTTTTCGGGCCAAATAATACATCCTTGTGCACCGTTTCTTCGAAGAGCTGGTGCTCAGGATACTGAAAAACCAAGCCCACCTGCCCTCTGAATTTCTTGCGGTCAAAATCTTTATCTTTAATATCTTTTCCGTGGAAGTACACACTACCGGTATGGGGGGATAATAATCCATTGAGGTGCTGGATAAAGGTAGATTTACCAGAACCAGTATGACCAATCAGTCCTACCATCTCTCCTGCTTCCAAAGAAAAAGAAACGTCGTCAAGAGCCCTGACCACGCGCTCAGTACCTTGTCCATATTCGTATGAAAGATGATCTGCAATAAGAATCTTATCTTTTAGGGACATTGATTTGAAAGCCTTTCTGCTTTAACTTTTTTAATTCCGAAATGAGTTCTTCCCTGGTTATTATTCCAGCAGGAAGCGGAAGACCTTCCTGTCTCAATTCATGGGCTAAAAGTGTTACAGGAGGCACACTCAGGCGAAGTTCTTCCAAATCCTCAACTCTTGAAAATACCTCTTTGGGCGTTCCTGCGAAAGCAATTTTTCCTTTATCCATTACATAGACCTTATCTGCATGAATCACTTCATCCATATAATGGGTAATCAATATAACCGTTATATCTTCTTTTTGATTAAGCTCTTTAACGGCCGATATGACCTCCATACGGCCGATTGGATCTAACATGGCAGTTGGTTCGTCCAAAATAATACAGCGTGGTTTCATGGCAATTACGCCCGCGATAGAGACACGCTGCTTCTGGCCACCAGATAATTTATCCGGTGATGCGGTTCGGTAGGCAAGCATCCCTACCTTATCAAGCGCTTCTTCCACGCGTCTCCAGATTTCCTTTGTCTCTACGCCCATATTTTCCAGACCAAATCCTACATCTTCCTCTACAACCTGGCCAATAATCTGATTATCGGGATTTTGGAATACCATTCCGGCTGTCTGTCTGATTTCCCAGACGTTTTCTTCGTCCATGGTATCTTTTCCATCTACCAGAACCGTTCCTTCTGTTGGATGCAAAATACTATTAAAATGCTTTGCAAGCGTAGATTTTCCGGAACCATTATGACCAAGAATCGCGACAAAATCACCGGCATTTATATCCAGTGTCAAATCATCTACCGCTGTGGTAATGCCTTCTACATTCCCCTCTTCATCGCGTCTAATATAATCAAATGTCAGCCGTATTGTCTTAATAATGCCCATTATTCTGAAAAAAAGAAACGCCGACAATGCCGGCGCTTCTCATCGTACAAATCTTATACAAGCTCGATTACTACCATCTCAGCTGCATCACCCTTACGAGGTCCGATCTTGATGATTCTAGTATAACCACCATTGCGATCAGCATACTTAGGAGCGATTTCTTCGAAGAGCTTATTCGCAAGATCAACCTTCTTGGTACCCTTCTTCTTGCCAGCCTTGGTCTCAGGTACATCTGTTAAGGTGTAAAGAGTAGTCATCATCTTACGTCTTGCTGCAAGTCTGCTAGGCTTATCCTTCTTGATTTCCTTTTCAACTTCGTCGAATACGGTAACCTTCTTGCCGTTAACTTCTTCCTTAACACGCTTGCCGTCCTTGTCCTTACGAGCAACCTTGGTCATAACCTTAACGGTTTCGTAGTTATCCTTCTCCTTAACAGCGAGAGCGATTAAGGATTCAACCTGCTTCTGCACTTCCTTAGCTCTTGCCTGGGTGGTAACGATACGTCCGCTATTTACAAGCATGGTAATCTGGTTTCTGAGTAATGCTTTTCTCTGGTCAGCAGTCTTGCTGAGTTTTCTGTACTTTGCCATTTTTAATTCTCCTTTAGTTTTCGAAGAAAATCCGAGCCCCTCACGGTGAGGGGAGAATTTATTCTCCTTTTTTCTTCTGTGGGTTACGAATCTATGCACTTTGGACTTACTAGCTTCGCAACTGGCTCCACGACTCTGCTATATGACAATCCCGCGCTCTTTGGTCTTACCGGGCCTGCCTACAAACTGTATTAGGGATTAGTCCTCGCTAGATCTAAGTCCCAGTCCTCTTTCATGAAGTTTCTCTACAACTTCATCAAGGCACTTACCACCAAAATTCTTAATCTCTCCAAGTTCTTTCATCGTCTTCTTGCAAAGATCAGCGATGGTGTTGATACCAACTCTCATAAGACAGTTACGAGAACGAACGGAGAGTTCAAGATCCTCGATGGTGGTATCTAATTCTTTCTCAACCGGGCTGTCGGTGGTATCATTCATAACCTGAGCGCTCTGCGCAATCTCAGATAATGCGGTGAACGCACCCAACTGGCTGTTTAATAACTTTGCTGCATTGCTTACAACCTGATCAGCGCTAGCGGTTCCATCTGTATAAACCTCTAAGGTAAGCTTATCGTAGTCCGTAACCTGACCTACACGAGTATCTTCTACCTTATCAATCACGCGCTCTACGGGGGTGTAAATCGCATCTAACGCAATCTCACTTCCCTTAAGTCCCTTTGCAACTACATCGGAAGGAACATATCCAATTCCCTTTGTGATTGTAAGGGTTGCTGTAAACTTGCCATTCTTTTCCATCGTTGCGATGGTAAGATCGGGATCCATTACGGAAAGTCCTTCAGGAAGAACAATATCAGATGCCTTTACTGCGCCAGTTCCTTCGAAAGCAATCTTAGCAGTCTTAGGAGCATCATCTTCCGTATTATCCACAATCGCAATACTCTTGAAATTTACAAGAATTTCAGGAAGTATTTCCTTTACGCCAGCAACAGTATCCTTGCCAGCATCTGCGCCATCGATGCTTACGCTAGAAATAGCGGTTCCAGGTAAAGATGCCTGCATAACTCGCTTTAAAGCCTTACCGATGGTAATTCCATAACCTCTTTCCAAAGGTTCAATTACGAAGCGTCCATACTTCTTATCTTCGGAAAGATCTGCTATTTCAATGTTAGGACTATTAAACTCGAATGTTATCATAGTACACGCCTTTCCGAAACTATTCTGACTTCAAATGGAAGCCATGCTCTAACAACTTCGCAACAATCTCATCGTAGCTGGACGCACCAAGGTTACGAATCTTCTTAACCTCTGCTGCTGTCATCTCCATAAGCTGCGCAATTGTATCAATACCAGTACGCTTTAATGCATTATAGGGACGCTGACTTAAATCCAACTCCTCGATTCTAATATTGGCATTTGCAGGAGCATCAGCTTCCGCCTGCTCTGCAACGTTCTTTACCTTATTTGCGGTCTCAGAGAGATTCTCAAATAAGAAAAGATGCTCAGAAAATACCTTTGCTGCCAATGCTACAACCACATCAGGAGAAAGTGCACCGTTGGTATATACATCAAGTGTAAGTTCATCGGTGTTGTCTTCCTTCTCTTCAACGGTCATATTCACCCTTGTAACAGGGGTGTAAAGAGAATCGACTGCGATACTACCAATAGGACAATCGTTCTTCTTATTCTTTTCAGAAGAAGCATAACCACGTCCACTGGTGACAACAAGATCCATCTCTAATCTAGATTCTTTACCACCGCTTAAAGTTGCAATGGTCTGCTCTTTGTTGATGATTACTACATCAGGATCTTCAAAACGAATATCCTTCGCAGTTACTTCACCGTTACCTTCAAAGGAAATGTGTCCCTTCTTAGGATCTGTGTTTCCACTATTATCACAAATTGCAAGTTTCTTGATGTTTAAGATAATCTCGGTTACATCTTCTTTTACGCCAGGAATGGTGGTGAACTCATGAAGAACGCCATCCATCTTTACCTGACTTACTGCTGCACCAGGGGTTGATGCAAGCATAATGCGGCGAAGTGCGTTTCCTAAGGTAATACCATAGCCATGTGCTAAGGGTGAAATTACAAAACGACCGTACTTCTTATCCGCAGAAATCTCAGCAATTTTAACATTAGGGCAATTATCTAATGCTAGCATAGTACATCCTCCTTCTTCGTAAAATAAAGGCTAGTAGTTCCATGTTACAGTGCTGGGATTTACTTGGAGTATAACTCGACGATAAGCATCTCGTTAACAGGTACATCGATTTCTTCTCTGGTAGGAAGAGCCTTAACGGTACCCTTCTTTGCTTCGTAATCTACTTCCATCCAAGCAGGAACGATTCTGTGCTCGGTAACTTCGATTACGTCCTTATATCTCTGCATTCCCTTTGCCTTCTCGGTAAGCTCGATTACATCACCAGCTTTAACCTGATAGGAAGGGATATTAATCTTCTTGCCATTTACAAGAACGTGCTTGTGACCAACAACCTGGCGAGACTCCTTACGGGTTCTAGCAAGACCCATACGGAAGATTACGCTGTCAAGTCTGGACTCAAGAAGGATCATAAGGTTTTCACCAGTCTGTCCCTTCATACGGTCAGCGTTCTCATAGTAATTTCTGAAAGGCTTCTCAAGTACACCATAGATGAACTTAGCCTTCTGCTTTTCACGAAGCTGCATACCGTACTCAGAAACCTTCTTGTTAGGGTTCTTTAAGTTACGGATAGATTCGTTCATATGTCTGTCAAGACGCTTGTTGATGTTCTTCTTCTGTCCATCAACTTCTCTCTTCCACTCGCTGGTGTGGGTATACTTCTCAACACCAAGAACGCTGGGATCAAGACCAAGTACTCTACATCTCTTTAATACAGGTACACGATTTATTGCCATTTTAATTTCCTCCAATTTGTTGTTTACAAATAGCCCTGCTATTCTTCTTCCAACGTACTAAAAACAATAAGTTCCTATATAACATATCTGCCTGCACTTTTAGCAGGCAGATTATTATAAATATTTTCTCACAAATTACACACGACGTCTCTTAGGAGGACGGCATCCATTGTGAGGAACGGGTGTAACATCCGTAATGGTTGCTACATAAAGGCCATTAGCCTGAAGCGCACGAATAGCTGCTTCACGTCCTGAACCAGGTCCCTTAACAAATACATCTACTGTCTTAAGGCCATGGACGGTTGCTGCCTTGGTTGCGGTTTCAGCTGCCATCTGTGCTGCATAAGGAGTAGATTTCTTTGAACCGCGGAATCCAAGACCACCTGCACTAGCCCAGCTAAGTGCGTTTCCAGCATCATCCGTAATCGTTACGATTGTGTTGTTAAAAGATGCCTGGATATGTGCCTGACCATGTTCAACGTTTTTCTTGACACGCTTCTTAGTAACTTTCTTTGTTGCTGCTTTCTTAGTTGCTGCTGCCATAATTAAAACTAACCTACTTTCTGATTAATAAAATTTGGAATACTCCAAAACATTAAGCTACTTACTTCTTCTTTCCAGCTACGGTCTTCTTGGGACCCTTTCTGGTACGAGCATTGGTCTTTGTCTTCTGACCACGAACGGTAAGACCCTTTCTGTGACGGGTACCACGATAGCATCCGATTTCCTGTAATCTCTTAATGTTAAGAGCGGTCTCACGGCGAAGGTCACCTTCTACCATGATATTTAACTTTTCGATTGCTTCGCTGATAACCTTAACTTCGTCATCTGTTAAATCACGACATCTGGTATCAGGATTAACCTTAGCTTCTGCTAAAATCTTTGTAGCAGTCTGACGACCGATACCATAAATATAGGTAAGGCCGATCTCTACACGCTTGTCTCTAGGTAAATCAACACCTGAAATACGAGCCATTTTCTTTCTCCTTTTGGTTACATTTGTGGTGTGCCAGCTTTCTTCTATATTTAATGGTCGTTTTCAGAAAGCCTGCCGATGACGGATTGTCATCATTCGCACGTTAACAGTTACTAATTGACTGGGAGCATACAGCTACTTGCTCCGGCGAGCAGGTGGACTACCCGTTCGCTTTGCCCTTCCCCATATACATCGTATATAGAGCCGGTATCAATCGTAAATGCCCGGTGTCACCATCCACACCTCACATTTATCGATGATGAGTTCCTTTTCTGCTTATACAGCAACATTTCTCGGAACTCCAGCCGTTTCTTCGTTAGAGTAGGATTAACCCTGTCTCTGCTTGTGCTTGGGATTCTCACAGATAATCATGATTCTACCCTTGCGCTTAATGACTTTGCACTTTTCGCAAATTGGTTTTACTGATGATCTAACTTTCATCGTTAAACCCTCCTTTCAAAAAAAGTCCGTTTCATATTGTAGCATGTGCGCTATGTAAATGCAAGAAATTTTCCTGCAAATTCATACTCATTTTTTGCCCGAAAGTTATGTAAACTCAGGCTTTTTTCTACGTTGGGACTTACTTATCTCTCCAGATAATTCTTCCCTTGGATAAATCGTAAGGGGAGAGTTCCATGGTCACCTTATCGCCAGGCAAAATCTTGATAAAATTCTGACGAAGCTTTCCACTAATATGTGCTAATACTTCGTGTCCATTTTCAAGCTGTACTCTGAACATTGTGTTAGGTAACTTTTCTGTAACGGTTCCTTCGATTTCGATAACGTCTGCTTTAGACATCCTCGTCCCTCCTGCTGTTGTAGATCGTGAGTATTCTTTTCAGCTCGTGGTCACTGGTGAGTTGTCCCTTTTCAAATTTCTCTACCAGTTTTTCCAGTTCCTCGTTCTTCGGAATACTTTTAACAAGTTGCAAATGTTTTTTGTTTTTCTTTTTGGGAGCAGATAAGCTTTTGGTCTTTCCATTCGCTACATAATATCCATCTGCTTCCTCTTTTATGATGACATAGGTGGTTCCTTTATCATGTCCTGCTTTTGATACTGCTAAGATCATTTTCACTCCTATGTTAATCAGCGATTGTTAATATTTCTGGTTCACCATCTGTTATTAAAATGGTATTTTCGTAATGGGCAGAAGGAAGTCCATCTGCTGCCACTACTGTCCAGTCATCATCCAGCCACTTTACATCTGCGCGTCCCATATTGATCATAGGCTCAACCGCTAATGTCATACCTGCCTGTAACTTCGGGCCTTTCTTTTCTACATGATAATTGGGAATCTGTGGATCCTCATGAAGCGCAGTTCCTATACCATGTCCCACAAGATCTCTTACGATGCCATATCCAAAGGTATCGATATAAGAAGCAATCGCATTACTGATGTCATACAATCTGCCACCATCTTTGGCTGCCTTAATTCCCGCGAAAAAGGAATTCTTTGTTTCGTCCATCAGTTTCTGACACTCTGCACTAATCTTACCAACGCCGTAAGTTCTTGCTGCATCAGAGTGGTAGCCCTTATAAATCAGACCTGCATCTAATGATACGATATCGCCTTCCTGCAAAATACGACTTTTTGTAGGAATACCGTGTACGACTTCCTCATTAACGGATACACAGATGGATGCAGGGAACCCATTATAATGTAAGAAGTTCGGAATACATCCATATCCTCTTATTAATTTCTCGCCTAATTCGTCAATATCCTTGGTTGAGATTCCTGGGCGAATGAACTGTCCCAGCTCATCGTGGACCTTTGCAAGCAGTTTTCCTGCCTGACGCATTAGGTCAATCTCTCTCGTGGTTTTAATCGTAATAGACATGCTATCTTCTTTCTGCTACTATTAGCCAAGAATTTTCTTGATGTTCTCAAATACAACGGAAGGATCAACCGTTCCGTCAACTTCTTTAAGAACGCCCTTACCATTATAGAAGTCGATGAGGGGCTGAGTCATTTCATGATATACGTTCAGACGATTCTTTACAGTCTCTTCCTTATCATCATCACGAAGAATTAATGCTTCGCCGCACTTATCGCAGATGCCTTCCTTCTTAGGAGGAACGTGCTCGATGTGATAGGTTGCACCACATGCTACGCATGCACGACGTCCACTCATACGCTTTACAATATTTTCATCAGGAACTTCTACATTAATTGCAAAATCAATCTTGTCGCCAAGCTTTGTAAGTTCTGCATCTAAAACGTTTGCCTGGGGAATAGTACGAGGGAAACCATCTAAAACATATCCATTTTTGCAGTCAGCCTGTGCCACTCTGTCAAGAAGGATTCTTACAGTAAGTTCATCGGGTACAAGTTCACCCTTGTCCATGTAGGATTTTGCTTCTTTACCAAGATCGGTACCATTCTTAATATTTGCTCTAAAAATATCTCCTGTGGATACGTGGGGAATCTGATACTGCTCTGCAATCATCTTTGCCTGTGTTCCCTTACCTGCGCCAGGTGCGCCAAGCATAACAATCTTCATAATGCGTCGTTCCTTTCTATTTCTGATTCCAATTTATTTGCTCTGGCCAATTGTCTGCCAGTAATTTTCACACATCTTAAACAGTAAAGCACACTACGCCTTTAATAGCGTAGTGTACTAAATTGTTTTAGCTATTTAAAAAGCCTTTGTAGTTTCTCTCCAGCATCATGGACTCAGCCTGCTTAACCGTCTCAAGAACTACAGAAACGATAATGATCAAACTGGTTCCACCGAAGGAAACGGATGCACCGAACAATCCACTAAACAGGATGGGGATTACAGCTACGACGATGAGCCCAACTGCACCCATAAAGATAATGTAATTCAGTACATTTGTCAGATACTCAGTTGTCGGCTTTCCAGGACGAATACCAGGAATAAAACCGCCACCCTTTTTCATGTTATCCGAAATCATAATCGGATTGATTGTAATCGATGTATAGAAGTATGCAAAGAATACAACCAACACTACGTATAGTAGTAAGCCCCAGGTGTATACTGGCTCATCTTTGTTAAACCAGTTGCTTGTCTGAAGCGCTTTTAAGATTTTAGCACCAATTCCTTCACCCTGTCCTTTTCCCATCATAGAACAAATAACTACGGGGAACTGCATAAGTGATGAAGCGAAGATAATAGGCATAACACCTGCCGTATTGATTCGCATAGGAATATGGGAATTGTTACCGCCAATCATACGATTGCCCTGTACCTTCTTAGCGTACTGTACGGGAATCTTGCGAAGACCACCATTTAACAATACAACTAGTACAACGGTAAGCAAAATTACTGCTATGATAATGAGTCCGTAAAGAACTGCCTTACCAATACTATCTTTCTCAATCGCAGGAGTTATAAACTGCGTGTAAAGCTTGTAGATATCTGAAGGAATACGGGAAATGATATTGATTACCAATACGATGGAAATACCATTACCAATACCCTTTTCGTTGATTTGTTCACCAACCCACATCAGGAATGCACTACCTGCTGTTAAGGATACGATCATAGATACAACCGCAAGGCCGCTGGGAATGTTCGCATTCAGCATGTTAGGCGTGTTCTTGAAACTGATCGCCATAACCGTTGATTCCATTAACGCAAGTCCAACCGTTACATAACGGGTGATGGATGCAATAACCTTCTGTCCATCTCGCTCCTTCTGCAACTCCTCAAGTTTGGGAATCGCAATCGTAAGAAGCTGCATAACGATGGAAGATGTAATATATGGTGTGATGTTCAAAGCGAAGATGGATGCGTTTGTGAATGAACCACCGGTAAACATATCCACGAAGTTCAGCGCATTACCACTATCGCCTTGAAGACTTTCATACCACTGTTTAAAATAATCCAGATTGATACCCGGAACCGGTAACTGACAGCCGATTCGGATGACTACAAGCATTGCAAATGTAAATAACAGTTTGAGTCTAACTTCCTTGACTTTAAAAGCATTTACGAATGACTTAATCATTAAACCACCTCAGCGGTGCCTCCAGCCTTTTCGATCTTCTCTTTGGCGGTAGCACTAAATGCATTAGCCTGTACAGTTAACTTCTTGGTGAGTTCACCATTACCAAGGATCTTAACGCCATCCTTAGGATTGGTGATGATACCCTTTTCCATCATAGCTTCAACCGTTACAGTTGCACCTGCTTCGAATACTTCTAAACGGCTAACATTGATTGCGATGATTTCCTGAGTACCACGGCTCTTGAAGCCTCTCTTAGGAATACGTCTGTATAAAGGCATCTGACCACCTTCGAAACCAATTCTAGGTGCTCCAGAACGAGCCTTCTGACCTTTGTGACCCTTACCAGCGGTCTTTCCGTTACCTGATCCATGACCACGGCCACGTCTGAAGTTGTCGCTGTGCTTGGAACCCTCAGCGGGTCTTAAATTAGATAATTCCACTGTGATGTCCTCCTTATGCTTCCTCAACCTTTACGAGATAGCCTACCTGCTGAAGCTGTCCCTTGGTTGCTGCGTTGTCGGGTAAAGTAACCGTCTTGTGCATCTTGGTAAGACCCATAGCCTCAACCGTTCTTCTGTGCTTGGGAACGGCACCGATGGGAGACTTTACCAAAGTAACTTTTAACATTTTCTCTGCCATAATAAGTCTCCTTCCTATGCTCTAATGGTGGCAACATCCTTACCACGCTTAGCAGCTATTTCTTCAGGGCTCTTAACCTGGCTAAGACCAGCGATTGTTGCAAGAACTACGTTCTGCTTGTTGTTAGAGCCTAAAGATTTGGTACGAATATTTTTGATACCAGCAAGGTCACACACGATACGTGCAGGACCACCAGCGATAACACCAGTACCGCCAGGTGCTCTCTTTAAGAGAACGGATGCAGAACCATAGTTACCAACGAAGTCATGGGAGATAGAGTTGTTATCATCCATAGCTACGGATACTAAGTGCTTCATAGCATCTTCCTTGCCCTTACGAATTGCATCGGGAATTTCCTTTGCCTTTCCAAGACCTGCACCTACATGACCATTGCCGTCACCAACTACTACAAGTGCGGTAAAACGCATATTACGACCACCCTTAACAGTCTTGGTAACACGCTTTAAAGCAACAACCTTATCATTCAGTTCAAGTCCACTTGCATCAATGATTTGTCTCATATGTTTGTGTCCTTTCCTATAATTCTAATCCAGCTTCTCTAGCTGCGTCAGCAAGAGCTGCAACCTTACCCTGGTAAATATAACCACCACGGTCAAAGACAACGGTCTTGATACCCTTGTCAAGTGCACGCTTTGCAACTAAAGTGCCTACATATGCTGCTGCTTCGGTGTCGTTGGTCTTCTCTAATTTGCAGTCCTTCTCAAGAGTGGAAGCTGCAACTAAGGTAGTACCGGCAACGTCGTCAATAATTTGAGCATACATATGATTATTGCTACGGAAAACTGCTAAACGAGGTCTTTCCGCTGTACCGCTTAAACGGTTACGTATTCTCATGTGCTTTTTTACACGAATTTCCTGTTTGGAATCTTTGCTAACCATTTGTTTTCGCCCTCCTTATTTATTTCTTACCGGTCTTACCGACTTTGCGTCTGATTACTTCATCAGCATACTTGATACCCTTACCCTTATAAGGCTCAGGACGTCTCTTGTCTCTGATTTCAGCTGCAAACTGGCCAACCTTTTCTTTATCGATACCCTTAACGATGATGATGTTCTGACCATCAAGAACGGTTTCGATGCCTTCAGGATCTACCATCTCAACGGGGTGAGAATAACCAAGGGATAAGGTAAGATTCTTTCCAGCCTTTGCTGCTCTGTAACCTACACCATTAATCTCAAGCTTCTTCTCATAGCCGTTTGTTACACCAACAACCATGTTGTTAATCAGAGTTCTGGTCAAACCGTGAAGGGATTTCATTTTCTTTAAATCATTGGGACGGGTAACAACTACTTCTGCACCCTCAACCTTGATTTCCATTTCCTCGGGTAATACTCTTTCAAGAGTTCCCTTGGGTCCCTTTACAGTCACTTTATTATTTTCTGCAACTTCTACTGTTACACCAGCAGGAATCGCGATTGGCATTCTTCCTATACGTGACATGCCCGTACCTCCTATAAATTAAGTAAAACTGTCTAACTACCAAACGAATGCAAGAACTTCGCCGCCGACATTAAGCTTTCTAGCTTCCTTATCAGTGATTACGCCCTGGTTGGTAGAGATAATTGCGATACCGAGACCGCCGAGAACCTTGGGAAGATCCTCTCTGCCTGCGTATACACGAAGACCAGGCTTACTGATTCTCTTAATACCGGTGATGATCTTCTCATTCTTATCCTCACCATACTTTAAGGTGATGCGAATGGTCTGGAAGTTACCATCTTCTACCAGGTCATACTTCTTAATGTAACCTTCGTCCAATAAGATCTTAGCGATTGCTAACTTCATCTTGGAAGAGGGAACATCAACTGTATCATGCTTTGCAGTATTTGCATTACGGATTCTAGTAAGCATATCTGCAATAGGATCACTAACTGTCATTTGTCTTGACCTCCTTTAAGTCTAAAAGCTGTTTACCAGCTTGCTTTCTTCACACCAGGAATTTCGCCCTTGTATGCAAGCTCACGGAAGCAGATTCTGCAGATTCCGTACTTCTTTAATACAGAGTGAGGGCGACCACAAAGTTTGCAACGAGTATAAGCTCTGGTTGAAAACTTGGGTTTCCGCTGCTGTTTAATCTTCATTGCTGTCTTAGCCATGAAAACTTCCTCCTTCTAAGCTTTGCCGTCACAAATTACTTTGCGAAAGGCATGTTGAATAATCTAAGTAACTCTCTTGCTTCCTCATCGGTCTTAGCGGTAGTAACGATGATAACGTCCATACCACGAACCTTGTCAACCTTATCGTATTCGATTTCAGGGAAGATGATCTGCTCCTTAATACCAAGAGCGTAGTTTCCTCTGCCATCGAAAGCGTTAGGATTAACACCACGGAAGTCACGAACTCGAGGAAGTGCTAAGTTCACAAGACGATCAAGGAACTCATACATTTTCTCGCCACGTAAGGTGGTCTTGCAACCGATTCCAAGACCTTCACGGATCTTGAAGTTTGCAACGGAATTCTTTGCCTTGGTGATTACTGCCTTCTGACCAGTAATGGTTTCCATATCAGCTACAGCTGCTTCTAAAACCTTTGCATTGTCTTTTGCTTCACCAACGCCCATGTTCAGTACAATCTTGTCAATCTTGGGAATCTCCATGACATTCTTGTAACCAAACTTCTTGACCATAGCGTCTTTGATTTCGCTATTATACATATCTTTCAGTCTGCTCACTGTTTTAATCTCCTTCCCAAGAATTAATCAATTACATCGCCATTTTTCTTAGCGTAACGTACCTTCTTACCGTCCACTTCTTTGAAGCCAACTCTGGTAGGCTCACCCTTGTGGATAAGCATTACGTTAGAAATAGAAATGGGTGCCTCTTTTTCAACGATACCGCCGTTCTGGTTTGCAGCGGAGGGCTTCTCATGCTTCTTAATCATGTTTACGCCTTCAACGATAACCTTACCGTTCTTTGCGTCAACAGAAATAACCTTTGCATCCTTACCCTTACCCTTTGCAGTATCACCAGCGATTACTCTTACGGTATCACCCTTCTTAATCTTCATCATGATGATATCCTCCTTATAATACTTCGGGAGCAAGAGAAACGATCTTCATGAACTGCTTCTCTCTAAGCTCTCTTGCAACGGGTCCAAAGATACGAGTTCCCTTAGGAGTCTTGTCATCCTTGATAATTACTGCTGCGTTCTCATCAAACTTGATGTAAGAACCGTCTTTACGACGAGCGCCCTTTACGGAACGAACAACAACAGCCTTTACTACATCACCCTTCTTTACAACGCCGCCGGGTGTTGCGTCTTTAACGCTGGCAACAATCACATCACCGATGTTAGCATATCTTCTGGTAGAACCACCAACAACGCGGATACAGAGGATCTCTTTTGCGCCAGTATTGTCAGCGACTTTCAGTCTGCTTTCTTGCTGTATCATGCTAATCTCCTTCCAATTCTATCCAAGCTCTTATGGATAAAAATTACTTTGCCTTCTCAACGATTTCAGTAAGTCTCCATCTCTTATCCTTGGAAAGAGGTCTGGTTTCTACAACCTTAACAGTATCGCCGATATGTGCTTCATTATTCTGGTCATGTGCCTTTAACTTGTAAGTTCTCTTTACAATCTTACCATAAAGGGGATGCTTAACGTGGTTCTCTACAGCTACTACGATGGTTTTGTCCATCTTATCGCTGACAACCTTACCGGTACGTGACTTTCTTAAGTTTCTTTCTTCCACGATTTTTCTCCTTTCCTGATCCTAGCCTACGCATTCTTCTTAGCGCTGATCACTGTCTGAATACGAGCGATATTCTTACGAACAGCAGTGATTCTTGCACTATTGTCTAACTGATTGGTGGCATTCTGAAATCTAAGATCGAAAAGTTCTTTCTTAGCTGCAGTAAGTTCCTGCGTAAGTTCAGCTTCGGACTTTGCCTGCAGTTCTTCTACATACTTATTACTCTTCATTTGCTACACCGCCTTCCAGATCTGCTTTAGAAACGATCTTGCACTTGCAGGGAAGCTTGTGAGTTGCAAGACGAAGTGCTTCTCTTGCTACCTCTTCTGCTACACCAGCAATTTCAAACATTACACGGCCGGGCTTAACAACTGCTACCCAGTACTCCAAAGATCCTTTACCGGAACCCATTCGAGTTTCAGCAGGCTTGGTGGTAACAGGCTTGTCAGGGAAAATCTTAATCCATACGCGACCACCACGCTTAATGTAACGGGTCATTGCGATACGGGCAGCCTCGATCTGGTTACTTCTAATCCAGCAAGGCTCAGTAGCTACGATACCAAATTCGCCGTAGGAGATAGTGTTTCCGCGCATTGCCTTACCGGTCATAGTACCACGGAACTGCTTACGACGCTTTACTCTTTTAGGCATTAACATTATTTGTCGCCCCCTTCCTTATTTCCCTTGGTGGGGAGAACTTCGCCCTTGTAGATCCATACCTTTACGCCAACCTTGCCGTAGGTAGTATCTGCTTCAGCGAAACCATAATTGATGTCAGCACGAAGGGTCTGCAGAGGAATGGTTCCCTCGTTGTAGGACTCGGTACGTGCCATATCAGCACCGCCAAGACGACCAGACACGCTGATCTTGATACCCTTAGCACCAGTTAAGGTGTTGCCCTTGTTGTCCTTCTTCATGGTTCTGGACATGCAAGAACGTACTGCACGACGGAAGGATACACGGTTCTCAAGCTGCTGTGCTACGTTCTCAGCAACGAGCTGAGCGTCAGCATCAGGCTTCTTAACTTCTTCTACATTTACAGAAACTTCTTTTCTGCCAAGATACTTCTGTAATTCTTTCTTAAGTGCTTCGATACCAGTACCACCCTTACCGATTACTACACCGGGCTTCTGGGTATGTAAGGTAACTTCAAGCTTCTCAGCTTTTCTCTGAATCTCGATCTTAGAGATACCTGCTGCATAGAGCTTTTTCTTTAAGAACTTTCTTACGTTGTAATCTTCTACAAGATAATCAGAGAACTTATCCTCGGAAAACCACTTGGAATCCCAATCGCTGATTACACCGACTCTGAGGCCGTGAGGATTAACTTTCTGTCCCATAATTACTTAGCTCCTTTCTCATCCAGAACAATGCTGATGTGGCTCATTCTCTTTTCGATTCTGTAAGCTCTACCCTGTGCTCTAGGATGAACTCTCTTCATTGTAGGTCCCTTGTTTGCAAAGCACTCTGCAATGTAAAGATTTTCCGGATTCATACCGTTATTGTTTTCAGCATTTGCAATCGCAGAATCAAGAAGCTTCTTGATAATGGAAGATGCATATCTGGGATTGTACTCCAGAATAGCCTTTGCGGTGGTTACATCCTTACCGCGGATAGCATCTAATACGAAGCATGCTTTCTGTACGGAAACCCTTGCATAAGATAACTTTGCGGAGGGTCTTGTATCTCTGTTATTTGCATTTCTCTCTCTTTTAATTTGAGATCTATGTCCTTTAGCCATAGTTACTTATCCTCCTTCTTATCTTACTTTAGATTTCTTATCATCTTTTCCGTGTCCACGGAAAGTTCTAGTTGCTACAAACTCACCAAGCTTATGTCCAACCATATCCTCGGTTACATATACAGGCACATGCTTGCGACCGTCATGTACTGCAATCGTCAATCCTACGAAGGAAGGGAAGATTGTAGAACGGCGGGACCAAGTCTTAATTGCCTGCTTGTTGCCGGACGCATTCATCTTATCTACTGCCTTTAAAAGGCTAGCGTCAGCGAAAGGTCCTTTCTTTAATGATCTGGCCATGATATTTCCTCCTTAAAAGTTACGGCTAATTACTTGATCGCTCTACCATCGCGTCTTCTTACGATCAGCTTGTTAGAGTTCTTCTTCTTCTTTCTGGTCTTTAAGCCCATTGCCGGCTTACCCCAAGGGGTGCAAGGACCAGGACGACCGATAGGTGCTCTACCTTCACCACCACCGTGAGGATGGTCGTTAGGGTTCATTACGGAACCACGAACGGTAGGACGAATACCCATGTGACGCTTGCGACCAGCTTTACCGTAATTGATAAGGTTGTGATCACCATTTCCGATTACACCGATGGAAGCACGGCATCCGATAGGAACCATTCTCATTTCGCCAGAAGGAAGACGAAGTGTTGCGTACTTTCCTTCTTTTGCCATCAGCTGTGCGCTGTTACCAGCGGAACGAACCATCTGACCACCCTTACCAGGGAAAAGCTCAATATTATGTACCAGGGTACCTACAGGGATCTCAGAGAGAGGTAAGCAGTTACCTACGCGGATTTCTGCTTCAGCACCGTTCATAACGGTCATACCATCGGTTAAGCCCTGAGGTGCTAAGATATATGCCTTCTCGCCATCTGCATAGCAGATTAATGCGATGTTTGCAGTTCTGTTAGGATCGTACTCGATACCGATAACCTTTGCAGGAACGCCATCCTTAGCATTTCTCTTGAAATCGATAATTCTGTACTTCTGTCTGTTTCCGCCGCCGTGGTGACGAACGGTGATCTTGCCCTGATTGTTACGACCGCTGGTCTTCTTCTTAGATTCTAAGAGGCTTCTTTCAGGAGTGCTCTTGGTAATCTCGGAGAAGTCAGAACTGGTCATGTTTCTACGGGACGGGGTATAGGGATTATAAGTTTTGATACCCATGTCTTTTTATCTCCTTTTACGTTTATTATCACACTTGTCTTGTGTATGGTTGCAACCGTATTTTACAGACCTGAGAAGATCTCAATGTCCTTGCTATCTGCTGTAAGCTGTACGATAGCTTTCTTGGTTGCTGCAGTCTTTCCAACAGTACGGCCACGACGCTTGGTCTTTCCATCCTGGTTTACGGTGTTTACCTTAGCGACTTTAACGCCTTCAAACATCTTCTCAACTGCTTCTTTGATCTGGGTCTTATTAGCTTCGGTGTGTACAAGGAAGGTGTACTTCTTCTCAGCCATAATATCCATGCTCTTCTCGGTTACAAGAGGCTTTAAAATTACGTCATAATATTCAACTGCTGCCATTATGCATATACCTCCTCAATCTTTGCTACCGCTGCTTTGGTAAGTACTACGGTACCAGCGTTCATAACATCATATACGTTCATGGTGCCGGTCATAGCGCTCTTAGCGTCAGCAATGTTTCTGGTAGAAAGGATAACATTCTGATCCTTGTCTTCCGTAACAACTAAAGCCTTCTCAGCTTTGATGTTCTTAAGAATCTCAGCCATTCTCTTGGTCTTAACTTCATCAAGTTTAAGTTCGTCAAGAACGATGAGTTTCTGATTCTGAACCTTATCGGTAAGAGCGCTCTTAAGTGCTGCTCTCTTTTCCTTCTTGTTCATCTTGGTCTCATAATCTCTAGGAACGGGAGCGAATACTACACCACCACCAGTCCACTGAGGAGATCTGGTTGAACCCTGTCTTGCGTGACCGGTTCCCTTCTGCTTCCAAGGCTTTCTTCCGCCACCGGATACTTCAGAACGGGTCTTTGCCTTCTGGGTTCCCTGACGATTGTTAGCAAGCTGCTGCACTACTGCAAGGTGTAATAAATGTTCATTAACGTCTACACCAAAGATTGCATCGCTTAAGTCGATCGTGCCAACTTCCTTGCCTTCCATATTTAATACATTAACTGTTGCCATGATAAGTTGTCCTCCTTTCGACTTTCTTATGCTTCAGCCTTTGTTGTTTCTTTAATCGTAACAAGTGCTTTCTTAGGTCCAGGTACTGCACCCTTTACAAGAATCAGGTTCTTTTCAGCATCAACCTTAACAACCTCAAGATTCTTAACAGTAACGGTTACGCAACCCATGTGTCCGGGCATTCTCTTTCCCTTGAATACTCTGGAAGGAGATGAACATGCACCGTTGGAACCAGCATGTCTGTGATACTTGGAACCGTGAGCCATAGGTCCTCTGGACTGTCCGTGACGCTTGATAGCACCCTGGAATCCCTTACCCTTGGAGGTAGCGGTTGCATCAATCTTATCGCCTTCAGCGAAGATGTCTGCCTTGATTTCCTGTGCTAACTGATACTCTTCTGCGTTCTCAAAACGGAACTCTCTTAAATATCTCTTAGCGGAAACGCCAGCTTTTGCGAAGTGTCCCTGAAGGGGCTTGTTCACACCATGACGATGTGCGATTTCCTTCTTGCCAGCCTTGTCCTTGTTAATAACCTTTTCCTTCTTGTCAACGTAACCAACCTGCACTGCGCTGTAACCATCGTTCTCTACAGTCTTAACCTGGGTAACTGTGCAAGGACCAGCCTGTAATACAGTTACGGGGATCAGTGCGCCGTCTTCTGAGAAGATCTGGGTCATACCAATCTTAGTAGCCAAAATTGCTTTCTTCATTTTTTCCTCCTTTTTTTCTACTAAAGCGGTATAGGCTTTCGCTATAGGTTCTGTGTTTCCTACACCCCTTGGGGCTATACATAAAGTTAGTAGAGGCTTTTCTTTCTAAAAAATAATAATTATGATAATTATTTCATCTTAACGTCGAAACTTACACCAGCAGGCATATCCATCTTCTGAAGGGATTCAACAACCTTCTGGGAAGGATTCATGATGTCGATGAGTCTCTTGTGAGTTCTCTGCTCGAACTGTTCTCTGGAATCCTTGTACTTGTGTACTGCACGAAGAATGGTAACTACCTCTTTCTTAGTAGGCAGGGGAACTGGTCCGGAAACCTCTCCACCGTTCTTCTTAACTGTTTCGATAATCTTCTTTGCTGATGCATCAATTAACTGATGATCATACGCTTTTAATGTGACTCTCATTCTTGCCTGATTTGCCATAAAAAAAGTCGCCTCCTTTTCGTACTTTTAATTTTTCTCTAAGTACGACAAGCTGGTGACTGTACACTTACCCGTGTGTGTCCTAAACTCACATTTAGTTTTACACGTCGTTTCTGCCTTTGCAGACGGTTCGTACAGTGACTTGTCGTCAAATTTGTTGCGGATCACAGACTCCGCATTGACATTCGCTCCACGGAAAACCTATAAGCACTTTCGCACTCATAGCAACCTCACGCTTCATCGCTATCATGCCACAGCAATAGCCATTATAACACGGGATTTTTTAATTGCAAGAACTTTTTTGAAAATTTTGACAAAATTTTTCATAAATTTTCGTCGAAAAGGCGAAATCCACAAAATATAGACCACAGACCACAAATTCTTGGGGAATTGTGCTGACAAAGGGATTATATTATAATGTAGTCGGATATGCAAGGTCAGTTTACATAATACATATATATAGAAGAAACTGTTTTTTATAGGACAAAGATTCCCTTCTGTCCAGGTTCCGTCGCACACCCCTCTAATTGTTCCATAAGTTTGCGGTGTGATACGCAACCGCCTGCAATTCGACATCCTGTCTCAGTGCAGGCTTTCCGGAACGTCGTGTTCCGGAATTGCTACTATATAAGAAAGAACAATAAGAGGCTGTAATGCTCCTACACAAAGGACAGAAAGGAATGCTTTGTCCTTATACCGATAATCCAATCTGCTTTAATATGTAAAAAATATTTTAATTAAGAATAGAAAGAGAAATACTATGTGGGTCGCTAATAATTGGAAAGATTATGAAATACTAGATACCTCCGAAGGAGAAAAGCTCGAGAACTGGGGTAAGTATACCCTGCTTCGCCCAGACCCTCAGGTAATCTGGAATACACCCAAGGAGCATCCCGGCTGGAGAAAATGGAATGGACATTATCATCGTTCCAGCAAAGGCGGTGGCGAATGGGAATTTCGTGACCTCCCCAAGGAGTGGACCATTCATTATGACCTTCCCGGCGATACACTAACCTTCCATTTGAAGCCATTTTCCTTTAAGCATACAGGCCTGTTTCCCGAACAGGCGACGAACTGGGACTGGTTTTATAACAAAATCAAGAATTCCGGCAGAAAAGACGTGAAGGTATTAAACCTTTTCGCTTATACCGGGGGTGCCACCGTTTCTGCTGCCGCTGCTGGTGCACATGTAACGCATGTTGATGCTTCCAAAGGTATGGTACAGTGGGCCAAGGAAAATGCTATCAGTTCTGGAATTCCTGAAACCAGCTGCCGATGGCTCGTGGATGACTGCCAAAAGTTCATCGACCGCGAAATTCGCAGAGGTAACCACTATGACGGCATCATTATGGATCCACCCTCCTATGGACGAGGACCCAAGGGCGAAATTTGGAAATTAGAAGACTGTGTCTTCCCCCTCATCTCCTCCGCTGCCGAGCTATTAAGTGACCAGCCCCTGTTCTTCCTGGTTAATTCCTATACAACCGGGCTGCAGCCTGGCGTTCTTACCTATATGATTAAGAAAGCAGTTGAAGAGAAGCACGGTGGGCAGGTCCACAGTGAAGAAATCGGACTCCCTATAAAGAATTCAGATTATGTTCTTCCCTGCGGTGCCAGCGGAAGATGGGAAATATAATGTAAATATAGCTTATGGAACTATTGGAATATTTGAAAAAGAATATTGAACAGCCCGTTGGCTTTATCGGGCATCTCCCGATTGAAATTCTTGAAATAAAGGAAGGATATGTGAAAGCCCTCCTAAAAGGTTCAAAAGAAATCGCCAATCCATTTGGCACTGTGCACGGCGGACTCTACTATGCCGTAGCCGATACGGTTGCTGGTACCGCTGCCATGACGTATGGAAAGTATGTTACAACTTCTACCGGTCATATCCACTACTTAAATGGAGCACCAGCAGAGAAAGATTTACTCGTCGAAACAGTGGAGCTGAAAGCAGGACGCTCTCTCCTTACCTATGAAGTCAATTTTTACACTTCCGAAAACATTCTGGTGTGCAAAGCCACATTAGAATATTATGCACTTAGGGAAATTGTGATATAAAGGGGAAGCGAGGTCTTCCTAACGGCAAAGCACATCTTCCGCCCGCAAGTTCTCTCCCGGGAAACGAAACCAAATAAAATCGTTATACATAACACCATGTGTTCTTCTTACAATTTCTCTGGGATTAAAAGTTTCCAATCCTAAACCTTTCAACAGCAAATCGCTATCCCGCCTATCGGGGTCCCAGCACCGCGAAAGAAAAATCGTATTGAGCTGATGCCTGGTCATCTTATCCTTCGCAAAGATTTGTTTAACAGGATGCTTAATTAACCTTGTGACTCTAATTTCTTCTCCTCGCACATATACTCTCGAAGCAATCTCATTCTTCCAATACACTTCAAACGTGTAATTCTCGTCTGCTTTTTTAACATTCTCTTTCTGGCGTTTCAACCGCTCTAGACTCTTCTGCACAAATCGTAGCAACTCTTCTTTTTCTTCCTTTGCTTCCTTTAGTTCCTGATAGCGCTCAATTTTCATTTCCATATCCGCAATACTTCCTGGACTAACTCTCCCCAAAGATTTATTCACTAACCTTTTACCTTCGTACCACTGCCCATAGTAGTACAATCTCCCTTGAATATTCTTTATAAAAATATTGGTATAAGTTATCTGCGAATCCAGTTCCTGCAATTCTTTTTCTATTCCTTGAAGACTTTGTTCTATCTCCGCTATCTTCATCAGAAAAAAATAATATAGTTCCCGACAGTTTTCCATCAAACCCCCTCCAAATGCTTTAACTGATAAAGTAACACTTCTCGTTCAAAGGACATCCCTTCTGTTTGAAGCCACGCAATCGCATCTTCTGTATTTAGTTCAAATCCCTTCCCCAAGCAAGAATACATTTTCTCAAAGTCGCCAGAAAATGGTCGCGCCACAACCTTCCTTACATTATCTTTCATAGGTGTTTGCATAGACACGCTTCGATTCGCCGTAAGCAGAGAAATCCCATTATCAAAAATTGGCGCCGGTCGAAAGCCTTTCTCTCCATATACAAGTGCCAAATTATTTACATGTCTATCCTCATTTAGAATAATACGGTCTAATGTAATTATCTTTCGTAAATAATCGCATACATCTAAACCCGTAATTCGCTTCATTTCATCTATTGTAAAAGCGATACGTTCTTCTGCTGAACCGTATCCCATATATTTTTTCGAAAGATCTTCTCCCGTCTCGTTAAAATATAGCCTGTAAAATGTAATTAGCTCCTCTTCTTCTCCAAGGAAATTTTTACTCCTACATCCTTTTTTTCCGTTAATTGTTCCCATCTCATACAAAATATACTCGGATGGTTGCAACGAAGAAAACGTCAATAATCTAGACGAAAGATACTCTGCCCTCGCTTCATCGCCATGTTTATTTTCTTTATACCAGTATCCATCTTTGTAGTACTTTTCCTGACTCCCTTCACTGGTTCCAGACATCTGCATCTTATAGTCATTTGTTACTAGCTCTGAGAACATGTTTTTCACCTCTCATGCTAGTATAACACTATTTTTATATTTCGTGCGATTATAGTGTTATTTTGTTTTCCCTACATTTCTTCCACTGGCCATTGCAGTACAAATTAAAGTAAAACGTTTTCATAACCGATATGTTTTAATATAGGAAGTTTTTAAGAGGGTAACAATGGGTAAAATTATTCAAGTAAATTGTGCCTGCCAAAAAGACCGGGATTATTATCTCGGTTTTGGCAGGCGAGATTTTAATCAAAAGGAAGGGGTAAAGCTTTTCTTTTGTGATCATTGCAAAAAGTTTTCTAGAAGTAGAACGGCAATTTGCGATGATTGTCATGCGCCAATGCAACTAATTTACGAAGAAACGAAGGGGACGACTGTAGAAATATGCCCCCTTTGTCACCAGAAGATAACCTTTACTCCAAACGGACTTTGGGACTAGAAACAATATTATGGGTATGGTAGTTAAAGCAAACATGCAGGCGATGAATGCAAGCAGATATCTTGGCATTGTCGATGTGGGTCTTGCGAAAAACACAGAAAAATTAAGTTCAGGTTATAAAATCAATCGTGCAGCAGATAACGCGGCGGGTCTTGCAATTTCAGAAAAAATGCGTCGTCAAATCAAAGGTCTTACCAGGGCCTCAGAAAATGCAATGGATGGTATTTCTTTTTGTCAGATTGCAGATGGTGCATGTGGCGAAGTACACGATATCTTGAATCGTATGAAAGTTCTGGCTATTCAGGCATCCAACGATACAAACAGTGACACAGACAGAAGCTATCTTCAAGAAGAAGTAAGTCAGTTAACAACTGAAATAGACAGAGTAAATGATACAACTGTTTTTAATGAGATAAATGTGTTTTGTAATGGGGAACCCTCCTACTACAACATGCCAAAACCTCTTTCACCCGGGGAAAAACTATACCCCGATAAAGCACCATCAGAAGAACCTTTTAAAACAGAGCATTTTGAAATCTCGTGGGAATTTGTCGGTGTAGATGGTGGTGGCAGTATAAAACACCAGGATTCTGTAGATAGTACGGATAAAGTCGGTTCTGCGAATACGCACAGCGACATGGCTGATTTTATCAAAGCATCGGTTGCAGATGCTGCGAAAAAGTTAGAACAGGCATATCCGTCCTTATTCTCTGCCGCTGCAACAAAAAATATCAAAATTGGCCTAAACATGGCAAATATTGATGGTGGAGGAGGTGTCCTAGCATCAGCAGCAGTAACGCTTACTTCTGGTACGGATACAACGATGACCTACAAGTTAAATGTAGATACGTCAGATTATCCCGTTGCTTCTTTTTCATCGATGACAGACGCACAAAAAGCAGATCTCGGAGCTACCATTGCACACGAAATGACGCATATTATGATGTATGACACCGTGACAGGCGGTATGTTAGGAGCGGGAACAACTGGCGAATTTCCTAGCTGGTTTGTTGAAGGTGTTGCGCAGACTAGTAGTGGTGATGGCGGCTGGATGTCTGGCCAATTAAGTGCTATATCCACCGACAAGGAAATCAAGAATTATATGGATCAAATATTTACCATGCCTTATGGAGCTGGCTACGCCGCGGCCATGGTGCTCGGTTCTTATGCAGGTGGTGGTGTATCATCCTCTTCCATTAGAAGTGGCTTGGATAGCATCCTTACAGAGGTTGCAAAAGGGAAAACCTTAGACGAAGCAATAAAAAGCAAGACAAGTTTTTCTGGGCTTGCCGATTTTGAAAGAACCTTCAAAAATGGTGATGGGGATACCGTAAGTCGCATGAAGGATTTACTGACTGCAAGAGGTGCAGATGGCGCAGGTTCTATCTTAGGAAGCAGTCTTGGAACGAAGGCTTCCGATTTATTTAAAAGCCCCAGCGCGACAACAAACTATTATAATCTCGACGAAACGAACAGTGCAGTAAAAAATACAATTAAGAATAATGCCTACCAGCCTTATCCCGCTGGTCCTAATAACAGCGCCGAAAGAGATGAGGACAAACCCGATATGTCACCGGATGAACTAGAAAAATACGCGAAGAAATTACATTCGCTTGGCAAAGATATTGCACCTGGTATTTTGTACAGTTCTCCTATTGACTTACAGGTTGGAGCAGAAGCAGGACAATTTATCAGTTTGCTTAAATTTGATATTTCTGGTTTTGGGTTGTTTTTTAACGCAGAATATGGCCCGCACACAGCCTGGGACGGAACACGCTGTGATAATAGAGAGTTTATGGAAACCCCAGATGTATCCACAGTAGCTACTGCACAGCGAAGCTTAGCATTTATTGATAGAGCCTCCGAAAAGATATCTGCGATTCGATCCTATTATGGTGCAAGTCAAAATCGACTGGAACATACTATTCGAAATCTTGATAATGTTGTCGAGAATACCACCGCAGCAGAATCAGTAATACGAGATACTGATATGGCAGAAGAAATGGTCGCATTTAGCAATAATAACATTATTCGTCAGGCAGCCCAAACAATGCTTGCGCAGGCAAATCAAAGCAACCAGCAAATTTTATCTCTGCTTGGCTAACTTTTATTCAAAATAGTCCAGTCGTACCTGCCCCCTAGTATGCGTAACACACTATCAGCACAATACGTGATTATACATTTTCAAAATGTCCTGGTTCATATTTTCTGGATGTAATGTTATATCCGGATGCTCCTTTGCAAACACAACAAATAGTTGGTGGGCAAAAGCCTGTCCTACCCAATCAACTCCATCAAAATCCAAAATGACTTCTTTAAATTTTTCTAGTCTGTTGCAGACACGTTTTGCTTGTGAACGTGACACGGGTGAAGTTTCAAAAAAATTCTTCACAGGGATTCTTGTTCTTATAAAGCCCCCATCAACATTAGCATATAAGTCAAATACTTCCTTTACTTCCTTGTTTGTATAATTCGACAACTTCATCAATACAATTGTTCCCTTTGTATTCTCAGATGCCATATCGATAATTCTTGTGTTGTCATATTTATTTGTTGTGAAAATTTTACCACTCGATACAATAAAAAAGTCATCCATCATTTTAGAGCTAAAGAAAATCCCCTCACCAGAATGATTCTTCGCATCCGTTGTTAATTTCCCTTTGAACAGTTCACCGATTGCTTCATCAAGTGTCTCTAGATTAAAATACTCTTTTATTTTTTGAAATATACCGATACCATCATCAACTATGATAACCGTAGTCGAAAGATAATTCTGTTCCACTATAATGTTAACTTTTTCAGCATTTGCATGGTCAATAACATTATTCATCATCTCACTTAATGTGTAATTCCAGATGTGCTGAACGTTACTTTCAAATTTTTGAATCAACGGCGAGAGATATCGTGTATATGCAATGGTATCATCCACCATAGCTTTCTCCCCCTTGGTTATCGTGTGTTCATATACATTCGAGATTAATTCGTACTGACCACGTTTCACTCTTCGAATTACGCCCTCATCTACTAATTGGTTTATATACCCATGAACAGTATTCTGGTTGATATCAAATGCTTCCATCACAGTTTTTGAGATTGATTCATGCTTCTGGTATATTTTTTCAAGCAAATAAATGATAATCTGTTGTTTTCTTTCTTCTGAAATTTTCATATGTTCACCTAACCTTTGCTAATAAAATAGTATATTATTCGTTTTAAGTCAACAATTATTCGTCTTAAACTCGTTTTTATTCGCTTTAATCATTTTTTTATTCGCCTTTAAATCATTTAAAGCGAATAACGCCCTTTTCCATATAAAAAGAGGCGCATTTTGCGCCTCCTATGCATTCCTTCATTCTCGGTATCAGACCATTCACTGATTAGGTGTACTAACTTCGTTTCCACATACAGAACAAGTATCTCTAAATATGTTTCTGTTAGTAGTTCTTTATACATTTCCTACTATGGCCTACTCGGTCCCACCAACTTTCAAGATTATTTCAATTTATTCTCATAGTCTTGTAATTCATGAAAAATTCCATCGACATAAACCGTATCATTTTCTACTCGATACAACATAAAATACCTGTGATTTTGAAAATTTATCCGTCTATACTCTAATTCTTTTAATCTTTCGTTATCACACACCTTTAAACTCCCAGCTATATGTGACAGAATGTCTTTGGTTTGTTCAAAATCATTCAAAACATTTTGAGCCGCTTGCTCATTTTTCTTTTCAAAAAGGAGGTAAGTAATGAACATTTCTAAATCCGTCTCTGCAGATTTCATTATATTCACTTTATAAACCATACTTCGCCCTCATATCCGCAACCACGGTGTCTGCGTTTCTAGAGTCACCCTGTTCTCTTGCAATCCGTAATTTATCTAGCAATTCATCCTCCGTCATTCTTGCGTATGGATTGCCCACTATCGGTCTCTTAATCTCAAACGGAAAACCTCCTACTGCCACTGCTTGTGTCAAAAACATTCTGATGGCAGTTGTTGTATCTGTACCTAGCTCTTTAAACAACGAGTCTGACTTCAATTTAAGTTCCTCTTCCACTCTAACCTGTATTGTACTCGACATAAAACACCCTCCATTTAACCATTTGTTTTACCACATCCATTTTTAATATATTGCTAAATCACTATCAGGTCAATACATTTGTACTATTTTAGCATTATGTCAATCGTCTTTGGCACTACTGGTCATCTATGGGGGACAATGAGAACTATACATTTTTTCATCAAGAATACGTCATATATCCCCATAAAAATAGGACGTATGAAAAACTTTCGTTTTCATACGTCCTAACATTAATTAAAAAACCCCAGTGGTTAGCAGCTCTTTACACATTTCCTGTCGTAGCCTGCTCTGCCATCTGCTTCTGGTAATCTTCAAATTTCTTGTAAACAGAATCTGCGGTTCTATGGCTAATATCAGGAAGTTCATCACCCCAAGCCTTGGTAGCCTGCTTGAATCCCTTCGTGAAGGCGTCCTTCATCTCTTCCATCTTGTCAGGATCACCACCTGTTAATGCCATAGCGAAATCAAAGATACGAGAAGAGGTCTGCTCTACACCCCAGTAACCATCGTCTGCAATATCCTTCTGGGCCTGCGCTCTGGTTTCCTCGTCTACTTCCAGGTTCTCATAAAACTTCTTAAGCCCCTGTGCTGCATCGAAGGTTCCCGCCTGCTTGGTTAATAACTTATTAACGATATCCTGCAACTGGCTGGTTCTTGCCTCTGCGTCAGCTTTTAACTTAGCAACCAAATCAGGGTTGGAAGTATAAATCTTCCCATTTGAAGCGGGTGCTTCACTCTTTTCATAAACAGCGGCTTCCTCGCTAAAAGAGGTAGAAGCTTTCTTTTCCTCCTGTGCGGGGGCCTTGCTCTCTGCCTTAGCCTGACTCTGTACACCGCTTGTTGCTGCTACACTTGTAACTCCATTTACATCCATTTTTCTGTCTCCTTTCATGGTTGTAGCCTACTAGTTCTTATCTCTTATATCGGCTGTCTGCCAAATAAGTTTAATAAATATTCGCAAAAATTATTGATTTACAGCACCAATTAATTCCTTGATATCTGCCACACCATACTTTTGCATATATTCCTCAATGCCTGCGGCCACCTTCTCCGTTGTCTTTGGATCTACAAAGTTCATGGTGCCTACAGATACTGCTGTTGCGCCTGCAAGAATAAACTCGATAGCGTCTTCTGCATTTGCAATACCACCCATACCAATAATAGGAATCTGTACAGCCTGCGCTACCTCATAAACCATACGTACCGCAACCGGTTTTACAGCGGGACCGGAAAAACCACCCGTCTTATTTGCAAGCACAAATTTGCGGCGATTGATATCAATTTTCATTCCAATCAGCGTATTAATTAAAGACACCGCATCTGCGCCGGCGGACTCTGCTGCCCTTGCCATATCGCCAATATTAGACACATTCGGACTTAATTTAATAATCATCGGTTTCTTACAAACCATACGAAGCGCTGAGGTAACACCCGCTAAAACCTTCGCATCCTGACCAAATGCAAGAGCCCCTGCTTTTACATTCGGACAGGACAAATTGATTTCCATCATATCAATCGGTTCGTCATTCAGTCGTTCTACAACCGCAATATAGTCTTCCACTGTCTTTCCGCAGACATTTACAATAACTTTGGTATCAAACTGCTGTAAGAAGGGAATATCTCTGGAAGCAAAAACTTCCACACCAGGATTTTGTAATCCAATCGCATTTAACATTCCACCATATACTTCTGCTACACGCGGGGTAGGATTTCCTGGCCAGGGAACCGCGGACACACCCTTGGTTACCACAGCGCCTAATTTATTTAAATCTACAAACTCACTGTATTCTGCGCCAGAGCCAAATGTACCAGAGGCAGTCATGACAGGATTTTTTAACTCTACGCCAGCAATATTTACACTTGTGTTCATAATCCGCTCTCTCCTTAAATATTTACATCTTCTGCATTAAATACAGGACCATCCAGACAAATTCTTGCATTCTCTACATGGGTATGGTGATGCACTTCTGTTGTCTTTGTTACACATCCAAGACAGGCTCCAACACCACAGGCCATTCTTTCTTCCAAGGAAATAAACGCTTCCATGTTATTCTCTTTCGCATATTCCTTGACTGCACGAAGCATAGGCATAGGGCCACAAGCTAAAATTACATCTCCTGTGATTCCAGCCTCCTTTATAGCATCAATAACGGTTCCCTTTGTACCGGCGGAGCCGTCCATCGTTGCTACATACGTACTGCACAGTTTGTCAAATTCCTCTTTCAGGAACAAATCGCCACCATTATACCCAAGAACAGCGACCTTTTCTCCTTCGTACTTCTTCGCTGTCATAAGCATAGGTGGAATACCAATACCACCACCAATTATGATGATTTTCTTTCCTTCAAAGAGTGAAAAAACATAACCATTACCCAGAATACCGAGAATAGCTACTTCTTCACCGGGCTGTAACGCAGAAAACTCCGCCGTTCCATTTCCTGCAACTCTGTAAACAAGTCGAAGGGTTTCTTTCTCCGCATCTGCATCGCAAATACTGATAGGGCGACCCAAGAGATGGCTCTTGTCCTTCGGAAATACCGCCACAAACTGACCTGGGCAGGCATTCTTTGCCATCGGTGCCTGTAATACCAAAGAATACACCCCATCTGTTAATTTTTCCTGGCTCACTACAACTGCTGTCTGTTTTTCTTTTGCCATAATGACCTCACTTACTACTGTTTATTGTATAATTATTTTGATGGTGCCTCGCTTCGCACCAAGTATTATTACCTTTATAGGAGACTCCCATGGAACATTACGAAATTGAGCGCAAATATTTAGTAAAAAAAATCCCTGACCTGTCACAATATCCTTTTCATATCATCGAACAGGCTTATCTCTGCACCTCGCCCGTTGTTCGCGTACGAAGAAAAGATGAGAATTATTATATAACCTATAAAGGACAAGGCTTTGCGATTCGAGAAGAATACAATCTTCCTCTTTCTGAAGAGGCCTATCACCACCTGAAAGCAAAAGCCGATGGCAATATCATCACCAAAACCCGCTATCTTATCCCTGATGCAGATGGCAAGCATACGATTGAACTGGATATTTTTGCCGCCCCTTTTGCCCCTCTTGTTCTTGCTGAGGTAGAGTTTGACAGCACAGAGGAAATGCAGGCTTACCACGCACCGGATTGGTTTGGCGAGGATGTTACCGAGGACAGAGCCTACGCCAACAGCACGTTGAGCCAAAAAGTCTTTTAACAAGACGCGCTTTTGAAAACGACCTTTCCTTTACAAATCGTATATTTTATAACACCTGGCAGTTCCTGTCCCGTAAAAGGCGTATTCTCAGCCTTGGAATAATATGGACCTGCCTTTTTTAATTCTGTTGGATGGAATAACACAATATCTGCTGGCGCATTGGTTTCTAATTTTCCTGCTGGCAGATTATATAGTTTGGCAGTTCCATAACTCATTCTCTGCATAAGTTCTATCATAGAGAGATATCCCGGCTGCACTAAATTCTTGATTCCCAAAGAAAGAGAGGTTTCTAATCCAATGATTCCACTTGGCGCTTTGCCAAATTCTTCCGCCGCCTTTTCCTCTTTGGTATGCGGTGCATGATCTGTCGCAATCATAGAAATGGTTCCATCTTTGAGACCTTCTATTACCGCCAGTCTGTCCTCTTCTTCTCGCAGAGGAGGATTCATCTTTGCATAGGTTCCATGCTCTCTAACCGCTTCATGGGTTAGTGAAAAATGATGCGGCGTTGCTTCTGCAAAAATACACGCCCCCTTTTGCTGGTAAGTCCTTACTAACGCTACGCCCTCTTTGGAACTAATATGCTGAATAACAACCTTAGCCCCGGTTTCTAATGCCAATTCACAGTCTCTCTGGATAAGATCGATTTCCGCCTCTCTGGGAGATCCAGGAATACCCAGTTCTTTACTAACGCTTCCTTCGTGGATTCCGTTGGTCTTAATAAATGCCGGATTTTCCTCATGAAAACTGATAGGAACATTACAGTCCTTTGCAATCTCCATCGCTTCTTTCACTAAGTCTGCCTTCATAATCGGCTTTCCGTCGTCGGTAAAGCAAACCGCACCGCTCTTTCGAAGATTTATCAAGTCAGAAAGTGTTTCCCCTTCCATCCCCTTCGTAACCGTACATGCACTATATACGTGAATATCTGTTTCGGCGCCTTTTTTCAGACAATAGGATAACGTTTCCTCATTATCGATGGCCGGTTTGGTGTTCGCCATCATAATCACCGACGTAAATCCGCCAGCTGCTGCCGCTTTTGCACCTGTATAAATATCTTCCTTTGCAGTAAATCCAGGGTCTCTAAAATGCACATGCGCATCTACAAATCCAGGGGCTGCAATCAGTCCATCCGCCGCAATAATCGTTGCCCCTTCCGGTGCAGATACTTCGCCAACTTCCCGAATGATTCCTTCTTCGCAAAGAATGTTTCCATCAAACTCGGTTCCATCGGCAGGATTTATAATATGTGCATTTTGAATGAATAGTTTTTCCATGCCCTATCCCAATCTTTCTTTTTCATTTCGCAGATAGCACTCCTGCATCTGTGCATAAACCATATCCGTAAGTCCCTTTTTCGCTGCTTTATCCATCGCGCCCACATCAATGGGAGGCAAATACTCAATAATAACTTTTGCAGGTTTCATCTTCGGATACTGTTTTTCCCAAACATCATCCGTTCCGTTACATACCACTGGCACAATCTTACAGCCTGCCTTCTCGGCAATCTTTAAAGCGCCACCTTTAAAGGGAAGAAGGGGATCTGCTGTTTTATTTCTGGTTCCCTCCGGGCAAATCGCAATCGATATCCCCTTCTGGATTCGTTCCGCGCTACGCACAATGGTCTGCAAGCCTTTTTTAATATCCTGTCTGTCCATAAAATCGCAGGAAAGGACGCGCATCCACCATGATAGGAAAGGAACATTTTCCAATCCATTTTTTGCTACATATCCCGTTGGACCTGCCACTCTTGGATATGTCAGTATGATATCAAAATAACTTCTGTGATTTAATACATATAAAACTGCTTCCTTTTGCGGAATCCGTTCTTTTCCCTTCACCTTCACTTTCGTTCCCGTTACACCCTCAATGATATAGAACAAAGGTCTTACAAAAGCTAATGCGATAATAGACGCGGTCCTTCTGGAAAACAGACGCACAATAAAAAGTATGCCTAGAAAAGGCAGGGTTATAAGAAAAAATATTCCCAATAATAGTATCGAAACAATAAATCGTAACATCTTACTCTCTAATATCCATTCTCTTCTAAAATTCTAACCACCTGTGCTGCTATGTAGGTTCCCAAATAAGTATATCCAAGATCATTGGGATGAACCCCATCTAGGCAAAACTGCGCGGTAACTTCCGGATCATATGTATTTAGGATTCCACTATGATACAAATCGATTACAGGTACTTCATTGCTGGCTGCTACGCGTAATAGCCCCTCCGCATACTCTCGTAGCGGAACCATATCCGGGTATGTGAGAACTACTTCGTCGGATTTATAGGTATCTAGTGGTGTACATACAATAAGCAGTGCATCGGGATACTGTTTCTTAATCCCCTTTATGAGTATGTCTGCATCGCCTAAAAATGTTCCCTCATCTAACAGACTGTCTGCACCAAACTGACTTCTGGTTCCAAAAAAGGAATCATTGGCACCCCCTAATAGGATAATCACATCCACATCTTCTGGAATATCCGTGTAGCGCTTTACCATGGGATTATCCCCAACGGTACTTAGTGAGGAACCTGCAATGCCATAGTTCAAAACCTCCGCATTGGTAAAGTAACCCGCCAAGGTATCCGGATAGGTTACCCCCATCGTTCCGCTGCTATTGGCACCATACGTAATACTATCCCCCAGACAGGCAATGCGAATGCTATAGGAAGGGGTATAATTTTCTAAAAATTCCTTTGCCCTTACATACTCGTCCACAGTATGTGCCTTCGACGTCCCCTGATAGGATAGCGTTCTTTTAACTTCCTCTGCATCCAGGAAGGCGGGAGAACCATAATCCTCCAATGCCTGCTGTCGAAGCGCCTGCTTCTCTTCCCATTTGGGCAAAAGCTCATCTGGCATAATTTCTGGCATTAAGACAGACGGATTCATCTGCATATAAAAACTCTGGACAAATAATACCAAAAGGCCGAGTAAAATTCTCATGAGCTACTTTGCTCCCGCAATGACTCTTGCAACATGAACACCGCTGGCAGAAGCATGAGACAGGGAGTGGGTAATACCGGAGCAGTCACCAATAATAAATAGTCCCTTATGCGGTGTCTCCAGATTCTCGTCAATCTCCACCTCCATGTTGTAAAATTTAACTTCCACGCCATAAAGGAGGGTATCAACATTCGCTGTTCCCGGTGCAATCTTATCTAGTTTATAAATCATTTCGATAATGCCATCCAAAATACGTTTTGGCATTACAAGGCTTAAATCGCCAGGCGTTGCTGCCAGGGTAGGTGTAATAAATGCTTCCTGAATACGGCTCTCAGTACTTCTTTTTCCTGCAATCAAATCACCAAAACGCTGTACGATGACGCCACCACCTAGCATATTCGATAATCTTGCAATACTTTCACCATATCCATTGCTGTCCTTGAAAGGAGCAGAAAAATGTTTTGCTACTAAGAGTGCAAAATTTGTATTTTCCGTCTGCTTTGCGGGATCCTCGTAGGAATGTCCATTTACAGTGACAATACCATTTGTATTCTCATTCACCACAGCACCCTTGGGATTCATACAGAAGGTCCGCACTAAATCACCGTACTTCTCCGTGCGGTAAATAATCTTGCTTTCATATAATTCATCCGTTAAGTGAGAAAAAACTTCTGCTGGAAGCTCCACGCGCACACCAATATCCACGCGGTTACTCTTGGTAGGAATGTTCAAATCCTGGCACACAGACTCCATCCACTTAGAGCCGCTTCGCCCTGCGGAGATAATGCATTTTTCTCCTTCAAATACATCCCCTTTTTCAGTAATTGCCTTATATCCATTTTCTGTCTTTTCTACTTTTGCAACGGGGGTATTAAACTGAAAATCCACCTGGTCCTTCAACTCATTATAGATATTCTCTAATACTACATAGTTGATGTCTGTTCCCAAATGTCTAACCGAAGCATCTAAGAGATGAAGACCATTTTGCAGGCAAAGCTTCTTGATTTCTGTGTTTGCGGTGGAGTATAACTTTGTCCCTTCACCGCCATGAGCGAGATTGATCTCATCCACATATTTCATCAAATCAATGGCCTGGTTCTTACCAATATATTCGTATAAGGTTCCACCAAACTGATTGGTAATATTGTATTTTCCATCAGAAAATGCGCCTGCACCGCCAAAGCCATTCATAATGGAGCAAGGCTTGCAGCCCACACAAGACTTAATCTTATCGCCATCGATGGGACACTTTCTCTTATCAAGCGGATTACCAGCTTCCAAAACCGTAATCTTCATTCCCGGATTTAGTTTTACCAGTTCATACGCTGAGAAAATTCCTCCGGGACCTGCCCCCACAATAATTACATCTGCCATAACCATATCCCCCTATTTAAAGATCTCATTTAATGTACGAAGTGGTGCAAGACTCTTGGTGATTACAATCACACGATCCCCCACTTCAATGGTTGTATTGCCATCTGGAATAATAAATTTTTTATTGCGAATGATTGCACCAATTAATACATCCTTCTTGAACTGCTTTGCCAGGTTCTTTAAAGGTGTCTGTAATCCCTTGCTCGTATCGTAAGCCACAAATTCTATTGTCTCAACGGCTCCCTTGGCAATGGAGTAGATGTTATTAATATCATTACCCTGGTCGTTATAAACTTCCACATTTCGCACAAAGGTCAGGAACAAATTACCGCATAAGGAAGCGGGCGAATAAGCAATGCCAAGATTTGCTTTATTAAAAATATTTTCATAGTCTGGCATATCAATCTTCGTTAAGATCGAATTCACTTCTGTTGCCCAGGCAAACATAGAGATAACCAGGTTTACCTCGTCCGCACCGGTAAGAAGAACAACGGCATCATGCTTATGAATTTCAAGTGCTTTTAATTCTTCCGCATCCACCTGCTCCACATAATTGATTTCTACGGAAGGCGGAAGCTGCTCTCTTAACCTTATGCATTTCTCACGATCAACATCCACGATCGTAACCGCAATCTTCTCTGCGAGAAGCTTATCTACCAAATAGTTACCAACACTGCCACAGCCTACCAGAAAAACTTTTTTAATAGGCTTTTGCAGGCATTTTAGTTTCACAGCCACGTCACGAATGATATCATTGCTGGTCAGTATGCTGATTTCATCGCCCGCTTTCAGGACATAATCCCCATGTGGAACAGTAACCGTCTCTCCGCGCTCTACGGCAACAATTAGGATTTTCTCATCCAAAAACTCTTTGGCGCACTGCACATTCATCTCACAAAGAGGAGAATTTTCTTCGAGGGTAAAACGAAGAATGGTTGCCTCCTGTTCAAAATATCCATCTGCTCTGACTTTGGCCGGAAGACCTAACTGTCTTACCATAGCTTCTGCAATGGCATTTCTTGGATTCACAAAATAATCCACTCTGTATAAATCTTTTAATTGCTCTCTGTCTGCAAACACAGAGGGGTCTTTCAGCATAACGGCAGCATAACGACAACCCAGATTTTTAGCCATTAGCGCCATATAAAGATTGGCCTCATCCTCATCGGTCAGACATATAATCACATCGGCAGTGGGAGCCCCTGCTTTTTTCAGGATTTCCTGAGAGGAAGCATTCCCACACACAGCATTCACACTATAGCGGTCTGTAATCTTTGCACAAAGCTTCTCATCCTTATCGATGATTGTTACATCCTGTCTCTCCTTTGCTAAAAGGCTGGCAAGATGTCTACCGGTAATGGTCATTCCAACAATAACAATCTTCATACACGTTCCTACTTTCTAGGTGCGCAGCTGCTGTTTCTACGCAATCTGTTTGCTTTCTTCGTTTCTATAACCGTATATATTTTCTTCGTCGTTAATCCCTGCACGATAACGGTAAAGAAAATAGAGATATATACAACATTCAGAACAATCTGATAGACATCTTCTGGAAGGAATTCTTTCGTACTCATAGCAAGTGCAAGAGACAACCCTCCTCGAAGAGCACTCCAGGTCATCAGGGAAACAAACTCCATGCGGGAATATCCACCAGGCATACGCTTCGGCGGAATTAACATACTCGAACCGCAAACACCCAGAAAACGTCCCACAAGATTGAGTACAATTGCCATCGGAATAATATATAAAATCATAGGGCTAATCTGCACATCTAGAAGGGTAATGCCAATCATCGCAAACAGAATGGCATTTAAAATACTTTCCAGTGCCTCCCAGAAATCCTCATAAACATTATGCGGGTCCTCTACCTTTAAGCGAGGTTCCATCTTCTGTCTGGCATATCCAAATATCATGCCGCAGATTACAGAAGCAATTACACCAGAAAACCCAAAATGCTCGCATAAAACATACGTTAAGGATACTGCTAACAAGCTGATGATAATCTGTCTGATTGGTTCCCTCGTAAGTTTAAACAGAAATAACATGACTGCCGATACAAGTACCGCAATAAGAACAGCGCCGAAAATCTCCTTTAACATGATTACGACAAAATTGCTGCTGCCGCTCTTTGAAACAATGCTCTTAAAGAATAAGAATAATGCAACGCCCGTTCCATCGTTAAACAGAGACTCACTCTCTATAACAACCATTACATTCTTGGATAACCCAAGTTTGTTGAGTATACCGGTTGCTGCAATGGGATCCGTAGGAGAAACAATACAGCCAAGAAGAATACAAGTAACTAAATCTAACTGGAATGGAAGAAGAAGCGAAACGCCCCAGAACATAAAGCCATATGCTAATGATGAAATACAGGTGGACACAAAAGCAAGAAGGGCAATGGGACCTGCGTTCTGCCCAAACTTTCTCATATTGACCTTACCTGCGCCAGAAAAAATCATAAAACAAAGTACCGTATCAATTAGGTACTCTTGAAAATTAAAGCTGCCAATCTCTGTAACAATATCCCTGAGTTTTTCCATTCCAGAGATTCGGCTCACAGCATATATACCACCACAAATTACGAAAGAAAACAAAATGAGGGCAATATCTCCCTGCAACTTCATGACACGCTCATTAAATACACCAATTAGTACAATGACTAACATTAGTATGATAAATAATATCATGGCATTCATACGGATTATCCCCTGCCTTTTCTTTCTCTAAAATATGCGTTCAAAAAACGGCATACAATCCCTTTAATTATACACCTAAAAAGCCCCCTCGCCAAATGACGAGGGGGCTCCGTAAACGTTATCAGTGAACTTATTTGAAATAGTTCAGAAGCTCATTTAACTCTGTTGCCTTCTGAGACAGATTGGTTGCCTCATTAGAGCAATTATCAATGTTAGACTGAAGCATTTCTACGCTTGCAGCAGTTTCTTCGGTAGACGCTGCGTTCTCCTCAGAAATTGCGGAAAGGTTGCTTACTGCTTCTAATACATCCATCTTTCTCTGGTTCAAATCAACCGTTTCGCGGTCTACATCATTAACGGCAGAGATTGCGGTCTCTAACTGTGTAGACATACTCTCAAAGCTCTCTACAACCTTGTCCAGGGTAACCTGCTCTTCCGCGATAGAAGTTGTAATTAAGGAAGCAAGTTCTGCATTGTTTGCTGCCTGCTGGGTTACTTCACTTACGATACGGTTAATCTCGGTAGCATGGTGTGCGGACTGCTCAGCAAGACCTTTGATTTCCTCTGCAACAACGGCAAATCCACGACCTGCCTCACCAGCTCTTGCAGCCTCGATAGATGCATTTAATGAAAGGAGATTAGTCTGACCAGAAATAGCAATGATTGTTCCTACGAATTCCTGAACATCCTCAACTCGCTTTGAAAGTCTTTCAATTACTTCTACAGCAGCGTTTCCTGCATCCTTTACATCATCAGCCTGAGCCTGAAGCTTATGAATGTCATCGGCACCCATCTTAACTGTGTCTGTAACACTCTTTGAACCATCTAACATTAGCTGACTTTGAGTAAGTGTATTTTCTGTTTCTGTCTGAATCTGTACACACATATCTGCCTGTGACTGAACAGCCTCAGCAGTGTGCTCTGTGCTGTCAGAGATGTTTGTCATAGCGAAGTTAGCAGCTGTAACACTATCCTCAAGCCCAGATACCATACCCATAGCTCTTGTGAAGCTTTCAATAAGCTCATCGGCTACATCGCCCATTATCTTGTTGCTTTCTGTCTGCTCA